>NZ_CP116034.1:2727091-4090637 GCF_027945075.1 Chryseobacterium sp. CY350
ATTTTTATCTCCAATCACTTTCGCATTGGTAATGTTTGCAATTTCGTTTACTGTATATTTCATTGGTACCTTTCTCCGTAAATTTTTAAGTGTTTTTTTTAAAATGGATCAATTACAACTTTAAAAATTAATCCAAATTAATCATTATTTTTGTTTAGAAAGCACTTCATCTATAAAAACACGGCGGCTCACCGCTTCATAACTTTCAGTTTCACCAAGTTCTACAAGATTATTTCCCTCAGAAATTCTCATAGAATAGTTGGCAAGATTTCCTGTTCTTTTGCAAATTGCATGAACTTTAGTCACATATTCCGCAGTTGCCATCAAATTTGGCATTGACCCGAAAGGGCGACCGAGAAAATCCATATCCAGACCTGCGATAACAACTCTTATTCCGTTGTTTGCCAATTGATTAGCTACTTCAACGATACTTTCGTCAAAGAATTGTGCTTCATCAATTCCTATTACATCGCAATTTGACCCTAAAAGAAGAATTTCATCAGGATTTTCGATTGCGGTGCTTCGGATTTTATTTTTATTGTGAGAAACGACATCTTCATCAGAATATCTTGTATCTGTTTTTGGTTTGAATATTTCTACATTCTGACCCGCCATTTCTGCTCTTCTCAGTCTTCGGATCAACTCTTCGGTTTTTCCGGAAAACATTGAGCCACAAATAACTTCCATCCAACCGCTTTGTTTGGAATGATTAATTGTATTTTCTAAAAACATTTGTTATTTTAGCCGTAATATTTTAAGATCAAAAGTAAGCAATTTTAATAAGATTCTTCTATGCAGAACATCCAAGATTTACAGGAAAAGATTTTTTTTGAATCTAAATATATCATTGGTATTTTAGACAAAATAAACAACGTTGACGAGCTACTTTCTAAGCAAAATCTTATTGATGATCTTGCAGACAGAATTTCATTTTTAAAGCTTTTGAACTCAAAACTTGAGTATTATCAAAAAGATGACGTGCAGTTTTCTAAACTTTCAGTTACTTCTTCGGGCGAATCAAGCGACGAATCGGGAGATTTCTCAACTGCTGTCCTGCAAGAAGAAAATGATCAGAACGATATTTTTGAGAGCCAAAACAATACTCCGGATAATCAAACTGAGGAAGAAGCAATCTTCAATCATCAGCTTACAGAAATTGAGGAAAATGAGTTCCACGAAAATTTGGTGAGTCTTGCTGCGGAAGAAACAACTGCTGAAAATTCAGAGTTATCTTCAGAAAATGAGGTTGAGGATAATTTAAGTACAGAAATTGTGAATGATGATAGTTCTTTTGATGATCAACTGGATGAAATCGACGAAGAACAAATTTCTGAGAAAACAGATGGAGTCCTTAGTTTCGTAGATGAGGAAAGAATTTTAGAAAATTCTGTTCCCGAGGAAGATGATCTCGACGAAGAGATATTCGACCAAAAGGTAACTGAAGAAGAAACAATTTTTAGTAATCAGTTAAATGAAATTGAAGAATTTGAAAATGAGATTTCTGAGGAAAGTGCTTCGAACGATTTTGACGAAGAAGAGCAAATTCAGGATAATTTTGAATCTGAAAAAGTAAACGAAGGTTCTACAGAGAAAATTGAGAGTATGTTTGATTTAGAAAAATCTCATAACGAGGTTTTGATTGAAGATATTAAAGAAGAATCTGTTTCTGAAGAATTTAATTACGAGCAAGACGAAATTATTACTGAAAATTCTAACGTAGAAAATATTCTTACAGAACTAAAACGCGATACAGAAGATGTTGAAACTAAAGAAAATGCTTTGGAAACTGATGATTCTGACCGAAGAAAAATAGTTGATATCGACAGACCTTCGTCAGACATCGAAAAAGAAAATCCTGCATCCGATGAAAGTTTCGAAAATCTTGAGGCGTATCAACGGGAGAAAAAGATAAGACTGGCGAATATTAAAGGTTTAAAAACGATTCAGACTTTATTTGATGATGATCCGTTAGCTAAGGAAATTTCTCAGGAGAAACCTTCACAGATCGCAAAAGAGGATAGCGGAAGCATTCTGAAAACAAATATTCCTACTGAATATATGGAGGCAGAAAAACAAAAACCAGAATTCAGGCTAGATCTAAACGACAGAATGGCTTTTACAAAACTTCTTTTCGGAGGAAGTCAAACGGATCTTAATCATGCTGTTGCAGAGCTCAACAGATGTCGAAATCTGGAAGAAGCCAAAGAGTATTTGAGCGATCTCTATTACGATAGAAAATGGAATAAAGTTGATGAATATGCACAGAGACTTTGGATATTGGTAGAAAATAAATTCTTATAATTTTGAGTGGAATCCTATACTTCGTTCCCACACCCGTCGGGAACCTTGAAGACATGACTTTCAGAGCGATAAAAGTGCTGAAAGAAGTCGATTATATTTTGTGTGAAGACACAAGAACTTCCGGAGTGCTGCTGAAGCATTACGAAATTTCAAAACCCTTAAAGTCTTATCATTTACATAACGAGCACACGGCGACAGAAAAGGTGATTGCAGATCTTCAAGGCGGTCAGAATATCGCCATCATTACAGATGCCGGAACTCCCGGAATTTCAGATCCTGGCTACTTATTGGCAAAAGCAGGCTCTGATAATCATATTGAAATGATTTGCCTTCCGGGTGCAACCGCATTGATTCCGGCTTTGGTGGTCTCAGGTTTACCCAATAACGAATTTCTGTTTGCAGGTTTTCTCCCTCCAAAAAAAGGAAGACAAACAAAGCTGAAGCAATTGGCTGAAGAAAAAAAGACGATTGTTCTGTATGAGAGTCCGCACAAAATCAATACAACTTTAGAGCAGATCAAGGAGTTTTTTGGAGAAGATACAAGGGCGAGCCTGAGCCGTGAAATTTCAAAAAAATTCGAAGAAACAAAAAGAGGTACAATCGATGAATTAATTGAATTTTCTAAAAGCAAAACTCTAAAAGGAGAGATCGTTTTGATCGTGAATAATTCGGGAAAGTAATTCCTGATTGACTTATTTATCCTGAAATTATTTAAGATAAATAATATCTTTGCTCATTCAAACTGATTATAAGAGATAAATCATTATATATATGAAACTATTAGAAGGAAAAGTAGCGCTAATTACCGGAGCTACAAGAGGGATCGGAAAAGGAATTGCCGAAATTTTTGCTCAACACGGAGCTAAAGTGGCTTTCACATATGCCGGTTCTGTAGAAAAAGCAAAAGAATTAGAAACTGCTTTGAGTTCTGTAACGCAGATCAAAGGGTATCAGTCTGACGCGTCAGATTACGATGCAGCGCAAAAATTGGTAGAAGAAGTGATGGCCGAGTTTGGCAAAATTGATATTTTGATCAATAATGCAGGTATTACAAAAGATAACCTGCTGATGAGAATGTCTAAAGACGATTGGGATACGATCATTAAGGTTAATTTAGATTCTGTATTCAATCTTACTAAAGCCGTTATCAAGCCGATGATGAAAGCAAAATCCGGCTCTATTATCAACATGACTTCCGTGGTGGGTGTGAAAGGTAATGCAGGACAGGCAAATTATGCCGCTTCAAAAGCCGGAGTTATTGGTTTTACCAAATCTGTGGCGTTAGAATTAGGTTCAAGAAATATTCGTTGCAACGCAATTGCGCCAGGATTTATAGAAACTGAAATGACAGCCGCTCTGGATGAAAAAACAGTGCAAAACTGGAGAGACGGAATTCCGTTGAAAAGAGGCGGACAGCCGGAAGATGTTGCCAACGCGTGTGTTTTCTTCGCAAGCGAAATGTCTTCTTACATTTCCGGGCAGGTTCTGAATGTAGACGGAGGAATGCTTACTTAAGATTAAAAATCACCAAATACAATCCCTTTCATGAGTTAATGAAAGGGATTTTTTGTTATTCAGAATCAATATAATTTCTAAGCCAGATCTGAAGATCTTTTTCAGGTGATATCTCAAGTTTTTTGCGGAAATTATATCGGTTGTTTTCTATCGTTTTTACCGCTTTATAAGTGTAATCTGCAATTTCTTTTGTACTAAATCCTAAATATATATACGAAGCAAAAGTGAGTTCAGACACTTTAAATTTCGGATTGATCGCTAACATTTTTGCTGTAAAATGCGGATAAACTTCCTGAAATCTTGTAAAAAACACAGGGCTATTTTCTTTGGCAAGTTTTCGCACGTCATCAAAAGCTTCATTTACCTGAAGTTTTAGAAGTCCTTTTTCTTTTTCCTGTACTGCTTTTTCAGAACGCAACTGTTTTGTGATTTTCAGTGCTTTCTGGTTTTTAGATTTAGATTTTTTTAATAAATAAATAATGAAAAAAGTGACCAGAATAAAAAAAGCTACAATCAGAATTGTGAAGATCTGGGTTTCTCTCACCTCTGCATCGTGCTGATCTCTTTCTTCTTTCATCACCTCATTCAGAACATAGTCGCGCTCTTTTTTCTTACGGCCATCGAGCTCATTTTGCACTTTGAGGTATAGATCGTTGTATTTTTTTGCTTCTGCCGCGTTACCTTGCGAAATATAGAGTTCTGATATCTTCTTAAACAACTCACTCTGTATATCAGGAAAATTATTTTGTTCAAAGCTTTTCAGTGCAGTGTTGTAATATTGATGAGCTTTTTCATAATCTTTTTGATAGGTATAAAGATTTCCCAAACCTATAAGAGATTCAATTTTGCACGGATGTTTTTTTCCACTGAAAAATTCTAAAGATTTATTATAGTAATACAGTGCAGAATCGGTCTTGCTTTGATTGAGGTGGTAATTCCCAAAACCTAGGCAAGAGCACCCGTTTTCGATGTATGCATCTTTAAATTTTATCTTTTTGAGAATAGATTTTTCTTTTTTAAGATAATAATACATCGAATCCGGCATATTGATATTCTGAAAAAGATAACTTAAATTAGAAAAGGCAGCGCTTTCCGTCAGAGAATCTGTCGTGTTTTTTTTTGACTTACTATTCAGAATATCAATGCTTTCACGATAGTTTTTAGAGGACAACGTGTATAATTCAAGTAAAAGATAGTTTCCTCCCAATAGTGCTGAGATTCTCGCAGAATGGGTTTTGTCGCCAGTAAGATATTTTTTGTATTGCTTAGATTTTTTCGCATTTTGTACGCTCTCCCGAAACTTTGCATTGTCGTAAAAATAAGATGCCAAATAATAATATCCGTAGGAAAGGCCTTTTTCGTATTTTAATGACTCAGAAAGGGTAATAATTTGTCTTGATGAGGTTAAGACTTCATCAGTTTTTCCATCAAGATTAAGTCGGTTGGTCTGTGAGATTAACTGATCGATCTTTTTCTGCTCCAAAGAATTATTTTGTGCAAAAGTGAATGAGCCTGAAAATAAAATAATCAGTAAAAAAACCTTTTGAAATTGATTATAGACAGATCTCTTCATGCTACTTATTTGCACACAACAATTGATTAAAAAATATTCATTTTCATGAGTCATCAAATTAGATTTATTTGACATTTTTCGGCGGCAGCATCTATTTTTAAAGTCATCTGTGTGGTTTTTTAAAAATCTCTTAGAAGAGATAAATTTAGTTCTAAATTTTATATTATCGATAATATTTTTTCAAACTTAGAAAATCCTAAGTTTAGCAAATTCATCGGCAGGAATTTTATCGGAAGTAATCAGTTGTTAATCGTTGCAATCATCACATTTAATTAAATAAAATTAAAATATGGTTATGATTTTTTAAATATTCCGAAAATAAAAAGATACATGAAAAAGTGGTTTGAGAGTACAGAATAGAAAATCTCGATAGCTAAAAAACCGTTAATTTGAGTGATCTGCTGTAGAAAAACAGATAGTTAAAAAAAACTCCGAATACTTTTTTCCGGAAGGATTAAAATATTCGGAGGAGACTTCTTCCGTCATTTGTGTTTTTTGTGTTTCATTTGAAGTTGCAAATAGAAAGAAAATAAAAAAAATCAGCAAATTCTTTACCCCTCAATAAACCCTCTACTTGTAAAAGACCTTTATTACAGGGACTTTCAACAATTTGAAAATTTTATTGTTTATTTTTGAAGCATTGAAAATCAGTCATTAAAAACCTGATTTTCCTGTTCCTGAACTCTTATAAAAGTCGTTCTTTTTGATAATTCTTTCAAAGTGGGTGCGCCTACATAGGTGCAGGTCGACCTCACGCCGCCCAAAATATCCTTTACTGTTTCTGCTACCGAACCTTTATATTTTATTTTTACTGTTTTACCTTCTGATGCACGATATTCGGCAACACCTCCGGAATGTTTGTCCATTGCAGTTTTAGAACTCATACCGTAGAATAGTTTAAATTTCTTTCCGTTTTCTTCAATCATTTCGCCGCCACTTTCGTCATGCCCCGCAAACATTCCGCCGAGCATCACAAAATCTGCCCCGCCGCCAAAAGCTTTAGCAACATCTCCCGGAACTTTGCAACCGCCATCCGCGATGATGTGACCCTTCAATCCGTGAGCTGCATCAGAACATTCGATGATGGCAGAAAGTTGCGGATAACCAACGCCGGTTTTTACTCTCGTTGTGCAGACCGATCCCGGCCCGATCCCCACTTTTATAATATCTGCGCCCACAAGTAGAAGTTCTTCCACCATTTCACCAGTTACCACGTTGCCTGCAATAATGATTTTATCAGGAAAATCTTCTCTGGCTTTCTTCACAAATTGTACAAAATGTTCGGAATAACCATTTGCCACGTCAATACATAAAAACTGAATCTGAGGATGATTGCTCAAAATCGTTTTTATTTTTTCCTCATCTGCCTTTCCCGTTCCCGTACTTAGAGCGATGTACTGATGAATGCTTTCTTCCTGACTGTCAAGGAATTCTTTCCATTCTTCAACGGTGTAATGTTTATGAATTGCCGTGATGATTTTATCTTTTGCCAATTCTACGGCCATTTTAAAAGTTCCAACGGTATCCATGTTGGCAGCAATAATTGGCGTGCCTTTCCACTTTTTTTTGGTGTGAAGGAATGTAAATTCTCTGTTGAGATCTACTTCGGATCTTGATTTCAAAGTTGAACGTTTCGGTCTGAACATGACGTCTTTAAAACCCAGTTTTATATCATTTTCTATACGCATTTTGTGAATGATTTAAGTATTTACAAATTAAAATTAATAATTAATCTTAAATATACTACTTTTGAAATCATGGATTTTCCTGTTACATTTCAGATTTTCGGCAAAACTGTTCTCGCACATCCTGTTTTTGAAACCTTAGGAATATTTCTAGGGATGCGATATTATTTTTATTTGAAAAGAAAATCACCTGAGAAATTATCATTCAGAATTTCTGCTGCAGTTCTTATTGGTGCTACAGCTGGCGCATTATTGGGTTCAAAGCTGATCGGAAATCTAGAAAATCCCGCAGTATTATTTGGAGATTTTAGTTTTAAAAGATTCTGGACTAATAATACGATTGTTGGTGGTTTAGCTTTTGGATTAATTGGGGTTGAAATTGCAAAAAAGATTGTCGGTCATAAAGAAAGTACAGGCGATTTAATTGTATTTCCTTTAATTCTAGCCATCATCATTGGCAGAGTCGGTTGTTTTCTCACAGGAGTTCATGAGGAAACGTATGGGTTGCCAACAAATTCGGTCTTCGGAATGCATCTCGGTGATGAATATTTAAGACATCCTGTTGCACTGTACGAAATCGCTTTTTTAATCTTCATGTGGTTTGAATTAAAAATGATCGGCCGGAAAAACAAATACGTATCTGGATTTTTATTTAAACTGTTCATGCTGAGCTACTTTTCATTAAGATTTTTACTTGATTTTATTAAACCTAAAATTGACATCATCGGAAATCTCGGAACAATTCAAATAGTCTGTCTTTCAATGATTATTTATTATATTTATGTATTAAAAACCGAAAGAAATTTAATTCAACCTAAAAACACAATTACATTATGAAAATGCTTACACTTTTGGAAGTTGGCGGATTAGAAGGTCTCGTAGCTATGATTATTCTGATGATTATTGGTGTAGCTGCCGTTGTATCATTAGTGATAACCGTTTTTGTAAAGCTGATTTATGAGAGCAAAGATGGACGAAAGTTTTCCAGAGGTCAATTCTGGACGACGATGCTCATATCAATGTTAATCTGCGGATTGATAAGCGGAGCCGTTTGCGGGGGAATGTAAAAAATTGAAAATATGCCAGTAAGAAATTATACCTATTACGATTATACCATCAGCCTTTGTCCGGAATGTCTGAAAAGAGTAGGAGCGAAGATTATCATTGAAGACGAAGCGGTTTTTATGACCAAAAGATGTCCGGATCATGGTTTTTTTAAAACGATGATTGCTTCCGACGTTCAGTATTATAAAAACATCAGAAATTACAATAAAGCTTCAGAAATGCCCGTTCATTTTGGAACTGATGTCGAATATGGCTGTCCTTACGATTGCGGTCTATGCGTAGATCATGAGCAGCACAGTTGTCTGTCGATTGTTGAGGTTACAGACCGGTGTAATCTGACTTGCCCAACTTGCTATGCGATGTCTTCGCCACATTACGGAAGTCACAGAACGTTGGAGCAGATTGAAGCCATGTTTGATACGATTGTTAAAAATGAAGGTCAACCGGATGTTGTTCAAATCAGTGGTGGCGAACCGACCATTCATCCTGAATTTTTCAAAATTATGGATATTGCCAAGACAAAACCTATAAAACATTTGATGCTCAATACCAACGGAATCCGTATTGCGAATGATCCAGGTTTTGCAGAAAGATTGGCTACATATGCTCCGGAATTTGAAATTTATCTTCAGTTTGATTCTTTTAAACCTGAAGTTTTGGAAGATTTCAGAGGAAAAGATCTTACCAATGTCCGCATGAAAGCTTTGGAAAAATTAAATGAATTAAATCTTTCCACAACATTGGTCATCGTTCTTCAGAAAGGGAAAAACATTGATGAGATAGGTAAGCTGATTGATTTTGCTTTAAAACAGAAATGCGTCCGCGGAATTACTTTTCAGCCTGTAGAAGTTGCAGGAAGAAACAGAGAAGATTCTGCACATGAAAAAATTACGTTAACAGAAGTTCGACAGGAAATTTTAAACCAGTTTCCACTTTTGAATGGAGACGATATTATTCCGGTTCCGTGTAATCCTGATTCTTTGGCGATGGGTTACATTTTGAAGCTGGAAGGTGAAACAATTCCTTTAACACGATATATTAACCCTGCTGATTTGCTGAATAATGAGACGAAAAACACGATTGTTTACGAACAGGATGAAGGTTTGCAGATGCAGCTTTTAGATATTTTCAGCACCGGAATTTCTGTAGATCAGGTTCAGCCTAAAGTAAATCAGTTATTGTGTTGTCTGCCAGAAGTTTCCGCACCCAATTTAGATTATGATAACTTGTTCAGAATTATCATCATGAATTTTATGGATGCACACGATTTTGATGTTCGTGCTGTGAAAAAATCATGTGTTCATATTGTGAATAAAGATCTGAAAATGATCCCTTTCGAGACGATGAATTTATTTTACAGAGATGATAAAATAAAATATCTTGAGGAATTGAGGAAAGAAGATAAGGTTTTGTTTTAATGTTAATTAAATTGAAGAATAGCCTTTTTATAGCTTTGATTTTTTTGTGTGTGATTTCGTGTACAAGTCGTATTGCATTTAAAAATATTGAAAATTCTTGTGGAAGAGATTCGATTAAAATTTTTTATAACGGGAAGAAAAATAACATTAAACAGCAGAATTTTTCCTTTGTTTTTCGTTCAGGAATTAAAGATACAATTCAAATAAAATATGAAGATCAAATTGTGAACAAGTTTATAGACAATGAATTATATGATGATCGCAATATTCAGTTTTTTAATTTTAAAATAAATAAAGATTCTTTAGTCAAAGTTTCTATAGGATCTGAAAATTATTGCTTTAAAATTGATAATAAGTTTTATTACTATGACTTTATTAAAAGAAAAGGTGTTCTAGAAGTTTATGCAGATGAGTTGAGAAACAGGAAATTCGAATAAAGTAAATGCAAAATTCCCACAAATCTCGCAGATTTACACAGATTTTTCAAAAAAGAATTCATGATTTTTTTATTCAATTACGACATAGGAATTTGAAGCGTTAAGAAAATTTAAAAATAATCCGTTAAAAATTCTCACTGTTCGAAGCGCGAAACAAATTCTGAATTGAAAAACTAAACATCAATTCGCGCAAGTTTGGGAATTTTAGGATTATTTTTAAATTTTTAGCCTTCAAGTTCCAAGTCTTGAACTTTTGGTTCTTTTGTTTCAAGACAAAAGAACAGAAGCAATAAAAAAAGCGTGAGAATAATTTTCTACGCTTTTCTTCTAGTTTTAATCAAACTTCATCACTTCATTCAGCGTATTCATATACTCATATGCCGTCATATCAAATTTAACGGGAACAATAGAAATATATCCGTTTGCCAAAGCCGTTTCGTCAGCATCTTCAGACTCATCCATATTGTTGAAATAACCGGTTAACCAGTAATATTTTTTACCATGCGGATTAATTCTTTCGTCAAAACTTTCTTCCCATTTTGCATTGGCCTGCTTGCAAATCTTAACTCCTTTAATTTCTTCTTTTGAAAGTTTCGGAATATTTACATTGAGAACAACACCTTTAGGCATAGGGTTTTCCAGAGTTTTTCTTACAATATTCTGAATATATTCTTTTGCCTGTGTAAAATCTGCTTCCCAACTGAAATCTAAAAGTGAAAAACCAATGGAAGGAAGACCTTCTACACCGCCTTCCACAGCAGCTGACATTGTTCCTGAATAAATTACATTAATTGAAGAATTCGCACCATGATTAATCCCTGAAACCACAATATCTGGTCTTCTCGGAAGAATTTTATCTAAAGCCATTTTTACACAGTCAACAGGAGTTCCGCTGCATGAAAAATCTTTTTGAGGACCATCCAAGTGTACTTCTTCAAAGCTTAAAGTAGAGTTGATGGTGATGGCGTGACCTTTTCCGCTTTGGGGCGAGTTGGGAGCTACCACAATTACATCACCGATTTCGTTCATAAATTCTACAAGATTTCTGATACCGGGAGCAGTAATTCCATCATCATTGGTTACCAGAATAAGAGGCTTTTCCATAAAAAATTTAAATTTTAACAAAAATACTTAAAACTAATTGATAATTATAAATAAGGTATTAAATTTGATAGTTTGTAACAGTCATTTAAGAAATGCTACTTATTAAATGATTTTTTTAAACTTAATATTATATACAATACAGATTTATGTGGAAAAATTTTAAACTAAATAAATTTCTACTTCTTATTCCATTAACAAGTCTTATGTTTTGTTTCAACTCGCCAAAGAATGACGATGAGAAAATGCAGACGATAATGGTGAGCGTTAAAAACACTCTTTCATACTTACATTACAGCCCAAAACCTATCAATGATGCGTATTCAAAAGATGTTTACAAACATTATTTTGAGATGATCGATCCCGGAAAAAGATATTTCCTGCAGTCGGACATGACAGAATTTGGTAAGCACGAAACGAAGCTTGATGATTATTTGAACTTGGGCGATCTTTCTTTCTATAAACTTACGGTTGACAGATTGTACCAAAGAGTTGATGAGATTGATAAAATCACACAGGATATTTTCAGCAAACCAATCAATTTGGAAGAAGACGAGACTTTAACTTTAGAAGCCAAACTTAAAAATGTTCCTAAAGACAAGCAGGAACAGTATAACGAGTGGAAAAAATTCATCAAATACAATATTCTTCAGGAAATTGAATCGATGAACAGCAAAGAAGAAGCTCAGAAAGAAAAGAAAGATTCTGTTCAGAAATTTAAACTGAAAGATACGATCAAACTTGAAATGCTTTCTCCTCAGCAAAAAATGACGAAGGCAACGGATGAGGTGAAAGATTTGGTGAAAGAAACTTTTACCAGATTTAAAAAGAGAAAGAAAATGGATTGGTTTACAGTCTATATGAATGCTTACACAGAAGTTTTTGATCCGCACACGAATTATTATTCACCAAAAGATAAAGAAGATTTTGATACTCAGTTTAAAGGAAAAGTAATCGGAATCGGTGCAATTATTCAGGAGAAAAAAGGAAATCTATTCTTAGGAGCGTTGACAATTGGTGCACCGGCATGGAAATCGAAGAAACTTTCTGAAGGTGATAAAATTCTTAAAGTAAGATCTAAACCTAATGAAGATGCCGTAAATGTAGTTGGAATGCTTTCTGACGAAGCGGTAAGACTGATCAGAGGTGAAAAAGGAACTCCGGTTACTTTGACGGTTCAGAAAAAAGATAAAACGATTGTTGAGGTGACAATGCTTCGTGAAGAAGTGGCAATTGAAGATACTTTCGCAAGAAGTATTATTGTAAATTCTCCAAACGGAAAAAAATACGGATTCATTAATTTACCAAGTTTCAATGCAGATTTTGAGGATGAAAAAGGAAGAAATGCTTCTGATGACATCAAAAACGAAATCGTAAAACTGAAAGCTCAGGGAATTGAAGGAATTGTTTTAGACCTTAGGAATAATGGTGGTGGTTCATTGACAGAAGTTGGTGATATCATGGGATTGTTTATGAATGCAGGACCTTACGTTCAGGTAAAAGATGGTAACGGAAAAATACAGACTTTAAAAAACAAGCAGGAAACTCCGGTTTGGACGGGTCCTTTAGTAATTATGCAAAACGAACTTTCGGCTTCAGCTTCAGAGATCTTAGCCGGTGCAATGCAGGATTACGGAAGAGGAATCATTGTTGGTTCGCCGCAATCTTTCGGAAAAGGAACGGTACAGACTTTTGTGGACTTAAACAGATTTTTAAATACTGAAGATGATTTCGGATCTTTAAAACTGACGATTCAGAAGTTCTACAGAATAAGTGGTGAGTCAAACCAAAGAAAAGGGATTGTTTCAGATATCAGAATGGAAGATTTCTTTACTTATGCAGAAGTTGGTGAAAGATATGATGATTTTGCTTTAGCTTGGGACAAAATTCCTAGTTCTAATTATCAGAAATTGAGTTATTTTGATGTTAAAACTTTAGAGAAATCAAGCAACGACAGAATGGCAAATAATAAAAATTATCAACTATTACTGGAATCAGCAAAATGGAGAGAGCAATTGGATAAAGAAGAAACCATCACTTTGAATATCAATAAATTCAATGATTTGATGAAGCAGAGAAAAGCTCAAATTGAGAAATTCAAAGCTTTAACAAAATTTGAAAACGGATTGAAATTCTCAATGTATCCGGCAGAAATCGAAAGAGAGAAAAAAGATGAAGCATTCAAGAAAAAATCTGAAATGTGGATCAAAAATTTAAAGAAAGATACTTACCTTCAGGAAGCGATGAATATCATTGCTGAAATGAAATCTAAAGGATAAAATTCACTATCAAAAAGCGGCGCTAATCGAAATTAGCGTCGATTTTTTGATTAAGTGAAAATAAATTATTTAATTTCTATACACCCGACTCTTCCTCCGGCATTCCCCGTTGGCTGGGTCATAAAGTCATCTTTTCCTGCGTGGATCACGATTCCTTTGCCTATAATATTTTTCGACTCTTCTACGCATTCCAGGCACCATTTGTCAGTTTTAAAAGTCAGTTTGGCTTTTCCGTTTTGATCGGCTTCAAGATTACCGATATCTCCCATATGAAAACTTCCGGTTCCCCATTTTCCATGATCATGCTTTCCCGGATTCCAGTGTCCTCCCGCGGAAGTTGCGTCAGGAGCAGAGCAATCGCCTTTTTCATGAATGTGAACGGCATGAGTTCCCGGTGTAAGATTCGTAACCTCAAGATCCATTACAACATCATTTCCTTTTTGCGTAAACTTTGCAGTTCCGCCGGTCTGCGTTCCGCTTTTTGCTAAAATGTTGTACGTTTTACTTGTACTGCAAGACGCAGCAAATAGGGCGCAACCAGCCAATAATGTTAGTGTTTGGAATTTCATAGAATTAAATTTAGTGATTATCCTCCATTCAGAGCAAAAATATGACCATTCGGTACAATAAATTAAGAGATATGATGCATCCTGTCTAATTTTGCTTGAAACTTATAGAAATGAACTCGATTTTTCAAAAAATAATATTTGCTCTATTCCTTTTTTTGTCTGTTTTGAATTTTGCCCAAGTGAAAATCTCAGGAAAAGTAACTTTTAAAAATAAAGGAATTGCTGAGGTAAATGTAACATTAAAAGACACTTACGACGGCGCAACAACCGGTGCAAATGGAAGTTTCTCTTTCGAAACTTCTGAAAAAGGTGCACAAAAGTTAACATTTAGTCATGTAAAATATTATGAAATTGAAAAGGAAATTAATATTGATGACAAGGATCAAACGATCAACGCAGAAGTAAAGGAACAGATCAACGAAATCGACGCAGTCGTAGTTTCCGCAGGATCAATCGAAGCTAGTGACAAAAAAAGAGCAACGGCTTTGCTGACGCCGATCGACATTTACACTACTGCAGGAGCAAATGGACAGATTTCTTCGGCTTTAAATTTTCTTCCCGGCGTTCAGAAGGTGGGCGAAACCGAAGGATTATTTGTACGTGGTGGAACCGGAACAGAATCTAAAATTTTTATGGATGGTAGCTTGATCAACAATTATTTCTCCAGCTCTGTTCCGGGAATTGCGGGACGAGATCGTTTCAATACATCACTTTTTAAAGGAAACATTTTCTCAAGTGGCGGCTATTCTGCCTTGTACGGACAGGCTTTGTCTGGAGCTTTGATGCTCGAAAGTGTAGATCTTCCGGATCAGAGTTCTTACGATTTTGGTGTTTCTCCTATTTTTTTTAATGGAAGTTTTCAGAAATTAAGCAATAACAAAAATTCTTCTTACGGAGCTTCTGTAGGATATTCTAATCTAAATCTGATGAAAGAAATTTTAAACTTCAATACAGATTTTATCAATGCTCCGCAAGGTTTCAACGGAGATATGAATTTTAGATTAAAGACGAACTCCGGCGGTTTTATCAAATATTACGGAATGTTTGACACCAATACAATGGGCGTAAAAAACGAAAGTTTAGAGCCAAATTATAATTTTGCTTTGGTAAAACTGAAAGGAAAAACTACCTATCATAACCTTTCTTTCAAACAGAAATTCGGGAAATATCTTCTGAATGCGGGAACTTCTTACTCTTACAATCAATCAGATTTAAAATTTTCGACAGAAACAAATAATGCAGAAAGTGGTGAATCACAAATACTGAATACCGGAAATTATATCAATCTTAAAGCAGTTGTCGATAGAAAGATCAATAAAATAAGTGCTTTGCGTGGTGGTTTTGAAGTAAATCACGCCAATGAAAAGCTCAACTTCGGTGAAATCAATAAAAATTATCGTGATCTTATTTCTGCTGCTTTTGTGGAAACAGATTTGGGTTTCAGCAATCATTTGTCAGCAAAAATTGGAGTGAGAGCAGAAAATTCATCTTATTTAAATAAAACCAACATCGCGCCGCGTTTTGCATTGGCTTATCGTTTGGCAAAAGACTGGACAACTTCTTTCGCCTACGGTTTGTTCTTTCAAAGCCCTGAAAGTAAATACATTAACTCTTCTGCAAAACTAGATTTTCAACAATCGCAGCACTTTATTTTTCAGGTTCAGCGATCAACAGAAGGTAGAAGTTTGAGGTTTGAAGCATTTTACAAGAAATATGACGAACTGATAAAAACACAGAATATTGTTCCCAATGCAGATCAGAATCAGCAGGTTCAGGCTGCCTTCAACAATAATGGATATGGTTTTGCAAAAGGTCTGGAAGTGTTTTGGAGAGACAAAAAAACATTTGAAAATATTGATTATTGGATCAGCTATTCTTTTCTGGATTCCAAACGAGATTTCCTGAATTATCCTTTCAGTTTAAAACCGAATTTTGCTTCCGAACACACCATTTCTGCAGTCGCAAAAAGATTCATCCCGAAATGGAAAACAGGGATCAACCTTTCATACACTTACGCTAAAGGACGACCTTATTATGATATTATTACGAAAGAAATAAATGATGAAAACGTAAATTATCCGCGAACGCAAGGAAAATTAAAAGATTACAATGCGTTAAACCTAAGCTTCAATTATCTTCCGAATCTTGGTAAAAAAGACGCGAAAGCATTTACCATATTTGTGATAAGTATTTCGAATGTTTTAGGAAATAAAAATGTGTATGGCTATAATTTTTCGCAAAACGGAACCCGAAGTTCTGCTGTTGTTCCGCCGGTCAATACTTTTGTTTTTGTCGGAATGTTCATCAGTTTCGGGGTCGATAGAACGCAGGATGCTATCAATAATAATCTTTAAATTCAATTCAAATATAATTTAACCCTTTAATATTAAAACAATGAGAAAACAAATTTTAAGTTTTACTTTAGTTCTGTTCAGTCTACTGTCTTTCGCTCAGAACACTTACGAAAAAGTAATGAAAGAAAAAATTGCCAAAATCGAAATCTGCAAAACGCCTGAAGATTTTCAGATTTTAGCCAACGATTTTCAGAGAGTTGCCGACAAAGAAAAAGGAAAATGGCAGCCGAATTATTATGCCGCATTTTCCTATATTCAAAAAGGAAGAATTCTGATGAGAGAAAACAAAGTACAGGGATTAGATGAGGTTGCAGATCAGGCTCAGAAATATGTAGATGAAGCCAAAACGGTTGATAATAATGCAGAAGTGCAGCTGTTGCAGAAAATGATTTACTCTCTGAAAATGATGGTCAATCCTATGGAAAGATACATGACTTATGGAATGAAAGCGACAGAGCAACTTGCCGCGGCAGAAAAACTTGATCCGAATAATCCTAGAATTGCCTTAATCAAAGCTGAAGATGTATACTTCACTCCTGAACAATATGGCGGAAGTCAGAAAAAAGGAATTGAACTTTTTAAATTAGCTCGGGAAAAATTTAATTCTTACAAAGTAAAAACAGAGATAGATCCGAATTGGGGAAAATCTGAAGCCGAATACTTTTTGAATCAGACTTCAAAATAAAGCAATCTGACAAACCTTCTCCGGAAGGTTTGTTTTTTCACGGTTGAGTTATGAAAAATGACCATTCGTAAACAAATACTTTCCGCTGAAAATAATTTCGTCTACTTTTGAATCATTAAATTTAATCATCCTATCGCTAAGATTTTAAGGTATTAATTTCAATAAAGTTCAGCGATTGCAACACTTTTCCCGAATATTGGGATGAATCAAAAATATTTATCTACAGATGAAACGCAAAGAACTTATCGTATTATTCTGGATCTCGATGGGAACATCGCTTTTCTTCTTTTTCGCTTTTACTGATGAAAAAACGGTTGAGAACTTTATGCTCAACATGCTTATATCGTTCATGTATTCTTTCGTTCTGGGAGTAGGAAACGGGTTGATCAACAATTTTCTGAACAAACGGTTTCCATGGTCTGAAGCAACGTCAAAGAGAGCTGTAATCAGTATTGTGTCGATACTTATTGCCAATACTATTCTGGTTTATTTCTGTAATTACATGAATTTTGTGGTTTTTCAAAAGGCCGTTTCTACACCAGAATATTTTTCTGGCAGATATAATTTTATCAATTGGTTTACGATTAATATCGCATTGCTGATTTCTGCTTTTCTTCACGCCAAAGGTTTCATGGATGAGCTTAAAAAAACTTCCAGAAAAGAGGTCGTGGAGCAGAAACTGATCGCAAAATCTGCCAACGCTCAGTTTGAAAGTCTTAAAAATCAACTTGATCCGCATTTTCTTTTTAATTCTTTAAATGTATTAAGCTCATTGATCGATGAAAACCCGAATCAGGCTCAGAAGTTTACAGCCTCAATGTCAAAGATTTACCGATATGTTTTGGAGCAGAAGGATAAAGAACTGGTAACGGTGGAAGATGAGATTGAGTTTGCAAAAACTTATTGCCAATTATTAAAAACACGTTTCGAAGACAGTGTAGATTTTGAATTTAATGTGAAAAATGAAGATATGCGAAGATTTGTAGTTCCGCTTTCCCTTCAGCTACTTTTGGAAAACTGCATCAAGCATAATTTTGCAACATCTTCAAAACCTTTATTAATTAAAGTTTTTTCTGAAAATGATACGCTATGTATTGAAAACAATCTGCAAATTCGTGAACAGATGAAAGAAAGTGCAGGAATTGGCTTGGCAAATATCGTTCAACGGTATTCTTTACTAACGAAGAAAAATGTTTTCATTGAAAAATCTGAAGATTATTTTAAAGTGAAATTACCCATACTTTCTGAAAAACCAAATATTGTAAGCCACACTATTGACACAGAAGATAAAGCATACGAAAGGGCTCAAAAACGGGTAAAAGAGATCAAAGGTTTCTATGGAAATTTGATTTCTTACTGTATTGTTATTCCGTCTTTGGTGATTTTAAATTTAATTACAAATCCGCATAGCTATTGGTTTTACTGGCCGATGTTGGGTTGGGGAATGGGCGTTGTAGCGCATGGAGTAAGTGTTTTTACGATCGGAAAAGGTTGGGAAGAAAAGAAAATCAGAGAAATTTTAGAAAAAGATCACTATGGAAAATAAGAGAGAACAGGAAATCCGTTACAGAGAAGCGGAAAAAAGGATGAAGAAAATCAAAGGATTTTACATTCACGCCATTGTATATTTTTGTGTAAACGTCTTTATCGTTGCATCAAAAGCAATAGATCGTGAGCAAGGAGAAAATTTTTGGGATTGGGATTTAATCAGCCTTCCTTTCTTTTGGGGAATTGGTTTGGCAGCACACGGACTCAGCGTTTTTCTGCCAACTTTTATTCTTGGCAAAGATTGGGAAGAGAAGAAAATTAAAGAACTTATGAATAAAAATAAGTAAAATGAATGCACTGTATCTGTTGTTTATATCTCTATTGCTGTATGGTTTCTGAGTGAGATTTATTACAAACAAAAATTGAAATCCGGAGAAAAAGACCAGAAAAAAGATCAGTCGACACTTAATATTTTATGGATCGTGATCCTTCCGTCTGTATTTTTTGCGGTATTAATTTCGAGATTTACGGCTTTTCAGATCAAAAACCAGTATTGGATTTTATATTTAGGTGAAGCCTTAATTGTTGCCGGAATATTCTTCCGTTGGATAATTATAAAATCTCTGGGCAAATTTTTCACGGTAGACGTTGCTATTAAAGAAGATCATCAGATCAAAAAAGAAGGTTTTTACAAATATGTTAGACATCCTTCTTACTCATTTGCGCTTCTCACTTTTTTAGGATTAGGATTGTTTCTAAATAATTGGCTTTCTCTATTTGTAGCATTTGTGCCGACATTTTTAGGGTTTTTGTACCGTATCAAAGTTGAGGAACAGGCTTTACTACAGAAATTCGGAAATGAATATCTGGAATATCAGAAGAAAACAAAAAAGCTGATTCCTTATATATTTTAATTGAAAATAAACTTCTATAAAGATCCCGATTCGCTTGAATTGGGATTTTTGCTGTTCAGTCGGCAAAACTGACGGTTCGGTTATATAAAGTTGAAATGAGGTTGTTTTCCGCCATACATTTGACTCAAGAAAAATGAATAAAATCAAATTTAAAATTGAATATTATGGAAAATTTATCATTCAACAAAGAAAATTTCGCGTACGAGAAAGCAGCAAAAAGAGTAAAAGAATTAAAAGGATTTTATGGAAATCTTACTTCATACTGTCTTGTAATTCCTTTTTTACTGGTGATTAATCTGTTGACATCTCCAAGCGAATTGTGGTTTTACTGGCCGATGTTAGGTTGGGGAATCGGGATCGCAGCGCATGCAGCCAACGTTTTCGGAATAGGAAAAGACTGGGAAGAGAAAAAAATACAGCAGTTGATGGAAGAGGAGAGAAGAAACAAAAAATCATTTAATTAATATTTAAAAACTTACCACATGAAATATAATCAGGCTTACGACAGAGCACAACAACTAAAAAAATTCTACAAAAACCTTCTATGGTTCGGAATTGTTGCTGTAATTATTACGATTAGAAATTTTTACCGAACAGGAGATTTTGAAAGATCAGTTTTTAGCGGCTCAATCATCCTTACCATTTGGGGAATTATTTTAGCGGTAAAAGCCGTAAAACTATTTGTTTTAAATGATGAATGGGAAAACAAAATCCTGGAAGACGAACTTAAGAAGACTAAAAAACCAATTAATTTTTAAAAGCCAAAAGATTTGATTATTTTTATTTCAGATTAAACCAATAAGAACCTCATGATCAGAACGCTCATTATAGAAGACGAAAAACCTGCCGCAAGAAAAATTGAAAGAATGCTGAGTTTATTTCCTGAAATTGAGCTTGTTGCAAAGATAGAATCTGTGGAAGAAGGCGTAGAATGGTTTACACATAATGAACATCCACAACTGATATTTTCAGACATTGTTTTGGGAGACGGTCTATCGTTTGATATTTTTGAAAAGATTCGTACAAAGGCTTTTATAATTTATACAACTGCTTTTGATCAATATACTTTGAAAGCTTTTAAACTCAACAGTATTGATTATTTATTAAAACCGATTCTGGATGAAGATCTTAGCAGCGCGATTGAGAAATACAAATCGTTCCTACCGGATGATAACTCCGGAAATGTGCAGGAAATTAAGCAGTTAATTAAAAAAGAGAAAACTACGCTTTCTAGAATTCTGGTGAAAATTGGTTACAATTTAAAGATTGTTCAGACGCATGAGGTCAGTTGTTTTTTTAGTGAAAACAAAATCGTTTATTTACAAACCAGCGAGCGAACATATCCGTCAGATTTTACGCTCGATGAGCTTGAAGAAGTTTTAGAAGAAAAGAAATTTTTCCGTGTCAACAGGCAATTTATCATCAATTCTGAGTACATCAAAAATATTCATACTTCACCAAATTATAAGGTAGAATTGAATTTTCAGCCTTCCGAAGAAATTACCGTAAGCCGAGATCGGGTAAAAGATTTTAAAGACTGGCTAGTAGGTTAATTTTAGTAAAAAAATGAGTTAATTATCTGTAATCTATTCTGTTAGAGTCAGTATCTTCAAGTTGCTGTACAATAGATTTCGGGATCTCTTGGCTATCGATCGGATAGCTGAATGAGTCTGAAATAAATGTTTTCCGGTCTGCTTTCTGAAAGATTTCAAACAAAGCGATCGGCTCTTGGTTGAAACTGATACAGGTACTTATAAAATGCAGTTCATGCAGCTTATATTCCGGATTTTTAAGCTTTTCTTTGATATCTTTTATTCTTGAAATAAAATGTCTTTGACGGATAAACGTATTGCTGTTCATAATAATAAACACATAATCTGAATAAGCTGTTACTTTCCCAAAATATTTGTGACGGTCTCCGCCGCTGCGTTCAATAAAATATTCCCCTGACGTTTCAGATTTGTAAATTTCTGTTGCCGAACGCCAAATTCGGTCTTCTTTCGCCTGTGATGGGCTTTCCGGAAGGTTTCGGTTGTAAGAATACCAACATCCGACAAGTTTATTGAGCAATTCTGTATTTTGCTTTACATTATCCATATCAATTCTCAAATCATTAAAATTGAACGCTTCTGTATTCGAATTGATAAACTCAATATAACTGGAATATCCTAAAACTTTGACAATCAGACTTAATTTTGCCAAATTGGGTTTAGTGATTACAGCATTTTCATTCTGATCATATTTTTTCAGTTTATTGATAATAAGATGCTCGTATAAATAATTTGAACCTAACAATTCAGGTTCTTTTTTTATTCCTTTTTCTGAATTACTGTTGGCAATTAAATCATTAATTTCGGCAACAATGTAAGACCATTCCGTTTTAGAAACATCTTTCCAATGGTTTTTCTTTAAGTAATGCATGCTTAAAAAATTCATTAATTTCTCAAGATGCAGGATGTCTTCTTTTTTCATAAGACGAATATAATGTTATTTTAAATCCTAAAAAGATTTTTATAAGACTTTTGTATTTCACTTTAAATCCATATTTGAGTAAAGATAAAATTTAAATATGAAAGCAAAAATGATTTTACAAGACGAAAACCTTTGGAACCGAATTCAAAGTTTCTCATTAGATCAACCGAATATTACGTTCCCTTTTTCAAAAAAACTTGCAAAAGAAGAAAACTGGACCGAAGAATTTACAACAAAAGCCATACAGGAATATAAAAAATTTATATATCTATGCTGTATACTTCCTAATGGAGCTTCACCAAGTAAATTTGTTGATAAAGTGTGGCATTTGCATCTTGTATATACTGAGAATTACTGGGAAGAATTCTGCCCGAATATTTTAAAGCAAAAGCTTCATCATCATCCTTCAGGTGGAGGTATCTGCGAAAGTGAAAAACATGAAATCTGGTTTCAGGAAACTATAAAAAATTATGAAGAAATTTTTAAAGAAAAGGTTCCAAAGGAGGTTTGGTTTCCAGGAAAAGATTTGCAGAAAAAGAGAAAATCATGGCTTGAAAGGTTTAAATTTTTCTCAGGATTTTCCGGTATTTTTCTCCTGAACTCGTGTGCAGAAAACGGAAATTCAATCTCACTTCTGCTTTACATTCCTATATTATTTTTTATAGTTACATTCTTAGCAAAAATTTTTGGAAACGATGATTCAGACAACAACAGAAAAGGGGGAGATGGCGGTTCTGGAGGAAGTTGCAGCGGTAATTCATCTGTATGCAGCAGCTCGTGCGGAAGCAGTTGTGGCAGTGGATGCGGAGGTTGTGGCGGAGGTGGAGATTAAAAAGAAATCTAGAAGTTATGAAAAAAACGACTTTTTATGTAGTTCCGATGGTATTTAGTTTTTTATGGCTTTTTAAAAAACATAACACTTTTGATCCTATTAGCTTGAAAGGACCATATTTCCTTCAGTTTTATCTTATTCTTCTGACAGGAATTTATGCATCGATTTTGGTGAGTAAATTTTTTAATAAAGATTGTGCAAATGTTGAATTTTACTTTCTCATCAGTATTCTATTTTTAGGAATATTAAAATTCATACGAGGAATATATTTAGGGAAACCAGTTGGCTATTTAGTAATGATCTTAATTGTGGAAATAGTAGTTCTGATGTTTTTTAAGCCATATTGCATCAAAAATAACAAAAACGACCTTTAAAAAGGCCGTTTTTATAATATTACGAAATTACTCCGCTTCCTAAAAGTTCGTCATCAATATACCAGGCTGCAAATTGTCCTTCGGCAATCGCTGATTGTGGATCATTAAATTCTACAAAAAAAGAATTTTCAAACTGATAGATTGTTGCTTTCTGGAGTTCCTGTCTGTAGCGGAATCTCGCCAAAACTTCCATTGATTCACCATTTTTTAGCCTTAAATCTTCACGCACCCAATGCAATTCCGAATTTTCAATTTTTAAAGCTTTTTTATGCAAACCCGGAAAACTATGGCTTTCACCAACAAAAATGATATTGTTTTCCATATCTCGGGAGACAATAAAACAGCTTTCTTTGTGACCGCCAATTCCTAAGCCTTTGCTTTGTCCGATGGTGAAAAACTGAGCGCCTTGGTGTTTTCCTATTACTTTTCCGTCAGATTTTTTATAATTAATTTTTCTGCTTAAATATTCCAATTCTCCTTCTTTTGAAGAAAAAGCTGGAGTTTCTACAGAAAATAGTGGCGAATCCTTGAAAATTTCTACAATTTCGCCCTCTTTTGGAACTAACTGCTGTTGTAAAAACTGTGGTAAACTTACTTTTCCGATAAAACACAAACCTTGTGAATCTTTTTTATCAGCAGTTACCAAACCAATCTCTTTTGCGATTTCTCTTACTTGAGGTTTTGTCAGTTCCCCAATCGGAAATAATGCTTTAGAAAGCTGATCCTGATTTAGTTGACAAAGAAAATAAGACTGGTCTTTATTGTTGTCTTTTCCGGCTAAAAGATGAAAAATCTCTTTTCCGTTTTCATCAATTGTAGAATCTACTCTAGCGTAATGTCCGGTTGCCACTTTATCTGCGCCCAAAGACATTGCGGTCTTCATAAACACGTCAAATTTCACCTCTCTGTTGCATAAAACATCAGGATTCGGAGTTCTTCCCTTTTGATATTCATCGAACATATAATCAACGATACGTTCTTTATAAAGATCGCTCATATCAATCACCTGAAAAGGAATTCCTAACTTCTGGGCAACCATTAATGCGTCGTTGCTATCCTCAATCCATGGACATTCGTCTTCCAATGTTACGGAAGCATCGTTCCAGTTTCTCATAAATAAAGCCACGACTTCGTGACCTTGTTGTTGCAGCAAATACGCTGTCACACTCGAATCTACACCTCCGGAAAGGCCTACTACTACTTTCATTATTTCAATTTTACGAAACTCTTAACGGGAGTTCTTAGTTGAGCGGCAAAATTACAATAATCCTATTCACAAAAAAAGTGATAATTTTAGGCATTGATAAAAACGATAAAATCACGATTTGTTTTAAATTTCACAAAAAAAATAATTGATATGAAAAAACTATTTATTTCTTTATTAATCCTCACGACGGGATTGTTGTTTTCTCAAGTATCGGTTGAAACGCCAACTGCTGAAACTAACAGATGGACTTTCGGCGGAGGTTTGGGAGTTGGCTTCGGAAGCAATTCTTACTTCAATCTTCAGGTTGCACCAAGAGTGGGATATCGACTTACAGATAACGTGGAGGCAGGTTTAATGGGCAGTGTCTCGTGGCAAAGTTCAGATTTTTATAAATCGACGATGTTTGGTTTTGGGCCATTTGTCAATTATTATTTCGCAAGATCTTTCTTTGTAAGTGGAAACCTGCAGCACTATTTCGTCAATTATGAAGATAAATTTTATGATTTCAAAGATAAACAGCAGGAAACTGCATTGTATCTGGGAGGTGGTTACATGCAGCAAATCGGAAATAATTCTTTTTTACAGATTGGTTTGATGTACAATGTTTTATATAAAGAAAATAGCAGTTTTTTTTCCGGTGGATTGATTCCGAGTGTGGGTTTTGTGGTCGGATTATAGTTTGAAAATTTTCACATAATATTATTAAAACAAAAAAGCATCGGAAAATTTCCGATGCTTTCATTATTTATTTATTTATTTATTTGATTTTAAGAAGATTTCTCAGCAGACTTTTTCGTCTTCTGAGTTTTTCCTTCTAATCCGTCTTTAGCTTCATTTAAATCTAAAGTTACTGTCTCTCCTTCAGTTAATTGCTTGTTCACCAACATTTCTGCTAATAGATCTTCAATATACTTCTGAATAGCTCTCTTCAATGGTCTTGCACCAAAATCTTTGTCCCAACCTTTTTCTGAGATGAAATCTTTAGCTTCTGTAGTTAAATCTACTTTATACCCTAATTTTTCAAGTCTTGAATATAGTTTACCTAATTCGATATCGATAATTTTAGAAATATCTGTTCTTTCAAGTGAGTTGAAGATAACGATGTCATCAATTCTATTTAAGAATTCCGGAGCAAATGCTTTTTTAAGTGCATTTTCAATCGTACTTCTTGTTCTTGAATCTGAATTAGATTTTTTCGCGTTAGTTCCAAATCCTACACCGTCTCCGAAGTCTTTAATATCTCTGGTTCCGATGTTTGAAGTTAGAATGATAATTGTATTTCTAAAATCAATTTTTCTACCTAAACTGTCTGTTACGTGACCTTCGTCTAAGATTTGCAACAAAATATTGAATACATCAGGATGCGCTTTTTCAATCTCATCCAAAAGAACGACCGCATAAGGTTTTCTTCTTACCGCTTCAGTTAATTGACCACCTTCTTCGTATCCAACGTATCCCGGAGGCGCACCAACCAATCTGGAAACAGCAAATTTCTCCATGTATTCACTCATGTCAATTCTGATCAATGCTTCATCAGAATCGAAAAGCTCTCTAGCCATTACCTTTGCCAGTTCGGTTTTACCAACACCCGTTGTTCCCAAGAAAATGAATGTTCCAATCGGTCTGTTCGGATCTTTCAATCCTGCTCTGTTTCTTTGGATCGCTTTTACGACCTTTTTCACAGCATCTTCCTGACCGATTACTTTTCCGTTTAGATTGGTATCCATTCCTGCAAGTTTATCCAGTTCATTCTTTCCAACTTTCGTTACAGGAACGCCGCTCATCATCGATACTACTTCAGCAAC
This sequence comes from Chryseobacterium sp. CY350, assembly GCF_027945075.1. NCBI lineage: Bacteria > Pseudomonadati > Bacteroidota > Flavobacteriia > Flavobacteriales > Weeksellaceae > Chryseobacterium > Chryseobacterium wangxinyae. The sequence continues at coordinate 2,753,166 of NZ_CP116034.1, forward strand.
ACTTTCTTCAGATACAGTTTCCTTCTTCTCTTTTACATCCTTATCCCATTGATCCTGAGCAGAATTTAATTCCATCTGCAAACGCTCTTCCTCATCCTTCAATTTTCTTGCTTCCAGATAATCCTGAGCTTTTACAGCTTTTTGTTTCAAGTCTTTGATGTCTTCAATTTTCTTTTCAAAATCAATGATTTCGGTAGGAACTTTCATGTTTTTAATATAAACACGAGATCCTGCTTCATCCATTGCATCAATTGCTTTGTCTGGTAAAAAACGGTCTGTAATATATCTTGAAGTTAAATTAACGCAAGCTAAAATTGCTTCGTCAGTATAAACAACATTGTGGTGTTCTTCATATTTGTCTTTTATTTGATTCAAAATCTGAATCGTTTCGTCAATAGAAGTCGGCTCCACCATTACTTTCTGGAAACGTCTTTCTAAAGCACCGTCTTTTTCGATGTATTGACGATATTCGTCTAAAGTTGTAGCACCAATACATTGAATTTCCCCTCTTGCCAAAGCTGGTTTGAACATATTGGAAGCATCTAAACTTCCTGTAGAACTACCGGCGCCAACAATTGTGTGAAGCTCATCGATGAATAAAATTACGTCACGGTTTTTTTCAAGTTCCGTCATAATCGCCTTCATTCTTTCCTCAAACTGACCACGGTATTTTGTTCCGGCAACCAAACTTGCTAAATCTAAAGTAATTACTCTTTTACCAAATAGAACTCTAGAAACTTTCTTCTGTTGAATTCTTAAAGCAAGACCTTCGGCGATGGCAGATTTACCAACTCCAGGCTCACCGATCAGCAAAGGATTGTTTTTCTTTCTTCTTGATAAGATCTGAGAAACTCTTTCAATCTCTTTCTCACGACCGATCACAGGATCTAATTTCCCGTCTCTTGCCAAAGAAGTTAAATCTCTACCAAAGTTATCCAAAGTTGGAGTTTTACTTTTTGCAGAACCCAAATTTCCTGTAGGCTTTCTCATCTGCTCAAATTCTTCTCTGTCGTCGTCATCGTCGTAAGCCGAATTTTGTGGTGCCTGACCCGAGTTTTTAAGCATTGTCTGATATTCTCTTGAAACTCCTTCATAATCAATGTCATAAGCTCCTAAAATATTTGAAGTAGGATCCTCATATTTGTATAAAATGCCCAAAAGCAAGTGAACAGTATTGATCTCGTTGCTCTTATATTGTCTGCATTCTAATTCCGCACGTTTAATGGAATGATCTGCCATCTTAGTGAAAGAAATATTGGTAACCTCCTCAGAAATAGGATTAAGACTTGCTGTATTTAAAGTTTCAATTTTTCTTCTGATTTGTGTTAAATCGGCATTCAGCCCCTGAAGGATTTCTTTTGCAGAGTTTTCTGTTTTTATAATACCTAAAAGTAGATGTTCTGTATTAAGAAATTCACTTTTCAGCCGCTTAGCTTCATTTTTGCTTTGTTTGAACACTTGGCTCAAACCTTGTGAAAACTTATAATCCATAATATTGTATCTCAAATTGGAATAACGACAACATTTATCGTTTATTCTATATCTAAATTACAAATATTTTACCAAAAACCAATTAATGACTTTATGGCAGAAAAAAGTTTTTTATCTTATTGAAAATGACTAAGTTTGTGATCCTCAAATTATTCTCATGAGTCCCGAGATTGCATCTTATATCGGTTATGCCGCTTCATTATTCATTGTTTTAAGTTTTGTTCTTAAAGATTTAAGAAAAATAAGAATTGTCAACATGGTAGGTTGTATTTGCTTTGTTGTATATGGCTTTTTCAGCGGAATGTTGTGGCCGGTTATTATTCCGAACGCGATCATCTGTTTTGTGCAGATCTATCATTTACTGACTGAAAAGAAAAAGTAATGAGACGCAAGAAAGTTCTTACCTCTGCATTCAGCAACCTCTACACCGATCAGAGAATTGAGAAAGTCTGCAAAACTCTACATGAGAATGGGTACGAAATAGAGTTGATCGGCAATAATTGGGGTGGCGAAGAACAGATGACCCGTCCTTATCGGTTTTCAAGGATAAAACTTGCTTCCAAAACTTTAAAGACAGCTTATTTTGAGTTCAACTGGAAATTATATCGCGAGTTGAGAAAAAAAGCTGACGAAAATACCATTCTTCACGCAAATGATCTCGATGCATTACTGCCAAATTATCTTGTTTCTAAAAAATTGAATATTCCTCTTGTATTCGACAGCCATGAAATTTTTTCTGAAATGCCTGCTGTTCAAGGGAAAATGTCACAGAATTTGTGGCGATATCTCCAAAATAAAATCATTCCCAATCTGAAATTTATGATCACCGCAAGTGGAAGTTACGCAAAATGGTTTCAGAATAAATATGGAATTGATGCTGTTGTAATTCAGAATGCTCCGAGAAAAATTCGTTTTTTAAATGAAATTCCAGTTAATGATCCGAAAATACTTTTGTATCAGGGAGCGCTTAATCCATATCGCGGGATTGAAAAAGCCATTTTGGCTATGCATCATCTTGAAAATGTTGTTTTTAAAATCGCAGGAGACGGGCCGAGGAAAAAAGAATTTCAAAATTTAGTTTTGAATGAAAATCTTCAGAATAAAGTTGAGTTTTTAGGCAAATTGCTCCCGGAAGATTTAAGAAAAATCACTTTAACAGCCGATGTCGGCATGAGTATCGAAGAAAATGCCGGTGAAAGCTATGAATTTTCGCTTCCTAATAAAGTTTTGGACTGTATTCAGGCAAGAGTTCCTTTAATTTTATCTCCTCTTCCTGAAATGATGAGTATTAAAAATCAATTTGATATTGGGGAAATTATTGAAAATCATCAACCTGAAAATATTGCTAATTCAATTAATTTAGTTTTAAATAATGGCAGAAAAAATTATCAATCTGAATTAGAAAGAGCTTCAAGTTTTCTCTGCTGGGAAAATGAAGAAGTAAAATTACTGAAGGTTTTTGAAAAAGCATCAACTTGATTTTAACCATTAAGAGATTTAAAAGGTTAAGTATTATTAAGGATAGCTTTGCTTTAAGTTTTTGCAGCTAAATCCAAAAAAAGCTTGGAAACTTGTATTTCTAAAGTAAGCGAAGCGGCTTTGTTTAACTTGAAATATTTTCAAAACTTTCAAAAATCTTTGTCTTTCCTTGTGTAAAAACACTTAAATAACGAATAATGGTTTTTCTGATTTAATCTGTTTAAATTATCTTTTTAAATTTGGTTATCTTTGCATAAAGAAAGTATAGAAATGACGATTAAAGAAAATCAGCAGGAAATAATTGACGAATTTGCCTTTCTTGAAGACTGGGAACAAAAATATGAGTATATCATAGATTTGGGCAAAGAACTTAAAGGTCTTCCGGATGACAAAAAAACGGATGACAATCTGATAAAAGGTTGCCAGAGTAAAGTGTGGATTGATGCTGAGTTTAAAGATGGAAAACTTTTTTTCAACGCCGATTCTGACGGAATTCTTCCGAAAGGGATTGTTTCTTTGCTTGTTAGTATTTACAGCGGCCATTCTACTCAGGAAATTCTGGATTCCGATTTTGAATTTATTTCAGAAATCGGGTTGCAGGAATTTTTATCACCATCCAGAGCCAACGGTCTGATGGCGATGACGAAGCAAATCAAGTTCTATGCGGTTGCTTATCAGCTGAAATCATAAAAGTGATCAGAGTTTTAGCATATCGTTTTTCCGCCTTTGGAGATGTCGCAATGACAGTGCCTGTATTTCGTGAGATTCTGGAGCAAAATCCGGAGCTTGAAATTGTAATGGTAACAAGGAAAAATTTTAAAGATCTGTTTGCTGATCTTCCTAGGATGATTTTCAAAGGAATTGACCTTGATGACTATAAAGGTTTTTTGGGTCTTAGAAAATTGGCAAAAGAACTTATTGATGAATTTCAGCCAACTTATATTGCTGATCTTCACGATGTTATCCGTACAAAAATTTTAGATAAGATTTACGTAAGAAAAGGTCTCAAGGTTTTCAAAATTGACAAGGGCAAAGAAGAAAAAGAAGATCTTACGGATGTCTGGAATTTAGATAAAATGCAGCTCAAAAAAACTGTAGAAAGATATGCTGATGTTTTTCGTGAAATGGGTTTTACAGTTGAGCTTTCGCATAAACTTAGGTCAATCTGTCATGAAAAATCCGGAATTGGGTTTGCTCCGTTTGCACAGCATAAAGGGAAAATGCTTCCTCTGGAAAAATCATATGAACTTGTAAAAATCTTAGCAAAAAACCACACTATTTACTTTTTCGGCGGAGGCAAGAACGAAACGGAAACTCTGGTAAACTGGGAAAAACAAATCCCAAACACCAAAAGTTTAGCCGGAAAACTAAACCTTTCAGAGGAGCTTCAGAAGATTTCTCAGCTTGAAGTAATGATTTCGATGGATTCAGCTAATATGCATCTTGCCAGTATCGTAGGGACAAGATGTGTTTCAATTTGGGGCTCTACTCATCCGTTCGCAGGCTTTTTAGGCTTCGGGCAAAGTGAAGATGATGTAGTTCAGATCAATGACCTTACGTGTAGACCTTGCTCGGTATTTGGCGATAAAGAATGCTACCGAGGAGATTGGGCTTGCCTTGAGGAAATCAATGTTCAGAAAATCATCTACAAAATTTAATTGTATGAGGCTTTCTGTCTGTATTCCGGTTTTTAATTTTGATGTTCGGGAGCTCGTCTACGATCTCAAAAAAGAAATCGAAAGCAAGGATATAGATGCTGAGATCATTTTGATTGACGACGCTTCTGAAGATCAATTTAAGACCATTAACACAGAACTTATAAACAACGTCAGCGATTTCATTTTTCTCAAAAAAAACATCGGAAGATCTAAAATAAGGAACATGTTTTTGCAATTTGCAAGAGGCGATTATTTCCTTTTTCTGGATTGTGATGTAAAGATTGATGAGCATAATTTTCTTAGTATTTATTTAAATGAAATTGAAGAAAATAGTAGAGTAGAGGTAATCTATGGAAACTTTAAAATATCTCCTCTATTTTCGGATACACTGCGGAACAGATACTCTGTGGAACGGGAAATTTTTGCAGGAAACAGAACTGCAGATTTTTCAGTATTCAAAACAGTCAATTTTGTAATTAAAGCGGATGTTTTCGGGAGATTTTTATTCGAAGAAGAACTGGTCGATTACGGTTATGAAGATTATGTTTTTGCCAAAAAAATGGAGCTTAGTAAAGTGAACTTTTGTGCTATAAACAATCCTGTCATTCATATTGATGATACCTCAAATATTGTTTTTCTAAGAAAAACAGATACAGCGATCAATTCTTTACTTCATCTGTACCGAAGACGTGAAAACTATCAGTACATAAAAGATATTAAAGTTTTTATGGTTGCGAAAAGACTGAAAAAATTAGGATTAAGTAAGGCCTTTGTTTTCCTGTATAATTTATTTGAAAGAAGAATTGTTGAAAATCTTCTTTCAGAACACCCAAATCTTAGAAACTTAGATTTGTACAAGCTAGGTTTACTACTTAAAAGAATGCATTAAATTGTTTAAAAGTGCATTTTTAATCTTTAATATCTTATAAATTTTAAGACTAAGAATATATAAAATAAAAAACTCTCAGAATAATCTGAGAGTTTTTGTGGGCCCTGAGGGATTCGAACCCCCGACCCTCTGGGTGTAAACCAGATGCTCTGAACCAACTGAGCTAAGAGCCCTGAATTTTTTTGAAAGGTTTCAGTAAACCTTTGTGGGCCCTGAGGGATTCGAACCCCCGACCCTCTGGGTGTAAACCAGATGCTCTGAACCAACTGAGCTAAGAGCCCTAGACGATTTCTCGTTTTGAGTGGTGCAAATATACATACTTATTCTTTATCAGTCAAGTTTTTTTCTAAAAATTCTCCGACAACAAAATTACTTCCGCCAATAAAAACCATTTCTTCTTGCGTAGCTTCTTGTTTTGCAGAAAGATAGGCTTCTTGTACAGAATCAAAAATTTTATAAATTATTTTTGCATTAAGTAATAGATCTTCGTATTCTTCTGGGTGGCGGCCTCTGTTTATAGACGGTTTTGCAAAATAAAACTCAGAATTTTCCGGAAGAAGAGCCATTACGTCATCAATTTTCTTGTCATTAACAAAACCTAAAACAACGTGTTTGTGTTTAGCAATTAAATTTAATTGTGAAAAAACCTGCTCCAAGCCAGCCTGATTGTGGGCCGTATCACATATCGTCAACGGATTTTGTGAAAACTCGAACCATCGGCCAATAAAGCCTGTGTTTTTGTGAACACTAGACAAACCTCTTTCTAAATCAGCATCAGAAATTTTTAGATCTAATTGTTTTAGCTCTTCAATTATCGCCAGAACAACACGAATATTCTTTTTTTGATAATTACCTTTCAGATCAGAATTTAAATCTGATATTATTGGTGTGGCGTCAACAAATTTGGTATTTTCTTTTTCCGCTTTACGTTTAATAATATTTTTGATCGCTTCATTTTCTTCGCCAGAAATAATCGGAACCTTGTTTTTAATGATTCCTGCTTTTTCGAAAGCTATTTCTTCAATAGAATTTCCTAAAATATTCTGATGATCAAGCTGCACATTTGTAATTGCAGAAACTAATGGTTTAATGATATTCGTAGAGTCTAATCTTCCACCCAAACCTACTTCAATAATTGCGAAATCGACATTTTTCTGATGGAAATATTCAAATGCCATAATTGTTGTAAATTCAAAAAAAGAAGGTAAAATATCTTCAGGAAGAGTCTTAAGCTTTTGAATAAATTGAAAAACAAATTCTTTATCACAATTTTCACCATTAATTTTTATTCTTTCAGTAAAATCAATTAAATGTGGTGAGTTAAACAAGCCAATTTTATAACCTGATTCCTGAAGAACAGAAGCCAACATATTACTCGTAGAACCTTTCCCGTTCGTTCCGCCGATATGGATGCATTTTATCTTTTCTTGAGGGTTTCCAAAAAAATCACAAAGTCTGGTAATATTTTCAAGACCGGGTTTGTAGGCTTTTTCGCCATCAATCTGATAATTCGGAGCCTGAACGAAAAGCCAGTCGACAGCTTCCTGATATTTTTGGTTTGTCATAATGCAAAATTCTCAAAACTTTTAATAAAATGAAACAATATTTTTTTGAAATTGTAACTTTTTTGAAATTACTTCGTCTAATGGAGAAAAAGATACAATGAAAAAAGTTTTGATGATAATTTTAGGATTGTCTGGTCTTGGTCTAAGTGCACAGAAAAAATGGTCTTTGCGTGAATGCGTAGACTATGCAGTTGAGCACAATCTTCAGGTAATTCAAAATCAGTATTCAAAACAAATTCAGGATGTTAATCTTAAAATTGCACAAAATAACTACTTGCCGTCTGTCTCTGCCAATTTGGGAAACAGTGTAAGTTTTGGGCAGGCTTCGTTGGGAACAGGAAGTATCAGAAACGACAGATTCAGCAATAATGCAAATGTTTCTGCAGATATCCTGATCTACAATAACGGAAGGTTAGAAAAAACGGTCAGAAAAACTCAATTTGACGTTGAGGCAAGTCAGTATGATATCGAAACAATTAAAAACGATATTTCGCTTCAGATTGCTCAGCAATATTTAACCACTTTATTGAATAAAGAAATTGTAAAAATTTCTCAAAGTGCTACAGAAAATGCCAAAAAACAGTTTGATAGAGCAAAGATTACTACAGAAGTCGGAACCACAGCTCAGACCATTGTTGCAGAAGCTGAAGCGGCGTGGGCAAGAGAAAAACAAAATCTGAAAACTGCCGAAATTAATGTCGGGAGAAGTCTTTTTGCATTGGCGCAGCTTTTACAATTGGAAGATTATAAAGATTTTGATGTTGAAAATGTAGAAATCGGTGAGCAGCTGAGTCCACAATTAATCTCTGTTGATGACGTTTTAAATACCGCTTACGAAAGTCAGCCGCAGATAAAAGCAGCCGAAAGCAGAATTAAATCTGCTGTTGCACAGACAGAGGTTACAAGAACTGCATTTTGGCCTACGGTTACTGCAAGTGTTGGAGTAGGAAGCTTTTATAATAATTTGTTAAATACAAGCTTTTCAGGATCCGATCAGTTTGGAAATGCTACAAACGAACCCAATTTTTTCCGTCAGTACAAAGATAATTTTGGTCAACAAGGCGGTGTATCGGTTAATATTCCGATTTTCAATAAAGGAATTACAAAATTACAGGTAGAGCAGTCAAAAATCAATGAAAGTATTGCCAAGAATTCTTTGGATCAGCAGAAACAGGCTGTAAGACAGAACGTTCAGAAAGCTCAGTTTGATGTGGATGCAAATTATGAAATTTATCTTGCTGCAGCACAGGCCGAAAAAAGTACTAAACTAGCTATGGAATTTGCAGATAAAAGCTATGCAGCAGGAAGAGGAACAATTTATGATCTCAATATTGCCAGAAACAACTATGCAAATGCACAAGGTTCTGTAGAGCAGGCAAAATATAATTATCTCTTCAGTCTAAAATTATTAAATTTCTACGCAGGAATTCCACTAAGTTTGTAAAATGTCTATTCAGTCTTTAGAAAAATATTTGCCTCAAAACACGCTAAGTCACTTAAGGAATTGGTTTTCTGATTATTCTATTCATATAAAAATCACAAGAAACAGAAATTCTAAACTTGGAGATTACCGAAAACTGCGTGATCTTTCGCACGAGATTACCATCAACTCGACGTTACAGCCGCAACTTTTTTTCTTCGTACTCACCCACGAATTGGCGCATCTGATTGCTTTCGAGAAATATGGTCGCAGAATTTCACCTCACGGAAGCGAATGGAAGGAAACTTTCAGAATAATGCTTTTAGAAAGTATTGAAGTTTATGAAGATGATTTAAAACCAATTATCGTTAAATTTTCAAAGTCTCCAAAAGCAAACTTTATGTCATCTCCGGATCTGGTGAAATATTTTCACATTGAGAATCATGATGATGGAGAAATTTATATTGAAAGTCTCACAAAAGGAGATCACTTCTTATACCGCAACGAGAAGTATTTGTTGGAAGGTCTTATTAAAAAAAACTATCTTTGTCTTAATCTGGCTACAGGAAGAAAGTATTCTTTCAAACCTTTGGCAAGAGTGAAAAAATGCAGTTAAATATGTCAAAATCAGATAAATACTGTGTGATTATGGCGGGAGGAATCGGCAGTAGATTCTGGCCTCTCAGCACACAGAAATTCCCAAAACAGTTTCAGGATATATTAGGAACAGGCAGAACGATGATTCAGCAGACTTATGACAGAATAAGTAAAATGATTCCTGATGCCAATATATTTGTTATCACCAATACAGAATACGTAAGTCTTTCTCACCAGCAACTGCCGGAAATTCCAAAAGAAAATATTGTTGGGGAGCCTTTAATGAAAAATACCGCTGCCTGTAATCTTTATATGGCAAACAAAATAGCACAGATAAATCCTAACGCTACATTGGTTGTTTTGCCGGCTGATCATTTAATTCTGAAAGAAGATATTTTTTTAGAAAAGTTAGAACTCGCCTTTCAGCAGGCTTCAACTCATGACTATTTAGTGACTTTAGGAATTACGCCAACTCGTCCGGACACGGGTTACGGATATATTCAGTTTGTTGATAAAACGGGTTCAGACTATTTTAAAGTTAAAACATTTACAGAGAAACCTATTTTAGAATTGGCGAAAAGTTTCCTGGAGAGCGGCGACTTTCTCTGGAATGCCGGAATTTTTATCTGGAGTGTAAAATCTATTCAGAAAGCATTTGAAATGCATCTTCCTGAGATGACCCAGCAATTTACGGTATGCGAGTACAATGCAGATCACGAAAAAAGCTGCATTGAACTTATTTATCCAAAGCTTCAGAAAATTTCTATTGATAATGGAATTTTAGAAAAAGCAAAAAATGTATACGTTATTCCCGCAGATTTGGGATGGAGCGATCTTGGAACCTGGACTTCTGTTTTTGAGAACAGCGAAAAAGACGAAAATGAAAATTCCATCAATATAAAAACCGCATTGACTTACGATGCTGAAAGAAATATTATTCATGTGAAGAATAACAGCAGCAAAGCAATCGTCATCGACGGTTTAAAAGATTTCATCGTTGTAGACACCGAAAAAGTTCTTCTGATCTGCCCTAGAGAACATGATCAGTTGATTAAAGAATACGTTTTAGACCTGAAAAGTTTGAAAAAGGGAGATCAGTTCATGTAAAATCATGGCATAATTTCTGCCGCATTTTGGGTTATGGTAAAAAGTAAAGAAAAGATCAGCATTATTTTATTCCTGTTTATAGGAACTTTTCTTTTTTCTCAGGAAAAAAAGAAGTTCTTTAATACGCAAAATGTTCTGGCAAAAATTATTCCTAATGATAAGATTGATTTCTGGGCATTGATTCAGAATAATTACGGTAAAAATGAAGAACTCAAAACTTCAGGAACCAAGAAAGATTACACGCCTCAGTTTTCAGGTTTTAATATAACTCCCACTGAAGACAGTTTTTATTACATCGTCTATTCTAAAGGTGGAAACACCAGTTATATTACCGAAATTTCCGGACTTAGAGATTTTATTGGGAAAGTTGATAATGCTGAAGAGGCTGCACTTTCTGCTGTTTTGGATGGTTATATCATCGACGAGCAGTTTGTTGACGTGGCAGGAAATTATTATGAGGATAAAACCAATTACTACTTAGACCTGGGAAAAGTAACCTCAAAAGAATGTCCCTATGAAAAAAAACACTTTACGCTTACCGTAAATAAAGCAACAGCGCAGATTTCTCAGGTTAAAGAAAACGGAACCTATATTGAACTGTACACCAAAAAGTGTCCCAATAATCCTCGACTTTTAAAAATCGAAAAGAAAGAAGAAGAACCGAAAGATGAGCCAAAGAAAAAGCCTGTTAAAAAACGACGATAATACTTACGAAACTGAGAGACTGATCATTCGTCCGATGTCTCTGGATGATGCAGATCTTATTCTTGAGCTTTACAACATGCCAAAATTCATCAGATTTATTGGCGATAGAAATATCAGATCACTTTCTGATGCAGAAAATTATATTAAAGCTAAATTTCTTCCACAGTTTGAAAAAGTGGGTTTCGGAAACTATCTCATTGTTTTAAAAGAAGGAAATCTAAAAATCGGTGGTGTAGGAATTTTTGAGAAAGAAGGTCTGGATATTGTCGACATCGGTTTTTCTGTTTTGGAAAGATTTGAAGGCAAAGGATTGATGTTTGAAGCCGCAAAGAAAGTAAAATCAATCGGCATGGATGATTTTGGTTTAAAAAAGATTTCAGCAATTACAGTAAAAGACAATTTTTCTTCTCAGAAATTGATCGAAAGACTAGATTTAAAATTTAAAAAGTACGTCACGCTTCCCAATGAAACGGAGGAGCTGATGTATTATAAAACAGAATAACTAACCACTAATAACACAAATATTTTCACGAATAGACATTAAAAATTTGTGTCATCTGTGAAATATTAGTGTAATTTGTGTTTAAAACTAACCTTCCAAAATCTGGTCAGCCGCAGTTTTCGAAGTTACTTTTTCAATTACACGGGTACAGATTCCTTTTTCATCAAAAATAAAAGTAGTTCTTACAATTCCCATATAAGTTTTCCCAAACGTTTTTTTCTCTTGCCAAACCCCAAATTTCTCAATAATATCACGGTTTTCATCCGCAATGAGATCATAGGGAAATGCAAATTTATAATGAAAATTCTTTTGTTTTTTCACAGAGTCTCCGCTGATTCCCAAAAGCTGAAATCCATTTTTTTCCAACTGAGAATAATTATCGCTTAGGTTACAAGCTTCTACTGTGCAAGTTGGTGTATTCGCTTGGGGATAAAAGAAAATAACCAGTTTCTTTCCGATTAATTTTTTCGAACTTACAGTTTCTCCATTTTGATTGATTCCCTCAAAATCAGGTAATTTGTCTCCTGCTTTCAGCATAATGATTTATTTTTGTTCAAATTTAATGGTTTAAATGACAAAAAAGCAAAGAGCTGAGCTTATTCAGATAGAATTAGAAAAATTATATCCTACTGTACCGATTCCGTTGGAGCATACAGATCCTTTTACATTAATGGTTGCAGTGGCACTTTCGGCACAAACAACAGACAAAAAGGTGAATCAGGTGACGCCGGAACTTTTTGCCGTGGCAGGAACACCCCAAAGAATGGCCAAACTAGAGGAATTTCAGATTAAAGAACTCATCAAAGAAATAGGACTATCCAATATCAAGGCAAAAAACCTGAAAAGAATGGCAGAACTTCTTTTGGAAAGACACGATGGAATTGTCCCGCAAACCTACGAAGAACTGGAAGCTTTGCCGGGCGTTGGTCACAAAACCGCTTCTGTGGTAATGAGTCAAGGGTTCGGATTTCCCGCTTTTCCGGTTGATACACACATTCATAGGCTAATGACGCTCTGGAAACTTACTTCCGGTAAAAATGTTGTGGAGACGGAAAGAGATGCCAAAAATCTGTGGAAAGAAGAAGTCTGGAATAAGCTGCATCTTCAGATTATATTCTACGGACGAGAATATTCTCCCGCGAGAGGGAAAGGTGAGAAAGATTTTTTAACGAAAATGTTATTCGAAAAATAATAAAATTTTTAGCAGTCACAAAATTCCCCTCATTTGGAGGGGTGGCGAAAATTCAAAGAATTTTTGACGGGGTGGTTTGAGAATTAATAATTTAAAAACTACTCCACATCCAACAACCTTCTATGGTAATTAATCTGCCCCAAATGATAACTCAAATGCCCAAACAAATGAATCAGAAAATATTCTGTCGTCATTTTGTAACCTAGTGGCTCAATAGGATATTCTTTTGCTAAATCTTCTTCAGAAAGTTGATCAAGTGTTGAAATAACAACATTTAAAGTTTCTTCAACTTGTTTTATAAGTTCAGTTCTAGAGATATTTTTTAATGAAAATTCTTCTTCACGATTTCTTATATATCCCGATTTTCCAAGGATTGCTCCGAAGAAATGCTTAAGATTTCCCACTAAATGAAGGCAAAGATTTCCTCCGGAATTTAAAATGTTTTTATCAATTTTCCAAATTGCTTCTTCGTTTTGGTAGGATTCAATTTCTGTTTTTAACTTGTTTAAATCTCGTGTGTAGAGTGATTTTAGACTTTGTGTCATGATTTTTTAAAATTTTAATTTCGATGTTTTTATTTAACAATTGCTTTAAAATATCCTCTGAAATCTTTTGTAAAACCTTCAACTTTTGTATTGTAATTTATAAGACCATAAACGGTGTCTTTTTTCTGAAAATTATATTTATTTAAAATTAATTTTTGATAAACTGGTTTAGTTTTCATAAATTTTATTTCGCCATGTAAAGTTTTGGGATCAATATCTTTAATTAAAAAACGACCTCCAAATACCTTAACTAAAATTCCATTTCCGAAAAAGCCATTGTTGTTATTAAGTGAAATTTCTAATGTATCATTCTTTAAAGCAGACGAACACTTGTAATTATCCATAGGTAGAAACCCTGCAATTTGAACAATATAAGCAGTTCTTGTTTTACTTTCTAATTTTTCTTTTTTATAAAGTTTCAGTTCAGGATATTTTGAAAGCAACTTAATGGTATCATTTTGTGGAAGGTGTTGGTCGATGGAGAATTTTTCAAAAACCTGTTCGCCTTTCTTGTCTTTCTTACAACTTACAACAAATAAGCAGAAAATAAAAATGAATGAAAAATATAAAGTTTGTTTCATGGTTGAGTCTAAACAAATATAAAACAGATAAGTCACGAAAAATTATTTCGTGACTTATTTTTAAAAACTACTTCTGCTTCTTCGCCCAAAGTTCCATCTTCCTGTTCAGAACATCCAGAGGAAGACAACCCTGGCTTAAAAGTTCATCGTGAAATTTAGCCAGACTGAATTTATTTCCAAGCTGTTTCTGATACTGCTCTCTTAGTTCACGAATTCTCAACGAACCGATTTTATATCCTAAAGCTTGTCCGGGAATTGCCATATATCTTTCAACTTCCGCTGTTGCGCCGGCTTCATCATAAGCAATATTGCTTAGAAAATATTTAATAGCTTCTTCTCTGGTCATTTGACCGGTGTGAATTCCTGTGTCCACAACCAAACGGACAGCTCTCAACATCTGATCACTCAGATATCCCATTTTCTGGTAAGGATCGGTGTATAAACCGAATTCCGGACCTAAAGTTTCACAATAATGAGCCCAACCTTCACCGTAAGCTCCAAACCAGCCGAATCTCATAAACTTTGGAAGTTTTGTATTTTCCTGCTGAAGCGAGACCTGATAATGATGCCCAGGAATGGCTTCATGTAAAAAAAGAGATTCCATTCCTGAAGTAACGTTGAATTTTGATGGATCAGGAAGTGGCATATAGAAAATTCCCGGTCTTTTTCCGTCCGGCGTTCCCTGGATATATTCTGCACTTGCACTTGCTTCTCTGAATTTTTCAGTTTGTCTGATTTCAAATTTAGTTTTCGGTGTTACACTGAACATCGTTTTTAGTTTTGGAGTTATTTTAGCTAAAATTCCATTAAAACCGTCTAAAACTTCCTTCGATGTTTTGTAAGGCATCGCTTTTTTATCCGTCGTAACAGAAGTGATGAATTGTTCAAGGGTTGCTGTAAAACCGACTTCCTGTTTTACTTTCTCCATTTCAGCGCGAAGCATAGCAACCTGCTGTTGTCCGATTTTGTTAATTTCTTCAGGTGTTTTGTTGGTGGTTGTCCAGCTTTTTACATAAAATTTGTAAATGTTGTCTCCCTTTGGTAGACTATTGTAACCGTCTGTTTCTCTGGATTTAGGCAAATATTCTTTCTCTAAAAATTCTCCCATTTTTGTATAAGCAGGAATGATGTTTTTAGCAACTGCATCTTTATAAAGTTGAGTGAATTTCTCTTTTTGTTCAGCAGTAAAGTCTTTAGGAAAATTCTTCACAGGTCCGGAGAAGATATTTTTCTCAAAATCTGAAGTGATAATTTCTTCCGCTTTCATCTGTGGAATCATTTTCAGAACTAGTTTTCTCGGAAGAACAATTTTATTAGTCATTCCCTCACGGAAGTTTTCTGTAGCAGCAGTCATCCATTCCGGGAATTTCTCCATTCTTTTTAACCAATCTTCGTAATCTTTTTCGGTATTAAATGGTTGGCTTCCCTGTCCGCTTCCGTACAAAGGAAAACTCAGTGGTAATCCTTCAAACTGAGAAAAAGGAATGTATTCCGGATGGTAGCTGTATTTTTCGGTTTTATCTTTTAAAGTATAATCCAAAACGTCATAAACCACTTTATCTTCATCTGAAAGTGCTTTATAATCAACGTTTTCTAATTGTTTCTGAACAGAATTATAAAAAGCAATTTCTCCTGAAATAAAATCTTTATCAATATTGATCGGGAGCTGATCATTGTATCGTAAATCTCCTTGTGATGTTGCCTCAAGAGGATATAATTTAAGATATTGCTCATAATAATTTGCTGCAATAGAATCTAGATTGGTAGGCGTTACCTTGGTTAAAGGTGAATCTGTCTTTTTGCAGGAAACGACACAGGCTGCCAAACCTAATCCCAATACAACTTTTGATATGATATTTTTCATTTTAAATCTTTAAACAACAAAAATAAAGAATATTACCACAAGATTGATTTGAAGAATCGCTATTTATAAAAAAATACTTTTGAAAATATTTTAAACATTGGTACAATTTTTTATCTTTGCCTAAAGCGTTTAACAATCATAGTATTACAGTTCTTTTTTAAGAAATAATGAAAGGGATTTTAAAAATTTACCATCCGGACGAAACATTGAAGTACAATATAAAAAGCACTTACTGCAAGGCTGTTTATAGTAATCAAAAGCATTTTCTAGAAGTAGAAATCATTACGGATGACGGTTTAGATCATGTGGATGATGATTCATTGCAGTATAATTTTCCTCAGCTTTCTCTGGAGGTCATTGAGTTTCCTATAGAAACTGCTGAGATCGAAGGAAAAACTTTTGAGATCAATGATTCTGATGATGAAGTATATACAGAAGTAAATTTATTTGATGATGAAGATGCTTTTTTATACGACAACCAGCTTTGTTTTGAAAAAAACGAGCAAGACGAGCTCCAGGTGATCTGGAAGGGAAATATTGATGATTTTTATACAGGATCAGATAATCCGCTTCCTTTCAGACTGAAGTGCGAATTTACACCCGATGAAATTATTGTAGACGAAGACTAAAAAGTCTCGTAATAAGATCTAAATTTCTTTTCAAATTGTTATTTGGAAAGAAATTTGCTGTTTTTAGGCGAATAATTAATTTACAATCCATATTTTAAGCTTATTTTAAGATAAGTATTAATAATAATCCTTTATTTTTGTCGTTGAAACCATTATAAATAAACTAATTGATGCTGCTAACTGAACTTACTCAGATTTTATTTGCACAGGTTGCTGCGCCAACTGTGGTCGCTGAAAAACTTGAATTTTCATTTTGGGACATTCTGTTTCATGGAGGTGCTTTTGCTAAAATAGTAATGGCAACTGTTTTAGCACTTGGTGTTTTCTCAGTGTATCTTTTTTTCGAAAGGTTTTTCTATATCAAACGAATGACAGCAAAAACCGATTCTAACTTTATGAATAATATTGAAGATTTCATTAGAGACGGGAAAATTGATGCTGCGGCAGATTACTGTAAAACTCAGAACTCTCCTGAATCAAGAATTTTAGAAAAAGGAATTTCGAGATTGGGAAGACCTGTTTCAGATATCGTAAGCGCAATGGAATCTCAGGCTCAGATCGAGGTTGCCAACATGGAGAAAAACCTGAATCTTTTGGCGGTGGTACCAAGTATTGCACCGATGCTCGGGCTTTTGGGAACAGTGATCGGGATGATCATTGCTTTCTTTGATTTGTCTCATGCAGAGGGAGCTTTTTCTCCAAAAACATTGTCAGAAGGTATTTATACTGCTTTAGGGCAAACTGCTGTCGGTTTGGCAGTAGCAATTCCTGCCAACTTTTTCTACAATATTTTGTTGACGAGAATTGATAAGTTCGTCCTGAGAACACAGAATGTTTCAGGAGAATTTTTAGATTTAATTAATAAACCTTTGTAATATTCGAATATGAAGATTCAAAGAAGAAATAAAGCCCATCCGGAATTCAGCTTAGCGGCGATGACCGACGTTATTTTGCTGATGCTGATCTTTTTTATGATCACCTCTTCGGCAGCTAATCAAAGCGCGATTGACGTTAAGCTTCCTCAAACGGGAAGTGTGGAAGATAATATTCCGAATCCGATGACGGTAAGTGTAAAGCCAGACGGTTCATATTTCGTTGATGATAAACCAGTTGCAAGAGAATTGGTAGAACAGACGATTGTAAATGATCTGAACATTAAATCTGCAAAGTCATTTACCATCAGAGCAGATGAAAGTACGATGCATAAAGATGTGGTTTTCTTAATGGAAATTGCAGAGAAGCATAAACTGAATATCGCCATTGCAACGGTAAAAGAATAGAAGAAATGAGAGGTTACACGATTAATAGAGAAGAAGAAAAAAGAGACAAACTAAAGAGTGCCGTACTTTCTGCATTAATTTGGTCTGCCATTCTGTTGTTCGTTTTCATCTATAAAATGAAACCTACCGAGCGTCCTAAGGAAACCGAATTGGTAACCACGATGCTCGTAAATTTTGGGGACAACAGAAATGGTGCGGGAGTAGACGAACCAGCCAATCAGGAAGGAAGTTTGGCCGCAAAAGCAGAAGAAAATGCTCCTGAACCTTTGGAAAATGTAGTTTCTGAACCTAAAACAGTCATTACTCCAGATCCAAAACCTAAAGCGCGAAAGACTGATATTAAAGATAAAATTATTACAGGAAATAATTCTAAAGTTACGGCGCCGAAAAAGGAAGATTCAAAAACAAATAAAAAATCAACAGCAAGCTCGACTACAAAAACGAAAGCTAAAAGTTCTGCAACAACAGCCAATTCAAAAACAGGAAATGGTGACGGAAAAGGAACTGCGGCAATCGGAAATTTAATCAAAGGTCGTGGAACAAAAGCCGGAAGTCAGGGAACTGGTGACGGAATCGGAAATGATGGTGATCCGTTAGGCGGCGATGGAAACGGTGACAGCAAAGTAGGAATCGACAGAAGATTGGTCGGCTACATTCCCGGAACGATGGGTAGAGGTGGTGCGCAGCCAAGTCACAGTTGCTCGGCAGGTGGATCAATTACCATTTCCTACACTGTAGATAAAGCCGGAAATGTGGTTTCTGCAAGACGATCGGGCGGAGTTTCAGATCCATGTGTTGTTTCAACATCGGTTTCCTGGGTTAAGAAATATGTAAAGGCTGAGAGAGCCAGTGTTTCTTCTACAGGAACTTACAAGATTTCATTCTAAAAATACAAAAGCACTTTATTCAAGTGCTTTTTTTATTTCGTTGATCCTATTGATAATAGGAAGGGAGAATATTCCACTGGTCTGGAGATATAATTGATAAAAGACGATGGCTTTTTCTGAAAAATCTTTGTTGTCAGTTTCCTTTGCTTTGGCATAAAAAAGATGGCCCAAAAGTTCAAAATACGGAATGTGATGATTACTTTCCTTCTCATGAATCGATTGTGTAATTTCTTCAGCTGATTTTGAAGAAAGTTCATCAAAACTCATCTTAAAAGTATCGTTCATATTGGTGTCGAAAATTCTTTGCTGCTCGGAAATCGTTTCTTCATTTTCACCCAAGATTCTCTTGTTGAGAAATTCAGAAAATTGCTTCACAATGCGAAGAATGTAGTCTTTATCGTGTATCATATTTTTTATTTTTAAATTTATGCAAAAAACAAATACGCCAACAAAATTGCAGTAATTACCCCCACCAAATCAGCCAAAAGCATAGCAACAACTGTATATCTCGTATTCTTCACAGCTACAGCTCCGAAGTAAACTGCAATCACGTAAAATGTCGTATCTGAACTTCCCTGAAGAACTGCCGCCAATTTCCCTTGAAAACTATCTGCTCCAAAAGTTGCCATAGTATCCATCATCATTCCTCGTGCTCCGGAACCTGAAAGTGGTTTGATTAAAGCCGTTGGAAGTCCGTCAACAAATCTTGCGTCTAAATTCGCGGCGTTAACCACCCATTTCATTCCGTCGATAATCACTTCAAAAACTCCTGAAGTTCTTAAAAGCGAAATAGCAATAAGCATTCCCACCAAGTAAGGTATGATTTTTACACTCGTCGTAAAACCTTCTTTTGCTCCGTCAACGAATGCTTCAAAGACATTGATTTTTTTATAAAGTGCTCCGAGTACGATGGCTAAGAAGATAAAAAGAATCAATCCGTTACTTAAAACCTGACTGAAAATATCTAAATTTTCTTTGCTCAATCCTGTCAGATACCAAACAAGCAGTCCAACCAATAGGGAAATTCCGCCGACGTATGCCAAAAGTACAGGCTGCAAAAGATTTATTTTCTGATAAATTGAAACAATAATCATGGCCGCTAAAGTTGCCGCAAAGGTGGCAATCATGCAGTAAAGAAATATATCTGTAGGATTTTTCGAACCTGCAGAAGCTCTTAAAGCAATAATCGACACAGGAATTAAAGTCATTCCGCCTGCGTGAAGACAGAGGAACATAATTTGAGAATTGCTCGCCGTGTCTTTATTTGGATTTAAAGTCTGTAAGCTTTCCATTGCTTTCAATCCAAAAGGTGTTGCAGCATTATCCAAACCTAAAAGATTGGCGCTGAAATTCATCAGCATGTGCCCGAATGCCGGATGATTCTTGGGGATTTCAGGGAAAAGGCGCGAAAAAAATGGTTGAATTAATCTACTTAACAAATTGATTCCGCCTGCTTTTTCAGCAATACTCATGAATCCCATGAATAAAGCCATAATTCCAATTAAACCTAAGCAAATTTTCACAGCCGTTTCGGAAGTTCCAATGACGCCGTCAGCATCCTGAATACGATAAACATGAACATTTTGTTTCAGAGAATCGGTCTTGTAGTGAATTCTGCTATCTACAAAATCACTGTTTTTTGTTAAGTTCTCCTGAATCAAAGGTGAGAAAGAACCCATGTTTTGATTGGCAACTTTGATTGTATCACCGCCTTTTCCTACCACCATATCGTTGAAAATGGTTTTGTAATGGCTGGATGAGATGTATTTTATACTTGCAATTGCGATCGCGATGATGATGAAAGCCGACCAAATTCTGCTGAGAACCATTTGATTAAATTAATTGTTTAAACTTAGTTAAAAAATATTCAGAATACAAAAAGTGATGAAATATAATTTTTGTAGAGGTGAACAAATTTCTAGAATGACAAACTTTGCAGTAATGTAAGGAATTAAAAAATTACTTTTCATCCAAATAAACCAATTCTCCTTCAAAATCATCATCCAAGTTTTTCAAAACTTTTGCGTTGGCAGTTTTCTTTTTTAATTCTTCAATAAAAAAGTTCTTTTCAAAAAACTGACGGTGTATTCCGGGTAAAAGTTCCATAAAATAATCCATTCCTATCTTATTATTATGGAGATCCATCTTGGTTTCTAAAGGCTGATTTGGAAATAATTCTTCATGTAAATCTGTAATTTTCTTGCAGAAATCTAGCGCTTTTTCGGGAGAAGAAATTTTGCTGCAATACATCATAATCAGGCAGCACCACAACGAATGTCTGAAAGCATTTCCTTCGCCGTTTTTAGAAGCCGTTTTAGGATATAATCTTTGTGCAATAGAGAAAGCTTTTACTGTTGCATAAAAACTCAAAATAGAAAATAGAGGATGAGGTAAAACAGCAGATAAAAGCTTAAGAATTTTCTTAAAACTCATGCTTTTTATGGTGTTGAAAATCACTTTAAAAGTCCTCATAATTTAGCTGTTGGCAATTGGCTTATTGCTTTAAAATCAAGCCGTTTATATTTTAAAAATAGGTACTTAATTATTACCAATACTCAAATAAAAATCTCTCCCAAATTGAGAGAGATGATCTATTTTTTAGTTTAAATTTTAAGCTTTTGCCGCTAATAAATTCACTGTTTTAGAAACAACTTCTTTTATTTCTGTTCTTTTTACGATAAAATCTACAAAACCTTTTTCCTGCAAAAATTCTGAAGTCTGGAAACCTTCCGGTAAATCTCTACCAATGGTTTCACGGATAACTCTTGGTCCTGCAAACCCGATCAATGCTTTTGGTTCAGCCATAATAATGTCTGCGGTCATTGCAAAAGATGCGGTAATTCCACCAAAAGTCGGGTCACAAAGGTATGCGATGTATAAAAGTCCGGCCTCTGAAAGCTGAGCTAGTTTTGACTGTACTTTTGCCAACTGCATCAGAGAATACGTTGCTTCCTGCATTCTTGCACCTCCAGACTGACAGATAATCATGTATGGAAGCCTCTTTTCGATACAGTAATCAATCGCTCTTCTGATTTTTTCGCCCATTACAGAACCCAAAGATCCTCCGATGAATGCAAAATCCATACAAGAAACTACCATTTCGGTTCCGTTTACAGTTCCAACTCCGTTTCTGATAGAATCTGTAAGTTTCGTTTTGGCTTTTACTTCTTTCAGACGGTCAGTATAGGATTTAGTATCCTTAAACTGAAGCATGTCGATACTTTCAACATTCGCATCAAGCTCGGTGAATTTTCCCTCGTCAAAAAGAATACTGAAAAATTCAGCACTGCCTATTCTTACATGAAATCCGTCTTCAGGAGAAACATAATTGTTTCTTTTAAGTTCATCGTGTTCTACAACTTTTCCTGACGGAGTCTGGTGCCAAAGACCTTTTGGTACATCTTTTTTATCGTCAGTAGAAGTGGTAATATTCTGTGCTTTTCTTTTAAACCAGTCGAATGCCATTTATGAAATTTTAGATTTAGATTTCGGATTACAGATTAAAAAATAATTTAAAATCTATAACCCAAAATTTATAATTTATTTAAGCGTATTTACGTTATTTAAATCTTCAAATGCTCTTACCAATCTCTTAGAGAAAGTTTCTTCACCTTTTCTTACCCAAACTCTTGGATCATAGAATTTTTTATTAGGCTTTTCTTCTCCGTCAGGATTTCCGATTTGAGTTCTCAGATATTCTACATTGTCTACCATATAATCTCTGATCCCTTCTGTGTAAGCGAACTGAAGATCGGTATCAATATTCATCTTAATTACCCCATAATCAATCGCTTCTCTGATTTCTTCTAAAGTAGAACCTGAACCACCGTGGAATACAAAATTAATCGGCTTATCAGCAGTTCCGAATTTCTCCTGAACAAATTTCTGAGAATTGTCTAAGATTTTCGGAGTCAAAACTACGTTTCCTGATTTGTAAACTCCGTGTACGTTTCCGAAAGCTGCTGCAATGGTGAAGTTGTCAGAAATTGCTTTCAGTTTTTCGTAAGTATAAGCTACATCTTCAGGCTGAGTGTATAATTTAGAATTGTCGATATCAGAATTGTCAACTCCATCTTCTTCACCTCCTGTTACTCCGATTTCTACTTCTAAAGTCATCTGCATTTTTGCCATTCTTTCGAAATATTCAGCAGAAATCTCAAGGTTTTCTTCCAATGATTCTTCAGAAAGATCAAGCATATGAGAAGAGTAAAGAGATTTTCCGGTCTGCTTGAAGAATTCTTCATTCGCTTCCATCAAACCATCGATCCAAGGCAAAAGTTTTTTTGCAGCGTGATCGGTATGTAAAATTACTGTTGCTCCGTAAGCCTCAGCAAGGGTATGAATATGTCTAGCTCCTGCGATACCACCTAGAATAGCTGATTTCTGAGCGTCATTGCTTAGTCCTTTTCCAGCGTTGAAAGATGCTCCACCGTTAGAAAACTGAATGATTACAGGTGAGTTTAATTTTGCTGCAGTTTCCATTACTGCATTTACGTTGCTAGAACCGATTACGTTCACTGCAGGCAATGCAAATTTGTTCTCTTTAGCGTGCTGAAAAATATCTGTAACTAACTGACCTGTGGCAACTCCTGCCGGGAAAATTCTGCTCATGTTTACTTTATTATAATATTAGGATGTTTTTTGAAAATTCTTGTAAAGGTAATAATTTTTGAGAAATTACTAATTTCTTTTATCTCGTCCCCAAAGTAGCTTTTGACGGATGGTTTCGTAGAAGCTTAAATTATTCGGCTGTACCAGCAATAGCTGAAAACTCGCCTTCCTGATCACAATTTCTTTATCAGTCTCAATGTGAATTAATCTTGAATCTAATGAAAGAGAATATTGAGGAACTCTGCTTTCTACTTTAAATTTAATTTCTACTTTATCGTTAACAACCAGAGGTCTTACATTTAAATTATGTGGGGCAATCGGAGTGATGACAAAGTTTTCGTTATTGGGAGAAATAATTGGGCCGCCACAACTTAAAGAATAAGCCGTAGAACCTGTTGGTGTAGAAACAATCACGCCGTCACCCCAGAAAACGTTTAGAAATTCATTGTTGATATAAGAGTCAACCGTCACCATCGAGGTAGTTTCCTTTCTCGAAATCGTCACGTCATTTAAAGCATACGGAAAAAATTCATCTGATTTTGGTGAAACAACTTCAATTACTGATCTTCGGCTGGTTTTTACATCACCTTTTAAAATAGAATCTAATTCTTTGAACGCTTCTTCTTTGGTAAAACTTGCCAAAAAGCCAAGTCTTCCGGTATTTACACCAACAACAGGAATTTCGAGATCTTCAATAAAAGTCAACGAATTTACAATCGTTCCATCGCCGCCAAAAGTGAAGAAAAGATCTATCTCTTTGTCGATAAGATCCTGTTTGTTGCCAAAAGTCTCAAATATTTTTGAAAATTGAAGCGCTTCTGCCATTTCGTCAAACAAAACAGATTTTACGCCTCTGCTTTCCAATTCAGAAATAAATTTGCTTAAGTATAAAAAAGTATCAAGATCTTTTTTCTGAGAATATATGGCTGCCTTCATATTATATTTCGATAAATTTTTGTAAAAAACCTAAACGGTCTTTGAAGAGGTCTGTTTTCTCATCAGAATAATATTTTTCTACGATTCTGTAATCATAACGGTCAAAAGTAGCGTCGATAGAAGCTAAATTTTCGTTGCTGATTTTGATGGTGATGTGAATAAATTCGTCTGACATGAAACTGATAAATCCGCCGTAGAACTTAGAATTGTTGCTCTCGACGATGTTAGCAATCTCTGTCATAGAGTATTTTCTTGCCGGAGTTTCTACCGTAAGTATCGCACCGGTTTCCGAAAACAGAGGATATTTAGAAAAGTTTTGAAACACGTCATCACAACAGATGTATCCCAAATATTTTTCGCTCTTATTAATCACAGGAATCACGTTGGCATTGAAGGTATAAAACAATCGGATGCTATCCATGATATTATTATCCTCCAAAATTGCAAATCGCTCGATCTGATGTTCGAGGTTTTTCAAAGTTCCTTCTTCTTCATAAAGAAAGTCTTTGGCAATTGCTCCGTAAAAGTGGTGTGATTTTTTGATAAAAATATGCGTATATCCAAATGCTTCTAGGGTTTCTCTAGCTGATTCGATGGAGTCAGTCAGATGAAAACACGGAAAATCTTTTGAGATATAGTCCTTGATAAACATTGTGCTAATTTATAAAATTTTAAACGAAACCTTCTTGCTTTATTGCAGTTTTTTTTATTAAAAATAAAAAATGCGAAAAATTATTTTGTTGGTAAAAGATAAAAAAGTATCTTTGTCGCCTTTCATTTTTACTTTTTATTAGATTTATTTCAAACTGCACTGTCTTTTTAGACAGCCGCAGTTTTTTATTTTTAGGGTATTTGCAGATTTTAAAAACTATTTTTTCGTTGCAACGTCTAACTTAAACGCAAAGTTCGCAAAGATCTTTTTGACTACAAAATGTTTTTAAGATAAACAAAGGCGTTCCACTTAGCAAAGACTTTAAGGACTTAATTTTAAAAATAAATATTATTTAATTCCTAAAGCTTTTGCAAACTCCCACATCACAATTCCGCCACAAACACTGACATTTAAAGAGTGTTTTGTTCCGAGTTGTGGAATTTCAATAAAAGAGTCAATATTCTGCAATGCTTCATCACTGATTCCTTCTACTTCATTGCCTAAAATGATAGCATATTTTTTTGAATTGTCAATTTTAAAGTCTGTAATCATCGTGCTGTTGGTCGTTTGCTCGATTCCTACAACGTCGAACCCCTGACTTTTTAAATCATCAATTGTGATATTAATATCAGCTTCATATGACCAATCTACACTTTCAGTTGCTCCCAAAGCTGCTTTGTGAATCTCTCGGTGAGGCGGTTGAGGAGTGATTCCACATAAAATAATTTTCTCAACCAAAAATGCATCTGCCGTTCTGAAAGTTGCACCCACATTGTGCATACTTCTTATATTGTCCAAAACAACAACCAACGGAATTTTTTCTACTTTTTTAAAAGTTTCTACATCAATTCTGTTGAGTTCTTCCAGTTTTAATTTATTTACCAAAATAATTTATTTATTTCTTATTACAATTTACGAATTCTTAGACATCAACGGATTCTTAATTTTATTATTTTCTTACCTTAAATTTTCTAAACCGGAATAAACCTGTTTATTCCTTATTACTGTAAAGAAATTAATTATGAACTACAATTCACTTAAAAGCTTAATTTTCTTAATGTTTAAAATCTAATTAATTTTTCCCACCCATTATCTGATGTACATTTCTCTCAATATTCTGAGCGATCGTCTCCATCGGAATATCGTTTTCATCATTATTAAAAGGATCTTCGATTTCTTCAGCAATCAATTCCAGACTCATCAAAACGTAATATACAAAAACCGTCAGCGGAATCATAAATAATCCGAGACTGATCACGTAAGCAATCGGAAGTGCTACAACGTACAAAATGATAAACTTTTTTATAAATGATGAATAGGAGTACGGAATCGGAGTGTTTTTTATTCTTTCACAACCGCCACATACATCCAGAAAACCCGTCAGCTGCGTGTCCAAATAAAGCATTTCAACATCAGAGATTTTCCCTTCTTTTTTTAACTGATATAATTTATGGGTCAAAAGAATCACCAAATCAGTCGGGCCGTGATTTTTAAGTGATTTTTCAATTTCAGAATAATCTTCATCCAACGCCAATCTCGTAGATTCCTCAGAGAGATGTTTGGCTAAAAAATGTGGAAAATATTTAAGATATCGCGAAATCTGATCGGCCGATTTTCTGTCGTCAGCCAAAATAATATTAATCTTTACGGCAAAATTTCTTGTATCATTCACCAATTTTCCCCAAAGTTTTCTTCCTTCCCACCATCTATCGTAAGCTGTATTGGTTCTGAAAACCAGCAGCAAAGACAAAACAAATCCCAATAAAGAATGAATCAATCCTACATTACTTATTTTAGATTTTGCTGTCAAATGCAGATATTCAACTTCCAGATACTGAATTCCGTACGAATAAATAGCCATCAAAATCATCGTAGGAAACAGGATTTTCATGGTGTCGCTTTTATGCAAGCTGACCAGGATTTTCAGGAAATTTTTGGTATTGTAAACTCTCATGGTTGATGTGCTTTTTGCAAAGATAAATTTTTATAAACTTCAAAAAAAACACTAATTTTATTTCGCATTAAATTTATAAACCCATGATTCTCGAAAACGTAGATGTTGTCAATGATATCAGTAAGGAAGATTTTCAGGAAAATTATTTCAAAAAACAAAAGCCGCTTCTGATAAAAAACTACGCAAGCCGATGGGATGCCTTCGACAAATGGAATTTTGATTTTATCAAAGAAAAAGCTGGCGAACAGGAAGTTCCACTTTATGACAATAAACCTGCGGATTCTAAAAAAAGTTCGGATGCACCCGTTGCAAAGATGAAAATGAAAGATTACATCAACACGATAAAATCTAAACCTTCTGATTTGAGAATTTTCTTTTATATTATCACCGACCGTTTGCCTGAACTACTCAAAAATTTTAATTATCCGGATTTGGGAATTAAGTTTTTCAAAAGACTTCCGACATTGTTTTTTGGAGGGAGTGAGGCACATGTTCTGATGCATTATGATGTAGATTTGGGTGATTTTATGCACTTTCATTTTGAAGGAAAAAAAAGAATTTTACTGTTTGACCAGAAACAGTCGAAGTTTTTATATAAAGTTCCGCTGTCGGTTCACACGGTTTATGATATCGATTATGAAAATCCGGATTACGAGAAATTTCCGGCTTTGAAATACGCAAAAGGTATTGAGATCTTCATGGAACACGGCGATGCACTTTTTATTCCCGGAGCTTTTTGGCATTTCAACAGATATTTGGAACCGGGTTTTTCAATGTCATTGAGAGCTTTACCGAATAAACCGAAAATTTTTGCGAATATGCTGTATCATGTTTTCGTGATGAGATATACTGATAAACTAATGCGAAAATTATTTAAAGCCAAATGGGTGGATTATAAACAGAAGTGGGCATACGAGAAAGCGACTGAAGCGTTGGAAAAGCATTTAAGTAAAAAAAAGAAGGTTTGAAATATTGTCTCTAGCTATCACAAAAAGAATGGATTACAAATTTACTTTTAAGAAACACCTTTTGATTGTTGGAAAAATAGAGGAAGAAAGACATAAAACACTATCCAAAATTCTTGAAAATAATAATCTTGAACTTATTAGATTTCCTAAATCGATGAACTTTCAATTTGATTATCTAAATGTAGTGCAAGCTAAAAAACTTTTCTCGCCGTTTTACGAAACAAAAGGAAAATATAATAATAACCAAATTTTTGATTTTCACATTGATTGGATTGCAGAAAACAACTGCCTTTTTGTTTTTGAAGAATTTCAGCTTGTTGATGATAAATTTACTTAGAAATAATGCGAATTATGATTAATAATTTGGAAGCCAACCGTCAATCAGCAACTAAAGTAATAATGACTTTAGAAGATGAAGCTTGGTTGATGAATAGTCTTACCGAAATTGTAAATGAAACTGAATATAAAACAAAAGATCAGGTAATACAAAGCAATTTACAAATTATTGCATTATGAAATTTTTTTTAAAATTTTTGTACATCAGTAAACCTTCGGGATACTAACAAATAAGCATTTCCCTCCTTCTTTTTTATTTCCTATTTTTACCATCCCAATTTTAAGTAAATCTCAATGGCAAAGGCGACGAAGAAAGAGACCCCGTTAATGACGCAGTACAACACCATCAAGGCCAAATATCCTGATGCGCTTTTGCTTTTCAGAGTGGGTGATTTTTACGAAACTTTCGGACAGGATGCCGTGAGAACTTCTCAAATTTTAGGAATTGTTTTGACGAAAAGAGCCAACGGCGACGGTCATATCGAATTGGCCGGTTTTCCGCATCATTCGGTGGATTCTTATTTGCCTAAATTGGTCAGAGCAGGAATTCGCGTGGCAATCTGCGACCAATTGGAAGATCCGAAAACCGTAAAAGGAATTGTGAAACGTGGCGTAACAGAATTGGTAACGCCCGGAGTGACGTTTAACGATCAGGTTCTGACTTCAAAAAAGAATAATTTCCTGCTTTCTCTTCACAAAGAAAAAGAAAAATACGGAATCGCTTTGGTCGATGTTTCCACCGGAGAGTTTTTGGTGAGTGAAGGAAATTTAGATAAGATTTTACACATCATCAATACATTTGATCCGAGTGAAATCATTTATCAACGAAGCGTACAGATTCCTGAACAATTAAAAAACAGAAATGTTTTTAAATTAGAAGATTGGGCATATCAATATAATTTTGCTTACGAAAAACTTACGAATCAATTCAGAACCAATTCGTTAAAAGGTTTTGGAGTTGAAAGTCTGCCGTTAGCAATCACAGCTGCAGGAGCGATTTTCGCTTATCTGGTTGAAGATACGCATCATAAATTACTGGCGCACATTACCAAAATTCAGATTATTCCGCAGGAAGATTATCTGATGATGGATCATTTTACGCTGAGAAATCTGGAAATCGTTTATCCAAGCAATCCGAAAGGAAAATCTTTGCTGGATATTATTGATAAAACTTCCACACCAATGGGCGGGAGATTATTGAGAAGAAGAATTATTCTGCCTTTAAAATCTGTTGAAGAAATTGGCCGTCGACTTTCGTTGATTGATTTTTTAAACGAAAATGATCAACTGAAATATGAAATTTCAGAATTATTAAAAGCGATCTCAGATTTAGACCGCTTGATGGGAAAACTGGCAGCAGAAAAGATCTGCCCAAAAGAGATGGGCTACCTGCGTCAGAGTTTAATTAATATCCAGAAAATCAAAGGATTGCTTCATCCTCACGCAGATGTTTTGGCTTGGTTGGAACCTTTAAATTCTCTGGATGAATTGATTCAATTGCTTGAAAATTATCTGAATGAAGAACTTCCTGTAAATCTCGCCAAAGGAAATGTAATTAAACAAAATATTTCCGAAGAACTGGACCATTTAAGAGGTTTACAGAATAAAGGACGAGGTTTTCTGGATGAAATGTGTCACCGCGAAGTAGAGCGAACAGGAATTACTAGCCTAAAAATTGATTTTAATAATGTTTTCGGATATTTTATTGAAGTTAGAAATACGCATAAAGACAAGGTTCCAAGTGAATGGATCCGAAAGCAAACGCTTGTTAACGCTGAAAGATACATTACAGAAGAACTGAAAGAATACGAAAGTCAGATTCTTGGTGCTGAAGAAAAAATCAGTGTTTTGGAAAATCAACTGTACCGAAAAGTCTGTTCGGATACGATGATTTATATGGATAGAATTCAGGAAAATTCAAATATTATTGCCCAACTTGATGTGGCGGTTGGTCTCTCGGAACTTGCGGTTTCTGAAAGTTATACCAAACCTGTTTTAAACAATAGTTTTGCCATCGATTTAAAAGAAGCGAGGCATCCGATCATTGAAAATGCGCTTCCTTTAGGCGAAAAATACATTCCGAATGACATCTTTTTAGATAAAGATTCTCAGCAGATTATTATGGTGACCGGTCCCAACATGGCGGGTAAATCTGCAATTCTCCGTCAGACCGCAATCGTTTGTCTAATGGCACAAATCGGGAGTTTTGTTCCGGCGAAATATGCGGAGATCGGAGTTTTAGATAAAATTTTTACAAGAGTTGGAGCCAGTGATAATATTTCTGCCGGAGAGTCAACTTTTATGGTGGAAATGAATGAAGCAGCTTATATTTTAAATAATATTTCAGACCGCAGTTTGATTTTATTAGACGAAATCGGTCGTGGAACTTCAACGTATGATGGTGTTTCCATTGCGTGGGCGATTGCCGAATATCTACATCAACATCCAACTCAGGCAAAGACTTTATTTGCAACGCATTATCACGAGCTGAATGAAATGACCGTGAATTTTGACCGTATTAAAAACTTCCACGTTTCGATTCAGGAAAATAAAGGAAATATCATCTTTTTAAGAAAACTGATTCCTGGTGGAAGTGAGCACAGTTTCGGTATTCACGTGGCGAAACTCGCAGGAATGCCTTCAAAAGTTGTCAACAGAGCCAACGATATTTTGAAAACTCTGGAAGCCAGCCGTTCTCAAAGCAGTTCTTCCGAAAGTATCAAAAGAGTGACCGAGGAAAATATGCAGCTTTCTTTTTTCCAGTTGGATGATCCGGTTTTGGAAAACATCAGAGAAGAATTAACGAAAATTGATATTAACACACTTACGCCGATTGAAGCTTTAATGAAACTGAATTCCATTAAAAAGATGATTGGAAAGTAATTAAAATTCTTTACTCGTCAAAGGAAAATACATTAAATAACGAACAGGTTCTCCATTAATAGTAGCCGGTTTCCAGCGGGCAAAAATTCTTCGCAGACCAACCTCAGCCGCTTCGACATGTTTTTTGTTGGTGCCAACTGCTGTTACATTTCTTACATAGCCATTTTTTTCGACGATAAAATATAATCGGGTGTCTACTTTTTCTTTGATCTTTACATCTAAAGTTTCGATACTTTCAAAATATTTTCTTTTAAAAACTTTCAGTCCGCCAGGAAATTCGGGTGCAGTGTCAGCCTTTGTCACAACATCTTTCAAATTCATTTTTGTCTTTATAAAAGAATAATCCGGGTAAGGTGATGTGCTTTTCTGAACTGTCGTTTTAGTTCCCGAAGTTTGACAATACAGGAATGGAGTGAAAAATAAGCCAAGTAATAAAACTGCTTTTTTCATGGAAATTTATTTTAATAATACTGATACTGAAAAAGATTTCAGTTGTATACTTAATTTTGTAATTCAGCAAAAAAGATACCATAATCATCTAAATTTCGTTAAAAAATTTCTTTATTTAACTGAATGATACAAATGATAGTGCATTAAAACGCTTCTGGTACTCAATCAAATCAAAAATCATCTTGAATATTTAAAGAAAATTCAGATATTGGTAAAACTTTAATCTGATCTTCTTTTAAAGATAGAAGATCGACGAGAAAGCCAAAAATTAATCACGATGAAATTTAAATTTAACCTGAAATATCTACTGTTAACGATCTTTATTTTCCTTGTTGAAGTTTTTATTGCAACGGTTTTAAAAGATCAATTCTTCATCCGAGCTTATTTGGGAGATGTTATTGTTGTAATGTTGCTGTATACTTTCGTAAAAAGTTTTTTGACGGTAAACAATACACAATTGATTGTTGGGATTTTTGTGTTTTCCTGTGTGATAGAATTCGCACAATTTTTCAATATTGCCGAAAAATTAGGCTTCCAACGAGGAAGCCTAATGTTTATTGTGATCGTAAATTCTTTTTCGTGGATTGATATTATATGTTACGCAGTTGGATGTTTTCTTCTTTTTATTTTTACGAATTTAAAATTTAATTAGAGAAAATAATCTGCATAACTTCAGAATTTTAAAGAATTTATCTTCCAAAAGAGTCATATTTGTCTTCAGCATATTTGATGAAACGATTCAGCAAAGCCACATTTTCTTTTTCCATTGTAGAAAGTTCGCTATCTACATTATTAGAAACCGGAATGTACCAATCGGTCTGCTCAAAAAAGTTTCTGTAGGTTTGTTTTTTAAAAGAATATCCGTGTCTTGCAAAAACAGAATTTTTGATGATTTCCATATCCAGTTTTCGCAGGTTTTTCAAATCTTTTTCGGTTAATTTCTGTTTTGACGCATTGATCTTAAAAACGGCATCAGAAGCGACTCTGTTTTTAGATTGTGTGTAAGTTTCTGTTTTACCTGTTTCTTCGTCGGTATATTTTTCTTTAAAATCTTTTGGATTTTCCCAGTCAATTAATTCAGAATTTTCATCGACCATAAAATTGGGATTATAAACGAACTCTTTTTTAATCAGCTTTAAATTTTTCGTAGCAGCTTTTACAGCAGATTTATTAAAAGCAGTCCATTTTCCGGTGAGACTGTCGTTGTTTAATTTGATTTCAAATCTTCCGTCAGTCTTGTCATTTCCGGGTTCATCAAGCGTAAAAGAATTTGAATTCTGATTAAAAATTCCGCGGAAAGGTCTCTGATTTCCGTTTACAATGCTTTGTCCGTAGACGCTGTCTTTGGTTATTCTGTTGATTTTCAGAGAAAGTCTTTTGGTGTTGATGCCTTCATAATCTTCATCTACTTCGCTGTCGTGCATCATTTCTTTTCCCGAAAATTCACCGGTATAAATTCCGTAAAATTCTTTATGAACCTCAGGAATGACGACGGAATCTTTTTTTGAAGTTAAACTATCTTTAGACTTTTCTTCTGTTGTAGCGTCTTTTTTACAGCTTGTCAAACCAACTGTAAACAGAGCAATTAAAGTAAATTTTAAAATTTTCATATTGATTAAATGTGCTTTTTTGTGATTAAATATTCTATTAAAATAATATTGGGAATCCAACCCAACCAAGCGATGATCTGATAAACATCCATCGGATTCGGGTGGAATAAATATACGATAAAAACTTTCCACATTCTCAAAGTGATTGCAGAAACTGTGAGTGCAAAACTTCGCCACATCCATTGTTTATGTTTATTAAATTTTTTCTGTCGTGCAAATTGGTAAGCTTTAAAAGTAGAAAGCCACCATACACAGCCTAAAATGACAAAAGAAATTTTTGAGAGAATATTTCCATTTGCAAATACTCCCATGTAAATTCCTGACGGCGCGGCCAGAAATAGAATGAGAAAAATATAAATTTTCCCTAAGCTTTTGTGAAAGTTTTTGATACCAAAATCTTTTCGTAGAATAGCTAAAAACCCGGCCAATAAAACAAAAATACTTGTGTAAACGTGAGTATAAAAAAAGTAAAGATATTCTGGTCTTTCAGCAACTTCTGTCTGTTTGATCATTAAAAAACTGACGTTAGTGTCTAAAGGAATGTATTCTAAGGTGATCTTCAGCATTAACCAAAAGAAATATGCAAACCCGATAATAAGAAGGATTTTAATTGTGTTCGAAATATTTTTATTAATGGAAAGCATTTTATAATTTGGTTAAAAATCTGCAGTCAGTTTATCATTCTGACGAAAGAAGAATCTAAGCAATTATATTAGAGATTCTTCATTTCATTTTGTTTCATTCAGAATGACAGACTCTGTACTTAAGTCTATTTCAAATTCAAATCCTGCGCAATCAGCCAAGCCTCACTCCAGCAAGCTTGAAAATTAAATCCGCCGGTCACCGCATCAATATTTAAAACTTCTCCGGCAACGTAAAAGTTAGGTAAAATTTTCGAGGACATATTTTTAAAATTAATTTCTTTTAAATCTACTCCTCCTGCGGTTACAAATTCATCTTTGAAAGTCGATTTTCCTGTTACCTGAAATTTCTTTTTGCATAAATTTTCTAAAATTGTCTGTATTTCCTTGCCTGAAATATTCGCAATCTGTTTATTTAAATCAACTTTTGAAACTTCCAGAATTCTTTGCCAAAAACGGTTTGTTACATCAAATATTTTACATGATCCAATCAACTTTTTAGGATTTGACTGTTTGAAATTCTGAAATATTTCTTCGGCATCATCAATATCTTTAGAAATGAAATTTACCTCAATCTCGAAATTGTATTTTACTTTCGCCAAATTAATCGCTTCCCAAGCCGAAATTTTCAGAATTGCCGGTCCGGAAAGTCCCCAATGAGTAATTAATAGCGGTCCGCTTTCTTCAGTTTTCAATTTCGGAATCGATGTTTCTGCCATTTCAAAACTTGTTCCTAAAAGATCTTTCAGCAAATCATCTTTAATATTAAATGTAAAAAGCGACGGAACCAAATCAATAATCTTATGGCCAAGATTTTCGATCATTTTCAAAGATTTCGGTGAACTTCCGGTTGCATAAACTACATAGTCTGCCGAAAAATCTCCTAAACTCGTTTTTACAATATATTTTTGATCCTGCTTTTCAACTTCTTTTACAGAACATTTGGTTTTTACTTCAACATTTTTCTGCTGAATTTCGTTCATAAAAGTGTTGATTATCGTTTGCGAAGAATTGCTTTCAGGGAAAACTCTGTTATCTTTTTCTGTCTTCAACGAAACTTTTCGTTTTTCAAACCATTCCATGGTATCTCCCGACTGAAACTTTGTAAAAATACTCAATAGCTCTTTATTGCCACGGGGATAAAACTGAACCAATTCTCTGGGATCAAAGCACGCATGTGTGACATTGCAACGCCCGCCTCCGGAAATTTTTACCTTCTGAAGTACGTCTGAATTTTGTTCCAGAATTGTAATTTTGTATTTCTTTTCGTCAAGATTTGCTGCACAGAAAAATCCTGCCGCACCGCCTCCGATAATAATAATTTGTTTCATAATTATGTAATCTTATGCCGAAGATTATTTTTACAAAACTACAATTTTTATAAACCATCTTATTTGAGTAATTTTGAAGATTATAATTTTTGAACTTTCAACCTAAAATTATAACTACAAATAGAAGATTACATGGAGTAAAAAGTCAAAAAAGCTTATGAAACACATTAGTTTATTTAAGTTCCTTTCAACAATTTATAGAAGAACACATTAGTTTTTAAAAAATCGTTGATTTTTGCTTATGTGGATCTTAAATTTATTTAGACTTTTAAAAACTTAAATATTTCTTTTGTGATTAAGTAACAAGTTCAATTTTAAAACTATTATTAAAAATGATTTTTCACCATACATTTGAAGTTCGCTGGAGTGATCTTGACGCGAATAAACATCTTGCCAATTCTTCTTACGTACAATACTGTGCACAAACAAGAATGGCTTTCATGAAGCAGGAAAAAATGGGTGTTACCCAAATGAGCCGCTGGGGAATTGGTCCGGTGATTATGCATGAAAGATTTTCTTTTTTTAAAGAAATATTTGCAGATCAGAAAGTCATCGTAAGCCTTGAAATCGACGGTTGCGCAGAAGATGCGTCAATTTATCGTTTTGTTCATAAATTTTATCTTCCTGATGGTTCACACTGTGCTACATCAGAAGCTACAGGTGTTTGGATTGACACGATGCTGAGAAAAATGACTTCTCCACCGGATGACGTTGTGGAAGCAATGAATAAATACAAAACATCTGAAACCACGCTCATGACAAGAGAAGATTTTATAAAACTTCCTTTCCGACCGGAAAATATTGATCCGGCGATTTTTAATAAATAAAGACTCAATGATAAACGATGATTAATTTTAGCCATCATTTATCAATGATCAACCATCAATAATAAAGATATGTTTGAAGATAAAGAACCGGAATTGACGCCGATCTCAAAATTAGGAGAATTCGGGCTTATTAAACACCTGACAGAATTTTTCCCACTTACCAACGAATCTTCGGAAGTTGGCGTAGGAGACGACGCTGCAGTAATTAATCCTGGAAACAAAAGAGTTGTTTTAACAACCGATGTTTTGGCAGAGGGAGTTCATTTTAATTTAGGCTATGTTCCATTGAAGCATTTAGGTTACAAAGCGGTTGTGGTAAATTTAAGTGATATTGCAGCGATGAATGCAACACCAACGCAAATTTTAGTGTCTTTGGCTGTTTCAAACCGTTTTCCGGTGGAAGCTTTAGAAGAATTATATTCCGGAATTCAGGCCGCTTGCGGCAGATATAAAGTTGATCTAATTGGCGGAGATACAACGAGTTCCAACGCAGGTTTGGTGATGAGCATTACCGCAGTGGGAATTGAAGACCAAGAAAATCTTGTAAAAAGAAATGGTGCAAAACCAAATGATTTGCTAGTTGTTTCAGGAGATTTGGGCGGTGCTTATATGGGACTTCAGATTTTGGAAAGGGAACACGCTGTTTTCTTAGCTGATCCCAATATGCAACCAGAAATGCAAGGTTTCGACTATATTTTGGAAAGGCAATTGAAGCCGGAAGCAAGAACAGATGTAAAAGGAATTTTAGAGCATTTGGATATCAAACCAACTTCGATGATTGATATTTCAGACGGTTTGGCTTCGGAAATTCTGCATCTTTCTGACCAGTCTAAAGTTGGTTTCAGATTGTACGAAGAGAAAATTCCGATGGATAATCTGACGATTACAACGGCGGACGATTTGAATTTAAATCCTGTCATGACGGCATTAAGCGGTGGTGAAGATTACGAATTACTGTTCACTATTTCTCCGAATGATTTTGATAAAATGAAAAATCACCCAGATTTTACGATTATCGGTCATGCCGTTGAAAAAGAAGAAGGGAATTTTATGGTTGCAAGAGGTTCTAACCAGTTGGTTGCTTTGACGGCACAAGGTTGGGATGCTTTTTTAGGAAATCAACAGAATGATTAAAATTTAATTTTAAATATTGTGAAGCCACTGCATTTTTTGTAGTGGTTTTTTGTTTAATTTTAAATTGCAGAAAAACGATTTATGAAAAATTGGATCAGATTTCCTATCTTAATTTGTTTATTTATTGTAATGATCATTTATAGTAATAAAATTGAAGCAGAAAATACTGAAAAAAGAGACCGCGTTTTAAATAATGACGTCCAATTTAAAGGTTATGTAGTTGATTTTAGAACTTCAAACAATCATGCTTTTGGGCTTATCAGATTAAAATTAACAGAAAGTTCTGTAAACACATTTAATGATAGTCTTACAACAGGTATTTATCCATACAGAATTAATGGCGATATTGCAGAAATATACACTACAATATCAGATGGTCTTGACTATAATGATACTATAAGCGTGAATTCAAAATCTCATGAAATTGAATTTAATGAAACAAAAAATCATAAAAAGTTTGTTTCTGAGCTATATGTAATCGAAGACTTTGACAATATAAAATTTGTAAAGAAGAAAACTGAATTTCAATAAAAAAATCCAGCTCATTTTTTGAGCTGGATTCAATTTTATATGAAAAACTATTAAGCTTTCACAATATTCACAATCACTTCCAAAGCCTTTTCCATACTTTCCAAAGCAACATATTCGTAAGGTCCATGGAAGTTCATTCCGCCGGCAAAAATATTCGGACAAGGTAATCCCATATAAGACAATTGCGCTCCGTCTGTTCCGCCTCTGATGGCTTTGATTTTTGGCTCTATTCCTGCTTGTTTCATGGCTTTTGCAGCAAGATCAATGATGTGCATTTTGCCTTCAAACTGCTGTTTCATGTTGCGGTATTGTTCTTTAATCTCCACTTCAGCGGTTTTTTCTCCGTGTTTTTGATTAAATTCAGCTACTTTTTCTTCCATGAATTTTTTTCGTGCCTCAAATTTCTCTTCGTCATGATCACGGATAATGTATTGAAGTTTAGCCTCAGAAATATCAGCAGTAATATCCATTAAATGATAAAATCCGTCAAAACCTTTTGTGGTAGAGGGGGTTTCGTTAGCTGGTAAAGACTGAATAAATTCTGCAGCCAGAAGACTTGCATTCACCATTTTTCCGAAAGCATAACCGGGATGTACACTCAATCCGTGGATTTTTACCACGGCTCCTGCTGCGTTGAAGTTTTCGTATTCCAATTCACCGACTTCACTTCCGTCCATTGTGTAAGCGAATTCAGCCCCGAATTTAGCAACGTCAAATTTGTGCGCACCTCTTCCGATTTCTTCATCCGGAGTGAAACCAAGTGCCATTCTTCCGTGTTTGATTTCAGGATGAGCAATTAAGTATTCTGCTGCGGTTACAATTTCGGCACAACCGGATTTATCATCAGCTCCGAGAAGGGTATTTCCGTCAGTTGTAATTAAGGTCTGACCGATATGTTTTTTTAAGCTTTCAAATTTTGAAGGAGAAAGTGTAAAGTTTGTTTCTTTATTTAAAATTAAATCTTCTCCCTGATAATTTTCCCAAACCTGAGGTTTTACATTTTCACCGCTGAAATCCGGCGAAGTGTCGTAATGAGAAATAAATCCGATTGTTGGCTGACTGTCGTTTTCCAGATTTGACGGAACGTAAGCCATGATGTAACCGTGTTCATCGATCGAGACATCTTCCAGACCAATCGTTTTCAGCTCTTCCACAATATAATTGGCAATGTCCCACTGTCTTTCTGTAGAAGGTGTCGACTCGCTCTCTGCGTCACTTGTTGAATATATTTTTACATAGCTGAGAAAGCGGTTCAGTAATTTTTCTCTCCACATTTCGTTGAATTCAATTGTACTCATTAGATGTATAAAATTTTAACAAAGTTAGCAAATTTGATGCTGTGAATAGGTTTTTTGTAATTGAATATGAGGTATTGAATTTATAAATCAAATATAAATTATTGGTTATCAAAAGAATCTTAGCTTTGTTTTGTACAAAGAACTAATTGTTTTAGTTTTATTATATTTGAGAAAATCAAAAGTGAAAATGTTTCTTACAGAATGTCCTAGAGATGCCATGCAAGGTTGGGGAGAATTTATCCCGACTGCCAAAAAAATCGATTATATCAATTCGCTCATGGATGTGGGATTTGATGTTTTAGATTGCCTGAGTTTTGTTTCTCCAAAAGCAATTCCTCAAATGGCTGATTCTGCTGAGGTTGCAGAGAATATCGATAAATCTTTATCAAACACCAAAGTTTCCGCAATCATCGGCAATTATAGAGGAGCCGAGAAAGCGCTAAAGCATCAGTCAGTAGATATTTTAGGTTTTCCATTCTCGATTTCTGAAACTTTTCAGCACAGAAATACCAATAAAAATCAGGAAGAAGCCTTCAGCGATGTCGTAAAAATGCTTGAGCTGACGAAAAGTGAAGGTAAAGAATTAAACATTTACTTCTCGATGGCATTTGGAAATCCGTACGGTGAATTTTGGAAATGGGAAGATGTAGATTTTTGGGCCAACCGTTTTTCTGAAATAGGAATTAAAAACATTTTATTGTCTGATACTACGGGAGTTGCAACGACGGAAACGATTTCTGTTTTATTTGAAAAAATTCCTGCAAAATATCCGAGTATTGATTTCGGAGCGCATTTTCATAACCGATATGAAGAGTCTTATTCTAAATTAAAAATTGCTTATGATAAAGGCTGCCGTAGATTTGATTCTGCCATCAAAGGAATTGGTGGTTGCCCGATGGCAAAAGATGATTTGGTAGGAAATATGCCGACCGAACAGGTAATCAATTTTATGAGTGTAGAAAAAGCGGAACATAAACTAAATTTACTGAACTTCGAAAGTTCGTATAATAAGGCGAAAGATATTTTTCATTTTTAAAATTAGAATTTATTTACGAATTACTACGCTTATATAATTAATAGATTTTATACAAATGGATAAGGATTTACAAAAACAGATTGAGTTGCATTCTGCTGGCGCAATTGTGAGGCATCAATCTACATTTGAGAAATTAATATCACATAAAAATAAGTCAGAATTAAGTAGTGATTTTGTTGAAAAGTGGGTGAATCCTTTTTACATGTCAATTGGACACTATTCTGATGAAAGTTGGATAGAAAACGTAATTAATATTTCAAATGAAATTACAGAGGAAATCACTTTAAATTTACTTGGTGATTTTAATTGGAGAACAAGGCTTGTTGGAGCATATTTTTCTGCGGTTAAAAATTATCAGAATCAAATAGACATTATTGGTACACATTTTCTAAAAAGTGAAGTATGTTGCGTTGGACACATTTATTCACTAATTTTGGCCTTTTACAATAGCGAAAAAACAAATGAATATTTACATTCATATCTAAAATATTATGTGAAGAAACCAGAATTGTATTTTGACCAAGAGGCTGTCTTAGAATCTATAGTTTATCTAGATAAAATAAATGGAACAAATTTTTATTCTGAATATAGTCAAAGCTGGGAAGATTTAAATATAAGAAGAAATAAGATTAAAATTGATGGTGCTTTTGAAATTTCAAAGTTTATTGAAAAAGAGCAAGGGAAAAACGAAGCAGACAAGTATTTAAATGTAATTCTATCAAGTAATAATTCTTATAAAAAACAATTTAAAACTGATTTTATCGAAAAACAAATTGAAATTCTTAAAGACTTACAATCTCTGTGTAGCAATTAAAAATAATTAAAATTATGACATCAAAAATAACATACCTCGGCGCACTAAGATGTTCAGCAGAACATTTACAGTCAGGAACCATCATCGAAACTGATGCGCCAACCGACAACCACGGTAAAGGTGAGAAGTTTTCACCAACCGATCTTTGTGCAACTTCTTTGGCAGAATGTGCGCTGACAACCATCGCTATTTTGGGAAAAGACAAAAAGATCAATATCGACGGAGCTTACTGTACACTTCAGAAAATTATGAAGACAGAGCCAAGAAGAATTGGTGAAATTGTCTGCAATTTTGTTTTTTCAGATAGCTATTCAGATAAAGAAAAAGTTTTTATAGAAGAAACGGCACACAATTGTCCGGTTGCGAAAAGCCTTCATCCGGAATTAGTACAGACCATGATTTTCATTTATCAATAAGTACAGCCGCAGAAATTTCTGCGGTTTTTTCTTTGTAGATTTTGAATCATAAAAAATTATTATTAAATTTTAAATCATCATTCAAAAAATGTCTCCAATCATTTTTGTTGCCGAATTAAAAAGTCTTAATGCTGAAAAGTTAATCATTCTTGATGCGCGAGCCGGAAAAGATGCTTATCAAAATCATCTAAATAAACACATCAAAGGAGCAAGGTTTGTAGATTTAGACAAAGATTTAGCAGAAATTGGCGTAGATGCCGCTTTTGGAGGAAGACATCCGCTTCCAAGTATTGAAAAGTTTGGTAAAACAATTTCCTTTTTAGGTATTTCAGAAAATTCTCATATTGTTATTTATGATGATAAAAACGGAGCCAATGCCGCAGTAAGAGCTTGGTGGATGATGAAAGCTTTTGGAATTAAAAATGTGCAGGTTTTAAATGGTGGTTTTCAGGAAGCAGAAAAAGAAGGACTAGAATTTTCATCGGGCGAAGAAAGTTTTGATAAAACTGAAATCATTAACAGAAGAGCATGGCTTCTTCCAATTTCTAAGTTGGAAGATGTTGAAAATGAATTGATAAAAGATTCTGTAACGGTGATCGACGTACGAGATTCTTATCGATATAAAGGAGAGTCTGAGCCAATTGATTTAGTTGCGGGACATATTCCGGGAGCAATCAATATTCCCTTCTACGAAAATTTAGATGAGAATGGATATTTCCTCAAACCTGAAATTTTAAAAGATAAATATTTAAAATTACTACAAAACAAATCTAAAAGATTAATCATTCACTGTGGTTCCGGAGTTACTGCGTGTCATACAATTCTGGCTCTTGATTATGCCGGTTTTGAAATTCCGAATCTGTATGTGGGTTCGTGGAGCGAATGGAGCAGAAGAGAAGGAAAAGAAATTGCGAAAGATTTTTAAATACAGGTAATACTGTAATCTTAAGATGAAATCAAACTTAATATTCTTATCAATTTAATGAACTTAATGGTTCAAAATTAATTTTAAACAAAAAAAAGCTGCCAAAAATTTGACAGCCTCATTTATTTTAAAAGGAAATTTTAGAGCATTCCCAGCTCAAATTTTGCCTCTTCACTCATCATATCTTTGTTCCAGGTTGGTTCAAAAGTAAGCTCAAGATCTACTTCCTTCACATTTTCCACCTGTTTCACTTTGTCTTTTACCTCTTGTGGAAGACTTTCCGCAACGGGACAATTCGGACTCGTTAACGTCATGACGATTTTCACATCGGCTTCTTCCGAAATCTGAACGTCATAAATCAATCCTAATTCGTAAATATCCACAGGGATTTCTGGGTCGTAAACGGTTTTCAGTACTCTTATAATTTCTTCACCAATGTCGGCGATTTGATCGTCTGTAAAGTTCATTTGTTAATCTAAATTGATATTTCTCTGCAATAAATCTTCCTGACGCATACGTCGGAAAATGTTTGCCAAAGTTAAGACATCTTTTTCACAATAGTCAACTATTCGCTGCAAGTCTTTTTCTATGTAGTAGATTGATGAAACCATTGAGCCGTCGATGTCGTCTTTCGGCGTTGGGATCCCGAAAACATGAGCCAATAATTCTAGAGAAATGAAACTTTTATAATCTCCGAATTTCCACAATTCCATTGTGTCGAGATGTGGGATTTCCCAAGGCTTCTTTCCGTACATTTGAAATGGTGTTGGAGGCTGCATTCCGTTAATCAGAAAACGTCTTGCAATCCACGGAAAGTCGAATTCTTTTCCATTGTGGGCACAGAGAATAACATCTCGAAGTCTAGGGCTGTTGAACAATTCACCAAATTCCTTCAAAATCTTCTTCTCATCATCGCCAGCGAAGCTTTTTATTCGTAAAGTTTCATTCTTTTCAAGCATTCCTATCGTGATGCAGATGATTTTTCCAAATTCTGCCATAATTCCGGCTCTTTCGTAGAAATCTTCTGGCGAAATTTCATCTTTTCGCTGAAATTTTGTTTTTTTATCCCAAAGTTTCTGTTCAGTTTCAGAGAGCTCTTCCCATGAACCAGAGTTCGGAACCGTCTCAATATCAAGGAATAAAACTTTTTCTAAAGAAATATTTTGTATCATTTGTATTTGAATTTTTTAATTAGTTATCCAACCTGCATTCCGTTTTTTGTGGGTAGAGAAGGTGATAAAATGATAACATCTTTTGGATCGTCACCATAAATGCCCAAGACGAGGCATTCGCTGAAAAAATTGGCGATTTGTTTTTTGGGAAAATTCACGACGGCTACAATTTGTTTTCCGATTAATTCTTCTTTTTTATAGAGCGTTGTAATCTGAGCAGATGATTTTTTAATTCCTAAATCTCCAAAATCAATTTCCAGCTGATAGAAAGGATTTTTTGCTTTTTCAAAATCATTCACGGAAATAATTGTTCCGGATCTGACGTCAATTTTTTCAAAATCAGTCCACGATATTTCTGGTTTTATGTTCATATTATTTCTGAATTATTTAAAAACAAAAATTCTTTTAAACAAAAGTATTAAAAATTAGAAAAAATCAATCAATATACGTTGCAATACCATTGATTTTATTTATTTTTACACAAAACACAAGCAAAATGCTGATTAAAATATACGGAAGCGCCATCTTCGGTGTTTCTGCACAAACAATTACCATTGAAGTAAATATTGATACTGGTGGTATTGGTTATCATCTTGTAGGTCTTCCCGATAATGCGATTAAAGAAAGCAGTTACAGAATATCTGCAGCTTTGAAAAATGTGGGCTTCAAAATTCCCGGAAAAAAAATTACCATCAATATGGCTCCTGC
This sequence comes from Chryseobacterium sp. CY350, assembly GCF_027945075.1. Classification (NCBI taxonomy): domain Bacteria; kingdom Pseudomonadati; phylum Bacteroidota; class Flavobacteriia; order Flavobacteriales; family Weeksellaceae; genus Chryseobacterium; species Chryseobacterium wangxinyae. The sequence goes on from NZ_CP116034.1 coordinate 2,796,790, forward strand.
AGATCTCAGGAAAGAAGGCGCAGCTTACGATCTGAGCATCGCAATGGGGATTTTAGTGGCTTCAGATCAGATCGTTGCAGATAATATTCAGGATTACATCATCATGGGCGAGCTTTCTCTGGATGGAAGTCTGCATCCGATAAGAGGCGTTCTGCCGATTGCTATCCAAGCACGAGAAGAAGGTTTTAAAGGAATTATTTTACCTAAACAAAACACGAGAGAAGCCGCGATTGTCAATAATCTTGATGTTTATGGTGTTGAAAATATCAAAGAAGTTATCGACTTTTTTAATGAAGGAAAACCTCTTGAGAAAGTAGTTTTAGATACCCGAAAAGAATTTCAGGATAAGATCAATAGTTTTCCGTTTGATTTTTCTGAAGTGAAAGGCCAGGAAACCGCCAAACGAGCAATGGAAGTTGCAGCAGCAGGCGGACATAATATTATTCTCATCGGGCCACCCGGAAGTGGAAAAACGATGTTGGCAAAACGTGTTCCCAGTATTTTGCCGCCTCTTACTTTAAAGGAAGCATTAGAAACCACAAAAATACATTCTGTTGCCGGAAAAATGGGAACAGAAACTTCGCTCATGACGGTTCGTCCTTTCCGTTCACCTCATCATACCATTTCAGACGTTGCACTTGTAGGCGGTGGAAGTTATCCTCAACCGGGAGAAATTTCACTGGCGCATAACGGAGTTTTATTTCTTGACGAAATGCCGGAGTTTAAGAGAACGGTTCTTGAAGTGATGCGGCAGCCTTTGGAAGATCGTGAAGTGACGATTTCCAGAGCGAGGTTTACCGTGAATTATCCTTCGAGTTTTATGCTAGTTGCTTCAATGAATCCCAGCCCAAGTGGATATTTTCCTGATGATCCGAATAATACTTCTTCTGTTTTTGAGATGCAGCGCTATATGAATAAACTGTCGGGACCACTTTTAGACCGAATTGATATTCATGTAGAAGTACAGAAAGTTGAGTTTGAGCAATTAGCCGAAAAAAGAAAAGGTGAAAAAAGTGAAGACATCAGAAAACGTGTTTTGATTGCCCGTGAGATTCAGAACGAACGATATAAAGATCTGTCAATCAGTTATAATGCTCAAATTGGTTCGCGAGAATTAGAAAAGTTTTGCGAATTAGATGATGCTTCATTTAACCTCATCAAATTGGCAATGGAAAAACTGAATCTTTCTGCAAGAGCTTACGACAGGATTCTAAAAGTAGCCAGAACAATTGCTGATCTTGAAGAATCTGAAAATATTTTGTCACATCATATTTCTGAAGCGATACAGTACAGAAGTTTGGATCGTGAGTTTTGGAATGTGTAAAAATGTAGCTAAACTTAAAGAAAAAGGAAATTCTACAAAGGCAGCATTCGTCTTTCCGTTTTGTTGGATGATTGCTTTAATTTTGATCTCTTTTGGTTTTATTTTAATTAAAAAGTGATCAGCAAAAACAAAAAAACCGTGAAATAAATTCCACGGTTTTCAAATATAATTTAAAAAAAATTATTTCTTTTTCTTTTTTGTAGGAGCTGCATTTCTGATTTTAGATGCGCCTGTATCAGCAGGAGTATTTTCATCTTTCACAAGTTTCAACTCATCTACGATTCTTCTTGCACCAGCATATTTGTCGATCGTCCAAAGAACGAAACGAATGTCTACACTGATCGTCTTCTGCCATTTGTCTTCAAAAACAATGTCACCACTTAGAGCTTCACTGTTTCCGTCAAATGCGATTCCGATAAGGTTTCCGTCTCCGTCAATTACGGGAGAGCCAGAGTTTCCACCTGTGATGTCATTATTTGACAAGAAGTTTACAGGAAGATAACCTGCTTTGTCCGCATACATTCCGTAGTCCTTTGCTCCCTGAAGTGCAAGCACTCTCTGAGGAAGATCAAATTCTTCGTCACCAGCTTTGTATTTACCTACCAAACCTTCCATTGTTGTGTAATAGTTATCAGTAACACCAAAGTAGTTTCTGTCTTCTCTGATTGGTAAAGTGTCAATTGTTCCGTAAGTCAATCTCATTGTAGAGTTTGCATCCGGATAGAATTTTTTCTCTGGCATTGCTTTCATTAATCCGGCTAAGAAAAGACGGTTGTTTTTAGCAAAATTATCATCAATTTTTACAAATCTTTCACCAGAAACTCTCTGATCTTCTGCGATACCTTTTGCAATTTTCAACAAAGGATCTGCATCTAATTTTAAACGATCAGGGTTTAAAACATAGTTGGTTACAGATGTTTTATTTGCAAATAATGAAGAAAATGCAACAGTTGACAAGTTATTGGCATCTAATGCCATAATCGTTGGCGAAGCAACATCTTCTTTTACCCTTGTTTTGTAAAGGTTTACCAAAGAATTCAGCATTTCTCCTTCTAATTCAGGGTTAATGTTGTCGTATGCGTCTTTTATTGCCGCTTCTACTTTAGGTTTCATTGCCAATCTTCCTGCCATATCTTGTTTTGCATACGCATCAAGAGCCGGAGCCAATTGGTAAGCTAGAGCAATATATTTTGCATTTCTGGTAAGAAGAGATGCATAATTTCTTTCAACATTTCTGTCAGAAACCTGCTTGTAATAAGTAGCAATTTGTTGCAAAACATCATCATACATTTCGTTGCCTGGTTGCGCAGACCACTGTCTGTATGTCTTTTCTATATTTTGCTTGTCTTGTATCGTGCCGTTTTTAATAACAGCATCAATTGTTCCCTGTCTGTTTTTCCAGTAGTTGGCTACAGAAGCATATTGTGAAGCATATGCCAACTGAGTGGTTTTATCCTTATCCATGTACTTCTTCATAACGTCCATTGCCAGTTTAGAAGTTTCTACCCAAGCCGGATAATCTTTAGAAACCATTTGGTTGATTCCGTACGAAGTAAGATAACGGTTTGTTCTTCCCGGATAACCCAAGATCATTGAGAAATCTCCAGGCTTAATTCCTTTTAGAGAAACAGGTAAAAAGTGTTTTGGTTTCAAAGGAACATTTGTCGGCGCAAATTCGGCAGGATTTCCTGCCGCATCAGCATATACTCTGAAAACGGTAAAATCTGCTGTGTGTCTCGGCCATTCCCAGTTATCGGTATCTCCACCGTATTTTCCTAAAGCTGATGGTGGTGCGCCTACCAATCTGATATCTTTATAATCCTGATAAACGAAAAAATAAAATTCATTTCCGTTGAAGAAATCTCTTACAACAACGGTATATTTTCCGTTTTCAGAATTTTCTGTCTGAATTGCTTTTGTTTCAGCATCGATCACAGCTTTTCTTTCAGCTGCAGTCATGTTGTTGTTTAATTTAGAATTTATTCTTTGCGAAGCGTCATCCATTCTTACTAAAAATCTTACATAAAGATCTTTTGCATTAAACTCGTCTTTTTCCTTCATTGCCCAGAAACCGTTTTTCAGGTAATCTTTTGACGGTGTAGAAGCCGCTGCTACAGCACCGTATCCACAGTGGTGATTGGTGAAGATCAATCCTTTGTCTGAAACGATCTCACCTGTACAGAATCCTCCAAAGCTTACGATCGCATCTTTAAGACTAGAATTGTTTACAGAATAAATCTCTTCTGGTGTAAGGTGCAGACCTTCTTTCTGCATATCGACACCGTTAAGTCTTTTGATGAGCATCAACAGCCACATCCCTTCGTCTGCCCTCATTTGAGCAAAACCCAACAAGAAAGTGAATAGTAAAAATATTCTTTTCATTTTTTAAATAATTATTTTGGGCTAATTTACTAATTTTTACCGTAATCCATCTTCAATTGGTACGAAAATGGGTGGCTGAGTGGTATGAAAAACATTATTTTGGGTTTTTTTACCGTTTTCATTTTAACAATGGTTTTAAATTGTTCAGCAACAAAGGTTAACAATCAGCATTATCAGAGAGAATGGATGATGGTTTCGTTTGACCAATTTACCAAACAACAGCTGATGGAAAATGGGGCAGAAATTAATCTGACCGGAGAGAAATCTGGTAATCAGATAAAAGGAACTGCGACAATGGGTTGCAACAAAATTTTCTTTTTAGCTGAATTAAAAAATAACGGTAAAATAAAATTTTCAGAAATTGGAAGTACCGAAATGGCGTGTAAAAATATGGAACTGGAAAATGCTTTTATGAAAAAATTCGGGAGCATGAAAAATTATTTAATCGAAGGGCATCGACTGACACTTTCCGATGATAAAGGAAGTGAAATGAAATTTATCGCAGCCGATTGGGACTAAATTATTCAAGTTTAAAAATAAGAAGTCCGCAAAATTATTTTTTGCGGACATCTCTTTTCAAATGGCTATCACTTTTAATCTTTAGGAATTGTTTTTTTTATTTCTTCTAAAGTTGCCGTGTTTGGTAATCCCTGAATTTTTGTGTTGTTAGGCGAAATATTTGCTTTCCGAGAATTTTTTCTGTTGGGAATTGAAGCTAAAACTTCATCAAGATTTGCAGTATTCGGCAACAATTTTCCCTTATCAATGCTTTGATTTTCAGTTTTTACACTTTGTTCACTTATTTTAAGATTTTCCTCAGACGCTAAAACGTTTGGCTTTTCTTTTTTTACAGAATAAGCGTTGTTGGGTTTTTGCATCTTTTGTTCGAATGCTTTTGCATCTCTTAAAACCTGTTCTTGATCTTGAAGTTCTGGAGTTTTCTTTTCCTGTGCGTAAAATGCTACGCTTAAAAGTAAAAATGGGATGATATATAATGATTTCATGATAGTTTTATTTAATGTTAACTAATACTTTTATTTTTCCGATCGAGATTTGATCATAGTCCTGAAGTGCTTTTCCCAAAACCTGTCCTATTTTTACTTTTTTAGGATTGGCTTTCATGGCAACTCCTGGTTTTGATGAGGTTACCAAAAGATCACCTCTTTTTATTTTTCCGCCTTCAAGGCAAACTTTTGTAGGAATCACTCCAATCACACCCATCTGAACTTTACCAGACAGATCTGCATCTACATTTTCTTCCGTTAAAAGAACGCCCGGTTTTGTAGCATAAACTCCTGACACTAAAGTAGAATATGGTTTTGATGATTTTTCTACCGCTCTGTCACTTGAAGTTGAGATTACTAAAACGTCTCCCATTTCGTATTCAGAAATATTTCCTTCTACATCAAAAACTTCAGCTAAATCGGCACCGCTGTTTTGTGTACCGCCATTAAAAAAGCCTGTTCCTGTTTTACTGATTCTGGCAACATTGGCAGACCCACTTTGAAAAACTGCGAGGTTTCCTGAAGCTCCGGTATGATTGACAAAAATTCCTGTTCCTGTTCCGACATTGGTAACAGAAACCACTGCCTGAGAATTTGCGGTATTAAAGTTTCTGAAATAACCAGCTCTGCCAGTTCCAAAATTAGGAACCCAACCGTAAATTGCACTTCCGGTTCCGTCAACCGTTGCTTCTACACCATCTCCGGCATTTTTAGCATTTGCGGTAACACCATTTCCGTTTCCGTTGGCAAGTGCGATTACCGCGGGCGCATTTCCTGTGGCATGACTGGCATAAAATAACCCACCAAATCCACCGGTTCCGGCAGCTTCGCCGTAAACTCCGGCAGTTCCAAAGTTTGAGAATTGAGAATTTACTTTTCCTTTCACAGCCGGTGATGTTCCATTGGTGTTATCAACGAAAAAATCTCCTGCGATACCATTTCCCAGTGTTGTTGACGAAAGTGCTGTAGAAGTATTTGAGGTATTAAAATTTTTAAATTCTGCCGCCTTCCCGGTGCTAAAAGTTGGAACCCAACCGTAAATTGCACGGCCTGTACCGTCTACATTTGCTTCGACGGCATCGCCATCTTTTCCTACATTGGCAACAATCGCGTCACCATTGCCATCATTTAAAGCAACTAAAGCACGTCCGTTTCCGGAGACATTTGAAGAGTAGAATAAACCAGCAAACCCTCCTGTGCCTGAGGAAACGCCAAAAATCCCAGCCGCTCCGAAGTTTCCGTAGATCGTTTTTACTTCGCCTCTCACTGCCGCGCTTACACTGTTTGTATTATTGGATAAAAAAGAAGAAACATTTCCTTGAGTATTGTCCGGAATGTTTCCGTTGCTGTTAGATTCTACTTCAAAAGTATTTCTGTCATTGGTTGCTAAGAAGTTTTGAAATCTTCCTGCCCGACCTTTGCTGTTGTTGAGACCAACTCGTCCGTATACGCCAATTCCTGTTCCGGATGTGTTTGTTGATACGAAACCATGTAATCCATAACCTCCGCCATCATTTCTCCCCACTACAGCTCCTGCGATATCACTTGTGGTTCTTCCTACAACTGCTTCACCGGCGCCGTTATTGTCGGCGATAACTCCGGCAGAACTCTGCGAGCTTGTAATGCCGTGCACTGCAAAGCCGTTTCCTGAATTGCTTAAAATCCCAATTCCTGTTCCTGTGGTTGAAACATTGATAACTGTTCCGCTTCCTAAAGTATTGGCATTGATAACATTACTGTTGTTTGCATTGTTTGATATTGAAAAATTTGCAGCAATTCCGCTCGTACTTGTTGCGTTTAATGCTGTTCCTGTATTGCTGTTTGCATAAACTCCATATCCTGATCCTGAAGAATTTCCGTAAACTCCTAATCCTGAAGGTGTAACTCCGTAAACGCCCCATCCACTTCCGTTTTGGCTTCCCCAAACACCAACGCCCAAACCTCCGGTGCCGTTATTTATTCCCCGAACACCGGAAGAAAATCCACCCGGAGCTACATTGGTAACTGTTCCTCTTACTGCTGCAATGCTTGAAGTTGTTGTATTGTTGTTTCCTTCCAGAGAAGTCCCATCACCATCGTTTGTTATAGAGAAAAGATTTGAAGCATTATTAACGGTTGCTGTATAAGGCAAAGTGAAACCTCCCCCCGAACTTCCCGACGATTTGGCATACATTGCATAAGGCACGCTTAAAAGTTGGCTTGTACCTGTGATTGTATAAGAAGTTCCTCCCGTAGGATCTGTTTCTGTTTTTAAATAATAATTTCCTGATGGCCAGTTGATGGTTGCATATGTTCCGGAAAGTACGGTTCCGGTTCCTATTTCCAGACTGATGAGGCCATTCACGTTGGTTGTTCCCGTAAGTCTTTCAGAATAAACTAATGTTCCTGCGGGCGAACCTTGCAGTATACTTACTTTAACTCCGATGTTTTGATTGGCAAGCAACTGTCCGGTTGTATTTCGCATTACAGCCTGATAGCTCATTTTTTCCGGAACCTGCGCCGAAACAAAATGGCTGCCTAGAATGATTCCTGCGGTGAGTAAAACTTTTTTCATGATGATTATTTTTTAATGATTTTAAATGTTTTAATGTTTTTGCTATTCTGATCGATTCTGATGATGTACATCGCAGAAGGAAGCTCAGAAAAATTGAATTCTGATTTTGATTCTTTTATTGTGTCTCGTTTTAAAAGTTTGCCGGAAGAATCAAATAATTGAAATTCAGAATTTCTGTAGTCGTTTGTAGTAAAATCCACAAACAAAAAATCTTTGAATGGATTCGGATACAATAAGATGTCTTTCTGGTCTTCCCCGGAAGTTTCTGAAGTAGACAAAGTGATGATTTCATAGGCTTGCTGCACGCCTTCAATCATTTGATCGTTAGCGCCTTTCGATGTGAAATCAATCTGCCCCACACTGTAAGATACAGAGCCGTTGCTGCCTGTTCCGTTTGATCCTGCTGCGACAGTTGCTTTTTGTGCATTCACTTTTGCTGCCAGACAAAAAATCAAAATGGAGCCATAGATGAAAATTTTTCTCATATTGGGATAATTTTTGGTTATTATTTTTTATATTATGATCTGCTAATGAGTTTTTTACGATGTAAAGGTAGGCGGAGGAGGAGATGGTAAACCAGAGGAAAAGAACTAGAATAAAAAAGGTGAAAACACCTATTTTTGAATTATGGGGTTGCATTTAATCATTAAAAATGTTATCTTGTAAATCTTATAAATTATATAGAATTTAATGCTAGAAAAGAAAATACATAATTACGAAAGAGCTGTTTTGGTGGGCGTTGTCACTCAAAATCAAAGTGCAGAAAAACTGCAGGAATATATGGATGAGCTGGAGTTTCTGGCTTTCACTGCAGGTGCTACGGTTGATAAACGTTTTACTCAAAACTTAACTCAGCCAGACTCTAAAACCTTTGTGGGAAGCGGTAAAGCTCAGGAAATCAAAGAATATGTAAAAGAAAATGAGATTGGCACCATTATTTTTGATGATGAATTGTCTCCTTCGCAGCTTAAAAATCTTGAAAAAGAAATTGAAGTAAAAATTCTTGACAGAACGAATCTTATTCTCGATATTTTTGCGCAGAGAGCACAAACTTCTTACGCGAGAACGCAGGTTGAATTGGCACAATACCAATATTTGCTGCCTCGACTGAGCAAAATGTGGTCTCACCTAGATAAGCAAAAAGGGGGAATCGGGATGCGTGGTCCCGGTGAAACGGAAATTGAAACCGATAGAAGGATCATCCGTGACAGAATTTCGTTGTTGAAAGATAAACTGAAAACCATAGATAAGCAAATGGCGACTCAGCGTACAAACCGTGGTAAAGTGGTGCGTTCTGCTTTGGTAGGATACACCAACGTTGGTAAATCTACCTTGATGAATGCTTTGTCGAAATCTGATGTTTTTGCGGAAAATAAATTATTTGCAACGCTGGATACAACCGTAAGAAAAGTAGTTATCGGAAATTTACCTTTCCTTTTGACGGATACGGTAGGTTTCATTAGAAAATTACCTACTCAGTTGGTAGAATCTTTCAAATCTACTTTGGATGAAGTGCGTGAAGCAGATCTTTTGATTCATGTAGTTGATATTTCGCATGAAAGCTTTGAAGATCATATTGAATCTGTGAATCAGATTTTAATGGAAATTAATGCACATCAGAAACCGATGATCATGGTCTTTAATAAAATTGATGATTTCAGCTACGAGAAAAAAGATGAAGACGATCTTACGCCAAGTTCAAACCGAAACGTTTCTTTAGACGAATGGAAAAGAACCTGGATGAACAAATCTAAACATCCTGCTGTTTTCATCTCTGCTATAACGAAAGAAAATTTCCCTGAAATGAAAAGGCTGATCTACGATGAGGTGATGAAAATTCATATCTCAAGATTCCCGTACAATGATTTTCTTTTCGAATATTTTGAAAATGATGAAGATGAAGCGTCTGAAAAAGAAGATTAATGAATTACAAAATAATCATTTTTCTGCTTTTTCTTCCGTTTTTTGCCTTGGGCCAAAAGACAAAGCTGGATTTTAAGAGTATTGAGAAAAACATCAGCAATTCCGTTTCGCCTTACTATTACGAAAAGCTTGTTTTCAAATTTAAAGGGCTTCCGAAGTCTCTCGACAGCGTAGAAGCTCAACATTTGTACTACGGCAGAAATTTCATAAAAAATAAAGTTTCCCAGACTGGCGACGAGTTCAAAAGTCTGGCAGAAGCTTTTAAAAATAATAATTTTGCAGACTGCATAAGACTGGGGAAAACTCTTTACAATAAAGATCCTACCAATCTGGATGTCATTCTTATTTTGCTTCGTGCTTATGATCAGACGAAAGATGTCGGTAATTTTTCACATCATCTTTCACAATTACGGTTGCTAACTGATGCCATTAAAAACTCGGGTGACGGAAAATCTGACAAAACGGCTTTCAAAGTAAATAATGTAGGTGACGAATATATTTTTCTTAACGTCATGAATATCGGACAGGATTATAAACGAGTATCACAACCATTACGCGACGGTGTTATCGATATGTGGGAAAAAGAAGACATTAAAATTTACATCAAAGTACTTTATTTAGACTTAATTTTTTAAAAAACACAATTCATTGGAACTATATTATTCATTTTCAGCGCTCATCGTACTTGCTTCTATTTTTGCCTATATCAATTATCGATTTTTAAAACTTCCGAGCACCATCGGAATTATGGTGATCGCCATTGTGGTGTCTATCATTTTGGTTCTGTTTGGTGAAAATTTTCTTCCAAAAACTTTTGGTCATCTGAATGATTTGATGAACAGTATTGATTTTACAGAAGTTTTGATGGGTGCAATGCTGAATTTTCTACTTTTTGCGGGAGGAATTCATATTAATATTAACGATTTAAAAGAGCAGTTTCGGCCGGTTCTTATATTTTCGACGGCTGGGGTGATTATTTCAACCTTTATCGTAGGATTTGGGATGTTTTATCTTTTGCCATTGATAGGTCTGAAGATTCCCTTCATTTATTGTCTGGTTTTTGGTGCGTTGATTTCTCCGACAGATCCGGTTGCGGTTCTCAGTGTTTTGAAGCAAGCCAACGTTTCAAAATCTTTGGAAACAAAAATTGCAGGAGAATCTTTATTTAATGATGGTATGGCGGTGGTTGTTTTCACGGTCGTTCTGCAATTGGCCGTTGGTGAAGAAGTAGATTTAGGACTGGAAAGTATCGGGATGTTGCTTCTTCATGAGGCAGGCGGCGGATTGCTTTTAGGGATCGTATTGGGTTGGGTTACATCAAGATTAATGCGTGAAGTTGATGACTATATCATATCAGTTTTGGTAACATTAGCTGTTGTGATGGGAGGTTATCTTGTTGCAAGACAGATGCATGTTTCCGGTCCGTTAACGATGGTTGCTGCGGGATTGTTTATGGGTAATTTTAATGTTAAATTTAAAATGAAATCTGTCACTCAGGATTATCTGATTAAATTTTGGGAGCTTATTGATGAAATTTTAAATGCTGTTTTGTTCCTTTTTATAGGGTTTGAATTGCTGATGATAAAAAATTTGAATCATTATGTAATTCCTGGCGTATTGGCAGTTGTTGTAGTTTTGGTTGCGAGATTTATTTCGATTTGGGGACCTACGAAATTTATGTCTTTCAGAACAAGATTTAGTCCGCAAACGATAAAGGTACTTTTTTGGGGAGGAATTCGCGGTGGTGTTTCCATTGCTCTGGCGATGTCTATTCCGAAAAACGAATACAGCAATGCTATTTTAAGTATTACTTATTGTGTAGTTGTGTTTTCAATTATCGTTCAGGGACTTACGATTGCGAAAGTTGCCAATCCGAATCAGATTGCAAAAGAAGAGCAGGAACAGGAAAGTATAGCTTTAGAAAAAGGACATTAACTATTTTAAAATCAATAAAATCAAAAAATGAAAAAGCTGTTTTTATTAGCCTTGCTACTATTTTTTGGAATTAGTTTTTCTCAGATTAATACTGTTGAGATTAAGAAAAACGTCACAGAAAATCCGCAAAAATACTTTTACGATTATTTAGAAATATTTAAGAAAGATCCTTCGAAATTGTCTCAGGAAGAGATGAATCAACTTTATTATGGAAGCCGATTTATTGAATCAGGATACAGTTTATCTACCTTCAATGATGATTATGATGAAATTTGGAAAATTGCTTCCAGAAAAGGATTGTCAAAAACAAAAGCTCTGAAAATTTTAGAAAAAGCTGAATCTGCATATCACAAAACGCCAATGAATATAGAAATTTTGACTTCGATGGTAAACATATATGATGCGATTAAAGAAAAGGCGAAAGCAGAAATATGCGTAATGCAGAATAATAGAATTATAAAAACTATTGACGAAAGCGGAACAGGAAGATCAGAAGAATCTCCGATCTGTGTGGTTACAGCTGGAGAAATGTTAAACTTTGCAAAACCCATAATGATGATGGGTGGAAATTTTAAACAAAAAGATCTAAAAACAGATGAAGGTTGTATTCTGACGCAATATTCTAATGGCAGCGCGAGCTTATTTGTAAAATGTATTGGTTGTTTTAATTTTTAATGATGACTATCTGCAAACAAATTGTTGAAGCACTGAACGATTTATCTATTCCGGAAAAAGCCGCTTTTTTCCCACGATTTTTCAAAACAGGAAAAGGAGAATACGGCGAAGGCGATCAGTTTATTGGAGTCATCGTTCCAGAGCAAAGAAAAGTTGCGAAAGAATATTTTTCAAAAATCTCTTTGGAAGAATTAAGCGAACTTCTTTCTTCGGAAATTCATGAGCACAGACTGACAGCATTGTTTATGCTGATTCTTAAATTTGAAAAAACAAAAGATCAAATTGTAAAAGATGAAATTGTAGAATTTTATTTAAATCATCTTAAATATATCAACAATTGGGATTTGGTCGACTCAAGTTGTTATAAGATTTTAGGGCGATATGCATTTGAAAATCAGAAAGAAAGCCTTTTGAAAGAACTTTCAAAATCTGATGAGATGTGGCATAAAAGAATTGCTGTTGTTGGAACAATGTATCATATAAAAAAGGGATCATTTGAACTTACGAAAGAATTTGTAACCCAAAATTTACATCATCCACACGATCTCATGCACAAAGCAAACGGTTGGCTTTTACGCGAAATGGGAAATAAAAACGAAGTCGAACTCATTGCTTTTCTTAATCTTTATTACAAAAAAATGCCCAGAACCTGTCTTCGCTATGCTATTGAAAAGCTAGATGAAAATGTAAGACAAGATTATCTCAAAGGCAGAATTTAGTTGTGGAATTGTCTTTGCAATACGATGATTGAATTTTAATTTCTGTAAATTAGCACTTTAAACCTAAATCATGAAAACTATGCTCAGGCGCTTTTTGCTGCTGCTTCCTTTACTGTTTCTTACAAGCTGTTTCGATATTTTAGACAAAGTCAATATGAAAGCTGACGGGAGTGGCGAATATTCGCTTATTCTTAATGCCAGTAAAAGCAAAACTAGATTGGCTTCTTTATCGAAAATGGAGACTGTAAACGGTAAAAAAGTCCCAAAAAAAGCTGAAATAGAAGCTAAAATCAATGAAGCAGCCAGAATTTTCAAAAGTGTTCCCGGAATTTCCAATGTGAAAACTTCAATGGATTTTGATAATTACATCATCAAACTGAGCTGCAATTTCAGAAAAATTGAAAATATAAATGCCGGATTAGAGCATTTGAAAGCAAAAAACATTCTCGGTAAAATGATCCCAACGCAGATTTACAATAACAATCCTGCTAAAAAAACTTTCGCAAGAAATAAAATAAACACTTTCAAAAGTGATTACGACAAACTTAGTTCTGCAGATAAAGAGGTTTTTAATAATGCGAAATATACATCGGTTCTTCAGTTTGAAAACACGGTAAAATCTCAGTCAAACAGTTCTTATCAGCTTTCACCCAACAAAAAAGCGATGAAACTTGAAGGTAATATTCTTGACTTTATCCTTCAGAAAAAAAAGATTCAAAATACAGTCTTATTTCAGTAAATCACTTATTTATATATGAAATCACTTTTACTAAAAACACAAACAATCGCTTTTCTGCTTTTTGGTTTTACAATTGCGTTGGCACAAAACAGCATGAAAGTTCCTTCTGATGCGGTTTTCTACATGGAAATCAACGGAAAACAGCTTAACAAAAAGATCAACTGGGGAAAATTTAATCCGTTTTTACAGCAAATCGATAAAAAAGAAAAAGGAAAACCTTCGTGGAATGACTATTCAAAAACAGGGATCAAATATGATGCGACACAAAAGCATTACGCAAGAATTTCAGATTCTGTGAAATCTTACACCGCACATTTTGTTTTAGACAATAAAGATAAATTCTTGGAATTCATCAATTCTACCAAGAAAAAAGGTCTTGAAATTTCTAAAAAAACCAATTACTCTTATATTGATCTTGACGAAGATCTTTTCGTTGCCTGGAATGATCAACATGCAATGATCACTCTAATAAATTATCACAAAAAGGAAAAAGATATTTGGGATGATGCTGTTTATACAATCGACAGTACAGCAAATGCAGTGGCAGACAGCGTATATGTGGAGGTTGATACAGCAGCAACGGCTATTTATGAAGAAGAGGCAAAACCTTTTGATTATAAAGAAGAAATAAAGTATCTGAAAGACGAAATTAAATATCTGAAGTCGGACATCAAGTCTTATAACGCAGATATTGCTAAATATCAAAAAGACATTAAATATCTTGAAAAACATCACAAATATCCTGAAGAAAAAAAGCAGAAAGAGACAACGACCGACTCTGCATATTCTGAAGAAACTGTAGAAGCAATGCCGCCGCCCGCATCGCAGGATGATTACCTAGAGACAGATGTGTATCCGCTAGACTCTGAATATCAGAAAGAAATGGATTCGCTGAATGCAGAAAAATTCAAAATTGTGAAGTCGATCGCTGAAAATAATTTCGATCAATATTTCAAATCAAATATGGAAGTTGAGGCTACCGGAGAAATGCTGAACTTCAGAGACGCAAATTCTGACGTTTTCGTATATGCAGATTACGGAAATATAATCAATGAAGGAATGTATAAAAATCTTTACCGCCAATATGATTTTGCAAAGATTTTGGGGAAATTGTATAACTCTAATACTGCGTACAACCTTTATTTTGATAAAGATAAAGTGAGATTGGTAAATCATTATCAACATAAAGATCCTCAAACTCAAAAAAGCATATCAGCCGTTTATAAAGGTAAGAAAAATAGAAAATTGGCCGCTTTGATCAGCGATAAAAGCATTGGATATTATGCAATGAACGTCAACGGATTCAAATATTTTGATATGATGTACACTTTACTTCAGGATGCTGGAGATCAGGAATATCAAAAGGAAATGCAGCTGGTGATGGAGACGATGAAAATTGTTCTTGATGAAGAAGCAATCGCCAAAATAGCACCTGGAAATGGCATTTTTGTTTTAAATGAACTGAAATCTAAAAAAGTAGAATATACAGACTACGATTACGATGATGATTACAACGAGAAAGAAATAAAAAAGACCAAAGATGTGATGGTTCCTGATTTTACATTTGCTTTTGCAACGGAAAATGAAGGCTATTGGAAACGTATTTTTGATGTACTGACCACCAATAAAGATTTCGCGAAAAAATTCACAAAAAAGGGCGATTTTTATGCTTTCAAAGATGGAAAAAACAATGGCTATCTAGATCAGTTATTCTTTACCGTGAAAGACGGAATTGTTTATTTAACGACTTCTACAGATAATCTCTCTTCTAAAAGCCAATCTTCAGCTTCAGAAAAGTGGATGAAAGATTCTGCAAAATATCCTTTGTCGGGAAGATTAGATATTCAGAAACTTCTGGTAGGTCTGGAAAAAGAATTTAAATCAAATTCTGAAAGAAAAACTTTTGATCTGCTGAAGAAAAATGTGGGCGATATGTATTTTAAAACTGAAGCAAGTGGCGAAAGCATACAAACGGAAATGAATTACAACATCAACAGTTCTTCTGAAAACAGCCTAATGTATTTCTTTGATTTATTTGACGAAATATTTAAAAATAAAGAAGCGGAGAAAAAAGATCACGCACTTTAAGCAATCTAGATGTTGTTAAATTTCAGTTGAAATGTTAATGATTAAAAGCAGTTTTCTTTTAACCTATTTTGCCTTTGAAAGCTTTGATGTTGGGTAATTTAAATCAAAATAATGAAGAAAAGATACATCTCATTTGCACTCATTTTTCTTGTGTTGGCCACGGTTTACATTTTGTTATTTTATAAGAATAAGACATTAAAATTTATTCCTGAAAATGCAGATCTCGTCGTTTTGATCGACATGAAAAAAGTTAAAAGACAATATATTTATGATTGGTTGATGCATCCTTCTCAGTGGTCAAAAATCAGTGAAAATAACAATGAAACAGTTTCTTTCAGAAATTCCGGAGTGAAAATTCCGGATTTTCTACAAATTTTTCATTTAAAGAACAGTAAATTTTCAAATTATTACACGGTTTTAGAATTAGAAGATTTTCAAAAATTTTGTACGCTTTTAAAAAAGCACCAATTTGTTAATAAAGGAATTCAGGGTTATGTAAAAGACAATCTTGTTGTTTATGTAAATAAAAAATATGCTGTTGTAGGAACTTCTAGTAACGAATTTGCTGAAATTTCCGGTTTTCTGTCAAAAAAAAATGTAGATAAAAATCGGAATGCAGATCAATTCATGAAGGGAAGCTTAGGAAGCTTAAGTTTTATTTCTGGTAAGAACATGCAAAATTTTTCAATAAATCTGAAAGATGATGAAATTGAAATAAAAAATGAAGAGAATTCTACTAACTTCCAATCTTTGATTTCAGATTTAAATAGGAAAACACAATTTCTGGAAGCCGAATTAGATTCAGAAAATATCAGAAAAATAAGCTCTTTTTTTAAAGAAAATATTGCAGATTCTGCATCAGTTAATCATCTGAAAATGAGCGCAGATCTTGCGGAGGTAAATGATACGATTATTAGTTATGGCTATGATGATAATTTTAATGAAATTGAAAAAGTAAGTTATCAGAAAATCATTCAACCCAACTATGAAATTTTGCTGCAAACTTCAGATCCCAACAAAACGTGGAGTTATTTTCAAAATAAAAAATGGATTAATGCTCAAAATCAGTTTACGGCAATTCCATTTCAGCCAAATTTGATTTACAGCAATAAAAATGAGATTTATATTAAATCAACGGGCAGATCGGTAAAGCATGATTTTAAAAAGCAAAATTTTATCTTCTTAAAAAACAATCCTTTGCTATATTCGTCATTGAAAACTCTCGTTGGCTCTCATCATAAGTTGGTTAAAGATATTGATTATATTTTTTACGGAAACAAATCGCAGGATTATGTAGTTAAAATTAAGCTCAAAAGAACCATTTGCCACTACTTTTGAGATTTTAGTTTTCCAACAAATAGCTTATAAAATGGATTCTTCAGACTTTTCATTGTTAAGAACGTTTACACATTATTTTTTACATCTGATTTTTCCGGTGTTTATTGCTTTAGCTTTTTACAGAAAAAATTGGAAAAAAGCTTATCTGATTTTACTCGCAACCATGCTAGTTGATCTTGACCATCTTTTTGCCAATCCTGTTTTTGATCCGGAAAGAATGAGCATTGGCTTTCATTTCTTACATTCTTATTATGCCATTGCGGTTTATTTTTTGCTGTTATTTTTTAAAGGAAATTTAAGAATAATAGGCATTGGTCTTCTGTTTCATATGCTGACTGATTTTCAGGATTTTCAGCTTTGGCCTCATTAGGATAAACCAAAGTAACATTAATATTTTCTTTCG
Organism: Chryseobacterium sp. CY350; assembly: GCF_027945075.1. Taxonomy (NCBI): domain Bacteria; kingdom Pseudomonadati; phylum Bacteroidota; class Flavobacteriia; order Flavobacteriales; family Weeksellaceae; genus Chryseobacterium; species Chryseobacterium wangxinyae. Next base: position 2,813,874 of record NZ_CP116034.1, read on the forward strand.
ATAATCGCTTTTTCATAGATTTTTTGTATTTTAGAGACAGTTATGAAGCCAAGAGAATTTTTAAACTACACCTATATTTTCCCTGTTTTTGCAGTGATTTATTATTTCAGCGGTTTGATGGGAGCCGGAGTCATTTTTGACGTCATCGCCGGAATTTTGCTGACCGGGAGCGTACTTTCTGCCGTTCATCATGCAGAAGTTGTGGCTCATAAAGTGGGAGAGCCTTACGGAACGATTATTCTGGCACTTTGTATCACCATTATTGAAGTAGCACTCATCGTTTCGCTCATGGTTGCCGGTGGCAAACAGGCGATTACATTGGCAAGAGATACCGTTTTTGCAGCAGTGATGATCATCCTCAACGGAATTATAGGAATTTGTATTCTCGTAGGTGGTGTAAAGTATTTTGAGCAGTTTTTTGCTCGTACTTCGGCTACCACTTATTTGGTAAGCATAGTTTCTATACTTGTTATCACGTTGGTTCTTCCAAATTTTACTTCTAGTGTCAACGGACCTTTTTATAACGATGCTCAGCTTATCTTTGTATCAATAGCGTGTCTCGTGATATATGGCGTTTTTTTAATGGTACAGACAGTGAGGCACAGAAGTTATTTTGTGCCAGTAGATGAAAACGCAGAAACTCATTTTATCCCCAATAAGACTCAGGCGGGTATAAGTTTTTTATTTTTGGTAGTTTGTCTGGTGATTGTTGTACTAATGGCAAAAGGTCTGTCTAAAACTATTGAAGATATGGTACAAAGTATGGGAGCACCAAAATCTTTAGTTGGAGTCATTATTGCAGCGGTAGTACTTCTTCCGGAAGGTGTGGCTGCAATTCGGGCTGCGAGGAACAATAAAATTCAATCAAGTTTAAATTTAGCATTAGGATCAGCTTTAGCAAGTATCGGTTTAACGATTCCTGCGATTTCTGCTGTCAGCATCATGTATGATATTCCTTTGGTTTTAGGGCTTGATAAAAAAGATATCATCCTTCTTACGCTATCGGTTTTTATCGTCATGTTGTCACTAAGCCGTGGAAAAACCAATGTACTTTACGGAACTGTATTGCTTGTAAATCTGGCGGCGTATATTTTTACCGTGATTGTACCTTAGTATTCGAGAGCTGAAAACTGCAACTGCTATGTCTTATGGCTTTCGTGCCATTTCCATCTTATAAGACATCAGATTGGCGATGTTTTCGGATTTTGTGATTGCCATTGAAGCATTTTGTCCTGTGAAATTTTCTTCGATGGTTTGTTTCCACAATTTCAGCCACTTTGCGAAATGATGTTTTTCCATAGCCTTTATTTCATTGATTGGAAAATGCACTGCCATCGGATTTCCCTTGTAGCTCATTTGTCCGAAAAGAATTGTTTCCCAAAATGAATACATTTTTGGTAAATGTTTGTCCCAATCTACTTTTACAATGTCTTTAAAGAAAAAACCAATGGTCTCATCCTCAACAACTTTTCTGTAAAAACTATTGACTAGCAATTCGATATCTTCTCTTGATTCTAAATTTTTCATATGCGTTTATTTATGTTTTTTTTAAAGCTGATCCTTCACAATTTGAATTAATTTAGAAGATCGAGTTAGTATTTATATTTCAGATCGGAGATTTTTATGATTCAAATTTAGCTTAAAATTAAATGTGAAATTGAATTATGAAATTGATAAGTTTCATAAAAACAATATTTTATCTTTGTAAATTATTTTATCTTTTTTAAAATGAAATGGTGCAAATGATTTAATTTAATATGGCAAAAGGTTTTAGAAAAAGAATCAGTCAGGAAAACACAGAAAATAGTGGTTTTGGAAATCGTGCTTCGGGACGATTCATCAATAAAGACGGTATCCCGAATGTAAGAAGACGCGGGATCAACGTTTTCAACAGATTGAGCTGGTATCATACGATGCTTAATTTATCGTCGTTTCGATTTATTACCTATCTGGTTGTGATGTATATTCTGATCAATCTCATTTTTGCATTTATTTATTATTTAATTGGCGTAGAACATCTCACCGGCATTGATAAAAGTGATCCGATGAATGAATTCATCGATGTGTTTTTTTTCAGTTCCCAGACTTTTACAACCGTCGGTTACGGAAGAATTGCTCCGGTAGGATTTATGGCCAGTTTGGTGGCTACCTTTGAGGCTTTTTTGGGATTGCTTACCTTTGCGATTGCAACGGGTTTGTTTTACGGAAGATTTTCAAGACCTCGAGCGTATCTTAGATTTTCAGATATTGCGGTAATTGCTCCTTTTCAGGATGTTACAGCCTTGATGTTTAGGTTGGCTCCATATAAAAATAATGCATTAACGGATGCTGATGTTACTCTTTCTACGGCCATTGAAATCAATGAAGAAGGGACTACAAAGAATAATTTTTACCGATTAGAAACTCAATTAAGTAAAATCAATACTTTATCTCTTAACTGGACTGTGGTTCATAAAATCGATGAGAAGTCTCCATTTGTTGGTTTTTCTGCGGATGATTTTAAAAATACAAATATAGAAATCATTGTTCATGTACGTGCGTTTGATGAAGTTTTTTCGAATACTGTTGTTCAGAGAGCATCATATGTATCAAAGGAAATCATTTATGGAGCAAAATTTTCGCCCATGTATTATCCCGACGAAGAGAAAGATTCAACAGTTTTGGATCTTGATAAAATTAATGAATATCAGAAAGCAGAACTTCCGGCTTTCGATATGGAAACATCATCATGAATTTAGAATCTTACAAAAAGCAGGCTTTAGAAAAGCAGAAAGAACATAAAAAATTTCTGGAAGGTTTAAAAAAGAAACCTCCTAAAAATCTCGATTATATTGTTCAGGAAACGCATGATCAGGTTTTTGAAAAGATTGACTGCCTTCAATGTGCAAATTGTTGCAAAACAACTGGCCCTTTGTATACAGAGAAAGATATCGAACGTATTTCGAAACATTTACGAATGAAGCAGGCTGGTTTTGAAAGTAAATTTTTGCGTGTAGATGAAGAAAATGATAAGGTTCTGCAAAATCTTCCGTGTTTTTTTCTAAATCAGGATAATACTTGCTCTATCTACGATGTTCGTCCCAAAGCTTGTAGAGAATATCCCCACACAGACCGTAAGAAGATTTATCAGATTAATGATTTGATGATTAAAAATACTGTTATCTGTCCTGCGGCTTTGGAGTTTGTTGAAAAGATGATGAATAACTTAAATAAGTAAATCTTAAAAGATTTTAAAATTATATAAACTAAGTTAAAAAAAATTAAGAGATATAATTTTATGAAGTTATGATCGTTTGAGTAGTAAGCCAATCCCCAATTTGTTTTAGTAGAAGTAGTTTTTATATTAGTAAACTTGAAATCCTGAAATATTATCTTTCAGGATTTTTGCATTTAATTCTGATAAGCGAAGCTAAAGCAATTTTGAACAACAAAAAAGCGCTGAATAAATCCAACGCTTTCCTCTTTCACTATTACTATTTCCCATTTATAGTCCCGGGACAGGTTTTATCGAATAAAAAAGGCCGGAAAACTTTTCCGACCTCTGTATTTTTATACTACACCTTGAGCAAGCATTGCTTCTGCTACTTTTACGAATCCGGCGATGTTGGCGCCTTTTACGTAGTTCACATAGCCATCTTCCTCTTTACCGTAGTCTCTACAAGCTTTGTGGATTCCGATCATGATTTCTTTCAGCCTGGCATCAACTTCTTCAGAAGTCCAGTTTAATCTGATTGAATTCTGAGTCATCTCCAAACCAGAAGTTGCAACACCACCAGCGTTAGAAGCTTTTCCAGGAGAGAACAATACTTTGTTTTCAAGGAAATAATTAATCGCTTCTAATGTAGAAGGCATATTTGCGGCTTCAGTTACACACACGCAACCATTTTCTACCAATAGCCTTGCGTCTTCCAAATCAAGCTCGTTCTGAGTTGCAGAAGGAATTGCTACGTCACATTTCACTTCCCAAGGACGTTTTCCTGCATAGAATATTGAAGATGGATATTTCTTAGCATAATCTTCAGCTCTATTGTTACCAGAAGATCTTAATTCTAATAAATAATCGATTTTTTCACCGTCGATACCATCTTTATCATAAACATAACCGTCCGGGCCGGAAAGCGTCACCACTTTTCCACCCAATTCGTTTACTTTTTTGATAACACCCCAGGCAACGTTTCCGAAACCTGAAACGGTAACTGTTTTATCTTTAAAAGTCTGTCCGATAGTTTTTAGCATCTGCTCAGCAAAGTAAACAACGCCATAACCTGTAGCTTCAGGACGGATCAATGATCCACCGTAAGCAAGACCTTTTCCTGTAAGAACTCCTGTAAATTCATTGCGTACTTTTTTGTACTGACCGAATAAATACCCGATTTCTCTTGCTCCAACACCGATGTCTCCTGCGGGAACGTCTGTTTCCGGACCGATATGCTTGCACAATTCAGTCATGAAAGCCTGACAGAAACGCATTACTTCCATATCAGTTTTTCCCTGAGGATCAAAATCTGAACCGCCCTTTCCACCTCCCATTGGAAGAGTAGTCAAAGAGTTTTTGAAAACCTGCTCGAAAGCTAAGAATTTAAGTACAGAAAGGTTAACTGTAGGGTGGAAACGAATTCCCCCTTTGTAAGGTCCGATCGCAGAGTTCATCTGAATTCTGAAACCTCTGTTCACCTGAATTTCTCCTTTGTCATCAACCCATGGAACTCTGAAAATAATGATTCTTTCAGCTTCGGCCATTCTCTCAAGAAGCTTCATGCCGGTATATTCTTTTCTTGTGAGGATAAACGGAATTACAGTTACGGCAACTTCTTTTACTGCCTGTAAGAATTCCGGTTCGTTAGGATTTTTCGCCTCAATTTTAGCGATAAATTCCTGTATTTTCTGGTCAATATTATATTGTTCCATATTAGGTAGGGTTGAATATTATGTCAACAAATTTAATTTTTTTTTCAAGATTCACAATAGCTTATTTAATATTTGCTGATAATTCAATTATAATGGTGTAGAATATTATTAAATTGACAATTTTAAACTAAACTTTATTAAAAATTAAATGTTATATCTTAAATAATGAAATATTAAGAAATCGTTAATTCTTATATTGCTAAAAATTGTCTCCCGGAAAAGGATTTTACTTTTCCTAAAAGTTCTAATTCCAAAATAATGGGTAGAATTTTGTGTGAGGCAAGAGAGATTTTCTCCGCTAGATCGTCTAACGTTATGTGAGGATTTTCAGCGATTTTCCGGAATATTAATTCTTGACTTTCAGATAATTGAATGGTGATTTGGCTTTGCGGAAAAAGCTCTGCATTTTTTTCTTTCGGATCATTAAAACCTGCCAAATCGAGTAAATCTTTGATCGTGGAGATTGCCGTTGCTTTGTTTTGAAAAATCAGGTGATTGCAACCTTGGCTATACTTGTCGGTGATCTTTCCGGGCAAGGCAAAAACATCTCTATTATAGGTGTTTGCAAAAGTTGCAGTACTGATAGATCCGCCGCCAAAAGCAGTTTCAACAACAATAGTGGAAGGTGAAATTCCCGCAACGACCCTATTTCTCTGAATAAAATTTTCTCTGTCTGGTTTTCTTGAAGAGTTAAATTCAGTAAACAACGCACCGTTTTCTTCGACGATTTTTTCTGAAAGCTTTTTGTTTTTTGAAGGATACAAAGTGTGAAAACCGTGAGCCAAAACTGCGATAGTTGGAATTTGATGTTTTAAAGAATGCTCATGAATCTCTTTATCGACACCTAACGCTAAGCCGCTCACAGAAACAAAATTATGAGACTTTGCCTCTTCAAAAAAATCTTCAATGAATTTTTTACCGTACGAAGTTATATTTCTCGTCCCGACTAAACTCAGAGATTTTAAATTTCGATCCAGATTTCCTTTCTGATACAAAATTGCCGGTGCATCATCACATTCCTTTAGTAAAAATGGTAAATCGTTTTGGTGTCTTAAATTGATGGTAATCGAATTTTTTTCACAGAAAACAATTTCTTTTTCTGCAAATTTAAGATGCTCAGAATTTCCAATGTCGGAAACTGTTTTAGTGCCGATTCCGTCGGTCTTGCTGAGTTCTTTTTTAGCAGTTTCCCAAACATTTTTTGCAGTTCCGAAACTTCGTACAAGTTTAAAAAAATTAATATCACCAATAAAGCTGCATTCGCGCAAAGCAATGGAATAAAGATGTTCTTCAGAATACATTTGTGTTTATTTTCTCCAAATGTAATAAAATTAAGAACTATTTTTTCTAATTTCGTCTAAATGAGCCCAAGGATCTTCATTTTTCTTGAAAGGTAATTCCAGAAAATCTTCCGGATGGTTTTCTTTGTATTCCTGCCATAGTTTATCATCTTTCTCACTGTAGTAATTCGGGAATTCCCAAATATATTTTTTCTTTTTGTCGCCAACATTTTTGAATACAAAAGCCAGAATACTACCAACTACCGCACCGGATAAATGCGCCTGCCAAGATATTTTGCTGGGTTCCTGCATGGTGTAGAAAAGTTCTTCGGGAAACATTCCCCAGATTAGACTTCCGTAGTAGAGTACAACCAATAGGGAAATCGTAAGCAAAGTCATATTCCATTTAAAAACACCGCTAAAAAAGAGAAAAAATGCTAAGACATAAACTACACCACTGGCGCCGATTGTACAGGTGTACAAATATTGCCCGGTTAAGATATCAATTGGCGGGAGCATCCAGAGTAAGAGCCCTGCCGAAAGCCAACCTATAATAAATACTTTGTTTGCTATACGAGGGTAAAACTGATACAAAAGAAACATTAAAACAGCAATCGGAATTGAATTTCCAACGATATGGTCAATGCTCCCATGAAGTAAAGGAGCGGTTATAATTCCCAGTAAACCTTCCGGCAAAAGTGGAATAATCGCTCCGAAGCAACTTGCAAAAAAGCCCTGCATCTGTAAAAAGTATCCCATCCACATTGCTCCCAACATAAGAAGAGGATTGATGATAGCATTTTTGTAAATTACATTTTTAAACATACCTGAAACCGTCAAATCAAAAGCCAACGATAAATTTCGGAAAATTTGTCGATGATTTTATTTTTTACTGATTATTTAAGACAAAAAGTAATGATTTTAAGATTTTGATTTAAAAAAGGTGACGTAAACGGATTTGTTATAAACGTCTGAAAATCTGTAGAATTTTCATTTAACAATATATCACTATTTTTGCAGTTGGAAAAATTGAGATTTATGAGAAAGATTTTCATTTTACTTTTTATGTATCTGAGTGTACACTCTTTTGCACAAGTCGTGATCAGCGATTCAGCAGCAGTTGACACTATAAAAAAACCAAGACACTGGTCTGTAATTGCTAAAAACAGTGTCATGTTTAATCAGGCAGCCTTCTCAAATTGGGTAGGCGGTGGTGCCAATAATGTGGGCTGGCTTGCAAGCGCAAATTATAATCTTGTATATGAGAAAGGCCGTCATCTTTGGGAAAACATTATTATTCTAAATTATGGGCAGAATACAACAAAAGGCCTTGGCACGAGAAAAACGCAGGATGTGTTGAACATTTCTACTAACTATGGACGTCAGTTCTCAAAGAGCTGGTATGTTTCTACAGGTGCGAGTTTACTTTCACAGTTTTCCGGAGGATTTGAAGATGGAAATAACCCTGAAGCGAAGAAAATCTCAAATTTTATGGCACCTGGATATGTGAATGCAGGTTTGGGTATTACATATAGACCAGATGAAAATCTTACGGTAACTTTGAGGCCTGCCAATGGAAGGTTTACTTTTGTTTTGGACAAAGAATTACAGGTAGCCGGAAATTATGGTTTGAAAGCTGACGGAGATTTTTTCCTGATGCAGATCGGTTTTTTGGGTTCTGCTATTTACAAAGTTAAATTGATGGAGAATATTGAAATGACCAACACCGCATCTATATTTTCTAATTATCTTGATAAACCAGATCACATGGTGCTGTCATACAATATGCTTCTTAATATGAAAATTAACAGGTTTATTTCTTCAATTGTTACAGTTGACGTAATGTATGACCATAACCAAATTCAAAAAACTCAGCTAAAACAAACTTTAGGGATTGGTTTTGCATACAATATTGATAATGGAGTGAAACGTTCTGACAGAAAAGACAGTCAGTGGTGGCTTAAAAAATAAATTTTAAATTACTTAAAAAAACAAAAGCACTTCAATCGAAGTGCTTTCTTTTTTATATTTAAATGGAAATCTAAAATTCCATTGTAACTTCAAGTTTTTCGGCTAAAAGTTGCTCAATTTTCACTTTTAATGGTTCAATGTCGATATTCTGCATTGCGTCATTTGCAAAAGCGTAAAGCAATAATGCCTGAGCTTCTTTTTTAGAAATTCCTCTTGCTCTTAAATAAAACAAAGCATCTTTATTCAACTGACCAACCGTACAGCCGTGAGAACACTTCACATCGTCTGCGAAAATTTCCAACTGAGGCTTCGTGTCAATCGTAGCGCCTTCACTCAATAAAACGTTGTTATTTTGTTGATAAGCGTTGGTTTTCTGAGCGATCTTATTTACAAAAACTTTTCCGTTAAAAACTCCATGAGATTTATCTTTGAAAATACCTTTGTAGTTCTGGTAACTTTGACAGTTCGGTGTATTATGGTGAACCGCCGTGTGGTGATCGACCAACTGATCTTTCCCGATAATCGTGATTCCGTTCATGAAAGAGTTGATATTTTCTCCGTTATGAATAAAATCAAGATTGTTTCTGATGATCTTCCCTCCGAATGTAAATGTATTTACGGTCGTTAAGCTATCTCTTTCCTGTTTTGCGAAAGTGTGGTCTACCAAATAAGAAGTGTCACTGTCGTTCTGAATTTTATGCCAGTCAGCTTTTGCATTTTGATACGTGAAAATTTCAGTTACCGAATTGGTAAACACAAAACTCTCATCAAAATTATGATGACTTTCGATGATTTCAACTTTTGCTCCTTCTTCAACGATTAATAAATTTCTCGTGTTGTAAAAAGTATTTTCTTCTTGATTTTGAGAAAGATAAAAAATATGAATAGGTTTTTCGATGATCACATTTTTCGGAACTTTTAAAAAGAATCCGTATTTGCAATATGCTTGATTTAAATTGGTAAAAGCTAAATCTTTCGCAGCAATTGTATTAAAATATTTATCGAAAACATCTTTATGATTCTCATCATTCAAAGCATAGTTGAAAGACAAAAATTCTGCATTTTCGATAGAAATGTTTGAAAGCTCTTTGCGAAGCTGACCGTTTACAAAAACAATCCAGTCAAAATTTTCTTCACCCAAATGCAGCTCATCAAGCTGTTCTTTGGTAATGTTGTGACTTTCTTTCGGAAAAAAATTATAATCTTTCTCCGTGATTTCTTTGATGTTGGTATACTTGTATTCTTCGTCTTTCTTGGTAGGAAAACCTTTCATCGCAAATTTTTGAAGCGCAATTTTTCTGTCGTCATCTAAAAATCTGTGACGCAGACTCTCCAAAAATTCACTGTGATTTTCTATTGTTTGATCGTATAAAGCCATTACTGATATTTCGGCCATCACACCTTTATTATAAATTTAATTTGTATCAATATCGCAGTTTCTCACTGCCTTTTCGACTAAGGATTGATAAAAAACTTAACCAAAAATATTTTATTAGTTAAGCAACCAATCGTAACCTTTGCTTTCCAATTCTAAAGCTAAAGATTTGTCACCTGTTTTGATGATTTTTCCGTTCGCTAAAACGTGTACATAATCAGGCTCAATATAATTCAGCAATCTCTGATAATGCGTAATCAAAAGAACTGCATTTCCTTCGTTTTTAAACTGGTTCACACCATCTGCAACGATTCTCAAAGCATCGATATCTAATCCTGAATCGGTTTCATCAAGAATAGCCAATTTAGGATTCAGCATCATCATCTGGAAAATCTCGTTTCTTTTCTTTTCACCTCCCGAAAATCCTTCGTTCAATGATCTAGAAAGGAAATCTTTTTTGATTCCTAATTTCTCAGATTTCTCACGAATCATTGCCAGCATTTCTTTTGCAGGCATATCTTCAAATCCGTTTGCTTTTCTGTTTTCATTCATAGCAGCTTTAATGAAATTAGTCACAGAAACTCCAGGAATTTCTACCGGATATTGAAATGAAAGGAAAATACCTTTGTGCGCTCTCTCTTCAGGAGCGTCTTCAATAATGTTTTCACCTTGAAAAAGGATTTCTCCTTCAGTCACTTCGTAATCTTCTTTTCCTGCAATCACAGAAGAAAGAGTAGATTTACCGGCTCCGTTAGGTCCCATGATCGCATGAACTTCGCCCGGCTTTATTTCAAGATTAATACCTTTTAATATTTGTGCGCCATCTTCAATTCTGGCGTGTAAGTTTTTAATGTTTAACATATATTTTTAATTTATCGCAAGGTTAGACAAAGATTTTTATTTGTCTCCTGTGTCATCCTTAAGATAAACAAAGGCGCTAACGCTTAGCGAGGAAATACTATTTATTTTTAATGTTTAAATTTCATCAAGATTGTTTGCTATTCTTTTGACTCCGTTTTTAAAAAGTTGAGAGTTAAAATTTAAAAGCATGCCTAATTTATACTTTCCAATTCTTAAATAATTTTTTAGTTGTAAAGCATGATAATTATTTAAGCTATCGACTGATTTTATTTCTAAAACAACTTTGTTTTCAATTAGCAAATCCATTTTAAAAGCTCTTTCCAAAATAAGTTCTTCATATTGGATATTAAGGAATTTTTGTTTTTCAACTATTAATCCTTCTTTCCGTAATTCATAAAATAAACAATCTTCATAAATGGTTTCAAATAAACCAACACCTAATTTTCTATGAATCTTTAATCCGCTTTCAAATACAATCTTTGAAATCTCATTTTCTGTCATTTGTTTGTTTTTCGCAAAGATACAAGTTGAAAATTAATTTCAATTGTATTTCTTTCCTAAGCGTCAGCGGCTCAGTTTATCTTTAAAATCAGCGGTTTGCCTTTAAAAAAATCTTTGTTTTACTTTGCGATAAAACTAATTACCCAACAGAACCTTCTAATGAAATCTCCAATAATTTCTGAGCTTCAATGGCAAATTCCATTGGTAATTTATTTAAAACTTCTTTACTGAAACCATTGACGATCAAAGCAATTGCTCTTTCCGTATCAATACCTCTCTGGTTACAGTAAAAAATCTGATCTTCACCGATTTTTGAAGTGGTTGCTTCATGTTCTAATTGTGCAGTAGGATCTTTGATTTCAATATAAGGGAAAGTATGCGCTCCACATTCGTTACCCATTAGTAATGAGTCACATTGTGAGAAGTTTCTTGCTCCTTTTGCAGAAGGCATTACTTTTACCAATCCTCTGTATGAGTTTTGAGATTTTCCTGCAGAAATTCCTTTAGAAATAATCGTTGATTTCGTATTCTTTCCGATGTGAATCATCTTTGTACCTGTGTCAGCATACTGATGATTGTTGGTTACCGCAATAGAGTAAAACTCACCGATCGAGCCATCACCTTTTAAGATACAAGAAGGATATTTCCATGTTACCGCAGAACCTGTTTCCACCTGTGTCCATGAGATTTTTGCTTTTGTTTCGCACAGTCCTCTTTTGGTTACAAAATTGAAAACTCCACCTTTACCTTCTTCATTTCCCGGATACCAGTTTTGTACTGTTGAATATTTAATTTCAGCATTATCCAAAGCGATCAATTCTACAACCGCAGCATGAAGCTGGTTTTCATCTCTCGACGGAGCTGTACAACCTTCAAGATAAGAAACGTAACTTCCTTCATCAGCAATAACAAGTGTTCTTTCAAACTGACCTGTACCTGACTGATTGATACGGAAATACGTTGATAATTCCATTGGGCATCTTACGCCTTTGGGAATATAACAGAAACTTCCGTCAGAAAATACCGCGGAGTTCAATGCTGCATAAAAGTTATCACCTCTTGGAACCACTTTTCCCAGATATTTTTTCACTAAATCCGGATGATTTTTAATCGCTTCGGAAATTGAACAGAAAATAATTCCTTTTTCTGCTAATGTATCCTGAAAAGTTGTTTTTACAGAGATAGAATCTATTACAATATCTACAGCAACATTTGAAAGCCTTTTCTGCTCTTCGATGTTGATTCCTAATTTAGCAAAAGTTGCCAATAGTTCAGGATCTACTTCGTCTAAACTTGCCAATTCTGGTTTAGCTTTCGGTGCTGCGTAATATTTTATCGCCTGAAAATCTGGTTTTGTGTATTTAATGTTTGCCCATTCAGGCTCTGTCATTTTCAACCAAATCTTGAAAGATTCCAAACGCCATTCTGTCATCCATTCCGGCTCTTCTTTTTTAGCAGAAATAGCACGGACGATGTCTTCGTTTAAACCCGTTGGAAAATCTTCGTAATCGAGGATCGTTTCCCAGCCGAATTCGTATTTTTTATTTTCTAAATCGACTCTTAAGTCGTCTTCAGTATATTTACTCATTTTATTAGATTTTAGAAATTAGATTTAAGATTTAGAGTATTCTAAATCAGTACTTCCAATGTCTAATTATAAAGAAAAACTTTCCCCACAGCCACACGTTCTGGCTGCATTAGGATTGTTAAAAACAAAACCTTTTCCATTTAGTCCTCCCGAATATTCCAGGATTGTGCCGGCTAAATAAAGTATTGATTTTTTTTCGACCACAATTTTGATGTTGTTGTCTTCGAAAACCTGATCTGTTTCTGTTTTTTTGTTATCAAAACCTAAAACGTATTCCAAACCAGAACAACCTCCGCTTTTAACTCCCACTCTTATATAATCTTCTGCCGGATTAAAACCATCTTCTGTCATCAGTTGAATGGCTTTTTCCTTAGCATGATCTGAAACTTTTATCATTGTATTTATTTAGAATGATTTAATAATGCAAAAATACAAACAATAATCAGTATATGAAAATCGTCGTTTTTATTTTATCAATTTTTATCATCGATGGTTTAACTTTGAGGTCTGTTTAACATCAAAACTATAAATAAGGAAACAATGAAAAAACTAGGCGTTTTAGCTGCAATCTTAGTGATGCAATCATTTTTTGCACAGACCAACAGATTCGTTTATCAGGTGACAATGAAACCCGATGCCTCTAATAAAGCAGATGTGAAGACCGAAAATGCATATTTAGACATCTCAGCAGAAAAATCGATGTTTTATTCGGAAAACAGAATAAAAAGAGATTCGGTAATGCAGGCTAATCGTCAAAGTGGTGGAGCGAGAGGATTCAACAGAGATCAAATGGAAAGTTTGAGATCAAATATCAATTATTCTATCGAGAAAGATAAAAAAAATCAAAAAACAGTTTATAAAGATCGTTTGGGAAGAGACCAATATTCTTACGAAGAAGACAGACCTTTGAACTGGAAAATTTTGTCTGAAACTACAAAAATTGGTGAGTATAAAGTTCAGAAAGCTGAAACGGAATTTGCTGGAAGAAAATGGACTGCCTGGTTTACAACAGATCTTCCTTATCAAGATGGACCGTATAAATTCAGCGGACTTCCTGGTTTGGTGGTGAAAGCAGAAGATGCCGACGGAGATTATTCTTTTGATTTAATGAAAAATTATAAAATCTCAGATTTTCCTGAAATGTCAACTTTTGGAAATGTTGTTAAAGTTAAAAGAACGGATTACGTAAAGCAACAGGAAAAATTTAAAACTGACCCTATGTCGTTTATGAACAGTCAACGTGGTGGTGGAATTTCTCCTCCAATGAGAACTGGCGGTGGAAATCAAAATCCCGCTGATATGAGAAAGCGAATGGAAGAAAGAGCAAAAGAAGAAGCGAAAAAGAATAGCAATCCTATCGAACTGAAATAAATAAAAAAGGTCTGAAGAAAATTTCTTCAGACCTTTCTGTTATTTTAAAAGTTGGTTAAAAGTATCTCCCTGTTTGATGTCTCCGGAGTTGTAACCTTTCATAAACCATTCTTTTCGTTGTGCTGATGAGCCATGCGTAAAACTTTCCTGATTCACTTGCCCTTGCGTTCGTTGCTGAATGTTATCATCTCCCACAGCTTCTGCTGCTTCAACTGCAGATTCTAAATCTCCAGGTTCCAGAAATTTTTCTCTTTCGTTGGAATATCTTGCCCAAAGTCCGGCATAGAAATCTGCCTGAAGTTCGGTTGCTACAGAGACTTTATTCATTTCTTCTTCAGAATATCTGCCACTTCTTCTCAGCTGATCTGTTTTATCTAAAGTTCCGATAAGATTTTGCACATGGTGACCCATCTCGTGAGCCAGAACGTATGCTATCGTAAACTCTGTAACCTTTGCGCCAAATCTTTGCTGAAGTTCATTGAAAAAACTCATATCCATATAAACAGACTGATCTGCCGGACAATAAAACGGTCCCATTGCAGATTGTGCAGTTCCGCAGCCAGATTGCGTTTGCGATGTGAAGAGAACTACTTTTGCGGGCTGATATTTCATTCCGTGGTCTGCAAAAATTTTAGTCCAGGTTTGTTCGTTTTCTGCGGTAATCATTTTAATAAATTCACCGACTTGTTGATCTTCCTGAGTCAACTCTCTTTGTTCTGTCTGCGGTGCAGAACTTCCGCCTGATGAAAGTATTGCAGAGGGATCACCACCGAGGAAAAATACAATTGCGGCAATGATTATTGTTCCTAATCCGCCACCTACAATTGCACCGCCTCCGCCAGATCCTCTTCTGTCATCTACGTTACCGCTTCTATCGTCTGTCCATTTCATTGTTTATTATTTATATGTAAATTTAAAATATTAAATAATATTTTTGTCAAAAATTATAATTAAAGTGAGAAAAATTCAAATTGCTCTTTTATTTTTCGTCCCGATGAGCTTTATAGCTTGCAACGAAAGTGAAACTAAAGAAGATGAAGTAAAAAATGTAGACAAAAAATCTGCCATTGAGACCGTGCTTTCTGTAAAACATATTGATTCGGCAGATGTTTTAGTTACAAAACATAAAATATGGAAAAACAATAAACTCTTTAAGGAAATTGTAAAAACAGATACCATTCCGAGTTTGGGAGATACTTTGCAAATCGTGGAAGAAGAAAATGGAAATGAACATAATACCAAGATTAAAAAAGATTACGAATTTTATATAACCGTGCAGTAATGACAAAATCTACAACTGTAAAATTGCTTTTCGTAACAGGTATTTTGGCAGCCTGTTCTCAGGAAAAACCGAAAGAGTGGGGAAATGAGAAAAAAGTATACATGAGATCAGACACCACTGCATCATATTCTACGGCGCACGGCTTTATGACCGGTTATTTACTTTATCATGCATTTCGTCCTTATGGAGCATACAGTAATGGAGCGTATCAGCGAGCTGGATATTACAGCGATGCCATCAGTTCAAAATCTAACATTGGCAGAAGTACCTACAAAGGAAATGTGGTAAGAGGCGGATTGGGAAGAAGTGGTTTCAGAGCGTCATCATAGTTATGGAATCGCCATCAATTGAAAAAAAAAATCAGATGGAGGTTAAGCAATTGCATATGACCTTTAAAAACAATAAAATCTTCGTATGAAAAGAGTAGAATCTAAATTCCGGAAAAACTGGGAACACAAACTTGAAAACTTAGGATTTGGCTATCATTCTTTAGAAGGTCTTTACTGGGATGAAAGCCATTATTATGAGTTTTCTATGGATGAAATCAATAAGATAGAAAATGCAACAGCCGAATTGTGGCAGATGTGTCTTCAGGCGGTCGACTATGTTATTGAAAAAAATCTTTGGGAAAAATTCAATATACCAGAGTGGTTTAGAAATTATATTATTACAAGCTGGGAAGAAGATCATCCTTCAATTTACGGAAGATTTGATTTTGGTTTTGATGGCGAAAATTTAAAGTTGCTTGAATTTAATGCAGATACACCGACCTCTTTATATGAAGCCTCAGTCATTCAATGGTATTGGTTGCAGGAAATGTTTCCGTATAAAGATCAGTTCAATTCTATCCATGAAAAGCTGGTAGATTATTGGAAGTATCTTAAAAAATATATGAATCCTCATTATATTTATTTTGCATCATTAACGAATATTGAGGATGTGACGAATGTAGAATACCTGAGAGATTGTGCGACACAGGCTGGTTTTGAAACAGAATTTATACCTCTTCAAGATATCGGGTGGGCAGAAGATATTCAGGAATTTATTTCCGGAGACAAAACAATCATGGAATATATTTTTAAATTATATCCTTATGAATGGATTCTTCAAGATGGGTTTGGTGAAAAATTGGTTAGCAATAATTTCAGATCACAATGGATGGAGCCGGCCTGGAAAGTTCTTCTTTCCTCTAAAGCCATATTGCCAATTTTGTGGGAAATGTTCCCAAATCATCCTTATTTACTAGAATGTTATTTTGAGCCTAAAAATTTAAAAGATTTCGTTAAAAAACCTATTTATTCAAGAGAAGGAGCGAATGTAAGTTTATTTAAAAATAATGTTGCGATAGAAGAAAATGATGGCGACTACGGAAAAGAAGGTTTTATTTATCAGCAATTATTTGAACTTCCAAACTTCGACGGAAATTATCCGGTCATCGGAAGTTGGGTAATCGGTCAGGAATCTGCAGGAATCGGGATCAGAGAAAGCGTACATTTGATTACCAATAACCAGAGCAGATTTATTCCTCATTTGATAGATTCGAATAAAATTCACATCAAAGAAAAGGAGCTGTAAAAACAGCTCCTTTATTATTTCTTTTGGTTTCATTTATTTTCCAAAACCAATGTTTCCTTTTTTATCAGAAAGATTTCTTTTAAAATTGATCATGCTTAAAGCAGTCACTGCTGCTTCAACCCCTTTATTCCCCAAATCTCCACCGCTTCGTGCGATCGATTGTTCTTTTGTGTCATCTGTCAAAACGCAGAAAATAGTTGGTGTATCAGTTAAAATGTTGCAGTCTTTTATTCCCTGAGCAACTGCATCGCACACAAAATCAAAATGTGGAGTTTCACCTCTGATCACACATCCGATGGCGATTACTGCATCAAATTTACGCTCTTTGCAAAGCTGCATGCTTGCATAATTCAATTCAAAAGCTCCCGGAACGGAAAATAATCTGATATTCTCAGACTTTACGCCTTCTTTTTCAAGAATTTCTAAAGCTGCATCACGTAGATTATAAGTTACAAAGTCATTCCACTCAGAAAAAACAATGCCGATAGAAAAATCCTCGGCATTATTGATATGAAGTGGCTTGTAATCTGAAAGATTAACTGTTGCCATGTGTTTAGTAATATTTAGTCATTTCAATATATGAATCAGACATTCCGTTGTCGTAGTCCTGATATTTTTCATCGATCGAAGCAAAATATTTTTTAGCTTCTGCATTTTTCTTCATTCCTAAAGCTACGATTCCTGCTTTTCTCGTGAAGAAATAAGAAGTATAAGGGTCATCTGAAGCTGAAGCTGCTTTGTCTAGCAAAGATAATGCTTCGTCATTTTTGTTAAGACCAGATTTTGCATCTGCCATTGCGCCGTACTTCATCGCCATCAATGTTTTGTTGTCAGACGAAAATTTATCTAAAAGATCATAAGCTTCCTGAAATTTTCCTTCTTTAAATTTTAATAAACCTGCATTGTAAGCAGAAAGTTTACCGATTTTGGTCGAAGGATATTCATTATATGTTCCCAGGTAACCAGGATTAGCAGCAGATTTTCCACCTAAAGCTTCTTTATCTTTACCTTCTGTAAGGTTTTTTTGTGCAGCTAAATAGGTTTTTACCGCTTCAGCATTCTTTGGAGCAACAACAAATTGCTGGTATCCGAAAAAGCCTAAAACTCCCAAAACTACAACTACAAAAGCGATGCTTAATGGTTTCTGATATTTTTCAAGAAATCTTTCCGTGTTTAAAGCCTCTCTGTCAAGGTCCTTAAAAAATTCCACCGTTTCTTTACCTTCTTGCTCATTTGGAGCATTCTTACCCAATTTTGCCATAAATTCTTAAAAATTGAACTGCAAATTTAATTGTTTCTGAGTGATTTACAAAATACTTTGCAGGTATTATTAAATGAATTATAATTTCTTTATTTTCTTACTGATTTTTGCTAATAGATTACTGAATTTTAACGCAATGTTCGCAAAGATTTTTTATATACTGTCCCTGTTTTAAGGTTCGCAAAGGCGTGGCACTTAGCTAAGCTCACAAAGTCTTAGATAAAACTTAACGGTAGTTTCAATATTCTAAAGTATGATAAATTTCAGCATCAAATTTCCTGAGCTTTTCTTGACCTTTTAAATCTTTCAAACCAATCAAAAAACTAAACTGAACAACTTTTGCGCCTTGCTTTTCAACCAATTTTGCTGCAGCTTCTGTAGTTCCGCCAGTTGCTAAAAGATCGTCATGAATTAAAATTCTTTGGCCTTTTTTGATTTGACCTTCACGGGTTTCAATTTCTGCACTTCCATATTCCAAATCATATTTTTCTGAAATAATCGGTGGCGGAAGTTTGCCTTTTTTTCTGATTAATATAAAAGGAACATCCAAAGCTACTGCAATCGCGATCCCGAAAAGATAACCACGGCTCTCAATTCCACAAACGGCATCTACTTTTCCTTTGCTGAATTTAACCAGATCTTCAATGACTTCTTTGTATAAAGCCGGATCAGCAAATATGGGCGAAATATCCTTGAACTGAATCCCGGGAATCGGAAAATCTGCGATATTTTCGATCGTGTTTTCTAGTTTCTGTATCAGTTCAGGAGAGGCCATTTTTTTATGGATTGATTTTATAGCTTGAAATTTTCCATTCTCCATTCACACTTTTCAATCCGAAAGTTGCTTTAAGAGACGTTGTTCTTCCATTTTTATCAGTCACATCATACGTTGCGTTTACACTTGCAGCGTTAGGATTTGAAGCATTTGTTGTAATGTTTTTCACACTCACATTTTTCACAGCTCCAAAACCAGAAGTTGGGTTTGAAAATGACTCATAACTTCCCCAGCTAGGGTTGCTTGATGAATCAAATGCTGCTTTTAAATTTTGTGAACTTACATTATTTAAAAATTTGCTTACTGTACTTTTAGGGTCAGCAGTTGGCTGTTTTGGCTGTGCCGGAGTTGTAGAATTCGGATCTGTAACTGTTCCCGGTGTTGTTCCGGTAGGATTATTTGGATCTATCACCGCATTCGGATCTTCAACAACCATTGTAGAATCAGTTTTTGGAGCTTCCGGAACTCTTAATGCTGAAGGATTTACATCAAGTCCGATTTTAGACATTTTAAAAGTTTTTGCCGTGGTTTTTACAGAAACCGTAATGTCAATTTTATTATCGACAATTTTTGAAGCTAATAAAGATGAAAATTTAAGACTGAATCCTCTGAAGTTATTATCCTGCATAAGGTTTTTAGCAGTCGAAAGTTTTACTCCGTTACTGAAAACTTCTAAAGTTGTTTCTAAAGCTGCACCTGTGAAAGCAATTGGTTTCCCGGCATTGTCAACCAATCTCGGAATAATCTGCATTGCAGTCGGCCCGTTTCCTGTATCGCCGGATAATTGTGTCGCTAAATTCAGCGAACTTGCCCTTACGTCATTAGGATCACTTTCCTTTGCCGTTTCATCACCAAAAATATTCATTTCTCCTAATGACGGTGGAGCAGTACTTGCCCACTCAATACCGTTTTTTTGAGCTACATCATCTGCCATCGACAAGATTTCAGGAACTTTTTTTCCGTTAATCAATTGTCCCAAAGCTTTCAGTTCATTCACATCACCTTCAGCTTCTACGCCGAAAGTTTTTAAAATATATAAAGCTTCATTGAATTTGATTTGCTTGATTGTGGTAAGGCTTGAAGCCATATCATTGATGCTCGACTGAAGCGTTTGAGTGCTGGTCGCATCAACGTGATCTTTCTTACAAGCTGTAAAAAGAAGTAAACTAAAAATAAGTAGAAAACTTAGCTTTTTCATTTGTTAATGGTTTGATGCAAATTTAGTAAAACCTTTATGAATACAGATTTTTTATTTTTTGTTTTCTTTTTCCTTTAAATCTTCTTTAAAAAAAGAACTGAAGATAGTCTGCATATTCGGGAACGATGCATCTTCCCAATAGTTTGTTTTGTATTGACTGATGTTTTTATTTAGTTTAACCTTATCATCAATTTCATTGTTATCACTAAAATCTATTTCTGTAGGATAGAAGTTTTTATAACTAATGATTTTATTATAATTTGGCTCACTTTTATGTTTTAAACTCATGTACATGATTTCATTAGATTCAAGAAAGTCTCTTAAAGTTTTTTTTGAATCTTTTTCGTAAGAATGATTTATTAATCCTCTAATATCAAAAAATCTGTATCCGAATAAAGCCAGTTCTTTTTCTTGTAAAGCACTTCCGCTAATTTCTATTTCATCTTTTGTGTTTCCTTTCAGCTCTTTAATGGTTGCTTTTTTATTTTTATATTCGGTAATGTTTCCAATATCTTTCAGGAGAGGTAGATTTAAGAAAGTGTTGTAATCAAATGAACTGGTTTGCTTTTCTTCGTTTGATACTTTTTCTAATCTGAAAATTCTGTACTGTTCAATATTTGTACTTTTCAGTTTTTTACTTTTATTATCAAAAATGTATGTGGCTATTCCGTCCACATAGCAATTCAAAGAACCATTTAGAGTTACATAAGCATTAAAGTTTCCTTTTATTAAGACATATTTTGCGGGTTTGTTATTTTTGATGACCACGGTTTCAATGTCTTTTACTCTGTCATTGAGTTTTACCACATCTTTATCCAATTCGGCAAAAGAAAATTTACCAAGAGAGATATTCTCATAGACCAGCTGAAAATTTTCCTGTGATTGGTTTAATGCTTTTCTGTCAATTTTTCCGTCAATGTCTGAATGGGCTACAATAGCTCCGTCTTTCCCGAATACTGAAACTTTTGGCAAAGGCTGATTTGTTTTTTCTGAAAGGAAAGTAGTGGTTTGTGCATTGAAAAAGTTTAGCACAAGCAAAAAGAGAAAAGAGAGTAATTGAGTTTTTTTCATGGTATATAATTTAAGTTTAAAAATCTATCTATTAATAAGACAATGTAATTTGGAAATGGTTGCCTTAGAAGCAAAAAAAAGACTGATATTTTCAATCAGTCTTTTATAATTTTATTTTGTTACAAGTCCTTAGAAAGGATACTCGTAAATTTCAGATTCGTGAAGGTAAGGGTTTCCTGTCGGAATTAGCTTCAATTTAGATAAAGCAGACATTACTGTGAAGATAAATAAGCCTACAACAAATAATACAGCGCCTAATACTAATAAAAGTACTTCAGGAGTGTTCCAATAAGGACCAACTGTTCCCGGCATTACCATGTTGAAATAATCTAAAAGGTGACCTAAGATAACAACTACTGCCATAATCGTTACTACTTTGTAATTTCTCTTAATGCTTGAACTTACTAAAACCAATAATGGTAATAAGAAGTTGATGATCAGCATTGGTAAGAACGTCACTCCATAGTGTTGGAATCTTCCGAAGAAGTAATTAACCTCTTCCGGTACATTTGCATACCAGTACAACATAAACTGAGCAAACCATGTGTACGTCCAAAGCATACTTGTAGCAAAAAGGAAAACTCCTAAATCGTGCAAGTGATTATCATTGAACTGTGGTAAGAATCCGTTTTTCTTAAGGTAAACACTTAGTAAGATAATTACCGCGATACCACTTGAAAGACAGCTAACCATAGAATACCAGATATACATTGTAGAATACCAATGAGGGTCAATAGACATCAACCAATCCCAAGCCCAAGCTGCAGAAGCAAACCCAAAGAATGCAATATATCCTACCGCCCATCTGTAAAGCATTTGATATTCAACTCTAGAGTTGGTATCGTCTACTTTTTTAGACTGAGCTTTCAGTTTCCAAGCGAAGAATGATGCTCCGATTACGTAGATCAAAGTTCTGATTGCGTAGAAAGGAATATTTAAAAATCTTTTCTTTTCAAATAAGATCACGTCAAAATGAGCAGAATTTGGATCTGTCAAATCCGGATCCATCCAGTGGAATAGGTGACCTTGGTGAAAGATATTTAGTAACATTAAAATTACTAAAATTGCTCCACCGTAAGGAATATAAGAAGCAATAGCTTCCATTACTCTTGTAATAATAATTGGCCATCCTGCGTGAGCGGCGTGCTGAATACAGTAGAAAAACAATACCGCACAACTTACTCCGAAGAAAAATACTGCTACAAAATGTATTGCTGCCAAAGGCTGGTTGTGAACCTGCATTGTAGCATGTTCTAGATGTGAAGCGTGATCCTGAGGTCCTATCATCTCACTAGAGTGCGTAGGCGCATCGTGACCTGAAGAATGAACGGCCTCCATCATATGCTCTATTTTTTCTGCAGTTAACCCATGATTCATGAAATAACCGATTCCAAATAGAACTAAACCTACAACAAGAAGTATGATAGAAGTTGATTTTAATTTTGGTGAAAAACTATACATTTCTTTTCTTATTTTTTAGTTGCGGTAGAATCTGTTTTTGCTGCTGTCGCTGTCGCTGCTGCTGCCGGTGCGCCTTTCTTAAAAGCGTTGATCACATACATTGCAACTCTCCATCTGTCTCCAGCATTTAGTTGTCCTGCATAAGAACCCATCGCATTTCTACCGTTTGTTAATACATAATGAACAGAACCTACAGTGATTTCTCTGTCTGCATAATTTGGTACACCTGAGTATGCTCCGCTCTGAACGATTGGTCCCTGACCGTCACCTCCAGTTCCGTGGCATGCCGAGCAAGTATGGTCAAATAATATTTTACCTCTTTCGATATCTTTCGCAGCATTAGCCGGATTTAAAGGAGAAGAAGTCAATGATTTTGAAGCATCATAACCTGCATTATACTCATCTGGGTTTTTAGGAAGTATATTTTCTGCAAAAACACCATCTTTATTTTGAGCAACTGAACCTTCTACGGGAGCAAGGCCAGTAGCACCATTAGTTCTTACAAAAGCAGGAATTTCATTTTCATGATCTGAATATGCATCCTGAGCTTTCATTAAAGGATCGTAAGCTACCGGAAAGTACATATCCGGGAAATATACCAGAGGTGTATTTTCTTTCGGTCCGCAAGAATTAAGTAAAACTGTAGTTAAACTTAAAATTGCTGTAATTTTTAGTACATTCTTTTTCATTTTAAGCATCTTTAACAGTTATTTCTTCAACTCCCGTATCAACAAGCAGCTGCTTAATAGATTCTACATCTTCAGTTATAAATTCCATCATGAATTTATCATCTGTCGTTCTTGGATCTGGGTTCTGAGCCGGTGCACCAGGATACATTTTGTTTCTGACTAAGAAAGTCAAAGACATCATGTGTGCAGCACAGAATACCATTAATTCAAACATTGGAACTACGAATGCAGGCATATTGTGTGCCCAGTCAAAAGCTGGTTTCCCACCAATGTTCTGTGGCCAGTCATGATTCATTACGTACCAAGTAACTGTTGCGCCAATACTAACTCCGTAAAGAGCATAGATAAATGCCGCATCAGAAATTCTTGTTTTCTTTAATCCTAAAGCTTTATCTAGCCCGTGAACCGGGAACGGAGTATACACTTCGTTGATTGCGATTCCTTTATCGTTGAATGCCTTAACTCCGTTCATTAGATCGTCGTCATCAGCATAAAGTCCGTATACAATTTTAGTGGTGCTCATCTCCTTCTTTTGCTTTATAAGTTTCACCTGAGATTTTCAAAATCGATTTCAATTCTGCCTGCGCGATTACAGGGAATGTTCTTGCATATAATAAGAATAATACAGAGAAGAATCCGATAGTTCCTAAGTATACACCTACGTCGATGATGGTTGGTTTAAACATCGTCCATGATCCTGGCAAGTAATCTCTCGAAAGGTTGATTACGATAATGTCAAAACGCTCGAACCACATACCGATATTAATAATCAATGCTATAATAAACGTTGCAAGAATATTTGTTCTTACTCTTTTAAACCAGAATGCTGCCGGAATAATTAAGTTACAAGATATCAATGCCCAGAATGCCCACCAGTAAGGTCCTGTAGCAGCACCTGGAGATAAATAGGTAAAGTCTTCGTATCTTGAACCAGAGTACCATCCTATGAAGTATTCAGTTGCATATGCTACTGTTACCATACCACCTGTTAAGATGATTACGATGTTCATAATTTCAATGTGGTACATTGTGATGTAATCTTCTAAGTGACAAACTTTTCTAGCGATCAACAATAGGGTTTGTACCATTGCAAATCCTGAGAAGATAGCTCCCGCAACAAAGTAAGGAGGATAGATCGTAGAGTGCCATCCTTTAATTACTGACGTAGCAAAGTCAAAAGATACCGTCGTGTGTACCGAGAATACAAGTGGAGTAGCCAAACCTGCAAGAACCAAAGATAGTTCTTCAAATCTCTGCCAGTGTTTTGCTTTACCACCCCAACCGAAAGCTAGGAATGTATATATCTTTCTTGTCCATGGAGTTTTTGCTCTGTCTCTGATCATTGCAAAGTCAGGAATCAATCCCATAAACCAGAATACTGTAGAGACTGAGAAATACGTTGAGATTGCAAATACGTCCCAAAGTAGAGGAGAGTTAAAGTTCCCCCAAAGAGAACCAAACTGGTTAGGAAGAGGGAATACCCAATATCCTACCCAAACTCTACCCATGTGTATAACCGGGAAGATTGCTGCCTGTACAACTGCGAAAATCGTCATCGCCTCTGCAGAACGGTTTACAGACATTCTCCAGCGCTGTCTAAATAATAATAATACTGCGGAGATAAGAGTTCCGGCGTGACCGATACCTACCCACCATACGAAGTTGGTAATATCCCAACCCCAGTTAATAGTTCTGTTAAGCCCCCATGCTCCAATACCTGTCCCGATAGTGTAGGCGATACAGCCGAATCCATAGATGAAAAGAACTAAGGCCGCATATAGTGAAACCCACCATAATTTTCCTGCTCTTTCTTCGATAGGTCGTGCAATATCTTCTGTGATATCGTGATAAGTTTTGTGACCAATAATCAGAGGTTCCCTTATCGGAGCTTCGTAATGTCCTGACATTTTTTACCTATTTATTATTTAAACTTTAATTTTCTGCTCTGTTTCTTACTTTCGTGTGATAGAAAACGTTTGGTTTTGTTCCTATCTCTTCAAGTAAATGATATCTTCTGTTACTAGAATATAATTTTCTAACTTCAGATTCTTTGTCATTCATATCTCCGAATGTTAATGATCCTGTAGAACAAGCTGAAGCACATGCTACGGAATCTTTAAATTCATTGTCTGTCACTTTTCTGTTTTCCTTCTTAGCATTTAAGATGGTAGCCTGAGTCTTTTGGATACATAATGAACATTTTTCCATAACCCCTCTTGTTCTTACAACAACGTCCGGGTTAAGAACCATTCTTCCTAAATCATTATTTTGATTAAAATCAAAACGGTCATTAAGGTTATATGTAAACCAGTTGAAACGTCTTACTTTATAAGGACAGTTGTTTGCACAATATCTTGTACCGATACATCTGTTGTAAGCCATGTGATTTTGACCTTGCTTACCGTGTGAAGTAGCCGCTACCGGGCATACAGTTTCACAAGGAGCGTGGTTACAGTGCTGACACATCACCGGCTGGAAGATTACATCTGGACTTTCATTCGGCTCAATCAGGATGTCATACAATTGAGGAACGTTTAATCCTCTCTCAACACCTTCTTTAGTCTCGATTTTTTCTTTTGCAGAATAGTAACGGTCGATTCTCAACCAATACATATCTCTAGACATTCTGATCTCTTCTTTACCTACAACAGGAACGTTGTTTTCTGCCTGACAAGCAATAATACATGCTCCACAACCAGTACAAGAATTCAAGTCAACTGATAAGTTAAAGTGAGGACCGTCTGTATCATCAAATGCATCCCAAAGGTCAATTTTACCTGCTGGCAAAGCACCGCTGATGGTGTGATATTCCAATGGCTTGTTCCATCCGTGGTGTTCGTCATCAAATGCTACATTCAAATATTCCGTTAAAGGAACTTCTTTAGCAATATCGTAACGACCCATAAGAGTGTTTTGAAGCTGGATACCTGCAAACTCGTGTGTCTCGCCTGTTTTTTTAATTTCAATATTTGAAATAACAAGGTTAGAACCATCAAATAAAGGATAAGCATTTACCCCAGTATCGGCAGTGGCTCCAGAATCTTTTTTACCGTAACCAAGCGCAAGACCTACTGATCCGTCTGCTTGTCCCGGCTGAATAAATACAGGAACATTTTCTATTGTTACTCCGTTTACGGTAAGATTTACAATAGAACCATCCAACTGCATTCTTGCATTTAGATCGTTTTCTATTTCTAAATCTTTAGCATCTTTCGGAGAAATTGTTAAGTAGTTATCCCAAGACATTCTTGTCAATGGATCCGGTAATTCCTGCAACCAAGGGTTGTTTGCCTGAGTTCCGTCGCCTATTGAAGTCTTTGTGTATAAAACTAATTCTAATTTTGATGCTTTAAAGTTTCCTAATTCAGCAATAGCTTGTTGAGCATTTCCTCCGGAATATGATAACGTTGTCGCATTAGTAGATGCAATAACACCATTATATAAAGCCTTATTGAATGAAGTACCTCCTAATAGAGAAGCTGAATTTGCCTTTAAATAATCGTAATAATTATTTGCCGCGTTATTTTTTCCATTCTTCCAAACCAATAGAGACTCTTCGATCTGTCTAGATTTGTAGATTTTTTGGATTGTAGGCTGCATTAATGAATAAACTCCCGTCTGAGGCTCAATATCTCCCCAAGATTCTAGCCAGTTAGCTACCGGAATTACAGCCTTCGCTGCTTTATACATTTCGTTTTTCTTGTCTGCAACAGCAATAACGTAAGGAACTTTAGCCAAAGATTTTTTGAAATCTTGTCCTTTATGGTGAGAATAAATTGGGTCAACATTGTTGGTAATCAAAACACCAACCTGTCCGCCATTTACCCATCCTAAAAATTCGTTGAATCTTGCTTTATCAAATTCCTTCAGGAAGTTTGCTTTTCCAGTGAAAGCTACTGAACCTAATTTTTGGTTGATTAAGTGAGCTAAAACCTGAGCACCTTTAGAACCGTCAGCGAAAACTACAGCTTTGCTGCCTTTTGCTGCTAACTCTTTAGCAATCTCGTTCGCTAATTTATCTGAAGAGCCACCTCCAACGATTGCGTTGTAAACTTCAACCAAAGTCTTGTTTACAGCACTTGGCTTTAATCTGTATCTTGAATCTGCATTAGCGCCAGTTAAAGACATGTTTGATTCCACCTGAATGTGTCTCAACATGCTTGCTCCCGGTTTTCTTGCAGCAGCATAAGAAGATTCTAAACTTGCAGCATTGTATTCTCCTAAGAAATCTGCCTGAAAAGCAACTACCAACTCAGAACCATTAAAGTCATAAACCGGCAAAGCTCTCTGTCCGAATACTTCCTGTGCAGCATCTAGAGAAGCAGCGTAAGGTATTGCATCATAAGTTACCAGTTCAGCAGTAGGATATTTAGCTTTAAAATCAGCAAATAATTTTTTGAATGTTGGCGACGCAAAAGAGTGAGAAAGTAGTACGATTCTTTTTCCCGCAGCTTTAGCTTCTTCTAAACCTTTGATCACATAATCATCTACTTTATCGAAAGTTTCGTCTTTACCTTCAAATTTAGGCTGTTTTACTTTATCGTTATCATAAAGAGAAAGTACACTCGCCTGAGCTCTTGCATTGGTTTTTCCTAAATCACCCGCTACCGGATTTGGTTCAATTTTGATAGGTCTTCCTTCTCTGGTTTTTACTAAAACACTTGCGAAATCATAACCGTCAAAATATGTTGAAGCATAGTAATTAGGAACTCCCGGAATAATATCATGTGGCTTTACCACATAAGGAATTGTTTTGATTACCGGAGCTTCACAAGCTGCTAAAGTAACTGCTGCTGTAGAGAAACCTAATAACTTCAAGAAATCTCTTCTTGTTGTACTAGCATCGCTTTTTTCAGCGTCACCTAAGAAATCTTCTACCGGAATTTCTTCTTGGAACTCTTTAAGAGCCAGCTTACCGTTTAGGGAAGGGTCTTTAAGTTCGTGAATACTTCTAAATTGTATTTTGTTTGAAGCCATTTATACTTCTGATTTTTTAGTTATTAATAATGACATTTACCACACTCAAGACCTCCAATCGCATCTACCGTAATCTTACCGCCATCTTGAGGGTATTGCTTTTTAAGCTTTTCGTGTAGATTTTTGAAGTATTCTTTATTATAACCGTTGTTCATATCAATTTCAGTTGTTCTGTGACATTCGATACACCATCCCATAGTGAAGTCGTTTGCCATCTGTACCACATTCATTGTATCAATTTTTCCGTGACATGCTTTACATACAACATCAATCTTGTTGTCAGGATTTTTCTTGTTGAATGAGTTAATGATTGCTTGTTCACCAGCTACTACGTGTTGAGCATGATTGAAGTAAACAAAATCTGGCATATTGTGAATTCTCGTCCATTCTACAGGAGAAGTGTTTTTACCTGTGTACTGTTGCTTCTCAGGATCCCAACCTGTGTGTTCGTAGATCTTTTTAATTTCACCATCGTAGAAAGCTTTGTCTTTTCCTGGCTCGAGATATTTACCGTTGTACTCAGAAATCGTTCTGTGACAGTTCATACAAACGTTCATCGAAGGAATTTCAGAAACCTTACCATATTTAGCACTTGAGTGACACAATTGGCAGTCGATTTTATTTTCTCCAGCGTGAATTTTATGTGAGAAGTAGATCGGTTGATCTGGTTTGTACCCTTTGTAAACACCAATCCACATGATCCAGTTCCATACACCGTAAGTCGCCAGGATAGCCAGAACAGCTAAAAGACCTTTGCCGATGTAGTGGTATTTTTCATAGATTTCACTGAAAGATTTTACTCTGCTTTCATTAAGCCCGGCCAAGTCTTCAGACTGACCCATTTTTACTAATTGTCTCAGTTTGATTAAGATCCAAACTAATAAACCTGCAATTGCTAAAAGTGAAATGATTACAATGCTTGATGTAGTATTGTTAGCTGGCGCCGCACTAGTTTCTGTTCCTGGTGCTGCTTCTGTAGTTTTTTCCGGTTCTGGTGCCGGAGGATTAGTGGTGTAAGCTAAAATATCGTCGATATCCTTATCTGCAAGATTAGGAAAGACCTGCATTTCAGTCTTGTTGTATTTTTCAAAAACTTCATTGGCGTACTTGTCACCAGAGGCTCTGAGTGATTTGTTATCTTTGATCCACTTGTGAAGCCACTCTGTATCTAGTCCCTGCTCAGACTTCAGTCTTTCAACCACACCTTTCAGTGCCGGTCCTACAACCTGTTTGTCTAAAGCGTGACATGCTGTACAATTTGCCTTAAAAAGTTTCTCGCCATTTTTAGGATCGCCGTCTTGCCCGTAAATTGAAGCACTTGTTGATAGCAATAATCCTATCGCAATCAGCCCTTTTTTATAATGCTTTCTCCAACTAATCATTTAAATTGTCTTATGTTAGTAAATATTGAAACTGTAATCAATCCCGCAAAAATAATATTTTTAACAGGAATTTAACGGTATAACCAAAGGGGAAAATGTCATTAAGGTTTAATTTGTAATTATTCTAAATAACTATGGTTGCTGTATTTTTAAATTATTCTAAATTTGCAGAAACAAGTTTAAATGAGAAATTTCATTAAAATATTTTCAATTCTTTCTTTCTTTGGTTTTTATGCTGTTGATGCCCAACAGGTTGTGAAGAGAGATACACTTTCCGGTACAGAGCTGGTAATGACGATGGATTCGCGTGTGAGCGATGCAATGACGGGTCTCGAAGAAAAATGTTCAAGAGTAGCAGTGCATACTTCTGTCATAAATAATGATCTCCCACCGAGACCTACCAAAATTTATGTTCCAAACAGAGAACTTACCAACGCTGAAGTTTGCAGAAAAAACCCAAGAATTTTAGGATATAAAATTCAGATTACTACTGTGAAAAGTAATGATGAAGCCAACGAAATTAAATCTTATTTCAGAAAGAGATTTCCAAATTTAAAGGTTGAAACAGATGCTTCTCTGAGGCCAAATTATAAGATTCTTGCGGGAAGTTATTTTACCAAACAAAGTGCCGCTTCAGACCTTTCGAAAGTGAGAGAATATTTCAAATCTGCATTTGCTGTACAATACAGAATCTTCTGTGCAGAAGCAAAATAGATTAAAAATTTATAATAAAAAGGCTGGAAACGATCTCGTTTTCAGCCTTTTTATTATTTGTAGAAAAGGTTTAAAAATTCAAAAAAATCGATCATTCGATGGTAATTATTCAGGAGCAGATATATCGTCAAAAGTCCTATGGTCATCGTCAAAAAAGATAATATTTTCGGAGAATTCCCATATGCGAAATACAACCATCCTATTAACAAAGGATAGACGAAAATGTAGTGGCCGCCGTAGATGTATGAGGTATGCAAGCCAAATCTAAAGATGCAATGAATAGTAACATCAACCAAAAAAGAGAGCATAAGAATCTGAACAAGTTTGTTCTTGAAATTCTTAAAATAACTCCATAAAATAATTCCTATCATCAATCCAATGAAGACGTATGCAAATACTGTAGAATAGGTTTCCATAAAGATTGCTTTAAAATAAAAACCTTTCATATTGTGTTTTTCCCGGATGAAAAAGCTTGGAAAAAGTATGTTTCCACCAAAAAAGTAAGAGTAAATCATATCCCAAATCGGTGTCGACTTTACATTTGAGAACTTTTCATACTGTTCGCCCGACTTTGAAAGTATGTTTTGATATTTAAAATCAATACGATTTAAGTATAAAACGACTAAAACTCCTATAGCAAGAATTACTCTGAAAGCTGCATTTCCAAATTTTTTCCAGCTTTTCAATAAGCCTTTTTCGAATACAACAGGGATAAAAACTTTCACAATATTCGTCACTGTTAGTCCGCCAATAGTAACACCGGCCAGTACTAATGCAGAACCCGCAATTTTACCCTCTTTTTTAAATTTTATTCCAGTGTAATTGTTAAATAAAACCAGCAAAAAGAGCGTGTAAGTATAGGTTTCTGGCGTAAAAGAAAGAAGAATATTTGTGGAAAATAAACTGAAAAAGAAGATGATTAAAAGGTTAATAAATAATGGAAGCTTGATGATGTTTTTTAAATATTTATATACCTGAATCAAGCTTAAACTGATAACAAAATTGCTCAGCCATGCCAAGATCAGTCTAAAATTTACATCTGTTTTTCCATTGGTGAATAATAGAACGGAATCTCTCATCCAGTTAAAAAAATAGTAGGAAAGCGGGTGTCTTTCAAAACTACCACCTGTCATTACGATAGCTTTATTGTCAAAACTAAAATATGCATCCCACGGAATTCTGCTGTCAAAAATAATTCTGTAGTGAAGCGCGATATAGGATCCTAAAATTCCGTAGACGATATAAAAAAACACAAAAATCGCCAGTTCAGTGACAGTTGACGGAAATACAATCTTGAAAAAATTAATAAATTTTGATTTAATAGACACAGATTTTAATTTCTGCAAAAATAAAATAAAAAACTCACCGATAAGGGTGAGTTTCTTTGTATTGTTGAAAATAATTAGATTAATCTTTGATTATTTTTTCAGTTTTTGTACTTCCATCGGCAAATTCAATTTTCAGTAAATAAGTGCCTTTCGTGAAAGAACTGATATTTACTTTTTCAGAGGTTGATTGTAGCAATGTTTTTCCTGAAAGATCAAATACAGTAGAAGATTTTATCTTTTTATCTGTTTTGATATTGATTTCCCCTTTTGTAGGATTAGGATAGATGTTTAGTGAAATGTTTTTTACATTAGTAGCATCATTTACTCCTAAAGACCCAGATGTTTTAAACATTCCTCCAACTGTCGCTGAAGTGTTAAATCCACCTGAATAACATGTGTTAGCGTCAGAACATCTAACTCCTAAATGTTGTACGCCTGTATCAATAGAGGTCCAAGTAGAACCATTATCTAAACTTTTCCAAGATCCTCCTGCAGAACTTGTTGCTACCAATATATTAGTCCCTGGAACATATGTAATATCACTAATATTGTTTGCTGCGGAAATTCCTGTAATTGTTACAGTAGACCATGTTGTTCCTCCATCGGTAGTCCTGTACATTGCTATTGCTGTTTGCACTGCAGCTGCAGGAGGTATAGGTGTATTGTATGTTTTCTTTAACACTATGCCTCTATTTTCATCGCTCCAAGCCATGTCTCCACTTATTGTCGCTCCACCAAAATCATTAAGGTTGTATGTAGAACCAGTAAATGCTATATCCCAGTTTAACCCTTTATTAACAGACTTATAAATTCTTCCTTTGTTTGTATAAAAAAATATATTATTTCCGGCAGAATAATATCCAGCATTATAACCATATTCATTATTGATGGGGTCAGGGACATTTGCAGAAGGTACTCTTGTCCATGAAGTTCCACCATTGGAACTTGTATAAAGTTCATATTCGCCATTTTGCGGGTCTCCACCTGCAATAACATTATTAGCATCGAATGCATGAACAAAGTTTAGATAGGATTCGCCTGCGGTGGCGAATGGTTGTTGCGCGGTCCATGTTAGTCCGCCATTTGTAGTTTTATATACGGCTCCTAAACCATCAATTGGTGTAGATAGTAATGCTCCCACCCATGCAGTAGTACCACTTACACCAGAGACATTTGTAATGGTCATTGTAGGGTCTCCAACATTTATTGTTCCTGATGTCCATGTAGTTCCTCCATTAGATGTTTTTGTAAATTCCTGAACAATATTACTGGATGTTACTCCATCGTAAGCGAATGCCCAAGCTGTATTGGCGTCATATACTTCCAGTCCAGAGATCCCTCTGGACACTGTCGAAAATCCTGAACTTTGGATATTCCACGTTTGTGAATATGCAGATACACTCATTGTTAGCGTAAGTGCAGAAAGTAGAAATTTTTTCATATAGAAATTTTTTTTATAAAATTACTAATAAATTGCTATTACAATATGGTAATTGCGTTAAAATTTTAATTTTTTTAAATTAATTTGTAATTATGAGCTACAAGACAACATCGAACATCCACTTATGTCATCATAATTCGCTGGTCTTTTCACAGAAAATTCCGGATAAATTTCTTCGTAAGGATTTTCTAAGGCTCTGGTTAATTTTTCAAGCATCTCTGTTTTTCCCTCATTGATCTCTTCAATGCATTCAAATAGAAGGTAATTTCTTAAAAGAAATTTAGGGTTTGTCTTTTTCATTAAATTTATAGATTCGTCTTTTGAAATTGAATTTTCATCTAATCTGTTTTTGTACACCTGAATGAAATTTTCGAGCTTTTTCAATTTGATATCATCTAAAATACTATAAGAAATATTCTGAAATTCATTTTTAATATCAGTGATTGATGTTATTTTTTCTAGTAAGCCGAAAAATAGTGTATGATCTAAATGAAGTTCCTGCATCAAACCTTGCCAATTGCTGAAAAATTCTTCATCAGTGTCCTTTAGATCATCAAAGCCAAATTTTTTACAAAGCATTTTATCATGTGCTTCCCAAAAATAGGTTCCGTATGAATTTAGTGTTTCTTCCAGAAATTTTTCGTCTTTAATTAAAGCAAAAAGAGCATTCGCAAGTTGCCATAGATTCCACTGGGAAATTTGTCCTTGTTTACCAAATGCATATCTTCGTCCTGGCAAATCTGTGCTATTTGGGGTAAAATTGAGATCATATTCGTCCATCATTGAAAACGGCCCGTAGTCTATAGTCAGACCTAAAATCGACATATTATCTGTATTCATCACTCCGTGTACAAAACCCACTCTGAACCATTCTACCATTAAATCAGCGGTTTTTGTGCAGATAGCCTGAAAAAAGTCTTTATATTTCTGTTCGCCTTGGGAAGTGATTTCGGGAAAATAATTTTCTACTGTAAAATCTGCAAGCTTCTTTAAAGTGTCTATTTCTTTTTGTGCAGACATCAACTCGAAATGTCCGAAACGCAAAAAACTTTCGGCTGTTCTTACAACAACGGCTCCTTTTTCTTCCTGAGGATTTCCACTGTACATCATATCGCGTACTACATTTTCACCCGTAAAGCTTAAACTTAATCCTCTTGTGGTAGGAATTCCCAGGTGATACATTGCCTCGCTCATCAAATATTCTCTTACTGATGATCTCAGAACGGCGCGTCCGTCAGCATGTCTTGAATACGGAGTTGCTCCTGCTCCTTTCCACTGAAGCTCGGTTTTCTTGCCATTTTCATTTATAATTTCTCCTGCTAAAATAGCTCTTCCGTCACCGAGTTGTCCGGCCCAATTTCCAAACTGATGTCCGGCATAAGCTGTCGCGTAAGTTTTAATGTTTTCCGGTAAGTTGTTTCCCACAAGAAAACTTTCATCATCATTAAGTTTACCAAGACCTATTTCCTCGGATAGCTTTTCATTAAAAACAATCAGTTCAGGATGATCAAACCCCACAGGATCGATCGTGGAAAATAATACTTTCGGTGTATTTCTCTGAATAGGATTTTTTGATAAATCACCAGGAAAGATATTGATGAAAGGCTGTTTGATATTTTTAAGATTCATAATTCAAATATATCAAAACTGATGCAAAAAAAAGACCTTTCAGTAATTGAAAGGTCTTATGATAATTATTTAATTTTATTTATTGAAATCTATTTCTTCTCCCTTATTCAGGTTTTCGTTTACATTTTCTTCCTTCTTTCCTGTATTGTTTTTTGGGGTGGGATCTGTAGGTCTAGGATTTTTAATCTCATCGATTGTCTGTAAACCGCCATCATCACCATAACCGCCACCAAGACCTTGAAGATTTGTGCATCCGTCTTTCCATTCGCTAGGTTTTACAAACTTGTCATCTGGCGAAACATTTAGCGATTTATCAGCCCAGACTTTCTTCATGTAAATGGCCCAAATTGGTAATGCCATTTTTGCTCCCTGTCCTTCACCGGTTCCCCAGAAGTGAGTTGCTCTGTCTTCCCAACCTACCCATGCTCCTGTAGCCAGTTTTGGTGTAATTCCCATAAACCAACCATCTGAGTTATTTTGCGTGGTACCTGTTTTTCCTGCTATTTCAATGGTTTTAGCAATTCCTCTTCTGCCAAGTTCTCCAGATGCAGTACCATATTGGGCAACGCCTTTCATCAATTCGATCATGGTATAGGCGTAATTAGGATTCATAACTTCTTTTGGTTCTGCATTTACCTCTTTAATAACTCTACCGTTCGCATCTTCAATTCTCCAGATCATTTCCGGTTTGTTGTAATTTCCGTAATTGGCGAAAGTACTGTACGCACCTACCATTTCGTAAATAGTAATATCGGAAGAACCTAATGCCATCGGTAAACTTGTAGAGATCTCTTCAGTTACTCCTAAATCTCTTGCAGTCTGAATGACGCTCTGAGTTCCTGCCATTTCTGCAAGTCTTAGTGCAACAGGGTTTTGAGAATGAGCTAAAGCATCTTTCAATGTCAGCATTCCGCCTCTTCCCGGCACGTGGTAAGTTCCTTTGTTGAAACTAGCATTCGATATCGTAGAACACGGCGTTAAACCCAATTTCATAATAGCTGTAGCATATACGAAAGGTTTGAAAGTAGATCCTACCTGTCTTTTCCCTTGCTTTATGTGATCATATTGAAAGTGTTGCCAGTCGATACCCCCAACCCAGGCTTTAATTTCCCCGGTTCCAGGAACGACAGACATTAAACCTGCCTGTGCGATCTGTTTGTGATATCTGATTGAGTCCCAAGGTGACATTTCAACCTCTTCTTCTCCAGCCCATGTAAAACGTGAAGTTTTTATAGGTTTATGGAATTCCATCATGATAGAATCTTCAGGAACATTATTGGCTTTTAATAATTTGTAACGCCCCGTTCTTCTTACCGCCTGCATCATTACGTCATTAGCCTGCTTGTCATTAAGATAATAAAAAGGTCTGTTTTTTCTGCCTCTCTGTTCGGCATCAAATCTTTTCTGAAGATCTGTCAAATGCTCTTTTATAGATTCTTCAGCATATTTCTGCATCTTAGAATCTAAAGTAACATATATTTTTAAACCGTCTTTATACAAATTCAGTTCTTTACCTTTTTCTTTCTCATACCCCTCAATATACTTATCAATTTCTTTTTTCAGATAAAATTTAAAGTATGCAGAGTGATTGTCATTGATGTTTTTAATCGGATGATAATCAAGAGTGATCGGCGTAGATACAGCTTTTTCAAATGTTGCCTGATCAATATATCCTGTCTTAAGCATTTGGTCTAGAACGACATCTCTCCTTGTTTTTGCCCTCTCAATATTCCTCATCGGGTTATTTTTAACCGGATTTTCGAGCATAGCCACAAACATTGCAGCTTCTGGCAGAGTAAGTTCTTTCGTCGTTTTATTAAAATAAATCTTCGCGGCCATCTCAATACCATTGGCATTGTATAGAAAATCAAACTTATTAAAATACTGCGTAATGATTTCTTCTTTGGTATATCTTTTTTCAAGACTGACGGCAACTACCCACTCTTTCAATTTCTGAAATGCTCTTGCAACTTTGTTTTGAGAGGCTCCATTTGTGAAAAGTAATTTGGCAAGCTGTTGAGTGATCGTAGAACCACCACCTCGTCCTCCACCATAAACTACCGCTCTTGCAACAGACTGTAAATCAATACCTGAGTGTTCTTTAAAACGCTCATCTTCTTTAGCCTGCAAAGCATAAATAATGTAAGGTGGAAGATCCTGATAAGCAATTGGCTGGGTTTTTTCTTTTTCAAACTTGCCTAAAAGTACACCATCAGAAGAAATAATTTCTGATGCTACATAAATGTCAGGGTTTTCAAGTTCTTTCACGTCTGGCATATCACCAAGAAAGCCTTGCGATACGGCAAAGAATAGTGCTGAGAGCCCTAAAACTACTGCGATAAAGCCAACCCAAATCAGCCTTACCCATCTTTTCCATGCAGTACTTTTGCTATTCTTTTTAGGAGGAAGCGGGAATGTTTTTCCCTTGTTTCCTGTATTTTGTCTATTGTCTTCCATGTGTAATTACGGTTTAGCCGTTTCTACTTTTATACCTAAATCTTCAATTCCCGGAAGGTTGTCATTTCTCATCGCCTGCTGTATATTGATTTCGTAAATTCCTTTTTCGGGAAATTTATAATTGGTTCTGTATTGAAATAAAGTCTCCTTTGTCTCGCCAAATCCTGTTCCTAACCACTCACCGTTTGGTTTTGCCAAAATATAGTTCAAAGTATCAACTACAGCTATTTTACTTTTCGGGTTTTTAAAATTAACTATAAATCTTATATTGCTGTAAGGATATTCATTATTATTCCTTACAACAAATATAATATTTTTAAGATTTTCAGGATCTGTTATTTCCAGTTTAAATTTTTGCGCGGTCTTCTTATTCCATTTATTATTGATAGGATTCATAGTGACATCTTCATTCGAAGTGCCACATCCTATTAAAAACATAAGCATTAATACCCCTAAAACTTTATGCATTGTTATCTTTTTTGGGAGGAAATTTCTTTTTGAATTTCTTTTTTGGAGGTTGCTGCACTTTCTGATCAGGATTTACATTCGCTTCTACTTTATCTACCTGAACCTTTGGTTGCTGCTTTGGCGGTCTTTGATTTGGGTTCTGGTTGGGATTAGGTTTTGCGTTAGGATTCGTATTTCTAGGTCTTTCAGAATTTACAGGTTTTTCATTTGAAGATCTTTCTGTCTTTTGAGGCCTGTCATTTCTGTCAGTCCTTTCCGGACGGTCTTTTCGTGGTCCCTGATTGTTATTGGGTCTGTTTTGATTTGGATTTTGACCTTGATTCTGGTTTCTGTTTTTGTTGAAACCTCCTCTGTTTTTCTTTTCAAATCTGTCAACACTGTTTTCCTGAATAAGATCTACACTTGGCAAAGCGATATCCGGAACTTTCAACTCTTCAAGCGGAAGTATTCTTTCGCCCTTTTTGTTTTGAGCAATCAGTTTTTTAACTAAATCAATATCGAAATCATACCAAGCCATTGAGCTGTCAACATATGCAAACCACATTTTCTTCTTGAAAACGTCGATTTTAATACAAAAAGCTCTTCCTTTTTCCGTATCCAACATCGTTGAAGACGATGGGAAGTGACTTAATGCATCCAGATAACTGTCTAATTCATAATTGAGACAACACTTCAGTTTTCCACATTGCCCTGCCAATTTTTGAGGATTGATGCTTAATTGCTGATATCTTGCGACATTGGTATTTACCGATCTGAAATCTGTCAGCCAGGTTGAGCAGCACAATTCTCTTCCACAAGAACCAATTCCACCGATTTTTGCAGCTTCCTGTCTGAAACCAATCTGTTTCATATCGATTTTTGTTCTGAACGTTCCTGCGAACTCTTTAATCAACATCCTGAAATCTACACGATTATCTGCCGTGTAATAGAAAGTGACTTTTGACCCGTCTCCCTGATATTCCACATCAGTAATCTTCATTTCAAGACCTAATCTGTGAGATATTTTTCGCGCGTCTACCTTTACGGGCTCTTCTTTTTTTCTCGCTTCCTGCCAGACTTCAATGTCTTTTTGATTGGCAAGCCTGTATATTTTGAGTGGGTCTTCAGTTGAAAATCTTTTCTTTTTCATCTGAATTTTTACCAGTTCTCCTGAGAGACTTACCACTCCTACATCATGTCCGGGGCTAGATTCTACTGTTACTACGCTACCTATATGTAAAGGAATATTGTTTACATTTTTATAAAATGATTTTCTGTCATTTTTAAATCTAACTTCCACAAAATCACATCGGTTAGATGCTGGGTTCTGTATGTTAGATAACCAATCGAAAACACTTAATTTATAACTATTACCACAGGTATTTACACTTTCACAGCCATTCGCGGATTTCGTTCCGCAAGAATGTGCAGAATCGCCGGATGTTTTGCATCCACAACTCATATATTATAATTTATTTAATCTTGCAAATTTATTGATTTTTATCTTTACACAATTCCAAAAGTAATAAATCTTTATTTTGTTAAATGTTTAATATTAAACGGTGGCGTATTCTTAAAGAATATTTTTTCTCTAAAGCCTTTAAAAATAGCTATTTAATGATGAAAATATCTAAAGTGCTATTTTAAACATAATTTTCTTTTATGATTATGTTTAAAATATTAAGATTTATTAACAAACGTAATTAAATTAATTTTATATTTGGAATATATAATAAATGTCTATGAAAAAAATATTAGTATCAACTGCTTTGTTGGCTGGGGTTCTATCTTATGCGGGAGGCTTCAGGGTTTCTCTGCAAGGGGTAAAACAATTGGCGATGGCGCATACCAGTGCTCATGCTGAGGATGCGAGTGTTGCGTTCTTTAACCCTGCAGGTATGTCGTTCATCCCTTCAAAACTAAGTATTGTTGCAGGAGGTTTCGGCGCAAGTAATAAGGTTACTTTTCAAAATTTAAATACTTTGCAAAGTACAGAAACAGATAATCCTATCGGTACTCCTATTTATGCTGCGATTGCGTACAAGCCAATCGACAAACTATCTATAGGATTCAGTTTTACAACACCTTTCGGTAGTACCATTCAATATCCTTACGACTGGGAAGGTAGAGAAATGGTACAAAAGCTTGAATTAAAAAGTTTTTACTTCCAGCCGATGGTTTCTGTAAAAATGGCAGACTGGTTGTCTTTCGGAGCAAGTTATATCTATGCTAAAGGACAGGTAAACTGGGATAAAGCCGTTACTCAGTTTGGCGGAACAGTTAATATTAATGACGAAAAAGCAAGTGGCCACGGATATGGTTTTGGTTTCTATTTCAGACCAGATCCTAAGTTTGATCTAAGTATAGCTTACCGTTCACCAGTTGATATGAAAGCAAAAAAAGGAACTGCTACATTTACTGTTCCTGCACAAAATACGGTTAACGGATTATTGGGATTAAACAATGCCGGACAAGACGGTTTTACCGCTACTTTACCATTGGTTGAAGAATATACAATCGGTATGACGTACAAGGTTACGCCAAAATGGTTGATCTCGGCAGATTTCAATTACCACGGCTGGGAAAGATATAGCAGACTGACTTTAGATTTTGCTAATGCACCAATAGGAAATCAGGCTGATCCTACCATTCTTGTTGCTCCTAAAAACTTTAGAAATTCTAAAACATTCAGATTGGGGACGCAGTATATGTTTAATGAAATGGTTTTTGGCCGTTTGGGAGCATATTATGATGAATCTCCTTACACTGACGAAAATTTTATCCCGGAAACACCATCATTCGATTCTTTTGTAATAACAGGAGGTTTAGGATTTAAATTTAAACAATTCGGAGTTGACGTTGCAGGAGGTTATGTAATGCCGCAAAGCAGAGATGTCAATAATAAAACTCTTGGCTTCTACGGTCAGGCAAAGGCAAAAGCATTCTATGTGGGTCTGGGTTTATCTTATAACCCTTTTTAATTTAAAGAATTATGAAAAAAATAATAATATCTACACTTGCTGTTTCTGCGATGTTTTTTACAACAAGCTGTAATACAGATTTTGATACAGACGTACAAGACATCGTTGTAACGAAAGGCGAAGCTGACTTTTCTAAATTTATATCTTTAGGAAATTCATTAACTTCAGGTTACAGAGACGGTGCGTTATATTCTGGCGGACAAAACGAGTCTTTTCCAAGCATGATGGCAATGCAAATGAAGCTTGCTGGAGGAGGAGAATTTAAACAGCCTTTGATGCCAAATAACGTTGGAGGATTTATTGGTTTACCCGGATTTCCTGGAAAACTTGAGCTAAAAATGGTTAATGGGGCATTAAGTCCGGTAGCTAATCCTTCTGCTGCTGCATTAGATAATGTAGTTGCGGGCAGACCTTACCAAAATATGGGTGTTCCAGGCGCGAAAGTTTCTCATTTGCTGGCACCTGGTTATGGTAACCCAGCGGGACTTTCTTTAGGTTTGGCAAATCCGTATTTTGTAAGATTTGCTTCTTCTACTACAGCTTCTGTTGTAGGTGACGCGTTGGCACAGAATCCTACATTCGTATCTCTTTGGATTGGTAATAACGATGTTTTAGGATATGCTACTACAGGAGGAGACGGAACTAATCCTATCACACCTGTTGACGGAGCTGCTGGTATAGGGTTTACAAGCACTTACACTGCATTGATAGGAACAGTATTTCCTACGGGAACAACAAGAAAGGGAATTGTAGCCAACATTCCGAATGTTACTAATGTTCCTTTCTTTACGAGAGTTCCTGCTATGCCTCTTACGAATCTTTCTGCTGCGCAGGTTACTCAATTAAATAGTGGCTATGCTGCTTATAATGCAGGTTTGGCTCAGGCAAAAGCTTTGGGTGCGATCAACGATGCAGAATATCAAAAAAGATTAATCAAGTTTGTGGCGGGAGCTGTTGCAAACGGAGCAGTGATCGCTGATAAGGATTTAGTGACGGTTCCGGGTCTTCCAAAATACAGACAGACCACTTCAAAAGATTTTATTCTATTGACGGCAAGTGCAGTGCTTACACCTCAAGCGGGTGGTGGTACTTCAGTTCCTTTAGAAGATAAATTGGTTCTTACAGAAATGGAAGCTGCAAAAGTTATTACGGCAACAAATTCTTACAATACAACCATTAAATCGCTAGCAGATTCTAAAGGTCTGGCGTTTGTAGATATGAATGCAAAAATGGCAGAGCTGAATTCAAAATCAGGAATTTCTTGGGATGGCGTGAGATATACTGCTACATTCGTCACAGGTGGAGCTTTCTCTTTAGACGGAGTTCATCTTACAGGAAGAGGCTATGCTATTGTTGCTAACGAATTTATTAAGGCAATTAATATGAAATATAAATCTACACTGCCACAGGTAGATCCTAATAAATATTCAGGCGTTACGTTCCCATAAAATGCAGGGAAATAAAAATGGAAACCACAAGACTATTCTTGTGGTTTTTTTTTAAATTTGCAAAATCTTTTAAAAAGTAAAAATGGCCGATCAACAGAGTTATCTATTTTCGACAAGGACGAGTAAAGACCTGGCGGAAAAAATTGCCCAATATTATGGGAAAGAATTAGGGAAAATCATTATTCAGGAGTTCAGCGATGGAGAATTTGAACCTGTTTTAGACGAATCCGTACGAGGAGGAAGAGTTTTCCTGATTGGATCTACGTTTCCGCCGGCAGACAATCTTTTAGAACTTCTTCTAATGATTGACGCTGCTAAAAGGGCTTCTGCGAAGAGTATTACCGTGGTTCTTCCTTATTTCGGTTTGGCAAGACAAGACAGAAAAGACAAACCAAGAGCGCCAATCGGAGCAAAGTTGGTGGCAAATCTTTTGACGGCTGCTGGTGCAACCAGAATCATGACAATGGATCTTCATGCTGATCAAATTCAAGGGTTCTTTGAAATTCCGGTTGATCATCTGTACGCTTCTACAATTTTTGTAGACTATATCAGAGACATGAATCTTGATAACCTTACTATTGCTTCTCCGGACATGGGAGGTGCAAAAAGAGCGAAAAACTACGCAGGTCATTTAGGTGCTGATGTCGTAATTGCTTACAAAGAAAGAAAAAAGGCCAACGTTATTGAAGAAATGTTCCTGATCGGGGACGTAGAAGGTAAAAACGTAATCCTTATTGATGACATGATAGATACCGCAGGTACGCTTTGCAAGGCTGCAGGTATTTTAATGGAAAAAGGAGCGAAATCTGTAAGAG
This sequence comes from Chryseobacterium sp. CY350, assembly GCF_027945075.1. Taxonomy (NCBI): domain Bacteria; kingdom Pseudomonadati; phylum Bacteroidota; class Flavobacteriia; order Flavobacteriales; family Weeksellaceae; genus Chryseobacterium; species Chryseobacterium wangxinyae. Next base: position 2,856,660 of record NZ_CP116034.1, read on the forward strand.
CAATGGCAACTCACGGAGTACTTTCCGGTAAAGCATATGACAATATTGAGAACTCACAATTACTGGAAGTTATTGTAACTGACTCAATTCCTGTGAAAACTAATTTGTCATCTAAAATAAAAGTGCTATCTTGCGCCCCATTATTTGCTGATGTTATGAAGATGGTGCACGAGCATCAATCGATTAGCAGTAAGTTTATTATTTAATTAATAATCAACTGTTTACAGCGTAAATTCAAACAAATTTTTAAATTTTTATAAATGAAATCTATTACAATTCAAGGTACAAAAAGAGAAAGCGTGGGCAAAAAGTCGACAAAAGCTTTACGTGATGCTGAATTAGTTCCTTGTGTTGTTTACGGAGGTGGCGAGCCATTGAACTTCTCTGCATTAGAGAAAGCGTTCAAAGGTTTAGTGTATACTCCTGAAGCACACACGGTATCTATTGAAGTTGACGGACAGGTAATTCCTGCAGTTCTTCAGGATATTCAGTTCCACCCGATTACAGACAAAATTATTCATGCAGACTTCTACAGATTATCTGACGATAAGCCGGTAGTTATGGAAGTTCCTGTAAGATTAACTGGTCGTTCTAAAGGTGTTGTAGCTGGTGGTGTTTTACGTCAGTCTTTCAGAAAATTGAAAGTAAAAGCTATTCCTGCAAACTTGCCAGACGAGGTAGTTGTTGATATCACTTCATTGAAGATTGGTAACAAACTTTATGTAGGAGGTCTTAAAGCAGAAGGATTCTCATTTGTACACCCGGACAATGCAGTTGTTGTGGCTGTTAAAATGTCTAGAAATGCAGCTAAAGGTGGTGCAATGGCAGATGACGATGAAGAAGAAGTTGCAACAGAAGGAGATGCTCCTGCAACTGAAGAAGCAGCAGCTGAATAAGAATTTTCTTAATCACAATATAAGACCTGTCATTTTTTGGCAGGTTTTTTTATTTTTAGATTAAATCTATTGATGAGTTTGCTCACATTACTTTAGTGAAAAATGTCGTAAATTTGATGCGTTCTAAATAAGAACGTTTAATTACTAAAATTGAAATAAATGTTTGACATTCAGGAAATAAGAAGTCATTTTTCTATATTAAACCAGCAGGTGAACGGTAAGCCTTTGGTTTATTTAGACAATGCAGCGACATCCCAGAAACCAAATTCAGTTCTTGAGGTTTGGAATCAATATTATACAGAAATCAATGCTAATGTTCACAGAGGAATTCATACTCTGAGCCAATTGGCAACCGAAGAAATGGAACTTTCGCGAAGAAAAATCCAAAAATTCATCAACGCTAAAAATGATTTTGAAGTCATTTTTACCAAAGGAACCACAGAAGGCATTAACCTCATCTCTTATATTTTAACTCAAAAACTTAAAAAAGACGATGAGATTATCATTTCTTATCTGGAGCATCACTCGAATATAGTTCCGTGGCAGCTGCTTTGTGAAAGAACAGGAGCAAAACTGCGGGTCATCCCAATCGATCAGGACGGGATTCTTCAGCTTGATTATCTCGATCGCTTTTTAAGTGAAAAAACGAAAGTAGTTTCTATCAACCAAGTTTCTAATGCATTAGGAATTGTAAATCCTATTGAAGAGATTATTGCAAAAACAAGAGCCAATTCAGATGCATACATCGTTATTGATGGTGCACAGTCTGCTCCACATTTTAAAATTGATGTTCAGGCGTTAGATTGTGATTTTTTTGTGTTTTCAGGTCATAAGATGTATGCTCCGATGGGAACTGGAATTTTGTATGGAAAACAGGCTATTCTTGAAGATTTGCCACCATTCCACGGAGGTGGTGAGATGATCTCTGTATGCTCATTTGATGGGACCACTTATGCAGGTTTACCTTTTAAATATGAAGCGGGAACACCGAATGTAGGTGGAAATATTGCTTTGGGTGCAGCCGTTGATTTCATCAATAAAATAGGTCATGAAAATATCCAGCGTCACGAAAATGCTTTACTCGAATATGCTCAAAAACATCTATTGGAAATTGATGGTTTAAAGGTGTATGGCGAAAAAGCCAACAGAACCGGAGTTGTTTCTTTTAATCTTGAAGGAATAGGAATTTCCTCAGATGTAGGCATGATTCTCGATAAAATGGGCGTTGCCGTAAGAACCGGGCACCACTGTACGCAGCCGATTATGGATTTCTTTGCTATTGCAGGAACGGTGAGAGCAAGTTTTGCTGTTTATAATACATTCCAGGAAATTGATTTGTTGGTAGAAGGAGTGAAAAAAGCCCAGAGAATGCTGGCGTAATTTTTAGAAATTTAATTTGAAGATAAAAAATCCCTTTCAGCTTTTTGTTGAAAGGGATTTTTGTTTATTTTACTCTAACTATTTTTGCGTCAAAATCGGCCATTAAATAGACTCTATTGAAATCAGATTCAGTCTGATAATTTTCCATTTCATCTAATTGATATGAAACTGATGATAGCGAGCCAATAAGAAGGATTAACCAATATTCACCAATTTCATTTTCTCCATTTTTATAAATTTGCAATTTAGGTTCTTTCTTTTTAATTTCTTCATTTAATCTCTCGTTCGTTAAATATGGACCTTGCCAATTTTTTTCGTTAAAAGTAAAACTGACACTTGAATGCTTCATAAGTCGAATTTCTTCAATAAAATCGGGTTTTTCTACTTTTTCATTTAGAATTAATGATTGAATATAATTAGATATTTTGTTTGCTAATTCTTTTTTTTGAAATTGTTTGTATTCAAAACTATCATTGTAAATAGTTATAGAAGCATGAATTTTTTCATTGGGAAATAACTTAGTGAAAATTTTTTCAGAATATTCGAAAAGAGATTTTATACGATTATATTTTTCAGAATTTTCCGTGAATATTCTTGTATGTTCTAATCCTATTAATTGCAAATTGTTTTGGAGAATAAAATCTGGTCTTGGCGGATTTGGTTTATCAACTATAGATAAATTTTCATTGAGTTTATATATAAATTTTCCTACTTGACAAACTTCAATTAATTCTTTTTGAGGAAGATTGTATTTTTCTACTATTGGAAAAATGATTTTTCCAAGTTCATCTCTTTCTTTGTCGAAATCACGCCGTAAGCTTTCTATGTCAATTTTATTCATCTTTATTATGATTATATTATAGACAAATGTAAATAGATTTTTATTAAAGGTAGTACGGTAAACCTTATTATGATGTTTAGATTTTTAATAGCGAAAGCTGCTCATACGAACAGCTTTAATTTAATTTTTCCTTAGTAATTATTATTCGGTTTCCAATCTACAACTGCTCTTATAAACGCTTCCGCATTTTCCAAAGGAATATCAGGTAAAATTCCGTGGCCTAGATTGGCAATATATCTATCTTTACCGAAACGGTTAATCATTTCGTTCACCATTTTCTTAATCGTTTCAGGAGTTGAATGTAATCTCGCAGGATCAAAATTTCCTTGCAAAGTCATCGTATGATTCGTTAAAGTTCTTGCCAATTCCGGTTTAATCGTCCAGTCAACACCCAAAGCAGAAACCGGCGACATCGTCATATCTTCCAATGCAAACCAACATCCTTTTCCGAACACAACAACGTGCGTCAACGGTGCCAAAGCTTCAACGATCTGACTGATGTACTGCCATGAAAATTCCTGATAATCTTGTGGAGAAAGCATTCCGCCCCAAGAATCGAAAACCTGAACCGCAGAAACTCCTTTTTCAACTTTTCTTTTCAGATAAGCAATCGTAGTATCAGTGATTTTCTGAAGCAAAAGATGCGCAGCTTCCGGCTGCTGGAAACAAAAAGATTTAGCAATATCAAAAGCTTTACTTCCTTTTCCTTCCACGCAATAGCAAAGAAGCGTCCATGGTGAACCAGCAAAACCAATCAACGGAATTTCGTTGTCTAATTTAATCAAAGTCAAGTCAATCGCGTCAAAAACATAACCCAAAGTATCGTTTACATCAGGCACAACCACATTTTGAACATCTTCCATCGTTCTGATAGGATTGTCTAACCACGGACCCACGTTTTCTTTCATTTTAAAATCGATTCCCATTGCCTGAGGAACCACCAAAATGTCGGAAAATAAGATCGCAGCATCCAAAGGATATCTTCTGATCGGCTGAACGGTGATTTCAGAAGCCAATTCCGGAGTCTGGCATCTTGTGAAAAAGTCGAATTTATCACGCAACGCAATGAATTCCGGTAAATATCTTCCCGCCTGTCTCATCATCCAAACCGGTGGTCTTTCTACAGTTTCGCCGCGAAGTGCTTTTAAATATAGGTCGTTTTTAATCATATTTTTTAGTTGATAGTTGTTGATTTTCAAATAATTACTTTAAATTAAATATTTTTAAAGTTTCTTTAATGATCAACAACAAGTTTGATAAAGTATTTTTTCTACTTGTAAAAATCTCTGATTTTGCATGTTTTCTTAGCTCTTTTGAAGTGGTTTCTCCAATTGAAAAAAGAAGCATATTTTCTAAAGAATTATTTTTCGCAAAACTACGAACTCCACTTGGGCTAAAAAAAACTATTGCATGATATTTTTCATGTATCACGGGATTCAACTGTTCAGTTTTATAAACTGTCACTTTTTTGTAGCTTATATTTTGAAGTGGAAGCTCCTTATCTAAAACATCAATCGCCAAATTTCCACAAAAATGAATGAATTTTTCATGAGAACAGTGATCAATAATGAATTTGGAAAGCGTTTCGGCATTTTTTAAAACTTTAAAAGTTCCAAAACCATTTTTTCGGAGTTCTTTCTTGGTTTTTTCTCCAACGCAGTAGATTTTATTGTAATTTTTTACGGTGAAATCTTCATTTGGTTTAAATCCATTTTCAAAAAATGATTTTACACCATTTAAACTCGTGAAGATCAGTGAATTGTTTTTTAAATCAAATGATTCAATTTCGAGATTTTCTATTTTAATAACCTCAACACATTCAGCCGAAATGTCGTTTCCCAATTCTTCGGAAAGTAATTCTGAATCTATGTTTTTGGTAAATAAAATTTTCATTTAAATATTTGTCTTATGAAGCAGAATTTTTTAACGCTAAGGTCGCTAAGATTTTTTTAATTACTAACTGTTTTTAAGTTCGCAAAGGCGTTCTACTTAGCGAAGATTACAAAGTTCGAAACAGGTATTAATTACTTGGTTTGTCTTTTAACTTTAAATCAGCGACTTGAAGTCTTACTTTGCTCATGAAGTCTTTTCCGGGATCTTCTTTTCCAGTGAAATATTTCGGGTCAGACTCTTTCCAAAGTTTAGAATTTCTAAAAACTCCGTATTCCGAATGTCCGATGAGATATTCAATTTTATATTTTTGAGTTAAATATCTTACCAACTGTGCATTTGCGGCAACTTGTTTCTCTGTGAGCGGCTGTTTTTTACTTCCGATATTTTCAACTCCGATGGCACAGTAATTTAATCCGATGGTATGTCTTGCAAACATATTGGGTTCCATCAATTGATAAATCGTTCCGTCTCGGTCTACAATATATTGCGAAGAAACGTTGAGTGTACTTTGTTTCTTTAAAGTATTTCTGGCATTTTCGAGATGCGTTTTGTTGAAATATTTAAAATTGCTTTCCACCGTTCCGCCTGCTGTATAATGCAAAACAATCATTTTCGGAATAATGATAGGAGACTTTTGAGTTAAGCCGTGATGTTCTTTCAAATATTCTAAACTGAGGCTGATTCTTTCCGGCGAATAATTGATCGGTTTATTGATCACCTTAAAATCGCTATTCTGCGCAGGCGAAAAATTTAAAATCAATAAAAATAAAATACAAATAAAATTCTTCATGAATAATTATTTCGGATATTGATAATGTCCCGTAATCGTAAATTTAAACAAACAATCTTCAATAACCTGGCCGCCACCGATGTTGTGAACGATCAAATATCTTTTTCCGTCAGCAGATTTCTTATTGACAACAATTCCTATGTGCGTTAAATTTCCGGGTAAAAGCCATGTAACAATATCTCCGGGAACATATAGTGCGGGATTATTTTCAATAGATTTTGACTTCCCAAATTTCGCAAAGAAGACCATCAGGTTCGGAACTCTTCTGTGGTCAATATTTGTATCAGGCTTTTTCAGTCCAAACTTTTTAGGATATTTAGAAAAATTCTTCTTCATATCTTCGTGTACTTCTTTCTGTAAATCAATCCCGAGCTTTCTGTATGCTCTGATGATTACATCTGTACAAACTCCTTTATCTGCGGCAACGTCACCATTGGGATATTTGATTGAATAATAAGCCGGATCGTAAGTGACTTTGTCTTTTGTCAAACTCAAAGCGGCATCAGATAACTTTTGAGCAAACTGATTTTGTGCATTTGAAAAAACAAAGAACAGAAATAAGATTATGGAAAAGAATTTTCTCATCGGTAGTAAGATTTAGAATTGAAAACAGTTTTGTAAAGTTTAAAAATTTAATTTAAACATTAAGAACCTTTAGATATAAAGAAATGTTAAGATTCAGATAAATCTGAATTCAGCAGTCTGCTAAATAAATTTCTTTAGAAATTCACTTAAATTATCTTTAAAACTTATTACATCTTAATGGTAAATTACAGCTGACTTTTAATCTCGGTCATCAATTCTCTTCCACCGTTTTCAAGTACAATGTTGGCAAATTTCTCCCCGAAATTTTCTTCTTCATTATATTCGAAACTTTCATCGATACCGATATAGTTTTTCCCGTCGAGTGAACAGAGTGCTCCTTTGAACCGCATCTGATTTCCGATTTTTTCTGCAAAAGCACCGATAGGAGCTGTACAACCGCCTTCAAGTGTACTCAGGAAACTTCTTTCCATTTCTACACAGATTTGGGTTTCTTTGTGATTGATAGATTGTAAAATCTCATTAATTTCCGGTTTTTCAGAATGTCCGGCAATCGCAATTACACCTTGAGAAGCTGCAGGAATCATTACGGGAAGCATCTCATAATTGATGTCCATATTCATTCTTTTGATTCCGGCTAAAGATAAAATCGTAGCGTCAAACTCTTGTTCCTCAAGTTTTTGTAATCTTGTCTGAATATTTCCTCGAATGTCAAAAAACTGAGTATCCGGATAGTGTTTTAGCCAAAAAGCTCTCCTTCTCAAACTGCTTGTTGCAAGTTTCAGTTCATGAAATTCTTTATCCTTTGCAGATTCTCTTCTGATGAGAACGTCCTGCGGAAAATCTCTCTCAAGGTTGGCAATGATTTCTATATTGTGAGGAAGCTGAGTCGGTACATCTTTCAGAGAATGTACGGCAATATCGATTTCGTCATTTAATAATGCGATATCCAGATCTCGTGTAAAAACGCCGGTAATTCCTAAAGAATATAGTGGTTGGTTCAGGTTTTTATCTCCGGAAGATACGATGGGAGTAATCTCCGTAAGATAATTATTATTTTGCAGATGCCTTGCTACTTCTCTGGCCTGCCACAAAGCAAGTGCCGAATTTCTGGTTCCTATCCTAATGCTTTTCATTGAATTCATTATTGGGTTGTTCAACTAATATTTCGTGCATTAATTTACTAATTTCTTCGGCTTTCAAAGGATTATCGATAATATATTTTGCAAAACGATTGGTAATTTTCTGAATCATTTTCTCAGAAAGCTCCATATCTGTGATGTTTATGTATTTATTTTTTCTGTAAAAATTATGCATCTCATTGCGTTCCATGTTCTTCAGAACCGCTTTGAAATGATGAATATTCGGCGCAAGCTTTCTCTTTTTTTCCCACTCAAGAAAGTCTTTTGTCATTTCCTTGATGATTTTTTCTGCTTTCGGAATTTCTTTTTCTCTTTGTTGAATGGTAGCTTGTATTTGCTTCGACAGCGTATCAACATCTACCAACGTTACATGATCTAATTCAGAAACATTTTTATCAACATTATTCGGAATCGAAAGATCAATCACCAAAGTTTCTCTTCCGTTCTGAAAATGAGATTTGTATAAAATCGGAGTTTTCGCACCCGTTGCAACAATCAAAATATCGGTATTCTCAATTTCCTTTTCAAGATGAGCGTAGTCAATATGTGGAATATTATATTTTTCAGAAATTTTTTCTGCAGTTTCCTGCGTACGGTTGGCGATTTTTATCTGAGGCTGATAAATATGTTTTACGAGATTCTCAACTGTATTCTGTCCGATCTCGCCGACTCCCAATAGTAAGATGTTTTTTTCGGTCAGTCTTTTTTGATTATTTAAAATGTAATGAACTGCGGCATAAGAAACCGAAGCTGCTCCATTGGAAATTCCGGTTTCGTTTTTTATTCTTTTTGATATCTGAATTGCAGAATTGATTGAGCGTTCCAGGTAAGGATTAGAATTCTGTCTTTCTCTTTTAAATCTTGCGTATGCTTTTTTAATCTGCCCGATGATTTCAAAATCACCGATAATCTGGCTTTCCAAACCCGCAGCAACCCTGAACAAATGTTGTAAGGCTTCCTCTTTTGTTAAAATATTGGCAAAAGGCAAAAAATCTGATAGGCTGACACCTATGGTTTTGCAGTATTCTTCTGCCACCAAAAGATAGTTGGCTGAAGTTGTGTAAATTTCAGTACGATTGCAGGTAGATACCACAAAAGCATCTCCCAGATCTTCATTGTGAATTCGGGTAACAAAACTTTTGATATTCTCATCAAAGAATGCAAATTTCCCTCTCGTTTCCACATCAGCTTTCTCAAAGCTTACCGAAAGTACAGCAAAATTTGAGGTCTGATGAATGTTAGAATACTGTATCATAAGCAGTCGCAAAATTACGCATTTTTTACCGAAGGTTCGTCAGATAATGTATATGATTATTATCGTAAAAAGCTATGAATTTGGGTTTAAAAACTGTTTGAAATTTAGCAATCAAAAAGTTAAATCAGTTTTGAAAATTTAATAAAATTTTAACCAAATTATATTTACTATAGTATTCATTAGTAGTCTTAAATTTATATCTTTGTAAACTTAAATCAAGGAGAAAATTATGAGTTTATTCGATATGTTTACGCAAGAGATTGCGATAGACCTTGGTACTGCCAACACGCTTATCATCCACAATAATAAAATTGTTATAGACCAGCCTTCAATTGTTGCAATTGAGCGTTCTACGGGTAAGCCGATTGCTGTTGGTGAGCAGGCGAAACATATGCAGGGTAAAACCCATGAAGATATAAAAACGATCCGTCCTTTGAAAGACGGCGTTATTGCAGACTTCCATGCTTCTGAGCATATGATTAAAGAATTTATCAAAAAAATCCCTGGGATCAAAGGTAGATTTATTCAGCCCGCTCTTAGAATTGTGATCTGTATTCCTTCCGGAATTACTGAAGTTGAAAAAAGAGCCGTACGAGATTCTGCGCAAAAAGTAAACGCGAAAGAAGTAAGGCTGATTTATGAACCGATGGCTGCTGCGATAGGAGTAGGTATTGATGTTCAGAAACCTGAAGGTAATATGATTATCGATATAGGTGGTGGTACTACCGAGATTGCTGTGGTAGCTTTGGGAGGTATTGTTTGTGATAAATCTGTAAAAATTGCAGGTGATGTATTTACAAATGATATTGCTTATTTCTTAAGAACTCATCATAATTTGTATATTGGTGAGAGAACTGCTGAAAGAGTGAAAATCGAAGTAGGTTCTGCAGTTGAAGATCTTGATGTTGATATTGATGATATTCCGGTGCAGGGTAGAGATCTTATTACAGGTAAGCCAAAAGAAATCATGGTTGGCTACAAGGAGATCGCGCGTGCTTTAGACAAATCAATTATCAGAATTGAGGATTCCGTGATGGAAACTCTTTCTCTTACACCTCCGGAACTGGCTGCCGATATTTATAAAACAGGTATTTATCTTGCTGGTGGTGGTGCTTTACTAAGAGGCCTTGCAGACAGACTTCACAAGAAAACAGGTCTTCCTGTATTCGTTGCAGAAGATCCTTTGAGAGCTGTAGTAAGAGGAACGGGTATCGCACTTAAGAATATGGACAAATTCAATTTCTTAATAAAATAATTTTAACTTTTTACGACTTTATCTGAATGGGATTTTTGCTGAGATTATTTTCTAAGAATGCCTTATTTGTGTTCTTTATTTTCCTGCAAATTATTGCTCTCGTTCTGATATTCTCTAAAAATGCAATGCAGAGATCCTGGCTTGCCGGGCAAACTGCTGCTTTTAATTCGTGGGTTTCAGGGTATATTGATGAGGGAGTTTCTTATTTAAAACTTAAACAAACCAACGAAGGCCTCGTTGCTCAAAATAAAGCCTTAATGATTGAGTTGTACGGAAAGCAGGGAGCTAAAAATCCCGTTTTCAGAAAAGTACACGATACGTTGGGTGGCGGACAAATATATACATTTGTAGACGGTGAGATCGTTTTTAACAGCATCAACCGACGGAATAATTACTTTACCATCAATCGCGGAAAACGTGATGGTGTACTTCCTCAAATGGGAGTTATGGCTCCAAAAGGAATCGCAGGAATCGTGATCAATTCTACAGACAGTTATGCACTCGTACAATCTGTTTTGAGTGTCAATAAAATCAGAATTAATGCTTCGTTAAAAAATTCAGGATATTTTGGAACTTTAACTTGGAGAGGAGATAATTCCAGAGTGATGCACCTTGCCGACGTTCCTAAATATGTTTCACTAAAGATCGGAGATACGATCGTAACTGATGGAAAATCAGCAATATTTCCGAAAGGTGTGATGATTGGAACAGTCGCAGGTTACACGGTAGATAATCAAACAGGTTTTTGGGATATCTCAGTTGAATTAAGCGAAAAAATGGGCGCTCTGAATAAAGTTTTTGTAGTGAAAAACCTTAAAAAAGCTGAGGTTCAGAAAATAAGCGATACGATGCAAGCGGTAATAAAAAAAGAAAATGATTAGCAGGACGATATTTACAGATCTTTTGATCATGATTTTTCTGGTTGCATTACAGATTTTTGTTTTGAACAGAATCACACTGTTCGGAAAATACACTCCGGTTTTATATCCGGTTTTTGTGATGTTCTATCCTTTTTTCAGAAATAGATTCCAGTTTTTAGCTTTAAGTTTTTTAATAGGCTTATCTATTGATGCTTTTCTTTATTCATGGGGAATTAATGCTTTAGCAACCACAGTAATTGCCTACTTCAGGACTTTAATTTTCAGAACTTCTACAGATACTTCTACAGATTTCTTCTCGTTTCAATCTTTACAATGGACTCAGTTTTTGCTGTTTCTTTTTTCAAGCATATTTTTACATCAGGTTTTGGTGCAATATATCGAGTTTTTTAAATTCAGCAGAATCTTCGAAATCTTACTTAATGTGTTGGTAACTAGTGTAATTTCCTTTATATTTATCATTATTTACGCATTAATATTTAAAATCAAACAAAAAGTTTGAACACACGCCATATAAAAATCTTATCTGTTCTTATCATTCTTGCTATCATTTTTGTGGCAAGACTTTCTTATTTACAGCTTTTTACAGACCGATATGCTTTAAATGCAGCAAATACTTCAATAAAAACAGAATATGTAATTCCACAGCGTGGAGTTATTTTTGACCGTAACGGAAAAATCATGGTGGGAAATCAACCGGCGTACGAAATTTCTTTCACACAGGCGTTGATGAAACCAGATTTTGACACTTTGGCTTTCTGTAGTTTAATGAAAATCGAAAAGAGAGATTTCATCAAAAGAATCAATATTATCAAAAAAGAAAAATATTATTCTAAGCTGACTCCAATGACTTTCATCAAAGACCTCAGCAGAGAAGAAATTGCAAGAGTTCAGGAAATTATATTCAAATATCCCGCTTTCAGTATCGTTCAGCGTCCGCAGAGACAGTATGAAGTTTCTACTTCAGGAAATCTTTTGGGATATACAAGTGAAGTAAACGACAGAGAAATCAAAAAAGATTCTACCTATTATCTTCCCGGTGATCTTATTGGTAAAACAGGCATCGAAAAATCATACGAAAAAGAACTTCGTGGAATTAAAGGAATTAAATACATTCAGAAAGATATCAAACTCCGAAATGTCGGTCCATATAAAAATGGAACTTTAGATCGAGATGTTGTTACCGGAAAAGATATTACACTAACAATAGATTATGATCTTCAGAGAATCGCTGAAGAAATGCTTGTCAATAAACACGGAGCCATTGTTGCAATTGATCCTAATAACGGTGAAGTTCTGGTTGCTGCAACAGGTCCGGATATCGACCCTAATCTTTTTACAGGACCCAATAAATCTAAAAATTTATACGCTCTTTCAAAAGATACGATCTACGAGAATAAACCGACGTTTGACCGGTCTTTACAGGCTGGTTATCCTCCGGGATCTACTTTTAAATTATTAACAGCTTTGGCGGCGATGCAAATGGGTGTGATGGATGAAAAAACCATTTTCCCATGCGGCGGCGGTTTTTATTACAAAGGAAAAAGAATTAAAGGTCACGGTGGAGCAGATCCTCTGATTCCGTCTATTCAGGTTTCCAGTAACTGTTTTTTTACATACGCTTTTATTGCAATCATTAAAAAGTACCCTGGAAATCCATCTAAAGGAGTTGATGAATGGAAGAAAATCATGAGCAGCTTCGGAGTTGGAGAGTATTTGAACAACGATTTTGCGGTGGGTGCGAAAGGCAGAATTCCTTCCGGAGACTTTTATGAAAAGAGATTTAAAGCAATCATTAAAGCAAACGGATCTAAAAAGGACGATTATAAAAATTGGGATGAAATGTCTACAGGAGCCATCTACAACGGTATGGGTCAGGGAGACGTTATGGTAACGCCGCTGCAGTTAGCGAATTATGTTGCAGCAATCGCAAATAGAGGTTGGTATTTCACGCCTCATATTGTGAAGTCTATTGACGGAAAACCAAATCCGGATCCGAGATTTAAAGTTAAACATCAAACGTTGGTCGACGCAAAACATTTTGGTCCTGTTTTAAAAGGAATGGAAGCTGTTGTCTTAAATGGTACAGCAAGAGGTTTGAAATCCAGCGATTTTACTCAGTTGGCAAAAACAGGAACCGCACAGGTTCCTCAAGGAAAAGACAATTCTATTTTTGTATTGATCGCTCCTGCCGAAAAACCGAAAATAGTAGTAGTTGCCGTCATGGAGCATGCAGGATTTGGTGCAACATGGGCCGGACCGGCGTGTACGGTGATTGCTGAGAAATACATTACCGGAGATCTAAAGAGAGAACATCTTTATAAGAAAATGGTAACCTCCAGTTTTATGCCGGAGTATAAACGCCAATGGATTGCCGATCTTAAAAGAAAAGGGTTATACAAAGAACCAAAACCAGATTCTATAAGGCTAAAAAAAATTCAGGATAGCTTAAATCTTATTAAAAAAGCTAAAGAAAAAATAGAAGCAAAAAAGAAAGTTGAACCTAAAAAACCTTTGAAAAAATGAAGTGGGCAGAAGGAATAGATAAATTAGGTTTAGGATTGTACTTTTTGCTTTGCATTTTTGCGATTGCCAACATTTACAGTGTAGACGAAGGTTTAGGTAAAAAACAATTGATTTTTTTCGGAATCTCTTTATTTGTAGGATTAATTATTTTTTTCAGCAGAAGTAAGTTTTTCGAAAATATGTCCGGCATCATTTATATTGGCGGAGTTTTATTACTGATCGGACTTTTTCCTTTCGGAAAAGAAATTTTAGGACAGAAAAACTGGTATAAATTCGGAAGTTTTACCATGCAGCCTGTGGAATTTGCTAAAATTGGGGTCGCTTTAATGCTTGCCAATTACGTTTCCGGTCCGGAGTTTAATTTAAAAAACAGAAAATCACTTTTAACTACTCTTGCAATTGTGGGAATTCCTGCTGTGGTGGTTTTAGCAATTCCTGACGTGGGTTCATTGTTGGTTTTCACAGCTTTTTTCATAGCGCTTTATCGTGAAGGTTTGAGCGGATGGTTATTCGGGATCGGATTTCTTTTCGCATCAGTATTTTTGATCTCATTAGCCGTAAATCCTTTGTATGTTGCCATTGCCATCATTATTATTGCCGCAATTTTGATATTCCTGAATTTTTATAAAATGAGTTGGGATGTCATCACGATCTCCAGTATTGCAGGCTCGATTATTCTTTTATGCGGGTTAGCTTTTGCCGCACCGTATGTTTTAGAAAAAATGCCAAAACACCAAAGAGAAAGAATCGAAGTTTTGTATAAAGGTGAAAAAGCTTTCAGAGATACTTCGGGTTACAATTTATTGTATTCTAAAACAGCAATCGGATCTGGCGGAATGTGGGGAAAGGGATATCGCGAAGGGTCAGTAACACAAGGGAAATTCGTTCCCGAACAGGAAACGGATTATATTTTTTGTACCGTTGGCGAAGAATGGGGTTTTGTAGGAAGTGCAATTTTAGTTCTTTGTTACATGGTTTTCATTGGCAGGATTTATTATCTCGCAGAACAGCAAAAGTCAGCATTTAACAGGGTTTTCGGATATTCATTTGCCTCAATCCTATTGATGCACTTTTCCATCAATTTAGGGATGGTTATGGGCTTGTTTCCTACGGTTGGTATTCCTTTGCCGTACTTTAGTTATGGAGGAAGTTCGTTGCTTGCCTTTTCAATGATGACTTTCATTTTCTTTAAATTGAATTACGCGGATAAAAACAGTTTGGTTTAAACTAAAGCATTCTAATCAATTCTTGGATGATCTTCACAGAAACAATAATATTTCTGGTCAATTCTTTTACACAAAATCATTAGAACCCATGAGTGAAACTTATGTATCAGATCAAAATTATGTTCAGTTAAATTTTGCTGAATCACCTTTGCAAATAGGCGAGTACGAAAACTGTACATTTAAAAACTGCAATTTTGAATATGCAAAGCTCTCTCAATTTAAATTTACGGACTGTGAGTTTATTGATTGTAATGTAAGCATGATCAAATTGATCGGAACGGCTTTTCGGGATGTGATTTTCAAAGACTGCAAAATGTTTGGGATGCATTTCGATGACTGCAATGAGTTTGGATTGTCTTTCACATTTGAAGGCTGTGCTTTGAATAATTCTGTTTTCTATAAAACTTCAATAAAACGAACCTCATTTAAAAATTGTAAACTGATTGAAGTAGATTTTGCTGAATCTGATCTGTCGAATTCACTATTTTCAAACTGCGATTTGAATGGCGCAACATTTGAAAATACTAATCTAGAGAAAACAGATTTTAGAACTTCTTTCAATTATACCATCAATCCTGATTCTAATAAGCTAAAGAAGACGAAATTTTCACTTTCAGAAGTTCACGGTCTCTTACGCAGGTTTGATATAGAAATTGACAGGAACAGCTAGATTAAATAATTTATTTCAATTTTAAGATAATTATTAACTGATATTCAAACAAAAAAAGCCATCAAATTTGACGGCTTTATTATATTAATCAATTATCTAAATTATAAACTAGAGGCTAAATTATTGTAGTTATCTCCGTTCTCATTGATTACTCTTTTGGCAAACCTGAATTTTGGTCCCCAATAAGAATCATTCAGCGAAGAGATCATTACACCTTTTGACGTTGCTGCATGAATAAATTTCACTTCTCCTTCTGCAGTTACGTCTTCTACGATTCCTACGTGAGAAATTCTTCTGCCGTGAGAAAAGAAAATAAGATCACCTTTCTGAAGGTTTTCCTTTTCAACGCTTTCCCCTTCCTGAGACTGAGATGCTGCCACTCTTGGTAAAGTAAGTCCAGCTGCTGCACCAAAAACTGATAACACAAATGCTGAGCAGTCAATTCCGTTTCTGGTCATTCCACCGTATCTGTATGGAGTTCCCAAATAAGTCTGAGCCTCGGTTAAGATATTATCGATAGTCTTATTGTGTTTGATCGCTTTTGCGATCTCTGTATTTTTTAAAGAATTCTTAGTGTTTGCGATAGCCACTGCTTTTTCAGAGATGAATGAGTTGATTAACAACTTTTTATCATTCTCTATCTTAGTATCTAATGCAGCTAGTTTGGCATCTGTTTTGTATTCTTTAGCATAAGTTGCCGGTTTTGAAACTACGTAATTAGTAACGCATGATTGTAGTGATATTGTAGAAACGAAAGCAACTAAATAAAACAAAACTCTTTTCTTCATATTTTTTAATTTCCGGTTGAAAAAGAAATATTTATTTCTCTAAAGCAGTACAAAAGTAGATATTCCCGCTAAACTAGCCTCGGTATGATTATTGTCATGTTATTGTTTTAACATATTTTAACATCCAACGGCACTTTGTTAAAGAAAAAGTAGCCTCTACGCCCGTGTTTTCGTAATTCAACCTTTTTTTTCATTAAGATTTTTTAACATAATATCTTGGTTGTCTTTATAGGTAGGAATTTCGTGATTTCATTACTTAAAATTTAGATGTTAAAAATCCATAAAAAAAGTTCCCTGAAAAAACAGGGAACCTTCACTAATATGGAACTTTACAGATGTTATCTTGTAAATAACATTTCTCTATATTTTGTCATTGGCCAAAGTTCATCATCTACCATCATTTCAAGATCGTCAGAAGCTTCTCTGATCGGATCAAATAACGGGATGACGCTTGTGCAATACATTTCTGCCTGCTTCTGGCTTTCAGACGTTGCTTTTGCAGCTTCTCTGGCTTTCATAAGATCCTCAACACCCAATTTAATTTTAGAGATGTTTCCGGAAATCTGAGTAATTAAACTCATTTGCTCTTTTGCCAAATTCCTGAATTCTTTATCATCAAAAATTTCTTTAAGACCTCTTACGTTTTCAATAAGTCTGTTCTGATAGTTTAAAGCCGAAGGAATAATGTGGTTTCTTGCGATGTCACTCAGTACTCTTGCTTCGATATCAATTACAGTTGAATATTTTTCTAATTTGATTTCGTTTCTCGCTTCAACTTCTCTGTGGTTAAAGATCCCAATTTCTTCATACAGATCAAGGAATTTCTGGTTCATCTCCTGCTTCAATGCTTCAGGAGTCGTTTTCCAGTTGTTCAAGCCTCTTTTTTCAGCTTCTAAAGCCCAGTCATCAGAATATCCGTCGCCTTCAAACATAATGTTTTTACACTGCTTGATGTATTCTCTTAGAACGTTGAAAATTGCTTCATCTTTTTTCAATCCTGTTTCAATTAAAGCATCAACTTCTTTCTTAAAGTCAGCTAATTGTTTTGCAGCAATTGTATTCATTACGGTCATAGATTCTGCACAGTTTGCAGAAGAACCTACCGCTCTGATCTCGAATTTATTTCCTGTAAATGCAAAAGGAGAAGTTCTGTTTCTGTCAGTGTTATCCAACAAGATTTCAGGAATTTTTCCTACAACATTTAATTTTAAGTCTGTTTTTTCGTCCGGTGAAAGCTTTCCTTCTGTTACTTTTTCAAGCTCTTCCAAAACTCTGAACAATTGGCTTCCGATAAATACAGAAATAATTGCTGGTGGCGCTTCGTTAGCACCCAATCTGTGATCGTTACTTGCAGAAGCGATACTAGCTCTTAAAAGGTCAGCGTATTCGTGAACTGCTTTAATTGTATTCACGAAGAACGTTAAGAACTGTAAATTTTTCTTAGGATTTCTTCCAGGGCTTAAAAGGTTTTCACCAGTATCAGTTGCCAAAGACCAGTTGTTGTGCTTTCCACTTCCGTTTACTCCTGCGAATGGTTTTTCATGGAACAAAATATGGAAATGGTGTCTGTGAGCAATTCTTGCCATAACGTCCATCAACAGAGAGTTGTGGTCAACGGCAA
Source organism: Chryseobacterium sp. CY350 (assembly GCF_027945075.1). Classification (NCBI taxonomy): domain Bacteria; kingdom Pseudomonadati; phylum Bacteroidota; class Flavobacteriia; order Flavobacteriales; family Weeksellaceae; genus Chryseobacterium; species Chryseobacterium wangxinyae. Next base: position 2,874,364 of record NZ_CP116034.1, read on the forward strand.
CATTTACTTCTTCAAACATTGGCGCAAGCTCAAACTGGTTTGGAGCCACCTCGTTGTGTCTTGTCGTAACAGGAATTCCCAATTTCATACATTCAACTTCCAGTTCTTTCATGAAATTCATGACTCTTGTAGGAATTGAACCGAAATAATGGTCATCCAATTGCTGTCCTTTTGCAGGAGAATGTCCTAATAGAGTTTTACCTGTTAAAACTAAATCCGGACGCGATTGATACAATGCTGAATCAACCAAAAAATATTCTTGCTCCCAACCTAAAGTAGGAGTTACTTTTGTTACATTTTTATCGAAATACTGCATTACATCAGTTGCAGCTTCATCCACAGCGTGCAAAGCTCTCAATAAAGGTGCTTTGTAATCTAAAGTTTCTCCTGTGTAAGAAATGAAGATTGAAGGAATACACAAAGTAGTTCCCATAATAAATGCCGGAGATGTAGGATCCCAAGCTGTGTAACCTCTAGCTTCAAATGTGTTTCTGATTCCACCGTTTGGGAAAGAAGATGCATCAGGTTCTTGTTGAATCAATAAGTTTCCACTGAATCTTTCGATGGCTCGTCCACCTTCGATAGGTGTAAAAAATGAGTCGTGCTTTTCTGCAGTGCTTCCCGTCAATGGCTGAAACCAGTGCGTGTAGTGTGTAACTCCTTTGCTCATTGCCCAATCTTTCATAGCTACTGCTACCTGATCTGCAATTAATCTCTGGATTTTACTTCCTTTTTTTATAGCATCCATTATAGATTGGAATGCTTCTTTTGTTAAATATTCTCTCATTGTGTTTTCAGAGAATACATTTTCACAAAATAATTCTGACAATTTAGCAGGAATTTCTACCGAATTATCTTTTCTAAAGTCCTTGAATGGTAAAGTTTCTAAAGCTTTAAATCTTAAAGTTGACATATAGTGTTGAATTTTATAGGGCAAATTTACAAAAAAAATGAATTAAAAATCTTTTAACCCTAAAAATTTAAGGGGATCTTTTGTTTTTAATCATTTTTTTAAATTAAAATAAGCTTTCTGAGAGAGTGGCTGACCTTCAATCGTTGATTATGGTTTCGGATTTAAGTTAAAATACCATATATATAAGGATGGTGAAATTCTTTAATATGAAGAAAACTTATTCTAAAATTCTTCTGTCATTTCACAGGATATATTAATTTTAAAATTAAATTAAAAAGAGAATGGTTTTTTTAACTAGAAGTTTTAATTTGTTGGTTTTTAGTGTTTTAAACAATTTAAATTATTTTACGTAACTTAGCAGACTTTTTATAAAAAATTTAATATATGACAAATTCTAGAGCGAGAGAAACTACTGAGGCAATTGAAAGACTATACATTTCTATGAGACACCTGTTTTATAGAGGATTTTTCAAGCCTGGAGGAGTTTCCGGTGAAAGCCTTAGAAGTTTGTTAAAAATCATTAACCCGGAAATTTACGGTACCATGAATGTTCCCAGCAAATTGGAGCTCGATGGTTTGATGTATGTTTTAGACAGACTTCCTGAAGGTATTGAAGAATGTGCTTTCATTCATCTGACATCAGATGAGGGTTTTGATAAAGGTAGTTTTGAGCCTATTGTTCCTAAAAAGAGAAGAAGAAACTGCTACCGAATCGATGAACATCAGATGAACATCGAGGTTCTTTTGGGACGTTCTGAAATATATGATATTCTTACGCATTTAACTTTCTTATTCATAGAAGCAGATAAAATCAGGAATCTTGCTTTCATTCAGGATGAAAACTGGAAACCGACAAGAGCTTTCAAAATCATTGAGGAAGTAGTAAAAGGCGAGAAAAAATTTAGCAGAAGAGAAAAAGAAGTTGCTTTGATTCATTTGTCGTCTTTAATAGGAAGAACTTTTGATGAGACTTTGAATGCTTACAATTCTTTCGGAGACGATGATAATCCGGATCGTCTTTTCAAGATCATTTATAATTTAGGAAAAGCAAGCCTTGAAGATGCTAAGCAAAGCAGAGAGCGAGAAATACATTTTAGTGCAATTCTCAGAGAAAGAGTAGGGCATCATTATTTTGGTGAAAAATGGGCGAATAAAGTGAAACAGGTTCTTTTTGAAAATGATCTTCACATGCGTCCGCTTCATATTATTTCGGCAAATATGCACTCTGTGAAAAATATGCTTTTCGGAAACGATGCATTAAATAAAAAACAGACGAAAGAGGTAGATTATAAGCTTTACGAAGATATTTCAAACAAAAAAGATCTTCGTGATAAGGTTTTAAAATATGCTCTTGAAGAAGGTTTAATTTATATTCACGACAAAAGCGGAAGTAATATTGATGTTCAGATTATCGATTTAAGTAAAATTGATCTTAAAAATACACCATTCAACGGAGCAAAATTCAAGGGAGATGATGTGGTATTAGTTTTTGACTACGCATTTGGTGAACAGGCTTTTGAAGTGATGGATGAGCTGCTGAGACCATTTGAGCAAAGAGGCGAAGTTTACATGATGAAGGTGAAGTCTGTTTCCATTATGGGAAAAGCAGGTATTTTGAGTGGCGGAAAGGGTGATATTATGATCCCGACCTCTCATATTTTTGAAGGAACAGCAGATAATTATCCTTTTGAAAATGCTTTGAAACTTGAAGATTTCAATGATGATGAATTAAAAGCTTTTGAAGGAACAATGATTACCGTTTTGGGAACATCGCTTCAAAACAGAGATATTCTTTCTTACTTTATGAATACTTCATGGAAGGCAATCGGTTTAGAAATGGAAGGAGCGCATTATCAAAAAGCAATACAGGTGGCTTCTAAAATCAGACATCATATAACGCCGGATCTTTTCGTTTGCTATGCCTACTATGCTTCGGATAATCCTCTGGAGACAGGAAGTACACTTTCTTCCGGCGGATTGGGATTAACTGGTGTAAAGCCAACTTACCTCATCACTTTGAAGATTTTAGAAAAGATTTTTGACAGTGCCGCAAAGGTTGCTGAGAAGAAATAATTTCTGTTAAATTATAAAAATTGACCTCAAGTGTTTTTGCATTTGAGGTTTTTTCTTAAATGAAAAGCTGTAGAATTGTGAGTATTTGTCTTTAAATATCCAAAATTATCGAAATTCCTATTAAGAACTTTTGCGATTGTAATTTATAATCATTGATGAGAATTTAACCTCATCAAAATAAAACAATCAAAAAAAGTAGCCTTAAAGGTTCAGATTTGAACCTCTTTTAAAAATTACTTATCTTTAAAAAAAATAAATCTTCAATGAAAAAATCGTTTGCAATACTCTTTGCTTTGATCCTTTCACAATTTCAGGCGCAGCAAAATGCTTATTATCAGCAAGCTGCCCAATACAAAATGGATATTGATGTCAATGCAGAAAAATTTACCTACGAAGGAAATCAGACTTTAAATTATTCCAACAATTCGCCCGACGAGCTTAATGTCGTGTATTTTCATTTGTACTGGAATGCTTTTAAACCCAACTCGATGATGGATCAAAGAGTTGCCGGACAAGGGAAAAATGGTGATTCGAGACTGCAAAAAGACGGAATTTCAAGATTAGCATCAATTCCTAAAGATCAGGAAGGCGCACAAAATATTCACTGGATCAAACAAAACGGTAAAGAACTGAAATTTGAGATTCAGGAAACCGTTATGAAGGTTTATTTAAATGAATCTTTAAAACCCAATTCTAAAACCACTTTTACCATGGAATGGGATGCCGTAATACCTCAGCAAATCAGACGTAGTGGAAGAAACAACCGTGAAGGTGTTGATATGACGATGACCCAATGGTATCCGAAAATTGCAGAATACGATTATGACGGTTGGGCAACGTTCGATTATGTCGGAAGAGAATTTCACGCACCGTTTGCCGATTTTGATGTTACCATTAAAATCAATAAAGATTATGTCGTAGGAGCGGGAGGAACGCTTTTGAATCCTTCAGAAGTGAGAGGTTACGACACCTCTGCAAAAATTAAAGCAGACAAAAATAAAGCCATCTGGAAATGGACTGCCAAAAATATGCTAGATTTTGCCTGGGCTGCAGACAAAGATTATTCCGTAGAAAGCTTTGATGTTCCGGAAGGCCCGAAAGTATTTTTTGTCTATCAGAAAAATGATAAAACAAAAGTTTGGAGCGAAGCGAAACCTTATGTAACCAAATATTTCCAGATTATGAATTCACGTTTTGGTAAATATGCTTATCCTTCTTACGCATTTATCCAGGGCGGAGACGGCGGAATGGAATATGGGATGTGTACCATGATTTTGGGTGAATCAAAAAATATTGAAGATTTAATGGGATTGATGGTTCACGAAGGCTCACACTCTTGGTATCAGCAAATGCTTGCCACCAACGAACCTCTAAGACCTTGGATGGATGAAGGTTTTACAAGCTATGCTGAAAGTATCGTCATGCACCAATTATTCCCGCCCACAGATGAGCGACCAAATCCTTTCGTAGATAAGATTAATGCCTACAGAGGAATTGTGCAGAAAAAAATTGAAGAACCTGCAGTTTGGTTAGGCGATCACCATGATAATGGTACTGCATACAGTTTTGCAAGCTATGTAAAAGGTGAGTTGTATCTCGTTCAACTCGGTTACATTGTAGGTGAGCAAAATTTAGAAAAGATCATGTCCGAATATTTCAACGAGTGGAATATGAAGCATCCCACAGACAGAGATTTCCTTCATATTGCGCAAAAAGTTTCTGGGATGGATCTGAAGTGGTTTCACCATTATTGGATCAACACCACAAAAACCATAGATTATGGAATTAAAGACATACAGTACGACAAAAAATCTACCACGATAACATTATTGAACAATGGTCAGGTTCCGATGCCGATTGATTTTAGCGTAATGACTACGGATAAAAAAATCGTTACGTACCAAATTCCAATGAATATGACTCATACATGGAAACAGAAAGATGGCTACGGTGATTTTACCACAGAAAAATATTGGCCGTGGACGCAGAAAGAATATACATTCACGATTCCATATACAAAATCTCAACTTTCATTATTAGGAATAGATTTTAGCCAGAGAATGGCGGATATAAATCCCGAAAACAATTTTGCTGAAGTAAAATAGTTTAGCCTTAAAAAAATGAATCCCCGAAGAGTTTTTCTTTGGGGATTTTTTGTTTGTATAAGTAAATGGTTATATCAGTCTTAACCCTATAAAAATGCACTTTATTGCGCGAATAATTTCACCGTTTCATTTACCAGAAATTTCACTTGATCTGGTCTTCCGCGATCTGTTTTAGGCAAATTATTATAGCTTCCGGTTCTCACGATCACCATTTTATGCTCCGGGATCATGATAATATATTGCCCCTGTAAACCTAAAAAATAATAATGTTTGATGGGATTATCATTGTTGATCCAAAAACCCATTCCATAAATTCCGGCTGATTTTTCGGTCGGAGTTTTCATCTGTTCAATGAAATTTAAATTTAAAATTTGCTCATCGCCTACTTTTCCGTCATCTAAAAACAATTGTCCGAGTTTCGCAAAATCTCTTGAATTGGAATGAATGCAGCAGTAGGTTTTTTCCATTCCGCTTTCGTCGATGCTCCATTCTGCATTTTGTTCCATCCCCAAAGGAATCCAGAATTTTTCAGATAAATAGCTTGACAAAGTTTGATTGAGCGATTTCTTTAATGCAAAGCCTAATAATTGTGTAGATCCACTTTGGTATTCAAATCTTTGCCCGGGCTGCTCTTTAAATTTTCTTGAAAATGCTGCTTTCATAAGATTCCTTCCATAATATGCTCTTGCATTCGGCAGAAAAGGGTTTTTATAGTTTTCGTCCCAGTCGAGACCAGATTCCATTTGAGCTAAATTTTTTAGAGTTAAATCTTTACCGAAAGGTTTAGTTTTAAATTTTTCAAAAAGATCAGAGAATTTTTCGTCGCAACTTTTTATTTTTCCTTCTTCAATAGCTTTTCCAAATAGCATTACGGTAACTGCTTTTGCCATAGAAAAAGAGTTGGTTTTTGAAAGTGGAGTATAGCCGTTAAAATACTGCTCATGAAGAAGTTTTCCGTTTTTTATAACTAAAAATGAGGCGGTGTTAGAATGTAGCAAGTCATCAGATATTTCTTTAGACAATTCTTTTTTATTAAAATCAGAATGTTCTTCCCAAAGTTTCGGTGAAGTTGTGTGAATAATATTACTTCGGAAAAGCCTGCCATCATCAATATTGGCGCTCATTTTCCCTCTGAGATAGGTTTTGGAAATTCCGCTGAACAAATATGAATAGCCAAAAATATACACCAAAACCGTAAAAGCAATGATGAAAACAACGAAATAAAATAAAACTGTCATAATAAACGATCTGTAACAAATTTAAAATAATTTTGAAGAGAAAGTAATAAATGTACTTAGAAATGAATTATTTTTGTTTTAATTGATAAAATATATGATCAGAAAATTTACTTTTTTTTTGCTGTTGATGTTTTCTGCGATATTCTTTGCACAAATATATACACCGCTTGATACTTCAGATTACGCTCAGAGAAAAGAGTTTGCTAGAAATTATATGGCAAATAATGAACTTTTGATTAAAGATCTTAAAAGCAAATATTCCGGGAAGGCCGGGAGCGAGCTTCCGAAAATCTATAAAGAATTAGGTAAAGACTTTGATGATAAAGTCAAAAACAAAGATTTCACATTCAATTCTGTATTTGATGCAAAAGTGAAAAGTCTGATTGAGCGTTTGAGAAAAAATAATCCTCAGATTCCGCAAAATCTGAAAATTCTGATTGCTAAAAATAACACTCCGAACGCATTCTGCTTTGCAGACGGCACTTTTGTGATCAATATGGGACTTTTCAGTTGGTTGAATAACGACGATCAGCTTGCCTCAGTGATTTCTCACGAACTCGGACATAAAATTACAGAACACACGCTAAAAGCTTTTCTGAGTATGATTAATCAGAATCAAACAGATAAAATGGTAGTTCAGAATATTAAATCAAATAAAGTAAACCGTAATCAAAGAGCTTTTGATGTTTTGAGAGACAGGATTTACCAAAAAGGAGCCAAGAACAGGAAACAGGAAATGGAGGCCGATTCTTTAGGATATGTCGTATTTAAAAACAGTGATTTTAAAAAGAATGAGTTTATTAATGCACTAAAAAGGCTGGAAGATTTTGATACAATTTCGCCCAGACAGTTAAACGTAGAAACATATAAAAAGTTTTTTAATCTTCCTAAACAGGAATTTAATGATAAATGGCTTGCAAAAGAAGATTTCTCTTTGTACAACTACAATAATTTTAACAATAAGCTGAATAAAGATTCATTAAAATCGCATCCTGAAGTTACTTTGAGAATCAATAATTTAAAGAAAATATTTCCGGAGTTAAAAAGTGAAGTCGCTGACGAAAAAGCATCTGAATCATACGCAATACTCGAGAAAATAGCAAGAATGGAAACGCTGCCCAATTTTTACCACTCTGAAGATTATGGATTGGGAATTTACACAAGTCTGCAGTTTTTGCAGGATGGTGAAGAAGAAAAATATTATAAAAACTGGTTGGGGAAATGTTTCGGCAAAATATATGAAGCCCGCAAAAATTATAATCTGAACCGATATCTCGATCGTGTAGATCCCAAAAATCAAAGCGAAAGTTATCAGCAATTCCTGAATTTTATGTGGAATCTGAGTTTGGATGAGATTAAAAATATCGCCGATTATTATCAAAATAAAGAATCCTGATCAAATCAGGATTCTTTGTAATTTATCAGTAATTAAGTCTTTCTAAACGTATCTGGTTGAATTTTTCTTTTTCGTTAAGTTCTCTCAGCAAGATGTAACCTTCTTTTCCAACATACGGCGTTACCGTAAAGTTATCTTTTTCAGAAATAGGAATCATTTCCTGTTTAAATTTTCCGTTGATCACAGTGTTGATGAAGAGATTCCATTTTTTTTCTTTCGTTACCTGATCTTTTTGGTAATCGCGGTAGAAAAACACAACGTCTTTTCCGTTATTTAAATATTGCGAAAACAAATAATCGTTGTTTGCCCATCTGGTTTTTTCTTTCTCAAAAACCTGTACATCTTTTACTTTAAAATCTTTGTCGGTATTGATGTAAACCAGATCTGTTGTTTTGGGAGCACTGTAATTTCCTTCAGGTTTGAATTTTTCAGATAAAATCCCTACACTTCCGTCACTTAAAAAATAGACATCTTTGGTCTGAAGAAAATATCCGTTTTCTACGCCGCCATCTGCATCTAGTTTCGGGATTTGGTTAGAAAGATCCGGTTTGTAATTTAATTCTTTCAGATCAACATTGTACGTGTTTTTATCAAGCATCAACCTTGCAAAACCTCTGTCTTTTTTAGAAACATAATTTCTGCCTAAAAGTAGAATTTTATCATCAAAAGATTTGTCGTTTGACATTTTTCTTCCACTTGAGTAAAGATTGTCGATATTATAAATGGTTTCCTGTGAAAGACCTGTAAGTGGCTTGTTTGATAGTTCTTTTCCTGTCTTCATATCAATCACAAGAAGAGAAAATGTTTTGTCGTCATCGTTTACTTTTCTCAAAATTCCGTAAATGCTTTTTTCGTCTTTGTCTAAAACGGTGAGATCAGAAAATACTTTTTTATCGCCGGCCGTGTTGTAGCTGTATCTCCAGATTTCCTTTTTATTATCATCAAATTTTATAAGGCTGTTTTTGTTGACGTATCTTCCATAGTCATTGTATTCTACAGCAATAAAGCCGCCTTCTTTAATTTCTGCAACCGAAGAAACATAATTATATCCTTTGTCTCTTTTCTCAGCACGGTTTTCTTTTCTTTCTTCTTTAAAACTCTTAGGCTGATTGATTTCTACGAACGTTCCGTTTTCAAGATAATCGTAATAAACTTTAGGCTTTACAATGTTTGTTTTAGGATCGATAACCATCGAAATAGGCATCGCTGCTTCCTTTGAAAAAGCCTGCAAGTAATTGAAATCTGACGGGCGCAAAATAATCTGTCCCTTAAAATCTACATATCCGTAATAGTTTGAAACCAAAAGTCCGGCTTCAAATTCTTTATTCGCAACAGGATTGAGGTTTTTATCTAAAATAACGTATTCGAATTTCTGAGTTTTCTTGTCCGTTTTACCCAAAGAATACATCGAAACATATCCGTAGAGATTTTCTTTGGTGTCAAAAAGGGCGTTCATCCCAATATTCTGTCCGGAAGCTAGAGACGCAAGATCCTGCGTTTGGGAATAAGCGAAAGTTTGGATTAACCCAAAAAGCAATACATAAATTTTTTTCATAGTTATTATTTGAAATCCAAAAATAGTGAATTCAATGATATTTCAGATATGTTGGTGAAAATATTTTTTAGTTAAAATTTGAGTGATGATTATTTAAAGAAATGACATTAAGTTTGGTTTTAAAATAATTTTATATTTCATTTTTAACCCATAAGTAACAAAAGATTAGATTTAAATGTCCTTTTATTATAGAGCACATAGGTTGAAAATCAAGCTCTTCAAAACTAATGTGATCTTTAAAAGAGAAAAAATTTGTGACTTATGTGTTTACGACTTTAGAATGTAAATCCACCATAAAAAAAGCCTTGATTTCTCAAGGCTCTCAATTTATATTTTAGAAAGTAAATTTCTGAAATTCGTTTTTTCATCAATAATTCGTCTCAGTTCAGAAACCGGAACTCTTTCCTGTTTCATCGTGTCTCTGTCTCTGATGGTTACGGTATGATCTGTTAATGAATCGTGGTCAATGGTGATACAGTAAGGCGTTCCAATTGCGTCTTGTCTTCTGTAACGCTTTCCGATCGCATCTTTTTCTTCATAGAATAAATTGAAATCGTATTTCAAATCATTAAATATGTTCTCGGCATATTCTGCCAAACCGTCTTTCTTCATCAACGGAAGAATTGCTGCTTTTACCGGAGCTAAAGCCGGAGGTAAAGATAAAACTGTTCTTTCTGAACCGTCTTCTAAAACTTCGTCTCTCAGGCAATGAGAGAATAAAGAAAGGAATAATCTGTCTAAACCAACCGAAGTTTCTACAACATAAGGAACGTAATTTTCATTTCTTTCAGGATCGAAAAATTGTAATTTTCTACCGGAATGTTTTTCATGCGCTTTCAAATCGAAATCTGTTCTTGAGTGAATACCTTCCAGTTCTTTAAATCCAAAGGGGAAATTAAATTCAATATCTGCTGCAGCATTTGCATAATGCGCCAATTTTTCGTGATCATGGAATCTGTAATTCTCGTTTCCTAAACCTAGAGCCAAATGCCAGTTTAGACGTTTTTGCTTCCATTGTTCGTAGAATTCAAGTTCAGTTCCAGGAGCAACGAAAAACTGCATTTCCATCTGTTCAAATTCACGCATTCTGAAAATAAACTGTCTTGCAACAATCTCATTTCTAAATGCCTTACCAATCTGAGCAATACCAAATGGAAGTCTGTGACGAGAAGTTTTCTGTACATTTAAGAAATTCACGAAAATTCCTTGAGCAGTTTCTGGTCTTAGATAAAGATCCATCGCAGAATCTGCAGAAGCGCCTAATTTAGTTCCGAACATTAAATTGAATTGTCTTACTTCCGTCCAGTTTCTTGAACCAGTGTCCGGATCAGCAATTTCCAATTCTTCAATTAGAGCTTTTACATCAGCAAGATCTTCATTTTCCAAAGATTTTGCTAATCTTGAAAGAATTGTTTCTCTTTTTGCTCTGTATTCTAAAATTTTAGGATTTGTAGCGACAAATTGATCTTTATCGAAAGACTCACCAAATCTTTTCGCTGCTTTTTCAATTTCTTTATTTTCTTTGTCTTCGATTTTTAAACAATAATCTTCCACCAAAACATCTGCTCTGAACCGTTTTTTAGAATCTTTATTATCAATCAAAGGATCATTAAAAGCATCAACGTGGCCCGAAGCTTTCCAAGTTGTAGGGTGCATCAGAATTGCCGAATCAATACCGACAATATTTTCGTTAAGCTGTACCATCGCTTTCCACCAGTATTGTTTGATATTGTTTTTTAGTTCTGCACCATTCTGTCCATAATCATAAACAGCGGATAAACCGTCGTAGATCTCACTGGAAGGGAAAATAAAACCATATTCTTTAGCGTGAGAAATCACTTTCTTGAAAACATCTTCTTGCTTTGCCATAATCTTTTTTACGTCTGAACTGCAAAAATATGAAAATGGAATCCAAAATCAGGAAAATCAATAAAAAAAGACGATTTATTGAGCGATAATGTTACTTTTTGATTTTTTTGAAATATTTTGGAATCAAATATTAATTGTAGATTTAAACTTAAAATTTATGCATGAAAAAAAAATTTGAATACAAAACCGTTGTTTTAAAGCCTAAAGTTAATTTTTGGACTGTCGAATACGATCCAAACGAAATGGACAAAACATTAAACCAGCATGGTAATGAAGGTTGGGAATTAGTGAGTGTCGAAAGTAGAGAACATATGGGTACGTATTTGTTTCATTATACTTTCAAACGCGAACTTTGATAACGATTCTTTTTAATGAACATGGTTTTCCTACTTTTGCCTCATGTTAGAAATTCTGTATCACGACGAACATCTCATTGCCATTAATAAACCAAGCGGATTACTGGTTCATAAATCATTTTATTCCGGTGAAGCAGACACGTATGCCATTCAGGAATTGAGAAATCAAATCGGGCAAAAAGTTTATCCTGTACATCGTTTAGACAGAAAGACTTCCGGTGTTTTGTTGTTTACGTTAGATAAAGAAACACTCAGAACCATGAGCGAACAATTTGCATCACGAGAAGTTGAGAAAAAATATATCGCAATTCTGCGTGGATGGGCGAAAGATGAGGAAACGATTGATTATGATCTAATTAACGAAAACGAAATAACACAAAATGCAATAACCTATTATCAACGTCTGCAGATTTCGGAAATAGATTTGCCATTTTTAAAGCATCAGACCTCAAGATATTGTTTAGTTGAAGCTATTCCTGAAACAGGAAGGTTTCATCAGTTGAGAAAACATTTTAAGCATATTCTGCATCCGATTTTGGGCTGTCGAAAACATGGCTGCAATAAGCAAAACAAATTATGGCTTGAAACTTTTGGTGTTACCAAAATGACGCTTCATGCTCATCAATTGACTTTTAATCATCCAATTTCTAACGAAAGAATTACGGTCAACGCAACTATAGATGATGAGTTCAAAAGAGTAGGAGATATTTTGAAACTCGATTTGAGTTTGTATAGTTAATATATAATGAAATTCTGATTTTTTTAAACGCAAAGATCATTAAGCAAATGTTTTATTTTAGAGAGCAAGGCAAATAAATTTGCTTCGCGCAGCTACAAGCAAGCTTCATCAAATCGACTTGTCGATTATTCTTTGCTCCTTTAAATTCAACATGTAGAATATAAACCTTTGCGTTAAAATATATCTCGCAAATCTCTGCGATCAAACAGATTTTAAATATTTTTCCATGTATAATTCCTTAAAAACATTTTTGAAATTTTTGTTAAAAATTAAAAGCAACAATCACCTTCATTTAAATAAAATATCACACATCAATAATCCGTTAATTTTAAAATGATTATTTTTGTAAAACTTTTTTTCAATGTACAAATCGCTCATTCGTCCTATTCTTTTTAAATTTGATCCCGAAGAAGTTCACTATTTTACTTTTTCGATGCTGAAAAATTTCGGATTTATTACTAAGTTATTTCTTCCAAAGCCAATCGTTGACAAACGTCTTGAGAGAGAAGTTTTCGGATTAAAATTTAAAAATCCAGTAGGTCTGGCTGCAGGTTTTGATAAAAATGCAGTTTTGTTCAATGAATTAGGAGATTTAGGTTTTGGTTTTGTAGAGATCGGAACCGTAACGCCAAAAGCGCAGGTTGGAAATCCTAAGAAAAGACTTTTTCGCCTAATTGAAGATGGTGGAATCATCAACAGAATGGGTTTCAATAATGACGGACTGGAAGCTGCGATCGAAAAATTGAAAGGCAACAAAGGAAAAATCATCATCGGCGGAAACATTGGAAAAAATACCAATACGACTCCCGAAAATTACACTCAGGATTATCTCGACTGCTTCGAAGGCCTTCATCCTCACGTAGATTATTTTGTTTTGAATGTGAGCTGCCCGAACGTTGGAAGCCATGCAAAACTGGAAGATGTAGAATATTTGAGAGAATTGATTACGGAAGTAAAGAAAATCAACCAGGGAAAAGTAAATCCAAAACCCATTTTGCTGAAAATCGCACCCGATTTAAATAATCAACAGCTTGACGAAATCATCGAACTGATTGCAGATACAAAAATCGACGGGATTGTCGTTTCAAATACTTCAGTCAACCGAGATGGTTTGAAAACTTCGCCGGAAGTTTTGGCTGAGATCGGAAACGGTGGTTTAAGCGGAAAACCAATTCGTGAGAGAAGCACAAAAATGATTAAATATCTTTCAGATAAAAGTAACCGTGCATTTCCAATTATCGGAGTGGGCGGAATTCACTCTGCAAAAGATGCGATCGAAAAATTGGATGCAGGAGCAAGTCTGGTTCAGTTGTATACTGGGTTTATTTATGAAGGTCCACAATTGATCAACGATATTAATCAGGAACTTTTGATGAGAGCGGGTAGAATTTTGAGATAAGATTTTACTTAAAATATATTGAAAAAGCAAAGTCATTAGGATTTTGCTTTTTTTTTGCTCGAAATTTTAGATTTAAAGGAAAAAATGTGAAATCGTATAAATAATCAATCCCACCAATCCGCCAACCAAAGTTCCGTTCACGCGAATGAATTGTAAGTCTTTACCAACCTCTAATTCAAGCTTTTCGCTCAATTCTTTACCTTGCCAGTTTCCGACTGTTGAACTGATGAGACTTCCTGCTTGATGGGTATTTTTCAAAATATATTTATAAGCTGTAACTCTTACCCAATTGTCGATTTTATTTTGAAGTTTTTCGTCGGTTTTTAAGTTTTCAGAAAACTCATTCAGATTTTTGATAATGTATTTTTTAAGTGAAGATTCGTTCTCCTGAAGTTCTTCGCCAAGCGTTTTTTTAATGGAAAGCCAGATGTCGTTGGAATATTCTTCTAACTTATCGTTTTTCAGAAAGTCATTTTTTATAGTTTTAAATTCATCATTCCACTTCGGATCTTCTTTTAAATAATTAGAAAAGTCATAAATCTTTTTTGTAATTAAAGATCTGATTTCATGGTTGGTATCTTCCTCAACTTCACGGAAGAAATCTGAAAGTCCGCTTGCGATTTTCTCTGCAATTTTGTTATCAACAAAAGACGGAATAAAAGAATAGCTTCCTTTTTTCACTCTTTCCTGAATCATGCTGTCATTTTCGATGAGATATTCTTTGATCTGTTTTGAAAGATTGGTGACAATTTTCTGATGGTCATTTTTATCTAAAAGGTAAATAATTCCGTTACCCAGAATTTGGTTAAGTTTAATATTATCAGTCATTTCGGAAACCTTTTTACTGATAAAAGTGCTTACTTCAGAATCGTCGAGTTTATTAAGAATGTCCAGAATAATATCTGAGAGATTTTTAATTAAAACTTCCTGATTTCTTTCTTTCGAAAGCCATTCTCCGACAAAATTTGAGATCTTAATTTTCTGAATATAGGGACGAATGGTTTCAGGTGAAAGGAAATTTGAGACTACAAAACTTCCAAGATTATCTCCCAATTTTTGTTTGCTGTTTTCAATCAAGTTGGTGTGCGGAATAGGAAGCCCAAGTGGATGACGGAACAGTGCAGTTACGGCAAACCAATCTGCTAAAGCACCTACCATCGCGGCTTCAGAAAAAGCGCGAACGTAGCCAATCCAATGTGATTCGTGTGTTTTCTGAAGAATAGTTGTCACGACAAAAATGACTGCCATCAAAACAAAAAGTCCTGTAGCAAATCCTTTATATTTATTGAGCTGTTTCCTTTTAAGTTCATCATTCATACTCTCAAATTTAGTAAATTTGGTCATCAAACCGAAACAAAGTTGTATTGAAATAGAATTCGGATTAAAATTTGCATCTCTGTTCTAAAATCAATCAATTATGAAATTTTTGGTTTCACTATTTTTATTAACCTTTCTGCAAATGTGTTCGCAGACTCAAAAACCCGTAAAATCAACTTCTATGGAAAATACAGAAGCAAAAAACAATCCATATTACTCAAGAACCGACCGTACGAAACTTCATGTGACGAATGCTGAATGGAAAAAAATTCTTCCTCCGGACTTATATGCAATCGCGAGAGAAGCAAATACTGAAAGACCTTTTACAGGAAAGTATAACGAATTTGATGAGCTGGGAGAATATTACTGCGCTGTTTGCGGCAATCATTTATTCAGATCAGATTCTAAATTTTCATCAACTTGTGGATGGCCGAGTTTTTTCGAAGCCGATAAAGAAGGTACTGCCTACAACAGAGATTCTTCACATGGTATGGAAAGAATAGAGGTTGTCTGCAAACGTTGTGACTCACATTTAGGGCATGTTTTTAATGATGGTCCGCCGCCGACAGGAACTCGTTATTGCATGAATTCTGTAAGTTTAGAGTTTGTACCAGATTCAAAGAAATAAAGCTTACTATCAGATAATCATTAAGTTAAACTTTCATAAATAGCGTTAAACTTTCCGTGATTTTACGGAGAGTTTAACTTGTTTTTTATAAGTTTGTACCCGCAAATTTAATTTAACATAATATTTAATGAAAGGATTTTATAGCTTATTAGGCATTGTGTACATGGTTTCAACTTCTTTTTATCTTTCTCCGAAAAAGAATGAGAATAAAGGAAACATCAGTACCAGTAAAATAGAAACTATAGTTGAAAACAAATCTGTAAATACTAAAAACACTGTGAGTTCTTCTGAGGAACTTTACCAATCGATTTCATTCGAAAATACAAATAAACTGCAGTTTGATGTTTTTGCAAAAGCTTTATTAGGATTTGAAAATCTTAAAAAGGCAGGAAAGTTGGATCAAGAAGCACACTTATTGACGATCTGTGATTTCTCATTATCATCCAATACAAAAAGACTTTGGGTCATTGATACACAGGAAAAAAAGGTGCTTTTCAACTCACTTGTTGCTCACGGAAAAAATACTGGTGAAGAATTTGCCACTGATTTTTCTAATACTGAAAGTTCACTTCAAAGCAGTATGGGATTTTATATTACAGAATCAACGTATAATGGTGATAACGGGTATTCTTTGAAACTTTTGGGAATGGACAAAGGTTTTAATGACGCTGCATATAAAAGAGCAGTTGTGATGCACGGTGCCGATTACGTAAGCGAAGAATTTGCTGCAGCTCACAAAAGAATTGGAAGAAGTTGGGGTTGCCCTGCAATTCCGCGATCTTTGACGGAGCCTATCATCAATACAATCAAAGGTAAAAACTGTCTATTCATTTATTATCCGGATCAGAATTATCTTTCTTCTTCGGAATGGCTAAAAGTATAATTAAGATTTAAAAAATTCAATGGAGAACAATTCAGATTTTATTGCGGCTATACGGTTAACAACCAATGATGAGGGTAGTTGTATTTTCGAAAAGGGAAAAATACCTACTTTAAGTTCAATAAAAGTTTCTTCATTCTGGATCAGCAAACATACAGAGGATTGGGAGAAAAATATTCATCCCGCACCAAGAAGACAATACGTGGTCACTCTGAAAGGGAAAATTAGGTTTAAAGTTAGCGACGGCTCTACCTTTTTGATCGAGCCGGGAGTTATCCTTCTGGCAGAAGATACTGAAGGAGTAGGACACAGCTGGGAAATGGAAGATGAAGTAGCATGGGAAAGACTATATATTCCAATGAACGATACCTCTGAAAATCTGTTTATTCCTGATTCTATTTAGAGAAATAAAAAACATAAAAAAGCAGTCATCATTGACTGCTTTTTTTATGCTGATTTGGAAGTCAGATGTTTATTTAAACTTTTTAAAAACCAAAGTTGCATTATGTCCTCCAAAACCAAAGGCGTTGCTTAATGCATAATTGATCTCTTTTTCCTTAGCTTCATTAAAAACAATATTAATATCTCTTGGAATTCTCTCATCTATATTGTGCATATTGATCGTCGGTGGAATAATACCTGTCTGAATCGCTTTTATAGAAAGAATTGCTTCTGCTGCTCCGGCCGCACCCAACAAATGGCCCGTCATCGATTTTGTGGCACTGATGTCAAGATTTGTATTTCCTTTAAAAATTTTGGTAATCGCATTCAGCTCGATCAAATCTCCCAGTGGAGTAGAGGTTGCGTGAGGATTGATGTAATTGATTTCTTCTGCATTTACACCAGCTTCCTGTATGGCTAGTTGCATCGCTTTTACAGCTCCGGCTCCGTCAGGATGAGGTGCGGTCATGTGATAAGCGTCTGCTGTCATGGCAGCACCTGATAATTCTGCATAAATTTTTGCGCCGCGGGCTTTTGCATGTTCGTACTCTTCAAGAACCAATGAGCCTGCGCCTTCACCCATTACAAAACCATCTCTGTCTGCGTCATAAGGTCTGCTAGCTGTAGCAAAATCATCATTTCTGGTAGACATTGCTTTCATTACAGAAAAGCCTCCTACAGAAGCCGGAGTAATTGCTGCTTCTGAACCTCCGCTGATGATTACTTTAGCTTTCCCTAAACGAATATAGTTGAAAGCATCCATGATTGCTGTATTTCCTGTAGCGCATGCAGATACTGTTGTGTAGTTGATTCCCTGAAGTCCAAATTTCATAGAGATCATACCTGATGCCATGTTGGCGATAAATTTTGGCACGAAGAAAGGGTTGAAACGAGGATTGCCTTCACCTTTTGCAAACTCCATTACTTCATGCTCGAACGTCCACATTCCGCCTTGCCCGGTTCCCCAGATAACACCCGTATCAAACGGATCCATATTTTCAAAATCTAATCCGGAATCCTGAATAGCTTCAGCAGATGAATACAGCGCATATTGTGTAAAAAGGTCGCTTCTTTTTATTTCATTATGAGTAAGATGTATTTTGGGATCAAAGTTTTTGACTTCACATGCAAAATGAACCTTAAACTTCTCTGTGTCAAAATGTTTTATTAAATCTGTTCCGCTTTTTCCGTTGATGCTGTTCTGCCAAAAATCTTCGACATTATTTCCCAATGGTGTTACGGCACCCATTCCTGTGATGACAACTCTTTTCATAAGTAGATGTAATTATTAAAGTCGCATACTTTCTAAGATTGTTTCAGAGATCGTATGTGTTTTTATGTTTAATTGTTGATTTTAAATAAATTAGAAGTGCCTCTTGCGATCAGGCGGGTTTTATCTTCGTTCCAGATTTCGCATTGTGCATTCACAAATTGTCGACCGTGTTTGATTACTTTTGTTTCTGCTATAATCTTGTCATCTTCTTTTGCTGTTGAAAAATAATCGATCACATTATTAATCGTTGTGATAAATGATTTTTCGTTTAATGAAAACATTGTTGCACCGATGATATCATCCATAATTGCTGCAGTAACGCCGCCATGAAGATTACCCATCGGATTCAGCCATTCTGCTCTTACTTTATATTGAAATACAATTTGTCCCTCTTCGGCAGAGATCACAAATGGGTTAAGCCAGCGCATAAAAGGGGAAGGTGAGTCTGTAAATTCTCTTCCGATAAATGCTTGTAGTTTTGCAAGTTTGTCCATAGCAATAGATTATGATGCGTTCTTTTTTATTTCGGTGTCGATAATTTTTAAAACTCTGTCTAGAGCCAGATTGAGATACTTTTCGTCGTCTGTAGTTTTTGATAGCAGAATGCCGCCTTCTATCAGCATGATAAAAAGTGATGAATATTCCTGAGCGTTAATTCCTTTATTAAATTCTCCTTCTTCCTGACCTTTTACAATGATATTGGATACTGATTTTTTCCAGTTTTGGAAAGAAATAGAAACCTGTTTTTTGAGATCCGGAAAAGTGTCATCAGATTCCGTGGCTGCATTCATAATCGGGCAGCCTCCATTTGCGAAAACAAAATGCCAGTTTTTCCTGTAAAAAGCTACAAATGCATAGAGTTTGTCGACCGGCGTGGGAAATTCGTCTCCAAAAGATCTCAGTAGATTATTTCCGAGAAGTCCCGAATTAAATTTATAAACTTCAATTGCAAGCTCATCCCGGTTTTCAAAGTTTCCGTAAATGCTGCCTTTCGTCAAACCGGTAGCTTCGGAAATATCAGATAATGATGTTCTAGTATAGCCTTTGCTGTTGAACAAGGCTGCTGTTTTTTCGATAATAAATTGTTTGGTCTTTTCTGCTTTCGACATTTATTGAAAATGTTTGGCAAATATACATAAAAATATACCAATCGGTATATTTTATTTTAAAAAAAGTCTGAGAATAATTTAAACTCAGACTTCCGTTTTATTTATGCTAAAGTGGCGCTCAGTGTGATCTCAAAATTGAAAGCTGCACTTACCGGGCAACCTTCTTCTGCGATTTTTGCATATTTCTGAAAATCTTCTTCTGAAATTCCCGGAACTTTTGCCGTCAAAGTCAATTCAGACTTCGTAATTTTTCCGATACTCGGATCTAGAGTAATGACCGATTTTGTAGTCAGTTCTTCAGGAGTAAAACCTGCCTGAGAAAGTTCTGCGCTCAGTTTCATCGTAAAACAACCTGCGTGAGCTGCTGCTAATAATTCTTCAGGATTTGTTCCTACACCGTCTTCAAATCGGCTGCTGAAAGAATATTGAGTTTGATTAAGCGTTGTGCTTTGGGTTGTCAAATGACCTTTCCCTTCTTTTACGGTACCGTTCCAAACGGCTGTTGCGTTACGTTTCATTTATTAAGATTTAATGTTGTGTTATTTATATATAAAAATACAAAAAAGCATGATGACAACAGTATTAAATTGTTGAAATCATACTTAAATTTATTTGAAAATGATCAATGCAATTTAGAAACTCACATCAAGACCGACATAGAAATTGGCTTTCATAATCGGTGCATAAACCATTCCGCCATCAAAATAATTTCCGAAAGGGTTTTTGAAATCTACAATCGCATTTTTCTGATTGTAAGATGTTAAATTTTCACCTCCAAAGTAAGCTCTAATTTTCTGATTAAAATTTCTAGAAACCTGAGCATTTAAAACCGCATATGATTCAGAATACGTCGGAATTTGAAATTCAGCAGGATTGCTTGATGTTTTAGGAAGTCTCTGCTTGCCGACAACATTCAAAGTCGTATCAAAACTCCAGAAAGCTCCTTTCTCAGACTTGTTGGTAGAATAGGCGAGATTCACAAATCCCCTGTGCTTTGCCATAAACGGAACTTCTCTTCTTCCATCCAGATAATCTGCCTGTACATCATAATATTTATAGGCTAATCTTATATCAAAGTTTTTGAATGGCGACAAATCCCACTGCGTCTGAAAACTGTTGGCAAAAGATTTCCCTTCTAAATTATAGAAAGTAAGTTGCTGAGGCGATCTGTCAAGATCTACCAAAACCTGATCCTGGAAGTCTGTTCTGAAAAAATCTGCCATTAAAGTTGATTTTCTTCCAAAAAGTTTAAATTCCTGTTGAAGGCTTGCTCCGTAATTCCATGCGATTTCGGGTTTTAAACCATAAATATCTCCGCCATTCTGTACAATCTGAATATTTCTGTTAGAAGCAAAATACTGTTGATTTTCAGCAAAAACCGATGCCGTACGGAAACCTCTCCCTGCTGATAATCTTAAAATTGTTTGTGGAGTAAAGTCATATTTAAAATTTAATCTCGGTGTAAATTGTGTTCCTGCTAAATTGTGAAAATCGGCTCTGGCACCTGCAACCAAAGTGTATTTCAAACCCGTTAAAGTATATTCGGCAAAAATTCCGGGAACAATTTCGTTTCTCTTAAAGTTATCCAATAAATAGTCTTCATTGTATGAGTCATACATAAAGCTCGCTCCGGCTTTGTATTTATTGTTTGTATTTCCGATGATGCTTTCAAAAATTAAATTTGAATAATAGGTGTGTTGTTTTCCGGAATAATTTCTCAATCCAAAAAAACTGTCTTGCTGATGATAAACAAATTGGTTCATCCAGCCTAAACTCTGGTATGGTTTTCCTTTAAAAACATATCCCGTTTTGTTCCAAATCTGAAATCTGGAAATGTCTATTCCCACACCATAAGCAGTTTGATCTTTTTGAGCCAGCTGTTTGTTGAAAGCAGTCTGTCCTGCAGTTCTTTCATCTTTCACGAAATTAATCCCAAAGTGCGAGCCAAAACCTGAGTGTCCCAAATCGTTGAAATTCAACAAATAAGCTGCGTTAATTTGATTTCCTTTTGGTCTGTCGAGAAAACCATCGTCATTCATATCGGTATTTCCAAAAGTACCGTTTCCGTGGAGTAAGAATGTTTGCGTCCAGTGTTCATCGATCGGTTCTACATGAGTGATATTCACTTCAGCCCTTCCGTTAAAATCTGAAAATAAATTTAAAGAAGTCTCAGATTTTTCAGAATGTTTGATCAGTTCTGTATTAATTTGCCCTGTGATACTTTCATAGCCGTTGGTAACCGTACTTCCGCCTTTAGTCAGCTGAATGCTTTCAATCCATCTTCCGGGAATGAGATTTAAACCATACGCAGACGCAATTCCTCTGATTTCCGGTAAAAGTTCTTTCGTTAAACTGGTGTATTTTTGGTCTAGACCTAACATTTTTAGTTGCTTTGTTCCCGTAACCGCATTGTTGAATGAAACATCGACTGTTGCATTGGTTTCAAAGCTTTCAGATAAATTGCAGCAAGCGGCTTTCAGCAGCTCTTTTGAATCTATATTAAAAACCAAACCCGCATCTTTTTTACTGATCGAAGTGGCAGCTTTTGAAACAGATACTTTTACTTCTTCTATGGTTTTTTCCTTTCTACTATCAGATTTTTCTTCACCGGAATGATGGTTCTTTTCTGTTTCCTGATGTGCTGGGTTTTCATCTGTATGAACTTTAGGATTGGGCGCGCCAATCGGAGTTTCACGATCGTAAAGGCAGCATCCGGGAAGATTTTTATAGACGTCGTCAGAAGTTTTATACCTCTCGTTGTCATGCCCAACATCGGCAATTTTTTTCAGAATTTTATCTGCTGAGGTTTTAGAAGAATCAAAATCCAGGGTTACGGTTTGTTTTTCAGCACTCCATTCTGCAGATTTTGCGCCGGCAGACTTTGCAGCTTTTTCAATTCGAGCCTTACAAGACTCGCAATTTCCTTTTACAAAAAACTCGTTTTCAGCTTTTTCATGATTATGCTTTTCCGTTGCTAAGCTTGTTTGTATGGTGTCTCTCTGGTAATGGCAACAGCTCGGAAGTTTTTCATAAGTTTCGTCAGAACTCTTAAATTTTTCGTTGTCGTGACCTGCATCTGCAACTTTCTTCAGAATATCTTCCGTAGAAATATTTTCTGTAGTTTCTAATGTGAGTGTTTGATTGTCAATAGAATATCTGGCTGCGGAAGCGCCTGCTTTCAAAGCTGTGCTTTCTATTCTTTCCTTGCACATTTCGCAGTTTCCCTTAACTTGAAACTGGTTTTTGTTTATTGTTTGAGCAAATAGTAATTGTGTAAATAACAGGAAAAGGCCAAGAGCAATCTTGGTAATGTATAATTTCATTTGTTTAAATTTTGATTAATTAAAAAACGATTCATTAAATTTTTAATGAATAATCAGATTTTGAATTAACCAAGCTTTGGCGGTTGCCAAATGTCTTTTAAACTGTTTGAAATGTAAGGGTCAGAATAATGAAACTGTAAACTATTGTCAGTTTTGAAAATGGAATAATTAAAGAAAATCGTTTTTGATGCAAAATTTTCCACAAAATTGTGGCAGGTCATGCAGAAAGAGCAGCAATCGTCGTTACACGAAGTTTTTCCATCTTTTTTATCATGACTGCTATGATCTTTCTCGCAGCAACTGTTCTTTTTTGAATCTGTTTTGCAGCAATTTTCCTGTGAAGCCTGAGCATAAAAATTATCTTTAGGAACTAAAAATACTCCTAAGCAAAAGATAATAATTAAAATCTGAATGTACTTCACGGTGCAAATCTACAAAAAAATTATAGTGCTTCACCAACTTTTTTGGCACAATCATGCCATGGTTCGCCATGAGCCGGATTCAGTTTTGGTTTTGGACCCGTATTATTTGCTACCACTTGCGGCGCAGCAACTGGTTGTGGTGCTTGTTGTTGTATGTTTTGAGCAGTTTGCTGTGGTGCAGGTTTACTGTTTAAAGGCTGTCCTACAGGGATATCACATCGATGTCCCGGTTGACCATGAGGAGGATTCATTCCCGGAGCAGTTTTTACCTGCTTACCATTTTGGTCTACCACTATTTTTCCCGGACTTACTGCATTTGGATCGATCTGAACAGCATTGTTCCCGTTAACCGTAATATTTTGTGTTGCAGGATTTGTTGTGGGAGCTGCAGTTCCGCCGCCATTTAATGGCTGACCAACGGGAATATCACAACGGTGTCCCGGTTGTCCGTGCGGAGGATTCATACCTGGCGCAGTTGGTACAGATGCAGAAGAGGAATTAGGAATTCCTGCCTGATTTAATAATGAAGGCTGTGCAGTATTATTTGTGATAGGCGAAGATTGTTGTACAGCGTTATCGTCTTTTATGTAGGTAGGTTTTTCATCTTTTTTGCATGATGCAAGTAAAAATCCTGAAACTATAATTCCTAAAAATAGATTTTTCATATTAATTAAGCATAAAAAACAAAATTAGCAAAACATTTTCAAATGCTTTGCTAATTTGTATATTATGTGATGATTTTAACGTTCGTCTAGTTTTTAACCAGAAGTCTGAAACCTTCTCCGTGAACGTTAATGATTTCCAGCCCGTCATCATCTTTCAGTAATTTACGTAATTTTGCGATGTAAACATCCATACTTCTTGCTGTAAAATAATTCTCTTTTTTCCAGATTTTTCTTAATGCTAAATCTCTAGGCATAAAGTCGTTTCTGTGAAGACAAAGCAATTTTAAAAGTTCGTTTTCTTTAGGTGAAAGCTTATATTCGTTATCACCAACTCTTAGCTGTCTAAGCATAGAATCAAAGAAGATATTGCTGATTTTAAATTGTTCCTGTTCCTCGTTTTCCAACGTAGAACTTCTCTGAAGAATCGCTTTGATTTTATATAAAAGTAATTCTGTATCAAATGGTTTTGTGATATAATCATCTGCTCCCAACTGATATCCTTTTAAGATATCTTCTCTCATATTTCTTGCAGTGAGAAATATAATCGGCGTATTTTTGTCTATCTTTTTTACATCTTCTGCTAAAGAGAAACCGTCTTTTTTCGGCATCATGACATCAAAAATACAGATGTCGAATTCGTTTTCTGTAAATTCTTTAAGACCTTGCTCGCCATCGACTGCTAACGTTACTTCGAAGTTGTTGATAGAAAGATAGTCTTTCAAAACTGCCCCGAAACTCTGATCGTCTTCTACTAATAATATTCTGTTACTCATGTCTTTATCTTTTTGTTTGATTTAAAATTTATTTTGAATGATAATACGTATCATCTCTTTTTTTAGTTCTTGCTAAACCATCGGAAGTTTAATGATAAACGTGCTTCCTCTGTCTTTTTCTGAATCTACAATCACTTGACCCTTATGTAGTTCAATGATTTTTTTTACGTAGGAAAGCCCAAGTCCCTGTCCTTTTACGTTGTGAATATTTCCTGTTTCTTCACGGAAAAATTTCTCAAATATTCTGGTTTTGTTTTCGGTTTCCATTCCCATCCCTTTGTCGGAAATTTCAATCACGTACCAGTTGCCTTCATTTCTTGTTTTTACGCTGATTTCCGGTTCTTCCGGAGAATATTTATTTGCGTTATCCAAAAGGTTGACCAGCATATTCGAGATGTGAAATTCATCAATTTTAAAGTTGTATTTCTCCGCATT
This sequence comes from Chryseobacterium sp. CY350, assembly GCF_027945075.1. Classification (NCBI taxonomy): domain Bacteria; kingdom Pseudomonadati; phylum Bacteroidota; class Flavobacteriia; order Flavobacteriales; family Weeksellaceae; genus Chryseobacterium; species Chryseobacterium wangxinyae. The sequence goes on from NZ_CP116034.1 coordinate 2,899,273, forward strand.
AAATTCCTGCCTCAATGTTCCGTTTCTCTGCGTGACAATCAGCCCAAATGATTCTGTTGTTTTTTTAATCAATTCTCTTACATTGGTGTCTTTCAGGAATAATTTAACCTCATTTCGTTCCAGTTTAGACATATTTAGTACATTTTCTACCTGCTTTTTCATCCGCAGATTTTCCTGTTTAATTAAGCTAGAGTAGTACCTTACTTTCTCAGGATTTGTAGCAATCTTATCGTTTGCAAGAGAATCTGTTGCTACAGAAATCGTTGCCAAAGGAGTTTTGAATTCATGAGACATATTATTGATAAAGTCAGTTTTGATCTCGGCGATTTTTTTCTGCCTCATCATATAATTGATCGAAATGATATAAATTCCAAGGATCGTTAATAAAGAAAGGAAAGTTCCTAAAAGCATCGGCCAGTTATTCATCGCAAGAGAATATTCTTTTTTCGGGAAAACCAATGCTAAAGTATACAGCGTTCTCTCTTTAGTGTCAGTAAATAATGGGTAAGAATACGTATTTCCTTCTTTCTTATCTTTAAAAATTTTATTGACGACGTTAGTCAATTTATTGTTTTTATCCATCACTCCGTAGCCAAAATTAGCAGAGATTCCTTTCATACTCAATTCTTTAGTAATGATAGAATCCAAAACTTTGTCGTCTACACGTTTTGCAATTGGTGTACCGTTCGCAATTACTTTTACAAATTCTTTCATCCCCCAATCACCACTCTGAATGTCCTGATTGATCTCAGAAGTCAGTTGCTCTCTTCTCGATGTATCTTTTTTAATTTTATAAGCAGCCTCGTCAGTATATAAAGTAGTAAGACGTAAAGAATCACCTGTCTTATTGATCGGCAGCTGTTTTTGCTCGATAAGATTTTTCGAATAAACTATTGATCTTTGAGTTCCGGAATCTATTGTTTGCTGAATCGTTGTAAGCGATGGCTGTTTGCTGTTTGCTTTAATATTATCGCGGAAGTTTTCATAATTTTCATTTAATATTTTATCTACTTCCAGTTCAGAAACGGTTTTCGTGGTGTTTTCAAGAGCAGTGTATACTTTATTCGAAAACTCCTGTTCCAGAGCTCCGTAATATCCTTTAAGCCAATAAAACTGCAGCGTGACGAAAACAATTAATGAAATCGTCATAAACACTGAGATTATCGGGATGAATTTGTTATTCATTACATATAATAGTTTGCGATTATAAATGTTAAAATTAAATATTTTATGACCATATAAACAAAAAATACGCCATAAAATTGTGTTCATTTTCTTAAAAAGATGTTTTTTAACATTTTATTGGGAATTAATGGGGTTTTATGAGCAGATTTTGTATTATTTATATGTTTAATTTTTTTAATTTTAAATAAAAATATATTCAATGAGTTCAGAAATTGTTTTTAATAAAGATTTTGATTCTAAAAGCATCTACGTAATGAAAGTTTATGATGCACAAGTTTCCGCAATTTGGGATTATTTCACCAAATCTGAATTGCTCGATCTGTGGTGGGCGCCAAAACCGTGGAAATGCGAAACTGAAAATCTCAACTTTGAAGAGGGTGGAATTTGGTTCTATTCAATGAATGGCCCAAGCGGAGAAAAAATGTATTCGCAGGTAAAATACGGTGAAATAAATGCTGGACGAAGTTTTGACGGAATCGATGCTTTCTGTGACGAAAACGGAAAAATAGATGAAACTTTCCCGCAAACCAAATGGCTTCTAGGATTTACAGGTGTAGAAGAAGGAACAAAACTATCTGTTAACATGCATTTTCAAACTGAAGAAGACATGAAAAAGCAATTGGAAATGGGTTTTGAAGAAGGTTTTAAAACAGGACTAAATCAACTTGAAGAACTTTTGAAGTAGTAAAAAAGGAAAGCGTTTTGCTTTCCTTTTTATTTTTAAATCAATTCTTCCTCCTGAAAATAATGAATAATCGCTTTTTTCATCAAAAGCTGCTGTTCATTAGGCTTAAGCTCGGGAAGTTTTTCCATTTCTTCAAAATGCGGATAACCGTCTTTGTCATAATGCGAAAATTTAAAATATCCGAAAGGCTCCAGCAATCTGCAAACTGCAATGTGTAAAATATTCAGTTTGTCGTCTTTGGTGTATTTTTGTTGTCCGCTTCCTAATTCCTGTACACCAATTAAAAATAAAATAGTGTCGATCTGCGGATGTTTTTCTGTGTCGAAATTTATTTGAAAAAATTCTTCAACCTTAGCCCATAATTCTGCTTCTGTCATCTTATAAGAATTTGTTTGTCTTTTTTAAATCAAGTAAAATCTAACCTGATTTTTCATTAAATTTTATTTTCAAGTTTCATCAAAAACGCATATTCTAATGCGTCTTCTTTCAATGATTCAAATCTTCCGCTCGCTCCGCCGTGACCAGAGCTCATATCAGTTTTAAACAATAGAAGATTGTTGTCAGTTTTTATTTCACGCAACTTGGCAACCCATTTTGCTGGCTCCCAATATTGTACCTGAGAATCGTGAAAACCAGTTGTAATCAGCATATTCGGATAATCTTTAGCTTCAACATTATCGTATGGCGAATAATCCTTCATATAATGATAATATTCCTCGTCGTTCGGATTTCCCCATTCATCATATTCTCCGGTTGTCAGAGGAATAGTTTCATCCAACATGGTCGTTACAACATCTACAAAGGGAACTTGCGCAACAATTCCGTTGAATAATTGTGGTTCGTAATTAACAACAGCTCCAACTAATAAACCTCCAGCGCTTCCACCCATTGCATACAAATGCTTTGATGAAGTATAATTTTCTTTAATTAAATATTTTCCGGCATCAATAAAATCGAAGAATGTATTCTTTTTAAACAACATTTTTCCATCTTCATACCATTCTCTTCCCAAATATTCTCCACCTCGGATGTGTGCAATTGCATAAATAAAACCTCGATCTAAAATCGAAAGTCGCACATTAGAAAAACTTGCATCAACCGTGTGTCCGTAACTTCCGTAACCGTACAAAAGAACCGGAGTATCTGCCGATTTCGCCGTGTCTTTATGGTAAACTAAAGAAATTGGAATTTTCGATTCTCCATCTCTTGAGTCTGCCCAGATTCTTTCTGAAATATAATTTTCAGCGACAAATTTCCCGCCCAAAACTTCCTGTTGTTTCAGAAGTTTGGTAGTTTTGTCTTTCATGTTGAATTCGAAAGTTGAACTTGGAACCGTAAGAGAAGTGTAACCGTAACGCAAAATTTCGGTATTAAATTCTAAATTTAAACCAATGTAAGCGGTATAAGTTGGGTCTGAAAAAGGTAAATCATACGTTTCTCCGTTTTTCTCGTTAATGATTTTTATCTGTAAAAGTCCTTCTTCTCTTTCTTCTAAAACGAGATAATCTTTGAAAATCTCAAAACCTTCTAGCAAAACTTCAGCACGATGCGGGATTACATCCACCCAGTTTTCCATTCCGCAATTTTCAATTTTTGTTTTTACAATTTTGAAATTTGTTGCGTCATCAGCGTTTGTGATAATATAAAATTCATCTTCGTAATGTTCTACAGAATATTCTAAATCATCAATTCTTGGCTGAATTACCTTCCATTCTGCAAAAACATTGTCAGACGGAATAAAATGATGCTCATCAGAAATTGTACTCGAGCTTGCCAGAAAAATATATTCTAAAGATTTAGTTTTAAAAACCGTCACATCAAACGTTTCATCTTCTTCATGGAAAATTAAAATATCTTCAGAAGGATTTGTTCCCAGTTGATGTCTGAAAACCTGATAAGCACGCAGACTTTCGTCTTTTCTAATGTAAAAAACGTGCTTGTTGTCATTTGCCCAAACAGCTTTTCCGGTTGTGTTTTCTATTTTGTCTGAAAGAATTTCACCAGTTTTTAAATCTTTGAAGTTTAAACTGTAGATTCTCCTACCCACATTGTCCGCTGAAAAAGAAGCCAACTCATTATTCGGGCTTACAGCGACATTGGCAACTTCGAAAAATTCCTGACCTTCAGCAAGAATATTAACATCCAAAATAATCTCTTCAGGATGTTCCATGGTCTGAAATCTTCTGCAGAAAATAGGATATTCTTTTCCTTCTTCATAACGCACGATGTACCAGTATTCATTAAAAAAATAAGGCAGAGACTCATCATCTTTTTTATAGCGTGCTTTCATTTCCTCGTAAAGATCTTCCTGAAAAGCTTCCGTTTCTTTCATCATCGCTTCTTCGTAAGCATTTTCTTCTTCGAGATATTTGATGACTTCAGGATTTTCACGGTCATTCATCCAGAAATAGTTGTCAATTCTTTTGTCACCGTGAATTTCGAGTATGTTTTCTATTTTTTTTGCTTGTGGAGCTTTCATCAAGAATTTTAATTTTACAGTTGAATAAAATTTAGTGCAAAAAATATACTTTACTCTACTTTTTTATTCAGTATTAATTTTTGTTTAAATTTAATTAAAAAAAAGCCATCTTTTCTTTGAACGAAAAGACGGCTATATGGTTTTAAGTTTAATAAACTATTTGTGCAAACTTTTAATGTATTTTTCTAGCGCCATCGTCATAGAAGGTGTTTCTTTCGTTGGTGCCATCAAATCTATTTTAAGGCCCGCTTCTTCAGCTGCTGCGGAAGTAGTTGGTCCAAAAACTCCGATTTTAGTGTCTTCCTGTTTGAAATCCGGGAAATTTTGCTGTAATGATTTAATTCCTTGAGGGCTGAAGAAAATCAACATATCGTAATCTTTAATATTGATATCTGTCAAATCGCTACAAACCGTTCTGTACATAATAGCTCTCGTCCACTGAATGTTTGCAGAATCCAGAGTTTTAGGAATATCCGGACTTAGCACATCGGAAGATGGCAGCAAATACTTCTCAGAAGGGAATTTTTTAAACAGAGGCAAAAGGTCGGCAAAGTTTTTTTCTCCAAAGCTGATCTTTCTTTTTCTGTAAACGATATGCTTTTGAAGATAATTGGCGATTGCTTCAGACTGACAGATGTATCTCATAGTGTCAGGAACAGAAAACCGAAGCTCTTCTGCTAATCTGAAATAATGGTCAACCGCGTTTTTACTGGTGAAAATAATACCTGTATGCTGCGTTAAATCTATTTTCTGAGTTCTGAGTTCTTTGTTGTCAACCCCTGCAACGTGGATAAAAGGACGGAAATCAATCTTTATCTTTTCCTTTTTTGCAATTTCCAGATAGGGAGAAGACTCACTAGGCGCTGGTTGAGAAACCAATATAGACTTTATTCTCATCTTGTACTTTTTATCAAATAAATAATAACTTCCAAAGCATCAGTAAAGGTGCTATTTGAAGCGTGCAAATATACAAAAATTTATAATACCATTTTTGAGGTAATATGTTGTTCCTGTGAAATAAGTAGAAAAAAACCTTGAAAATAAATACAAACAGAAAAAAGTAAAAATAGTATAAAAACGCTTTATTCCTATCAATGGGGAAATAATAGTGGGTAACGCATAGAATGATCACCAAAATAGAGAGGATGAAGTTGAATTTTGTGGAGGTAAAGTAGAAAATAGTCCATTTTTTGCCGTCTCCTATACTTTGGTAGAATAAAAAGCCCAATGCTGTTCTTATAAAATAAAACAGCGAAACAACCGTTAAACAATATCCAAACTTATTCATCTGATATCCGAAAAGCTGCAATTTTGCCGCATATTCCGGAACTACAGGAATATATTGAGAGATTAATACTGCTAAACTGAGCGTAATGACACAGGACGTGATGATCCAGCTGGGCAGATTATTGCTGGAATCAAAATATTTCTGCAAAAGAAAATCTTTCAGATTGGCTTCTCTTTCTATAATATTCATCATAAAAATGTAGAGGAAAAGACAGCCTGTTAATATAAAAATCACCCAGTCATTATTTTCGGGTATTCTTATTTGGTTTGTAAAATTCTGTGATATAGGCAACGGGAAATTTTTTTGCAAAATTATAGATTATTTTGTATAAAATAAAAAGCTTAAATAACTTATCTTTGCAAATTCAAATGAAAAAACTCGTCATCATCCCAACCTACAACGAAAAGGAAAATATCGAAAAGATAATTTCTGCTGTTTTTGCGTTGGAACAAGAGTTTCATGTTCTTGTAGTAGACGATTCTTCGCCCGATAAAACCGGAGATCTTGTAAAGGAACTTCAGAAAAAACATCCTCATACGCTTCATTTGTCGATAAGACACGTTAAAGACGGTTTAGGAAAAGCTTATATTCATGGTTTTAAATGGGCACTTCAAAATAACTACGACTATATTTTTGAGATGGATGCTGATTTTTCTCACAATCCAAATGATTTACCCAAACTTTTTGAAGCTTGCCGAAATGCCGATATGGCAGTCGGGTCAAGATATTCTAAAGGGGTGAATGTTGTAAATTGGCCGATGGGAAGAGTTTTGCTATCTTATTTTGCATCCAAATATGTAAGATTTGTTTTAGGACTTCCTATTCATGATACGACGGCAGGTTTTGTTTGTTTTTCAAGAAAAGTTTTAGACGAAATAGGTTTAGATAATGTAAAATTAAAAGGTTACGGTTTTCAGATCGAAATGAAATTCAGAACTTTTAAAAAAGGTTTTAAAATTGTAGAAGTTCCCATTATTTTCACCAACAGGGAATTAGGTGAAAGTAAAATGAATGGCGGGATCATTCACGAAGCTGTTTTTGGAGTTTTAAATTTAAAATGGAAATCGATAATCAACAGATTATGAGAAGAATATTTGCACTTTTTATTTTTGTGTTTTTGGTTTCCTGCAGCGAATATGTAGACAAACCAAAAAACCTTTTAGATAAAAGTAAAATGTCTGAGATCATGGCTGATCTGGCTATTAACGATCAGGTGACAAACACCTATCTGGGTAAAAATCTCGAAAGCGGAACAAGATATATCCTTAAAAGCCACAATGTAAAAGCTGACGATTTTGTTGAAAGCTACAAATATTATGTGGTAACAGGAAAAATGAATAAAATTGTGGATGATGCGCAGGAGATTCTCCTAGAGAAAGATCCTAAGGCAAGAGATTTTGTTAAAAGCAAATCTGAGCCAGCGAAAGAAGTCCCAAAAATAGTAAGATAGAAAATGCAGCAATTTTTTAAGATAGAAAAAACTTCAAACGGAAAAGCCAGAGCCGGAGAATTGGTTACCGATCACGGTGTGGTGCAAACCCCGATTTTTATGCCGGTAGGAACCGTTGCAAGTGTAAAAACGGTGCATCAGAGAGAATTAAGAGATGATATTAAAGCTCAGATTATTCTGGGAAACACGTATCACTTATATCTTCGTCCCGGAATGGAAGTGATGGAAGAAGCTGGTGGCTTACATAAATTTATGAATTGGGATCTTCCGATTCTTACTGATTCCGGTGGGTTTCAGGTTTTTTCGCTTTCAGGAACGAGAAAAATGTCTGAAGAAGGCGTTAAATTTAAATCTCATATCGACGGAAGCGTGCATTTGTTCACTCCCGAAAAATCAATGGAAATTCAAAGACAGATCGGAGCAGATATTTTTATGGCTTTTGACGAGTGCGTTGCTTATCCTGCGGAATATAATCAGGTAAAAAAGTCGATGGATATGACGCATCGTTGGCTAAAAAGAAGCATCGATTGGAACGAGAAAAACCCTGAGCTATATGGTCATAAACAAAGATTTTTCCCCATAGTGCAAGGTTCTACCTACTCAGATTTAAGAAAAATTTCGGCGGAAGTTATTGCAGAAGCCGATGCAGAAGGAAATGCTATTGGCGGACTTTCCGTTGGTGAGCCTGAGGAAGAATTATACAGAATTACTGATGAGGTAACCGATATTTTACCAAAAGACAAACCCAGATATTTGATGGGAGTAGGTACTCCATGGAATATTTTAGAATCTATCGGTCTTGGTATTGACATGATGGATTGTGTGATGCCTACCAGAAACGCAAGAAATGCAATGCTCTTTACCTGGCAAGGTGTCATGAATCTGAAAAACGAAAAATGGAAGAAAGATTTTTCGCCTCTGGATGAGTTTGGGACAAGTTTTGTAGATCGTGAATATTCTAAAGCGTACGTTCGTCATTTATTTGTGTCTAAAGAATATCTGGCAAAACAGATCGCTTCGATTCATAATCTTGCATTCTATCTTGATTTGGTGAAAGTGGCGAGAGAACATATTTTAGCAGGAGATTTCTATGAATGGAAAAATTCTGTAGTTCCTGTTTTAAGACAAAGACTTTAAAAATATAGAATGTTTAAAATTGTAGACAGATATATCGTAAGAAAATACCTTGGAACTTTCAGTTTCATGCTGGTATTACTGTCTATTGTGGTTTTGGTAATCGACGTACAGCAGAAAATCCCAAGAATTGAGAATGCCACGGCCATAGATCCTAAACTTAATTTAACGTATTTCCTTATTCATTTTTATCCTTTTTGGATCATTAATTTAATTGTGACCTTTCTTGCAATTTTGGTCTTTATCTCTGTGATTTATTTTACTTCGAGAATGGCAAATAATACAGAAATTGTTGCCATTATCAGCAGTGGTGCAAGTTTTCACAGGTTTGCGAAGCCTTATTTACTGACTTCACTTTTCATTGCTTTGCTTTCACTTACCGTGAATCATTTTGTTTTACCTTGGGCAAATATTAAGAAAAATGCACTCGAAGCTTACACTTATAATCAGACCAATAAAGATAAAATCTTAGGAACGGCGCCGGTTTCTGCACAGTTGAGCAAAACAGAATATATTTTTGTAAACTCATGGAATAAAAGAGAAAACAGAGGTTATGGTTTCGTTTATCAAAAATTTGATAAAGCCAGAAAGATGATCTATGAGCTCAAAGCAAACGATGCCTATTGGGATACTGCGAAGAAGCAATTTGTTCTCAACAGCTTTCTTGAAAAAACAATTAATAAAGATGATTCTGAAAAATTAGGTCAGGGATTTGAGATCAGAAAAAGTTACGGACAGGCTCCAGAAGAATTATTTCCCAACGAACTTTTAGGTCAGAATAAGACAACGCCGGAGCTTATAAAATTCATCGATCGTGAAAAAGAAAAAGGTAACAGTAACCTGAATACTCACCTAAATGAGTTGTATCAGAGAACTTCGATGCCTGTATCGATAGTTTTACTGACTTTTTTGGCGCTTTCACTTTCTTCCCAAAAGAAAAGAGGAGGTTTGGGAATCAATCTCGCAATTGGTATTTCCTTAGCATTCGTATTTGTGTTTTCATTTGAGGCTTTAAAAGTAGTTTCAGAAAATAAAGTTTTGTCTCCACCATTGGCGATGTGGATGCCGAATATCATCTTTTTTCCTTTAACGCTGATTCTTTACGTGAGAAGAGCAAATCAATAAAGAAGTTTTACCTCTTTATGATAAAATGACTTCATTCCATCTTCCAGTTCGATCCAGATTTCACCTTTTTCGTCTGCTTTTCGGATGATGCCATTTTGTCGGTTTCCATCAATTTCAAAAACTGATATTTCGTCTTTTCGGAATAGATTTAAATTAAATTCTTCCAATATATATTCTTGAGAAGGGTAGTTTTTAAATTTTTCACCTAAAAACTGATGTAAATTTTCAGTTAAATTTTTTAAATGAAAGTGTTCTCCGGTTTGAGTAAAAAGTGAGCCTGCATTAGAAATTTCATCAAATTTTTCTTGCAGAATATTAATTCCCGCTCCAACAATGAAATAGTTTTCTCCGTTAAATTTTTTCTTCTCAATTAAAATACCGGCTACTTTTTTGTGAGCTAAAATAATATCATTCGGCCATTTGATCTTCACTGACTTTTCAGTCAATTTGGCAAGAAATTCCCTGATAACGGTGGCGGTATAATAATTGAACAAAAAATCGGTGAGAGGAATGTCTTCTATTTTCACAGCTAAAGTGTAAGCGAGATTCTGCCCAGCTCTGGAAGTCCAGCTATTTCCATACTGCCCACGTCCTTTAGTTTGATTAAAAGTATAAAGACCAACAAAATCTGAATTTGGGTAAAGTAAAACCTTAGATATTTCGTCATTAGTAGAAGAACACTCTTTTTGATAGAACAGTTGGCTCATTTAAGAAAACTTTAAGAACATTAAGGCCCTAAAAGTAAGGCTAAAGTAAAAGAAAAACAATAAATTTGCAGATTATAGTATATTTTAATGAATAAAACAGTAGAAAAGCAAGCGCTAATAGATAAAATTGTAGAAGCTATCCAGGATGTAAAGGGTGAAGATATCATGATCTTCGATCTTTCTAAAATTGAAAATTCTGTAGCAGAGACATTTATAATATGTAGTGGAAACTCAAATACGCAAGTATCAGCATTAGCAGGAAGCGTAGAAAAAAAAGTAAGAAACGATCTTCAGGACAGACCTTGGCACGTTGAGGGTACAGAAAACTCAATGTGGGTGTTGGTAGATTATGTAACGGTTGTTGTACATATCTTCCAGAAAGAAACCCGAGAGTACTACGATATTGAAGAACTTTGGGGTGATGCAAAAATCACCAAAATAGAAAGTGAAGTATAAATTTTAAAAGTATTAAATGAATAATAAAGGATTTAACTGGTTTTTTCCAATCGCAATAATTGCCCTTTTGTTATTTTTTGCCTCAAATTTTTTGGGTGACAACAATGCAAAAACTATTGACGAAGATGCTTTCTTTAGAGAAATGCAGACGGGAAAAGTTCAGAATGTGTTGATTGATAAACAGGCTCAGAAAGCAGACGTATTTTTGACCCAGGCTGCCAAAACAGCAACGGTAAAGAAAGAAGACAAAACAAATCCTTTTTCAAATTTAGGGATGTCTTCAAAAGCTGATTATAGCCTGAAATATGGTGATTTACAGCTTTTTTTAGAGAAATTTGAATCTATTAAAAAAGATAATCCGGCGATAAAAACATCAAAAGATTATGCAGACGGTAAAAGTCCGTTTACAGAAATATTATTTTCAGCTTTGATCTGGATCGCGATTTTAGGTTTATTCTACTTTATCCTTTTCAGAAAAATGGGAGGCGGTGGAGGCCCTGGAGGACAAATTTTCTCTATCGGAAAATCTAAAGCCAAATTGTTTGACGAGAAAGAAAAAATTCAGACAACATTTAAAGATGTTGCAGGATTAGAAGGAGCAAAAGAAGAGGTACAGGAAGTTGTAGATTTCTTGAAAAACTCTGAAAAATACACAAAACTGGGAGGTAAAATTCCTAAAGGTGTTTTATTAGTTGGTCCTCCGGGAACAGGTAAAACCTTATTGGCGAAAGCTGTGGCGGGTGAAGCTAAAGTTCCTTTCTTCTCATTGTCAGGTTCAGATTTTGTTGAAATGTTTGTTGGGGTAGGTGCTTCGAGAGTAAGAGATTTGTTTGCTCAGGCAAAAGCTAAATCTCCTGCAATTATCTTTATTGATGAGATTGACGCTATCGGACGTGCAAGAGGGAAGAATAACTTTTCTGGTGGCAACGACGAAAGAGAAAATACATTAAACCAATTACTTACAGAAATGGACGGTTTCGGAACCGACGTGAATGTAATCGTAATGGCTGCAACAAACAGAGCAGATATTTTGGATAAAGCATTAATGAGAGCCGGCCGTTTTGACCGTTCAGTTTATGTTGACCTTCCGGAATTGCATGAAAGAAGAGAGATTTTTGATGTTCATTTAAAGAAAATCAAATTAGATGATACGGTTGACAGAGATTTCTTAGCAAAACAAACTCCTGGTTTCAGTGGAGCAGATATTGCCAATGTTTGTAACGAGGCAGCATTAATTGCAGCTAGAAACAGCCATGAATCTGTAAACAAACAAGATTTCTTAGATGCTGTTGATAGAATTATCGGTGGTCTTGAGAAGAAAAATATGGCGATTAAGCCATCTGAGAAAAAAAGAGTGGCTTTCCATGAGGCTGGTCATGCAACAATTTCTTGGTTGGTAGAGCACGCTTCTCCTTTATTGAAAGTTACAATTGTCCCAAGAGGACGTTCATTGGGTGCGGCTTGGTATCTTCCTGAAGAAAGACAGCTGACTACTACAGAACAAATGCTAGACGAGATGTGTGCAACTTTAGGAGGTAGAGCAGCAGAGCAGGTGATTTTTAATAATATTTCTACAGGTGCACTTTCAGATCTTGAGACGGTTACCAAAAGAGCTCAGGCGATGGTTACGATCTACGGATTGAGTCCAAATATTGGAAATATTTCTTATTACGACAGTTCAGGTCAGTCAGAATATAACTTCGGTAAACCTTATTCTGAAGCTACTGCATCTAAAATTGATACAGAGATAAAGACAATTATTGAGCATCAATATGAAAGAGCGGTAAGAATTCTTACTGAGAATAAAGATAAGTTGGATGCTTTGGCAAATAAACTTCTGGAAAAAGAAGTAATTTTCCGCGAAGATCTTGAAGATATATTCGGCAAAAGAGCATGGGATCCGGAATTAACAGAAAGGCCGGTGACCAATACCATTCCTTTGCATGAGAAGATAGAAGAAAGCGAGATTCAGGCACCAGAAAGTCCTGCACAGCTTTAAAATATTTAAATTCAATTCAATATAACCCGGCAATTTTTTAATTACCGGGTTTTTTGATTTTAAAGTGATATTATTAGAAGCAATTCTAATTAATTTTCTATTTTTGTATAAAGTTGACTAAAAAAACATTAAGTTGAGTTTATTTAAGAGAATTGTAAGCAAACTAACCAATCAGCCTGAGGAAGAAGACAAGCAAAGTCTGGAAAAACTAGGGGATTCGCTGAAAAATGCAGATCTTGATTATAAGTTTGCCCAATTGTTTACACATTCCGGCGGATTTTTTAATTATTGTGCGGACGAGGCAGAAGCTTTGCAGACACTGAATCAAATCATCAAAATAGAAGGAATTACCTCGGTTTTCTCTTGTGATAAAGATTTGCAGAATTTTTTGAATGTTGTAAAAGTTCCTCACACCCCACAACTTGAAGCAGGTAATGACGCCGCGTTTATTACTTGTGAATATTTAATCGCTTACGATGGCAGAATCATGCTGTCGCATAATAATATTCTGCATTATCATTCTTCCAGATTGCCATCAAAAATAATTATTATGGCCAACGTTTCTCAGATCGTCAACAACCTAAACGATGCGATGGGGAAGATAAAACGTACAGGAAATATAAAAAATCTTACCTCCATCAGTGGAAATCATTCTAAACTAGATACCGCAGCCAATAACAATACAAAGCTTTTCCTATTGCTGTTGGAAGACTAGAAATATTCTAAATTTTAAATTTTGGACAAAAATCTTATTCAGAGAACTGTTTCAGGGATTGTTTACATTGCAATCATTATTCTCTGTACAACCCCTTTTGGAGCTCAGCTTCTGGATCAACTGTCGCCCGGGCTTGTAAAGCAGCAATACCTTTATTACGGATTAATCACTTTTCTTTTGTTGGTAGGAACCTGGGAATGTATCAAAATCATGAAATTTGGTGACGGCTACGAAAAATGGATCGTCCTGCCAATCGTACTTTTGATCTTTTACATGTTTTCGAAAAGGTTTTTTTATCACGACTTCTATTTCAATTTCAGACTTTCAGAAATACTTGCGCTTGCGTTAGTCGTAATTGCGGTAGTCACGTTATTTAAATTTACAAGCGAACTTTATTTTGACAGCGGCAAACTTATTTTTACTGTAATATATGTTGCGCTACCATTTTCTTTTGCTTTGGGATTGCCTAAATTTTCCTCTTATGACAGCAGTTTTTCGTTAGAAGTTATCTTCCTTTTTATATTAATCTGGAGCAGCGACACATTTGCTTATCTGGTCGGAAAGTTTTTTGGAAAGCATAAAATGGCTCCCAAAATTTCCCCAAAAAAAACATGGGAAGGTTATGCCGGAGGAGTAGTTCTTACTTTGGTTCTTTCTTATTTTGTTGAAATGTATCAGCCACAACTTCGCGGAAACTGGATGATTGTTGGCTTTCTGATTGCCGCATTTGCTCCTTTGGGTGATTTGGTTGAAAGCCAATTGAAAAGAACTTTTGGCGCTAAAGACAGTGGAAATATCATTCCCGGGCATGGTGGTGTATTAGATAGGCTAGACAGTTTTTTAATCTGCGTTCCTGTCGTATATTTGTACTTTATTTTAGAAAAATTTATTTAAAACTGATGATGTTGCGCAATTTATATTGACATTATCTCACCTCAAGAAATATAAAAATTAATATCCTCATATGAAATTACATAAGGAATCAAAAGGAACGATTATCGTAGCAAGTCTGGTTTTTGCTGTGATAGCGGCTCTATCTATTTACTTCCTCGAAATGTGGTCTTTATTGATCATTATCCCATTATTGATTATTTACTGTTTGGTTTTTTGGTTTTTCAGAGTTCCGAATCGTGATATTTTAGATCACACAGAGAATGTAATTGCTCCTGTGGACGGAAAAGTGGTCATGATCAAAGAAGTAGAAGAAACTGAGTTTTTAAAGGAAAAAGCCATACAGGTGTCTATCTTTATGTCTCCTCTGAATGTACACATTTGCAGATTTCCGGTTTCGGGAAATGTTATTTATAAAAAATATCATCCGGGAAAATATCTGGTTGCTTGGCATGAAAAATCTTCGACCGAAAATGAAAGAACCACCATTGCTGTAGAAAGTTTAACCAATCATAAAGTAGTTTTCAGACAAATCGCTGGGTATGTCGCAAGAAGGATTGTTTTCTATTGTAATGAAGGTGATGCTGCCAAAGCGGGACACGAATTTGGCTTTATAAAATTCGGATCAAGAATGGATATATTCTTGCCTCTCGACACCGAAATAATCTGTAAGATTGGAGATAAAACCAAAGGCGGAATCGATGTGATTGCTAAAATGAGAGATTAATATCAATACTGATAAATCAATAAAACCGCTTCGTAAGAGGCGGTTTTACTTTAATAAAAAACTTAAACATCTGAATTTTCAGAATGCATTGAATATTGAGGGAATATCAGTCTGTGTATTTCTTTATTTTTAATTATTTAAAATATTCTTAGCATTGAAAGCTTTCATCGAATATCACGGTTTCCAAAAGGACCATACTGTTCCGTTAAATATTGCGAGCTGTCGCTTATTTTTATCATAAACCATCATTCCTGCACTTGGATTAACGATGTTAAGATGCGGACTCTGAACTTTCGGCAAAACCATCGCTTTATCGCTATCTGCCAAAACGAAAATACCTGTTGAAGCGTCCGAAGAACTATTGACACCTATTGCAATTTTGGATGTAGAAAGCTCAGTTTTGTCGTTTCCCTGAATTGACAGATCTGCCGTTCCTGTTGTATCAACAGAAAAATCAAACAAGGTATTTGTATCACTTAGAAGTTTAACTTTATGATCTGTCGTATCATAAAAAAGTGAACCCAATGTATTAATGCTACTTTTATCAGTGATGTAAGGTAGAATTAATCCCCGATTTTCCGTTTCTGCAAATTCCAGAGAAACGGATGTGTTTGTTACTGATGGTTTGCCTATTGCAATCTGGCATTTAGCACTAAATACAGAGAGCAAAGCGAAAAAGGATATTATGTATTTCATTTTTTTATCGTTTAGAAAAAATATTTACAGTTTATTTTTTAATCCGGACAAGTCTGTGTAGCCATACAGAACCACCCGAAAGTTGTCCCTCCATCCGTAGAGGTGTACATTTTCAGGCATTTGTTTGTGGCATCAAATACCATCATTCCTTCTACGGGAGAAGTAATAACAAGAGTTACTCCGTCATCTGCAACAGGTACATTTGAGCTGTTAAATTTAACTCTGTTTGGAATGAAGGCCTTTGTTTTCGATTCTATTACAAGCCAG
Organism: Chryseobacterium sp. CY350; assembly: GCF_027945075.1. NCBI lineage: Bacteria > Pseudomonadati > Bacteroidota > Flavobacteriia > Flavobacteriales > Weeksellaceae > Chryseobacterium > Chryseobacterium wangxinyae. The sequence goes on from NZ_CP116034.1 coordinate 2,915,077, forward strand.
GCACCTTTACGGTTCATTGGCCAGTTATCCATGTTTGTAGTTCCTGCTCTTCCAAGAGATGTTATTCCTACTTTACTGTCTAATGTTGCGCCTGTGGTTATTGCCGGTTTGTAACACAGACAACTTGTGCTTAAAGATACAATCACAGGTTCAGACACAGGACTGTAGCATGAGTTTGTAATGTCGTGGTAAACGGCATAATAGGTTCCCGAAGGAACAGCTGCTGCATTGCTAACCAAGTTTGAGGAATTTGGTATGACAGCTGTATGCCATTCCAGAATCGTTCCGGCAGGTGCCGTACCCGAAGTTAGTGATGTTAGGTTAAAGGTAGTAGAAGGACAAGTTCCTGTAACAACTTTTACTTTTGAGTATGGACTATAGCAAGCATTTACATTGTCGTAATAAACTGCATAGTATGTTCCTGCGCTTGCTGCGGCAGCTTGGGCAGATGTAATCACATTTGTAGAGGAGATAGGAATTGCATTATGCCACTCCAGGACGGTGCCTGTGGGCGGCGTACCTGTTACATGAGTATTCAAATTCACTGTTTGTGAAAAACCAAACACTGTAATAAACATCATGATAACAGAGAGTAAACGATGTATATTTTTCATACTTCTGTTTCTTATTGTTAGTATTTAGTTGATGACAGGAGCTGTGTTACCTGCATTACAGCAATTTGCAATAGTTACAACAACACCTGAAGATGCCGAGCTGTAACAATTGTTTGTTGTATCACGATAGTAAGCATAATATGTACCTGCTGTTGTTACAGCTGTAGGAGTTGCCACTAGATTTCCTGCGGAAGGAGATGTAGCAGCAGTATGCCATTCTAAAGCTGTACCCGTCGGTAGTGAAGTGCTTCCGGTGTAGGCATTATTTAAATTTACAGATGTTGCAGGACAAGTGTTTGAAAGTGCGGTATTAACCGTTGGTATTGCAGTACAACATGCACCTTGTGCGACAGTAATGGTGGTAGAAGGTGAAGTACAGTCTGCATTGTTGGAATCGACGTACATAGCGTAGTAAGTTCCTGCAGTTGTAACTGCGGTAGGAGTAGACACAATATTCCCTAAAGAATCCAGATATCTTATCGTTACTCCGGCAGGCAAAGACCCGATAGCAACTCCGTTATAGTTGGCTGCAATATTGACGGAGGCAGCTCCGCATGCTAATGTGTAATTGGTACTGCTGTATGTTGGTGCAGACGTTGGTGCATTACAAAGGAAAATCACATCATTTACGCTACTGAATGTGCCTGCTGTAGAACCATAATCTACCGAAATACCGATGCCGTTATCTGTGGTAGAAGAAGTATTTATCGTATTATTAAATACGTTATCTGCTCCCAGATCTGAATTTAAACTGCTGTATAAGGCTGAATAATATCCCGACCACGGTTGTCCGGATTTGTATTTGAATGCCTCATATATTACACTTCCTGAAACGGTCTGCTGCGTACCCATTATATAATTCGGTGCAATTCCGCTTACAAAGCCTGGTCCACGGTCGCTGCTTCCCAAAAGAGTATCCCATCCCTGAGCTACTTTCACTTGTTGTCCTCCAGTCGGAATAGTTACTTCATAGCTGATAGTTAAATAATTATTTGGGCTAACATAATCATACGTTACTTTTAAACCATAAACTAAACCTGAAACGGTTTGTGAAAAGTTAATGACATGCTGAAAAGTGCTTCCGCTATTTGTACAGGCGCTTGATACTGGAGTTAAACTGGTTCCACCAAATGATGCATTTAAAGTTCCGGTATTGAATTTGGTAGTTCCGATCATCCAGACAATACCGTTTGTAGTACCGGGAACTGTATTTGGCGAGAAACTAAATGACATGTCGCTATTAAAGATTTGTGGAGAGCCAAGACGGTAAACCTGTAGATTTCCTGCTCCTGATAGTAAAATTCTTAATCCATTGCTGGCATTAGTTCCTCCCGCAGTATTCATTATCGTAATATCATTGTAGTTGGTGGGAGTACAGGTCAACTGTGCTTTTATGGCTGTGCAAAAAAACACAAGCATAAGAAAAAACACTTTGAGAAAAGTAAATCTTTGATTCATTGTTTAATTTTTAAAGTTGATAGAATGGTAATTGATCTTTCAGCACAGATCAGTTGTGCCAGAAAGTAGTTCTGGACTTCAAAGGAGAGTTCTATGGTTAATAGTTGTTTTTAAAGAGTCTTTTATGGAATTGTTATCATTTCATCATATCGCTGAATTAAGGATCATTTCATGTACTACGCATTTATGATCCCTATTTTCACCAATAAAAAATTTTTATAGAATGATAATACTTAAGCTGTTGGCGGAGGACGGGTGTGATTTTCCTGTTGAAAAACATCATCGCTACTATTTGAAAGTACCGTAAATATATTTTCAATTAAAAAGGCTGTGTGAATGAAAACTTGAATCTGTTTTATTGACTCAAAACCATATATTTTTTTATTTACGGGTAAAAACAGAGTTCCTGAATTACCGTTTTTAGCAAAAAAAGACATCGGCTCTGCAGGAGTACTTTTAAAACATTCTGTAGTGACAGCAATATTTTTATTCTTTGCAACAGAAACCGTTTTTTTGATGTTGTTTTTAGCTAATTTAAAAACAATTGCAGATTTTTTACTTCGTTTTCTGCTTATTGTTTTTGTTATTACACTTGCTTTTTCACCTTGAGAATAGATGAGTTGACTATTGTAAATTATTGTTCCCTCAGAAATGTAGATCTCTGTTTTATTTGACAGATGAACATTGTTGGAATCACTGGCTTCAATAGGAATATTATTGTAAGCAGATATAGATATTGGAAGAAAAAAAAATAAAAACAGCAAAGATCCTACTGTCGTGAAGACAGGTAAGTTTTTGCTGTTTTTTCTCTTTCTCATCATTTTAGTTTTAAGTTAGTTTCGAAATTATTAGTTTGATTCAAAATGATTTTAACTTTTACGTTAGATATTGTTGTTTTAATTAGAATATCTTAAATCATAGTGGGATATTTTTACAATATTATAAACAAATTAGCTCTGTAGAAAGTGTATTATGTGTGAAATTCTGAAAATGTATCTAGAAAATGTCCTTATATAATGATATTTTCAGAATTAGCAATTTAGTGATCAATGATGATTAAATATCTGTTATTCAGAGTTTTAATCATTTTGAGAGCTGTGTGAATTTCGGAAATCTTCACATCAAAATATCAATTTCAATTCCCTACCTTTACAGTTACTCGCAGCTATATAAACTATAAAGATCAACCTATGAAATGCCTACTCATATTCTTATGTCTGATGTGCCATATAGCATATTCTCAGCAAAATGATGAAAAGATTTCGGGGAATTCAATTGTAGTTGTTGATGTCAAAAAGGTTATTGAAAATGCCAGAAAACTGTCATCAGAAAATCCTTATGAAACCATAAAATTAGCAAAGACGGCATATCGAAATTCAAAACAGATCAATTGCGGTGAAGGAATACTTGAAAGCAATGATCTTATCATGAATGGATATTATGACATAGGAAGATATAAAGATGTTATAGAGCAGGGAACGGAAGCAGAAAAATACGCACAAGAAATTGAAGATCAAGAGAATCTTTCAGGAATTCATCTCCTTTTGGGTTTATCTTATAATGAGCTGGGTTTTAGTGATGAAAGTCTTAAACATCTTAAAAAAGCTTTAGAAGCTACAGAAAAAATAAACTCTAAAAATGGTAAACTCTATAAAAAATCTCTCATTAATAATGGTTTAGCAAGTCGTTTGCTTCAGGTGAAAGGCTCCGGAGATTCCGTGGTTTATTATCAGAATAAAAGTCTTGAAAATGTTCAAAATATTAACAATGATAAGGAATATTCTGAAAGAAAAAATTCTGCGTTGGCACTGATTTATCTCAATTTTGGTAAAGCGAATAATGTACTGCACAAGACCAACGATTCGGAAAAGTATTTTTTGAAATCTCTCGACATTCTTAAAGATAGAAATTATGTAAAAAATAAACTGCTCGAAGCTTCTGTGTACAACGAACTTTCCAAACTTTATTATGGTCAGAAAAAATATGAGTAATCACTCTTTTATGCTGAAAAAGCAGAAATTCTAGGAAAGCAAATCGGTTCTCCATATCTAAAAAGAGATATTTATAAATCTTTAGTTGAGTCAAATCTTGCAACTTTGCGCGGCGAGAGTGATGCAAGATATATGGATTTATTCATCAAGCTGAATGACAGTATTGAAAATGCAGAGTACAGTAGCATCAATGCTCTAGCGAAAACTCTAACAGAAAAACAAGCCTCAGATAATTTACGTGATAACAGAAAATTAGGACTAATTATTGTCGCAGGTTTGTTTTTTTTAGCACTATTGACCGGGTTTTTTTATAAAAGGAATCAAGATAAACTGCATGAAAAATATCAGACTATTATCAGAAATTTAGAATCTGAAAAAACTGATAGCAATAAAAGTCACATCAGAAATCCTACTGATAAAACTCTTATCATAACAGATCATACGGCGCATATTTTATTAGAAAAACTCAACAAATTTGAACAATCAAAAAAATTTTTACAAAAGGATGTTACTCGCGTATATTTAGCCAATCTTCTTCATACAAATACTAAATATTTGTCGGAGATCATTCGTCTGCATACAGGTAAAAACTTCAATAATTACATTAATGGTTTGAGGATTCAGTACATCGTAGAAAAGCTTAATGAAGATCCGAAATACAGAGAGTACAAGATCAGTTATCTTGCAGAGGAAAGCGGTTTTGCTTCAAGAGAAATTTTTGCAATTACATTTAAGAGAGAAATGGAAGTCAGTCCGTCTTATTTTATATCAATCTGCTCGATGGCAAAAAGGAGACGGAATCACCGTTTGATTAAGATAATTTCCGTACAATTTCTGAAAAGAAAACTAAAATTAAATAAGTGATTATTGTAATTTCATGGAAGATAAATTTTGCCAGACTTAGCTTATTTGATGTGCATTTTAACTTCGCTGATCAAACGTAAAATAAATTCTACAGGCAAATCTTCTTCTTCATTAATCAAGAATATTTTAAACTTTTTTCTGCCTTCAGAAAGCAACTCCGGATAATCAAGCCGATCACCGTGATAGAAACTAACATAATGTTTTTTATGCTTTTTGCTGTAATAGAAATAGCACAGCATCTTTTTTTTATACTTGAAAAATGGCAGCCCAAAACTCAGTGTTTCCGTTATGTTCGCGGTGTCGGAATCTAAAATTTTCTGTCTTAAAAACAAAAGAGTACTTCGTTCAGGCTCGTTTATTCTGAAGAAGTACTCTTGTATAGGATTCATTTTAAATAAATTAAAAAGATTTAATCAAAATTTTGCAGCTCTACGAGCTTGTGGTAAGTTCCGCGTTTTAAAATAAGATCCTGGTGGGTTCCTTGTTCCATAATATCACCTTTTTCCATGACTACGATCCAGTCGGCTTTCTGAATGGTTGAAAGTCGGTGGGCAATGACTAATGACGTTCTATTTTCCATCATTTTTTCAAGCGCATCTTGTACAAATTTTTCAGATTCTGTATCTAAAGCAGAGGTTGCTTCGTCTAAAATCATGATGGGCGGGTTTTTAAGAACTGCTCTTGCGATAGAAACTCTTTGCTTCTGTCCGCCCGAAAGTTTACCGCCATCATCACCAATATTGGTATCATAACCATTCGGAAGTTGGGTGATGAATAGATCTGCATTTGCTATTTTGGCAGCAGCAATTACTTCGTCTCTAGAAGCTTCCGGTTTACCCATCAGAATATTGTTGTAAACCGTATCATTGAAAAGAACGGATTCCTGAGTCACCATTCCCAGTAATTTTCTGTATTCCGTTAGTTTTAAATGTTTAATGTTAGTTTCGTCAATTAAAATTTCACCTTCAGAAACATCATAAAATCTTGCCAGAAGATTGGCGATAGTCGTTTTTCCGCTTCCGCTTTGTCCTACTAAGGCAACGGTTTTTCCTTTTGGTATCTTTAAATTGAAATTTTTAAGAATCAGATTAGATTTATCGTAATAAAAACCAATGTCTTTGAATTCGATATGCGCTTCAAGATTTGAGATCGAAACCGGCTCTGCGACTTCCTCGATCTTTACATCTGCTTCAAGAATTTCCAAAACTCTCGTTAAAGAAGCTTCTCCTTTCTGAATATTTGAGATAGATGACGACAGACTTTTCATAGGAGGCAAAATCTGAAAAAACATTCCTAAAAATACAAGGAAATCTTCTGGCGAAATACTTCGTTCTACAATGATCTGTTTTCCACCATACCATGCAATAATAAGGAAAGTGATAGATCCCAAAAACTCACTCATGGGCGATGCCAATTCTTTTTTTCTACCAAGACTGATGGAACTGTTGATCCATTTCTGCATAGAAGTCATGAAGCGGTTGTCCATTATTTTTTCTGCACTGAAGATTTTAATCACCTTTGATGATTTCAGCGTTTCGTCTACGATAGAAAAGATAGTTCCCATTTCGTTTTGGGCTTCCTGAGAATCTTTTTTAAGGCTTTTTCCTATTAATGCGATCAGCGTCCCCATCACAGGAAGTACCAATAGAGAAAAAAGCGTCATTTCGGGACTTAACCAGAAAAGCGTGATCAATGTACTGATAAGCATAAAAGGTGCATTGATAAGATCTACAAGGCTTCCCAATATGTTGCCTTCTACTTCGCCTACATCATTAGACATACGAGACATCATATCTCCTTTTCTGCTCTCCGTAAAAAAAGATACCGGCAGAGACAAAATCTTGCGATACATTGCACCACGAAGATCTTTTGTAACCCCGACACGATAATTGATCAGCAAATAAGATCCTAAATATCTGAAAATATTTCTCAGCAAAAACATGACGGCAGTAATTACACAGAGCCACGCCAAAACATTTAGAGAGCCATAATGTGTAACCAGATTCTGTACCGTATAATTGGCATATTCTTTTAAATAAGAAAATAGATCTACAAGATCACCCGAATATACCGGTTCAGCTTTATATGCAGTAGGCTTTATTGTGCCAAAAAGCATACCTAAAACCGGAAGAATAGCTCCTAAAGATGCAATCTGAAAAAAAGAATACAACAGATTGAAAAGTAAACTTCCGTAGATATATTTCTGATGAGGTCTGGCGAATTTCAGTATTTTTTTATATTCGTTCATTCAATAAAATTGGATAGCAAAATTAATTAAAATATTATGAAGAGACGTTTTTAATTAAATTTTACTTTATCGTTGTATTTCGGATTAAAGTTCTTCGGACTTAGTTTCTCCAAAGTTTTTCCAAAATTATTGATGATCTGCGTAAGATTTTCCAGATCAACAATCGTCATATCGTCATTCACCTGATGATAATGCTTTATTTTGCTCATATCGGCAGTTGATATAGAGTGCGCGATGATCTTTTTCTTTACAAAACTTACATTGTCTGATCTGTAGAATAATTGCTCAGATGCATAAGGATCAGGATATATTTTCAGACCATTTTCTGCATGATCATTAAAAAGCTCATCAAGATCCGAGAACTCATCGCCTGTGATGAACACTGCGTTTTTTCCAAATTCGGATTCTGTGGCTACCATTTCGAAGTTAAAAAGTGCAGAAAGATTGCTGTAAATTTTATCTAATTTTTTATCGGCAGTGATGGCAGTAGACCCAAGCATTCCTTTTTCTTCACCGTTGAATGCCATATAAACCATTGAGAATTCGGGTTTTTTATTTTTAAAATACTCAGCAATTCCTATTAAAGTGGTAATACCGCTTGCATCATCGTCTGCACCATTATAAATATTATCTCCCGGTTTTTTGTTCGTTCCGATATGATCAAAATGTCCGGAGAAACCTAAGGTTTTCTCAGATTTACCTTTTTTGATTCCACAAACATTGTAGACCGTTTGTCCTTTATAATCAAATGGAACGAGATAAGAATCTCCCACACAGTATTCCAGATTGTTTTCTTTGAATAATTTGGCGATATAATTTGCGGCATAATCATTTTCCGGAGTTCCTATTTCGCGTCCTTTCATTTCGTCGGAAGCTAGCGTAGAGAGAATGGTTTTTACATTCTCAGAAGATACTTGCTGTGCAAAGGTGGCAACGGATAGTAATGATAAAAAGAGATAGGTGATCTTTTTCATAATGTAGAATTATTTTTGTTGAATTTGTCGCAGTTTTTAATGAAATGTTTCATATTTAAAAATTATACTTTACGTATAAATCTTCTGCATTATATATGACAAATTTAAAATAAAACTTAAACATCTGTACTTATATGATCAATATGTTGCTGTTAAAAATAAAAAACAGCTCCTTTGCAGAAGCTGTTCTTACTCAAAAAAAATCATTGTCAGGTTATCGGAGTCTGTCTACAGATTTTACGAGCCTCTCATCTTTCTTGATAAAAACATTTGCCAAAAGCAAACAAATTACCGCGATCGACGGGAAAATCGGCTCAATACCCTTCTCAGGAAAATCTATTCCTCCGGATAAGTTTTGCATCCAATACACCAATATACCAATCAACAAAGCGTTTATAATGATGCTGATATTATTCAGCATGATCTGTCTTTTTCTGTTTTTAAAGCTAAACAAACTGAATGCGCCCACCAAAACCAAGACAATAGACGAAGCGCTGATTATCGGAAGTTTTCCGAAAACTTCTACATCCTGCCCTGTAATATAGAGGAATGCTGCCGCTAAAACTGACAACAAAATCCAAATAGTTTGTATTCTCTGTAACATAGAATTTTAAATTCAGGAGCAAAAATAACATAAATTTTGCACAATTCAAAAATAAGTGTAGATTTGCAATATACAATGTACTTGAAAACAAAAGTCGCCGGACTTACTTTTCTTACTCACAACTAATTACATTTTTACTTTATATATGTTTAACATAGAAACGTTAAGGTCAAAATCCGTAACGGAATTGACTAAAATCCTAAAAGATTTGGGCGTTAAGGTTGCAAGAAACAGCACGGATAATGATAAAATCTTCGCCGTTCTTGATTTTCAGGCTTCTAACCCTAAAGTTGCAAAAGATTATTTCAATACTACAGAAAGCAACACTGAAACTGAAGAAAAACCTGCCGCAGCAGAAAAAGTAGTGAAAGCTGCTCCTAAAAAACCAGCACAAAAAAAAACTACACGACCAAAAGCTGCCACTGAAACTCCCAAAACAGAAGCAGAGCCTGCTAAAACTGAGGAAGTAATAGAGGAAAAAGAACCTGTAGCAGAAGCGATCGTAAAAGAGCCTGCAAAAGGTGCTGTTGAAGACAGACCTGCAAGCAACGCTTCGAAACAAAAAAGAAAAAGAGTAACTCCTACAAATACTACTGAAGAACAAATTCAGCCAAAAGAGGAAACTCCTGTAAATACAGATTCTCAAGTTGGCGCTGCAGCTCCTGCACAAGCAAGAGAAGAAAGACCTAAAAGACCGCAACAGCAACAACAGCAACAAGGTCAGAATCCTAATCAGAGAGGTCAGACTCAACAGCCACAAAATACCGGAAATTCTCAAAATAGAAATCAGAACAATAACCAAAATCAGAATTCTAACCAGAATAATCCTAACCAGAATCAGAATCCCAATCAGAACCAAAACCCTAATCAGAACCAAAACCAGAATCCTAATCAAAATCAGAACAGAAATTCTGAAAGACAGGAAGAAAATGAATCCAGAAAAGAATTCAATTTCGATGGGATGGTGAGTATTGAAGGTGTTTTAGAGATATTACCAGATAACTACGGATTTTTGCGTTCATCAGATTTTAGTTATATCTCTTCACCGGATGATGTGTATGTTTCAACTGCACAGATCAGAAATTTTGGTTTAAAAACTGGTGATACCGTAAGAGGAATCGTACGTTTACCAAAAGAAGGTGAAAAATATTTTTCATTATTAAAACCAACAGAAGTTAACGGACGTGATTTGGCATTTATCAAAGATCGTGTGGCGTTCGAATATTTAACTCCGCTTTTCCCAGAAGAGAAATTTAATCTTTCAGGAGATAATTCTACGATGTCTACGAGAATTGTAGATCTTTTTGCACCCATCGGAAAAGGTCAGAGAGCGATGATTGTTGCTCAGCCGAAAACCGGTAAAACAATGTTGCTGAAAGATATTGCCAACTCCATCGCAGCCAATCATCCTGAAGTTTATATGATGGTACTTTTGATCGACGAACGTCCGGAAGAAGTTACCGATATGGAAAGAAGTGTAAATGCAGAAGTGATTGCTTCTACATTTGATGAAGCTGCCGATAAACACGTAAAAGTGGCTAATCTTGTTTTGGCGAAAGCTCAGAGAATGGTAGAATGTGGTCATGATGTGGTTATTTTATTAGATTCAATTACAAGATTGGCAAGAGCTTACAATACCGTAACTCCGGCTTCAGGAAAAGTACTTTCCGGTGGTGTGGATGCAAATGCTTTACACAAGCCTAAAAGATTTTTTGGTGCTGCGAGAAAAATCGAAAATGGCGGATCTTTAACGATTATTGCAACTGCATTGATTGATACAGGTTCTAAAATGGATGAGGTGATCTTTGAAGAATTCAAAGGCACCGGAAACATGGAGCTTCAGTTAGACAGAAAAATTGCCAACAGAAGAATTTACCCTGCGATCGATTTGGTGTCTTCAAGCACAAGAAGAGATGATTTATTGTTGGATGAAGTGACATCGCAGAGAATGTGGATTTTTAGAAAATATCTTTCAGAAATGAATCCTATCGAAGCAATGGAATTTGTCAACAAAAATATCAGAGGAACTCTGAACAACGAAGAATTCCTAATGTCTATGAATCGATAGACTCATTATAATATAGTACAGAAGCACAGATCTAGGTTTGTGCTTTTTTTGTTGAATTAAGTTTAAATTTTCCAATCAGACTGTCAATGTTAAAGATTTATTAAAATAATCTGCAATTTTTGATATTGGCTTAAATATTGGCTAAATTTACATATTAACATTAAAAATTAAACATATGTCATTTGAATTACCAAAATTAGGATACTCGTACGACGCTTTAGAGCCAACTATTGATGCAAAAACAATGGAAATCCACCATTCAAAACATCATCAGGCTTACGTTGATAATTTAAATAAAGCTATTGAAGGAACTGATCTTTCAGAATTGTCTATCGAAGACGTTTGTAGAAATGGCGCAGAAAAGCCAGCAGTTAGAAATAACGGTGGAGGTCACTTCAATCACTCTCTTTTTTGGGAAATTTTAACTCCGGGAGGAAGTTCTACTCCGGTAGGAAATGTAAGCAACGCGATCGAAAACTACGGAGGTTTTGAAAAATTCAAAACTGACTTTGCTGACGCTGCAAAAACAAGATTCGGATCTGGATGGGCTTGGTTAGTGAAAAACGAAGACGGTTCTGTTTCTGTAACTTCTACTCCGAACCAGGATAATCCTTTGATGCCGATCGCAGATACTAAAGGAACTCCGGTTCTAGGTTTAGACGTTTGGGAGCATGCTTACTATTTAAACTATCAAAATAGAAGACCAGATTATGTAACTGCTTTTTTTGATGTAGTAAACTGGGACAAAGTTGAAGAGTTATTTAACAAATAATTATCTTTAATTGAAGATAAAAAAGGTTCAGAATTTTCTGAACCTTTTTTTTATCTAAAACTATCAGAAGTACTCAATCCGTTCATTTTAAGTTTGTAGTTCCAGCTAACATATGCAAAAACCTGATATAGCTTGTATTCAAACTTAATTCCGTATTTTTCTCTCGGGTCATAATCTATTGAAGATTCTATAACATTTCTGTATTTGCCAGAATTGTAGTAAAAATTCCACTCTGTAACTAGCATTGTATTTCTGCTTTTCAAAAAATTCTCAGAATATTGACTAATCGGTTTTGCTATAGCGTTCAAAAAATAGTCAAACTGAGTGTCGATCACAATCAGTTCCCACTCTCCATCTTCGTTTTTCTCCGGTTTCATTACGGATTCTTCTTTTTCGCTCTTCGTTATATTCTGTGCAAAAGAGTTGAAAGGAATAACTATTAGGAATATTATTAAAATTAAATTTTTCATAATCATAAAGTTACATAAAAAAATTCCTTTTAATAGTGATTCACTGTTATGGTTCTTTCTGTAAAATGACAAATGCTGGAAAATGGTCACTATAACCTCCTGTAAATTGATCGCCGTTCCATGATCTAAAAGGGTAACCTTTATAATTGCCTTCTTTATTAATTAAGTAGGTGGGAGCAAAAATCTCAGCCTTTAAAACCGAGTACTCGTTTGGATTTTTATCTAAAACTAAATTTTTAGATATAATGATCTGGTCAAATAAATTCGGCGCATCTTGGTAAGCTAATGAAGCAATACCGCGCTTAAATAAAGGATACATCAGATTTAGGTAGGGCTTTTCTTCACTCAGATCTTTTTCGCTTGCGGCTGCATTTAAATAATTTTTCAAGCTTGCGCTTACAGGATCATCGTTGAAGTCTCCCATGGCAATTAGCTTCGTCTCAGGATCAGCTATTCTAATGCTGTCCATTTGCTGTTTCAATAAAGCTGCCGCGGCATTTCTTTTAGGTAGAGATATTGCCTCGCCTCCTTTTCTTGATGGCCAGTGATTCATGAAAATAGCAACTTTCTCGTTATCAAGCAGCCCCGTAACTACCAATATATCTCTCGTATATTCTCTTCTTCCTTCCGAACCAAAAACTTTCAATTCCTTTTTAAGCGAATTTGTAAATGTAAATCTTTTTCTTTGGTAGATCATTGCGACATCTATCCCTCTGTAATCGTAAGAATTGTAATGCACAATTCCATAATCATATTTTGATAAAGCTGGCTCATTCACAAGATCCTGAATAACCTTTCTGTTTTCGACTTCGATGAGACCTACCAAAACTGGAGCCGTTTTTGTGTATTGAGCACCAAGATCAGCTATTACCTTTGCTGCATTTTCTAATTTTTTCCTGTAAACTTTTGTGTTGTAATTTTTCGGGCTTGAGGGAGTGAATTCTTCAGAACCGGTTTGATATCTTACTACTTTTTTCCCATACAGTAAATCATCGCTCCATTGTCCGCTGTATTTTTCAGGTTCTAGAAATTTGACGGAATCCAAAGGTATACTCCGATGAAATGCAGGGTTGGTTTTATCTTTTGTGCCGTCAATATAGTCAGCAGAACGAATGGTATCCCAAAGATTTTCAACATTGAGAAATCCTACGGCTGCAACTCTTTTTATTTTTCCTTGTTGTGAAAAAAAAATCATCGGAAAAACAAACAGGATAATTTTAAAAAATTTTATCATCATAAAAACATTATGGGTATTTAATCTTTAAATTCAGATTATTTTCAATAATTAAATTTTAATTGATTACGTTTATTTTATTTACAATTTAATTTAATTTTAGAATAATTTAGAATTTTAGCAATGTTAAGAAATATTATCGTTAAATAATTATTAATTGTTAATTTTTGTTACATTTGCTCCTCATCATTTATTAACCTACTGAAAACTAACATTACATTATTAAACATAGTACACACAAATATGATTAAAAAACTATCATTTGTTTCCCTCTTTACTTTGCTGCCCGCATCATTTTACTTTGCACAAACCACTGTTTTTGCTTATTTAAAGGATGCACAGGGAGAGCCAATCGAGCAGGCCGAACTGGATCTGAAAGGAACTGAGAAGATTGCAACGGCAGACAAAATCGGATATTTCCAGTTTGTTGATTTAATGCCCGGACAGTATGAATTGGTGATTGCAAAACCAAATTATGAAACGAAAACAATTGAGTTCGAGGTTACCACCGAAAAAAGAAAAGACTTAGGTGTACTTACCTTAAGTTACAGCCTTACATTGGCTGATCAGGGATTGGCCTTTATTGAAAGTAATGATGATGAAGACAACAGTAGCCAATCTTCAACTGTAGGATTGTTGCAGTCTTCGATGGATGTTTTCAGTAGAATAGCAGCTTTCGATTTAGGTTTTTACTGGTACAGGCCACGAGGAATTGACGGTAGAACGGGTGAGACACTCTTAAACGGTGTTTCCATGATTAAATCTGATAACGGAAATGTAGATTTCGGTAACTGGGGAGGTCTGAATGAAATCACCAGATATCCTGAAATCTCTCAAAATCACGCTCCTTCAGAATATGCTTTTGGAGGTAACAGTTCTGTGATTTATAAAAATACAAAGGCAAGCGAATATAGAAAGGGATTTCAGTTTACGCAATCGCTTACCAATAGAAATTACAGAAACAGAACATCTCTGAGATACAGTTCCGGAATGAATAACAAAGGCTGGGCTTTTACTGTGATGGGTGCAAGAAGATGGGCAGAAGAGGGAATTCAGGAAGGTACTTTTTATGACGCTTACGGTGCATATTTAGGAGTCGAAAAGAAGTTTAATGATAAGCACAGCATGACGTTTAATTTTATTGCGGCTCCTTACAGAAGATCTGCATCAAGCCCGAGTACTCAGGAAGTCTATGATTACAGAGGTATACATTACAATTCATATTGGGGATATCAGGAGGGTAAGCAAAGAAGCGAAAGAGTGAGAAAAGGTTTTCAGCCTATTTTTCAGGTTCAGGATTTTTGGAAGATCGGTACAAAATCAAGCCTTTGGACATCTCTATCTTACCAATTCGGAAAAGATAAGGGATCGCGGCTAGATTGGCAGAATGTACAGAATCCGTCGCCAACTTACTACAGAAATTTACCAAGTTACTATGATTCTCTAGATCCTAATGCTTCGGTCTTGGCACCGAGCGGTACACAGACGACATCTCAGGACGCTTACCAAATGTCTCTTACAGCCTGGCAAAATGCTGATCCAAATATTACTCAGCTTAATTGGGATCATTTATATAGAAGAAATCTTCAACAACCTACAGGAAATTATTACGGACAAACTGGGAGACGAGCTTTATATTATCTTGTAAATGATGTGAGTGATGATAAAATCGTCAATGCAGCAACACATTTCATTCATAATCTTACGGATACTACCAAATTTTTATTAAATATCTCTTATCAAAACTATCGTTCTGAGCAATATAGAGAAGTTAATGACCTTTTGGGGGCAGATTTTGTTTTGAACAGAGATCCGTTTGCTGCAACAAACCAGCCGGGAAAATCTGGATTATTTAATGAAGGCGAAGAAAATATTACCAAGAGAACAGGGGACAAGATGACGTATGACTACATTTTCAGAAGACAGGAATTTAAAATAAATCCGGGAGTCAAACTTTCTGCAGGTAAATTTGATGTTTTCTTTTCTGCATTGGCGGGTTATTCATCTTCAAGCAGAGAGGGTTTGTTTAATCATTATTTATACAAAGACTCATTCGGAAAAAGCAAAAACTATGATTTTTGGAATTATGGAATAAAAGGACAGGCTATTTATAAACTAGACGGTCGAAATTTTTTGGTTTACAACGGAGCTTATTTTTCACAGTCTCCGTACTTGGAAGATCTGTTTATCAATCCTAGAGTTAATGCTTCAGTAGCTCCAAATATTCAGAATATGGTCATCAATGCTCATGATCTCAGTTATGTGGTTTCTTCGCCCTTTGTCAAATTGAGGTTGACGGCTTATATGATTAATTCCAGCAACGAAACTTCTGTGCAAAGGTTTTTCGCAGATGGTATCCAGCTAAATAGCTCTGATGATCAAGGTAACCAAACTATCGTTCAAAGCGCATTTGTGACGCAAGTAATGACAGATGTAAAAAAAAGAAATTTGGGTGCTGAGTTAGGGATTGATGTGAAAGTTCTCCCTACTTTATCTCTACAGGGATTGGCGAGCTTCGGGCAATTTACTTATCAAAATAATCCTTTGACTTACTTTTCGTCTGATGCCACAGGTACTTTTTCGAACGGACTTTCTTATGTGAGTTTAGGCAAAGCTTATATCAAAAATTATCGTCAGGGAGGAATGCCTCAGCAGGCTTTTTCAGTAGGTGCACGCTACAATTCACCGAAATATTGGTGGATAGGAGGGAACTGGAATTATTTGGATGACTATTATCTTGATCCTTCGGCATTGCTGAGAACTGAATCGTTTATTCAAAATAATAATACCGGAACACCATTTTACGATCTTACAGAATCTGAATTGAGAAGAGTTTTGGAGCCAAATAAATTACCTTCTGCATTTTTCTTTAATGTAAATGCGGGGAAATCTTGGATGATGGGAAAATATTATGTTTTAATATCCGCCAGCATCAATAATGTATTTGATAACACAAGATACATTACCGGAGGATTTGAACAAACCCGAAATGCTAAATTTCCTGATTTTAAGCAAGATACCGATAGAGAATTTACATTATTTGCACCGAAATATTGGTACACTCAAGGTCGATCATACTTTATTAACCTTCAATTTAGATTTTAAACACATTTAAACATTATCAAATGAATAAAAAAAAATACCTAAGTATCTTAACGGGATTTGCATTTGCTGCATTTTCTTTTTCTTCTTGTGTACAAAAAGACGAGTGGGAAACTCCGCCGGTAAACTGTACTAATAAATTTGCTCAGACCAATATTACACTGGCCGCATTTAAAACATTTGCGCCATCTACAGGATATATTCTGATCAGCAAAGATCAGATTTTTGACGGTTATGTCACGTCATCAGATGAAAACGGAAACTTTTATAAAACAATTTCTTTTCAGGATAAGTCGGAAAATCCGACAGCCGCATTACAGATTGAGGTTGATAAAGGGAGTAACTACGCAGATTTTCCTGTGGGAACACATATCAGAATCAATGCAAAAGGTTTGAGATTGGGTACTGATCGCGGAGTCGTAAAATTGGGATCTGTAGATCCTACTTATGACATCGGAAGAATTCCCGGATCTTTGGTAAGCAGATATATTTCCGGAGTTTGCAATGGGAGCGGACTTGAAGTTGTTGCAATAAAGCCACTAGAATTGCAGACACTAAAAATCGCCCAGAATGAAAAATATATCAATATGTTGGTAAAGGTTTCGAATGTACAGTTCGCTGCAGGTGAATTGGGTAAGACGTATATCAATTATGTGGCAGAAGTAGGCGAAGACGCCAACAGGAATATCGTAGATCAATCAGGAAATGCTTCTTCGATTAGAAACTCAGGTTTTGCTACATTTGGTTCGGAAATTCTTCCTGAAGGAAAAGGTGATCTTACCTTTGTAGTAAGTCGATATATTGCTGATTGGCAAATGCTTATCAGGAATACGAAAGACGTAAATTTTACGGGAAAACGATTTTTCTTTGAGGGTTTTGAAGGAAATCTTACAGATAATTGGTTCGCTGTAAGTGTGTCTGGAGCCCAGGTTTGGAATATTCAGCAGTTTGGAGATCCTAAGCCGTGTGCCGTAATGAATGGTTTTGCTTCATCTAATAATCTTAATGAAGACTGGTTAATTTCTAAGCCAGTCTCTTTACAAGGATTTTCTACTGCATCACTTTCATTTGAAACAGATGTAAGATATGCAGGAAATCAACTGCAGGTATTTATTACTGAAAATTATACAGGAAATCCCACGACAACAGTTTGGGCACCTTTATCTGGAAATTTAGATACCAACTCATCACTGTTTAGCACATGGACAAGTTCAGGAGAAATCAATTTAAATAACTATATCAATAAGGATGTTCAAGTTGCCTTTAAGTATACATCAACAGCATCAGCTGCAGCAACATGGGAGCTTGACAATGTAAAGATTTCGGGAAACTAAAAGTTAAAAATTACAATACGTACTTTCAGTAAAGAATTTAACCTATTTATTATAGATAATTTAAAAACAAAAAACCACCGCTCACTGCGGTGGTTTATATTTTTGGAATTATTCTTTTAAAATGTAACCTCATTTACTTCCTTTCCACGTTGGAAGTTCATTGTTTTTTGGTTTCCTTTATAAGCAATATTTACCAGATTTATTTGTTTAGGAAAAGCGCTTAGAAGAATGGTATTCTTAATCTTAAGACTGCCAATATCTGAAACACCGTCGGTCTCAAAATAAACCCATACCGTTTCTCCACTTACCTGACTTCCTGTGAAAGTAAGATTTTTCGGAGAATTGTTCACATATACATCAAAATTATTGTTTACGTACTTTTTTACCTCTGCTTCAAAACCTGCCGTACTACGGTTGATCTTGATTGCGTCAGAAATATGGCTTGTGTTCATTTTGGTCGTGAATTTCAAAGTTTTGCTTCCGTCAATGTAATCTACTTTTGTCATTGATGAGAAGAAATCTACCGTCATAAAACTCATAAGAGCAAATAATGATAAGATACCTGATATATATAAAAATTTTTTCATCTTAGTTTCTAAATTGTTAATCACTTAGTAAATCTTTAAAGCTCAAATATAATGCCAATTAAAAGTTAACATTCACTGCATATTTCTCATAAAAAGCCCGAATATGTTCTACAGCTTCATCAGCGGTATCTACCACACGATAAAGTTCCAAATCATTCTCTGCAATCATTCCTTCTTTTAGTAAAGTTTCTCTAAACCAGTCTAAAAGACCTCCCCAAAACTCAGATCCTACCAAAACAATAGGGAATTTACCAATCTTATTGGTTTGAATTAAAGTAATGGCTTCCGTCAGTTCATCCAAAGTTCCGAAGCCACCCGGCATTACAATAAATCCTTGGCTATACTTCACAAACATCACTTTCCTTACAAAGAAATAATCAAAGTTAAGGGAGTACATTTTACTGATGAACGGATTAAAATGCTGTTCAAAAGGCAGGTCAATATTCAGCCCAATCGATCTACCTTCGGCATTATAGGCTCCTTTGTTACCAGCTTCCATAATTCCCGGGCCGCCACCGGTAATGATTCCAAAACCTATTTTGGTGATTTTTTCGGCAATTTCCACTGCCATTTCGTAATATTTGCTTTCAGGTTTTAATCTTGCAGAACCAAAAATAGAAACACACGGACCAATCTTGGCCATTTTTTCGTAACCGTCTACAAATTCCGCCATGATCTTAAAGACCATCCAGCTGTCTTTGGTAACGATCTCATCCCATGTTTTCTGTCTGAAACTATTTTGTAATATTGATTCGTTGATATCTAATTCAGGATTTTGTAAACTCTCATCCCTGCTTCCTTCAATTCCCATTGTTGTTTATTTAAAATATTTTTCGGCTTCTATTACAGATGCCGGCCTTCCTACATCGATCAGAATACTGTCATGCAAAAAGCCATGAATTTTTTCTGTCTGCATTAGATCTAGATATTCTTCCATTACAGAAAATTTACCTTTTCTCTTAATTTTATCAAAGATAACAGGATTTATGCAGTGAACACCACTGAAAGCATACGGTTTAAAACCTTTATTGAATTCAGCTAATCTCTGTTCGCCGGTCTGTACATTCAGCCATCCTCTTAAAACAAGATCGTCGTTGAAAAGTAATTTTCGCGAACTTTCTCTGTCTGAGACTGCTAAAGTAGCAAAATCTTTGATCTTCTTGTGGTATTCTACAAGATTATTAATATTGATGTCGGTTAAAATATCGGCATTCATGATCAGAAAATCTTCTCCGTGATCAAGAAACTTTTTAGCAAAAATCAATCCGCCACCGGTTTCCAGAAGTTCTTCAGATTCATCAGAAACCTCAATATTACAGTTAAAATTATCATTTTTCTTCAGGAAGTCAATGATCTGATCACCAAAATGATGTACGTTGACCACAAAATCTTTAATTCCGAAACCTTTAAGATACATAATGTTTCGCTCTAAAAGCGGAATGCCATTTACTTTAGCCAAAGCTTTCGGATGATGATCTGTAAAAGGTTTTAAGCGCGTCCCTTTGCCTGCTGCAAAAATTAATGCCTTCATAAATGTGGGTAATGAATTGGTAATGAGTAATCTAAATGTGTAAATAAAAATAGTGGAGCTAAGTTACTTATTGCATATTACTGATTACCTATGATTAAGTTGGTGCTGCTCATCGTGATGAAGGCTGATTTCTACTTTTTCGCCATATTTTTCTTCAATAAAATGAGCGATTTTAATTGCAGAATATACCGATCTGTGTTGCCCACCTGTACATCCGAAATTGATCTGAAGGTTTTCAAAACCTCTCCCCAAATAGTTGTCGATGTTAATGGAAACCATGCTTTTTACCAATTCAAGAAATTTGGGCATATCGGTTTTCGTTTCCAGGTATTCCTGAACGCCGATGTCGTTTCCAGTTTGGATTTTATATTCCTCAACTCTTCCGGGGTTTAAAATACCTCGGCAGTCGAATGTAAATCCGCCTCCGTTTCCTGAACTGTCTTTTGGTATTCCTCCCTTTTTATAAGAGAAACTGTGGATGTCTATGTGTAGCATATTTTTATTTTTTAAATTTTCAAGAAAGAACTTTTTTAAACCATTAAGATTCTATTAAGGAGTTAAGTTTAATTAAGATTTTTGATAAATCAAAAAGTTTAGTTCGGAAGTTGTCTAAAATATTCATTAACAAAAGGTCTCAATGATTTTGTGATATTATCTGTAAAAAAATTAATTAGGAGTCCTTGCGGTTTTTTTAGGACTTTCATGTAAGTTAAGAGTTGAGCCTCATGAATAGGTAATATATCTTCAATTGCTTTAAGTTCTAAAATGACAAGATCGTTCACGAGCAAATCAACTACCAGCTTTGTTTCAATCGTCACTCCCTCATAATTGATGGTGGTGTAAAGCTGCTGTTTTACATCATAACCATTTCTTATTAATTCAATTTTTAAGCATTCTTCATAAATGCTTTCTAATAGACCGGGACCTAAAGTTTTATGAACTTTTATCGCAAGTCCAGTAATTTCATATGATAGTTGTGTAACGTATTTTTTCGTTATCATTCTCTTAATATTCTTAACTTCTTAAATACACCTTAATGGTTCAATATCTCCTCAATTTTAGATTTTGTTCTCTTCAGGCTCAACTGTTCGATCACCTTTTTTAGTTCGGGGTAATTTTTTATGTCTTCCCAATTGTTTGAAAATCCTGTTAGATTTTCTATTCCTTTGTCGATGCTTGCAATAAAGTGTTGCTTTCTCTGAACGAGTCCTCGGAAGCCATAAGCTCCCAAAACCTGTAAAAATCTCATCAGTTGAATGGGTTTTACCGATTTTCTTAGCTGGATCTGAGTTTCTTCTTTGTCAAATTTCTGAATATAAAATTCAAGCATTTTATTTTTGAAATCTTCAGGGAAATTGGCTTTTGCCTGAAACAGAAAAGAAATCACATCATACATCAAAGGTCCTTTCATTGCAGACTGGTAATCGATGAATGAAACTTCATTGTGATCATTTACCATAATATTTCTAGCCTGAAAATCACGAATCATCAAACCCTTTGGTTCAAGATTTTCAATGAGGTTGACGAGTTTTTTAAATTCTTTTAAAAGGGTAGATTTATGATATTCTAACTCTAAAACATCGGCAATAAAATTTTTAAAGTAGTATAGATCGTGCACAATTGGAAGTTCATCGTAACGCTCGTATTCAAAAGTTCTGGTGAAGTCAATCTGATCTTGCGATTTTGTTTGTGTTTCAAAAAGCTTTTCTAAAGTTTGTCTTATCAAAGTTTCTACGTTTTCGGATAAACCTTCTTTAGAAATAATGTCTGAAAATGTTTGCCTTCCCAGATATTCCTGAATGTACATTTTTGTGTCTTCAGAAACTTTAAAAATCTTAGGAGTATTAAGATTTAGATCTGAAAAAACCTCAGAAAAATAAAGAAAAGTTTCATTCTCCGAAATGTTTTCGTTGTAAGTGACGATGTAGGTATCCTTTTGATTTTGAGCCAAAAAATTGACTCTCGCAGAACCGCTTTGAGCTAAAGTGACAAATTGAGTTGATTTTTCACCGAAATGGTTTTCAAAAAATCTTTTTGCGTTTTCAGAAGTCATAATATGGTAACAAATATACTAATTTACGTTCGATTTTTTATCTTTGCACAATGCTAAAAGACTTTAAGCCTGTTTTGGGAATTCTGCTGCGATTCATCATCATTTATTTGGTGTTGCTGTTTGCTTATCAGTTTTATCTCAACAGTTTTAGAGCGCAGGGACTGGATCCTTATTCGCGATTAATTGCTGATCATGTAATGTTTATTCAGAATAAACTTAATTTTCCCACCTATCTCTATGACGATGTGCCCAATGAGCAGGTGGGGTATATTGTCAAAGAAAAGTATGTGACGAGAATGGTAGAAGGCTGTAATGCTGTTTCGGTGATTATTCTCTTCGTGTCTTTTATTTTTGCTTTTTATAAAGGTGCCAAAACTTTTGTTTTCGTTGCAATCAGCCTTTTGCTGCTATATCTTATGAATGTTTTACGAATTGTGGGGCTGAATATTGTAACAAGTGATTATCCTCAATACAATAAGTTGGCGCATGATTATATTTTTCCTGCGGTGATTTACGGAAGTGTGGTGCTGCTCTGGTTGGTCTGGATTAAATTTTTTGCTTTGAAAAATGAAAATTCTTAGTTGGTTTCTCGTTTTCGTCGGGATTTGCGGACTTGTTGGCGTAAGAATGATAGAAGACAGCATTTTCTATGATCCTTTTCTGAATTATTTCCATGAGGCCAATAAAAATGTCATCTTTCCGGAATTTGAATGGGGGAAATTGATCGTCAGCCATATTTTCAGATTTGTTTTAAACCTTTTTTTCTCATGCATTATCATTCAGTTTTTATTTAAAAATAAAGAATGGACGGTACAGGGAGCGGTTTTAATCACCATTATTTTCGCAATTACCTTCCCGATTTATTTATATTGTATCTACGACAGGTTCGAGATCGGCTATCTCTTCTCTTTCTACATGAGAAGGTTTGTGATTCAGCCTTTGATATTGCTCTTAATTGTTCCGCTGTTTTATTACAGAAAGCAAATGTTGTTAAAAATCGTTTAGATTATATCTTAGACCGATCGCTATACGTTTAATAATGATGTTTTGAATTGTTAAACATCATTTTTTTTTGTCTTAAATTTATCTTTTGACGTTTTATGCATCAAGCAATATATATAAAGTGTATGCTTTATAGTATAAAATATCAACTTTGAGTCTTTAAACATATTATAATATCGGTAAGACGTATTATTTGACGCTTTATACATCGATGAATATAGTTAAAGTATATCCGTAGTAGTTTGAAGCGTCAATTTTGGTCCGTTAAGCATATCTTCTTATAGTTTAAACATGTTTTTTGAGTTGATATGGTACAGATATGTTTAAATAAATGTATTTGTGTTGTCGTAGAGCCAAGCAGAACATTAAAGATTAGAAGAAAATATTAATAAATCATGATTAGGATGATATTAAAAAAATTAAAAACTGCATTTTGTTTGATGTTGATGTTTTTGATGCTGGGTTGTTCAGTTCGTACACATTTTTACATTCAAAATTTATCAGACGAAAGTAAATCGATTACTATAATGTATAAAACTCATCTTTCTGATCCAGATAAGCGACGGTATATCGATAATTTGAATTTTTATTACGCAGAAGGTTTGTACAGCAGGAAAAAATTCAGGGAAGATAACAGCGGTTTAAGTTTACTTGATAAGAAAGTGAAAGATTCGTCAGTTCAGTTTATTATACCTCCGAAATCAACTGTTAGAATTGATAAGTCTCATAATTACAGATGGTCAGAAAATATTGATTATGTGGAAATTGAAAATTTAAAAGTCACACAGGAAGAGTTTCGTGCGAATACGGAACATAAAAAGCATGATATACTTTACAATATACAGTAGATATTTTTAAATTTTAAACATTTTTATTTTAAACTAATCTAGCGTATGTTTATCAATGCTGGTCACGTTTTCAGGAGTCCATTTTACTTTTCGTACAAAAGGTTGCTCGCGAACCGGACAATCCATGATGTCGCAGATGGGGCAGGAGATTGGTTTGCAGTCATCCATGTGAAAATTAAATTCAACCGTTCTTTTCGTGTTTTTAGCTAACAGTAGAATTACTTTTTCCATTTCGTTGTGGGCATCACGAAGACTGTAATACCAAGGCAAAGTGATGTGTGCGTCGATATGTAAGGAAGCTCCAAACTGCTGAATTTTCATATTGTGAATGTCGATCCACTCTGTATGTCTGTTTTTTTCTAAAAGATCAATGATGCTGTTGAGAAGTTCGGGGTTTTGCTCATCCATAATCCCGCTGAGAGATTTCCGCACGATTTTGTAGCCTACAAATATGATGTAAAGCCCAAAAATTAATGCTACAACAGAATCGATCCAGTCAATTTTAGTGAAATAAACAACGACTAAACTGATGACCACACCTAAAGTGGTGATGGTATCCGATTGAAGGTGTTTTCCGGATGATATGAGAACCATAGAATTTTCTTTTTCACCCTTTTTAATAGAGATGTAGCCTAAAAAATAATTGACAATGGCTGTTGCAGCAATGATGGCAATTCCCCAATCTAGACCTTTTAAAACTTTTCCGGTCACCAAACTGTTGATGCCTTCATAGATGATCATGATGCCGGCAATGGCGATAAGCGCACCTTCTATTCCTGCTGTGACGAATTCTACTTTACCGTGACCGTAAGGATGATCTTCATCTTTTGGTTTTGAAGCTAAATGCAAAGAATACAATCCCATAAAAGCACTGATGACATTCACGATGCTTTCCATGGCATCAGAAAATACGGCATCAGAATTTGTGAGTTTCCAAGCGATAATTTTACCTACAAATAAAATGATTCCAAACACGGCAATGAGCCTTTGGAAACCTATTTTATCTTGATTGGTATTCGTTGTAGTCATTTTTTCTTTATGAATTTAAAAAGGTCTCACGACGTTATTGTTGATAGGATTTATCCTATTCTTTGTTAAATCCCTTTGGCATTGGTTGAAGCTAAAGGCTAATATCCATTTGCTAAAAGCTTATTTCTTTGATAAAAAAAAGAATCTCTTTCGGAGACTCTTTTCTTTTTTGTTAGTTTATACTAAGTTGTTTGCTACCAAGTATTCTGCGATCTGCACTGCATTGGTTGCAGCGCCTTTTCGCAGATTGTCTGCTACAATCCACAGGTTAAGCGTTTTCGGCTGAGAGAGATCTCTCCGGATTCTTCCGACGAAAACTTCATCTTTCCCTTCTGAATATAAAGGCATTGGATATTCGTTGTTTTTGACGTTATCCATTACGATTACTCCGGGAGTTTCTGATAATATTTTTCTTACTTCGTCTAATTCAAATTCGTTTTCAAATTCGATATTAACGCTTTCAGAATGACCTCCCTGCACCGGAACTCTTACAGCAGTTGCCGTTAAATTAAATGTATCGTCGCCCAAAATCTTTTTAGGCTCTTTCATTAATTTAATTTCTTCTTTTGTGTAATCGTCATCGGCAAATACGTCACAATGTGGCAACGCATTTTTGAAGATTTGGTAAGGATAAACTTTAGCAACAGAATCGTCTCCGCTGATTTCGGCATTTAATTGATCTACTGCAGCTTTACCCGTTCCTGTTACAGACTGATACGTAGAAACGACCACTCTTTTTAAATCATATTTTTTATTCAACGGACCTAAAACCATCACCAACTGAATGGTGGAACAGTTTGGATTTGCAATAATCTTGTCTTCTTTTGTCAGAACATCAGCGTTGATTTCCGGAACAACTAATTTCTTAGTAGGATCCATCCTCCAGGCTGAAGAATTATCAATTACGGTAATTCCGGCTTCAGCAAATTTCGGCGCATATTCCAGAGAAGTTGAACCACCTGCAGAGAAGATTGCGATATCAGGTTTGGCAGCTATAGCGTCGTCGATGCTTACGATAGTGTAATCTACCTGTTTATATTTCACCTGTTTACCAATCGATCTTTCGGAAGCTACCGGAATTAATTCTGTTACAGGGAAATTTCTCTCTTCGAGAACTTTAAGCATCACTTGTCCAACCATTCCTGTTGAACCTACTACAGCTACTTTCATTGATTTAATTAAAATATTTAAAGATTAAAAAAGTATAACTCATATTGCATGATTTATACTTGTCATTTATTTTTTATGCTCCAAAAAGTCTGTGCCATTGGAACGCCCAAAGCATTAATGCAATTGCAATAACCGCCATGATCACCCAGCTCATCTGGATTTTATCGTTTGTTTTAAATTTCTTGTTGACAATTGTTAACAAAACTGCAGCAATAATCATTGCAGTAGGATGCTCAACATATGTATTTCTGGAAACTGCATCTTTCATTAAAGTTCCGGCTTCTTTTGCAGCTTTGAATCCTGGAGAGAAGAAGAACAACATAATAAGCCCAATCAGCGCCTGTGTATGAAAGAATATCATGGTAAACAACGTAGATTTTCTTAAAAGCTTAGAAATTTTTCCGGAGTATCCGAACATTGTTGCCAAAAGTGCTATCACAAAAACGGCAGTTGCCAATAAGATAAGGTAAGCAAAACCGCGGTGCGCCTGAAGCATAAAGTTGAAATCCATAATGTATATTTTTGTTAGATGCAAATATAAAAAAATCCCAGCTATAAAGCCGGGATTTGGTATGTAATAAAATTGAATTTATTAGAAATTGAAAGCAACTGTTGCTGCCCATGTAGTACCATAACCAAAATAAACCTGGTTTTGTTGATTTACTCCATTCCAATTACCAGCACCTTGATATAATGCGTATTCAGCCTCTATCTGAGCAGGAGTACGGGTAGAGTTAATTGCAGCATATTCAGATTTTGAAAGGTTTGGGTGGATATTTGTATTAGACTCGGCAATGTATGTCTTGTCTAAAAGGTTGTACACGTTACCTCTCAATGTAAAGAACTGTTTTGGATTTTTTAATTTAACTTTAAAAGTGATTCCAAGGTCAAGCAATCCAAAAGATGGTAACTCTAAAGAACCTTTTTCTCTTGATGTTTCATTTTGGAAGTTCAAAATATTTAAGTTAGCATATAAGTTTTTAACACCTCTGTAAGTTGCATCAAATGAGAACCAATCTAAAGGCTTGAATGTGAAACCTCCTGCCATGGTTGTCTGTGCAGAACCTCCTACTTTCACTTTGTCTAAATAGAGAGTTTGAGCGTCTGATCCAATTTGTTCGTTATTTTCAGTGAAAATATTTCCCTGCGCATTACCCTTATAGTGATAATCATTAAATGAAACCATAGCAAACAAGTCTACCATCTTATGAGGCTTTGCAGTCATTTCTAACTCTATCCCCTGGTGAATTTCAGTGATTCCCTGAATATTTGAGTAAGCTTGATTAGTTGTAAGAGTTGTACCTGGGTTTAACGGATCAGGGTAAGTTTGTGTAAGACCTCCTCTTCTTTGGAATCTGTCTTTCCATTCAGTTCTGTAAACATTCAGACTTGCATCAAAGATAGAAGAACGGAATCCGTAACCTCCTTCAAGACCAAATATTTTTTCGTTAGTAAGATTCGGGTTTAAGTAATTCTTCTGATTTGGATATACTGCATTTAAAAATGGCTGCTTAGAATAGTATCCAATATTTGCATAAACATTGTGATGGTCATCTATATTATAGTTGGCACCAGCCTTCATGTTGTACCCTAAAATATCTTTGAAACCTGTTTTTGTATTAAGTGCAGGGTTTGCTGCGGTAGGCTGAGCCACTTGTGCATTGGCAGCGGTAGAGTTTTTGTATCCTGCCTGCTGACCGTTTAATAAAGTCACTCCGTCAATGATGAAATTATCAATTCTCTGGAAAGATTGATTAGACAATGCACCGGAAACGAAGGCTGATAACTTGTCATTAGAATACTCTAACTGACCAAAACCTCCGTACCATAGTACTTCACCATCATTATCATAACCTATTTTGTCTTCATCATTGTTTAGTTTTCCACCAAAAGGATTTCCTGTAGCTCTAGGAGAAAATCTATTAGTAACAACTCTAGGAGTTACAGTATATACATTTCCTGGTGCAGTAAAGAAATTTTTGTTTGTAATGTCTTTGTAGCCTGAAGCTCCGTACATATCTGTAATTATCTGGTAATGGTAACCGTAATAATACCTATTGTCTGTACCAATAGTGAAATTTAAGTGTTCATTAAATTTATGGTTAAAGCTGAGAATAGCACCATACCAGTTGTGAGAGTTAATCGAAGATCTTCTTACTAAAGTACTCCCTTGCGCGGCAGTTTGAGGGTTAATTGTAGCATTTGTATTAAAGATTGTGTTGTAATCGATTTGTCCTTCAGGAGTTACAAAGCTATTAACAAAACCAGTGTTTGAGCCTACACCTGTTGGTATTCTACCGATGTCGCCAGTACCACCACCTCTACCGAAAGAAGCGTAGAATACTGAATTCAATGTTGATTTTTCACTCATCTTCCAATCCCAGTTTACAGACATTACCGGCTTGTGATAATAGTTTACTCTGTTAGATAACTGTTCTCCATCTCTATATCCCCAGTCTGCATTGTATCTTCTGTTTGGTGTACCATCCTGATCGCTGTTATATTTAATATAGTTCTGAATGGTTGTAGAAGTTGATCTCTGATTATGCCATTGAGGAGCTCCTGTTATTGTAAACTGAAGATCATGCTTTTTGTTTGGCTGATATCCTAAAGCAAAGTAATAGTTATATGCTTCGAAGTCAGTTCCGTTGGCATACATTGCGCCAGAAGTTCTACCCATTAAAAATGATGAAGACCATCCTGAAGCAGATTTTCCTGTGTTATAAGAAAATACAGTTTTTAGAAAACCATCGTTTCCTAATCCTAAAGTTACTTTACCGCTTTGTCTTTTGTCGGCTGCTCTTGTAATATAGTTCATTGTTCCACCAACAGAAGCAATAGCTAATTTAGATGCTCCAAGCCCTCTTTGTACCTGCAATGCAGAAGTTACATCAGAAAGACCTGCCCAGTTAGACCAGTAAACGGCTCCGTTTTCCATATCGTTAACAGGCATACCATTTACCATTACGGCAATGTTTTCCTGTCCAAAACCACGAATGTTGATTTTTGAATCTCCAAAACCACCTCCGGCTTTTGTAGCGTATACAGAAGGTGTAACGTTTAGAAGCTCAGGAAGTTCCTGGTTACCTATCTTTTCCTGAATCTGTGCTTCTTTAATTGTAGAAACAGCAACAGGCGTTTTTCTATCTTTGGCGATATCAGCAACGCCAGCGATAACAACTTGCTCAATGTCTCTAGATCTTGTGTTAACAGTGTCCTGAGTCTGTTGTGCATAATAAACGCTAGCTGTCGAAAGTGTGATTACCACAGTTAGCATCGATTTGTTGATTAATTTCATAATCGTAAGTAATAGTTAGAATTAAATTTGCTGCAAAATTCGGTAAATAAACTTTAACTATTATTAACTTAATGTTAATTTTTATCAAGTCTTAATAACGGTTAATGTGTTGATTTATAACTAAATACGAAAATAACGATATTTTATGTGAAAAAAATCATATTATTTAATTTTTAACAAATGGCATTTGTTTTTATTAAATATATAATGCTTTACATAGCAGCCTTTAAACTTAAATCAATATTTTTAGCAGAATGTGTAAGCGCACCTACAGAAATAAAAGTAACTCCAGTTGTAGCAATTTCTTTCAGCTGATCTCTGGTTATTCCTCCTGATGCCTCACTTTCGCAAGATCCGTTGATGAGTTTTACGGCCTTTTTCATTGTAATGACATCCATATTATCAAGCATGATTCTGTCTACCTTTGCGTTGATGGCTTCCTGAACTTCCTCAAGATTGCGGGTTTCAACTTCTATCTTCAGTTTCTTCTTAGATTTTTTTACATAATTCTTAGCCATTTTTACGGCGTTGGTGATGCTTCCATTATAATCTATGTGATTATCTTTTAGCATGATCATGTCATATAAACCGTATCTGTGATTGGTTCCGCCGCCGATCGCGACTGCCCATTTTTCGCAGACCCTGAAGTTGGGTGTTGTTTTGCGGGTATCCAAAAGTTTAGTTTTCGTACCAATCAATCTAGAATCCCAATCCTGAGTCAGTGTTGCAATTCCACTCATACGCTGCATACAGTTGAGAACCAGTCTCTCTGTTGATAGAATAGATCGGGCGCTTCCGGTCACGATAAAAGCTATATCTCCTACTTTTGCCATTTCGCCATCTTTGATAAATCTTTCTATTTTTAAATCTTTATCGAAAGTTTTAAAAATAATTTCAGCCAGTTCTACTCCCGCCAAAATACAGTTTTCTTTTACCAACAGTTTTGCACTTTGCTCCAAATCTTTTGGGATTGTAGACAGAGTAGAGTGATCGCCATCCTGAATGTCTTCTTCTAATGCATTTTTGATGAACTGTTTCAGAACTTTATCGGTTGCGTAGTTTGGTCTTTTCATTATTTTCTTTAATAATCGATTATGCTTGAACTAAATCCTTATTGTAAAACGCGCCTTTATTTTTCGTCATTTCCATCGATTGGGTGATGATAAGGTGCGCAACGGTTGTTAAATTTCTTAATTCTGAAAGTTGAGGTGATAAGATAGAGTAGCGGTAAATTTCGTCAACGGCAGCGGCTATTTCCTGATGTTTCTGAAAAGCCATTCTTAGACGGCTGTTGCTTCGCACAATTCCTACCAGATCACTCATCATTTCCTGAAGCTGTTTTCTGAGATAAGATACAATCACCATTTCGTCAATGATTTTCATTCCTTCTTCATTCCATTCCGGAACAGCTTTTAGATCATCAAAATTAAAATTGTTTTCTTTTAATAATTCCACGGTTTTCATTGCAGCATTATGACCGTAAACCAAACCTTCAAGAAGAGAATTTGATGCTAATCTGTTGGCACCGTGAAGCCCGGAGTTGGTACATTCTCCCACAGCAAATAAATTATTTATTGAAGATTGTCCGTCTTTATCAACTTCAATTCCGCCCATAAGATAGTGACAGGCAGGAACTACAGGTATGAGTTGGGTGAAAGGATCGATCCCTTCATCTTTGCATTTTTTATAAATATTAGGGAAGTGTTCCAGAAATTTCTCGTGATTCATTTCGCTGCAGTCTAATCCTACAAATTCATCTCCGGTAACTTTCATCTCTGCATCAATGGCTCTAGCAACGATATCTCTTGAGGCAAGTTCTTCGCGTTCGTCATATTTCTGCATAAATTTTTCTCCTTTTTTTGTTCTCAATTTTGCACCGTCTCCACGTACGGCTTCAGAAATCAAGAACAGCATACCGTCAAGCTTACTATATAATGCCGTCGGATGAAACTGATAATACTGCATATTGGTCACTTTTCCTTTAGCGCGCGCAACGA
Source organism: Chryseobacterium sp. CY350 (assembly GCF_027945075.1). Classification (NCBI taxonomy): domain Bacteria; kingdom Pseudomonadati; phylum Bacteroidota; class Flavobacteriia; order Flavobacteriales; family Weeksellaceae; genus Chryseobacterium; species Chryseobacterium wangxinyae. The sequence continues at coordinate 2,946,325 of NZ_CP116034.1, forward strand.
AAGCAATTCCGTCTCCGGTCGCAATCACAGGATTAGTCGTGTTTTTATAAACATGTCCTGCTCCGCCAGTTGCCGCTAAAGTGATTTTTGAAGTGATTTTTTTAATAGATTTCGATTTTGCATCCAAAATATAAGCACCATAGCAATTGATCTCACCTTCATTCAGTTCTTTTCCCGGAACGTGATGCTGAGTGATGATGTCAATTACATAATGATGATCAAGAATTTCGATATTCGGACTGCTTTTCGCAGTTTCCAATAAAGCTCTTTCGATTTCGAAACCTGTGATGTCTTTGTGATGTACGATTCGGTTTTCGGTGTGGCCGCCTTCCCTTCCTAAGGCAAATTCGCCATTTTTCATATCAAAATTTGCACCCCATTCTACGATTTCGTTAAACCTTACCGGCGCTTCTCTTACCACCATTTCTACGATGTCACGTTTGTTTTCGCCGTCTCCGGCACGCATCGTATCATCAATATGCTTTTCGAAATTGTCGTTTTTTGAATCTGTAACTACTGCCAATCCGCCTTGAGCATACTTTGTATTGCTTTCATCTTCGTCAGATTTGGTTACAATGATTATTTTCGCATCCGGAAATTGTTCTGAAACTTTTATGGCATAAGAAAGTCCGGAAATTCCGGAGCCAATTACTAATACATCCGCTTTTATCATATTCTTGCATTAAGACAACCGTCTAAATAATTACATAAATTTAAACAATTTTTCGTTTGGTTTCCTTACTTTTTTCATGTGCTGAAACTCATCTTCCTGAGATCTGAATCCTAAAGCAAGTGTTACGGATACTTTCTCCGTATCCGAATCAATATTTAAAATTTCTTCGATAAGATCTTGTCTGAAGCCTTCCATCGGGCAGGTATCTATATTTTCTAACGCAGCAGCATACATTAAATTAGCCAAAACAATATAGGCTTGTTTTTCTGCCCAGTTCAGAATGTCATCGTGTTGCTGTCTGCTAAAATGACTTGTAATACTTTTCTTAAATAAATTTAAATCTTCCACAGGATGTTCTCGCACTTCGGAAATGTGATTAAAATATCCATCAAGATATGTTTCTTCCATATCTTTTTTTGAAACCAGAACGATAAGGTGCGAACAGGTGGATATTTGGGAAGGATTGTAGAAAGCCGGGATTAATTTGTCCTTCATTTCTCTGCTCTCAACCACAAATATTTTATAAGGCTGTAGTCCCTGAGAGCTTGCAGCCAATCTACCAGACTCAAGAATGTTGAGTAGTATCTGCTGCGGAATAATTAAATCAGGATTAAATTTTTTCACAGAATACCTTCTGCTTAAAGCTTCCAAATAGTTCATAAGACAAATTTAAGAATTGAATGTGAATAAAGACAGCTTTGCACCGAAATATCTATTTTTAAATTAATTCATCAAAAAACCGCTCCTTTTAAAGAGAGCGGCTACAAAATAATTAAAATATGAAAAAAAATTTAGTTTCTGTTTTTTACCATGATCCAACCGGAGAATTTAATTGGTGTTTTATTTTTGTTATCTTCATTCCACGTCACAGAATACCAGTAATTGCCTGTAGGAACTTTTCTTCCGTTTGCCGTTCCGTCCCAGATGTATCTATTGGTTTTATCTCCCTGATGAAGTTTAGAACCATATCTGTCGTATACATTAAACGTCAGGTTTGGTTTTCCAGATAAGGCAGAGTAGTCGATGAAATCGTTTTGCCCGTCTGCATTTGGAGTGATAACGTTGATTAGATTCGGTACCGTGAAGTTGACAATGATGGGCTCACAATCATAAACATCTCTTACGTAGATTTTGTGTAAACCTCTTGATATTCCGGTAAATACATTAGAATCCTGCCAGTTTACATTGTCGAGCGAATATTGGTAAGCAGGAGTTCCGCCATTCACGTTAACAGTAATTGTAGTACTCGAGATGTCAATGTAAGTTACAACCGGCTGTTCTGAAGCATAAACTTTTACATTCTGAGTTACTGTACACTGTCCGTTTGTTAATTTGACCCAGTAAGTTCCCACTCCTACATTATTGATGGTTTGAGTAGTTGCGCCCGTGCTCCATTCATATCCTGAAAAACCAATGCCTGCATCTAAAGTGGTTTTATCTTCGATACAAATTATTTTATCAGTCAACACGGTAGAATAAATTGGAGGAATTACCACCAATGTCACTTTTGCGACAGAGAAACATCCGTTAGAATTAATAACTTTTATATAAACAACGCCGTTCGGAGCGGTGTAAGTCGCAGGATTTGAAATTTCGTTGGTGTCATTTGCGGCATCTGTTAATGATGGATAATATTTTTTTGTAATTCCGGTCTGAAATGTAACGCTGACGTTGGTTAAATTAAATATACCGACAGACGGATTGGTTTCTTGTGCGCAACTTCTTAATGTAGCATCGGTTACCGGTATTAAAGGATAAGTGTTTAGGGTGATAATCGCGTTGTCTACACAACCTTGCGCTGTAGTCACCTTCACATGAATTGTAGTTCCCTGTGCCGCGGGAAAAGCGCCGAAGTTCATGATCTGATTGGTTCCAACGTTTAAATCTGCGAGAGTAGGGTAGTATTTTTTAGTAACTCCGGTTAAAGTTGTTACAGCTGCATCATTTAAATTAAATATTCCTACACCCGCATTATTGTTATTGCACTCGGTGAGGGAAGCGTCGGCAGCTTCAAAAGGAGTAGGATTTAAAATAATCCGTGCATCGCCGTTATCACATAATGTTGCTGAAGGGTCTTTTATAACGACTGTAATAGTTGTATTCCCGGAATATTGAAAGTTTGAAGGAGTCGCAATTGGTGTAGAACTTCCCAAAACATAATACGTAATAATGTAATTAGAAGGGATATTCACAAACTGCGTGGCATAAGAAGTTAAATCCACAAAGCCATTTCCGGTAGAAGGATTGGTACACACGAAAGGAGTAATCGTATTTTGTAAAATCGGAACTTTATCAATGAAAATTTTAGCATTTTTTATAGAATGTCTTGCGCTCGCTGCTCCGGTCCCTGAGGAAAATCCAAAATAGCCGGTTGTCATACCAATTGCTCCACCTGAAGGGGCAAAAGATTGATTGGTAATCACAACTCCGTCTATTTTTATCTGAATAATCCAATTATTAATATTGGCAGGATCTACCTCACCGTTTACTTCAACATGCTTATAATTTGTTCCCACAAAAGGTTGTGTAGCTTGTAAATCAGGAGAATGGAATGTGCTTCCCGCCGTTACATTGTATTCTACATTGGGATTTCCTGCAGGAGTATTGTTGGTGCCGTACAAAAGATGCACTTTACTCATTTGTCCTTCAGTAGTATTATTAAAAATGTCAAAAGCAACCATCAGTCCGTTTGCATTCGCCGGAATTCCCAGACCACCACCTGTTGTAAAAGCGGTTGGCGGGTTTGAAAGATACCAAAAAGTAAGACCGTCTCCTCTTCCGTATGCTGTGGTTCCGTTTCCATCTATCCTGAAGTCGAATTCAACTTTCCATTTATCACAATATTTTAAATTGATAGGATCCGAAAGTTTTATGGCTCCGAACTGACTTGTCTGATCAGCAGTCAGTCTTACAAAGTCTCCGCTTACTGCCGCCGAGGGAACAATGTCCCAACCTGTTGTATTAACTGGATTTCCAGTGAGTTGATAAGTTTGTGCTAATGTTGTTTGAAAAAAGAATAAAAGAATAACTGAAAGATAAAATAGTAATGATTTCTTCATTTTATTAGTTTAAATTATGGTTATTGGTGTTTAAATACTTAATTGGAAAGAGAGCTCTGTTGTCTTAGAGATAAAGTCTAAATTGATTAAAAATATTTACTTCTGTAGTCGCTGATTTTTATAATATTCTGTAAAAAATAATATTTGCTTAAATTTTACACATCTAAATATTACAAAAAAATCACTCCAAAAGAGGAGTGATTTCTGAGCGCTATTCTCTGTTTTTTACAAGTACCCAGCCGTCATATTTTGTTAGGGTATTGTTTTTATCGTTTTCGTTCCAGGTGATGCTGAACCAGTAAGTACCCGTTGGGATTTTCTTTCCATTTGAAGTTCCGTCCCATTTAAAGTTTCTCATTTTATCAGCCTGAAATTTTTGATTTCCATATCTGTCGTACACTGTAAACACAAGGTTTTTCTTGTAAGCTAAAGCAGAGTAGTCGATGAAATCATTCACGTTGTCGCCGTTTGGCGTAATTGCATTAAGAAGATTCGGAACTGTGATCTGAACTTCCACAGGTTCACAGTTGTAAGAATCTTTCACAAAGATTTTGTTTTCGCCTCGCGGTAATCCTGTGAAAATATTTGAATCCTGCCAATTGATTCCGTTTAATGAATATTGATAAGGAGCTGTTCCTCCGTTTACATTTACCGTTATGGTATTGTTTGTAATGTCAAGACTTGCAATGACAGGGTTTGAAGATGCTTTTACTGATACGAATTGAGTAACAAAGCAGTTTCCGGTCTTAAGTTTTACCCAATACATTCCGACAGGTATTCCCTGTATAGAAGATGTCGTTGCTCCTGTGTTCCATTCATATCCATCAAATCCAGGACCTGCATCCAGAGTTGTTCTGTCATCAATACAGATGATTTTGTCTTTTAAAACCGTCGAATTTACCGGTGGTATTACTTTAAGAGTGATCTTTTTGATGATAAAACAATTATTGATCGAGGTCACTCTCACATAAACATCTGTACTCGGAGAAGGATAAATAGTAGGAATTATAATTTCGTTGGTTCCTGAGACAGCATTTGCCAATGTGGTGTAGAACTTTTTCGTAATGTCAGATTGCGAAGTGACATTTGCTGTTGTAAGATCAAATAATCCTAAAGTAGGTGTTGCTGCAATGGAACATGCTTGTAAGGTTGCGTCATTAACAACAGGTAGCGGTAAGAAATTTAGTGTAATTTGTGCAGTTCCTGTACAACCTTGCGGAGTCGTCACTTTTACGTAAACAATCGTAGGTGCAGAAACGAATGTCTGAGGTGTTGTGATCTCATTTGTTCCGGCATTCAGATCAGCCATCGTCCGGTAATATTTTTTTGTAATACCGGGAACCATACTTACATTTGCTGTAGTAAGGTTAAATATTGCTGTGGTTGCGTTATTGTTGTTGCATTCTGACAGGGTTCTGTTTGTTGCCGTAAATGGTGAAATGGTAAGCTGAATCTGCCCGTCAGGATTGTCACACAATATCCCATTAATGTCTTTAATAAAAACATTAACGGTTGTATTTGCAGTGAACTGGTAATTGGTAGGGTTGGTAATTGTAGTTCCGCCTGCCGCATAGGTGAAGGTGTAATTTGCAGGTGTTGAAACAAATTGCGAGTTAAACAATGTAAGATTTGCAGTTGCAATTCCGGTATTGGGATTTGGGCAGAATGACTGTGTTGCAGTTGGTTGAAGTATGCTGACTTTGTCTGTGTAAATTTTAACATTTTTAATAGAATGTCTTGATCTGTTTCCTCCGGTCGAAGCTGAGAACCCGAAATATCCTACTGTCATTGCAGCCGCTGCACCAGAAGGAGCAAATGACTGATTACAGATTACGGTGCCATCTATTTTTATTTGTACAATCCAATTGGCAGGAATCGCCGGATCTACCTGTGCGGTTACTTCCACATGTTTGTATGTTAATCCCTGAAATGGCAATGTCGTGTTCATGTCCGGAGAATGAAAAGAACTGCCTGCGACATTAAAAAACTCAACATTATTGGTATCGGTGGTATTCACAACCTGCCCGTAAGCAACATGTACTTTGCTCATCACTGCAGTAGTGGTGTTATTATAAGTGTCAAAACCTGCGATAAAGCCAACTGCATTTTGAGAAACTCCTAGTCCTGAACCCAAAACGCTTGCCACAGGAGGATTTGCTAAGTACCAGAATGCGAGACCATCTCCATTTGCGGTTTGGTTAGAATCCATTCTAAAATCAAATTCTACACGCCATTTATCACAAAATTTCAGGTTAATTGGACTATTCAGCCTAATAGATCCAGATTGATCGTTGGCGTCCGGAGTAAGCTGGATAAAATCTGTATTCACAGACGTAGGAGCGACAATAGTCCATCCTGTTGTCACGACGGGATTTCCGGCGAGTTGATATGTTTGGGAACTGAGATTTCCTGAAAGACAAAAAAGAAAAAGGGAAAAATAAAATAGTAGATTTTTATTCATTGATCATTGTACTTTATGATTAGACGCGTAAAGGTATTAAATACTGATCAATAAATATTAATATAATGTTAATTTTGTAAAAAAAATTAAATATATGGTAAATTATATTGTAATTTGTAAAGGAATAACTAAAATAATTAATCTGAAGTTAGAATGATTCAAAATTTTATCTATTAAAATAAAGAATTGCTGTCGATATTCTCAAAATAACTATCAATTTCAAGATTCTGAGAATTGGCAGCGGCTACGGCCAGTTTATCACAAAGTTCGTTTTCAAAATGACCGGCATGACCTTTGATCCAGTGCATTTTTGGCTGATGCTGATTAAAAAGAACTATAAAACGTTTCCACAAATCGGGATTTTTTACATTTTTCCAGCCTCTTTTTACCCAACCTGCGATCCAGTTTTGGTTGATCGCATCAGAAACATATTTACTGTCTGTAAAAACATGAATATCGTTTTCCGTTGATTTAAGTTTTTCCAGAGCAGTAATAACAGCCAAAAGCTCCATTCTGTTATTAGTGGTTTTTCTGAAACCTTTTGAGAATGTTTTTTGGTAATTTTTTTCAGGAACTTTCATGAGGATTCCGTAACCTCCTTTTCCGGGATTACCGCTGCATGCGCCGTCTGTATAAATTTCGATTCTCAAAATATTTAGGTTGAGGATAAGTTTTAGTTTAAAGATCATATAATTCAGGTTTAAAAAGCCTAAACCTAAGCCTCAAACTGAATCTTATTTTTAAAAAGGAAAATCATCTTCGTCATCAAGATCATTCATCGAAGATCCTGAAACTTTAGAATTGTCCGGCAGATCAAATGCTGCGCCTGGCTGAATAGTTGTTTTTATTTTTTCAAAACCACTGGGCTCGGAAGACTGATTGCCACCGGAAGGATAACCATAGTCATTATTTCCATATAAATCAAGATCGCCAAATTTGGCAAAATGCTTCATAAAAGAAAGTCTTACATCTGCGGTTGCTCCGTTTCTGTGTTTTGCAATAATTAATTCGGCCTGGTTTTCAGTTGAAGATTCCTGCCCTTCCTCATCATTATCCCAAACCGCAATTTTATAATATTCTGGTCTGAAAATAAAAGATACAATATCAGCATCCTGCTCAATCGCTCCCGATTCCCTTAAATCTGAAAGCTGAGGTCTTTTACCGGGGCGCGTTTCTACAGTTCTTGAAAGCTGCGAAAGTGCAATTACAGGAACATTCAATTCTTTTGCAATTGCTTTTAAAGAACGGGAGATCATTGCAATTTCCTGTTCACGGTTTCCTCCGCCTTTTCCTCCGCTGCTTGCAGTCATCAGCTGAAGATAATCGACCATGATGATTCTTACACCGTGCTGCATGACCAGTCTTCGGCATTTTGCACGGAAATCGAATATAGAAAGAGAAGGAGTTTCATCAATATATAAAGGAGCATTTTCCAACTCTGAAACATTTGAGAACAATCTTTCCCATTCTTCGTCACTCATTTGACCTTTTCTCAATTTTTCTGACGAAATTTTGGTTTCAGAAGCGATCATTCTTGTAATCAGCTGTACAGATGCCATCTCAAGAGAAAATAATGCCATCGGAATTTTGTGTCCGACTGCTATATTTCTAGCCATTGACAGCAGAAATGCAGTTTTACCCATTGCCGGACGTGCTGCAATGATAATTAAATCTGAATTTTGCCAGCCTCCGGTTTCTTTGTCAACATCTGTAAAACCTGAGGGAACTCCAGAGATTCCTTCTTTATCTTTTAAAGATTTAATGGTATCAATGGCTTGTTTTACCAAAGTATTGGCAGTATCGAATCCTTTTTTGATTGTCCCGTTGGTAATTTCAAAAAATGACTGCTCGGCTTTATCTAAAAGTTCAAAAACATCTGTAGATTCTTTGTATGAAGTATCAATTACATTTGCAGAAACATTAATTAAACTTCGAAGGATATATTTTTCCAGGATGACACGCACATGATATTCGATGTGAGCAGAAGAACTCACACCCATTGTTAATTCAATGATATAATGATCACCGCCGGCTGAACTCAGTTTATCAGTCTTTTTCAGTTCCTGAATAACAGTCATCAAATCGACCGGACTGTTTCCTTCATAAAGTTTTAAAATCACTTCAAATATCACCGAATGTCTCGGGTCATAGAAAACTTCGGGTGTCAAAAGGTCAATGGAATGATCAAGCCCTTTTTTATCAATTAAAAAAGTACCGATCACCAATCGTTCAAAATCTACTGCATTGGGTGGCATTTTTCCATCTGCAATAGACAATTCTCTGGCAAAGTTGCCTTGTGTAAGAGATGATAATGTTTCTTTCTGCGCCATGCTGCAAATATAGTTTATTTAAAAAATAATTTGAAAAGAGTAATTAATAATTATTGTTGATAACTTATAAAATATCAGTATTAAAAGGCGCCGAATGATGTGAATAAAAAAATCACCTCATTGCTGAGGTGATGTAATATTAGGGTGAAAATAAATTTATTCTCTATTTTTTACCAATATCCAACCGCTGTATTTGGTTTGGGTACTGTTTGCGTCAGTTTCTGTCCAAGTGATGGTGTACCAGTATGTTCCGGTTACGATTTTTTTACCACCTGAAGTTCCGTTCCATTTGTAGTTTCTCATTTTATCAGACTCGTACATTTTGTTTCCGTATCTGTTGTAAACTGTAAATACTAAATCTTTTTTATAAGCTAAAGCTGAATAATCTACTTCGTCATTGATGTTGTCTCCGTTTGGTGTAATTGCATTCACCAAGTTCGGTACTGTCACCTGAACCAAAATAGGAGTACAGTCGAAAGAATCTTTTAAATAAATCTTATTTTCTCCTCTTGGAAGATTATTGAAAACGTTTGAATCTTGCCATGTAATCCCATCAGTAGAATATTGGTAAGGAGCTGTTCCACCTGTTGCGTTTACAGTGATCGTGTTGTTGGTAATATCTAAACTTGCAATGACAGGTTGTTGTGTTGCATAAACATTAACCTGTTGTAAGGTGAAACATTTTCCGGTCTTTAATTTTACCCAATATGCTCCTACAGGTACGCCAGAAATTGTTTGTGTAGTTGCTCCGGTGCTCCATTCATATCCATCAAAACCTGGTCCTGCATCAAGAGTGGTTCTGTCTTCAAGACAAATTGTTTTATCTTTTAAAACAGTAGATTTTACAGGTGGATTGATGACTAAAGTGATTTTAGCTATGTTATAGCATCCGTTCTCATTATAGACACGTACAAATGCAAAGCCTTCAGTAGAATCATAAAGCGTAGGATTTAATATTTCGTTAGCTCCGCTGACAGCATCTGCTAAGGTTTTGTAATATTTCTTTGTAACCGGTGTCTGGCTAGTTACAACTGCTGTATTTAAATTAAAAATTCCGTGGGTAATATTGTTTTCAATAAAACATGTCTCTATAGTTGCGTCATTCACCACAGATATTGGATAAAATTCAAACGTTATAATCCCTGATGCACTACAACCACTTGTTGTTGTAACTTTTACGTGAACCTGTTTAGGTGCTGTTGATGTGTAGGCTGTTGGGTTAGTAATTTCGTTAGTTCCAGCAGTAAGATCTGCTAAAGTTGGGTAGTATTTTTTAGTAACCGCTGGATCTGCATAAACCGGTGCTAAATTAAGATTGAAAACCCCAGTATTAGATTTGTTATTATTACATGCTTTAATTGTTGCATTATTAACTACAATTGGTCCGATGACAAAATTGATCGTGCCAGTCTGCGTGCAGGCATTGAGTGGATTTGTCGGGTTTGCAGGATCTGTATAATGGATGCCATAATAATAGGTGTCTGTAGTGTTAACACTAATTGGAGTGGTAACAGGGTTCGAGTTCGTCAATGCATCATTCGAATTAGTATGATAAGTGACACTGAAATTGGCATTTCCATTAATTATTCCTGTAGAAAGTGTACTGAAATCAAAAAGTGATGGACTTGAGCAAATGCTCACATTACCATCATGGCTGGTTCCCGGTGGTAAAAAAGGATTTGGAGCCAAAGTAGAATCGTTAAAAGCGGAAACTAATGTTGCTGTTCCACCCCATGTTAAATCAAATCCGTAAGGGTTACTTGGAATATAATTGTCTATAAGAAGATAATAAGTTTCGCCTGCAAGAACATTCAAAGGCAGTTCCCATTGGTCAAAATCTGCAATTATGGTTGAACTTAGTCCTGTTGGCCCGCTTGTCCCAGAGAAATTACATCGTATTGCATCACCGAAATCTTGTGTTGCACAATTGATGTTGGGTCCGTAAACTGCAAAATCATAATCATAATGAAGTACACCGGGAACAGTATTCGGATTTATCGTGAATTCGATGGTACCACTTGTTGCCGCCGTGAATACATACCAGACAGAATAGTGTTCCAATGCTAAACAACTTCCGTCAGTTTGTTCAATTACAGAACCTCCGCTGCTCGGGTTATAAGAAACTGAAGAATTTCCACAAACCGGTATCGCTGAGATACAGTCAGACTGTGAGTAAAACAACTGTGACGTGACTAAAATAAAAAAAAGTAATAATTTTTTCATGAGAAAATGACTTTAAGCAAATTTAAAAAAAAATATGCAATTAGGTTTATAAAGTAAAGAAACCGCCATAAGCGATTTCTTTACTGTTATTGTTGAAAATTAATCTCTGTTTTTTACCATTACCCAACCTGAGAATTTGATCGGTGTACTGTTTTTATTGTTTTCATTCCATGTTACAGAATACCAGTATGTACCAGTCGGAATCTTTTTGCCTGCAATGGTTCCGTTCCATGTATAATTATTTGTTTTGTCTGCCTGATGTATTTTTGTTCCATAACGGTCAAAAATTGTAAGTACAAGATTTGATTTTGTTGATAAAGCAGAGTAATCAATCACATCATTGATACCATCACCATTCGGAGTAATTACGTTGACGATATTCGGCACTACAATATTCACTTCAATTGGTGTACAATCATAAGCGTCTCTTACGAAAACAGTATAATCGCCTCTCGTAAGACCCGAAAATACATTTGAATCTTGCCAGTGTACATTATCAAGCGAATACTGATAAGCTGGTGTACCTCCTGTAACGTTTATGTTGATAGAATTGTTCGTGATTTCGATGTTAGAAACTACCGGCTGCTCAGTTGCAAAAACTTTTACACTTTGGGTAGATGTACAGTCGCCTGTTCTTAATTTCACCCAGTAAGTTCCTACTGCAACGTTTGAGATTGTTTGCGTCGTTGCGCCTGTGCTCCATTCGTAACCGTCGAATCCTGGTCCTGCATCTAAAGTGGTTCTGTCTTCCATACAGATCACTTTATCAATTAAAACTGTAGAATAAACCGGAGGAATAACAACTAAAGTAATTTTAGCTACATTGAAACATCCGTCTGCGCTTGTCACTCTTACATATACAAAACCATTTGGAGCTACATAAGTGTCTGCATTAATTATTTCGTTGGTCTGATTTACGGCATCAGTTGCAGATGGGTAATATTTTTTTAGTGCACCTGTTTGATTTACACTCACATTGGTAAGGTCAAATAAACCGGTAGAAGGATTTGTTTCGATAAAACAAGCTCTTACGGTAGCATCATTTACTACAACTACAGGATAGAAATTAAGCTTAATCTCAGCAATATCTGTACATCCGAATTCTGAAGTTACCAAAACGAAAACCGATCCGCCTGCTGAAAGATATTGATAAGGATTAGTAATTTCATTCGTATTTCCGTTCAAATCAAACATTGATGGGAAATATTTTTTAGTAGCAGTCGGATTATTAATAACATTAGCCGTTGTCAGATTAAACACTGCAGTGCCTTCATTGTTATTGTTACACTCCGTCAGTGTAGCGTCGGTGGCAACGATGGATCCGTCCTTAAATTTAAAGTCGCCGGTCTGCTTACATTTGTTGATCGGGTTATTTGGGTTCGTGGGATCTGTGTAAGTGATACTGTAATAATAAGTATTAGTAGTATTTACTGTAATTGGAGCTGTGATAGGGTTATCACCTGTCAATAGATCATTTATATTGTAATGATAAGAAACAGTAAAGTTTGTATTCCCGTTTATAATTGCCGGAGATAATGAACTGAAATTAAATATTGCAGGGTTTGTACAAATTACAACCTCATTTGGATCATTCGGGTTGGCATTCGGCACTCCCGGAGCAATAAATGGATTTGTAATTAATCCCGGATCATTAAATGGCGATGCTAATGAAGCCGTACCTCCCCATGAAAGTGTAAAGCCATTCGCTGAACTAGAGAAGTTATCTACAACCAAATAATAAGTTTCTCCTGGAAGCACATTCATAAATCCACTCCACGGAGTTAAGTTTCCACTTGCATCAATTCCTGTGGGACCGTTTGTGCTCAAATCTAGTCCTGTAGGACCATCTGCTCCAGAATAATTACATCTCACAGGAAGTCCTAAATTCCCACAAGGTTTGTTCGGTCCGTATACTGCAAAATCGTAATCATCTACAAATACATTAGGATCAATAGTGAAGGTCAGCGTTCCCGCTGTTGAGATTGTAAAGGTGTACCAAACAGAAAAATGCTCGTCACTGACCAAACAACCTCCCAGATCTTCTAAAATATTACCAGGTCCGGTGGGTGTGTATGATATTCCTGAGTTTCCGCATACAGTGATAGCTGTAGGGCAATCTGACTGCGCAGAAAACACCTGAGATAATATCAATAAAAAAATGAGTAAAGTTTTTTTCATTTTCGAAAAATTTTTAATACAAATATAAAAAAAATATTAACCTTAGCTTAAGGAATTTGTAATATATTTAAATACTACGTCGATTGACTCCTAATATTGCATTTTTCTTAGTTTATGATTGGTAGTTCCTACAATTAAGGCAATTAATAATGTCATACTTCCTCCAAAGACTACAGAGCGCACTACGCCGAGCAATTTGGCAGCGAGACCGCTCTCAAATTGTCCCATTTCGTTGCTCGACATGATGAAGATAGAATTTACACTCAAAACTCTGCCGCGGATGTGATCAGGAGTTTTTAGCTGTACAATAGTTCCGCGGATTACCACAGAAATTCCGTCGAGCATGCCACTTAAAACCAAAAACATGAATGAAAGCCAATAGTAATGTGATAAGCCGAAACCAATAATGCAAAGACCAAACCCTGCGACTACAGCAAGCAGAACTTTACCCTGATTTTTTCTTAAAGGAATTACAGAAAGAGTAGCGATGATGATCATCGAGCCAATATCTGAAGCAGCATTCAGCAATCCGAAACCTTCAGCGCCAGATTTTAGAATGTCTGTCGCAAAAACAGGAATCATCGCAACAGCGCCACCAAAAAGTACTGCAAACATATCAAGACACAGAGCTCCGAGAATTTCTTTAGTTTTAAAAATATATGAAATGCCTTCCCGCATACTTTCCAAAACTTTTATTTCTTCTTTCTTATGCTCAGAAAACTGTTTCTTCAGCTGCCAAAAAAAGATGGAAGCTATAGATATTAAAGAAAGTATTACAATTAATGTCCATTTTACGCCAACCAACCCAATTAAGAATCCGCCTGCTGCATGTCCACAAACCGATGAGATCAAAAAAGTTCCCTGGTTTAGCGTTATTGCACTTGGTAAATTCACCTTCTGTACGATTTTCGGAATCATTGACGGAACGATCGGGCCAATAAATGCTCTCACAATTCCGGTAAAAAAAATTACTCCGTAGATGTAATACGTTATTTCATGTCCCGAAAAATGAAGTTCAACATTAAAAAATGCAGGAACTAAAAGCAATCCGATCAAAAATACATAGAGGTAAGTACAGATCAAAAGCAATTTCTTTTTTTCGTTCATATCGATGACGTGACCCGCATATAAAGCGCAACTTACAGCAGGGATTACCTCAGAAAGTCCGATTAAACCAATAGAAAAAGGATCTTTTGTCAATTGATACACCCACCATCCCAAAAGTGTAGCGAGCATCCTAAATGCTAAAACAATAAAAAACCTCCCAGTAAGAAGATTTCTGAATTCTATATTTTTTAAAGTTTTGAGCGGAGTAAGAGAAATCATTTCGCAAAAATAGCCCTAAATATTCATTCAGGGCTATTGCTATGTGAGGTTTTCAAAAGAATTTAGATATTTCTTCTGAAAGATAGTATCTATTTAGTCTGCTCTTAAAGAACTGATGACAATGGCAGCAACTCCTGCAGCTCCGATTACTGCCGCGCCTGCAACTACTCTTCCTTGAGACCTGTCTTTTACAGATGCAATATTAGATTTAGGAATCACCACTTCTGTACTGTCTTTTTTACCAGCTGTACCGATAATGTTGTCTCCGCTGATGTTTCTGAAAAGAATTGTCTGCTTTTTAGAACCGTCTCTTGGCGTCACTACATATATTTTTCCTGCTTCAAGATTAGAGTAATTATTTGTAGAAATATTTTCGCTGTACTTTGTGGTAGCACAAGATGAAATGACAAATAAACCCGTTAGTAAAGATGATTTTAAAAGTACAGATGCTTTCATTATATAATTTTAGTTTTCCAAATTTATCATTTTTTTTGAATATATGTTTTCAGAATCCAAAAAATGTGTTTAAATTTTTATAAATCAATAATTTTCACTAGGAATTTGCTTTAATGCCAAGATCTTTTAATTCTAAATTTAAATTCTTCAAGCATGACATTAATTTAACTGATATTGATATTCGTCTAGGGAAGAATCTTCCGAATCTACTTTAATTAGGTTAATTAATGCTACTGTAGTAATTGTAACTCCGGCAACCGCACCGCCTATGATCAGCAAAGTTCCGGCAGTATTTTTTTGTCTGATTCTTTTTATATCATTTTTGGCAATCGCAAAAGGCAAATTTTGTTTATTTCCCAGGATGCTGTCTTTTTCAATAGAAGTAACATCCAATGAAACTTTTTTGTTCTCTGTGTCAAGGATTGTATATCTATTACCAGCGCGCACTTTTTCAAAATTACCATGATGTTTTTCGGCAAGATACTGTGTAGAAAAACATGAAGTGAGACAGGTGATGAGTAAAATTATACTTAAATTTTTCATAGGAAAGCTTTTTTTTTGTTCGAGGTCAAATAAAAGATTCAGATCACGTTTTTCGATAAAATATCCGCAATTTTTCTGTCATTGGCCAATCTCGGAATTTTATTCTGACCGCCCAGTTTGCCTTCAGATTTTGCATATTCCTGAAATGCGTTTTTAGAAACTCTGCTTATTTTCAAATTCTGAAGAATATTTCCCGAAATCAAATCATCATAATAAGTATTGCGTTTTCTCAACTGATCATTTAATTCGTTTTTAAACAGGTCTAAATTTTCAGGCTCTTTCTCAAATTCTATAAACCACTCGTGATAAGGCAAACCTTCTGAAGGATTTACTTCCGGAGCGAGATGAAATTCTGTAATCTGCGCAGGAAATTTTTCAACCGTAGCTTTCATTGCTTCTTCAACCTCAAAAGCAATCACATGCTCACCAAAAGCTGAGGTAAAATGTTTTGTTCTTCCGCTTACCAAAATTCTGTGCGGATTTTTATCGATGAATCTCACAACATCACCGATTGAGTATGCCCACAATCCTGAATTGGTTGTTAAAATCAATGCATAATCTTTATTAACTTCAATTTCCTTTAAAGTCAGTCTTCGGGAATTGGGTTTTCCGTATTCTTCCAGCGGTACAAATTCATAAAAAATTCCATGATTGGTCAATAGCAAAAGTCCTTCCTTGTTATAATCATCCTGAAATGCAAAAAAACCTTCCGAAGCCGGAAAAGTTTGTACAATATCAACTTTTCCGCCTAAAAGTTCTTCCATTTTTTCGCGATAGGGTTCGTAATTCACGCCGCCAGTTACGATCAATTGAAGGTTTGGAAAAAGCTGTTTTATTTTCTTGCCGTTTTTCTCAATCAATTTTTCAAAATACATGATCAACCAAGGTGGAATTCCGGAAATCAAAGTCATATTTTCTGTCTCCGTTTCTTCCACGATTTTATCAACTTTGGCTTCCCAGTCTTCTATCAGATTAGTTTCCCAGCTTGGCAAACGGTTCTTTTGAAGATAATTAGGAATATGATGCGCAACTATTCCGGAAAGTCTGCCGGTTTTTATTCCGAAAACTTCTTCCAATTCCGGACTTCCCTGCAGGAAAATCATTTTTCCATTCACAAATTCAGCGTTTCCTTTTTTTGCAATGTAATGAAATAAAGCACTTTGCGCGCCTGCAACCTGAAAAGGCATTCCTTCTTTTGAGATCGGAATATATTTAGAACCTGAAGTTGTGCCTGAAGTTTTGGCAAAATATTCCGGAGTTTCTGTCCAGAGAATATTGCGTTGACCTTTTTTTACTTTTTCAATGTAAGGTTTAAGATCTTCATAGTCAGTAATTTGTACGTTTTTCTGATATTCTTCGATGGAGCTGATGTTTTCAAACTGATGCTCCCTCCCAAAAAGTGTCTTCTCGGCAGTTTTCACCATTGATAAAAGCAGTTTTTCCTGATTTTTTTCTGCATTTTGCTTAAAATTTTCAGCTTTTTTTACATGCTTTTTGGCCCAGATCAGTGCAATATTTTTTTTGAAGAAGTGTAACATGTTTCAAATTTATAAATAAGTATAGAATTGTGAGAAATATTTTGAAGTTAAATAGTGATTTCTACATTTCCAATTTGTTTTATTAAATGAAAATTTTAGTTTGAAATTATACTTAATTTAAATATAGCCTAACAATTAAAACATAAAAAACCGACGAATAAATTCATCGGTTCTTCGAAATTTGATTATGAAAAGACAACATTTTTTAATGTTGATTATTTGTTCACTTTATACCTTTTGTCTGGCGTTCCATCTTTTTTTAATTTTTGATTTTCTTTAAATCTTTTGTCTGGTGTACCATCTTTTTTCATTTTGACAGAAGGTTTTGCTGCTTCCTGTTTTACAGCTTTCACGGTTTTAGTAGTTTGTCTTACAGTAGATTTAGCTGCCGGAACTGCTTGTTGAGCGGTTGCAAATCCCAATCCTAAAACGATTGACATTGCAGTAAGAAATTTTTTCATGCGTTGATATTTATTGTTTTTTGTTGAAGTAAATTTATGTAAAATCTCGGTATGAAAATCGATTTTTGCAGACTTAACTAAAGTTTATCACTCATTAAAAAAATATTAAACAGTTTTGTGCTAAAAAAAACCTGTTTCCCAAAAGAGAAACAGGTTTCAGATATGCGTGAATAGTTTGTTATCTTGTACAGTTTGCTGTCCAGATTTTACCGTCTTTTGCGTACAAAATCTTCAATGTATTGTTGTCGATTCTGATGTAAGAAGTTGCGCTAGAACCTACACTTACCAAAACGTTGTCTCCTTGCTGCTCAAATTCAACTCCATTTAAATCAGGAATACTGTTTGAGAATGCAAAGTTATACTTTGTTCCACTTGCGATTTTCGTTACAAAAACTTCTCCGTTGTCAGTTGAATTTGTAGTAGATCCGTCGTTGTAAGAAATACTTCCTTTGTAAGTTCCTGCAAAGAAATCATTGTTTGCCGGATCGTCATCATCGCTGCATGAAGTGAATGAGAATGCCGTGAACATTACTAGCATAAAAACGCCTAAAATTTTGATTACATTTTTCATAATATTTAATATTTCGGTTTATGGGAAAAGACTTTTCAAACATTGTGCCGCACACGTAAAAATGATTTGTTTTTAACTTTTTTTGACTTTTTTAATGAAAAATTGTGATTTATAATGTTTTATTGTTGATAATTTCTGATTTTACTTTTTCAATTTAGTGTAAAGAAAAATAGCATTATCTTTGTAATGCTAAAACGGTTTCGGAATTCTCCCGAAATCGCTTTTGTCGTTTATATCTATATTATATTTATGCAATTAAAAACCATCAAAGAGAGTTTTTTGCCTGATCTTCTCAGGAAAGAGTTTGGGAAAGAACTTTTTGCGCAGCTCGAAAATCATCAGCATCTTTCTGTAAAAGGAAGCGCTGGTTCTTCGGTTTCTATTTTTACTGCCGAGCTTTTTCTTACCTTTAAAAAGACGATTCTTTTTCTTGTAGATGATAAAGAGGAAGCATTATATATTAATACAGAAATGGAAGACTTGCTGGGGAAAGATAAAGTTCTGTATTTTCCGGCAACACATCTTGAGCCTTATCAGGTTGAGAAAACGCAAAATGCCAATCTCGTTTTAAGAACCGATGTTTTAAATAAAATAAATTCTGAAAAGTCTCCTAAAATCATTGTCGCCTACACCGCTGCTTTGTCTGAAAAAGTTTTAAAGAAAGAAGATTTTAAAGCCATTTCTCATCATATAAAAGTCGGCGACCAGCTTGATTTTGATTTTGTAGACGAACTGCTTTCGCATTATCAGTTTCAGCAGACCGATTTTGTTTCCGAGCCGGGAGAATTTTCTGTGCGTGGAGGTATTGTGGATGTGTTTTCTTATTCTAACGAAAAACCTTACAGAATTACTTTCTTTGGAAATGAAGTGGAAAATATTAAAACTTTTGATATTGAAAATCAGCTTTCTGTAGATAAAGTAAAAGATTTTCAGCTGGTTTCGAATATGAATTATTCTGTTTCCGGAAGTCGGGTTTCTTTATTAGAACTTTTGCCGAAAGACAGTTTTGTTGTTTCTAAAAATGCGGTTGTAGGTTTAAATAAAGTCAGAAGTTTTTACGAGAAATCTTTGGAGAAATATGATACTTTAAGCAAGGATATTTCTCACAGAACTCCACAGGAACTTTTTATTTCTGATGAAGAATTTTTATTTGATTATAAAAAATTTAAAACTATAGATTTCAGTTCACAAGCTTTAGAGATCTCAGGTTCTGAAACATTGCAGCTCAATCAGACACAACAACCTTCTTTTCATAAAAATTTTGAACTACTTATTGAAGATCTTGACGAAAAACAGCAACAGGGTTTTGATACATGGATTTCTTTTGCGACCGACAAACAGAAAGAAAGATTAGAATCTATTTTTGAAGATATCGACTTTTCTCAGTCTGGTCTTTCCAAAATTTCATTCAAAAGTTTTAAATCAGAACTTCACGAAGGTTTTGTGGATGCCGATCATAAAATCCTGGTTTACACAGACCACCAGATTTTTGACCGTTACCAAAGATATAAAGCCAAAAATACATTTGCGAAATCTGAACAACTGACTCTGAAGGATTTAATGTCTTTAAAAGTTGGAGATTATATCGCTCATATCGACCATGGAATCGGAAAATTCATGGGATTGGTAAAAGTGAATAATGACGGGAAAATTCAGGAATGTTTTAAATTAACTTATAAAAACGGAGACTTATTATATGTAAGCATTCATTCTTTACATAAAATTTCAAAATACAACGGTCCGGACGGAAAAGAAGTTGTTTTGAGCAAACTCGGTTCGCCTGCATGGAAATCATTAAAACAGAAAACAAAAGCCAAAGTCAAGCAGATTGCTTTTGATTTGATTAAATTATACGCAGAAAGAAAAACGGCCAAGGGATTTGCCTACACTCCGGATTCTTATCTTCAGAATGAGTTGGAAGCAAGTTTTATCTATGAAGATACGCCCGATCAGGAAAAAGCTACCATCGATGTAAAAAATGACATGGAAGCTGAAACTGTGATGGACCGTTTGGTTTGCGGTGACGTAGGTTTTGGTAAAACGGAGGTTGCCATTCGTGCTGCTTTCAAAGCTGCAACAGACGGAAAACAGGTTGCGATTCTGGTTCCTACTACGATTCTGGCATTTCAGCATTACCGAAGTTTTAAAGACCGACTGAAAGATTTTCCGGTGAATATTTCTTATTTAAACAGATTCAGAACCGCAAAACAGAAATCTGAAACAATCGCAGGTTTAAAAGACGGAAAAGTAGATATCGTCATCGGAACGCATCAATTAGCTTCTGAAAAAGTTAAATTTAAAGATTTAGGCTTATTGATTATTGATGAAGAACATAAATTCGGAGTTGCGGTAAAAGATAAATTAAAAACTTTAAAATCAAATATTGATACGCTGACTCTCACTGCAACACCGATTCCGAGAACTTTACAGTTTTCACTGATGGCTGCGAGAGATCTATCAGTAATTAAAACGCCACCACCAAACAGGCAGCCTGTGGAAACTCACATGGTTGGTTTTAGTGAAGAAATTATTCGTGATGCAGTTTCTTATGAATTGCAACGTGACGGACAGGTTTATTTTATCAACAATAGAGTTGAAAATTTAAAAGATATTGCCGGTTTGATTCAAAGACTGGTTCCGGATGCGAGAGTGATTACCGGTCACGGACAAATGGAAGGCAAACAGCTTGAAAGAAACGTTCTCGATTTTATGGAAGGAAAATATGACGTTTTGGTTGCAACAACCATCGTCGAAAGTGGAGTAGATGTACCGAACGCGAATACCATGTTTATCAATGATGCGCAACGTTTTGGGATGGCAGATCTTCACCAGATGAGAGGTCGCGTTGGGCGAAGCAATAGAAAAGCTTTCTGTTATCTGATTACGCCGCCGCTGGATATGGTAACTTCTGATGCTAGAAAAAGACTGGAAGCGATTGAGCAGTTTTCAGATTTGGGAAGCGGTTTTCAGATTGCGATGAAAGATCTGGAAATTCGTGGTGCAGGAGATTTACTAGGAGGCGAACAAAGCGGATTCATTAATGAAATGGGCTTTGAAACCTATCAGAAAATGATGCAGGAAGCTTTGGAAGAATTAAAAGACGATAAAGATTTTGAAAATTTATTTGAAAATGAAGCAGACCGTCAGAAATTATTTAAAACAGTAAAAGAAGTCAATATTGATACAGATCTAGAGCTGATGTTGCCTGATTCTTATATTTCAAGCACAGAAGAAAGATTGTTGCTTTACCAAAAATTAGCTGAGATTGCTAATGAAACTGATCTTCAGAAATTTGAATCCGAACTGACGGATCGTTTCGGAGCTTTACCTTCTGAAGCAATCAATTTATTGAAAAGTGTTGCCTTGAAATGGCTGGCTGCAGCTATTGGCTTCGAAAAAATCGTCATGAAAAACGGAATTTTCTTAGGCTATTTCCCGAACAATCCTCAGGACAAATTTTATCAGACTGATAAATTCAGGCATATCATTACATATTTAACTCAAAATCCTGCTAAAGCGCAGCTGAAAGAAAAAGCTGGTAAAGAAGGAAATCAGTTGATGATGAGAAAAGACGGCGTTCAGAATGTAGATGAGGTAAATGTTTTGCTTAAGTCTATTCTTGATATTTAAATCAAATTTGTTTATTTTTAAATTTTCAGTATTTGTCTAGAATCAAAATCTAAAAGCGAAAGTTTTTAGATTTTTTTTGTTAAATATTTAAAATAAGTCTACTCGTATTGAAAATTAATTATATTTGCTAGATAAAAAACTAAACTCTATGATCAGAAATCTATTGAAAGGAGCATCAGCGCTGCTTCTTTGTCTAATGTTCTCATGCGACAATACAACCGCAGATCCCATTAATCAAAATAATAATAACAATAATTCTGGTGGAACTGGAGGCGGAACGACTGGTCCCACCATTACAGGACCAAGAATTTTACATAAAATAACTGCAAATAATTCGACTACTGAAGAGTTCGTAACCAATGGAAACGTTTTACAGAAGGCTATTTATAGAGAAGATAGCGCACCAAATTCATTTGTAATAGCAAATGTGACGTATACTTCTGGTAAAATATCGAAAGTTAAAATTGGCCAGGAAATCAATGGTGCTGTCCCAGCAAATAATTTGGGATACGATTTTAATATTACCTACGATTCTAATGGTAAAATAAATAATACGACTTGTAGTGCAACTTTAGGAACGCTGGTAACGTATAATAGTGAATATGCTTATACCTATGACGGTTCTGGGAAGATGACAAAAATTGTAGAAAAGAAGAAGAATGGTACCACCTATACACATTTTACCAATTATAATATTACGAACACAGGAGATAATATTACCAAAATGGTATCGGAAACAGGGCTTACCAGTGATTCAGGTGTTCCTGATATGTCTAGCGCAATGACTACAACATATAACTTTTCAACTTATGATACCAAGATTAATCCTTACACCACTTTACCGAAAACATTCTTTGTAATCTGGAGTTTGGTACACCCTCTTAATTTTTCGCAATTATCAAATAATAATCTTACAAGTTTTAGTATTCAGTATGGTTCTACACCAATTGTGGCAAGTGGTCTTACTTATCTCTACGATTCAATGAATTACCCGACTTCTGATCAGTCCCAGGCTAAGAAGTATATTTATAAGGCTTTATAAAGACATTTTTGTTATTACTTTAGCGAGAATATAAATAAAAAGGTGCTTTTTATTCAAAAAAAAATTATATTTGTGAAAAAATAAATAATCCCTTCGGAAATGAAAAAACTTTTCTATTTTATTTTACTTATAGCAGGTATTTCTTCTATTCATTCTTGTAAAGATTTGGTTAATGAAGAAGGAGATCCGCTTCTTGATTTAAACCAGTCAAGTGGATTCAATGGTCCGCGAGCGTTGTTTAGAGAAATTACAGATTCTGATACTATAGCAGAATACCGTTATAATGGTTTGCTTTTATCAAGAGTAATCACAGATAAATATTCTGCCGCAAATATTATGTGGAGCGGTGATAAGATCAGTCAGATTGATTTCAAAGGTCATTTGGATAATGACGGCGACGGAGATCTTGATGAAGACAGTATTGTTTACACGCAACTATTCACTTATGGCAATTTAGGAAGATTGACGATCATTTCAGAAAACAGATCTACTTTTAAAAGAGGTGCACCGGCACCAGGTACCACTATTCCGGGACCTTATGCTCTGGATTCTAAAGTAAAAGTTTTATACGATCTTACATACAGTTCTACCACAGGTAAACTAGATGTTATCAATATGAAAAACGGTCCTGATGTAGTAGGAGCTCCTTTTGTTTACAAAGATTATTCTAAAACTACCTATACGTATTTGGGTGATAATGTATCAAAAGCTGAAAGAAATTACGGTACAATCACTGCAGGAGTTAATAATCCGCCAACAGAAAGATATGCTTATGAGTTTTTGAATCATGATTCTCAGATCAATCCTTATACACTTCTTCCGTTTGCGTATAAAGTTTCTACAATTTTATCAACTGATTATGGTGACAACAGATCATGGATGCTGTCTCCTAACAGCCCGAAAAGAATCTCTATTACAGATCTTACGCCTGCGATCCCAACTCCGGTGATCTTCTCAACTGCGTACAGATATGATGCACAGACTTATATGACCCAAGGTTTTGCTGTAAATTATATTTACAAGCCTTTGTAAAATCTTATCAACAATATTTAAACTCAATTCTTCACCGGATTGAGTTTTTTTATTTTATATCTCTTAATTTTGCAAAAAATTTCTCATGAAATATTTAATTGTAGGTCTTGGTAATAAAGGTCCGGAATACGAAAATACACGACACAATATAGGTTTCAAGGTTGCGGAAAAAATAGCTGAAAGTATAGAGGCACCTTTTAATACGACTAATTTCGGATGGATGGCGGAAGGAAAATACAAAGGCAGAAAAGTTTTTGTACTAAAGCCGGATACGTATATGAATTTATCAGGTAATGCGGTGAAATTCTGGATGCAGAAAGAAAATATTCCGTTAGAAAATGTGTTGATTGTTACTGATGATCTCGCGTTGCCTTTCGGAACTTTGAGAATGAAGATGAAGGGTTCTGATGCCGGTCATAACGGATTAAAAAGTATTCAGGAGAGTTTGCAAACGCAAAACTATGCGAGACTGCGTTTTGGAATTTCCGCTGAATTTTCTGAAGGCCGACAGGTTGATTACGTGCTCGGAACATGGAATATTGAAGAAACTGAAAAATTAAGTGAAAGAATAGAAAAATTCTCTAAAGCTTGCCTGTCATTCGTTTTTGCAGGAATAGGAAACACGATGTCAGCTTTTAACGGAAAATAAACTCTGCAGAAACTTATGATTTAAAATGAAAATCCGTTGGAAGCTAGCCTCCCAACGGATTTTCAATAAAGAGAAAATTATTTTATAACCAGGTTACAACACCGGTTTCAACGTCGTAGTTGGCGCCAACAATCTTGATTTTTCCTTCTTCTTCAAGTCTTTTCAGCGTTGAACTTTGCTTACGGATATCATCGATTGCATTTTTTACATTATGTTGATTTAATCTTTCCAAAAGATCAGCGTTTGCCGACGAACGTTCTTCGCCGTCGTTGATGATCGTTTTGATGATCGGGTCGAAGTGGTCAATCAGATGATTAAGATTATCCATTCCCATTCCCTCAATTTTCGCTGCGTCAAGTCCGCCCTTTAAAGCTCCGCATTTCGTATGTCCCAAAACGACTACAAGTTTAGAACCTGCCACATTACAGCCAAATTCCATTGAGCCTAAAATATCCTGGTTGACGAAATTTCCTGCAATTCTGATACTGAAAACATCACCCAATCCCTGGTCAAAGATCAATTCGGCAGAAGTACGGCTGTCTATGCAGCTCAGAACAACGGCGAAAGGCCATTGTCCTTCTCGTGTAGCATTTACCTGTTCGAGAAGATCTCTGTTTGCTTTTAGATTGCCTACAAATCTTTGATTTCCTTCTTTTAAAAATTCCAGTGCTTTTTCAGGAGTTATTGTTGATTGCGTTTCAGAAGTATGTGCTTTCATATGAATTTATTTTTTTGTTAATTATTTTTATTGAATTATTTGTTGTTACATCGCTCTTTTGTGCGTAATGATTACGTGAGATTCCTCATCGGTTTCGTAATCTCTGTATGAGGTTTTAAAACCCATGAGTTCTACATTAATATCTTCTTCTTTTGCTCTGATATTTGCAAAATCCTGAATCATTTCCAAAACATCGGTCGCGATATATGATGTTGTCGTTGCATCAATAATTACGGTAGAGTTGGGTTTAATATTTTTCAGCGTTTTCTTGATGGCGGCTTTATTCAGAAAAGAAACTTCTTCGGCAAGTTTAATTGAAATTCCGTCTGCATCATTTAACCTTTCTCTGCTAAGGTAATAGGCACGCTTCATGTTTCCCTGAAGAATATAGAAAACTGAGATTGCAAGACCAATTCCTACGCCTTTCAGCAAATCTGTTGCTACAATAGCGACAACAGTTGCCACGAACGGAATAAACTGAAATTTACCAAGATGCCAAAAATGTTTGAATGTCGCAGGTTTTGCCAATTTATATCCTACCAAAAGTAATACCGCTGCCAAAGTTGCAAGTGGAATTAAATTTAATAAAAAAGGAATAGAAAGTACGCATACCAGCAACAGAAAACCGTGTATCATTGCTGATGCTTTCGAAGTTGCTCCGGCATTGGCATTTGCAGAACTTCTCACCACTACTGATGTCATCGGAAGTCCGCCAATCATTGAACTTACCAAATTCCCGATTCCCTGCGCTTTTAACTCAAGATTGGTATCTGTTATTCTTCTCTGGATATCTAATCGGTCAGATGCTTCGATACAGAGTAGAGTCTCGATGGAAGCTACAATTGCGATGGTGGCTCCCGCGATCCAAACTTTAGGATTGGTAAATCCATTAAAATCCGGCATCGTAATGAGGTTTTTGAAATCTTCAAAATTCTGCGGAACTGGTAATGAAACTAGATGGGTAGCTCCAATAGCTAAGGAACTTCCGCTGATCTTAAAAGCTTCATTAAGTAAAATCCCCGCAACGACTGCGACAAGAGCTCCCGGAAGCATTTTGATTCTCTTTAAAGCAGGAACTTTGTCCCAAGCCAAAAGAATTGCAACGGAAACTAGAGTTATAACCACTGCACCTGAATGTATAGCTCCGAATAATTCTGTAAAATATCCAAAGTTTAAACCTTTATCAAATATAGATTCGTGACCTTCATAATCTTTATCGAATCCCAAAGCGTGAGGGATCTGTTTTAGAATAATAATAATACCAATTGCGGCAAGCATCCCTTCAATCACATTATTAGGAAAGTAATTTGAAATGCTTCCCGCTCTCACAAATCCTAAGATAAGCTGTAAAATACCGGCGATAAGACCAGCGCAAAGAAAAAGTTCAAATGCGCCAAGATCTGTAATTGCTGTTAAAACAATCGCTGTTAATCCCGCTGCAGGTCCTGATACCGAAATGTTTGAATTACTGATCGAGCCGATGACCAAGCCACCAATAATACCGGAAATAATACCGGAAAGAGGCGGTGCTCCTGATGCTAAAGCGATTCCTAAACAGAGGGGAAGTGCAACTAAAAATACGACTAGACCCGACGGGAAATTCTCCTGGATTAATCCAAAGAGTGATTTTGATTTTTTCATGACTATTGAAAAATACGTTGATGTAAATGAGTGATCGATTAAAAATCAACCAAAAATGACTGAAGATTAATGTAATGTAGAAATATTCATGATCGTGAGTGATATGAATAATAGAAATAAAGAAATCAGGCTTCGGGAGGAGGCGAGAATATGCTCAATAAGGGTGATAGATGAAAATCATCATCAATGATCGTATAGGATGAACCTTCAATCGAAGGTTCGAAAAATTTAAGATAATCGAAAACATCCAAAGTTTTTGGAAGCGTTTTTTCGTACACTGAAAATAGTGAGGAGTAATGAGAATGAGTTTCTTCTTCGTTGACGATTACATTGGTCTGAATGATATCCCAATCAGCAATAGCAGCAATGCTGGGCAAAGCCGTAAAGTTGAGGACAAACATCAATGTAATAATACTCCAGAATTTCATTCTATTAAAAATTTAGAAAGATTAATTGGTCTTTCTGCCCATCACCCAGTCTGAACTTGTAAGGTTGTAGATTTTCTGGATGTCTTTTAATATTTTTTCAAAATCAATCTCAAGATCGATAATCTTACCAGTTCTTAAATCGAATACCCAGCCATGTACTACAGGATATTCTTCTAAAATATATCTTTCCTGCACGCAGGCCATCTTTATAACGTTGATGCACTGCTCTTGCACATTCAGCTCAACAAGTCTGTCATAGCGTTTATTTCCTTCTTCCAAAGCATCCAGCTCAGCTTGGTGAGTTCTGTATACATCACGGATGTTTCTCAACCAAGGATTTAGCAATCCCATATCCTGAGGCGTCATTGCTGCTTTTACTCCACCGCAGTTATAATGGCCGCATACAATGATGTGTTTTACCTTCAGATGTTCTACAGCGTATTGTATTACCGCAGTAGAACTCATGTCTAAAGTATTAACCACATTAGCAATGTTTCTAGTAACAAAAACTTCACCCGGCTCAGTTCCCATCAGTTCTTCCGCAGTTACACGACTGTCTGAACATCCGATGTACAGGTAATCAGGGTTTTGAGTCTTTGACAGCTCTTCAAAGAATGCAGGATCTTTCTCGATTTTAGATTCTACCCATTTTTTATTGTTTTCAAAAATAGATTCGTACGATTGTGACATAACTAATATATTTTAATTATTCATTTCGTTTAAATTATTTCCAAATTCAATAGACCAAATCAATAACGATACAAAAATATAATTTTCTCTCTATTTATCATCTTTTTTAACAAAATTTAATAAAAATTAAAGTCAAATAGATTTATCTATAGCACTCTATTATTAATATATCCCTCTGTTGCGTCACTTTTCGGATAAATTTTAGCTTTATTGCCTGCAACGATAGAATTATCGGGCACGTCAGTATTTACGTAGGAGTTTGGCGCAATTAAAACGTTATTCCCGATCGTAATGCTTCCGACAATTACTGCGTTTGGACCGATCCATACATCGTTGCCAATGATTGGGAAACCTTCGTTTCTTCCTCGGTTTTGTTGTCCGATTGTTACTCCCTGAGCTATATTGCAGTTTTTACCAATCACAGCTTTTGGGTTAATCACCAGACTTCCCCAATGTCCTAGATATAATCCGTCTCCGATCTGTGTTTCGGGGTAAATCTGAAAGCCGTACTTGATCTGGAAGTGTCGTAAAACAATCTTCCAGTACAATCCTAAAATGGGTGTTTTACCAAATTTTTGAGCTTTTCTTAAAATATAGATAAAATGCAGGTTCGGATTGATGCATTTTAATAAAATCTGAATGGGTGAAAGCCATTTTCCGCTTTCTCTGTAAAAATCTTTTTGTATTGTCGAGTAATTTTCCGGCATAGGGCAAATTTAGGAATTCTCTTTTGTAATTTATAATGATTGCGTTTTAATTATAATTCATTTAATACAGAAACTATTTTCGCAACCGAATTTTGAAGATTAAATGGCATTGTATAATTGTTGAGTCTTTCGGTATATACAGTGAACGATTCAGGATCTGTCAGTGCTTTTTTCATACCAAGGTAAATTCCTTCATCCGAATTTTCAGTAATCAGTCCTAATTCTCCGTTTTGTAACATTTCATTCACTCCTGATACTTCAGTTGCGATTATTTTTTTCTTTAAAGTTATTGCTTCAAACAAGACCGTAGGGAAACCCTCATATCGTGAACTTAAGATATAATAGTCAGCGTTTTTGAAATATGGATAAGGATTGTCTGTAAAACCTAGCATTGTTGCGGTGTCATCAACTCCAAGTTCTGTTTTTAAATTTTTGATATTTTCAAAATCATATCCGTCGCCTACGATTAGAATTTTGTGTCTGAAACCTTCATCCAGGAGTTTTTTGTGAACTTTCAAAAGCCTGTCAAAGCCTTTTTGCGGAAATACAGTTCCTACAGAAATAAAAGTAGGAATGGACGGATCAAATTCGTAGTTGGTAACAGGTCGCTCAGCCTTTTCGAAAATTTCCTCAGTGTCGAGTGGATTGTAGATTCTTACAATCTTTTGCTTTTCGGTATCGTTTTTTGCTAAATTTAAAAAAAGCTGTTCTATTTTTTGGGAAATAACCATGACCTTATCAAAACCAAAAAACTTCCTGATTTCTTCATCCGTATATTGTTTTACCTGCGAGAGATCATTATGAATCCACATGATTTTCTTTGAAGAATGATTCGTCGAGTGAAGGATCTCGTCTCTCATACCGTGTATCGCGGCAAACTCAATATCGTATTTTTTATCTTTTAAAATAAGTGTGTATAAAAGGTCGGGAAATTCTTTTAAAACCCTTTGGAAGATAACTCTCGCCGCTTTTTCCGGAATATCCTGAAGTCGGTTTGTGGTAATCATCTCACCTTTATTCAGATAGATTACATTGATCCAATCCGGTACATCGCTGAGATATTTACCTGAATACAAATTTAAGAGTAAATCGATCTCATAAAGATCTTCAGGAAGATTTTTAAGAAACGTTACCAGTACTTTTTCTGCGCCGCCATGACGTAGGGAACCAATACGAATGAGGATTTTCTTTTTTTCAATCATTATGTTTTTTTTTAAGCCATTCTCTTTATAACCTTACTTTTAATTAATTTGTAAAATGCTTGATCTGAAAGTAATCTAAATACAATGTAAGGAATTAACAGATATTTTTTATTTTTAATACTTAAATTGTTAGTTTTTCGATTGATCAAATTACCATGATAGTCCTGTTTGTATAATATTTCATTGATTCCGTAAAGAAAAGCGCCCCAGCGTCTGTTATCATATGACGTTGATTGGGGGTTGTAGTGATTTTGGTGCAATATTAAAATTTCATCGATAAATCGTATGTTAAGATTCTCCTTTACCCTTTTTACAAGTTCGTTATCGTCATATGCAATACCCAGGGCTAAAACCTCATTGAAACCCTGTAAAATATCTAAGTCCTGTTTTGTAAGAGCAACGCAGAAATGATAAGCTTCGGGTTTGTATATCGAATGATTATACCACATATTTCCATTAATAGAAGGGGTATGGAGATTAGGATTGGCAATCTGTGTCTTTATTATATTTTCCGGATAAGAAAATTTATAATTGTCTGTTGTTGTTTTGTCTAAAGCAAAACAAGAAAAACTTAAATAATCACGATCTTTAAGATTTTTAGCTGTGTATTCAATAACATTGTCAAAATGATAACATTCTGGATTCTGTATAATGATTTTGTCTCCCTTAGCATGACGAAAGCCCTCATTAAAGGGAATACATGAATTTTGGTACCATTTATCACTTTTTTCGAGCCGTATAACCTTGAGAAAAGTGAATTCCTTTTGTAAATCTTCAATTCTCTCTTCATCTTCACTTCCATCATCAACAGCGATCACTTCAATTTGCGCTGAATGTTGAAATCTGGCGATACTATGTAACGTTTTTATAAACAATACTTTTCGGTTGTAATATGATGTAACAATTGAGATCATGAGTTAACGTTTGTTTTCATTAAAGATCACTTCAAATTTTTTAATAATTTTTTCTTTGTGCCATTTTTTGGATTCTTGAAAAGATGACTGATTTAGCTGATGCAGTAACTCAGGAGAATTGATAAGGTTTTGCAAATTTTCCAGAAATTTATTTTCATCATCCATCTCAATCAAATAACCGTTTTTCTCATTTACAATATCAGAAGGACCGTAATTACAGTTATAGGAAATAAGTGCATTACCAGCAAAAAGAGCCTCGAGCAAAACCATACCAAAAGCTTCACTTTTACTCATAAAAAGAAAAATTTTGCTTTTTAATAATTCATTTTTTATCTCATCTATTGATAATCTGCCGGTAAAGGAGATCTGAGATGAAAGATTTTTTACTACTACTAATTTTTTTAACGATTCCAATTCAGGCCCGTCGCCTACAATTTTAAATTTAAAATCACATAAATTCGTTTTTTCTACGGTTTCTATAAGTGAACGTACGTTTTTATCCTCATCCAATCTTCCAACGTAGATTAATTGATTTTCCTTACTTTCAAAATCCATTTCTTGAATGCTTTCAAAAAGTTCACCTACAATGTTCGGAATCAAAAAAGTACGCTCATTATATTTTTTATAATACTCCACAGATGCTTTATTAATACAAATAATACCACGAAGGTTTTTATAATTAGGACGCAGAAAGTTCCCCCAAATTTTACCTCCAACTTCAAAATTTGAATGTTCCCATGCAATAGTTTTGGCAGCAATTTTTTTATTGGTAGAAATTTGTGCAGATAATTTATACCAACAAGAAATTATAAGATCATATTGCGAATGATTTTTTTTCAACCATTGGTTCATCACGTCCCACTGTCCAAAATCATAAACATATTTTTTTAAATTGTAACGATAACGGAATTTTTTTAGATATTTATCTAATAACGGATTAATTTTATTAAAGCCCCAGTGTCCAAAAGAATTTAGAGTATGAATTTTTATTTCTGGGTTAATTTTATAAAATGTGTTGTCACCCTCCATCAAAAATAATATGCTTACGTCGTATTCTCTTTCACAAAGTTCATTCGCTAGATTAATCATTACTCTCGCAACACCGCCGGGTTTCACATTCTGGTAATAAACAAAAAGTATTTTTTTTTGCATAACTAAATGAATTTTGAAAACGGATATACGAGATAAGCAAGCAATTTTATCTTAGGAGCTTTAAGTTCCGTCGTTATCTTTTTTAAAGATCTGCCGTCAATCTTCGCAAATTTAATATAACCACCCAAATTCCTCAGAATAGTCACAGGATTACTCCATAATTTTGTGCTGTACGTGTTTAGGAAAGCTTTGTAGTTTTCGGCTAAACCGAAAGCGTTTTTTTTGTCGTAAAATTGATTGGCAAGAGATTGTTCATCATCTTTGTCGCGAAAATATATTCTCGTAACTTGATTGATACAATAGTGAAATCCAAGTTGATCAAACTGAAATTGGAAAACACCTTCCGGAATAAATCCTTTTCCTGCAAGATTGCCAAAATTTAATTTCATCTTTTTGTAAATTTCGGTTTTTCCCATTCCCCATTTATCACCCTTTATTTTGTATGTATACCGCATATCGAAAATACTGCATATCAAAGGGTCATTTGGAAATTTGTCGCCTACTACATTTCCGAATTGATCTTCGCAAAGGGTTGAAACAAAAACAATATTCTGACTTTCTGCTATACCTTCCCAAGTATTTACAAGAATTTCCATAGAATCTGCCGGTAATGCGTCATCAGAATCTAAAGGTGAAAAATACTGACCTTCAGCCAAATCAATCCCTCGAAAAAATGTTAAGAATTTATGTTGATTTTCCTGAAAATAATAACGGATTTTAAAATCAGCCTCTTTCTGGAATTTTTCAACTAAATCTTTAGTATTATCGGTAGAGCCGTCATCAATCACGATCCACTCAAAATCTTTGAATGTCTGCTTTTGCAAGGACTCAAATACTCTTGGCAATGTATGCGCACGATTATACGATGGTGTAAGAATAGTTACTTTTGGAGTATTCATTATTTCTGTTGATATTGGCTAAGAAATACTTCTGTCACCTCATTATAGATTTTTTGATTGTCAAATTTTTCTATAGCTTTTTCTGTGTTATTTTTTATTTTAGCTGGAATTTCAGGATTTGTAAGAAACAATTTCATTCCTTCGTAGATCGAGTTTTCATCTGGTTCTACGAGATAGCCATCTTCCTGATGATTGATCATTTCCGGAATTCCGCCTACATTAGTGCTGACTATCGGAATGTTGAGACCCATAACTTCGCCAATTGTTAAAGGATAAGATTCAGATTCTGAAGGCAAAACAAAAAAATCTGAATTCTTAATAAAGGGATAAGGATTGGTTTGTGTGTCAAGCAACAAAAATGTTTTTTCAACTTTCAACTCTGCAGCTTGTTTTTTTAAATTTTCCATTTCGCCACCACCACCAATAACGGCAACTGCATGTAAAAATCCTTCATCTAATAACTTTCTATGAATATTCATTAAAGTATGGTAGTTTTTCCTGCTGTGCAGCCTTCCCATTGATGAAAATACGGGATGTAAATCATAATTTACCGGAAATTCTGTGGATTTCTTTTTTATTTCGTCCATTTTAATGGAGTTGTAGATCACCGAACTTTTTGGATATTCTATATGATAAAGATCTTTAATAACGTCTCTTGTCTGTTTCGAACCGAATATTACCCAATCAAATTTTTTCAGATTATTAATTCGGTTTAAAACCCTTTCCCGATCAGGATCGTAACTTACATCTGTATGAAACCATGCAATTTTTTTTGACTTTAAAGGACTTGATAATATGTTTTCAAACTCTGAATAAGTAGGTGCAATTTCTATATCAAAATTGTCTCTGATGATATTTTTGTAAAGTAGTTTTGGATTTTTTCTGTAAAAGAGGAGGGTTAAATTTCTCTTAATCAGTTGAAATGTTCTGAGAAATTTATTAGTACTCATATCCTCTTTTCCTTTTTGAAAAGTGATGAGTTTAATGTCTTTAGGAATATCAGATCTCAATTCACCCTGATTGAGGGTAAGGAAAAACGTGATATCAAAGAGATCTCTCGGAAGATTTTCTAAAAGATCGAGAAGAACTCTTTCTACACCTCCCATTTCCATTGATCTGTGGCGGAAAAGTACTTTTATTTTCTGATGCATTTGTGTAGTTTCTAAAAAAAATAATTCTTAAAAAAGCAAATATAAGATTGTTTGAGCAATTCTTTTGTATTTTTGCATCTCAAAACATAATTGTATGAGTAAAGTCGCAGAAATTGCAACAACATTTTTTGGATATTTAAAACGTCCCGATCTATATCCTGAGTTAAGAAGAAAAATCTGGAAAAATCTTTTTAATCGTTCGTCTGCCTTACGTGGTAAAGAAGAGGCAGAGATTTGGTGTAAAAACTTAGCAGTTTCCGAAAAAGATTTTATTGAGAAAGTTCTGAAAATTCCATTTGTTTCTTTTGAAGCACTTTTCCCTCAAGAATATGAAGCAGCTTTACAAGCACAAGAAAAAGCCCCAATAAAGATGGGTGGCGCAGGTTCGCTAAGTGTTATTTACTATATTAATGAATATGTATCTTCACACAGATCGATAGAGACAGGCGTTGCTTACGGATGGTCTTCTTTTGCGGCTTTAGCATCTTTAGTAAAAAGAAACGGAACACTTTTCAGTTCAGACATGCCTTATATTTTACAGAATCAAAGTGAAGATTTTGTAGGATGTGTAATTCCGGAAAAATATAAAAACAATTGGGATCTTTATCGTTTTGCAGATAAAGAATCTTTACCTAAAATATTTGCAAAAGCAGATTCTTTAGATGTTGTACATTATGATAGTGACAAAACCTATGACGGAAGAATCTGGGCATACACGCTATTATGGGATAGATTAAGAGTAGGCGGAGTTTTCATGAGTGATGATATTGGCGATAATGCTGCTTTTAAAGACTATTGTGAAAGTAAAGGCATCAGTCCTCACATTATAGAGTTTGATGGTAAATATGCAGGAGTCGCAATAAAAAATTAATGAATAAACCACAGATTTTTTCTCTGTGGTTTATTATTTCAATTGTATAGAAGCTATATTCTTTATTTACTGACTTTGACAGTCTAAGATTGGGAAAGTTTGTTTAATATTTTTGCATTTAGGAAGAAAATCTTTTTGCCAAGTATTAAAAGCATTCTGTTCTTATAATAGAATACATCTTTACCAATGTTTTTATAGATCCCCATCATTTTTGAAAAGCCATTATAATCGTAGTATTTCTTAGAGACGGTAATTGATTTCTTCACTAAGTTTTTTGAAGGGTTTTTGTAAATATTCAAATATTCGCCTGGATTAAAGCTGTCGTATGAATCTTGTCCTTTTTCTAAGCGCTCCTTGTATAATTCTTTAGCTTTATTAACAAAAAGGTTTTTAATCACTTTATCTTGCTGCCTAGACATCGACGTGTCCAAAACTCTATATTTTAAAAGTGGTTCGTTAATGTTTCCAAAAGAATAATTTTCTGTCATCATTTGAAGGTAAAGGTCATAATCTTCACAATATTGCATTTTCTCACGATACCTGATTTTTTTATCATTGCGAAATAGTAATACAGGATGATACATGGATATGTTTTTAAGCATATTTTTTTTTATATGATCATCAGATGACAGAGCAAGCAGTAGTTTAGTATTGTTTCCCTCTCTATCAATAAGTTGGAGATCGCTACCTACCATGAAAATGTTTTTGTTTTTTTCAAGATAATCTAACTGCTTTTCAAAACGATCCGGAGCAGAAATGTCATCTGCATCCATCCTGGCAATAAATTCTGTATCTGCCATTTCCAAACCGCGGTTCAGATTGATGATGAATCCTTTAGAACCTTGGTTTTCAGTATTTTTTATAAGTTTAATTCGCTGGTCTTTTTCCTCAAAATCTTCAAGTATTTGCAGGGAATTGTCAGTGGAAGCATCTTCGAATATAATGAATTTAAAATTTGAGTAGCTTTGATTCAAAATAGATTCTACCGCATCTTTTAGATAATCTTCTGCATTAAAAACAGACATTACAACCGTTATTTTTTTTGTTTCCATACTTCAATTATTCTTTACCAGTGACTGAAATAATTCCTCCCATCTCTTCATTATGTTTGCGATTTCATACTTTTTTGTAGTTAATAAAGCGCGTTCAGAAAAAATTTGCCTTAAACTCTCATCTTCTATCAAGGTAATAATTTTTTCTGCAAGCATTTCAATATTTCCCAGTTCGACAAGAAATCCATTCTTACCATCTTCTATAAGCTCCTCCGGGCCAAATTTGCAGTTAAACGAAACAGCAGGTATTCCTAATGCTAGCGCTTCCATTAGAACTAAAACAAAACCTTCATTTCTGGAACTTAAAATAAAGATCGAACTCTCTAAGTATTTTTCTGCGATATTTGGCACAGACTTTTTGAGAAAAATAGTATCTTCTAAATTTAGATCCTTAATCTGTCTGAGAATATTATCTTCCAGACTTCCTTCTCCGAAAATATTAAGAATCCATTCAGGATGCTTTTCTTTTACTATTTTCCACGCCTCAACAAGATAGTCAAATCCTTTTTCTTTTTCTAATCTTCCAACTGCAATCGCAGTTTTACTCGTCAAATTAGGTCTTGGGAGGCTTAGATCAATCGTAAGAGGATTGCCAATAACAGTGATATTTGAAAAAAAGAGTTTCCATGTCTTTGCATCATCATTGCTCAAAACAACAATTTTTTCATAACGCGACATCTTACTTCGCAGATTTTTAATTTGAAGTAAAGACTTTATTCTTAAGATATGAAAAGGTTTTGTCAAAATTCTCAAAGGTGAATTATCAAAATTCAAATGAAATTCTAAGACCTTTTTACTTTTGTCTTTTATCTTATAGAGAAATTTATATTCTGCACCCAAAACCATAGAAACACATACATCAACCTGGTTTTCCAACAGAAACTTTTCTACTAAATTTTCGTAGGATACCATGAATTTTTTGATGCTTTTTCTTCTTTCAAAAAAGCCTAAAGATTTTAACCTGAAAGTCGGATCATCAAGATTCAGATGAATTAGTTTTACTTCGGAACTAAATGGAAAAAATACAGCACTTTGAAACTGTCTGTAAGTTATAATGGTGACATCATAATCTAAAACATCAGCCATATAATTGGCTTTAATGCTTAAAACCCTGTTAATACCGGATGGTTCGCGCAGATGAGGGATGAAATAAACAATTTTCATTCAATATGCTTTTAAAATAAAATATGATTAAAATTTTTAGTTACTACACGATAAATCAGATAGTATGAAAAATTAAATCTTGTTTTGCCTTCACAATTGTATTGCTGGGAACATCTTTATAGACCAAAACTCCCGATCCCAAAATACAGTTGTCACCTATGGTAACATCTTTTAAAATAGTAACATTCGCACCGGTCCAAACATTATCGCCCATTTTTATTTTTCCAATATTAAATTTGGTCTTCGAAACAGAAAACGGATTGGTTGTATGATGATGATTGTGATCGAAAATTTTTAGTCCTTCGCCCAAAATGCAATTTCTACCTATTTCTATTTCCCCAAGACACGAAATGGTAGCTCTTGTAATATAAGTGTTTTCTCCAATAATTAACTTTGCGTTTGGCTTTACAGTAAGATAATTAGATTGGTTTATCGTGACATTTTCTTCGATTATAAATTCTGCTTCAGGAGAAATATCAAAAAAATTATTCTTACCAAGTTTAAAAGAAGGGTGGACATTGCTTTTTTTTGTAAAAAAAAGACTTTTATTCTTTTCAGCAGTGCAAGTATCTGCGAAATTTTTTAGTTTTATCAATATAAAGCCTAAAATACTTTTCATCTAAAAATGTTTTTCATTCAAAAGTATTAAAATTCTTTATATTTTCGCCATTTATTAACAACAAACAATTTGATGAAAAGCAATAAGCCCTTAATTAGTGTCAATATTCCTATTTTTAAATGCGAGAAGCATATTTTAAGATGCCTGGAATCTGTAAAGAATCAAACATACAAAAATTTCGAAATCATACTCGTAAATGATTGTACACCAGACGATAGTATGTTTTTGGTTGATCGTTTTGTACATGACAATCCATTTTTAAATATTAAAGTTATAAATCACGAGCAGAATTCTGGTCTGTCTGTGGTTAGGAATACGGGTATTGCAGCATCGGCAGGAGAATACATATATTTTCTGGATAGTGACGACGAAATTACTGCAGAATGTCTTCAGGTTTTGATCGATCATATTTTAAAAACAAAAGCACAGATAGTGATTGCCCAAAATCGTTGGATTAATACTTTTGATAACACAACCAAAGATTTTGGTTTTCCTACGCTTTCAGACAAAAAATATTATGACAATAATCTTGAACTCTTTTCTGTTTATAGTGAGGGTGGTTTTCCGTCATCTTCGTGGAATAAATTGATAAATAAAGAATTTATCATTAAAAACGAAGTTTATTTCGTACCAGGATTGTTTGCACAAGATGAGCTTTGGTTTTTCCATTTGCTTTTAAAGACAGATACTTTAGCGATAGTTGATGACATTACTTATCTATATTATCTCCACGGAGAATCTGTGATTTTTAATAGGAAGAAAAAGAATTTTGAAAACTTTCTCACAATTCTCGAATATTTCTCTCATGCTTACAGAGACGAGAATAATTTAGTTTTGAAAAAGCTGATCAAGAAAAAGATCGTTCTCTTTAAAGAAATGGTTCTCATCATGCAATGGCGAGCTTTGAAAGATAGTTACTATCTCAAAACCAATATTTTAAGAATGCGAAAATTAACAAAACTAAATTTTTCAGATTACTTTTCTTCAGATTTTTCTTTAGATGTAAAAAAGAAAAATTTTTTTCAGAATATCCCCTCGAAACTTGCGACAAAGTTATTTATATGGCGCTTTGAGAGATGATCTTTCAGTTTTTGTAGTTATAATATGCAAGGAGAATCGAAAAATTAGATAAAAGAAAATAATTATAAACTTTTGCCAATTTGTTATATTGTGAGATTACCGTTTTTTTTTCTAATTCAGAAAAAGATTCTGTTAGTCTTTTTTGTTGTCTTAAATTTTCTTCGGGGCTCATTTGCTTTTTAAAATGATGATAAACTTTAACAGCATTCACAAGATTTTTATAAGCGGTAAACTCAAAAATATTTTTGCGTGTATCGTAAATTCCTTTTTCCTGAAAAATTTTTCTCAGTAAGCAATCAGTTCTTATAATATCAATTTTTTTCACAGATAAACTTTTTGCCGATGATTCTGAATGAATAAAATGCGTGTAAACCGCATCGCAACTTCCGATAAATTTTGCTTTTTCAAACAACAATCTCTCAACGATCTCGTCGGCATTAAGTAATGGCTCGGTGAAAGCAAAAGAATGAGCCTTAAATATATTTTTGCGATATAAACCTCTGATATGGCAGTCATATTTTCCTACTGTATCGCGGAAGATTTGCTCACCGGGATATTTTTTAAACTTAAAATCCAGAGTTTCTGACAAGTAGATGTTATGGATGTTTTTGATCTTGCCGTCGGTGAATTTTGTAACAACCATTGGGCTTACAATATCTAGTTCCGGATGGCTGACAAAAGTATCGTAGCATTTTTCTATGGTGTCTCTATCAATAAGATCATCATGATCAAAAAGAAAAATAAAATCACCCGATGCTTTTTCCTGCCCAAAAGCTTTCGAATATTGTGCATATTTTTGGTTCTCTTTTGTAAAAATCTTAATTCTGGAATCCTGTTTTGCGAAATACTCAAGATCTTTCAAAGTTGAGTCTGTAGATCCGTCATTTACGCATATAAATTCTATATTTCTGTAGGTTTGGTTTAACAGACAATTCATGGAAGTCTTTACAAAATCGCCCAATTCTACGGAATTATAATAAGTAGTAATGATGGAAATCAGAGGGTGTGCATGCATATATCTGCAATTTTATAGGTTGTTAAAAGTCAAATTTGATTTTGATTGAGCCTTTTTAAACTGATTATTAGTATTATAATGGAGAATAGTATTTTTTCAAAATATTCTGAAGATAATTTTCTTTGTTATCAAGATGATTTTTAGTGAAATAATTTTCAATATCAGGAATTGTTATGTCATATCCCGAGCCACTTTTAATTAAGTTGATATTTACTTTTTTATTAAAAAATCTTTCTATGATTTCTAAAATCTCAATAATGGAGTAATTTTTAATATAAGCTAAATTGATAATTTTATTTAACGGTTTTTCATCGGCCAACTCTAAAGTGATGTTTCTAATATCTTCAGCATCAATTAAATTACGTGTTGCTTTAGTGTGTACATTGATTGTCTCATCATTTTTCACTGCATTTATAATATAATTTACCAAAAGATTAGGATTACCACCTTTTCCGACTGCATTGCTTACCCTCAAAATCAAAAATTTTTTACACAGGTCTTTAATCTTTTGTTCCATTTTTAGCTTGTGTAGTACATAATTGCTTCCTGTTTTGGAAGAATCGTAAATGCTGCACGTAGAAAAATATATAAAAATTTTATCAGGATTGGCGCTAATCGTCTCTTGAATAAGATTTTCTTCCCTACTAAATTCTTCCGGTCTTATTTCTAACGAGTTTGAAACACCGGATGCAAAGAAAATGGTATTTTCTCTGTCATAGCCTGCAAATAATGATGCAATAAGGCCTCTGCCAATTATCATAGAATGAAGTATTTAATTATATTTAATTTTCAAAAAAAGGATATCTGCGGAAAAA
This sequence comes from Chryseobacterium sp. CY350, assembly GCF_027945075.1. Taxonomy (NCBI): domain Bacteria; kingdom Pseudomonadati; phylum Bacteroidota; class Flavobacteriia; order Flavobacteriales; family Weeksellaceae; genus Chryseobacterium; species Chryseobacterium wangxinyae. Next base: position 2,986,615 of record NZ_CP116034.1, read on the forward strand.
TCAGTCAGTATTTACATTTGATTTTTTAGCGTATTAAAACTACAAATCATAATGTTTTAAAATTTTAATAAAATTCTGCACCATTATATCATTATCCATCGTCTTCAGGTAATCCTTCTTTGTGTTTTTAGAAAATTCTGTGAGTTTTTTCCTGTTATCATAAAGATCGATAATTGCCTCAACTAAGCTTTCTACTGTTCTTTCTATAAATACACCATTTACTCCTTCTGTTAAAAAGGAAAGAGGCAAACCAACTTTTGTAGAAATAACCGGTATAGAAGATAAGCATGCTTCAGCATACATTGAAGGTCCGGAATCTGCATCGGAGGCTATCACGATACAATCTACATCAGAATAAAAATTGTAAAGATCTTCGTATGGTCCTGAGAATTTGGTTTTCAGGCGTACATCACGTCCTGTTTGTTTTACTATTTCTATGGCGGGCTCAATGATGGTTCTGAATCCTTTCATTTCTCGGTCGGGAGTTCCGGTCCACCCGACAGTTAACGATTCTTTTTCTCCTACATTTTTATTTTCGATAAAATTTTCCTGACCGTAAATACCGTATACGAAATCAACTTTATCCGTTAACCTTTTGTAATCATTTAATAGATTACCGCCGCCGACAATAATATGCTGATAAGATTTTAAATATTCATCATAAAAATCTTTTCTTGACAAAAGACTTCTGTCTTTTTTCTTTTTAATATCGAAAGTAGGGCCGTCGTGCGGGAATTTATCAGTAAAAAGACCTACAATTTTTAATGGAGCCTGAAAAGGAAAATGTGCAGTATACTGAAAATAAAAAGCCATTTCTGTAATAACATCAAAATTTTTGATTGTAGATTTACTTTTTGATAAGTCTTCATTATACAGATAAACTGGCGAAACTTTGAATAAAGGATAAAAATAGTTGTGATTGTCTGAGATTTGATAAACCTTCTCAGTAATCCCTAAATGAAATCTTATCTTATTTAAAATGTTATAGATACTTTCTTTTAAACCGAAATAGATATTATTGGGTTTTATTGCAAAATCCTGTTGATAAGCAATAAAACAATTGTATTCTTTTTGTAGATAAGGAACCCATGTCTTTATCATAAATTCATAAGCCCAATCTGGCTTATCGGCAATGAATAAAATATTTTTTTTCAATTCTCGGTGTTTTATACTTTGTAATAATTTTTTACACTTTTGTGTCCGATGTGGAGAATTATTTCGTCACCACAACCTTCGTCCCCATCACAGACGCAAAACTGTTTTGGTAGAACATAAGGATAAAGACCTGTTTTCCATGCAGATTTCCACATAACAATTGATGCTCTGGATGGATCTTTTTGCATAATCTCTGCGCAATTTTGAAAAAATGCTGTACCATCCATATTGTTTTTCCAGATGGTCATCGGGCTTTGATTATACGAGTAACCGTTACCCATACTTTCATCAGCTATATTTTGAGTGTCTTTGGAAATTCTCATATCTAAATTGAAAATTTGCCGGACATTCTGTGCAGAACAAAATCCAAACTTTTGAGTGAGGAAAACAAGAGAATAAATATTTTCATTGACAAAAAGCATATCGCTGTCTAGCGCACACGTAAAATCTGCTGTAGCTTGAGATAAAGCCAGAAATTTAAAATAATCTACAGTTCTGTATCCATATCGCGGATGCGTGGAATCTTTTACAGGCGAGGTTACTTTTTTTATCGTTATACCTTCAGTTTCTTTCCATTCAAAATCTGTATAGACGGTTATCCTGGCTTTGGGAAAGAATTTTTTTATGCCGCTCAAGGAAGGTTCCAATCGGTTGCTGTAATCAAGGTCAGAACCTCCGCCGTTAATTCTCTTTTCTCCAAATTCTGTAAAAACAAATTCAATATCCAGTTGATTGACAAATTCTAAGATTTCATGGTCAATATTTCTATGGAGGATCAAATTTTTACTTCTGGTATCCGGAACGTATTTTATTTTGCCCGTAAGAAGCTGCCAAGCAACTTGCAGACGGTATAGTAAAGTACCAATCATTTGAGTTTTTTTAAAATGAAATCAAAGATAACGTCTTTATTTTTAATACTTAGTAAACGTTTCAGTATAGAATTCTGTTTAGATAAGTTTTCAAAATACCAGTAATTTTTAAAGGCTTCTTTTCTCTCATCAAAATTCAGACGGTCATCATTCACTGTTTCTAAATATGCTAATGCACTCCCTTTTGGATTATTTTCCGATAATTTCCTAAAGTTTGACGACAGCCCATCTTCCAGATATTCACCTTTTACAATAGAGTGATTTACATAAATATTTTTGTAAACACGGTCTATTCTTTTGTAGATAACTGATTCTTTAATAAATTTTTCCCCTGCAAAATAAGGAAAAGGATATTGTTTTAAAATGTCGGTCTTAAATAAATAATCAAATTCACCTGTGACTCCGTACTCATTTTTTAGTGTAATCGAGTTTGAAATGATTTGGTTAAATTCAATTTTTTTATTTGTCTTCGTCTTTTTTTCGTTATCTGAATATCTTGGAAAGCAGACTGCAGCAATATTCTGATTTTTTAAAAAAGAGGGAAGTATCTCCCAAATGATATCGGATGAATTTTCGATCATTTCGTCATCGCTGTCTATGATCAGAAAAAAGTCATTCAATGTTTGTTTTACTGCCGTATTGATCGCAATATGTTTGCCTTGATTTTGCTGATATATATAAGTTATAGGGAAATCGCTTTTTTCTTGTAATGCTTTTATTGTATCTTTTGTATCATCTCTTGATCCGTCATCTACAATAAGCCACTCAAAGTTCCTTACACTTTGTTTCTGCAGACTACGATATAAGTTAGGAAGCAGATGGGCGCGGTTAAAAGTGGGTGTAAAGATGGTAAGATTCATAAAAAAGTATCTGTTTTTGGTAATGGAATAGCAATATAGTCATCTATTTCAAGAATATTCTTAATCCAGTTTTCGAAACTGTACATTTTTACAATATTTTCAGGAATTGTTTGATAAGGCTTTTGCATGAATTCCGCTAATCCGTCGAAGTTCTCAAAATCTGTGATAAAAACATTGTCTGGATGGTAGAAGTTATAATTTTTAATCGAATGATTATTGGTTATAATTTTCTTTTTAAAGTTTAAAGCTTCAAAAAAACGGAAGGACAAACCATTGTGTACTTCTAATTTAATATCTATAAGTACCGTAGCAGCGATAATTTCCTTAAGGTACATTTTATAAGGAATATGAGCTTTAATAATCTGAATTTCTTTATTTTCTGAGAGCTCATTACTGTCGATCAAAAAGATTTTATTCTTAAATTTATTTACTTCTGAATTTCTCAACAAGTTACATAACTTTTGGTAACGGGTAGCTTTCCAAACACCTAGATAGTACATGAAAATTGAATTACTTTTTTTATATGAAATATTGAAATGATAGTTAGTTGTAAATGCTAAATTGTCTGCTCTATATTGTAAATCAGCTGGATCAAATACAAAAATCTTATGTAGATAATTTTTATAATGTAAAATTTTCTCACTTACTGATAAGCTATCATACTGATATGTAATAGTTTTATTAGATTTTTTGCTTAAATAGTTAATAAGAAATTCTGGGAGTCTGTCTGCTCTGAAGATGATGCAGTAATCAAAGACGTTAGTAAATCGTTTTTCAAAATTATGTATACATTTCTCACAAAATGAATTGTATTGTTCTTGTTTTAGCGATTCAATGTAATTTTTATTTCGCAGTATGTTTCGGTGATATATATTTTTCAGCTTATTTTTAAAAGAATACTTGAAGGGCTGATCCCAAGATTCAAAAAAATTTCCTATAGTATAAGGAAGTTGAGAAATATGTTCAACAAAGACTTCATTGAAATTCATATTTTGTTCGACAATCAGTATTGATTTTTTTTCAATCATACAAAAAAATTATTTGGAGGAATTTACGCCAGAAAGTAACTTTGACATATATTTTCCCCATATTTTCCAATTCAGCTCGCTGTCATACTTTTCCCTTGACGCAACTGACATTTTTTCTATTTTATTTCTACTAATTAATAGAGGCTCTATTGCATCGGCATAATCTTTTGCTAAAGCATTTTCAGGAAGTAAAACACCCGTTTTTCCATCTTCCACATGTGCGCTGACTCCTCCTGTGTCAGTAGAAATCACAGGAAGTCCGTATCCTGCGGCTTCGCAAAAAGCGATCGGAGTACAGTCAGCCTGAGTAGGCACAAAAAGGAAATGAGAATTCTGCAGGTGCTCTTGAATTTTTAGTAACTCTTCAGGATTGTTTTTATTTAGAAAAGGAATAATATGTACCCACTCTTCGTCCAAATCGGGATCGCATCCTATAATCTGGAGTTTTACATTATACCCTTTTTCTTTAAGAATTTTCACGGTTTCAAAGGCAAGATTTCCTCTTTTTCTGATCCAGTCTACGGCAAGAAATAAAAATGTAATTTCATTTTTTAAATCTTTAGAAAAATACCAATTTTCCGGAACGTTTAGATTAGCACCAAATTTCAGGACGTGTACTTTTTCTCTTTCAATTCCATAATAATTAATGGCATATTCTGCTGCCCATTCTGAAGAAAATATATTTATCGCAGCTTTTTGCAGTATTTTTTTCTCAATCCACAGCGTTTCTTTTTTTGATAACCAACCGAAACCAGAGTAGTAGGGATAGTAGTTTAAGAGCTGACCCACATTTGCATCATTTAGATAAATAATGGGTGTTTTCGTATCGGTTAAAGCAAAATCATTAATAGCAGTCGGAGCAAAAATAATATCAAAATTTTTATTTTTTAAATATTTGTCAATCTTTTTGGAAACTATTCTGGCTCTGAAAAAATTGATATGTTGATTATATCCGCGCTGAAATATCTTATGATACCAATCTTCCAAGTTCTTATATCGCTTTTCTTCACTTTCAGAAAGAGTTAGTTTAGGAATCCATTCAATTTCGTGACCGAGCTGAGACATTTGTTCAAACATTTGGTACATCGTACCAGACCAGTTTCGTCTGTCATCTAATTTCATGGAACTGTAAAAACCTATTTTCATGGTTATTTCTTTTCAGAATTAAAAAATAAATATAAGGAATCTTTAAAAAAATACACAATAACAATAATTCCTAGCAACTCATACTGAAATGTAAACCGTGCCTGGATCGAGGGAAATAAACAAAATCTGATAACGAATGTAATGATTGCAACTAGAGCAACGAGCAATGCTGGTTGAGTGAAAATATCTTTTAATCTTCCTTTAACAATAACGATTAATCCCAGAAGGTACATCAGAGGATAGATAAAGTATGGAATCTCAGGAATCACTCTTTTAAATATATCGATAAAAGATATTGTTTTTGGTTGTGACAGCGGGAAACTGAGATGTTCTACAAAAGTGTGAAAATACAATACTCTATATCCTGCATTATTATATAATAAATTAATTATAATATAGAAGAATACTGATATGAAGATACTGAAAACTGAAACCTTAAAATCTTCTTTTTTAATGATGTTCCGTACTAAGGTCAAGCCGAATAATAATGCAATAAAGATGATATTATCTGTTCTACAAATGATGCTGAAGAAAACTGATATATAAATAGGCCAATTCTTTCGAGAAAAGTAAGCGATGACCACCAAAATTATAGAGAATGCTGCTAACGTATCTGGGCTTGATGTGATAAATTCTTTAAAATCAGGTTTTAGCATCACGAACAGACCTACTATAAAGGAAAAGAAGATGTTTTTCGTCATTGCAAGACAAAAAAAATAGATAGCAATTACAGAACAGAGTGCATAGAATAATGAAGCTAAATAAACGGAATAAACCGCATCAACACCAAAAGCATGAAAAATTTGAATAGTTTTGATGTATATTATGCGAATATCATAAAAAGCGTATTGCTCTTCATAAGCTTGGTTATTGTTGAAAACATCTCTGCCATATTGAGTTTTAGGTGTAATTTGATCTTCATAATCGATATACGGAGAATCTCGGAAAGCCTTTATCATTTCCTTACGCGAAGTGTCAGGATTATCAGCGTCATTGAAGATAGCACCGCAATAAAATACAACATCCCAATTATAATGAGTAGTCTGTATCTTGCATCCTATTGCCAACAATAGAATAGGAAATAGCCATTTTAATATTATTTTATATTTCATTTTTTTTCAAACGATACATTATGATATCTTCTTTTATTGTAATCCTGTAAATATATGGTAACTTTAAATTTTTAATCAAACAATTTTTTCTATTTCCCAATCCGGGTGAAGTTGTATGGCAATACTATCTTCATAAAAAGTAGCACCAAAATTAGGTGCAATCACTCTACTTTCTTTTTTTAAAAATTTTGAAATATAACCGCCCCAATATGAGAAAGTAGAGTTGGTAACAATTAAGTTGTTGGCGCCGCTGATAGCAATGAAGTCATCGATTGGTTGATTGTTTGACAGAAACTGTATCTCAGTAGAATTATTTATAAATGAAAGCTCCTGTTGACACCATGAAATATCATCACTTATAATTAAAATAGGTACTGCAGAAAATGAAGGGTTTTTATCAAGCACTTTTTTAACATATCCTACCTGATCAAATTGTGAAGGAGAAATTTTTTTGCCAGAGTAAAAGTCACCTCTTCTGATGTTAATGACCGTTTTTTTCTCTGAATGTGAACTGTGGAAAATATCTTCTCTCACTATATATTTTTCAATAAAACTATTGAGCTCCTCAAGCGTGAAATCTTGCCCGAAATTTTGATAATAGGACGAAAAATAGTCATGATTATCATAAATTTTAAAATCTTCAGAATGAACAATAAATTCTTTGAGGAGAGGGAAAAAGTTTAGCCAATAATCCATCGTTTCAGTATGAAGAATATAAACTTCCTGGCCTTTTTCTCTCATTCTGTAACAATGTAAATAGAAATAGAGCAAATTGCCAAAGCGTAATTGTATTGGTATGTGAATGATATTTTTTTGCTTTTTACCTAATAAAAAAGAAAATATCTTTTTAAGGCTTCTGCGTATTTTTTTTCTTATCATGTGTTTATTTGTGTGTGTATTTTAATTTTAAATTAAAAGATTTAATTCATAAATATTTCTTTTTCAAATATATTTTAAGATTTTTTTTCTTTCTTAATATCCATCTTAAATGTTGAAAAGCTAACTTGAATTTTCTTTCGTTTAGCAGTTTTTGAAAAGCAATTCGGCTCCTGGAAAATATCTGCCAATCGGCGGATTCTTTAATTTTATTACCATAGTAATTACCAATTATTTGATCTAGCTGATTGTGTCGAAGATCACGTACGTAATTGATCCCGTGGGAAAGACCAACTTCGTGTCTGCGATAAGCAGTCATGCTTTCTGTCATTCCTCTGATTCTACCATTCAGCGAACTTGCCATGTACAAAATAGTGTCAAAATACAATAGGTCAGGACTTATTAATGTTTTTTGTACGGCATTATTTTGCAATACTTCAGTTTTCATAAATACTGATGTCGTATGAACCAGCCAATTGTTATAAATTTCAAGTGCAGAATAATCACGGTCTTCTATTCTTGAAAAAGGTGTGTTGTTGATTGCAGGATCTGTCGAAATATTAATGACATTATGAAAACACATTGAATAATGTGGATGTGATTCCATAAAATCATATTGTAGCTGCAGTTTATTATCATCGAACCAATAGTCATCGCCTTCGCAAAAAGCAAGATATTTCCCCGTAACCTGTTTCAGGGCAAAATAAAAGTTTGGAGTAGAACCCAGGTTTTTCGTATGTCTGAAATATTTTACCTTAATGTTAACAGGAGCCTTGAGTATATTTGATTTAATAACCTTATCAGTTCCGTCGGGCGAACAGTCATCGCAAATAATTAATTCTACAGGAAAATTGATTTTCTGTTTAAAAATTCCCTGCAATGCAACTTCTATAAAATTTTGTTGATTGTAGGTAAGAATAATGATGGAAACGTTATTCATTTGTGTAACTAATATTAGATTGTTGATGAATAATTTTTCCATCATCATTATGTTTCCAAGAAGCAGAAGCGGATGATGAATTATGGTAAAAAAGCTGTTCAGGCGTAAGATTTTTACTGTCAATATACCAACCTCCATGTTGAGCCGTAAAATCACCGGCTATACGGAGAGCGCGATAAAAACTATTAATATGAAATTTTTCGGGATAATTTGGCTTGTAAAGTGCAAATGTCGTATCTACTTCTGCACGATATATATTTTTCTCAACTTCTTCTTTCCAGAAAATTTTTTCCCATGCCGTCACTTTGTCTTTTAAGATATAATGATCCGGGATGTCGCTTATCCTTAGAGCAAAACCTACTTTAGTTATGGTCAGAAAGTATTTGTCGATGAGATGAATCATTTTGTGCAAAAAGTCTTGAGGTAAGTTTTCGTTTGGTACAATGTCGGCGTCTGATATAATATAATATCCATTTGCGTATTTCTCATACAATTTTTTGTTATTGAAGAAAACCATGTGTCCATAATTTTTGTCCATGTACTCAATAGAAACTGAATCTTCTATTTCTTTGTAATACTCTAACAATTCGGGATATGTTGAACAATTATCTACAATGATGATATTAACGAAGCCGCGTCTTTTATAGAAATCAACTTGTTTTTGTAAGAAATAAAGCTGATTATAATTAATAATCAGGATAGGTATAAATAAGGGATTTTTCCTTTGTTGCCTGATTTCTTTTCTTGTTCTCGTCAGATAAAAATAGTAAAGATAATGTAGGAGTTTTTTCATCTTTTAATATTTAGATTAAAATATGTTTTAGGTGCTTTTAACAAACGAAACCAATTTCTGGATTTAAAGTAAATTTTAAATAAGTTTATTTTTAGTTTATTTTTAGTTTTCCAGGTTTCATATATGTGTAAATCAATAGCTTTCAGCAGTTCCTTATTTGAAAAATAATGATAATAATGATTTAAAATAAATTCTTCATAAAGATATTTTGCTTCTTTCTTCTGAGCCTCGTTATCTTTTTTACCAGAGATATTTGAATTTGATATTCTAATTCTTGCAAAAGATTTGCTGATGAAGAAGATTCCTTTATCTCTGCTAAATTGTAAAATTGCTACATCATCACTATACCAAGCCAATGGTAATTTATAGAAACCATAAATGTTATAACTGTCTTTTCTAAAAATATGTTCTGATAAACTACTGGGAATGTAATCAAAATATTTGCTCCTCCAGATATCTTTTGTACTGTTGATCGGAGGGAAATTAGTAGACGTAGAAATTGGTTTATTAAATTCGTCAACCCAAAACTGAGAATAGCGAATTACAGAAATGTCGAGGCTATTTACTTTTTGTAGGCTTTTGTAAAATTCTTCAACAAAATTTTCTGCGATCATATCGTCGTCCCCTAAAATCAAAAACCAATCTTCACTTACATTTTCTAAAATACGTTCCCACTGCATTGTAAGATTTTTGCCACCAAGGTTCTCATTATAGTCAAAATATCTATAATCGTTATCTTTAAAATGTTTTTGAATAATAGGAAGAGGAGAATTAGGACTTGCATCATTTCCTATATAAAGAACAAAATTACTATTGCTTTGGGCTGCAATAGATTGTAAGGTCTCTTCAAAAAAATCTATTTTGTAATAAGGAATGACAATGGCAAGTTGATTCATTTATTGAATATTGAAAAAATTTTATCTATTAGCTTATATCTTTTACTATCTAGTTTTCTGTTTGATTTTTCAAGTAGTACTTTATACCTGTTTTTTTCTTTATTCAAAAGATGTAAACTTCCTAGATGTTCATGAAAAAATTCAATATGTTTTGCTTCAATATATTTTAGCATTTTTATTTTATTTTCCATATTTAATCCAGTAATCATTGATTGATTTTTTATTCTGTAATAAAAACAAACTACAGGAATTTTGTACACTTTATTATCAGTTTTTAACAATGAAATCCAAAATTCCCAATCCTCGATACCGAATATCATATTGATATCATACCCTCCGACTTTTTTCCAGTCACTTCTCCTAAAGAATGCACTGCAAAAAATAGGATTTCCATTAGCCAACTCTTTTTTGCTAAAATCAGGAAGCTCCCATTTTCCGCTTTTATCTCCAAAATATTCTCCTTGACAGTAAATAACGCTATAGTCTTTAGTAAATTCTCTTTTAGCTAACTCTAAATATAGATTACCTATTTTATCATCCGCATCCAAAGGTAAAATCCATTCTCCTTCTGCGACTTCTATCCCAGTATTTCTTGCTGATGATAAGCCACCATTTTCTTTATATAAATATTTAAATCTTATGTCTTTATTAAGCCATACTTTCGCAACTTCCCCTGTGTTATCGGGTGAGCCGTCATTTACGATAATGCATTCCCAATCTTGATAAGTTTGATCCAACACAGACTGTAGGCATGCATCCAGATATTGTGCTTGATTATAGCAGGGGACTATTATGGATATAAGTGTTTTTTGCATTGTTAGAAAGTAGAGATGAACAAAAATTATTTAAGCAAATAATCTTAGATAAATTTAGACACAATTCTGTAAACAACCGGTGGAATTCCAAATTGAATACAAAATTTCAATCTTTTGATACGGTAAGTGTAATTACTGTAAGCATTAAATAATTGAGGAGGAATTGCTCTTTTAGCAATATATTTTTTTTTAATAAATCTATTTATTTTATCTTTTGCAATACCATCATGATCAAACATTATTTGAAGGGTGTGAGCTTCGTAATCAATTTTCTCTGTCTTGGTTTTCGAAATATTGTGTTCGTGCCATCTATAATATGTCAGTTTCTGTGGGATGTAAGCAATTAAATATTTCTCGTTTATTTTTAGCCAACGATAATAATCTTCAATAATAAACTGTGCATCATATTTTCCTGTCTCCTTTACCACATCTGTTCGCATCATGACGGTTAGTGCTGCAATACGATTTCCTTTAATTATTTCTTTGCGGAAATCTTCTGCAGGAATATCTCCTAAACTGTTATAATCTGCAAAATCAGGAAGCAGATTACTGTTTTCATCGACGCAAAAAGTGTCAGAGAAAACCATACCGAATTCATCACTTTTTTCTTCCAAAGATTTTACTGATTGTTCTAAGCATTCTGGATGCATATAATCATCAGCTGCGATAAATTTCACGTATTTTCCTTCGCACAACTCTAAGGCTTCGTTCAGAACCGTTGCTAAACCCGTATTTTTGGTATGAAATAGTTCTTTTGCATTTACATCGTTCTCTTTCAACCAATTTCTAAATTCCTCAACAGAATCATCTGGTGAAGCATCATCAGCAACAATCAACTCCCACTGAAGATAAGTTTGAGTTTTCAAACTATCAAGATTTTCCTTAATGTATTTCGCCTGATTGTAGGATATTACTACGATGCTTACCAATGGCTGATTCATTCTTAAAATTTGTTTAAAACCTCAATTACTTTCTGTATTTCCTCTGCTTCCATTACCGGACTAATCGGCAGGCTTAACACCTCATCGTGAATTTTCTCTGTGATAGGGAATGATAAATTATTGTAATACTTATATGCCTTCTGTTTGTGAGGTGGAATTGGATAATGAATTAATGTCTGAACGCCATTTTCTGTCAAATATTTTTGCAATTTCTCTCTTTTTGAAGTTCTGATTACAAAAAGATGATAAACGTGCTCCTTAGGTTGAGAAGGTAAGACAGGCAAGATAATTTTATCGTTATTAATTCCGGCAATATACTGTTCAGCAATTTTTATTCTTTTATCATTATCTAAATCTATATACTTGAGTTTTACATCTAAAACCACTGCCTGAATTTCGTCTAATCTACTATTTAAACCTTGATATTTATTAATGTATTTCTCATCAGAACCGTAATTGGCTAAAGCTCGGATCGTTTTTGCCAATAAATCATCTTTACAGGTTACTGCACCAGCATCGCCCAAAGCACCCAGGTTTTTTCCCGGATAAAAGCTAAATCCTGCAGCATCACCAAGATTTCCGGATTTTGTTCCTTGCCATTCTGCGCCAATCGACTGCGCATTATCTTCAATTATTTTTAAATTATATTTTTTCGCCAACTCTTCCAGCTCTTTTGACCATGAGATTTGTCCATAAAGATGAACGACCATAATGGCTTTAGTTTTGGGAGTAATTAAAGCTTCAATTTTTGATATATCCAAATTATAATTATCAATATTTGGTTCTGCAAAAACAGGCTTTAGGCGGTTGTCAGTTATTGCCAGAACAGATGCAATATAAGTGTTTGCAGGAACTATAATTTCGTCTCCGAATTTTAATTGTCCGAGTTCCAAATATGCTTTGAAAATAAGTCGAAGCGCATCTAAACCATTTGCAACTCCAATTGCGTTTGGAGAATTCACATAAGCAGCGAGATTTGCTTCAAAATTTTTCACTTCATTTCCTAAAAGATACCATCCACTTCGGAAGGTTTCTAACAGCCGCGTTTCTATTTCAGCTTGATATTGAAGGTTTACTTTTTGAAGGTCGAGGAATTTAATCATGCCAAGAGATTTTTTATTTTTTTGTTGAATGGTTTTTCAATTTTTTCAAACGCTAATACGCTTAATATTAATGTGATAGGAAATATTAATAAGGGTAAAAACTCTTGTGCAAAGGGAGTTATTACAAGTTCGTTTATTTTAATTATAAAATCGATAACGATGTAATGCAATAAATAAAATGCAAAACTTATTTCTCCTAAATACACAAACCCTCTGTGAGAAAGTAAATTAAAAATGGTATTTTTTTCTTTAATATTGAGAAACGATAGTGCAAAACTAAAAATAATAAGACACATAGGAATCCAATAATATATTGAATATATGAAATTGACAGGAAAATAATCTTTCAAAAGAAAGAATAACAAAAGTGTAAATAATGAGATAACTTCAAAGATATTACTACCATTGTAATTATGTGTTAATTTTTTGTTTTTAAATAAGATAAATAACTCAAACAAGAAAATGCCAAGGATAAAATCGAATATTCTAGTAAATGGAGAGATATAAACCCAGTAGTGCACCTTATTTTCTGGAAGTAAAATATTTAGAAGAATAATTGCAGATGTAAAAACAAAGAAAGTAAAAATCTTTGTTAAATAATTTATTTTTGCAAAGATAAAAATTAGCAAAGGAAACAGTGCATAGAAAAAAAATTCGCTGGAAATGCTCCATGATGGCGCATTATATGAAAAAAATATATTTTGTTTCGGAAAGTAGCTTTGCATAAGAAAAAAATTTAAGAGTAAAACACTTAAACTCTTATAAAAAAAAGGAATTGATAACAGTAAAGTAAACAAATGCAAAGGATAGATCCTCGCAACTCTCGCAATGTAGAAATTCCTTAATGAAATTTTCTTATTTATTATTTTATCTTTATAATTTAAAGCCAAAATAAAGCCACTCAGGATAAAAAAGAAGCTAACTCCTAAAAATCCTTCTGAGAAGATGTTGTCAAAAATATTGCAAAATTTGGAATCTTTAAGAAAAGATAAATGACTTAAAAAAACAAAAAATGCAAAGAAAAAACGAAGAGACGTTAAAGGCTTAATCATTAAAATTTAAATTACTTTTTTCAATATTGCCTTTATTGTTAATGTAGCCTCGATGTATTGCAGGATTTCCAAACCAGACTTCATTAGCAGGTATATCTTTAGTAACAACACTTCCTGCACCAATAAGTGCATTTTCACCTACTGTATTTCCTGCAATAATCGTAGCATTAGCTCCTATAGAAGCACCTTTTTTAACCAAGGTTTTACTGAATACTGTTGGGTATCGCTTGGAACGGGGGATAAGGTCATTGGTAAATGTTACATTTGGACCAACAAAAACATTGTCTTCAAGAGTAACACCATCCCAAATCTGAACGCCAGGTTTAATGGTTACATTATCTCCAACGGTAACATCATTTTCAATAAAAACATTACAGTTAATATTACAATTCTTACCAATTCTTGCATTTTTCAAAATAACACAGAACTGCCAAACTACGGTACCATCACCAACGTTCTCACTCTGAACGTCTGCAAGATTATGGATTTGATTTTTCATTGTGTATCTTTAAATAGATGTTATAGTCTCTTATATAGTCATTTTCATTATAATGATGAGAAGCGAGTACTAAGCAAATGGCGCCAGATGAAAAATTGACTTCTGAAGCCCAAATTCCTGGAGGAATATGTAGTCCCAAGCTTGGCTGATTTAGAAAAACTTGTCTTTTGAAATAACCATCATCTAAGGATACCTCAAAACTACCACTTGCGGCGATCAAAAACTGATGACATTCTATATGAGAGTGCGCGCCCCTGCTTTCTCCGCCAGCTATATCATATAAATAAAAAACTCTTTTAACATCAAAAGGAAAAAGTGAATTATTTTCAACTACCGTGAGATTGCCTTGTTCAAAATTGATCTTTCCTAAATCCACAATACTACAGTCAAATACGGATAACTTATTACTCATTTGCCAGTTTTTTAAATTCTTCGAAATCTCTGATGTAATCACCTTCATAATACGATTTGTCTGAGACGATTAAAGCTAATGAATTTGTGGAGAAGTTTTCTAGTTTTCGCCAAATCATTTTTGGAATATATAGACCATCATATGATCTGTTTAATGAAAATCGCTTTTCATCTTTTCCATCATGAATAACAACATCGAAACTACCAGAAAGTGCTACAATAAATTCTTGTTGATCTTTAAAAGCATGGCTACCTCTTACCTCTCCTCCAGGAACATCATAAATCCAATATGTTCTTTTTATTTCAAAAGGAAGCAGGTTCGGATATTCAAAAAAAGAAAGATTTCCCCTCTTGTCAAGAATTCTTGGTAAATTAATGATTTTAGTAGTCATGTTTATAAAATTTTGAAATCCAATTGTGGGCGTATAACACCAGGTAATAAACCTGTGTTTTTTCCAAACTTCACATTCTCAACTTCAAATCCTACAAGGCCAGAATTTATATATAAAGGAATTCTTTGGTCTTGTCCGAATATCAGCTTAAAATAATAGTTGCCTGCATTCAGCAAGTTCTTTGGAAGAGTAAATTCTATGCAATATTCCTTTGATTCTGAATCATTATTCGTTGAGATCAAAGTTCCTGTATGAAAAACAGGAACCTCCTCGTATGTTCTCAATTCAAATGTTGCGTCTAAGTTTATGCCTACTTTGTGATTGAAAAATCGGAGTCTAATTGAAATGCCAGATTCTATGTCAATAAGACCGCCAGTTATGGGTTGAACTGAAAATTCAAGTATTTTAATGTTCTGGTTCCCGGGTGCCGTTTCCATATCTTCATCATGCAAAAAATGAGAATTTTGTTCATTGCTCTTTTGATATTCTACAATTGTCTCAAGAATGTTCCCTGAAAAATCTAATTTCCCTTGATTCAGTAAAATTCCATTATTACACAGTTCTTTGATTGCCGTCATATTATGACTCACGAATAAAATCGTTCTCCCTTCTCCCTTCGTAACATCACCCATTTTACCTAAGCATTTTTTCTGGAATTCAGCGTCACCTACCGCAAGAACTTCGTCAACAATCAAAATCTCAGACTCTAAGTGAGCCGCTACAGCAAACGCCAAACGGACATACATTCCTGAAGAATATCTTTTTACAGGAGTGTCAATATATCTTTCAACTCCTGAAAAATCTACGATTTCGTCAAATTTTCTGGTAATTTCTTTACGGGTCATTCCTAAAATTGCTCCATTAAGAAATACATTTTCACGCCCGGTCATCTCAGGATGGAATCCGGTTCCTACTTCCAGAAGTGATGCAATTCTACCATTTGTATAAATTTTTCCGGTCGTAGGTTTTGTCACTTTGCTCAAAATCTTAAGCAAGGTAGATTTTCCTGCGCCATTTCTACCGATAATTCCTAAAGCATCACCTTGCTCAACTTCAAAATCAATATCACGCAAAGACCAAACATAGTCAGACGAGCCTTTGGAACTTCTGTCATTCGCTTCACCAATTTTTAAATAAGGATTTTCTTTTCCTCTTATCTGGTGCCAAAATCTATTGAGGTCATGGGTTAAAGTTCCTGTTCCTACCTGTCCGAGGCGATATTGTTTTGATATATCTTCAGCTTTTAAAGCAAGCATATTTTTTATTTTATTGATTAAATAATTTTTCTCTTTGTGTGTAATTCTATACTGTATCTATGAAAGATTTCTCAGATTTATTGAAAATAACAATTCCGAAAAATAAAACAATTAAAATAAAAGTAAAACTTATGAGCAATCTCGGCAAATTAAAATCGCCTGAGCCTATAAATCCATATTTGAAACATTCAAAAATTGGTGTTAATGGATTCAAATCTGCCAGATATCCATATTCCCCTAATTTCTGTTTCACTAAAGATGTTGGTAAAATAACAGGCGTAAACCACATAAATAAACTAACGCCGAAGCCCAATAATAAAGATAAATCTCTGTATTTAGTTGTCAATGAAGAAAATATCATTCCTAATCCTAAAGAGAATAATGCAAGAAAAATAACTAAAACTGGAAGCAAAACTGCCCAATAATTTGGGTGTACCTGCCCCAAATATATGTAGTACCCCAACACAACCAAAAATAATAGTAGTTGTATACTTAATCTCATAAAACTGGAAATAATAGTAGAAATGGGAGTGACCAATCGTGGAAAGTACACTTTTCCGAAGATGCCGGCGTTTCCTGTAAAAACATTGGAGACGCTCAACATTGTAGTACTAAAATAACCCCAAAGCGTATTTCCTGCCAAATAAAATAATACAGGAGGAATTCCATCAGTAGGTAAATTGGCAATGTTGCCAAATACCAGAGTGAAAACAATTGTAGTGAAAATGGGATTGATGAAAAACCAAAGCGGTCCTAAAATAGTTTGTTTGAAAGACGAAATAAAATCTCTTTTAACAAACATAAATACCAAGTCTCGATACTGCCAAACTTCTTTTAAATTAAGACGGAATAACGAGTGCTTTGATTCAATAACATTGCTCCATTTTTGTTCATTCATTTGTGGGGAATTTTTGCAAATTTATAATAAATTAATTGGTTTTTATCTTTAATTGCTAAATTTGGGATTTAATATGAACAATTAAAAGATAATTTCGTTTATAAAACCAGCTTTTTCAGATATTCTCCATATCCGCTTTTGCCATATTTTGAAGCGGTTTCCAAAAGTTTTTCTTCATTTATAAATCCGTTTCTGAAAGCAATTTCTTCGATACAGCCAATTTTAAAACCCTGTCTTTTTTCAATCACACGTACAAATTCTGACGCATCATTTAAAGAATCAAAAGTTCCTGTGTCTAGCCAAGCTGTTCCTCTGTCTAAAACGCCAACTTCTAATTTACCTTTGCTTAAATAAACATTGTTGATGTCTGTAATTTCCAGTTCGCCTCGTGGAGAAGGTTTTATGTTTTTAGCAATTTCTACTACCTCATTATCATAAAAATACAATCCTGGAACTGCATAATTTGATTTCGGCTGTGTGGGTTTCTCTTCTATTGATTTAGCTTTGAAGTTATCATCAAATTCTACAACACCATATCTTTCAGGGTCTGCAACATGATAAGCGAAAACAACGCCTCCGTCTGGATTGGTCTTGTTTTTTAACAAAGTTCCCATTTCCGATCCATAGAAAATATTGTCTCCCAAAACCAAAGCTGCAGAATTGTTTCCGATAAACTGATCTCCTAAAATAAAAGCCTGAGCTAAACCATCCGGACTTGGCTGTACAACATATTCGATGTTACAACCAATCTGCGAACCATCTCCCAAAAGTTTGATGAAACCTGCCTGATCGTGCGGTGTGGTAATGATTAAAATATCCCTAATTCCCGCCAACAGCAATGTAGACAATGGGTAATAAATCATCGGTTTGTCATACACCGGCATCAATTGTTTGCTTACTGCAATCGTCAGCGGAAACAATCTCGTTCCCGAACCGCCTGCTAAAATTATTCCTTTCATATTATTTGATGATTTGTCTTAATTATACTGTCCGTCGTAATATTTCTGATAATCTCCGGAAGTTACATTTTCCAGCCATTCTTTATTTTCTAAAAACCAGTCAATAGTTTTTCCTAAACCCTGTTCAAAAGTTACAGAAGGTTTCCATCCCAGATCATTGCTTAGCTTGTTGGCATCAATAGCATAGCGTTTATCGTGTCCCGGTCTGTCTTTTACATAAGTAATTAATTTTTCTGAATGACCTTCAGGATTTCCAAGTTTTTCATCCATCTGCTTGATGAGTTCTTTCACCAAATCAATGTTCTGCCATTCGTTAAAACCTCCGATATTATAAGTTTCTCCGGTTTTAGCTTCATTGAAAATCTGGTGAATTGCTTTTGCATGATCGATCACAAAAAGCCAGTCTCTTGTATATTTTCCGTCACCGTATATTGGCAACGGCTTTTCATTGATAATATTTGAAATACAAAGCGGAATCAGTTTCTCAGGAAAATGGTTTGGACCGTAATTATTTGAACAGTTTGAAACAATAAACGGCATTCCGTAAGTGTTTCCGTACGCTCTTACCAAATGGTCAGAAGCTGCTTTTGAAGCAGAATATGGTGATTGCGGATCATAAGCAGTAGTTTCGAGGAAAAAGCCTGTTTCACCTAAACTTCCGTAAACTTCATCTGTTGAAACATGATAAAATAGATTGGCTCTTTTTTCATCTGGAAATCTTCCGTGAGTATGATCAGGGTTTAAAGTCCAGAATTCTTTACAGAGATTCAGCAAATTAGCCGTTCCGTTAACGTTCGTATTGATGAATGCCATGGGATCTGTAATACTTCTGTCTACATGACTTTCTGCAGCAAGATGTATAACTGCGTCCGGGTTGTACTTTTCGAAAACTTTTCTTAGTTCGTCAGGTTTTGTGATATCTGCCTTTTCGAAAACGTAATTAGATTCGTTTTCGATATCTTTTAAATTCTCAAGATTCCCCGCGTATGTTAACGCATCAAGATTGATGATGGTAGAATTTGGATTGTTTTTTACAAATTCTCTTACAACGTGCGACCCAATAAAGCCTGCGCCGCCTGTGATGATGATGTTTTTCATGCTGTATGATTGTTGCCGATCAATCGGTAATTATTTAATGATATTATATTGTTTAGCCAATCGTTTTTCTTCCGATACTTTTATAATAGAAGCCATTTTGTTCGGGCGTTTCTAGAGGATACATATTTCTACCGTCAAAAATAACTTTATTTTTCATTTTTTCTCCCATGAGTTTAAAGTTGGGATTTTTAAATTCGGGCCATTCTGTAGCGATAAATAGTGCGTCTGCATTTTCCAGTGCTTCGTACATTGTTTTCGAATACTGTATTTTGTCGCCGAGAATTTTTTGAACATTTTTTTCTGCGACAGTATCGTAAGCCACTATTTTTGCTCCTTTTTTTAGAAGAAGATCAATATTATCTAATGAAGATGCTTCTCTAATGTCGTCTGTATTTGCCTTAAACGCCAATCCCCAAACAGCAATTGTTTTACCTTCTATATTCCCTCCGAAATATTTTTCTATTTCAGATACAAGAATTACTTTCTGAGAAATATTGACATTTTCAGTGGCCTCTAAAATCTGAAAATTAAAATCTTCATCTTTTCCTGATCTTATTAATGCTTTTACATCTTTCGGGAAACAGCTTCCGCCATATCCGATTCCTGGAAATAAAAATCGGTGGCCAATTCTGTCATCACTTCCCATTCCGAGTCTCACTTTATCTACATCAGCTCCTACTTTTTCGCAGTAATTGGCGATTTCATTCATAAATGTAATTTTTACAGCTAAAAATGAATTAGAAGCATATTTTGTAAGTTCAGATGATTTCTCATCCATAAAGATAATAGGAATTCCGGTATTGGTAAATGGCTGGTAAATCTGAGCCATAATGTCTTTAGCTTTTTCGGAACTAGAACCTACAACCACTCTTGCAGGATTCATTGAGTCTTCAACTGCAAAGCCTTCTCTTAAAAATTCCGGATTAGAAACTACATCAAATTCAATTTGAGTTTTAGAAGCAATCACTTCACTTACTTTATCAGCTGTTCCTACAGGCACGGTACTTTTGTTTACGATCACTTTATAGTCAGTCATCATTTCGCCAATATCATTGGCTACTTTCAGAACATAAGAGAGATCTGCAGAGCCGTCTTCCCCCGGTGGAGTTGGCAAAGCAAGGTAGATTACTTCGCTTTTGTCTAAGGCTTTTTTTAAATCAGTTGTGAAAAATAATCTTTCAGCCTGTATGTTTCTGAGGAACATTTCTTCGAGATTCGGCTCATAAATCGGCACAATGCCGTTTTTCATGTCCGTTACTTTTTTTTCATCTATATCAACACAGTATACAGAATTTCCAAGTTCTGCAAGAGTAGTTCCTGTCACCAATCCTACATAGCCTGTTCCTACTATTGTAATATTCAAAATGTATGTTTTTTTTAAATTCTCGACAAAAATACTAAAAATACTTTCATTGTTTTTTTAATTCAACAATAAGTTATTAAAACTCACTGATAAATATGGTAATCACCATCAAATTAAACTAAAAATTGAGAAAGTTATTTAATTGATTATTAAGCGTATTTGGTAGTTTTATAAAAATGTATTATATTTGCATAAGATTTACGGAAAAATGAGAAGGCTTCGCAAGAAAGCCTTTTTTCGTACAGGTAGATCATGATTAATAAAGATATGGAGTTTAGAAAAAATATTGAAACATTATTAAGTGCTTTCCTTGAAACAAGAGAAGATTTGTTTCTTATTGATTTAAAGATCTCTGCAGCAGATGATGTTACTGTGATTTTAGACGGTGACAATGGCGTTACTCTGCAGGATTGTCTGGATGCAAGCCGTGCAATAGAATTCAACGCAGATCGTGATGAGCACGATTTTAGCCTTCAGGTAATGTCGGCAGGATTGAGCGAGCCTCTTGTAACACCGAGACAGTTTAATAAAAATATCGGGCGCGAGATTGAGGTAATGCTTCAGGATTCTACAACGATAGAAGGGGAGCTGGTAAAAGTAGACGGTGAGAAAGTTACACTGATCTTACGTTACAGAAAACCGAAAGATATCGGTAAAGGTAAGGTTGATGTGGAAGAAGAGAAAGAAATTCTGTATACTGAGATCAAAAAAGCACTGGTAGTAGTTAAATTTTAATAAAAAGAAAAAAGATAAATGGATAATATAGCGTTGATTGAATCCTTTGGTGATTTTAAAGACGAAAAGGGGATCAGTAAGATCGATCTGATGGCAATCATTGAAGATTCTCTGAAAACCCTTTTGAGAAAAAGATTTGATTCTGATGATCATTTTGATGTTATTGTAAACCCTGATAAAGGTGATTTTCAGATATTTTTAAATAAAACAATCGTAGAAGACGAAATGTCTGAAGATGATGATTTGGAAATTGAAATTACCGAAGCGAAAAAAATCGATCCGACTTTTGAAGTAGGTGAAGATTTTACAATGGAAATTCCGGTAGCTCAGTTGGGAAGAAGAAACGTTCTTACTTTAAAGCAAATCTTGGCTACGAAATTGCAGGAGCATAACAATGCCATGCTTTATGAGCAGTTTAAGGATAAAATTGGAGAGATTGTAACGGGTGAAATTCACCACATTCGTCACAAGCACGTAATCTTGTTGGATGATGAGGATAATGAATTTATCTTACCAAAAGAAAATCAAATTTCATCAGACTTCTTCAAGAAAGGTGAAAACATCAGAGCTATTGTAGAATCTGTTGATTTTAAAGGATCTAAGCCTCAGATTATCATTTCAAGAACAGCTCCTAAATTTTTGGAGAAATTATTGGAATTAGAAATCCCTGAAATCCAGGACGGAACAATTATCCTTAAAAAAGCAGTAAGAATTCCGGGAGAGAAAGCAAAAATCGCTGTTGATGCTTATGATGACAGAATAGATCCTGTAGGAGCTTGCGTTGGAGTAAAAGGCTCAAGAATCCACGGTGTGGTAAGAGAATTAAGAAACGAAAATATAGATGTAATTCAGTGGTCAAAAAACCCTGAAATATTGGTGAAAAGAGCTTTAGGAAATGTTACCATCAATAAAATTGACATCAACGAGGAAACCAATTATGCTATGGTGTATACTCCTGTTGAAGAGATTTCTAAAGTTATCGGTAAGCAAGGTCAAAACATCAGATTGGCTTCGTGGTTGACGGGTTACGAAATTGACGTGTACAGAGAGGCCAGTGAAGATGATGATGTTGATTTGAGAGAATTCAATGACGATATTGAGCAGTGGATTTTGGATGAGTTTAAGAAAGTAGGTCTTACGACTGCTAAATCAGTTCTGGATAAAGATACAGAGAGTCTATTAAAAATGGTTGACCTTGAAGAGGAAACCATCAATGATGTGAAAAGTATCTTGAGAGCAGAATTTGAGGAATAAAATTGTATAGATTTTAAGAGCAGTAAAAGAATACTTTAATTTTAAGAATTAAAAAAAAACAGTAAATAATATAGATGCCAAAAATAAGATTAAATAAAGCGGTTAAGGAATTCAATATATCGATGTCGAGACTGGTAGAATTTTTACAGTCTAAAGATATTGTGGTTGAAAGCAATCCTAACGCTCAATTAGAAGAGGCGGCATATTCTGCATTGGAAGCTGAGTTTGCCAAAGACGGCGAGCAGCGTAAAGCTTCCCATGAGGTGGTTATTTCTAAAGTTCCTGAAGAAAAACTGGAAATTGAAGAAAAGAAAACACCTGAAGTAATAAGAGCTAAAGCTAATAAACCAGAAACCAGAATTTTAGGTAAAATTGATTTAGAGCCTAAAAAACCTGAAGCTGTGGAAGAAATTCCTGCTCCTGCTCCGACACCTGTACCAACTCCTGTTGAGGAGAAAAAAAAGGTTGTAGAAGAAGTGAAAGAACCAGCGAAGGAAGAACCCAAAGTGGTTTCTGAAACTAAACCAACACCTGAAAAGCAGGAGTTTAAAGTGTTGGATAAAATTGATTTGTCTCAAATTGAGGGGAATAGAAACAGACCTGCCAAAAAAGATAAACCTAAAGTGGAAGAGGTAAAAGCAGAACCAAAAGCTGCAGAACCTGTAAAAGAAACACCTAAACCGATTGAAAAACCAATTGAGAAAGTGGAAGATAAAAAACCAGCACCTGCAGCAGAAGAACCTCAGGAATCTCAGAAGATTGAAACGGTTTATCAAAAATTGGATGGGCCAAAAATTGTTGGTGAGAAAATTGACTTAACGCAGTTTGCGCCTAAGCCAAATGCTGCCAAGAAGAAAAGAAAAAGAATTGAAAAGCCGGGGGGTCCGAACCAGAATACTGGGAACAACCAACAGGGTGGAAATAATCAAGGTGGGCAAAACCGTCCTCAAGGTCAGAACGGCCCAGGTGGAAACCGTCCTCCGGGACAAGGCGGTCCTCAAGGAAACAGACCTCCAGGACAAGGCGGTCAAAACCGTCCGGGTGGCCCAGGTGGAAATCGTCCTCCAGGACAGGGTGGCCAAAACCGTCCTGCCGGACAAGGCGGAGGAAACCGTTTTGGAAACAACAACAGACCTGGTCAAAGAACAATGCCTGTCGAATTAACTGACGAGCAAGTTAAAAACCAAATCAAGGAAACCCTTGAGAAATTAACCAATAAAGGTGGTAAATCTAAATCTGCTAAACACAGAAAAGATAAAAGATCTTACCGTAGAGAACAAGATAATCTTCAGCAAGAAGCCGATGCTAGAGATACTTCATTAAAAGTTACAGAATTTATTACTGTTGGTGAATTAGCTAGCTTAATGAATGTTTCTGCAACCGAAGTAATTTCTGCTTGTTTCTCTCTTGGTGTAATGGTAACCATGAACCAAAGACTGGAAGCTGATACTTTATTGTTGGTAGCAGACGAATTCGGATTTAAAATTGAATTCTCTGATGCTGATCTTGAAGAAGCAGATTCTGAAGACGATATCGATACGGAAGAAAGCCTTATTTCAAGAGCTCCGATTGTTACGGTAATGGGTCACGTTGACCACGGTAAAACTTCATTATTGGATTACGTGAGAAAAACAAACGTAATTGCAGGTGAATCAGGAGGAATTACTCAGCATATCGGTGCATACAATGTACAGTTGGAGAACGGTCAGAGAATTACATTCCTAGATACACCTGGTCACGAAGCCTTTACGGCGATGAGAGCGAGAGGTGCGCAGGTTACCGATATTGCAATTATCGTAATTGCTGCCGATGACGATGTGATGCCTCAAACAAAAGAAGCTATTTCTCACGCACAGGCTGCGGGTGTTCCGATGATTATTGCAATCAACAAGGTAGATAAGCCAAATGCAAACCCAGACAACATCCGTCAGCAACTTTCAGGAATGAATATTCTTGTAGAAGAGTGGGGTGGAAACGTGCAGGCACAGGAAATTTCTGCTAAAATGGGTAACAATATGGATGTCCTTTTAGAGAAAGTATTGCTTCAGGCTGAAATGCTTGAATTAAAAGCAAATCCTAACCGTGCTGCACAGGGAGTTGTAATTGAAGCATCTTTAGATAAAGGTAGAGGTTATGTTGCAACGATGTTAGTACAAAGTGGAACCTTGAAAGTCGGAGATTACGTTGTTGCAGGTAAAAATCATGGTAAAGTAAAAGCTTTGCTTGATGAAAGAGGCAAGAACCTTGAAGAAGCAGGTCCATCAATTCCGGCAACGATCTTAGGTCTTGACGGAGCGCCAACAGCTGGTGATAAATTCAGAGTTTACGCAGACGAAAGTGAAGGTAAAGCAATCGCTAACAAGAGAGAGCAGTTACAAAGAGAACTTTCTATCAGGACCAAGAAACATACGACACTTGAAGAATTGGGTAGACGTATCGCTTTAGGAGAATTCAAGGAATTGAATATTATCTTGAAAGGTGACGTGGATGGTTCAGTGGAAGCACTTTCTGATCAGTTACAGAGATTGTCAACAGAAGAAATCAGTGTCAACATTCTTCACTCTGGTGTGGGACAGATCACTGAGTCTGATATCAACTTAGCTGCGGCTTCAGATGCAATTATCATCGGATTCAACGTAAGAGCCGGTGCTAATGCGAAAGAATTGGCAGACAGAGAAGAAATTGAAATCAGAACATACTCTATTATCTATAAAGCAATCGATGAGGTAAAAGAAGCGATGGAGGGAATGCTTTCTCCGGAGATCCAAGAGCAGGTAATCGGTAATGTAGAGATCCGTGAGGTCTTCAAGATTTCTAAGATTGGTACTATTGCTGGTTGTATGGTTCTTACCGGAAAAGTAACAAGACAGTCAAAAGTGAGATTACTGAGAGATGGTATTGTGAAATTCGATGGTGAACTTGAAAGTTTAAAACGTTTCAAAGACGATGTAAGAGAAGTTACAAAAGGCTACGAATGCGGATTAAACCTAAAAGGTTACAACGACATCGAACAGAACGATATTCTTGAAGTATATGAAGAAGTTGCTGTGAAAAAGAAATTGAAATAATATTCAATTATATATACAAAACTGCCCGCATCGTATGATGCGGGCAGTTTTTGTTTTACTTGAGCTACGACACTTCAGATAATTTGAAATGGCGTATATTTTTTAGTTTCCATTTAAAAATATTACTAACCTTTTTAAATCTTCTTCTTTATCAAATCGCACTTTAATTTCTTTGAAAAAAGAGTTCAATGCTTCTTTCTTGTCGGGAAACTGTTCCATAATTTCTCTCTTGTTATTAGGACGCTTCATAAATCCTTTTTCAGTATTAATATAAAAAGTTGGATTTAAAATATTGAAGTTCGCTTGTCTATCCGTCGCGTAAGAATTTGCTGCAGGAACGAAGTCGTTAAATTTGGCCTTTACTTTTTTATAGAGAGAATTTTTTCCTTTCACGATTTCGAAAAAATACCCTTTTAAATCATCATCAACGTTCAATTTAATTAACGTTTGATTTGTATCAGAAAATCTTATTTTAGTGAAAGGATTGTCGGGTAGCAGAGCCAAAACTTCATCCCCCTTCTTAAATTCAATATTATCAGAGTACGCATTGTAGCGTGCAGGCGCTGTTTCACCATTGTCTATGTCCGATATAATAAACGTGGCTTGAAAAAAGCCCTTATCTAAATAAGGAGAGCCTTGTATTTCGTCGTACGACAAACCTCTTTTTGAATTCGGAGAATCTACTTTAAAAAGAACACTGCCGGTAGATAATTGGCCACCGCTATATGATAACGCTGTGGTTTGCTGTGCACTTAGAGGTTGTAGAAATAGTACAACGAAAAGACCTATAATTTTTCTTGTCATTTTAAAAAATTTCTTGTAAAATTACGATATATATCGATTATAGTACTAATTTTCGACTAATATTTAGTTAATTTAAAATTTAACTAAACTATCATAAAATTGTTGCTGTTTAATCTTTGTGATAATTACAATCCGTTTTCGAGCATATCTTTATTTTATCTTCATTTAAAAATCAGAAAAAAATAGAAACTTATGATTTTGTATTATAACAATTTAAAATACTGGGAACATTTAAAGGTGCAAGAAAATATTTTAAAAATTTCGGGAATTATTGCACTGATTTACTTTACCTCACAATTGTTTGTGCAAATTCTATCAAAATTTCTTAATACTCATTCACAATTTTTTAAACTATACTATTGCATTCTACAATTCTTAAAATTTATTAGCTATATTCGAAAAGATTAGACGTCTAATTTAAATAAAAAAAGAGTTTCTCATATTGAGAAACTCTTTTTTTATAGGGGAATCAACGCTTTACTCTTTAATAAATTTAAAGCTTTTTATTTCTCCTTTTTTATTGATAAAGTTAGCAATGTAATTTCCTTTTACTAAATGACTAATGCTAATTTTGTTATCAACTAGTTTTGAAGTTAATATCAATTTGCCGGATACATCATAAATATTAATAAGTAAATCTTTATCTTTTTCGTTGATCTGAATATAATTCTTGGCAGGGTTAGGATAAAAATCTACTTTAGTATCATTTGCTTTAATCTCTTCGTTAGTTGAAAGAGTAGCAAGGTTATCTGATGTGGCAATCAAACTAAAGTTTTGGCTACCTCCAGATAAAGTTCCTTTATGTGTAACTGTAATTGTGTATGTACCTGAAGGATTGTTGATGTCTACTCTTTCAAAATTGTCAACGTCATTTGTTCCCGAATTTGTAGCAACTCCCGAGGTATTATTCATGCCTTGAAGTTTCCAAGGATAGTAGTTAACTCCATTCTTAGATACTTTTATATCTAAATCATTAATTAAGTATTTTGTAGTTGGATCTACAGTTCCTGTGTTAATATCTGTAATGAGTGCTGCTGGATCTGTCCATGAAATTGAAATTTTCAAGGGGTTTGTTCCACTAGCAGTTATAGTTTTAGTATAAGTAGCAGTATTAAATAATGTAGGTTCTTCTATAACACTTTTATTATTTGTAGTGGAATTTTTATCACGAATTGCCATTGCTCCCTTTTGTGCATTTATTAAACCCCACCCAAAAGAATAATCAGGTCCAACAGCAAATCCTGCTTCATCTGCTGTGTGCAAGATTAACCCCTTAACTGTAGAAGACTTCATAAAACTACTGTAAAGTTGATTGTAGTATTGCTGAAGTAAAAGTACAACTCCTGTAACACCTGGAGAAGCCATTGAGGTACCAGACATATATCCTAAAGCTGTATCAGATGATGAAAGCGTTGATAATACATTTACTCCTTTCATAGAAATGTCTGGCTTTATCCTGCCATCATCTGATGGGCCCCAACTGCTAAACGGTGACATAACAACGCTTGAAGTATCTATATAAGGACTAACTTCATTTACAGCAGCAACAGTTATTATATTTTTAGCATTACCATGTCCAAAAATCATATCAAAACCTTCTTTAGTGTTTATTTGAACTGAGCCAGGAGCTGTTGTTTTATTACGATCATTCCCTGCCGAAATCACAGGCAAATAATATGGATTATTATAACAGATGTCATCAATTACTTGTGCTCTAGAATCATAAGCTCCATAAAACCACAAGCTGCTTAGTTGTCCAATACCATACGAATGATTAGAAACCAATAGTCCATTTGATGCTTGATCTAACATTTCGGTTAGATCAGAATCCCAATTATATGAGAGAATTGACGAATTGAAAGCGACACCTCTCACGTCAGGAAATAAACCTTTCGCTGCAATTGTTCCTGCTACATGTGTTGGGTGTGGCTGAAAATCTGTTCCGTCACCAAGCGTTATTTTACTAGTGCTTCCTACCATAAATTCTTGATGTGTGCTTCTAGCGTTACCTCCATCCCAAACTCCGGCGATCATATTTTGACCCTGAATACTTATTCCCAAACTTCCGCCGTTATACAAAGCAGTGGCTCTTGCAGTTGTAGCTGAACCAGCATTGGTAGTTCTTGCAAATATTTTTTCACCATTTGGCAATACATCTAAAAGTTCTTCAAGTCCTATTGCTCCAATTCTATTGCTTACTTGAAATGAGGGGTTTTGATGAATAAAGTTTTGCAATCTAATTTTTCTCTCTAAATCTTCATTTTGTAGATGTTTTGCTAATTCAAAATTTGCTTTTTTATTAGAATAAGTAGCAATGTTCTTTCTCTCTTCCAATGTCTGTGCATTAGAGACAATCGGAAGGATAAGTGAAAAACACAGCAAATATGTAAATTTTTTCATATTGAGTATAATTTGCACAAATATATGTAAAATCTGTTACTATATAATTAATTATAAAATAAAAGTTAAAAAATTTGGTGGTTTTAATAATTATTAACATATTTGCACGAAATAATATTAAAATTTGTTAATATGAATGTTAAATTACGTGTGTTAACGGCTGGTGTACTATTCTTTACAGGACAGTTAGCTTTTGCTCAGAAGACTGACACTACAAAAGTAAAAGAAATTGAAGAAGTTGTTGTATTAGGGTATTCAAAAACTATTACGAAAAAAACTTCAGCAGTTGCTTCTAATACGGTAAGTGATGTTTTCCTTGAAAATAGACCAAATCCCAATGTATTAACGGCTTTGCAGGGTTCTGCTCCCGGTGTTGTTATGAGTGGGGGGTCAGGTAGTCCCGGTTCCGCTAAATTTAGTTTGCTAATTAGAGGTACGAGTTCAATTAATGGTAATACAGATGCCTTGATTGTAATAGATGATGTTCCTTCAAATGCTTCTGAATACAGAAACTTAAATCCTAATGATATCGAATCAATGACTGTTCTGAAGGATGCTGCTGCTACTGCCATCTATGGTAACAGAGGAGCAAATGGAGTTGTTGTGATAAGAACAAAAAGAGGTAAGTTTAATAGTGCTCTTAAAGTAAGCTACACTGGTATGACCGGCTTGTCATTGAGGCCTCTTGATAAGTATAATCTTGCAAATACCAATGAGTATTTGGATATTATGAGGGCTTATGGCTTAACTCCAAGTACTACTGCTACTCCTAATCCTTACGATCTTGCATTGGCGGGTCAGGCAGCGGGTGTTGATACAGATTGGAAGAAAGTGTTTTTTAAACCAGAAATGTTTCAATCACATGATATAGCAGTTTCATCAGGTGGAGCTAACGTAACGTCATATACTTCTTTTGGTTATATGGAGCAAGGAGGTGCGGTGCCAACAACAGATTTTAAAAGATTTACTGCGCGATCAAATATTCAGGCTAGATCAAAAGACGAAAAACTAACTGTAAACTCACAGATTGGTCTTGCTTTTTCAAGAAGAAATGAATTGTTTGAAGAGACCAGTTCTGCAATTAGAAACAATTCAGTACAGAATCCTCTTCTAGGTGTTTTGCAAGGATTACCATATTTGGCTCCTGGTGTTTATGCAAATGGTCAAGAATTATTCAATACTATAAAGACCAATTTTAATAATGGTAATAATATATACGTATTAGAAAACCTCTTGACTAGAGGTAATCTTCCAAACTTTGTTGATCAGATATCTATAACAGGTAACTTAGGGGCGTCTTATCAATTTACTAAGAATTTTAGCATAAATAATAAATTAGGTATAGATTACAGGCAGGGTGAAAGAATTTCCGGTAGAGCACCAGGGGCTTATTTAGCTTTAGCCACTCAAACATCTACTCAAAAGTTTACAGGAAGTGAGTCTCAAGCAACGACCAGAGATTTAAGCATCAATAATGTGGTATCTGCTTCATACAATGGGCAGGCGGGTGAGCATACTGTAGATGCTACAGTAAGTATGGAATATAACAAAGTGCACTATAGAACTACTTCCAGAACACAAAATGGTCTAGATCCGAGAACTTATATTCCTGGATCTGGTACTGGCTACGTACCGTTTGATAATCCAAACTATCTTCCTTCTGTAGGTGCTTCTAGACTGGTTGCGGGTACGCTTGCTTATTTTGCAAATGCAAACTACGATTATGCCGGAAAATACGGTTTCAGTGGAACTTTAAGAAGAGATGCAAGTTATAGATTCGTTGGAGATAATCAATGGGCTACTTATTGGGCTGTTGCTGGAAGATGGAATATTGATCAGGAAAACTTCATGGAGGGTTCTACATTCAGTGTTCTAAAACTAAGAGCATCATATGGTACTAATGGTAACCAAAATATCATTGCTGCCGGAGCTGGTTCAAACCCTTTGTTGACTGCAACTAGTATTGTAAGAGATCAATATACTTCTCCAATAGGTTATGGTAATGCTCTTGGATCAGGATTTGGTTATGGAAATCCAAGAGTGCAGTGGGAAGATGTAGCGCAGGCTAATATTGGATTAGACTTTACTTTACTAAGTAATAAGTTGGAAGGTACATTTGATATATATAATAAGAGAACAACAAATCTCTTCAGTACTTTTCCGGTGTCTGGTGTAGCTGGTACTTATGGAATAAATGGTAACAATGGAACAATGACCAATAAAGGTGTTGAACTTGGATTGCGTTATAATATTCTCAACAAGGACGGTGTGAAGTTTAGTATCTTTGCTAATGGTGCTTACAATCAGAACAAAATTAATGAATTTATTACAAATGGAGATCCAGCTCCTGGAACAACTACTACAATTGCCGGTCATCAGCTGAGTGAATGGTATGTTTACAAATATGCCGGTGTTAATAAAAGTAATGGTAATTTGCTATTCTATACAAAAGATGGTGGAGTTACAGAATCACCAGATGTTATTGATGCTCAATATTTAGAAGTAAGTCCTATTCCTAAATATGCAGGTAGTTTTGGTTTTGAAAGTGGATACAAAGGTTTCTTCCTTGATGCTTTATTTACATTCCAACAAGGAATTAAAAAATTTGATAATGCTTTATACTGGTTAGCTAATCCAGAAGGATTAGGATCAAATGCTGTAGGATCTGCTAATCTTTCAACAGATTTGTTAGATGCTTGGAGCCAAAGTAATAGCAATAGTGATGTGCCTAATTTAAGAGCAACAAACTGGGGGTTCACCGCAGACTCAGATTATTTTATAAAGGATGCGTCATTTGTTAAAGTGAGATCTGTTACAGTAGGATATCAGCTTACCAGAGATATGTTAAGAAACTTACCTATTACGGGTATGAGAGTTTATGTACAGGCTGAAAATATTTACACATGGACAAAATGGAGAGGTTTCGACCCCGAACCTATCACAGGATCTAATTTAAGCGTTTATCCAAATCCAAGGATGTTTACTTTAGGGGTAAAAGTTGATTTTTAAATTAAATTATTACAATGAAAAAAATATTTTATATATTATCAGTTTTTCTAGTGATGACATCTTGCAAGGATGCACTAGATATAGTTCAGGATTTTGAAATTAATGATCCCGCGGTTGCTTTTAAGACAGCGGATGACATGAAATTATTTCTTAATGGTAACGTTTATCCTTCTGTTGATCCGTCCAATGAAATATTCTTTACATCTGTGTTTACAGATGAAATAGGTTTTGGCCCTGCAGGAGTTAGTACAAGTGATATTCAAACTCATAGATGGGTTTTAAATTCAACTTCAGGTGACGCGGCAGGTGTATGGGTCAGCAACTATAACATAATTAATAAAGTTAATATCCTTTTAGATAGAAGTAAGCTAATTAATTATAATAGTCTTGATGCTACAAATCAAGCAACTTATACTGCAGTATTAGTACACGCAAGAGCGTTGAGAGCATATGCGTACATTACATTAGAAGCATACTTTTCACCCAATATGAAGGATCCTAATGCATTGGGTGTTGCATTAAGCACACAACCTGCAGATATTTTTGGAACAAAATTACCAAGAGTAAAGAATTCTGAAATTTTTGCTTTGATAGAATCAGATTTACAGTATGCACTTACTAATTTTACAGCTACAAGTGTAGCTGCTGGAACAGGTACTCAGTTGCAACATTATTTAGAGAAGCGCGCTATCAATGCGATTGCTGCAAGATATTATAATTACAAAGGTGATGATGTCAATGCAAAAATCAATGCTACTGCTGCTATGACAGGATTTCTTCCAACTCCTGTAGCTAGTTATGCAACTATGTGGAATGATACTACAAGAGGAGAAATATTGTGGTCATTATACAGACCAAATAGTGCGGTCGGTGCATGGTCCAATATTGCTGGTCTGTGGACAACTAATTCTACTGATATTAATGGTTCAGTAAATTTTGATATGAGTAGAAAGTTACTCTCTCTTTATGGTACCCCTGGCCCTAATGGTGATATTAGACGTGATGTATTTGTTGATGCAACAAGTACCTTTGATCAATTCTATCCGAATGGTCCAAATCCCAGAGAAGATGATGTTATTGTAATAAATAAATATCCTGGTAAAACGGCTCCACTAGCTAATGCAACTATGCAATTAAGAAATGATATTAAAATGGTAAGATTATCTGAAATGTATTTTATCATGGCGGAAGTTGCTGTGCACGAAGGTAATTTGACGGTTGCAGCATCTAATATAACTACCATTCGTCAAAGAAGATCAAAATCAGGAGTGACCCCTGCAATCACTTATACTTCTGCTCAACAGGCGTACGCAGATATTCTGTTAGAAAGAAGAAAGGAGTTAAGTCTTGAGGGGCATCGTTATTTAGATTTAAAAAGAATGGGGGTGGCAGCAGGTGTTGGTATAGACAGAGACAAATATGACGATGATAATCAAGGTTTACCTCTTACATTACCTGCTAGTGATTATAGATTTACTCTTCCTATTCCATTGGAAGAGATTAATGCAAATCCTAATATTCAACAAAACCCAGGTTATAATTAATAATATAGAATTCTATGAAAAAAATCGCATTTTTAATATTTGCCTCTCTTATTTTCCTGTTAAACAGTTGTAAAGATGAGGCCGCAGTTTACGAGGGTCAATCATATTTGCATTTTAACAAAGGTGTAAGTAGCGATGCAGCTGTGACAGGCGGAACAGGTTCTAATACAGTTAATATCGAATTTGGCACGATTACACCGGTTTCTGGAGCATCACAAGTTAAATTAGTTGTTGATACAAGTGTTTCAACTGCTGTTGAAGGTACTGACTTTCAAATTATAAATCAGAATACAACAGTTAATGCTGGTGAAATTGGAGGGAAATTTCAGGTGAAATTACTTGAATCTGGTGCAACTCTTACACCTAAATTGATTGTATTTAAATTACAGTCTTCATCAATTCCTAATGCTACGTTTGATCAAACTTATATTTTAACATATAAAAAAGTATGTCCATCAGCTTTAGCTGGTTCGTATCAGTATTCAACTGTAAATGCATTTACTCCTGACGGAGGATCTACTACTGTACCGGGTCCCTTGACAGGTAGTGTAGTTTTCACTGAAGTAAGTGCTGGTGTATATGCAATTTCAGATTCTAGCTTTGGAGCTTTTGCATTTTTTCCTGGTTATGCCGCGACTTCTACGGGGGTAAGAATTGCTGATGTATGTGGTAAACTATCTTTTACAACTGCCAATCAATATGGTGATACATTTACAATTTCCAATGTTGTTGTAAATGGCAATAAGCTAACATTCAAATGGACTACATCATATGGTGAGACTGCTACCACAACTCTAACAAAGAGTAATGGTAATTGGCCAGCATTGTACTAATAAATTATTTTTATTATAAAATTATCCCTGCTCGTAAGTGCAGGGATTTTTTATTGATGTAAATTTCATATTTTTGTTGTTACAAATTATCCAATGAAACATGCTTTTCTCCTCATACTTTTCTTCGGCTCCTTCCTCAAAGCCCAGGTCATCGTCAATAAAACCGATTCTAATCGTTTAAATAAAAAATTGTCAGACACCTTAATCGTTGATTCCGGCACAAAGGACTCCTTAAAAATATTTAAACCAACCATTCAGGATTATCAGTATCAGACGCAATTTTCTGAGAAGAAAGTTTTTGATACGGTAATGACTTTTGATAAAACATATGTTTTTTCACAATATAATAACCGTGATAACTTTGGCAGAGTACAGTTTGCTAACATTGGTGCGGGATTTAACCCTTTGTCATATGAAGTGAATGCTGAAGGAAACCATTCATTGCTGCCGTCTAACAAATCTTACGGAATTTTAACTGCTAATGATATTAGGTACTATGATGTAAAAACTCCGACGGCTACATTCATTTACCATACTGCAATGCGAAATGGTGCCGCACTACAATCTACATATACACAGAATATCGGTAAAAGGTTCAATTTTGCAGTCGAATATATGGGATTGCGGTCGCAGGGATTTTATAGAAACTCATTATCTGCGAATAATAACACTTTATTTTCGGGTCATTACATTTCTAAAAATGGAAACTACGAGCTTTTTGCGCACTATCTGCATCAGAATGTAAATAATGAAGAAAACGGAGGAATATCAGATGATGCACTTTTTCAATCAGGAAATAGCGAAAGCAATAAAGAAAATGCTCAGGTTAATTTGGCTGGCTCCAGTTCGCAGTTTTCTTACAGACGGTACTATCTGAGTCATCAGTTTACACCTTTTAATTCAGAAAAATTCCCTTTCAGGATAAGACATACTTTGTCAAATCAGGGAAATAAATATTACTACTTTCAGGATGGTTTAGAAAATTATTGGTATACAACAGCCTCACAAGTTGTTAACGGATTTTCTCCATCAACAAAAAAATATTCCAACAACTTCAGCAATACGGTTAGCTTAGTTTTGGATAATGAAAAGATTAAATTAGATGCAGGAGTACGTTACCAAATGTTGAAATTTGGTTTAAATGAAATTGATTCGCCGCTCGTGGATGTTCCCGGTGAACTTAAAGAAAACAGATTGGGCGCTATAGGAAATTTACAGGTAAAATTGTTTGATAAATTCCAGTTAAACTCGTTTTTAGAGTTTTCTAACGGAAGTCAATTTGGTAATTATCTGAAAACGACAAACAATATCAAGTTTGAACCTATAAAAGATTATTTTGTTAATGCGAAGGTCAATTTCCAAAGTGTTTATCCATCGTTCAATTATTTGGCAAATTCTTCTGTTTACAGAAAATTTAATTATTATCTTCAAGATGCAAAAAACCAATCGATAACAGAAATTGGAGGAAGTGTTAATCTAAAATGGTTCAAGTCACAATTGTTTGCAAATTATTTTAGAATAGACAATTATACTTATTTCGATTCTTCGGCAACGCCTCGTCAAAGCGAGAATTCTTTAAATATTTCTCAGATAGGAGGTGACGCAACGTTCAGCTACAGAAAATTTCATTTGAATACGAGAGTTCAGTTTCAGAATGCTTTAACGAATAAAGAACTTCTTCCGATGCCTTCATTTATTGGAAGAGCCAATTTGTTTTTTCAGTCAAAAGCATTCAAAAATGCAGCAGAAATTCAGGCGGGTATCAAAGTTTATTATTTCTCAAAATTTGCATCAAGAGAATATTTTCCGATTTTAAATGAATATATTCTTCCGACGGCCGATTCTTTTTCGATAGGAGGGCAGCCAATTGCGGATCTTTATTTCAACATGAAAGTGAAAAAAATGTTCTTTTTCATCGAAGGACAGCAAATGGGAACTCTTCTTTCATATAACAAAGCTTATGCATTCCCACATTATCCTGTATACGATTTCAGGCTAAACATCGGGATTGTATGGTATTTGTTTAACTAAATTTCAACCAATTGAAAACAGTCACTAAAATAGCATTTAACGATATAGAAAGTATTCCTCAATTGGTCAAAGATTTTTTGAACCAGGAGATCGAGGGTTTCGAAAACAATACTTTTTCATTTGATCATTTTGCGCAGCAGATTCATAAGAAACAGAATTCTTTTAATAATTTTCAAAGAGAAATCATTTTTAAAGCCTTCAAAGATCAGCTTTCAAATTTAAAACTTTCTAATAAGCAGAAAGAAAATATTGATAGTTTGAGATCTGCAAATACTTTTACGATCACAACAGGACATCAGCTAAATCTCTTTTCTGGGCCTGTATTTTTTGTCTATAAAATTTTGCAGACAATAAAAACATGTACCAATTTAAAACAAAAATTTCCCGATTTTAATTTTGTACCCGTGTATTGGATGGCTTCGGAAGATCATGATTTTGCCGAAATCAATCATTTTAAAACGGAAAACCATTATTACGAAATCAACGGAAAATCTGGTGGAGCAGTTGGTAGAATAAAAATCAATGATACTTTTTTCATTTCTGAATTTGAAAAGGAATTTAAAGATTCTATTTTCGGGACCGAATTGATCTTAATGCTCAAAGAAGCATATAAAGTAGGAAATACTTTAACTGAAGCAATACAGATTTTAGTCAACCGTTTATTTTCAGAATTTGGGTTGTTGATTCTCGACGGAGATTCCAGAGAATTAAAAAATCAGATTAAAGAAATTTTTAAAGATGAATTGATCAATTTTAGTTTGCATAAAACCTCAAAAGAAAAAGTTGATTTTCTGACAGAAAAATATGGTAAAGTTCAGGTGAACCCGAGAGAAATTAATTTGTTTTACCTTTCAGAAACCAGAGACAGAATAGATTTTGACGGTGAAAAGTACATCATTGTAGATACAAATAAGACGTTTACAAAGGAAGAAATCTTATCTGAATTAGAAAACTATCCTGAGAAATTTAGCCCGAATGCATTAATGCGTCCCGTTTATCAGGAGAAGATTTTGCCGAATTTAGCTTACATCGGTGGAAATGCCGAAATCATGTATTGGCTTGAGCTAAAAGATTATTTTGAAAAAATGAGTATTCCTTTTCCTATTTTGATTCCTAGGAATTCAATGCTATTTATCAAGGAAAAAGTTTTGGGCAAAATTGAAAAATTAGATCTGAAGATTGAAGATTTCTTTCAGAATTTCACTAAAATTACCAACGCTAAAATTTTACAGAATAATTCTATTCTTGAAAGTCTTGACGAAAAAGAAAACAGCTTGATTCATAATTTTTCAGAATTAAAAAGTTTAGCAGAAACCACTGAAAAGTCTTTCGGGAATATGGTAAAGGCAGAAGAGATACGTCAGCTAAAGTCTTTTAAAAGAATGAAAAAAAGACTTCTACACGCGGAAAAAATTAAGCAAAACGAACTGCTGGAAAGATTGGAAATGTTGTTTTTAGATGTTCATCCGGCAAAAACATGGCAGGAAAGAATTTTTAATTTCTCGGTATTTTTTGCTGATTACGGATACTCGTGGCTTGAGTCTTGCCTAGAAGAAATGGAAGTGGAAGAATCAAAATTAATAATTGTTGCCATTTAATTTTAAAGAAGTATTTTTGTACATTATAATATAGAAAATGGTTAAGAGGTTTATTTTACTGTCTGGTTTATGTATGTTTTTGAGCATCTCTGCCCAAAAGACGCACACGGTTATAAAAGGTGATAATCCGTACAATATTTCAAAGAAATACGGAATTACTATTGATGAGTTGCTGAAGCTCAATCCGAAAGTGAAAGACGGAAAATTGGCAATAGGTGATGTTCTTAATGTGAAAGGAAATTCTGCAGGTGCGAAGGTTACTACTACTTCTGCGTCTTCTTCACAAACAGGAAAAATCTATCTTCAGCCGAAACAGACGATTTACGGTATTACTAAACAATACAGAATTTCTGAAACCGACTTGAGGAAACTGAATCCGGAATTAGATTCTCACACAAAGATCGGTGACGAGATTACTCTCCCGCTAGACAGCATAAAAAAATATGGCAATAGTCTTGCAACAACGAAGCCTGCTGAAGTTTCCGTTGAAACTACGCAACTTGCCAATACAAAAACCAAGATAGATTCTGGGAACGAAAAGTCTACAACAGTTTATTCTTCTTCTAGCCAGGATGAGTATGCTACTTATACAGTAGAACAGGGTGACACTGTTTTCTCGATCGTTAACAAATTTGGAGTCAGTATTGATGAGCTGATTGCTTTAAATCCGGATTTAGCAAGAGGATTAAAAGCAGGAATGATTCTTAAAATCAAAAAATTAGACGCAGCATATACCAAGAAAAACGGCGATGCATTGAGTGTAGTTTTAATGTTGCCATTTGGCTACAGCACAAATGAAACTCAGTACAGATCAATGGCGGTTGATTTTCTTACGGGAGCAAAATTGGCTATCGAAAGAAATGCTTCAAACGGACAGAAACTTGACATCAAAGTCGTAGATTCCGGAAATGAAGCTTCGTTTAAAAATTCATTGACGCAGATTAACCCGAATAATACAGATTTAATTGTTGGTCCGTTCTTCAAATCGAATGTGATTGACTTATTAGATTTCACAAAAACTCAGAAAATTCCTGTTGTTGCGCCATTCGCCAACTCTCCGGAACTATATAATTACAGCAATTTAATAATTGTTGAGACAACAGATCAAACCTATTCCGATAAAATTGTTGAGGAAGTAAAAACAGTTTATTCTGATCAGAAAATTTTTATCGTAGCAGATTCTAAAAAAGAAAATGCCAATTATATTAAAGCTAATCTCGAAAAAACGATCAAAAATGCCAATATAATGATCGTAAATTCGGCGGCGGATATTCAGCTGGACCAAAATATGATGACAGGTCAATCTGCACCGGTGATTGCTATACTGGCAAATGATAATGATTCTGTGGGAGAAGCTTTCTCAAGCAGAATGATTGCACTTTCAAAAGAAGTTCAGGGTATGAAAGCGTTCAGTATGTATTCAGTGCCAAGCTTTGAGAAAAAAGTAGATGACTTGAGCCAGGCGAGTTTGGTGTACCTTATGGATCGAACAATTAATACTGATGGCAGCTTTGAAAAAGAAATATTGGCGGCGTACAAAGCGAAATATTGCAAAACTCCCGGTAAATATGCCATCATTGGTTTTGACGTGATGAATGATATGCTGACAAGAGAGAACAAAAAAGGTGAGATCTTTAAGCAAATGAATAAAACGCAGACTCAGCTTGCTACGAAATTTGAGTTTGTAAAATCTAAGACCAACGGAGCGTATGTAAATACTGGTTTAAGAGTAATAAGATTAACTCCTTAAAAACTAAAAGTATTTTTACTTTTAAAATATATATTTGTATTAATTTTTAAATAAATAAATGAAAGCACTTGTATTTCCTGGGCAGGGTTCACAGTTTGTAGGTATGGGAAAAGAATTATACGATTCCCGTAAAGACATCAAAGACCTGATGGAGTATGCCAATGAAATCTTAGGATTCGATATTATTTCCATTATGTTTAATGGGGCAGATGAAGATCTGAAAAAAACTGAGGTTACACAGCCTTCAATATTTATTCATTCTGTTGCTGCTTTAAAAGCGGTAAATGGTTTGGGTGCAGAGATGGTAGCCGGACATTCTTTAGGAGAATTTTCAGCTTTAGTAGCCAATGGAGTTTTGTCTTTCGACGACGGCTTGAAGCTGGTTTCTGAAAGAGCAAAAGCAATGCAGGCAGCATGCGATGCAAATCCAAGTTCTATGGCGGCGATTTTAGGATTAGAAGATGCTAAAGTTGAAGAAATTTGCGCTACTATAAACGGAATTGTTGTACCTGCGAACTACAATTGTCCCGGACAATTGGTGATCTCTGGAGAAACAGCTGCTGTGCAAGAAGCTTGTGCTAAATTGAAGGAAGCAGGAGCAAAAAGAGCATTGTTGTTGCCTGTAAATGGAGCTTTCCATTCACCTTTGATGCAGCCGGCTCAGGAAAGATTGGCGGCGGCTATTGAAAATACCAAATTCAGAAAAGCTACGATTCCTGTTTATCAGAATATTACGACAACAGCAGTAACTGATCCTGAACAAATTAAAAGTAATCTGATTGCACAATTGACAGGTCCTGTAAAATGGACACAGTCTGTACAAAATATGATCAAAGACGGTGCTACCAATTTCATAGAAGTAGGGCCAGGAAAGACCTTACAAGGTTTAATTAAAAAAATTGACAGCGAAGTTACATCAGCTTCTGCAATTTAATTTTAAATAAAAATGGGCGAAATTTATTCACCGGGAAAGCTAATGCTTACTTCAGAATATTTCGCTGTAGACGGAGCTCTTGTCTTAGCGGTACCAACCAAGCTGGGACAAGAGCTTTTTTTTGAAGAAAAGCATGACGGAAATTCTGTTGTTTTTTGGGAAGCCTATCATCAAAACAAATTATGGTTAAAGGCTGCCATCGATTATAAAAACTGGCAGATCTTAGAAGCCAACATTACTTCAAGTGCAGAGTTTATTCTTAAAACTCTTAAAAATGTTCAGAATCTTTCTGACATCAAATTCAAAAGCAAAGATTCTTATCATTTAAAAACAAATCTTCAGTTTCCGCCGGATTATGGTTTGGGAAGTAGCTCGACTTTAATGAACAATCTTGCGGAGTGGTCAGAAATTGATCCTTTTCATTTAAATTCAATCAGTTTAGGTGGAAGCGGTTATGATATTGCGGTTGCCAATGCAAAATCAGCAGTCCTGTTTCAGAACCAGCCTCAAATACATTTTGAGAAGATAAATTTCAATCCTACATTTAAGAATGAGCTGATTTTCATTCATTTAAATCAAAAGCAGGATAGCCGTGAAGGAATCAATCTTTATAAGTCTAAAATAAAGTCTCAAAAGATGATCAATGAATTTTCTGATCTCACAAGAAATATTTTATTGTGTGATGAATTAGATAAATTTTCGGACTTAATGATATTACATGAACAACGTATTTCTGATTTTATTGGAATACCGACAGTTAAATCAATTTTTTTTGCAGATTGTGCAAAATTTGTCAAAAGTTTAGGCGCTTGGGGCGGTGATTTTGTAATGAGCGCAAAATTTGAAGGCTTTGAGGACTATTTTTGGGGCAAAGGTTTTAACACTATTTTTGAGTGGGGTGATTTAATTGATTGATAATTAGGTATTTAAAAGCTTCGTTTTTTATTTGTCATTTTCACTTATATGTTTATATTTATCGAAGTTTAACAAATAGTTAATATTACTATGGTTAGACCAACAAAAAGAAACAGAAAATATAAGTAAAATGAAAAACGCTAAAATCATCCAGGATTTACAAAAATTAGGGATTAAAGGAGAGTATGAATTAACTTATAATCCTTCGTACGAAGAGTTATATCAAGCTGAAGTTTCACCTGAAAACCAAGGGTTTGAAAAAGCTGAGCTTACAGAATCCGGGGCTGTATCTGTACAGACAGGGATTTTCACCGGTCGTTCACCTAAAGACAGATATATCGTTCAGGATGATGTTACGAAAGATACTGTTTTCTGGGACGGGAAAGTAAACCTTCCTACCACTCCTGAAATTTTCGAATCTTGTAAAGATTTAGTTTTAAATCAACTTTCTGATGCCAAAAAAATCTATGTTGTCGATACGTTTTGCGGTACGAATGAAGATACAAGACTTAAAGTAAGATTTATCGTTGAAGTAGCGTGGCAGGCACATTTCGTTACGAATATGTTTATCCGTCCTTCTCATTTTGATTTAGAAAATTATGGAGAACCTGATTTTACAGTAATCAATGGTTCTAAAACTACAAACCCTAACTGGGAAGAGCAGGAATTAAATTCTGAGAACTTCGTGATGTTCAACCTTACAGAGAAGCTTCAGATCATTGGTGGAACATGGTACGGTGGAGAAATGAAAAAAGGAATGTTTGCGATGATGAATTACTATCTTCCGTTGAAAGGGATGGCATCAATGCACTGTTCAGCAAACGTTGGTGAAAAAGGAGATGTAGCGTTATTCTTCGGACTTTCGGGAACAGGGAAAACTACTTTATCAGCAGATCCTAAAAGATATTTAATCGGTGATGATGAGCACGGTTGGGATAACAACGGAGTTTTCAATTATGAAGGCGGTTGTTATGCAAAAGTGATCGATTTGTCAGCAGAAAAAGAACCGGATATTTTCAGAGCTATCAAAAGAGATGCGCTTCTTGAAAATGTTGTCGTTCACGATGGAGTTGCAGATTACACAGACGGATCTATCACAGAAAATACGAGAGTTTCTTATCCGATTTATCATATCAATAAAATCGTTTTACCATCTAAAGCAGGTCATGCAAGCAAGATTGTTTATCTTTCGGCAGACGCTTTCGGAGTTTTGCCTCCGGTTTCTGTTTTAGATGAAAATCAGGCTCAGTATCATTTTCTTTGCGGTTACACTTCAAAATTAGCCGGAACTGAAAGAGGAATTACTGAACCGGAACCGTCGTTTTCTCCTGCATTTGGTGAAGCATTCTTAACATTGCATCCAACAATGTATTCTAAAACATTGATTGGTAAAATGAAAGAACATGGTGCAAAAGCTTATTTAGTAAACACCGGATGGAACGGTACAGGAAAGAGAATATCTCTTAAAGATACAAGAGCAATTATTGATTCTATTATTGACGGATCAATTGAAAATGCTGAGAAAACAATTATTCCTATTATGAATTTGGAAATTCCAACTTCATTGCCAAATGTTTCTGAAGGCATTTTAGATCCGAGAGACACTTATAATGACGTTGCAGAATGGGAAGAAAAAGCAAAAGATCTTGCTGCAAAATATATCAAAAACTTCGAGCAGTACTGCGGTAATGACGAAGCCAAGAAGCTGATTGCTTCTGGTCCTCAATTGCAGGAACAGACCATTTAGAAATAGTGAAGAGCCTCATCAATCGATGAGGCTTTTTTATTTTAAAGAAAAATCTGCGCAATCAGTTTGATCTGCGAGAGCAAAATTCACACATTGATCTGTGGAAATCGGTGGGACTTATCTTAAACTCAATATCGCCAATCGATAACCATCCATTCCAAAGCCTGACAAAACCGCATCCGTACAAGCTGCCGTTACAGACTTCTGACGAAATTCTTCTCTCTTATAAATATTGCTGATATGAACTTCTACTTTCGGC
The DNA here is from genome assembly GCF_027945075.1 of Chryseobacterium sp. CY350. Taxonomy (NCBI): domain Bacteria; kingdom Pseudomonadati; phylum Bacteroidota; class Flavobacteriia; order Flavobacteriales; family Weeksellaceae; genus Chryseobacterium; species Chryseobacterium wangxinyae. The sequence goes on from NZ_CP116034.1 coordinate 3,029,958, forward strand.
TTCTGAATATTCTTTAAACAATCCGCAATTGCGTAAGAATAATGCGTGAAAGCTCCGGGATTGATAATAACCGCATCAAAATCATCTTTCTGGAGTCTGTTAATCAATTCACCTTCAATATTCGACTGGTAATAATTCAACTCATGTGAAGGAAATTCAGATTTTAAATTTTCTAAATAATCCTCCATAGAAACAATTCCATAGATTTCAGGTTCTCTTGTTCCCAAAAGGTTTAGATTCGGACCGTTGATAATTAAAACTTTCATAGGATAAAAATAAGGATTCTTTTTGTTTTAAGCTCAAAAAGATAAAGTCTGTAAGTTTTTCACTAACTTATAATTTCAAATTAGATATGATTATGAAAGAGGAAATCGAAAACAAACTGATTGATAAAAATACCAAACCTACAAGCATGAGAATTTTGGTATATGATTTTTTAAGTTCTCAAATTGCAGCTTCATCTTTATCAGACATTGAAAATTTCTTCGAAAATGCTGACAGAACTACAATTTACAGAACTCTAAAAACCTTTGAAGAAAAGGGAATCGTTCACAGTATTCAGGAAAATTCAACGACGAAATATAAATTGTGTCTTGACGATTGTGATGAGAAAACTCATAAAGACTGGCATCTTCACTTTTACTGCAAAATCTGCAAACAGACAACCTGCAAAGAAGATATTGTGATTCCGGAAAATGTTCAGGGCAATTTCAGAATTGATGAAATAAGATTTTTCGCTAAAGGTATCTGTGAAAACTGTCTGGAAAGTTTGCAATAGTGTTGCATTTGCTTTACTACTAATTTTGCTTAAAATTATTTTTTATGGAAGAATGTTGCAATACGAAACCAAAGAAACAGCATGATCACGCGGAACACGATGGTCACGATCATGAGCATTCTCATGATATGGAAGATCAGTCGACTTTCCGAATGTTTCTTCCGGCGATCATTTCGTTTTCTTTATTGTTAATAGGAATTGCGTTCGATCATTTTATTCAAAATAATTGGTTCACTGGCTGGATCCGTCTTGTTTGGTATTTGACTGCCTATATTCCTGTCGGAATTCCTGTTTTAAAAGAAGCGTATGAAAGCATCATTCATGGTGATGTATTTTCAGAATTTTTCTTGATGGGAATTGCAACAGTCGGTGCTTTCGCCATTGGTGAATATCCGGAAGGTGTTGCCGTGATGCTTTTTTATTCTGTAGGTGAAGTTTTTCAGGCGATGGCAGTTACAAAAGCCAAGAGTAATATTAAATCTCTTCTGGATCAACGTCCTGACCAAGTGACCGTTTTAAAGGACGGAAAACCTCAAATCGTAAAGGCTGAAACTGTAAATATTGGTGAAATCATTCAGTTGAAATCAGGAGAGAAATTAGGATTAGATGGTGAATTGATCTCTGAAAAAGGTTCTTTCAACACTTCTGCGCTCACAGGTGAAAGTAAACCAGATACGAAAGTGAAAGGTGAAAAAGTTTTGGCAGGAATGATCAATTTAAATACCATCAGTCAAATTAAAGTTACTGCAGAATTTAAAGACAGTAAGCTGAGTAAAATTTTAGAACTCGTACAAAATGCAACTTCGCAAAAAGCACCGACTGAATTATTCATCAGGAAATTTGCAAAAATTTACACACCGATTGTTGTTTTTCTTGCCATCGGAATAACTTTTCTGCCTTATTTATTTGTAGAAAATTATGAGTTTAAAACCTGGCTGTACAAAGCATTGGTTTTCCTTGTAATTTCCTGTCCGTGTGCTTTGGTGATTTCAATTCCTTTGGGATATTTCGGTGGAATCGGCGCAGGAAGCCGAAATGGAATTTTAATTAAAGGAAGTAATTTCTTAGACATTCTTGCCAATATTCAGAATGTTGTGATGGATAAAACCGGAACGATGACAGAAGGTGTTTTTAAAGTTCAGGAAGTTCACTTTAATAATGAATTTAATCAAGATGAAATTTTAAAATTGGTCAACGCTCTGGAAAGTCAGAGTACGCATCCCGTTGCTACTGCGATTCATGAATTTGTCGGTGAAGTTGATCACTCAATTGAATTCGAAAATGTAGAAGAAATTGCAGGACATGGTTTGAAAGCAAATATTAATGGAAAAGAATTGTTGGTCGGAAATTTTAAATTACTCGAAAAATTCAATATTCAGTTTGATTTTAAACCTGAAAATATTGTTTATACGTTAATTGCCATTGCTTATGATCAACAATTTGTGGGTTATCTTACCATCGCAGATTCGGTAAAAGCTGATGCGCAGTTTACGATTAATAAATTAAAATCTTTAGGAGTAAAAACTACGATGCTGAGTGGTGATAAAACATCCGTTGTAAAGTTTGTTGCAGATCAGCTGGGAATTGAAAATGCTTTTGGAGACTTGCTGCCGGAAGACAAAGTCAATAAAGTAAAAGAATTGAAATCTAAAAATCAAAGCGTGGCTTTCGTTGGCGATGGTGTTAATGATGCACCGGTTGTAGCGCTAAGTGATGTTGGGATTGCAATGGGCGGATTGGGAAGTGATGCTACAATAGAAACTGCAGATATTGTAATTCAGGACGATCGACCGAGCAAAATCCCAATGGCGATTAATATCGGCAAACAGACCAGGAAAATTGTGTGGCAAAATATTACTCTGGCATTTGTTGTAAAAGCAATCGTTCTGATTCTTGGTGCTGGCGGAATTGCTACCATGTGGGAAGCCGTTTTTGCTGATGTAGGAGTCGCTTTATTGGCTATTTTGAATGCGGTAAGAATTCAGAGGATGAAGTTTTAATTTAAAATTGATTCGCCAATTGTTCAAAAATTCACGAATATTTTATCAGTAATTTATAAGATGAAATTTAAATGTAAATCGATTGATGATATTCATCATAAATAATCGGTAAATAGATTTTGCGTGGTATATTTGTAGTAAAGAGTCATCATTGAAGTTTTTCATTTCTTTTTTCATTGTTTTTACAATAGCAATTCGTCCAGTTTTGCCTTTGATTAACTATGCTGTAAACTATGAATATATCGTAAAAAATCTTTGCGAACAGAAAAATGTGGCCGACTCAACATGTAAAGGGAAATGTTTCGTAAGCAAAGAACTGGTGAAAACAGAAAAGCAAACCAATTCCGGAACAGTAAAAATTCCCGTTATGGATGTTTTTTTATCGGGCGAAATTTTTTCTCTTATAGATAATAATTTTTTTGATCATTCAGATCCAATGAATTCTTCGTATTTAAATAATCATCGTTCAGAATATTTTTCTAAAATATTTCATCCTCCTTTAGCTTAAACTTAATTTTTAGTTTTGATTCATTCAAAACATATTTACGTTTTATTACAATCATTAATTTCAATTAAAATAAATGAAATCAATAATCATTTTGGCATTACTGTCAGTTTCAGTGGTGTCTTGCGGTCAGGACGCTCCCAAGGTTAAGCATAAGAAAAGTATGAATTCTGCAGGGAAGAATTTAGAAAGTATAAAAGTTGTCAACAAAGTAGATCCTATCTGTAATATGGAAACGGCAGGGTTTACAAAAGATACGGCAGAGTTTAAAAATAAAGTGTATGGTTTTTGCAGTACATACTGCAAAGATGAATTCTTAAAAGATCCTGAGAAATATGTCCAAAAATAATAGTCCGAAATCAAATTCAAAATCTAAAGTGATCATTCCTTTAGTGATTTTGGCTCTTCTGTTTTTAGGTATCGGTTTTGGGATGAGTTATTTCAAAAATAATCTTTACACTGTAATGAAGGTTCCGGATTTTGAACTTACAGATCAGAATGGTAAAAAAATCACCAATAAAGATATGCTCGAAAAAGTATATCTGGTAGAATTTTTCTTCAGCAAATGTCCCACAATCTGTCCGGTAATGAATAGTAATATGAAGGTCATTGAAAAGGAAATTGATCGTCCTGAATTTGGTATCTTATCAATAAGTATTGATCCTGAAAATGATACCCCGGAGACTTTGAAGCAGCATGCAGATAAGATTGGTGTAAAATCACTAAACTGGCACTTTCTTACAGGTGATAGAGATTATATAGGTAAATTGGCAGATCAGTTTAATATTTATGTTGGTGACAAAGAGGATGAAAGCGAAAGCCTTAATCACAGTGGAATGATCGCTTTGGTTGATCAGGAAGGAAATATTCGTTGTAGATATAATAAAGATCACATGCCGATCTTATATTACTCAGGATTAGATTATGAAGATCGGGAAGGGAAGGTCCCAAAACTTACCGGGAAATATCATCCGGATAGGGAAATCTTGATAGAGGATATCAGAAAATTATTAAAATAAAGTTTAACCATACAAAAAAATTATGAAGATTATTAAAGTAGCCGCATTCACTGCGGTATTTGCGGCACAGTTTGCCTTTGGACAGTTTAAGCAGACGGCATTACCGTACGCTTACAATGCACTGGAAGGAAATATTGATGCACAGACAATGGAAATTCACTATTCTAAACATGCTGCAGCTTATGTCAGCAATTTGAATAAGGCGATCGCAGGAACGCCACAGGAAAAGCAGACACTATTTCAGATTCTTTCAAGAGCCGGCGCATTGCCAATGGCTGTGCGAAATAATGCAGGCGGTCATTATAATCACGAATTATTCTGGACGGTACTTACTCCGGAAAAAAATACACAACCTTCGGCAAAACTGTCTAAAGCTATCAACGATGCATTTGGAAGTATGGATGCTTTTAAAGAAAAAATGAGCAAGGCAGGAGCAGATCGTTTTGGTTCGGGTTGGGCTTGGCTTTCTGTAGATAAAAGTGGAAAACTATTTGTTTCTTCAACACCTAATCAGGATAATCCTTTAATGGATGTAGTAGAAGAAAAAGGAACACCAATTTTTGGAATTGATGTTTGGGAACATGCTTATTATTTGAAATATCAAAACAAAAGAGCTGACTATCTAACTGCAATCTGGAATGTAACAAACTGGAAAGAGGTAAGCAGAAGATATGAAGAAGCGGTGAACAAAAAGTAATTGCTTCAATCTTAAAATTATAACAGTACATTTTTTGAATGTGCTGTTTTTTTATCCTTAGTTTTAAAACATAAAAAAACCACTGAAAAAAATCAGTGGTTTTTAGTAGCCCGTAGGGGAGTCGAACCCCTCTTACCAGGATGAAAACCTGAGGTCCTAACCGATAGACGAACGGGCCATCTACCATCACGTTATAAATAACGGGTTAGTAATTTTGAATTTTTAAAAGTTTCAATTCTTTTAGTAGCCCGTAGGGGAGTCGAACCCCTCTTACCAGGATGAAAACCTGAGGTCCTAACCGATAGACGAACGGGCCTACTATAATTACGCTAATTTATTAACGTGCTTAGTCAATTTGCTTTTCAAATTAGCAGCCTTATTCTTGTGAATAATGTTTTTCTTTGCTAACCTGTCTAATAAAGAGATAACTTTTGGCAATTGCTCAGTAGCTGCAGCCTTATCTTCTTCATTTCTTAATACTTTCAAAGCTGTTCTAGCAGTCTTGTGGTAGTATCTGTTACGAACTTTTCTTTTTTCGTTTTGTCTTATTCTCTTTAGAGCTGATTTATGATTTGCCATATCGTTCAAATGTGAGTGCAAATTTATAAACTTTTTTTATACCAGCCAAATTTATTTTTAAAAAATTTAAACTTTATTTTGATAGGTATTTCTGAGTTTATCTTGCTAGTTTATATTATTTTTAATTTTATTTTACCGTGTTCTTCAGATCGGTTGTTGATTATTCAAAATTCATCAATTGTAGTCTATAGGAGAATCGAACTCCTGTTGCAAGGATGAAAACCTTGAGTCCTAACCACTAGACGAATAGACCAAATTTTGAGGTTGCAAAAGTATTAATTAACTTTTAAACTTCAAAATTATTTTTTTTATTTATTAATTTTTTGAATCACGGTATTTTTTACCCCTTTGGCTTCCAGGTCTTTCTGTAGTTTAACGGCGTCTTCCAAAGATGATACTTTTCCGTAGGTGTAATAAAACATTCCGTTGCTCTTATCTCTTTCTGCATCTTTTAATGTCTGCAAAATGTATGAGTTAGCGCTTAATTTATCTTTTCCGGTATAAACTTCAATGGTATAATATCCCGTATTTAGCTTTTGATTTGGCATAAACCCTACAGCATAAGCGTTTCTAAAACCTGCGTCTTTTGCTGTTTTAATATTAATATCACGGATGGATGCCATGTTGGTTACGCTGTAATAATATTTGTAGATACCATTTTCTTTCAACGGAAGAATGTAATTTAATCCTTTCAAGGCAGGGTCATCTTCGTTATACTTTACTGCGGAAGTCATTAGTAAGATTCTAAAGTCATTCTTTAAAGGAGCTTCTTCTTTTTTCTCAGGCTCCGGTTTTTTTGTGACAGCAGAGAATCCGCCTTTTCTGTCGATTGCTTTCTTATAATCAATAATTGCATCATAAATACTCTCCGAAATTTCATCCTGACCCTTTTCTGAAGCTAAATAATGGCTTTCTTCCGGATGATTGATAAATCCTGTCTCGATAAGAACAGAAGGCATCGCATTCATACGGAGAACGTGCAGGTTTTTTTGCCAGACTCCTCTGGAAAACCGCTTATCTTTATTCACAAAATTATTCTCTACCAAACCTCCCAACAGAAGACTTGATTCCAGATATTTACTTTGTTGAAGTTTTAAGGCAATAAGAGATTCCGGAGATCTCGCATCGTAAGTTCCAAATGTCTGTTTATCTTTTTCATCAAGATAGATCACGTCATTTTCACGTTTTGCAACCTCCAGATTGGTGTCATTCTGATCAGGACCCTGTACGAAAGTTTCCGTTCCGTAAGCAGTCGGTCTCTGCGAAGAATTACAGTGTACGGATACAAAAAGATCTGCTTTACTCCGGTTGGCAAGGTTGGTTCTGTCTGACAAAGAAGGGTATTCATCGATTTTTCTGGTATAAATAACCTTAAAATCTTTATTTTTTTCAAGCATTCTTCCAATTTTCAGGACGATGGCAAGTGTAATGTCTTTTTCTGCAATTCTACCTATATCACTATATGACCTGTTGGCACCATGGTCGCTTCCCCCGTGTCCAGCGTCTAAAACGACAGTGAATTTTTTTTGGGAAAAAGCAAATTGAATGGAAAATGTGAGGAGAAATGCTAAAATTATTTTAAATTTTCGTGTGTACATCTTACAGTTTTAAAAATTATATTAATTTTGAGCCTAAATTATATAAAACAAAATTGGACAAAACCGTCTTCAAAAATATATTACAAATTTTAATTATCCTAATTTTTAACAGTTTTTTAGCACAGCAATCTCCTAAAAAATTAACGGAAACTACGGTAATTAAAGATACAATTTCCAAAAGGGATACTATTGTTGTACAGAAAGAGTCGCTGGATGATGTACTCGAAACGAAAGCTGATGATCAGCGTAGAGATGTTCCGAAGAGAATGATTTATCTGAACAAAAATGCTCAGGTAAAGTATCAGGACATGCAGATCGATGCAGATTATATCTCAATTGATGAGACTAGAAATATGATCTTTGCCCGTGGAAAACTCGATTCTTTAGGTAAGGTTATTGAGCCGGTGATCACCACGCAGGCTGGTAAAAAATACGAGACCAACGAGTTTAACTACAATTATAAAACCAAGCAGGCAATCGCATATAATGCAAGAACCGAAGAAAGCGAGGGAATCATCGTAGCCGAGAAAACCAAGAAATACAACGATTCTGTTTTCTTTATGAGAAGAGGTTTGTTTACAACAGACGACTATTTTATCAAGAAAAAAGATACTTTGGCAGATTACCATTTGCTGGCACCACATATAAAAATGGTCAAAGGGAAAAACAGCAGTTCTGTAATTACAGGTCCTGTACAAATGTATATTGAGCAGGTTCCTACACCGCTGATCATGCCGTTTGCAATTTTGCCTTTCTCAGACAAAAGATCTGCGGGGATTTTGATTCCTAGTTTTGGAGAAAGACAAGATGTGGGCTTTTTTCTAAACGGAATCGGATATTATCAACCAATCGGAGAGCATTTTGATTTAAAAATTTTAGCTGATATCTATACAAAAGGAAGTTGGAATTTGCGGCCGGAGATGAATTATCTTAAAAAATACCGCTATTCCGGGAACTTTGCGGCAGACATTGGTACGACGGTTCGTGGGATAAAAGGTTTAGATGATTACAGCAAAACAGGAACTTACAGAATTGCGTGGAGACATAGCCAAGATGCAAAAGCAAATCCTTTTCTTACTTTTTCTGCTTCAGTAGATGTCACCAGCCAGACTTTCTATAATAATACGGTTAACAATAACTATATTATGAATGAAAGTGTTCTGAGAACTCAGCAGAATTCTACATTAACGCTTACGAAAAGATTTTTGAAGCTTCCTGCAACGATCACGGGAACTGCATCTTACTCGCAAAATTTTGCCACCGGATTAGCAGATTTACGTTTGCCTCAGATGAACGTAGCGATTAATCAGTTTTATTTATTTGGATCTAAAACGGGTGTCAGAACCGGACTATTAGAAAATATTACCGTAAATACAGGTTTGAATTTGACAAATTTTGTAAGCACAGGCGAAGGCGAATTGTTTACAAAAGCAATGTGGGACAAATTGCAGACAGGCATCAAGAATAATATCACTTTAGGTACCAATACAACCATTGCCAAGTATTTTACCTTCAGTTTGGGTGCAAATATTGATAACGCACTGACAACAAAAACACTTACGAAATTCTACGATCCGATAGAGAATAAAGTGGTAGATCAGGTGAATAAAAAGATTGCTGCATATTCTACTTTTTCTACTACAGCAAGTTTGCAGACACAACTTTACGGACAGGCAAACTTCAAAAAAGGTTCGTCTATTGAGGCGATAAGACATATGATGACGCCAAGTATCGGTTTTACATATTCTCCTGATTTTGGAGGTTCCGGTTTCGGATATTTCAGAAATTATTATGATGCCAACGGAGCCTTGACGCCGTATTCTATTTTCGATAACGGAATTGTAGGTGCACCAACATCTGGCTTGGTAGGAGCTTTAGGCTTTAATATTGGAAACAATATTGAGATGAAAGTAAGATCTAAAAGTGATTCTACAGGAGTGAAAAAAGTTAAAATTTTCGAATCATTAAATCTCTCGGGAAATTACAATTTTGCAGCAAAAACGCATCCTTGGTCTATAATTTCTATCAACGGGCAGTCTTCATTTTTTGATAATAAATTGAGTGTCAATACCAGTTTGACTTTAGATCCTTATAAAACAATTTTTATACCTGGAGAAGAAACGGGTATTAGAACTGAAGAATTCGGAGCGTTCAGTTTACAGGGATTCAACGTTCAGTTATCTTATCCTTTAAGCAGCGAACTTTTTGGCGAAAAGACAGATTACGCTAAAAAATATGGTTCGAAAGGTGAGATCAGAAACGAGAACTATTATTTTGACGACGATAATTATGCGCATTTTGATCAGGCATGGACTTTAAATGTTAACGCAAACTATGCCTACTCCAGAGGCGCTACCCGAACTTCAAATAAAATAGCATCTATCGGCTTAGACGGAAGTCTTAAATTAACTCCTTACTGGAATATCACAGGAAGTACACACTATGATCTGGTAACAAAAGATCTTGCATACACGCGAATTGGATTTTCCAGAGATCAGCGAAGTTTTACCATCAATTTTAACTGGGTACCTTTCGGTCAGTATAAAGTGTATGACTTCTTCATTGGTATCAAAGCTAATATCCTGAGCGATGCCCTTAAGTACAAAGACAGAAGCTTTACACAGCCTAATCCATCTTTCTAATATCATACAGATTTTTAGAATTTAAATTTTATATTTGCACCGAATAAAATTTGGGACAAAACGGCATGATTTTCACTTTACATAAAGCGGATGCCGTAGGAAATCGAAATTATTAATAATCTCATCATATGAAAAAAATAGTATTTACTGTTAACGCTCCTGCAGCGATCGGGCCGTATTCTCAGGCAAACTTTGCGAATGGAGTTTTATACATTTCAGGGCAGATTCCTGTAGATCCTGCGACCGGTAAATTGGTTGAAGGAATTGAAAAAGAAACTCATCAGGTAATGAAAAATCTGGAGGCTATTCTTACGGAAGCCGGAATGACATTTAAAAATGTTGTGAAAGCAAGTATCTTCCTCAAAAGCATGGATGATTTTGCAGTAATGAATGATATTTATGCATCTTATCTTGATGCAGAAAGTTATCCTGCAAGAGAAACTGTTCAGGTTTCTTGCCTGCCAAAGAATGTAGATATTGAGATTTCTATGATTGCACATCAGGATTAAATGAGTTTTTTAAGAAATACATTTGCCATTATCGTAGGTCTTGCTATTGCAGGTCTCATCATTACTCTTGGTATAAGAGCGTTCCCCAAATGGGTGACATTTGAAGCTTTTGCGCCATTTGAGCACTGGCAAAGATTTCTTGAAAGCATGAAAAATGATGATGCTTTCTTCGGATTTCTCCTCTTCATTTCAGGATTGGGAAGTACTGTTGGTGGTGTTGCCACGGCAATTATTGTGAAATACGCAAAGGTTGCTTATGCTATTCTCATCGGTTTTATCATGTTGTTTATTGCGATGCTGGATGTCATTATTTTCCCTTATCATCCTACGTTTTATAAAATTTCTATATTCTTAATCTTTTTTCCTTTTGCATGGATAGGCGGAAAGATTGTAGAGGTCATTTACGAAAGAAAAAAGAAGCGTAAGATTGCTGATAAAATGAACGTTCAATAAAATATTTACTAAAAAACAAAAGAGCGACAGTCAAAAACTGTCGCTCTTTTTATTTGAATTTAAAATTCTACTATGGCATTTTAAAGCCTTTTGTATAAATTCTACCAAAGTTATCTACAAACTTTACGGAAACATTTCCGCTGTATTTGTCTAAAATCTTTTCTACATCTTTCTGTGAATTTACAGGCTTACCGTTCACTTCAATTACGATGTAGTCATCTACAATGCCAATCTTCGCCATTTCACTGCCTTCTGCAACGTTCTTTGTTACAACACCGCTTGTAAGTCCGTACTCGGTTTTAAATCTGTCATTAAGAGGCTCAAAATCTGCTCCTATTTTTTCGGTAACACTAAGATCAGCTTTCGATCTTGAAACTGTTCCTCCGTTTTGATCTTTCAAAGTAACGGTTGTAGTAGTTTCTTTACCGTTTCTCAAATAAGTTACCTGCACCTTATCTCCAGGACGCTTGCTTCCTATCGAAATAGATAAGTCTGCAAAATCTGTGATCGCCATCTGATCAACTTTTGTGATAATATCTCCAGACTTCAATCCTGCATCTTCTGCACCACTGTCTTTTGAGAATCCTGTAACGTAAACGCCGGAACCTACCTTGATATTGGCTTTTTTGTCTCTGTTATAAAATGCAACTTGCTGATCATTCGAGAGATCAAGAGAAGTTACTCCTAAGAATCCTCTCTGTACAATTCCAAATTTCTTAATATCTTCTACTACTTTTCTCGCCAAATTTGCCGGAACTGCAAAGCCGTAGCCTTGATAGTAGCCTGTTGTGGAAGAAATCGCGGAGTTAATACCAATCAGGTCTCCATTTACATTCACCAAAGCTCCTCCTGAATTTCCAGGGTTAATTGCCGCATCAGTCTGGATAAAGCTTTCAATTGGGTTTGTGGCTTTACCTTGTCCTCCCAAAATTCCTATTCCTCTTCCTTTTGCAGAAATAATTCCTGCGGTAACTGTAGAATTTAAACCTAATGGATTACCTACTGCCAAAACCCATTGCCCGACATCAATATTGTCTGAATTTGCAAAGTTTAGAAAAGGCAATCCTTTTTCTTCAATCTTTAGTAATGAAATATCTGTGTTAGGATCTGTTCCTACCAAAGTTGCGATGTAAGATTTCTTATTGCTTAACACTACTTCTAGTTTGTTTGCGCCGGCTACTACGTGGTTGTTTGAGATGATGTAACCGTCTGGCGAAATAATCACTCCAGATCCCATTCCTGATGGCATATTATCGGGAGCCTGCTGCTGTTGCTGCTTTTGTCTCTGCTGACCTCTTCCACCGAAGGGATCACCGAAGAAATAATCAAAAAGATCCTGCTCCGAAGCCCTGCTTGAGCTCCTTGTCTGAAAATTTTTAATAGTTACTACAGCCGGAACAGTTGTTTTTGCTGCTTTTACAAAATCGTCACCCACCGCTGCGGTATTCATCCCTACAAAAGATGCGTTTTTTGAACTTGTAAAATAAGATTGGTCAACGTTTTGTGAATCATGACCTATGTATTGTTGTATGCCAACTGTGGTTGCTCCTGAGATAACCCCTACGACGGCAAATGGTAAAAGTTTTTTGAAAGTACTCTTCATTGTATTATCTTCTTTGTTTTTAATTTATAATATTGTCGAACACAAATTTAATGCTTAATAAGTATGCAATTTATATGCTGTGTTTCAATTTTAACTAAAATTTAACGAGAATTACCTCGTTTTGTGCATTTAGTCATAATGACTCAGGTATTATTAACAAAGCTTAAGATTTCATTAAATAAAATACTGACATTTTTTCACCATTTAAGCCAGAACAATTGCCATTTTGTAACTCAATTAAAAAAAATATTATCTTTGCAAAATTATTCTCACTTATAACGTTTATAGCATGCAACTGTATAACACCTTAAGCGCAGAAGAAAGAGCTCAACTAATTGATGAAGCCGGTAAGCAACGACTTACTTTGTCTTTCTATGCGTATGCCAAAATTGAAGATCCAAAAAAATTTCGCGACGAATTATTTATTGCCTGGAATGCACTCGATGCACTAGGTCGCATCTATGTTGCTCATGAAGGAATTAATGCTCAAATGAGTGTTCCGGCTGATTATCTGGAAGAGTTCCGGAATACCCTGGAGGTATATGACTTTATGAAAGGGATTCGATTGAATGTCGCAGTAGAACAAGATGATCATTCTTTTCTTAAACTGACCATCAAAGTGCGAAACAAAATTGTAGCTGATGGTCTGAATGACGAAACTTTTGATGTTACCAATAAAGGAATTCATTTAAAAGCTCAGGAATTTAATACTTTATTAGAAGATCCAAATACCATTGTTGTTGATTTTAGAAATCATTACGAAAGCGAAGTTGGGCATTTCGAAGGAGCGATTACTCCGGATGTAGAAACTTTCAGAGAAAGTTTGCCGATCATCAATGAACAATTACAAGATTTCAAAGAAGATAAAAATCTGTTGATGTATTGTACCGGAGGAATCCGTTGCGAAAAAGCAAGTGCGTACTTCAAGCATCAAGGATTCAAAAATGTTTTCCAATTGGAAGGCGGAATTATAGAATATGCTCGTCAGGTAAAGGAAGACGGCGTTGAAAGTAAATTCATTGGGAAAAACTTTGTATTTGATCATCGTTTGGGCGAGCGAATTACAGATGATATTATCTCGCAATGTCACCAATGCGGAAAACCTTGTGATAACCATACCAATTGTGCAAACGATGCCTGTCATTTACTTTTTATTCAATGTGCTGATTGTAAGGCTGTGATGGAAAATTGCTGTTCAACAGAATGTTTGGAAATAACGCATTTACCAGCGGCAGAACAATTGAAACTACGGAAAGGTTTGCAGGTCGGAAACAAAGTTTTCCGAAAAGGAAAATCTGACGCTCTGACTTTTAAAAATTCGGGAGATTTACCAGATAAGCCTTTAGCGAAAGTAAATTCGAAAAACATCCGCCAGAAAATTTCTGTCAAGAAATTACTGATTGGCAAAGCCGAACACTATTATACGAAATCAAAAATTGCACAGTTTTTAATAGAAAACAACGGACTTTCTGTCGGTGACAAAGTTTTAATTGCCGGCCCTACAACTGGTGAGCAGGAACTTACATTGACTGAGATTTTTGTAGAAGGAAGTTCTTCTGCAACTGCAAAGGTAGGAGATCAAATAACCTTTGAACTTCCCTTCAGAGTTCGTTTGTCAGATAAATTATATAAGATTTTAGGATAAAGATCTTACCAATAAATATATTTTGCGCTCGAGAGGGCGCATTTTTTTTAAATTTGAATATGAAAAAATCCGAAATCCGAAAATTATATCTCGAAAAAAGAAAAGAATTGTCGCAAGATGAGGTTTTGTCATTATCTGATAAGATTTTTGGAAATTTTGTTGATTATTTTAAACCTTTTTCAGGGCAGAAAATTCATATTTTTATTCCCATTGAAAAATTTAATGAAATAAGAACTGAGTTATTTATCGATTATTTTTTAAACCGTAAGATCCGTGTATTTGTTCCAAAAATTGTTGATACTAAATTAATCTCTGTTGAAATTTTTTCTGATACAAAATTTGAAATCAATAAATGGGGAATATCTGAACCCGTTTCAAATATTGCTTCCGAAATTGTGGACTTCGATTTTATTATAACTCCGCTCCTTTATTGCGACAAAAACGGAAATAGAGTGGGCTATGGAAAAGGTTTTTATGATTCTTTTTTCGAAATGGTTTCTAAAGAGTCAAAAAAAATCGGAATCAATTATTTTGACCCCGAAGAAATGATTGACGATGTGTGGGAAAATGATATTCGTGTAGATTATTTGGTTACTCCCGCTACCGTACTGTCTTTTTTCAAAGGCTGATAAAAATTCACGAAATAAAATTTAAATTCTTTATTTGTTTTCTCACGTTTTGATACCAATGTGTATTGCGCATTTTTCTCGAATGTACCAATCGATTTATTCTTATGATCAAAATATTCGACATTAAATTTTGCAAGATCTAAGGTGTCTTTGTCCTGTATTTCCTGATAAATATTGATATTATTGACTTTTACCTTTTTTACCTGCAGACTTTCAAGTTCCTTAAAAAGAAGGTTGAAGCTGAGGCTGTCTGGTTTTTGAAAGTATTTTTCAATTTTAGAATAAATAGCAGTGTCTATTTCTGTGTTTTTTTCGCCTGAAAGATACAAAGTAGAGAGATCCAAAACATCTTGTACCTTCTGTAGCGTTATAGCATTGATTGCCTGAGTACTGTCCATCTGAACAGTTTGGTTATTGGTGTTTCTTAATTTATCAAGATCGCTTACCGGAGTCTCTTCTTTTTTTACACAAGAAATGATAGCAAGTACAATCAGTATTGAGAAAAACAAAGTTTTATTGATTGTTTTCATTGGTTGATATTTTAAATTTGATCGATATAATTTTTCCTTTTTTGTCTCTCTTCATTTCAATAACATTTAGGTTTTTGAGTGATGTGGTAGGAGTCGTTACCAGAGTAATATAGTCTTGTTTGTCAAGCGATTCCAAACCATAAATATCGCTGTCGTATACTTGAGTAATTACCGCTTCGTTACTGATGAGGTTTTCGAGCTGTTTTCTTTTTTGTGTAATCAGATTAAACTGTTCCACTGCGTTCACGCCTTTTACATCTTTCGTCGAGAAATAGTAGACAGCCATTTTATAATCATCCGGTTTTAGTTCAATAGTTTCCTCTTCTGGCGCGTTTTCAAGATTCCGGTTGATTTCCAGATTTTCATACATTGTTGAGCTGATCTGCATTCTGATGCTTTTATCCTTGCTTGGATAATGAAAACATTCGCCAGGTTTTATCCTAAAAAACAGAGGAGATTCATTTTCCTTAAGCACTTTGATTTCGATAGTGCTCTGAACTTTCTGATTTCGATCGGCATCTGTGAAACAATAAGTGTATGTTTTTTCAAAAATTTCATCTTTAAATCCTAAAAGCCCGAGTAAAATTACAAATACTGCACTTGCTGCAATCCATGCAGCTTTTTGAATGCTCTTTTTAGGAGTTTTTTCACTATTATAATTTTGAGTTTTTTCAAGCGGTTTTTTTTGATCAACTATTTGATTTTCAGTTACGCTTTTTTGTAAATCTAACTCTTCAGCATTCAAAATGTCTTTTTTAACCGTAGTATTTTCTCCTAATGGTAAATTATTTACGCTTGTAGTTGTTTTTTCTAAGTCGCGACGGTCATCTTCGGTAAGATCTTGATCATCCTGTAGCATTTCTCCTGCAAAAAGGTGCTGCTTTTTAAATTCATACCATGAGCTGTAACCCGCATAAATGCTCAATAATGTTAGCATATCTATACGTGGTAACTTTGTTACTGGTGAATTTTTAAAGTAGGTGTAAAAAGATTTCTCACTAATGTTGCCTTTGGCCTTTTTTCTGAGATCTTCCTGGAAATATATGATGTCAATACCTTTCCATTTTGATATATCATCATAGGAAGGTGTGTGTTCTTTCAAATATTGAGCCTGAACGTCTTTTTTCAGCTGCTCAAAATGTAATAAATCTAAATCAGTCAATTTATTGATAAATGATTAATGTGTTGATTTACAGTGATATTTATTTGTAAAACTGTTTTACAAAGGTATTACAATTATTTTTCATAAACAAACTTTCAATCTGCTATACCTTTGTCTTGTTCAAATAACGGAACAGAGAAAAAGATTTAAAAAACAATATTAACAAATTAAATTTAATTTATTATGAAAAAGTCATTATTCGTAGCTGCTATCGCTGCAATTTCATTAGTTGCTTGTAAGAAAACTGAAGCTACTGCTACAGATGCTAACGATTCTATCGAAGCTAACGCTGATTCAGCTCAAAATGCTATCGATTCTTCAGCTAACGTTGCTGTAGATTCTACTAAAGCTGCTGCTGATATGAAGAAAGACAGCGTTGAAGCTAAGTCTGATTCAGCTAAAGTTAAGTAATTAACAAATAGCTTACGCTAAAATAAAAGAACCGTTTCGCACAGCGAAACGGTTTTTTTATTGTTATAATGTTCTGTAAATATTAATTAATTCTTCTTCTGCTTTAAGGCTTCATAACATGTAATGGCGACTGCATTACTGAGATTTAAAGAATCAATACTTCCGGACATGGGAATTAAAGTGTTTTTTCCTTTTCCAGACCAGAAATCGCTCAATCCTGAATGCTCTGTACCGAATAGGATTGCAGATTTTTTCGTAAAATCTCTTTTATAAAGATCCTCCGAAGTTTCATCCATAATTGTTGTATAGATATTGAATCTGTTGTTTTTCAAAAAGTCTAGAGTTTCCTGATTGTCAGATTGAAAAACATCCATTCCAAACAAACAACCTACGCTGGAGCGAATTACATTGGGATTATAAAAATCAGCTTTTGCATCGGTTACAATCAATGCGTCAATACCAAAAGCTTCGCAGCTTCTTAGAATTGCTCCCAGATTTCCGGGTTTTTCAACTCCTTCTACGATTATTATTGTTGAATTCTCTTTCGGTTGATAAGAGTCTAAATGAGTTTCTTTCGCTTTATAAATTCCGATAATTCCTTCAGAACTTCCTCGGTATGCGATTTTTTCGTAGACCTTTTCAGAAACATAATGAATTTTTTCTTGTGGAAGTTTTCCTGTAAATATATTTTCACAAACAAAAAACTCTAGCACTTCAAAACTATATTTCTGCGCTCTTTCGTTCTCCTGCTGTCCTTCAACGACAAATACACCCGTTTTTTTTCTAAAACGGTTATCTGTTAAAAGCTTGGTGATGTTTTTAATTTTTTCGTTCTGGAAACTTTCTATTAGCATTTTGCAAAATTATGTAAAATTTCGCATAATGTTTTATTCAGAAAGATCAATTTGGTTTTCAGAAGTATCAATCATATTTTGCGGTAGAGATTTGTTGATCTTATTTTGAAGTCCCATATTTTTTAGATCCTCAGCACGCTTGATCAGATTTCCTCTGCCTGTGTACAGCTGCGAAAAAGCATCGGTGTATGATTTCTGAGCCATATCCATATTTTTACCTACTTTTTCTAGGTTATCTACAAATCCTACGAGCTTATCGTATAATTTCGCTCCTGCCTCAGAGATTTTTAATGCATTTTGACTCAGATTGTCTCGTTTCCATAAGTCTGAAATAAGTTTTAAAAATGCAATTAGATTGGTAGGACTCACCAGAATGACGTGTCTTGTATAGGCGTAATTCCATAAGTTTTGATCGTGTTGAACAGCAATTAAAAATGCTGGTTCGATAGGGACAAACATAATCGTGAAATCCAGTGATTCACTGATGTGGTCATATCTCTTTCTGCTCAGATCATCAATATGTCTTTTAATTGAACCAATATGTAGCGTTATAAGTTGTGCTTTTTCTTCAGGAGATTCAGATGAATTCATTTTTTCGTAAGCGTTCAGAGAAACTTTTGAATCAATTATAACCAGTTGATTTCCCGGAAGTTTTAATGTAAAATCCGGACGTAAATTATCGCCATCTTCATTTTTAATGTTTTGCTGTTTAAAATACTCGCGATCTTTTGTAAGTCCGGAATCTTCCAGAATTCTTTCCAGAATCATTTCGCCCCAATCGCCTTGTGTTTTCGTCTGGCCTTTTAACGCATTTGCCAAATTGTTGGCTTCCTGACTCACTTTTGTCGTTTGTTCCAGCATTAATTTTATGGTGCTGTTCAGTGAATGTCTTTCACGCGCTTCATTTTCATACACTTCATTCACTCTCTTTTTAAAATTTTCCAGATTTTCACCCAATGGTTTTAATAAAGTATCTAAATTCTGTTTATTAGATTGAGTAAATTTTTCGGTTTTTTCTTCTAAAATTTTATTGGCTAAATTTTCAAACTGAAGCCTTCCTTCTTCCTGAATGTTTTTTGTTTCTTCCTTTTGAGCTTTCAAAAAAGTATTTTCGGCAGAGACTTTCGCAAATTCTGCTTTTAAATCATTCATTAAATCAGATTGATTGAGATAGATTTCTTTTTCTTTGGTAATGATCTGATTAAGTTCATTGATCTTGAGATTTACATTTTCAAGATCAGAATTGTTTTTAATAAATGTATGATTCAGTTCGTCGTAGGAACTTCTTGAAACCGTTGAGGATTTCAAAATAAAATATAAAATTACAGCACCCAGAATTCCTCCGGAAATAAATCCGATGATTAAATAAGTCGTCTCCATTCTTCAAAATTACAAAAAGATACGGGTGATTTTTACGGGAAACCGTCAAATCTTATATGATAATTATATCCTAAATTTACGTAGTTTTATTCCACAGAAATTTGCCAATCATGATTTTGTCAATCACTCCATTTAATATTCTTTGTTTCGCAATCTTAACTGCTATTGTTTACATAACAGGATTATATTTCGTTTTTAAAAACAAGCTGGGATTCGTGGGTTTGTTAAGTATTATATTTTTTCCGTCTCTTGGTTCGTTAGGAATTATCCTTTACTGTATAAGAAAAAACGAAAAAGTATAAATGCTAAAATGATTCTATTTAAGCTTTGTATTCTCTAAAATTTCAATATTTTTAATCACATCATTACTTTCGCATTTCTTGAGCTCTTTCAACAAAGCAGAAGAAAGCAGTTTCGGATCTAAAATTTGTGAAGCCACTTTTGCAGCGGCATAATCTACAATATTGATCACAGATTCTCTCAGGATATTCGGAGTATTGGAAGCAATTACCGCAGTTGCCCACGAAGTTTCTCTCGCTTTCGAAATGGCAAAATCTAAAATCACATTGTCTTTTCCGTTGGAAAGTTTGTCAATAAGATTTACGGGATAGCAGATTTTATTTAAAGAATCCTGAACGTTTTGATTAATTGAGGCGATGACAGAATTAATGGTTTCAAAATCTTTTTTTAACGGAGTTATTTTGCGATAAGGCATTACAGAAGCGGCTGAAATTCCTAAATCAAGATTGATATGTGCATTCATTCCCAAGAAAATATGCTGTAAAATAAGAAGATTTTTATTTGTAGCTGCTTCAAATGCGAGATACCATGCGTTTGTACATTTTTTTCCTTTGCTGTAATTTTCCCATGCTTCAAGATATCGGTTGGCGAAAGCAAGATCAAGCAAAGTCATTCTTGCATTATCTTCAAATTTTTTCTGCTGAATTCCTTTCAAAACCTGAGCGGTCATTATTCTATATGTACACGCAAAATATCCGACAGGATTTTGATTTTCTTTGCTCCAGATAATGATTTCGTCTAATTTTTTCAGAACTTCTTCAATGGTTTTCATAGTGTTTTAGTTTAATTAAAGATAAGAAAAAACCTCGTGGATTTACGAGGTTGTTATTTTATTTTAATTTCTTCCAAGTTATATGAAAACTCACAATCTTTTCCTAAATATCCGAACATTCCCCATTTTGCGTCATTAAAATAATTCATGTTTTTAATTACATATTTATTGTTTTCTGTTTTAACGACGATTTTATCAGAGAGTCTAACTTTTTTAAAGGGAATATTAAATGAAATCGCATCAATAGATTTGTTTACTACATCTGCAGAATCAATGCTTTTAGAATCCTGAATCAATATGAGTTTTATCTGACGAACATTTTTAGTTGCGGTTATTTCTATAATCGGATCATCGATAATATATTCAGTAGTTGCGCACTCAATATCGTCGGCTTCATTCCGTTGTCGGCTTGTAGAAACCTGATAGTAGAAAATTCCACAGAAAATCAAAATTATAACAATAAGAACTCCTACAATAATCAGACAGCCTTTCAGAAATTTATTCATCAATATAATTTAGAATTTGTATCAGCGATTTTTAAAGGAACAGCAATGAATTTTCACGATTATCGTGAGTATTAATCTTTAATTCTCAAAAATTCTTTCGCCAATTCAATCATTTTCGGATCTCCTGTATATTTTCCATGTTCGTCGGAAAGTTTCACTGTGGGAATCCATTCTTTATTTAATGATTGTACACCGATTAATTTCATGACGATATTCATTGGTTTCAGGCCAACATCATTGGTGAGATTGGTGCCGATTCCGAACGAAACACCAATTTTCCCTTTGCAGTATCTGGTGATTTCCTCTACCTTTCCAAGATTTAAATTATCTGAAAAAATAATGTATTTAAATAAAGGATTGATGCCATTGCTTTGATAATGTGCGATCGTTTTGTCTGCAAATTCAAAAGGATCTCCGCTGTCGTGACGAACGCCATCAAAAAGTTTTGCAAATTTTTTGTCAAACTGCTGAAAGAATACATCTGTTGTATAAGTATCTGAAAGGGCAACTCCCAAATCGCCACGATAAACGTCAACCCAATGTTCAAGAGCCAGTTCGTTTGCCATTTTAAATCCGAATTCAGCACCGTGAAACATAAACCATTCGTGAGCGTGAGTTCCAATTGGTTTTACACCGTATTTCATGGCGAAATGTACATTTGAACTTCCGATAAACGTGGAATCTTTTTTCTGTGTTAAAGCTTCCATTACCAAATTCTGAACTTTATATGAATGTCGTCTTCTGGTTCCAAATTCGGCAAAGGTAACGCCGAGATTATTTAGAGAGTCGGCTTTTTCTAAAGTTTTTGTCATAACAACATCGTTAGAATCTCTTTCCATGTGATTCATTTCATAATGGAGCTCGCTGATTAAAGACAATAATGGAACTTCCCAAAGAATTGTTCTGTACCAAAGTCCTTCTACAGTCACAGAAAGATCGTTTCCGGTCTGCACAATTTTAACTTCCGAGGGATCATAGTGATATCCTTCGAGAAAATCTAAGTACGGTAAATTTAAATAAGGGCAGGTTCTGGTAAGAAACTTTTTTTCTTCTTTGGTAAGTTTCAGTTCTGCCATTTTTGCAACGATCTCCCGTAAAGCTACATCAAAGCCTTCCGGAAAATGGTGTTTCCCTCGGTTGATAAATTCGTATTTCACGATCTGACTCGGGAAAAGTTTAACCACAGCATTTTGCATGGTAATTTTGTAAAAATCGTTATCGAGTATTGAATTGAATCGTATTTCAGACATATGTGTAATTTTAACGCAAATATAATGATTTAAAATAAAAATCGTCTAAATGTAAGACGATTTTTAAATATTTTAATTGTTTTCTGTAAGATTATTTCCCTAAATAAGAATTGTACATCCATACTTCTTTCTCCTGTTCTGTGATATAATCGCTCATTTGCGAGTTAGTACCTTCGTCTCCAGCTTTGTCGGTGATCTCTAAAAGTTCGCGTTGCAGATCAATCACCACTTTGAATGAATTCAAAATAATCTCTACACTTTTATTTCCGTCACTTACTTCTTTGCTTTCCTGAATTGTCGAAACTTTCAGATAATCTGAATAGTTGTGAGCTGGTGTTGCTCCCAAAGTTAAAATTCGTTCAGCAATTTCATCAATTTTTAAAACAAGACTGTTGTAAAGTTCTTCAAATTTTGGGTGGAGTGTAAAAAACTGCTCACCTTTAATATTCCAGTGAGATCCCCGAGTGTTCTGATAAAATACGGAATAGTTTGCTAAAAGTATATTTAGTTTTTGTGAAATGTTTTGGCAGTCGGATTCTTGCAGTCCGATAATGTTTGCGTTTTTCATAAGTTTATATTTGATAATTCATAGGTAGGAAAAAGTATGCCGAAATTGTTTCCCGGTCATTGATGATGCTTATCTTTGATATTTTAAAAATTAATCTTAAAAAAACAGAACCAATTTAATGATCAGTAAGAAAAGCTTTTGGATTTCACTTATGGCAGTTTTTTCTGTTTGTGCTGGTTATTACTTTCATTCGCTTTCGCAAACGGAAGGCAATTTTACTTATCCTATTGATGATGCTTACATTCATCTCGCTATTGCCAAAAATTTTTCGGAAAATCATATTTGGGGCGTTACTTCACATCAGTTTTCATCAACTTCTTCAGCGCCGCTATTTACTTTTATTTTAAGTTTTTTAATAACTGTCTTTGGAAATCATGACATCATTCCTCTTTTGTTCAATATCTTTTTTGGTGCCGGAATTATATACATCCTGAATAAATACTTTTTACAATATTTTACCAACTCAAGTCATATAGTTTTAGCGACGCTGTTTACGGTGTTTTTTTCTCTGTTGCATCTTCATATTTTGATGGGAATGGAGCATATTTTTCAGGTGTTTCTTTTTGCTGTAAATATTTACTGTTTGTCACAGAAGGATAGAAGTAAGATTGTTTCAGTTGTTTTCTTTGCTTCTTTGTTTTTAATGGGATTGGTTCGGTTTGAAAGTATGTTTTATTTTGTGATTTTGGCTTTCGTTTTTTTAATTTTAAAAAATTGGCGAGATGCTTTATTGGTTCTGATCATAGGTTTTTTACCGATTGTACTTTTTTGCGGTTTTAACTTTCAGCAGAGCGGGTATTATTTTCCTAATTCGGTAGTTGTGAAAGGGACGAGGCTTAGTTTAGACTCAACACTTTTCAATCAAATTAAAAATATTTTCATCCATAAATTACTGTTGAATACCAGCTTTTACAAAATCGGAATTTTCCCTATCCTTATATGTATAATGATTGTCCGGAAAAGTTGGAAAGGAAATAAATTTTCAGATATTATTAAAAATAATTTTTTGCTGATAGTTTTTTCACTTCTGATAATCTGTCATACGCTTTTTGCAGATCTAAAAGGTGCTTTCAGATACGAAGCTTATATTCTCGTAGGATTTTCGATGGCAATTATTCCTAAAATCATAAATCTCTTCGAAAACTTCTGGTCATTTATAAAAAAAGAAATGTTGCTGAGCTTTTTAATAGTAATGAATGTTTTTCTAATGATTTATAAATTAAATTCTGGCCATCAGTTATTACGCTACGGCAGCAAGAATATTTACGAACAGCAGGTGCAGTCTGCAAGATTTTTAAATCAATATTACAATCATGCAAAAGTTGTGGCCAATGATATTGGAGCCATTACCTATTTTACAGATATTCGTTTGCTGGATATTGCAGGTCTGGCTTCTACAGAAACTATTGTGTTTAACGAAAAAAATGCTGTATTTGGCTCCGAATTTAAACGTTTTCTGACAGATTATTGTGATGATCATCAATTTGAAATTGCGGTTGTATACGAAGACTGGTTACAAGGTCAGATTCCTGATAACTGGAGAAAAGTGGCTGATTTAACAATACAGAACAAAACAACGGTTGCGAATTCCAGAGTTTCCATTTATTCGATAGATCAAACAAAAATTAATTTACTGAAAGAAAATATTAAAAGATTTAAATGGAACAGGAATGTATCTGTAGAGATTATAAAATGAATATTTTTGAGTGAGAATAAATTTCTTTTTCGGTTAATATTTGTATAACTGCTTGTAGATTAAAAAATTATTACTATTTTTGCACCCTAAAATAAAAAGCAATTAAATGCCTACTATTCAACAATTAGTAAGAAAAGGAAGAGTCGCACTCACCAAGAAGAGTAAATCGGCTGCCCTTGATTCTTGTCCACAAAGACGAGGTGTATGTACGAGAGTATATACTACCACTCCTAAGAAACCTAACTCTGCACTTAGAAAAGTAGCAAGGGTAAGACTTTCAAACGGTAAAGAAGTCAACGCCTACATCCCGGGCGAAGGACATAATCTTCAAGAGCACTCGATAGTATTGGTACGCGGCGGAAGGGTGAAAGACCTACCGGGAGTAAGATATCATATCGTAAGAGGAGCATTAGACACTGCAGGTGTTAGCGGAAGAACGCAGAGAAGATCTAAGTATGGAGCTAAGAGACCAAAACCAGGTCAGGCAGCAGCTGCGCCAGCTAAAGGAAAGAAAAAATAATCATTAAATAAGGTACAGAAACAATGAGAAAGACAAAAGCGAAAAAAAGACCGTTGTTACCAGATCCGAAATTTAATGATCAATTGGTAACTAGATTCGTAAACAACTTGATGCTAGACGGTAAAAAGTCTATAGCATTCAAAATATTTTATGATGCATTAGACATCGTAGAAACTAAAAAAGGAGAAACTGAAAAGACTGCTCTTGAAATCTGGAAAGATGCATTAACAAACGTTATGCCTCACGTAGAAGTACGTTCTAGAAGAGTAGGTGGAGCAAACTTCCAGATTCCTATGCCGATCAGAGCTGATAGAAAAATTTCTATGGCAATGAAATGGTTAATCCTTTACTCTAAAAAGAGAAATGATAAATCAATGGCTTTGAAATTAGCTAACGAAGTGGTAGCTGCTTCAAGAGAAGAAGGTGCTGCTTACAAGAAAAAATCTGATACTCACAAAATGGCGGAAGCTAATAAAGCTTTCTCACACTTTAAATTCTAATTAGAAATGAGTAGAGATCTTAAATTTACAAGAAATATTGGTATCGCTGCCCACATTGATGCGGGTAAAACTACCACTACAGAAAGAATTTTATTCTATACAGGAGTAAACCACAAAATTGGTGAGGTTCACGATGGTGCTTCTACAATGGACTGGATGGAGCAGGAAGCAGAAAGAGGTATTACAATTACTTCTGCTGCAACTACTTGTTCTTGGAATTTCCCAACAGACCAAGGTAAAAAATTACCTGAAACTCAACCTTACCACTTCAACATCATCGATACACCGGGACACGTTGACTTTACAGTAGAAGTAAACAGATCTTTGAGAGTATTAGATGGTTTGGTATTCTTATTCTCTGCAGTAGATGGAGTAGAGCCTCAGTCTGAAACAAACTGGAGACTTGCTGACAACTACAAAGTTGCAAGAATGGGATTCGTAAACAAAATGGACAGACAAGGTGCTGACTTCCTTAACGTGGTAAACCAGGTTAAGACCATGTTAGGATCTAATGCAGTTCCTATCGTTTTACCAATCGGTGCTGAAGAAGATTTCAAAGGTGTAGTTGATTTAATTAAAAACAGAGCGATCGTTTGGGATGAAGCAGGACAAGGAGCTACTTTTGAAGTAGTGCCAATTCCTGAAGACATGAAAGCGGAAGTTTTGGAATACAGAGAGAAATTAGTTGAAGCAGTTGCTGATTATGATGATACTTTGATGGAGAAATTCTTCGAAGATCCGGATTCAATTTCAGAAGACGAAATCAACGAAGCTCTTAGAAAAGCGACTATCGATTTATCTATTATCCCAATGACTTGTGGTTCTTCATTCAAGAATAAAGGAGTACAGTTTATGTTGGATGCAGTATGTAAATACTTGCCTTCACCATTGGATAAAGATGATATCAAAGGCACTGACCCAAGAACAGATCTTGAAATTACAAGAAAACCATCTGTAAATGAGCCTTTCGCAGCTTTGGCATTTAAGATTGCTACCGATCCTTTCGTAGGAAGATTGGCATTCTTCAGAGCATATTCTGGAAGACTAGATGCAGGTTCTTATATCTTAAACACTCGTTCTGGTGATAAAGAAAGAATCTCAAGAATTTATCAGATGCACGCTAACAAGCAAAATCCTGTAGAATATATTGAAGCAGGAGATATTGGTGCAGCGGTAGGTTTCAAATCTATCAAAACTGGTGATACAATGTGTGATGAGAAAAACCCAATCGTTCTAGAATCGATGGTTTTCCCAGATCCGGTAATTGGTATCGCTGTTGAGCCTAAAACTAAAGCAGATCAGGATAAAATGGGTAACGCTTTGGCTAAATTAGCTGAAGAAGATCCTACTTTCCAGGTTAAAACTGACGAAGCTTCTGGTCAAACGATTATCTCAGGAATGGGTGAACTTCACCTTGACATTCTTGTAGATCGTATGAGAAGAGAATTCAAAGTAGAAGTAAACCAAGGTCAGCCGCAGGTAGAATACAAGGAGAATCTTACAAGAGTTGCTCAGCACAGAGAGGTTTACAAAAAACAATCTGGTGGTAAGGGTAAATTTGCTGATATCGTATTTGAATTAGGACCAGCTGACGAAGGTAAAATAGGTCTTGAGTTTATTAATGAAATCAAAGGTGGTAACGTTCCTAGAGAATTTGTTCCTGCAATTGAAAAAGGCTTTAAAGCTGCAATGAAAAACGGTCCTTTGGCTGGTTTCGAAGTTGAAGGTATTAAAGTTATTCTTAAGGACGGATCTTTCCACGCGGTGGATTCTGATGCACTTTCTTTTGAGATGGCTGCAAAATTAGGATTTAAAGAAGCGGGACGTGCTGCTAAGCCAACTATTATGGAGCCTATTATGAAATTGGAGGTTGTAACTCCGGAAGAATATATGGGTAACATCATTGGTGACCTTAACAAGAGAAGAGGTACAATCAGTGGACAAGAAGAAAAGAACGGTGCCGTTGTTATCAAAGGTTCAGTTCCATTGTCTGAAATGTTCGGTTATGTTACTACTCTAAGAACACTTTCATCAGGAAGAGCTACTTCTTCTATGGAATTAGAGAAATATCAGGCTACTCCTCAAAACGTTGCTGAAGATATTATTGCTAAAGCAAAAGGTTAATTTTTTAAATCAAAGAAATGTCACAAAGAATCAGAATAAAACTAAAATCTTACGATTACAACTTGGTAGACAAGTCTGCTGAGAAAATCGTAAAAACGGTAAAGGCTACTGGTGCTGTTGTAAACGGACCAATTCCATTACCTACAAATAAGAGAATCTTTACAGTACTAAGATCTCCGCACGTAAACAAGAAAGCTAGAGAGCAGTTCCAATTATCAGCTCACAAGAGATTGATGGATATCTACTCTTCTTCTTCTAAAACTGTTGATGCTCTAATGAAATTAGAACTTCCTTCAGGAGTTGACGTTGAAATTAAAGTGTGATAAATTAGCCTTTGGCTTATCATCTTAAATATAAATCCCTTTTCGAAAGAAGAGGGATTTTTTTGTTGATATATCAATTTAAAACCACAGTTGATTTTTTGAATTAAACTTTAATCCTATATTTGTTTTGATAAAATTATTCATATGAGAAAGATTTTTTTGTTGATCGTTCTATTCGCTGTATCAGTAGCTGCACAAACTCACCGGTTTATCTATGATGTTGTTTATAAGCCTGATTCTACATCATCGGAAGTACGTAAAACAAATTATCATCTCGATATCAATCCTGACGAGACCTTCTATTATGAAAGAACGTTTTTCGAAAGCGATTCTATTTATAAAGCAACGGGATTACGTACTTTTGGTGGGCGGCCAAGTGATTTAATGAGTAAAAATCTTAAAGAAAATCAATATGTTCTTTATAGTATTCAGAATTATGATGTCTATAAGCTGAAAGATAAGCCGTCTATTTCGTGGAAAATTGGAAATGAAACTAAAGTTTCTGCATCACTTCAGCTTCAAAAGGCAACGTCTAATTTCGGAGGTAGAAAATGGACAGCCTAGTTTTCAAAAGAATTTCCTTTTCAGGAAGGACCTTATAAATTTAATGGATTACCAGGAATGATTATTGAGATTTATGATGAGAAAGAAAACTATCATTTTACACTCAACAAAACTCAGAATTTTGATGAAACTCAATTTATAGATTTTTACAAAAATGCCAAACAGAGAGGTGTTGAAATACCTTACAGTAAATATCAATCGATGCTCCTTGGGCATTTTAATGATCCGCTAAAATTTGTTAACAGCGGTCAGCTTGAAATTAATGAAAACAACAAACTTACGCTTGATGACGGAAGAGTGATCTGCAAACCTGAAGATCTCAGAACTTACAGCTTTGAAGAAAGGCAACGAATAAAACGATACAACAATCCTATAGAATTAGATAAAGCAGTAAAATATCCTGAAGTGAAAAAGTAACAACTAAATAATATCTCCCGAATTAATGATTTTTAGCTATTCTGTATATTACGTTTCTCATAATTTTTTATATTTGTAAATGATCAAAATGAAAACAATTTTATTAATTATCATAATGATAAGCATTACTTTAACAGCACAGACGCATCGTTTCATTTACGAATATCATTATAAAGTAGATTCAACTGATGCTGAAAGGCGCAAAGTAAGTATGGTTCTGGATGTCAATCCGTCAGATGTTAAATTTTATAATTACGATTTTGTAGTTACAGATTCTACCAATAAAACGAAAGGCCAGAATAATATTATTTGGGACGATACGCCTGCGTTAATCAGAAAGAAAAACTCTAATTTCAACTCAAATTATATCAACGTTCAAAATATGTTTATCGTAGATACAGAAGATCATGTAAATTGGAAACTCTCTGATGAAACTAAAAATATGGGAGGATATCAGTTGCAAAAAGCCACTACAGGATTTGGAGGCAGAAAATGGACAGCGTGGTTTACAAAAGATATTGCTTTATCAGAAGGACCTTACAAATTTAAAGGATTACCGGGAATGATATTTGAAATTTCAGATGATAAAGGTAATTTTAAATTTACTTTAGTTAAAAGTTATAAGCTTGCGAAAACATACGACACGACATCGATCATTGAAAATTTTGCAGGGCAAAAAGCTGTTAAAATTCCTGAAGCGAAACTTAAAAAAATTATGCTTGATAATTTTAATGATCCACTTCATGAGTTTAAAGAGCGGATAAAAAATAATACAGATCCTACCGCAAGATTTATGGTGATGGGAATTGAGGTTAAAAGTTCGGAGCAGATGAAAGAATTATCTGAAATGACACAGGATCATCTTAGAAAAGGCAATAATCCGATAGAGCTAAACAAGGCCGTTCGTTATCCTGAGAAATAATCTTTAAGTTGAAACAATTGGAAAGATCTTAAAATTACTATTGAAATAATTGGAAACTCCACGTATGACGCGGAGTTTTTGTTTACATTTAAGAAAAATTTAATGGTAATGTCAAAGACAGATAAAGATATTTTTGAGAGGTTTTCTAATTGGGCAACAAAGTTCACTGGTAGTTCTTATGCATTTATTAGTGCGGTAGCTATCGTTGTCATCTGGGCAGTTTCGGGTCCTGTTTTTAAATATTCAGAAACCTGGCAGTTGGTCATCAATACAGGAACTACAATTATTACTTTTCTGATGGTTTTTCTGATTCAAAAATCTCAGAATAAAGATTCAAAAGCGATTCAGATAAAATTGAACGAATTAATTGCTGCCAATGAAAAAGCAAGCAACCGAATGGTAGATATTGAAGATCTAACTGAGAAAGAGCTAGACCAGATTCATTGTTATTACGAAAAATTGGCCGACTTTGCCGAAGAAGACGAAGATATTCATGCGTCACATTCAATTGATGCCGCCAAAAGAAACCAAAATAGGAAACACGAAACCTTCAAAAGGAAACATGAAATATGGTTGCAGGAACAGAAACAAAAAAAGGAATCGTACTGATTCCTTTTTTTTATTTATTTATTTCTAAAAATTATCTCTTCATAAAATAATCAAAGTAACTACAGCTTCCTAAAAGAGTTCTCGCAGTTTCAGTATCGGAATATTGAGATTTTAACTGAGCAAAATAGGTTCTGTATTTTTGATTCTTAAGATCGTTCATCTGCTTTTGATAATCGTCATTTTTTTCAGACCATTTCGGATCAGAATAATCAGTGCTTGCTGGGTTTTTTGCTTCATATTGATAATATTTTCCCTGCTCCGCACTTGCCATCTGGAAAAGCAATCTTGCTTTCTGTTCTTTATTAGCAGAAACCGATAAGGCTTTTTTATAATAATTTAAAGCTAGATCAAAATTATCGGGTTCGATATAAGTCGTCGATGTGAAATTTTTATAATAATATTGATAAGGAGTTTTTTTGTCGGTACTCCAGAAATCGTATTTTCCTCCGTTGCTGTTGTCGATGTCCATTACAAAAACTTCACGATAATATCCTAAAACAGAAGTGTTATAAAGTAAATTACCGATCAGCTGATTGGCTTCAGCAGCTTTTTGATCTTTGCCATTTCCGATTTTTTTAAGCTGAATCACGGCTTCTGCAAGTTCAAGTTTATTCATTTTTGGTTTAATGAAAGGAAAAGCGCTGTAATCTTCTGACTCCATACTTTCTGCATCGGAACTCTGGAAGCTTTCCCAAACATTATGACCAAAAATCAAATCCGGTATGTTTTTAAAACCATCATAATTTGTACCGTCATAAACTAATTTCTCGTAGCTGTCAGTTTTGGGATTATAGGTTTCATAATTTTCTCGTGGAATTCCGCTAAAATTCTGCGCCTTCTGATAATAAGATTTCGCTTTATCAAAGTCTCCCAATCTCATTGCTCTGTCACCGTAGATTACATTAAAAAACGCATCAATATTCCCAACGTTATCCATGTTTTTTGAAATGATTTGTTTTTCAAATTCCGTCTTATCAGTCTTTCTGTAAAACTCTTCCACACTTTTTACCAACGTAGAATTTGGGTTATACTGAAGATCAGATAATTTGTTATTCATCAGGAAAGATTTTCCATCTTCGCCCTGTAGAAAGTATCGGTTTGCTAAAACGTCTTTAAGAAAGGAATCTGTAGAAGGTACAGATCCGTAATAATCATATCCTACCTCATTCGTGCTGTCTTTTTCGATTTTCTTTTCTGCAAAATATTCTTCATAATCTTTCATCAGATGATCTTCATATTCTGCGGTGATCTTTGGCTGAGAAACAATATCGTTCAGCACTTTCATTCTTTTGATCTCTTCAAGATATTCGGGATTTGCAGTTTTTATTTCGTCTAAAATTTCTGTACTCGATTTGTAATCTTTCTTTAAAAATTTAAGATAGGCATCTGCAATCTGCCAATATTCGTCATTCGATTTTCCTTTAGTTTTATCAGTGAATTTCTCCAGATCTTCAAGAAAATCTTTCTGCTTTTCGTCGTAGTAATAACTTTGATTTTCTGTGTAAAAAGGAATTCTATTAGGATTGTCTAACAGCTCATCGTCACTTTGATCGCTTTTTGTGCCGTCTTTAGACTTATCAGATTTTGAACTAAAGAGATTTTTGAAAAATAAAACAACTTTTTGCCAGAAGCTTAATTCTTTCGGTTTTACCTCTTTCGTCTCTGTGGTATTTGCAGAAGTTTTCACTTCTCCTGATTTTTCAGAATTTTTTGCTTCATAATAATAAGTTGGAAGGTAGCTTCTTTCCAATTCATTAATACTTCTAGCTGCCATCACTTTCAGTATTTCAGAATTTGGATCTATGTCGTACATCTTCTCCATCATCGGAATCGGATTTGTAAAATCTTCATATCCTAAAAGAAAGTAAGCCATATTTTTCTCGTCATTGGTTCCGGCTCTTTTCAGAATATTGTTGAAAGACGCTGTATCCGAAAGTTTCATAGAAACAAAAGCTCTTTCTTTTCTGCTTTTACTGTTTATGAAAACCTGAAAGAAATTCCAGTTTGCATCGCTTCCCATTTGCAAGCCTCGCTGCGCGCCCGCCAATTGATCGAGTGCCATATAATAAGCTGCACCTCTCAGTGAAATGGGTTGTACATAATTCTTGAAAGCCTGAAGTGCAACATCGTAATTTCTTGTGTAGTGATTAAAACGTACGATCTGAAAACCATATCTCTGCTTAACCTCCGGGTTTTTCGCAGCATTATATAAAGATGTTAATGCCGATATCGTTTTTGCATAATCTAAATTGGTTGCATTTTTATCACTTTCATTTTCACGGTAGTAAAAAGAGTCGGCCGATTCTACATAATTGATTTTCATGTACGGCTCTAGATATTTTGCTTCAATAAGATAATCGAAACCTTCACGATATTTCTGATAAGAATTCTGACCCAATTTTTTAAGTAAAACGTTACCAGTATTTCCTTTTTTTAAGTCATTAAGATCATTCATCGAAAGTTTATTCACGACAAATTCTGTTTCTGAGTAACTCAGTTGATTGTTGAAGAATTTCCTCCAAGATTCAATATTCTCATCAGGAATCTGTGATCTCTTAAAATCAGTATAAAATCGCGACGAATAGTTGTGAAGAAAAGGAAGGTAAGATTTATCTTTAATAATACTTTGGGTAAAAAGATTAAAGTAATCATAGTCTGGATCTGCCCATGCGCATGCTTCAGATTTAGTGTAAAAAAGCGATAAGACCGCTAGTGAAAGAATGTACTTTTTCATATTATTTTTGTGTAATATTTATTGATGTTTAAAAGTGTTGGAAAGATCTGCCTTCTACAAATTTACTATCTAATTGATAATATATAATGTTGTAATGACTTATTTTTTGATCTAAAAATTTCACAACATCTGAAATCTGTTGGTCAGAGATTTCTTCTGCTTTTATTTTAAAACCTTTACTGAGGAAATTTCCGAAATAAAAGCCGTCTTTCGCAACTTCAATTTCATCATCAGATATTTTTTTGAAATTTTTATTTTTCAAATCTTTTTTTGATAATGCATTAATGAGTTTGTGTTTTCCTAAATGATTTGTTACTATTCCCCATGAGTAAATTGGTAATGCAACTTCAATATTCTTTAACGGGTAATCTTCGAGTTTTGATAAGTAGCTTTTCAAAATTTGAACATCTAATATTGAATTTCTATCTGAATTTTCCAGCGGCGAAGAAGTAGAGTAGCACATAAGATACACTTTCTGCAAGGGAGGAATTCCCATCAATTCCTTATCCTTCACCTGATGAAGCCGCAGTGTGCAGCTAATTTGTTTACCCGAGATTTTTTTTAATGCGTTTAAAAACTTAAAATAATCTTCTCTAGTTCCGGCAGTCCAGTCGCAATCGATTTGAATTTCTTTGCTCGAAGATAATTGGTAATCTTTTACTTTCTTCTGAATTAACTGACTAACGCTTTCTGCAAGAAATTGTATTTCATCAATTTTTATATTATAAAATGTACGGTTGGTGATAAAAACTGTTGGAATGATTTCTT
The DNA here is from genome assembly GCF_027945075.1 of Chryseobacterium sp. CY350. NCBI lineage: Bacteria > Pseudomonadati > Bacteroidota > Flavobacteriia > Flavobacteriales > Weeksellaceae > Chryseobacterium > Chryseobacterium wangxinyae. The sequence goes on from NZ_CP116034.1 coordinate 3,063,525, forward strand.
TTTCTGTACTGAAACTTTTGTCTTTTGTGATGACAGCAACAGGTTCAAATTTCCCATTCACTTTGTCAACATCAAAAAATCTTGTGCACAAAAAATTGGTGGTAGATTCGGCTAATGCTTTTTTCTCAGTTTTATTTAAAGAAAGATTTGTTTTCCAATAATAGTAAGCATAAGGATGAATCTTTTTATCGCTACAAGATGCAACGAGGAGGAAAGTTAAAAATAGTTGAAGGATTTTCATTATTTATAAATATTGAGTAGTTGAAATATTTTTCAAGGGAAGCATCAATGTGATGGAAATATTTTTCATATACTTTTTTCTCAAAATTAAAGAATTATTCAGAAGAATTTCGTTTCAAAATTCATGCAAATCGCTAAATCATTAAAAATCAAAATATTTTACTATTAATATTTGTCAAATTAAATATTATTCATACATTTGCACACTCATTTTAGGGGAGGAATATGCCCAATTCAAACTTGGTAATTATTTGAGATCCCGAAAAGTGAACGTGAATACAAGGAAATTTTATAACATATTATATAAATAATGTCAGGTATTATTGGAAAAAAAATCGGGATGACTTCTCTGTTTGACGAAAACGGCAAAAATATGCCGTGTACCGTTATTCAGGCTGGTCCTTGCTCGGTTTTACAGGTCAGAACCATTGAAAAGGACGGTTACAAAGCTGTTCAGTTAGGTTTCGATGACAAGAGTGAAAAGAACGTTGGTAAAGCGTTGGCTGGCCATTTTAAAAAGGCTGGTTCAGCTCCTAAAGCTAAGTTGGTAGAATTCTACAGAGAATTCGTAGATCAAGTAACTGTAGGAGAAGATGTAACTGTGAAGCTATTCGCTGAAGGCGAATTTGTGGACGTAACAGGAACTTCAAAAGGTAAAGGTTTCCAGGGTGTTGTTAAAAGACACGGTTTTGGAGGTGTAATGCAAGCTACTCACGGTCAGCACAACAGATTAAGAGCTCCAGGTTCGATCGGTGCGGGATCAGATCCTTCTAGAGTATTCAAGGGGATGAGAATGGCAGGTAGAATGGGAGGTAAGCAGGTAACTGTACAAAACCTTCAGGTATTAAAAGTGGATCAAGAACAAAATCTTTTAGTAGTAAAAGGTGCTGTTCCGGGAGCTAAAAATTCTTATGTAATTATCAGAAAATGGAACTAGTAGTATTAAATACATCAGGAAAAGAAACCGGAAAAAAAGTAACTCTAGACGAAACAGTATTCGGAATTGAGCCAAATAAGCACGCGGTTTACTTAGAAGTAAAACAATATCTTGCTGCTCAGCGTCAAGGTACTCATAAATCAAAAGAAAGAAGCGAAATTACTGCTTCTACTAAAAAACTTAAGAAGCAAAAAGGATCTGGTTCTGCTAGATACGGTGATATTAAATCCCCTACTTTTAGAGGTGGAGGTAGAGTATTCGGTCCTAAGCCAAGAGACTACAGATTCAAATTGAACAAAGCTCTTAAGAGATTAGCAAAAAAATCTGTTCTTTCTCAAAAAATGAAAGACAACAGCATCAGAATCGTAGAAGGATTGAGCATTGCTGCTCCTAAGACGAAAGATTTCATCACTGTATTGAATGCATTGGCATTGAATGACAAGAAATCTCTATTCATTCTTCCTGATACGAACAAGAATGTATATTTATCTTCAAGAAACTTACCTAAGACTAAGGTTATGAAATTCAACGAAATTTCTTCTTATGACTTAATTAATGCAGGTGAGATCGTTTTCTTAGAAGGTGCAGTTGAAAAATTCCAGGAAAATTTAAAGAAATAAATCATGTCACTAATTATTAAACCAGTTATTTCAGAAAAAGCAAACTATCTTACAGATTTAAGAGGTGCTTATTCTTTCTTAGTACAACCTAAGGCGAATAAAATCCAGATTAAAAATGCAATAGAGCAGGCTTATGGTGTAAAAGTAGCAGACGTTAGAACCATGATTTATGCTCCTAAAGTTTCTTCGAAATACACTAAAAAAGGTCTTCAAGTAGGGAAGACAAACAAATCAAAAAAGGCGATTATCACTCTTGTTGAGGGAGAAGTAATCGACATTTTTGCTGTAAATTAATTATTAATTATAAATAATAGTAATGTCTGTTAGAAAATTAAAACCTATCACCCCAGGACAGAGATTCAGAATTGTAAACAATTTTGAGGAAATTACTACCAACAAACCAGAGAAATCTCTAACAGTTGGTATTAGTAAGTCAGGTGGACGTAACCAAACTGGTAAAATGACCATGCGTTACACCGGAGGTGGACACAAAAAGAAATACAGAATTATCGACTTCAAAAGAAACAAGCATGATGTTGAAGCAACGGTAAAAACTGTAGAGTATGACCCAAACAGAACTGCTTTCATCGCTTTAGTGGAGTACGCAGACGGAGAAAAAAGATATATTATCGCTCCAAACGGGATCAAAGTTGACCAAAAAATCATTTCAGGAGAAAGCGTAGAACCTAATGTAGGTAACGCAATGAAATTGAAAAGTATTCCTTTGGGAACTGTAATTTCTTGTATCGAAATGAAGCCTGGTCAAGGTGCAATCTTAGCAAGAAGTGCTGGTTCATCAGCTCAATTAACTTCAAGAGACGGAAAATATGCAATCATCAAATTGCCTTCAGGAGAATCTAGAATGATCCTTACTGAGTGTTATGCAATGATTGGATCTGTTTCTAACTCTGATCATCAGTTAACTGTTTCAGGTAAGGCTGGTAGAAGCAGATGGTTGGGTAGAAGACCTAGAACTAGACCGGTAGTAATGAACCCTGTAGATCACCCAATGGGAGGTGGTGAAGGTCGTTCATCTGGAGGTCACCCTAGATCTAGAAACGGAATGCCGGCTAAAGGTTACAAAACCAGAAAGAAAAATAAAGCGTCTAACCGTCATATCATATCTAAACGTAAATAATTATGGCAAGATCACTTAAAAAAGGACCATTCATTCATCATACTTTAGATAAGAAGGTTCAGACAAACATAGAGTCTGGTAAGAAGACAGTTATTAAAACTTGGTCTAGAGCATCAATGATCTCTCCGGACTTTGTAGGACAAACTATTGCAGTACACAACGGGAAATCTTTTATCCCTGTTTATGTTACAGAAAACATGGTTGGTCACAAGCTAGGCGAATTTTCTCCAACAAGATCTTTCAGAGGTCATGGTGGTAACAAAAACAAAGGAAGTAGATAATCATGGGATCAAGAAAAAGAGAAAGTGCATTAGCACGTAAATTAACAAATCAAGATGTAGTAAAAGCATTACACAATGATTGCCCTTCATCTCCTAGAAAGATGAGATTAGTTGCTGATATCATCAGAGGGGTAGAAGTTGACAAAGCTTTAAGCATCCTAAAATATTCAAAGAAAGACGCTTCAAACAAATTAGAGAAAGTATTACTTTCTGCGATGGCCAACTGGCAATCAAAGAACGAAGGTGCTGATATCGAAGAAGCTAACCTTATCGTTAAAGAAATTTTTGTAGACAGTGCAAGACAATTGAAGAGACTAAGACCGGCTCCACAAGGAAGAGGGTACAGAATCAGAAAGAGATCAAACCACATTACACTAATCTTAGGTACAAAAGAAAATTAATTCAAGGTATGGGACAGAAGACAAATCCAATTGGTAACAGATTAGGTATCATCAGAGGATGGGATTCTAACTGGTTTGGTGGTAAAAACTACGGTGACAGAATCGCTGAAGATTACAAAATCAGAAGATACCTTGAAGCAAGATTATCTAAAGGTGGAATTTCAAAAATTTATATTGAAAGAACACTTAAATTAGTAACAGTTACAATCACTACTGCTAGACCGGGATTAATCATCGGTAAAGGAGGTCAGGAAGTTGATAAATTGAAAGAAGAATTGAAGAAACTTACAAAAAAGGATATTCAAATCAACATTTTCGAAATCAAAAGACCTGAGCTTGATGCAGTATTAGTTGCAGACAGTATCGCTAAGCAGATCGAAAACAGAATCTCTTACAGAAGAGCTGTGAAGATGGCTATCGCTTCTACAATGAGAATGGGTGCTGAAGGTATCAAAGTTCAAATCTCTGGTAGATTGAATGGTGCTGAAATGGCAAGATCTGAGTCTTTCAAAGACGGAAGAATTCCATTATCAACTTTCAGAGCAGATATCGATTATCATATCGGTGAGGCATTAACTCAATACGGTAAGTTAGGAGTTAAAGTTTGGATCATGAAAGGAGAAGTTTACGGTAGAAGAGATCTTTCTCCATTAGTAGGACAGCAGAAGAAAGGCGGTCCTTCAGGTGGCGGAAACAGAGGAGGCGGAGACAGAGATAACAGAAGACCTTCTAGAGATAAAAAAAATAATTAATAAAATTTTAGAGGATAGTTTTTAAATGACCGTTACTTTTTTAAAATCTAAATTCTAAAATCTAAAATTTAAGAAATTATGTTACAACCAAAAAGAACCAAATTCCGTAGAGTTCATAAGATGAAAATGAAGGGGATTGCTCAAAGAGGTAATCAACTTGCTTATGGAACTTTCGGAATTAAAGCTAACGAAGGTGCTTGGATCACTGCAAGACAAATCGAAGCTGCTCGTATCGCTGCGACAAGATATATGAAAAGAGAAGGTCAGCTATGGATCAAAATATTCCCGGATAAGCCGATTACTAAAAAACCAGCCGAAGTAAGGATGGGTAAAGGTAAAGGTGCTGTAGAATATTGGGTAGCTGTAGTAAAACCAGGTAAAATTATGTTCGAAATCGGAGGTGTATCTTACGAAATCGCTAAGGAAGCTTTAAGACTTGCTGCACAGAAATTACCAGTTACGACTAGATTTATAGTTGCCAACGATTTTGTTAAACCTCTTTAATCTCTGAACAATGAAACAAGCTGAAATTAGAAATCTAAGCGCTGAAGATATTCAAGCGAAATTGACTGAAGCAAGAGCTGAATTCTCTAAAATGAAAATGGCTCACAAAATCAGTCCGCTAGAAAATCCAATCCAAATCAGAGATTTGAGAAAGACAATAGCAAGACTAAATACTGAGTTAACTAACAAACAATAATCCTTTTTACAATGGATAGAAATTTAAGAAAAGAAAGAATCGGAGTGGTTTCCAGCAATAAAATGGAAAAAACTATTGTTGTTAGTGAAACTACAAGAGTAAAGCACCCGATGTACGGTAAATTTGTTTTGAAAACGAAAAAATATACTGCACACGACGAGAACAACGAATGCACAGAAGGAGATACTGTATTAATTACAGAAACAAGACCTTTGAGCAAGAGCAAGAGATGGAGATTAGTAAGAATCATTGAAAAAGCTAAGTAATGTTACAAACAGAATCAAGATTAAAAGTTGCTGATAACACAGGTGCTAAAGAAGTACTAGTGATCAGAGTTCTGGGAGGTACCAGAAGAAGATATGCTTCAGTTGGTGATAAAATCGTAGTTACTATTAAAGATTCTACACCATCAGGAAACGCTAAGAAAGGTCAAGTATCAAAGGCGGTAGTAGTAAGAACTAAAAAAGCAGTTAGAAGAAAAGATGGATCTTACATCAAATTCGAAGACAATGCTTGTGTTCTACTAAACGCTGGAGGAGAAATGAGAGGAACACGTGTTTTCGGACCTGTTGCTCGTGAGTTGAGAGACAAAGAATATATGAAAATCATTTCATTAGCTCCTGAAGTACTTTAATATTTAAAATTTTAAAAAAAATGTCAAAGTTAAAAATAAAAAGAGGAGATAACGTAATCATTACCACTGGTAAAAAAGAAATCAAGGGTAAAACTGGTGAAGTTATTGAAGTGATCAAAAAAGAAGGAAAAGACCCTAGAGTAATCGTTGCAGGACTTAACATCGTTAAAAAACACGTTAAGCCTTCAGCTTCAAATCCTCAAGGAGGAATTACAGAAAAGGAAGCTTCTATTCATATCTCAAACATAGCTTTAGTTGGTAAAGACGGAAAAGCTATCAAAGTTGGTTACAAAATCGACGGAGATAAGAAAGTAAGAATCGACAAAAAAACGGGTGAAACTTTATAATTTTAAATAACACATGGAATATATAGCAAGACCCAAAAAAGCATATCACGAAACAATTGTTCCAGCAATGATGGAAGAATTCGGTTACAAATCAGTAATGCAGGTACCAAGACTAGAGAAAATTATTTTATCTCAAGGTTTAGGTGATGCTACTGCTGATAAAAAAATCATCGATTATGCTGTTGAAGAACTTACAAATATTACCGGGCAAAAAGCTGTAGGTACTATTTCAAAAAAGGATGAAGCTGCTTTCAAATTAAGAAAAGGTATGCCTGTAGGTGCTAAGGTAACTCTTAGAGCTCACAAAATGTACGAATTCTTAGATAGATTGACTTCTTCTGCTTTGCCACGTATTAGAGATTTTTCTGGTATCAAAGCTGACGGTTTCGATGGTAGAGGTAACTATAACTTAGGAATCACTGAGCAAATTATCTTCCCTGAAATCGTAATCGACAAAGTAAAGAAAATCCAGGGGATGGACATTACTTTCGTTACAACTGCGAAAACAGATAAAGAAGCTAAAGCATTATTAACTCACTTCGGTTTACCTTTCAAAAAGAACTAAGAAATGGCTAAAGAATCAATGAAAGCGCGTGAGCGCAAAAGAGAAGCTACTGTAGCTAAATACGCTGAGAAAAGAAAAGCTCTTAAAGAAGCTGGTGATTACGAAGGACTTCAAAAATTACCTAAAAATGCTTCTCCTGTTAGATTACACAACAGATGTAAATTGACAGGAAGACCAAGAGGTTACATGAGAACCTTTGGTATTTCTAGAGTAACTTTCAGAGAAATGGCCAACAACGGTCTTATCCCTGGAGTGAAAAAAGCTAGTTGGTAAGCAATAAAAATTTTTACAGCTGACTTCTATATTTTTATAAGTCAGCTGTATTTTAATAAATAGAGTATAAAATTAAGTCGATTTAAAGGCAGAAGAAAAAAATAAATATTATTAATTTTTTTTGTACTTTTGCACCCGCTCAGGAAATTATTATTTCTCTGGGAGACTAATCTTCGTTTTAGCTATGTTTATTAGAATAAAATGAAGTTAAAAAAAATCAAAGTGACAATTAAGTTGTTGAGATACTGAGGATAAAGAGATTAGGTGAAGAGAGATTCGGAACCATATAGTCTTTAATCTTCAAGTCTTTGCAATACTGATTGTCATTAACCAATAATTTAAAACAAAGAAATGGTAACAGATCCAATTTCAGATTTCCTAACAAGAGTAAGGAACGCACAAAGCGCAGGCCACAAGGTGGTGGAAATTCCTGCATCGAAAATCAAAAAGGAGCTTACGAAAATCTTATTTGATCAAGGGTATATCTTAAACTATAAGTTTGAAGATAACGCTGTTCAAGGGACAATCAAGATCGCTCTTAAGTATGACAAGCAAACAAACAAGCCTGCAATCAAATCTATCCAGAGAGCTTCAAGACCAGGTCTAAGACAATACAAAGGTTCTGCGGAACTTCCAAGAGTATTGAACGGTTTGGGTGTAGCAATTATCTCAACTTCTAGAGGAGTAATGACAGATAAGAAAGCTAGAGAAGAAAAAGTAGGCGGTGAAGTAATCTGCTATGTTTATTAATTTTTAATCAAAGGAAAATGTCAAGAATTGGTAAAGCAATTATAACAATTCCAGCTGGAGTTACTGTCTCTGAAAAAGATGGCGTTGTAACTGTAAAAGGTCCTAAAGGAGAACTTACTCAGGAGCTTACAGACGGAATTACTTTAGAACAAGAAGATGGTGTGCTTACATTCAGCAGACCGTCTGATTCTAAACAACACAGAGCGCTTCACGGTTTGTACCGAGCGTTGATCAACAACATGATTATTGGAACTGCTGAAGGTTTCACTAAAAAGTTGGAACTAGTGGGAGTAGGATACAGAGCTTCTCACTCAGGTCAAAAACTTGAGTTAGCTTTAGGTTTCTCTCACGGTATCGTTTTAGAACTTCCAAAAGAAGTAATTATCGATACATTGACTGAAAAAGGTAAAAACCCAATTATTACTTTAACGTCTCATGACAAGCAACTTCTAGGAATGGTTTCTGCAAAGATCCGTTCGTTCAGAAAGCCTGAGCCATACAAAGGAAAAGGTGTAAGATTCGTAGGAGAAAATGTTAGACGTAAAGCTGGTAAATCTGCTTAATAAATTTTAAGAAAATGGCACTAAGTAAATTAGAAAAAAGAATAAGAATCAAAAGAAGAGTAAGAGGGAAAATCTCTGGATCTTCTGAATTGCCAAGATTATCTGTATACAAGAGTAATAAGGAAATTTACGCTCAGTTAATAGACGATAAAGATGGTAAAACTTTGGCTTCAGCTTCTTCGAGAGAAAAAGGTGTAGATGCTAAAGGTACTAAAAGTGAAATTTCTGCTGCTGTAGGTAAAGCTATTGCTGCTAAAGCTATTGCTGCTGGAATTGAAGCTATTGTATTTGATAGAAACGGTTTCGTATATCACGGTAGAGTTAAGGCTCTAGCTGATGGTGCGAGAGAAGGAGGACTTAAATTCTAATCATTAAATTTCGGAAAATATGTTAGGACTAGATAATATAGAAAGAGTAAAACCGGGAGGATTAGAATTAAAAGATCGTCTCGTATCCGTAAACAGGGTAACAAAAGTAACTAAAGGAGGTAGAGCTTTCGGATTTTCTGCAATTGTTGTTGTAGGAGACGAAGCTGGAACTATCGGTTTTGGTTTGGGAAAATCTAAGGAAGTTGCTTCTGCTATTGCTAAGGCTGTAGAAGATGCTAAGAAAAACTTAGTAAAAGTTCCTGTAATGAATCACACAATTCCTCACCAGACAACTGCTAGATACGGTGGTGCAGATATCTTCTTGAGACCTGCTTCTCACGGTACAGGTCTTATTGCCGGTGGTGCAGTAAGAGCGGTATTGGAGTCTGCTGGTATTCATGATATCCTTTCAAAATCTAAAGGATCTTCAAACCCTCATAATGTGGTAAAGGCAACTTTCAAAGCATTGTTAGACATTAGAAGACCAGAAGAAATTGCAAGAATGAGAGGAGTTTCTCTAAGTAAAGTGTTTAACGGTTAATAATTATACAATGGCAACAATTAAAGTAAAACAAGTAAGAAGCGCTATTGGTAGAACAAAAACCCAAAAGAGAACGCTTGAAGCATTAGGATTTAAGAAACTTCACCAAGTTGTAGAGCACGAAGCTACTCCTTCTATTTTAGGAATGGTAGCTGCAGTTAGTCACTTACTTGAAGTTCAAAAATAATTTTTAAAATAATTTTAAAATGAATTTAAACAACATAAGACCTGCTGCAGGTTCTACTTTTAGTTCAAAAAGAATTGGTAGAGGGCAAGGTAGTGGAAGAGGTGGTACATCTACTAAAGGTCACAAGGGTCAGAAAGCAAGAGCTGGTTATTCTCAGAAGATCGGTTTCGAAGGTGGACAGATGCCTTTACAAAGAAGATTACCTAAATTCGGTTTCAAAAACGTAAACAGAAAAGAATATAGAGCAATCAACCTGGATGATATTCAAAACTTAATTGATACTAAATCTTTAACAGGAGATATTACAAAAGAAGTTTTGGTACAAAACGGTTTGGCTACTAAGAACGAAATAGTGAAAATTATGGGTAGAGGAGAATTGAAATCTGCGGTTTCAATTTCTGCTGACAAATTCACTAAATCTGCTGAAGAGCTTATCTCTAAAGTAGGTGGAAAAGCAATTACCTTATAATAACACTAATGAAAGAATTTATACAAACCCTTAAGAATATTTGGAGCCTTAAAGAACTTAGAGATAAAATTCTCTTTACTTTGGGTATTATCCTTGTGTATAGATTCGCATCTTTCATCTCTTTACCTGCAATTAATCTTGCAGAAGTGGGAGATCTCTTAGAGCATTATAAAGATCAAGGCGGTAACAAGCAAGGAGCAGGTCTCCTTGGCTTGCTTTCGTCGTTTACAGGAGGTGCATTTAGTCACGCTTCAGTAATGGCGTTAGGTATCATGCCTTACATTTCTGCTTCTATTATTGTTCAGTTGATGGGGATGGCAATTCCTTATCTTCAGAAGCTTCAAAAAGACGGAGAGTCCGGTAGAAACACATTAAATCAGATTACCAGATGGTTAACAATTGGAGTTTGTCTTGTACAGGCGCCTTCTTATTTAACATCTATTACTCAGCTGTTTTTACCATATGCTCAATTCCAGTCTGCATATCTTATCGATCCAAACTCATTTATGTTCTGGTTCCCAAGTATTGTAATCTTGGTGGCAGGTTCTGTATTTGCGATGTGGCTAGGTGAAAAAATTACCGATAAAGGTATTGGAAATGGTATTTCTATCCTTATTATGGTAGGTATTTTATCTAGATTACCAGAAGCATTCGTACAGGAAATTGCTGTACAGAACGGAAAAGGAGGTTTAGGATCAATCATGATTTTGATTGAAGTGATATTCTGGATGTTGGTGGTTCTTTTAGCGGTGGTATTATCTGTTGCTGTAAGAAAAATACCTATTCAGTATGTAAGCAGAGCTCAGGCAAGAGGAGGTGTAAATAAAAATCTTATGCAGGGAGCAAGACAGTGGATTCCATTGAAAGTAAATGCAGCTGGTGTAATGCCAATCATTTTTGCTCAGGCATTGATGTTTGTACCCGGCTTATTGACAAAATTTGATGAGTCGAACACTTTTCTTGCAGGTTTCAAGAATGTTTTTAGCTGGCAGTACAATGTATTGTTTGCGCTATTAATTATTATCTTTTCATTTTTCTATACCGCAATTACAATTCCGGTAAACCAAATGGCTGATGATTTAAAGAGAAACGGAGGTTTGGTACCAAAGGTAAGACCTGGTAAAGAGACAGCTGATTACTTAGATGACATTTTATCAAAAATTACCTTGCCAGGTGCAATATTTTTATCTATCTTTGCAGTCCTTCCAGCAATAGTGCATGGAAGTCTTGTTCAGACAGATGCGTTCGCCTTATTTTTTGGGGGAACTTCGTTGCTAATTATGGTTGGGGTGGTACTAGATACTGTTCAACAGATTAACACTTATCTGCTGAATCATCATTATGATGGCTTAATGCAGTCTAAATTATCAAGATCGACTGGATATTAATTTATGGCAAAACAGAAACATATTGAACAGGATGGCGTTATTACGGAAGCACTTTCGAACGCGCAGTTCCGTGTAGAGCTAGAAAATGGGCATATACTTATCGCTCATATTTCTGGTAAAATGAGAATGCATTATATTAAACTTTTACCTGGTGATAAGGTAAAACTAGAAATGTCTCCCTACGATTTAACAAAAGGGAGAATTACATTTAGATATTAAACAACCGCCAAATGGAATCTTCTGATCTCCATTTGGCTATTGTTAAAAATAAATATATTTCAAAGGATATCGTGAGAGAGCTTTGATTTAGAAAAAAATTAAATATTTCAAATGAAAGTTAGAGCATCAATTAAAAAAAGAAGTGCTGATTGCAAAATCGTTCGCAGAAAAGGCGTTCTATTTGTAATCAACAAGAAGAACCCAAAATTTAAACAAAGACAAGGCTAAATTATGGCGAGAATTTCAGGTATTGATTTACCAAAAAACAAAAGAGGTGTTATCGGTTTAACTTACATCTACGGAATTGGAAGAAGTACTTCTTCAGAAATCCTTAAGAACGCCGGTATCAGCGAAGATAAGAAAGTCAACGAATGGAATGACGATGAATTGGCTGCAATCAGAAATTACATCACTGAAAACATTAAAGTGGAAGGTGAGCTTAGATCTGAAGTGCAATTGAACATTAAGCGATTAATGGACATAGGATGCCAACGAGGAATACGTCACAGACTAGGACTACCTTTAAGAGGCCAGAGAACGAAAAACAACTCGAGAACCCGTAAAGGAAAGAGAAAAACAGTTGCTAACAAGAAAAAAGCAAGTAAATAATCGTTAGGAATTATGGCAAAACAAAGTAAAGTAGTTAAAAAAAGAAAAGTAAAAGTTGAAGCTATTGGTGAAGCGCATATTCAAGCTTCTTTCAATAACATCATCATTTCTTTAACAAATAAAAACGGAGAGGTTATCTCTTGGGCATCTGCCGGTAAAATGGGTTTCAGAGGTTCTAAAAAGAACACTCCTTTTGCTGCTCAAATGGCAGCTGAGAATTGCTCTAACGTAGCTCACGAAGCTGGTTTAAGAAGAGTAAAGGTGTATGTGAAGGGTCCAGGTGCAGGTAGAGAATCTGCTATCAGAACTATTCACAATTCAGGTATCGAGGTGAGCGAAATTATTGACGTTACTCCTATGCCGCACAATGGATGTAGACCACCAAAAAGAAGAAGAGTTTAATTTTTAGAATTTACCCATTATGGCAAGATATATTGGACCAAAAACTAAGATTGCTAGAAAGTTTGGAGCTGCAATCTACGGAGACGATAAGAACTTCGAAAAAAGAAAAAACCAACCGCCAGGACAACATGGTGTTAACAAAAGAAGAGGAGCAAAGAAATCTGAATACGCTGTCCAGTTAATGGAAAAGCAAAAAGCTAAATATACTTATGGTATTTTAGAAAGACAGTTTGCTAACTTATTTGAAAAAGCACACAGAAGTAAAGGTGTAACAGGTGAAGTATTATTACAGCTTTGCGAATCAAGATTGGATAACGTTGTTTACAGATTAGGTTTTGCTAAAACTAGAGCTGGAGCAAGACAGTTGACTTCTCACAGACACATCACAGTGAATGGTGAGATCCTTAACATTCCTTCTTATTTGGTAAAAGCAGGTGATGTAATCGCTGTAAGAGAGAAATCAAAATCTCTTGAAGTAATTACTGATTCTTTAGCTTCTAAAGCAAATTACGAGTGGTTACAATTCAACGATGAGAAAAAGCAAGGTACTTTCGTATCTGCTCCAGAGAGAATCCAAATTCCGGAAGACATCAAGGAACAGCTTATCGTCGAACTTTACTCTAAATAATTTTTTAATCAAATTTTTGCTCAACCCAATAATATGGCAATTTTACAATTCATAAAACCCGATAAAGTAATTCTACTTAACTCTGATGAATTTAAAGGTCAATTCGAATTCAGACCTTTAGAACCAGGTTTCGGGCTTACAATCGGTAATGCTTTGAGAAGAGTGTTGCTTTCTTCTCTGGAAGGATATGCTATTTCATCTATCAAAATAGAAGGTGTAGAGCACGAATTTTCAACGATTCCGGGAGTAATAGAAGACGTTACCGAAATTATTCTTAACCTTAAGCAGGTGAGATTAAAAGCTACGGCAGAAAACCAGACAAATGAGCAGGTTGTTGCCAAAGTTTCCGGTCAAACTGTAATTACTGCTGGAGATTTAGGGAAGTCGATCAGCGGTTTTGAGATTCTTAATCCAGAATTGATGATCTGTAACCTAAACTCAGATGTAACTTTCGAAATTACGTTTAATATAGAAAAGGGAAGAGGGTATGTACCTTCTGATCTTAACAAGACAAACAATGCGCCTGTAGGTACTATTGCTATCGATTCTATTTTTACGCCAATTAAAAAAGTGCAGTACAGCATTGAAAATTATCGTGTAGAGCAAAAGACAGACTACGAAAAATTAGTATTAGATATTGAAACTGATGGTTCTATAAGCCCTCAGAATGCTTTAACTGAAGCTTCAAAGATATTGATTTATCACTTCATGTTATTCTCTGATGAGAGGATCACTTTGGAAACTGAAGCTGTAAAAGCATCTATCCAATACGATGAAGAAACTCTTCACACTAGACAACTTCTTAAGTCTAAATTAGCAGATATGGATCTTTCTGTAAGAGCCCTTAACTGCTTGAAAGCTGCTGAAGTTGAAACATTGGGAGAATTGGTTTCTTACAGTAAGTCTGATTTGATGAAATTCAGAAATTTTGGTAAAAAATCTTTGACAGAACTAGAAGAATTAGTGCATTCAAAAGGTCTTAACTTCGGTTTCGACGTTGCAAAATATAAATTAGACGCTGATAATTAAATAATAATGAGACACGGTAAAAAATTCAATCACTTAGGAAGAACAGCTTCTCACAGAAGCGCGTTACTTTCTAATATGGCTTGTTCTCTAATTGAGCATAAAAGAATCAACACTACTGTAGCTAAAGCGAAAGCTTTAAGAGTATATGTTGAACCTCTATTAACTAAAGCAAAAGAAGATACTACACACAACAGAAGAATTGTTTTTTCATATCTTCAAAGTAAAGAAGCGGTTACTGAACTTTTCAGAACTGTAGCTCCGAAAATCGCTGAAAGAAACGGTGGTTATACGAGAATCATCAAGACTGGTTTCAGACAAGGTGATGCTGCAGATACTGCTCTTATTGAGTTAGTTGATTTTAATGAGCTTTATAATCCTAATGCTGAGGAGAAAAAGACGACAAGAAGAAGTAGAAGATCTGCTTCTACTGCAAAAGTAGCTGTTGAAGCTCCTGCAGTAGAAGAAAAAGTTGAAGAGCCTAAGGCAGAAACAACTGATTCTACTGAAGAAAAAGCTGGTGAATAATTTTCATTCAGATATATAAAAAACCGCTCAGAAAACTGAGCGGTTTTTTTGTGTCTTTATATTTTTGTTTTTACCAACTCTATGATGTTTTCTCCTTGATGTAAAATCAAACTGTCACCTTTTGCAGTGGCTTTCATTTCACCTTTTTCATAAGTAGTTTCAGTTCCGGTAGATTTTACTTTATCAAGGATAAATGTTTTTTTATTACTCGTGATAGTAACATTGCTCGCTTCGGGATCGTAGTTATAAACAACTTTTACTAAAGCTCCGTCGGTAGCTTTATAAACATAATCTGTCTTAATGCTTTTTTTACCATTAATATCAACATTATAGCCGACGGTAGAATCTATCTTTCCGTTGTCTGCAAGGATTACGTTTTCAGATGAATCACTATTTATGACACCTTTGTTCCCACTTTTTTTGTCGCAACTACTTAAGAATAAAGCGACAAATGATACAACTATCAGTATTTCTTTTTTCATTTATTATTTTTTGAAAATTATTAATTCGAAATTAATCTTCTGTATACAGAAATTTCGTTAAATTTAATAAAAACTAAAAACAAACCAATACCTGAAAACTCGAATTTTAAAAATTACACAAAAGTGTAATTGTTTTTCCCTTGTTTTCTGTTGAATTTTGTTCTAATGAAATCATCAGACATGAGCATTTCTATAGCCATAGTAGAAGACGAAAAGAACTACAACAATGCGTTGAAGAAAGTGGTCGATTACCAAACAGATATGAAGGTAATCGCACAGTTCTTTGACGGAAATACTGCGCTCAAAAGTTTATCAGATTATTCTCCCGATGTTGTGATGATGGATATCCAACTTCAGGATATGCTTGGCATTGACATTATTGTAAAGTTGAAAATGAAGATGCCAAATACTCAATTTATCATGTGTACAAGCTTTGAAAATGACGAAATGATATTTAATTCCCTAAAAGCCGGTGCAATGGGATATTTAATCAAAGGCGAAAGTATGGATAAAATTCTAACATCAATCCGGGATGTTTATAATGGTGGTGCTCCTATGAGTTTTTCAATTGCAAGAAGAGTTTTAACTCATTTTGAAAGGAAAATAATTGAAGTTAAAAATTTCGAAGAGCTTACAAAACGTGAAACCGAAATTGTAGAACTATTATCTCAGGGACTTTTATACAAAGAAATTGCAGATAAAATATTTATCAGTATAGATACCGTAAAAAAACACGTAGGAAACATCTACAGAAAGCTTCATGTAAATAACAAAGTGGAAGCTATTAATAAATTTAACCATTTTAAAAACTAAGAATTATGGAAAAAAATAAGTTATTACAACTAATTGAAAGTGGATACACTCTCACAGAATTTAAAAAAGGAGATATATTCTTTGCTTTAAGAGCACCAATAGATTGTAGCAAGGGAGATGATATGATAACATCCTTCGATACTCGATTCCCTAATTATAAAGAAAAAGTATTTACTTTGACTAAGGAATTGATGAAAGATCTTAAAGGAAGAAAAAGAGACCTGGAGATTCATTTTATAGATGATGGAAATGGGATTGATCTTGCGTATCACCATCAAGATGAAACTTATTGCTATGTAAATAAAACTCCGAACGTAGTAATAAACTTTCAAGATGCAGTTGCTAAATTTAAAAATGATCATAAAACTAATCTACTTGTTGATGTGAAAAACCTTAGCTGTCCTGATTTTATTGTAATTCCGGTTAGCGATCTTAATGAATTTAATGACGCATCACATCATCGTGCAGAGTTTTGCCTTTCGATTTGTAATTCAAAAGGAGAGCCTCGTAGAGAGAATAGAGTGAGTTTGGTAATGAAATATATAGACTCAGGAAATAATGTAAAAATGTGCTTTGATACCTTCGATCCCCACCCTTAATAGGTATGTACGAAATTTATTTAGTTATACTATTTTTTTGCCTTGTTTTATCTTTTATAAATGAAGTCGCAAGGTGTAAATATTTGGGGATTTATTTTATAGTCGCTTTTATTTCAGAATTATTGATTTACTTTGAAATTTTAAATAGAAATAATTATGATTGGTTAAATGTACTTTATACGGTATTTTTTTGTTGGTATTATCTGATAGAATTTTTAAAAAAAAGTGAATTAATATTTGTCACTCTTATTTTACTTATAGTTGGTTATTTATTTATAAATGAAAGACAAAACTTAGTAATCATTCAAGCGTCTGTGTATATATTAGTAACTGCAAACTGGTTTTATAGACAAGTGAAAAGCACAAATGAAGTACCAATTTACAAGAAATTAAACTTTTGGATCAGTACAAGCTTGTTATTGTGGAGCTGCGTTTATATATTTCGAATATTACCATCCTATTTTTTTGCACATGAAGACATAAATTTTTTAGAAAATACAATTAATATAATTTATCAATCTATGGTTATTTTAAGCTATTTAATATTTTTAAAAGGACTTTGTTGTAAACAATGAAAGAACTTCCTTTTGAAATAAAACTTACATATACCATTGCAATGATTGTGATGATATTTTTTATTGGCTTCATAATTTTTATAATTCTTATGTACAACAAAAAACAACTGTTATACATAAAAGAAAAACAACTCCAAGAATCAGAATACCAAAACCAACTCCTCCAAAAAGAACTCGAAAAGCAAAAATCAATAGAAAAAGAGCGTGAACGAATTTCTCACGATATGCACGATGATCTTGGGGCAGGGATTTCCGCAATAAAACTTCAGGCAGAATTTCTGAAACAAAAGGCTGAAGATGAAGATTTGAAAACGGATATCAGCGAACTTCTGAAAACTTCCGAAGAAATGAATATTTCTATGCGCGAAATGCTTTGGAGTTTACATTCTGAAAATGATACCGTCCAAAGCTTTGTAGATTATTCTAAAATTTATGCGGAAGGCTTTTTGAAGAAGACAGAGTTGGAATTAAAGTTTGTAAACGATGTGAAAAACCCCGTTCTCCCAATATCTACAGAACTTAGAAGAAATATGTTTCTTTGTCTCAAAGAGTCACTCAATAACGCGTATAAGTATTCGGGCGGTAATCAACTAGAAATTTCGTTTAGATTGAATGACGGTTTATTCATCATGGAAATCGCGGATAATGGTAAAGGATTTAGGAAAGAAAATGTTTGTGGCAACGGCCTTCGGAATATGGAAAGGCGGATGAAAGAATCCTCTGGCAGTTTTGAAATAATATCCGGGGAAAAAGGAACATCTGTTTACTGTAAGATCAGTGTTTAAAATTATTGTTAAAACATAAAGTCAGCATCATGAAAATGGTGCTGACTTTTTTATTGAAAATCACCCATTTGTGTAATTGACTTGCTTTGTTGATTGTCAGAAATTTGAAGTATGAATTAAAAACTGATAACCATGAAAACTACAATTAATAACAGTTTTGAAGACTTTAAAAAAACATTAAGCAACAGCATTGAACTGCAACAGGAATTTCAGACAGATCCGATAAAGGCACTGAACAATTTTGAGGTTAAAAATCCGAAAGAGACAGATTCCTGGATATACAGAATTATTGTTTTGATGCTTGGCTTGTCTATCATTGCAATTATAGTAGGATTAATACTCCTTGCGTTTTGGGATCGCAGAAATCCAGACAGTCAACTGATAACCATTTTTGCTACAATTTCTTCCGGAGCAATAAGTGCTTTAGCCGGCCTTCTGGCTCCATCACCCAATAAATAATACTAACTAAAAAAAATTATCAATCATGAACGAAACTAAAATCCTCAGCTACATCTTAGAATGGAATACCAGTTCTAATGTTGGAAAAATTATTTTGGATCTTGAAGATGCGGAACCAAGATCTATTGAAAATTTAAATTTTGAAAAATTCAGTGCAATAACGAAAGTACTTGAAAAAAGTAATGCATGGATTAGAAATAACAACATCATATATAATAAATTCTTATGAAAAATCTACTTTTATCAGCTATCATAGTGACACTTACTTCTTGTGGTGCTTTTCACAAAGCAACATTAGAAAAGTTAGAAAATACAAATTATCAGATGTCGTACGATGCGATGAGAAGGGGTACTGTATTAAGCATCAATAAAGACGGAGAGATCAACACGATTCTTTCTGAGGTGCAGCCGGATGCAGCAATAGCAAAAGCTACAGAAATTACCAGTAAAATTGCGGCCAACCTGGATGAGAAAAAGAATGTTTCTGTTGACCAAATGACAAAAATAACTGAAACACTAACTAAGTTAGGAGAAAGAACTGCCCAGGTCAACATGCTTAGAGATGCATTGTATAGATTAGAAGAACATTGTGTTAATTTTAAATCTCAATGTCTGGACGAGCGCTATTGGAATAGTTTCGACGGAGTCGTTAAGGCTATTACAAGTATAAAGCAATCTGAGGCTGTAGAAGCAGGAAATGAAGCATTAAAAGCCGAGAAAGAATTGAAAAAAATTCAGGAGTTTAAAACGCTGTCGCCTGAAGATAAAGCAATATATTATAAAAGTAAATAGTAACAATTTTCATTTAATACTCGATCTCCATGTAAAATGGAGATTTTTATGTATGTAAATCATCAAAGAGCGTTTACATATAGCAATAAGATTATTAAAATTAACTAAAATTTAACTTTCAAACTATCAATTAAAATCTACAGTATAATGCAAAAACTTATTTTTTCATTAAATTTGTCTGAACTATAAATAAACAAAAAATGAGTTACATTTCTTACATAGAAGCAAGACAGATTTTGGATTCAAGAGGAAATCCTACAGTTGAAGTTGATGTATTTACAGAAAGTGGCGCGATGGGTCGTGCTGCAGTACCTTCTGGAGCATCTACCGGAGAACATGAAGCAGTAGAATTGCGTGATGGTGGTTCTGAGTGGATGGGAAAAGGTGTTTCCAAAGCTGTAGAAAATGTAAGAGAAGTAATCGCTCCTGAATTGGTGGGTCTTCCGGTTTATGATCAGAATCTTTTAGATCAGATCATGATCGATTTAGACGGAACCAAAAATAAAGGAAATATTGGTGCTAATGCAATTCTTGGTGTTTCTTTAGCTGCTGCAAAAGCTGCTGCTGCTGAACTAAAAATGCCGTTATACAAATACATTGGTGGTGTAAATGCAAATACACTTCCTGTTCCGATGATGAATGTAATCAACGGTGGATCTCACTCAGATGCGCCGATTGCTTTCCAGGAATTTATGGTAATGCCGGTAAAAGCAGATTCTTTTTCTCACGCATTGAGAAAAGGAACTGAGATCTTCCACAACCTTAAAGCGATTCTTCATTCTAGAGGTTTGTCTACTGCAGTAGGTGACGAAGGTGGTTTTGCGCCAACTTTCAAAGGAACCGAAGATGCTTTAGATACTTTACTTCAGGCAATCGAAAAAGCTGGTTACAAACCGGGAGACGATGTGATGATCGCATTAGATTGTGCAGCTTCAGAATTTTATAAGGATGGAATTTACGATTACAGAAAATTCCAGACTCCTGATGCAGCTCAGTTCTCAAGCAGCGAGCAGGTATCTTATTTAGCTGAATTGGCAAATAAATACCCAATCATCTCTATCGAAGACGGTATGCAGGAAAATGACTGGGAAGGTTGGAAAATGTTAACTGATAAAATCGGCGACAGAGTACAATTGGTTGGTGACGATTTATTTGTAACCAATGTTGAGAGATTGAAAAGAGGAGTAGACGAAGGAATTGCAAATTCAATTTTAGTAAAAGTAAATCAAATTGGTTCTCTTTCTGAAACAATGGCGGCAGTACAAATGGCTCAGCACAATAAGTTTACCTCAGTAATGTCTCACAGATCAGGTGAAACTGAAGATTCTACGATTGCTGATTTGGCAGTAGCGATGAATTGTGGCCAGATCAAAACCGGTTCTGCATCAAGATCAGACAGAATGGCGAAATACAATCAATTAATCAGGATAGAAGAAGCGTTGGGTGAGACTGCATATTTCCCTGGATTAGACGCCTTTAAAATAAAAAGATAAAATAAAATAAAAAAAACAGCAAACTTTTTTAGTATTGCTGTTTTTTGTGTATTTTTAAGAAATTTAAATAAAATATATATAATGTCAGACAACAAAGTTATATTGAATTATGACGGTAATTCGTATGAATATCCTATCGTAGATAGTACAATCGGAGACAGAGGAATAGATATTTCAAAATTAAGAGACCAAACGGGTCTTATTACCTTAGATTTAGGGTACAAAAATACAGGTGCTACATTAAGCGAGATTACTTATCTTGATGGTGACCAGGGAGAATTATTCTACAGAGGTTATCCTATCGAGCAGATAGCTGAAAAATCAAATTTCACTGAAGTAATGTATCTTTTGTTGCACGGCGATTTACCTACAACAGAGCAATTCAATACCTTCAACGGTAATATTAAAAAATATAATTTCGTAGCAGAGGAGATGAAAAAAATCATCGATGCATTCCCTCGTTCTGCCCACCCAATGGGAGTTTTGTCTTCTCTTACTTCTGCTTTGACGGCTTTTAATCCTAAAGCTGTTAATGTAAACTCAAAAGAAGAGATGGATCTGGCTGCAGAATTATTGATTGCTAAATTTGCTCATCTTGCAGCTTGGACTTACAGAAAAACTCTAGGCTTACCGCTTAACCACGGTGATAACAGTCTTAATTATGTAGAGAATTTCTACAAAATGTCATTCAGACAACCGAACGAAGAATTCGAAATCAACCCTGTAGTTGTTGATGCTTTAGATAAATTATTAATTCTTCATGCTGATCATGAGCAAAACTGTTCTACATCTACTGTAAGAATGGTTGGTTCTGCTCATACAGGTCTTTTTGCTTCAGTTTCTGCGGGTATTTCTGCACTTTGGGGTCCGCTTCACGGTGGTGCAAACCAGGCAGTAATCGAAATGCTTGAATTAATTGAAAAAGATGGCGGAGACGTTAATAAATGGGTTGCTAAAGCAAAAGATAAAAACGACAGCTTCCGTTTGATGGGCTTCGGACACAGAGTTTACAAAAACTTTGACCCTAGAGCAAAAATCATCAAAAAAGCTGCTGATGATTTGTTACTTGCGTTAGGAATCGAAGACAAAGCGTTGGAAATTGCAATGCAGTTAGAAAAAGTGGCTTTGGAAGACGAATATTTCATCGAAAGAAAATTATATCCAAATGTAGATTTCTATTCTGGAATTATTTACAGAGCATTAGGGATTCCTACAGAAATGTTTACCGTAATGTTCGCATTGGGAAGACTACCTGGATGGATCGCTCAGTGGAAAGAAATGAGACTGAAAGGAGATCCTATCGGAAGACCAAGACAGGTTTACCAAGGAGCTCAAAAAAGAGATTATATTGATATTGCAAACAGATAATCTTATTTTAAATATTTAAAAATCCCAAAGTTTACTTTGGGATTTTTTTGTGACTTATATGAGATAAATTACGCTGTTAACTGACAATCTTTAGCAGTTGTTGCTTTATTCAAATAATTCAAATATTAAAATAAACTGTCCTTTAATGTAGTACTTAGAATATGTTTTTCGGTAAACCAAAATGAAAGGCCAGAAGGAATTTATTCTAAATGATAGCAAGATTGGTCATTATTACTTTAATAGTTTTATCGTTTAGTTTTAAAAATAGATGCTTAATTTACATACTAAAACACTTGATCTGTAACTAAAATTTGCGGATATTTTGCAATACTTACATTTGAAATAACAGTAATTAGTGATCTTATTTTTATTAAAAATTAAATTTTTGACTTCGAGCGCGTTTCATTATATTTGTGGCTCATGCTATGTAACGAATGCTTAAATAAAGCAGATACATTAGAAGTATTTTTATGAAACTAAATATTAAAAACGAAACAGGCAGATTAAAATCAGTCGTTCTCGGGCAACCCAATTCAATGGGGCCAGATCCTACATTAGAAGAAAGTTATGATGCGAAGTCATACCATTCCATTCAGCATAATATCTATCCGAAAGAGAAAGACATCATCAATGAAATGGAAGATTTTGAGAAAGTACTGAAAAAATATGATGTTGAAGTTCTTCGCCCAAGCATCATTAAAGATTACAATCAGGTTTTTGCCAGAGACGTTTCATTTGTGATTGAAGATAAAATGATAATCTCTAATGTGATCGCTGACCGTGCAGACGAGCAGGATGCTTACCGCTCAATTTTTGAAAAGGTAAAATGGCGAGACATCATAAATCTTCCTGATACTGCACATATTGAAGGAGGTGACGTTATTGTCTGGAATGATTTTATTTTCATAGGAACTTGTTTTTCAGAAGATTACAGAAATTATAAAACTGCACGAACTAACGAGTACGCCATCGAAATACTAAAGGAATACTTTCCCAAGAAAAGGATACTTGATTTTGAACTAAAGAAAAATGACCGTGAACCTTATCAGGGAATTTTGCATTTAGACTGTACATTCAATCCGATTGGCAACGACAAATGCATTGTTTATAAAAATGGGTTTGTTGACGAAAGCGATTACAGTTTGATCATTGATATTTTCGGAGAAGAAAACTGCTTTCATGTAAATGACGAAGAAATGTTCGAAATGTTTCCGAATATTTTTTCAATTTCCCCGGAAGTTGTTGTTTCAGACAGTTCATTTACAAGGATGAATAATCACCTCAGAAACGAGTGGGGAATGACAGTTGAAGAAATACCGTACAGAGAAATTTCGAAAATGGGAGGTCTTTTACGTTGTTCTACAATGCCTTTGGTAAGAGAGTGATCGTATTATGATTGTGATTTTTTTAATTTTCCAATCATTTAATTTTTAAATATAATACAATGCAGACAACAGATACAGTATTAATGATAGAGCCGATTGCGTTCGGTTATAATGCAGAAACAGCAGAGAACAACTACTTTCAGATAGAGCAGAAAGGTGCAGATATTCAGTCAAAAGCTTTGGCAGAATTCAAAATTTTTGTTGAAAAACTAAAGAGTAAAGGTGTGAATGTCATCACAATACAAGATACAATAGATCCTCATACTCCGGATTCTATTTTTCCGAATAACTGGGTAAGTTTTCACAACGACGGTAAAATAGTTTTATATCCTATGTTCGCTTCCAACAGAAGAGTTGAACGAAGAGAAGATATTATTGAAAGCATTAAAAACCAAGGTTTTGAAGTTACTGAAATCGACGATTGGTCTTTACCTGAAATTCAGGGACATTTTTTGGAAGGAACAGGAAGTATGATTTTCGATCATGACAATAAAATCGCTTACGGATCGGTTTCTTTACGATTAGACGAAAATCTGTTCAGAGAATTTTGTAAAAAATACGGTTTTGAGCCGATTGTTTTTCATTCTTTTCAAAACGTAGGTTCAGAAAGACTTCCGATTTATCATACCAATGTCATGATGTGCGTCGCAGACCAATTTGTCGTAATTTGCCTGGATTGTATTGATAATGAACTTGAAAGAAGCAAAGTAGTCGAAACAATTAAAAATTCAGGAAAAGAAATCATTGAGATTACAGAAAATCAGATGCAGCAGTTTGCCGGAAATATGCTTCAGGTTCAGAATAGGGATGGCGAAAAGTTTTTGGTAATGAGCCAGACTGCTTATCATTCTTTAAATGCTGATCAAGTTTCAAATATCGAAAAATACTGCGAAATCATCTATTCAGATTTAAATACTATTGAAGTCAATGGTGGAGGTAGTGCGAGATGTATGTTGGCTGAAGTGTTTTTACCTAAAAAATAATCGATTTAATTTAAAAATAATGCTTCTGACTTTTAGTAGAGTCAGAAGTTTTTTATTTACATACTATGAATCGCCCGTTAAAAAAATAATTAAATTTGTAAAAGATAAGGATGATCATGATCAAAAAAATATACTTGAGTTTAGCTATTCTGCTGAGTTTGTCGATGAATGCCCAGCAAAAAACTTATTGCAACCCGATCAATATCGATTATGGTTACACACCATTTGAAGTTTTTTCTAAACAGGGAAAACATCGTGCAACAGCAGATCCGGTAATTGTTAATTTTCAGAAAAAACTGTTTTTATTCTCAACGAATCAGGAAGGATATTGGCACAGCGATAATATGCTAGACTGGAAATTTGTTAAAAGAAAATTTCTAAGAGATAACAAATATACACACGATCTGAATGCTCCCGCAGTGTGGGCGATGAAGGATACATTATATGTTTACGGTTCAACATGGGAATCTGATTTCCCGATCTGGAAATCGACAAACCCAACCCAAGACGACTGGAAAATTGCCGTTGATACTTTGAAGGTAGGAGCTTGGGATCCTGCATTTCATTATGATGAAGATAAAAATAAACTGTATCTATATTGGGGATCAAGCAATGAATGGCCGCTTTTAGGAACAGAAGTGAAAGTAAAAAACCTGCAGTCTGAAGGTTTTGTAAAGCCAATTTTAAGATTAAAACCTGAAGATCACGGTTGGGAAAGATTTGGTGAATATAATGATAATGTTTTCTTGCAGCCTTTTGTAGAAGGAGCTTGGGTTACAAAGTATAAAGATAAATATTACATGCAGTACGGCGCGCCGGCCACAGAATTTAGTGGTTATTCTGACGGAGTTTATGTTTCAAAAAATCCGTTGGAAGGCTACGAATATCAACAGCACAATCCGTTTTCTTATAAACCCGGAGGTTTTGCAAGAGGAGCAGGACACGGCGCAACATTTGAAGATAATTTTAAAAATTGGTGGCACGTTTCAACGATTTTTATTTCTACAAAAAACAACTTCGAAAGACGTTTAGGTATCTGGCCTGCAGGTTTTGATAAAGATGATGTGATGTATACCAACACTGCTTACGGCGATTATCCTACTTTGCTGCCGCAGTTTGCACAAGGGAAAGATTTCTCGAAAGGACTTTTCACCGATTGGATGTTGCTGAATTACAATAAACCCGTTCAGGTTTCATCAACTTTAGGAGGTTATCATTCGAACTATGCAGTAGATGAAGATATTAAAACATACTGGAGTGCAAAAACCGGAAATTCGGGAGAATGGTTTCAGACAGACTTAGGTGAAATTTCTACCATCAATGCAATTCAGGTCAATTATGCAGATCAGGATGTAGAATTTATGGGAAAAACTTTGGGGAAGATGCATCAGTACAAGATCTATGGATCTAATGATGGAAAAAAATGGAAAGTGATTGTTGACAAAAGCAAGAACACCAAAGACGTTCCTCACGATTATGTTGAGCTGGAAAAACCCGCCGAAGCAAGATATTTAAAAATAGAAAATCTGAAAATGCCGACAGGAAAGTTTGCGTTAAGCGGATTTAGAGTTTTCGGAAAAGGAGCTGGAGCAAAACCTGCGAAAGTGCATAATTTTGTTCCGTTGAGAGCTGATCCTAAAAAATATGGTGAAAGAAGAAGCATCTGGATGAAGTGGCAGCAGAATTCAGATGCCGATGGCTATGTTATTTATTGGGGAAAATCTCCGGACAAACTATACGGAAGCATTATGGTTTATGGTAAAAACGAGTATTTCTTTACAGGTGCAGACCGAGTTGATTCTTATTATTTCCAGATAGAAGCTTTTAATGCAAATGGAATTTCTGAGAGAACGGAAGTGGTGAAGTCTGAATGATTTATTTGAACCATTAAGTCGGATAAGTTTTTAAGTTGAACTATAAAATAATTCGGAAGGGTACTGCTTAATTTGGCGCCAAATTCTTAGATGATTTAACTTTATTCATTAATCTTAAAAAAAAGTTTATTCCGAATTTGTAAAAAGTTTTAAAAAAACTAAAGAAAGGAACTTAATAAATATAACGCTTTGGAGATTTCCAAGGCGTTTTTTTATTTAATTTGCTTTAAAAATTCTTGAATTTTATTAATAACAAATGGTTTATTTTTTTCATTGTCCCAATCGAGATGTCCACCGGGAAATTCAAAAGACTGATTATAAATTCCATTTTTATTCAGAGCTGAATCTAAAATGCTTTTTTGTGAAAAAGGGACAACCTGATCGTTATTTCCGTAAAAAGAAATAGTGGGTGGTGATTTTTCGTTGATCCAATAAACAGGATTGGGTACATCTCTGTTGGTAAGATCTGTAGGAGTGGGAGTTTTCATGTCAATCATATGTTTTTCGAGAAAAGCATAATCGGAATAATTGGCAAAATCATGATGCAGTAAATCTGCAGGACCAACAATATTGACAACCGCTTTGATTTTGTTATGATATTTTAAATCAAATAAAGAATTGTATCCATATAACATTGATAGATGAGCTCCTGCACTGTTTCCGAGTAAAATAAATTTCTTTTTTGGACCAAACTTTTTAGCCAAAAAACCAAGTACACGATCAATATCGTCTGTCTGATTGGGAAGAACAAAAGAGTTTGAATCTGCCAAACGATAATTAATGTTGGCAAAAGCATAATCCGGAAGCTTCTCCATTAACGATAATGTGAAAAATGTAAGGTTAGATTTATCTCCTGCTCTCCATCCGCCACCATGAATCATTACAAATATTCCTTCCACAGAATCTTTGTTTTTCGGAATATAAAGATCTAATTTTTGTTGAGAATGATCGCCATAAGTAACATTTTCCTCTTTATCAAACGAAATATCTCTCCCCAGATGCACGGTTTTTTCTTCACATCCCGAAAGTATTAAGATCAATAAAAGAATTCCAATAAATTTATTCATACTCCTAAAGAT
Source organism: Chryseobacterium sp. CY350 (assembly GCF_027945075.1). Taxonomy (NCBI): domain Bacteria; kingdom Pseudomonadati; phylum Bacteroidota; class Flavobacteriia; order Flavobacteriales; family Weeksellaceae; genus Chryseobacterium; species Chryseobacterium wangxinyae. The sequence continues at coordinate 3,090,778 of NZ_CP116034.1, forward strand.
AGAAAAACCCACCGGTTTCCCGGCAGGCTTCTCTTACAAAATAATATATGAAGAATGATTGTTTTATCTCGTTCTGCTTTTAATGGCGTCAGAAGCTCCATTAATGTCTCTCATTTTTTTCACTTTCTGATTTCCGAAGTTATAAGTGATGCTAAAAGTTCCGCCACGATTGTACTGGTCGTTTTTTACATAGTTGTAATTTCCGTTTGCCTGAGAATCTTCAATTTCCACAATATTTGTTCGCAGCACATCTTCAAGATTTAGGGCAAAAGTCCAGTCGTTCCAGTTTTTCTTAATGCTAATATCTAAGCTCATAAGATCTTTCAGCATTCCCAGTTCGATCTGTTGTTTGTCTACGTAGAAATAATTGATTCCCAAAAACCATGTTTTCTTTTTGTCTAAACGAATGGTGTTATTGGTTTGAATAACTACGCTTGAAGATTCTCTGTTGTTGATATATGTATCAAAAATCTGTCCTGTAGTAGGATCTGTATTTAGCGTACCTTTGTTAATATTATGTTGCAATCCAATATTAAAATTGGTGGTAAGATACTGATTGAAAAATGTTTTCTGCATTCCCAGCATCGCAGACATTTCCTGTTTATCACCAAAATTGGTACGGATGTACGCCAACTGTCTGTATGTTTTATCATCTTTCACAATATCTCTCTGAAGTGGAACCTGAGTTATAACATCTTTAAAATAAGAGTGATTCAGAATAAGGAAATAAGAATTTTTAAACATATAGGTCAACTCCTGGTTATATGTTGATGAAGCTTTTACAAAAGGATTGTTTTGAGTGTAATTATATTGTGTAAGAATGTTTTTTACAGGATTCAGTTCCCAAAAACTCGGTCTTCTCATTCTGCTCGAAAATGCGTATGAAATATTGTTTTTGTCATTAATTGCATAATTTAAGCTCAAATACGGAAGCAGATTATTGTAATCTCTTTCAAATTTTTGCATCGGCTGATTGGGAATTTCAGATGTACCTAAGCTTTTTGTGATTTCATATCTTGCTCCGACTTTACCGGATAGCTTGTCTGAAAACTTCTTTTCAAACGTAAGATAGGCACCATAAATTTTCTCGTCGTATATAAAATGGTTGAGTTCTGCTTTTACACTTTCAAACTTTCCTTGTTTGTCATAGTAATTGAAAAAGTTTTTGGTATCGTTATCAGTTTGAGTGGTATTAAAATTTCCTCCCACAGAAACCGTCAGGTCATTTTTAAATTTCTGAATATAATCTACGGTTGCCGAGAAATTATTAACGATCTGTGGAATTTCCTGAACTACATTTTGTCGATATTGATCAAAACTTCCTGAAGGAGCCTGTACCAAAGTTCTGTTATCAGAATTCTGAAATCTTTTATAAATAAGATAAGCAGCATTCATATTAAGTTTACTTCCTAAAGAATCTGTCTTTAATTCGTAATTTAAATTTACAGAATTATTATAATTCCTTGCATTTTCCAGATTACTTGAGCGTGTAATATCAGTCTCGTCTAAACTTCCATCTGCTTTATAAGTTTTCAGAGTATTTAAAAGTTCTACAGTAGAACCATAACTCTTATTCGCCCAGGAATTCCATGATAAGGCCAAATTACTTTTATCGTTCAACTGGTAATCGAAGTTCAGATATCCGCCGAGGTTTTTGTTTGGATCGTCGATATCTCCTACAGATTCATTTTTCACAGAATCAGTTCCGTTTTTCAAGATGTAGCTTTGAGCTTCTAAATTTTCTCCGCCAATTAAATTAGCGCTGATTCCTAACTTATCTTTTCTATAATTTACCGAAAAACTTGCCTGACTAGAGTTGTATTTGTTCTGAGAATTAGACATTCTCATGTTTCCGTTCGTACCATCGCTCATTTTCTTTTTCAAAACAATATTGATGATTCCGTCTGAAGATTCTACCTGAAATTCACTTCCGGGAACGGTAATGACCTCAATTTTCTGAATATTTTCTGCGGGTGTATTTTTTAAGAATTGAGTCAGAGATTCAGGATCCATATTGGTTTTTCTACCGTTGATGTAGATCAGCGCGCTGTTTTTCCCTGCAATTTTTAGTGTTTTATCATCTGTTGTAGAAAGTAAAGGTGTTTGCTTCAAAAGATCGAATGTCGTATTTCCTTTTGTGACAGGTGAAGCGGCAACATCATATACAAAACGGTCGCTTTGTTTTTTGAATACTTGTTTCGTTAGAACAACTTCTTCTATTTTTTTTGTCTGTAGCGTATCAGATTTTTTTTCTTGTGCGAAAGTAAGTCCTGAAAAAAATATTGCGGCGATGAGGAGTGGCGTTTTCATGATTTTAGATTTTAATAGTGTATAGATGCTTGTATCTGTTATTATTTTACATTGCAAAGATATGTAATATATTTAGTATCATGCAATACAAAGTAGTAAAAAAGTTTTGATTTAATTTGTAACTATTTAATTATGAGCTACTAAATTTTTATATTTAAATTTTTACTGCTTTGATGTTCTACATAATTAGACAATTGGCAGCCTCTTTTTGTTACATTGAAAAATAAAATTTTTAGTTCACATTTTTTTGAGTAATTTAGAGTTCACAATAAAACGTAATAATCTATGACAAAACTTTACTCATTAATCCTTATTTTGATGATTCTTGTATCGTGTAAAAGCGATTCTTTTATCGATCTCGAAAATCAGCAGCAAGGAAGCGAGGAAACAAACTTTAACTTTGGAAATTCAGCACAAAGAAATTTCAACGGTCTAGTTTTATCAACAAACGGAAGTCCTGTTTCCGGAGCAACAGTAACTATTGGGTCAGCAACCGCTCAGACCAATTTTAAAGGAATTTTTGTAATTAAAAATGCCGATGTGAAAGAAAATTTCGCCTATGTAAAAGTAACCAAAGCGGGTTTTGTAAACGGTTCTCGTACTCTTGTTCCAACTACCGGAAGTAATAGGATCAACATCATGATGATTCCTGCAACCAATACCGCAACTATTGCTACAGGAACTACCGCAACTGTTTCCTTACCAAACGGAACTAAAGTGAAATTTGACGGTAGTTTCAAAGATGCAAACGGAAATGCATACAGCGGAAGTGTAAATGTGGCAATGTTTCACTTGAAATCTTCAGATCAATATCTTAATGAATTGATGCCTGGTTCTTTTCTTGCAAATAATACAGCAGGAAATGCAAGAGTAATGGAAACTTACGGAATGCTACATGTACAATTGACGGGTGCTTCAGGGCAAAACCTTCAGATTGCAAACGGTCATACCGCTGAAATGACAATGGCGATAGATGCTGCCCAAACTTCTACGTCTCCTGCTACAATTCCGTTATGGTCTTTTGAAGAAACTACAGGGATTTGGCAGGAAGATGGTTCTGCAACGAAGGTTGGGAATGCTTACGTAGGAAATGTAAGCCATTTCTCGTGGTGGAATTGTGATGTGCAATTTCCACAATCCATTTTAAAGGTAACAGTAAAAAATTCTGCAGGTGCGCCAATGATAAATTCGTTGGTAACTTTAAAGAGAGCCAGTCAAACTTACGAATCATACGGATACACAGATAATGTAGGAACTGTATCAGGAATAATTCCGGCAAATGAAATGCTTGTTCTGAAGGTTTATGATGTTTGTAATACAGTGGTTTACACTTCAAATGTTGCACCTGTGACAGCAGGAACAACAATGGTTCTACCGGATATTGTTGTAACAACAACGGGTAATCAATATACGATTCAAGGAAATATTAAGACATGTGCGAATACAGAAGTTACAGACGGATATGCGATTCTAAGATTACCAACAAGTACCAATTATTTTCAATTTCAATCTGTTCCTTTAAGTAATACAGGTAATTTTTCTTTCACAGCTTATTCTTGTGCAGCCAATACTCAAATGATTTTAGAAGGGTATGATTATACCAATTTGAAAACGACAGGTGACATTTCTTTTATTGCAAATTCACCTGTGATGAATTTTAATAATCTCGTTGCCTGTAATGCCGTAAACGAATTTATCAGTTATAAAATTGATAATCAAAACGTGAGATATATTTTAGGGGGCATCAATGCGCAATGGTCGGGACTTACATCTACATCTCCAAATATGCCTGCCAAACAATTAAGAATAAACTCCTTTTCTCCTGCGGGTAATGTTTTTTCTATGGTACAGGAGAATATGCTTGGAACTGTGGGTAGCTTTAGTACAGATCATTCGTTTGAATTTTCAGGAGGGTCTTTTAATTCGAGTACAGGAAATGTAGTGGTGCAGGTAACAAATTTCGGAGCCGTGGGAACTTACATAGATTTTACTGTATATGGAACATATACAGATACTGCCGGAAACCATACATTTACCGCAACGGGTCACGTCATGAGAGATTTTTAAGAATTTAAATTAATTTTAGACAAAAAAGGACTTGAAAAAAGTCCTTTTTTTATTTATTCTCTATCAAAACGAGCGATTTTTTTATCAATCCAAATCGTAGCAAACGGAAAAAATGCGGCTATTAAAGCGAACACTGTATCTTCATCATCCCAGGTATATATCTTTCTCATCGAGGGTAAAAATAAAAGGTAAAGCGTAAAAAACAATCCATGAATACTTCCGATGGTGCTGATGTAAACGATTGGTAAAATTCCTTCAGGATCAACCCGAATCCACGTCATTGCCGTGAAGAGAAAAAGCCACGAGATCGCTTCTGCCATACAGATTTGCTTAAACCATTTAATAAGTTTTTCCTGAGGATATTTTGAGAAAAAATTTTCGATGAATTCCATATTTATTCTGCTACTTAATTTGCCTAAATTCTAACTTCTATTTATAAAAACTACTGCCGTCCAAATAGTCAAAAACCTCTGGTGGAAGCATTGGTCTTACATTTTTACCCTCTTTAATCATATTTCTGATTTCTGTTGCAGACAATTCTATGACAGGAGCTTTTATCATTGAAATATTTTCATGCTGCAGATATTCCGAATCTTTTTTCTCACCTTCAAATACTCTGGGATATACAATGATATGATGATTTTTTATTAAAACATCAGAGTTTTTCCATTTTTGAAGTCCGTTGAGGTTGTCTTCTCCCATAATCAAACTGAAAGAAAAATCAGGATATTTTTCCTGAAGATACGTTAATGTGTCAATTGTGTAACTTGGTGTTGGTAAAGAAAATTCAACATTTGAAGCACGCATTTTAGGATAATTTTTTACGGCGAGTTGCACCATATCCAAACGATTGTGATCTTTTAGAAGAGATTTTTTTTCTTTAAAAGGATTTTGCGGACTTACAACAAACCACAATTCATCCATATCAGAATTTTCAAGAATATAGTTGGCCAAAATTAAATGACCGATATGAATAGGATTAAAGGATCCAAAAAATAAACCGATTTTTTTCAAAGTTGAGGTTGAGTTTAAGGTTAAGGTTGCATTCGATTGAGGTATGATGTTATTTTATTGAGTTCATGAATTACTTCATCAATAATATTTTTAATATCCAAATATTCTATTTCTTGAAAGTACGTTACTCTTAATCCATAAATCAAATGACTTTTAGTTTCAAATGCAGATCCTCTCGCAATATCATAGAAACGACTTTTATCTTTGCTCGTTCGTCTTCCAAAACCTTCCGCAATATTAGCAGAAATACTTTCAGCCGATCTTCGTAATTGTGAAGTAAGAGCGTAATCTTCTTTTCGTGGTAAATTTTCTGAAATGGTGAAACACTTTTCAGCAACATCCATTGCCTTTTGCCAAACAGGCATTTCAGTAAAATCGTTTATCATTTGTTTAGTTTAAAAAATTATCAGATTATCATCCTAAGCCTATACCTAAGCCTTATCCTCAACCTTCAATAAACTTCACATCCCGAATATTAAGATAGTGCGTCACATTTCCTTTCCAGTGGTTTTCTTCTAAAGTAAAAGCAATGTCAAAAGATTTAGTTCTGAAATCATCAGCAAACTGCCCGAGTTTGAAGCCAACGCATTCAATATTTCTTCCTGTAGAATCTTGCTTAATGTAAAATTTCAGGTGATTATTATCTTTTCCCATTGTTTTCAGGTAACCGGCGATTTTTTGATTTTTCAAAACCAGATTCGGTTTCATGTTATGCGGACCAAATGGTGCAAGTTTCCTGTGGAAATTGATGAAATCTCTGTTAATATCGTCTATCTCTATATCTGCATCGATCGTGATCGACGGTTCTTTTTGATGATCTTTTATTTTCTCGGCAACAGTTTTTTCGAATTTAATTTTAAAATCGTGGAATTTATCTTTTTCCATTGAAAGTCCGGCCGCAGCATGATGACCTCCAAATTTTAAGAAATATTCCGAACACAGATCCAACGCTTCATGTACATCAAAATCTGAAACAGATCTTGCGGAAGCTACCATTTCACCATTATTTCCATCTGTGAAAACTAATGTCGGTTTATAATACGTTTCGATAAGTCTCGACGCTACAATACCGATCACGCCTTTGTTCCACTCCGGATGATATACGATAGTTGTGTATTTTGTTTCCTGCTGAGATTCTATAATTTGTTTTAAAGCAGATTCTGTAGAAAACATATCGAGTTCCCTTCTTTCATCATTCAGATTCATGATGTCGCCTACAATTTGTTGGGCGTGTTTCAGATTGTCTGAAACCATCAGTTCCACTGCCGCTTTTCCTTGGGAAATTCTACCCGCTGCGTTGATTTTTGGAGCAATTTCGAAGACAATATTTGAAATTTCAAAATTAGAAAGCTTGTCTTCAGGAATTAAAAGTCGCAAACCTAGATTTCTTGTTTTTCTGAGAATTTTAAGTCCCATTTTTGCAAACACTCTGTTTTCACCTGTCATAGACACGATATCTGCAGCAATAGAAATAGCAAGAAGATCAGTCAATTCAAATAATTCTGTCTCTGGGATTTTGTAAATAGTATTTAATCCCTGACACAATTTAAAACCAACTCCACATCCTGAAAGTTCTTTAAAAGGATATCTGCAGTCGCTTCTTTTAGGATCTAAAACAGCTACAGCATCAGGAATTTCGTCTCCCGGTAAATGGTGATCGCAGATAATAAAGTCGATTTGCTTTGCTTTCGCATAGTTAATCATGTCAATCGACTTAATACCGCAATCTAATGCGATAATCAAAGAAAAACCGTTTTCTTTTGCAAAATCGATTCCCTCTGTAGATATTCCGTAGCCTTCAGAGTTTCTGTCGGGAATATAAAAGTCTAAATATTTTTTCTGAACAATTTTTCTTAAATAAAGATAGGTAAGAGCAACAGCTGTGGTTCCGTCGACATCATAATCGCCGTAGACCATTATTTTTTCTCCGTTTTCAATGGCTGTGGCAACACGCTCTACAGCTTTTTGCATATCTGCCATCAAAAAAGGATTGTGAATATCAGCTAAATTTGGCTTGAAAAATTCTCGTGCCTTCTGATAATTGTCAATTCCTCTCAAGACCAATAGTTTGGATTCAAAAGTTCCGAAACCAAGAGATGAACTCAATCCATCTACAGTTTCTTCATCCGGTTCGGTTTTGTAAATCCATTTTTGACTCATTTCACAAAAATAAGTAAAATTTATTTTAAAAAAAGATTAGCGTTAAGATCTTTCCTCATAAAGATTGGTCTCGTAATTGATTATGTCTCAATATTTTTGACGGTAAACGAAGATTAATTTAATAAATTTTAAATTTTTTTGAAAATTAAAAAACCAAATCCAAACTTATATCGTAGATATCATTAAAAGTACTAAACCTTTCTAAAAATAATATTATGAAAAAACCAATCAATGTTTCTAATCAGGGAGCTACCCTGGATACCAGCAGAAGAAACTTCCTAAAACTAAGCGGCATCGGTATTGCCGTTGCGGGGCTTACTTTGGTAGGCTGTGACGATGACGATTTTGAGTATAACGATAATAAGATATTCGATTTGGGTATGGGCGATGTAGGAGTTTTAAACTACGCGTACGCTCTTGAACAGTTAGAAGCAGATTTCTACACGAAAGTTGTCAATAACTTCTATGCAGGAATTTCAAATGCTGAAAAAGAAGTTTTGACAGATTTGTATCACCACGAGGTAATTCACAGAGATTTCTTCAAGGCAGCAATTACGGGTGCCACTACCAATGTTTTACCAACACTTGAGTTTCAATATCCAAATGTAAACTTCAACGATAGAAGTTCTGTTTTGGCAACAGCAAAAGCTTTGGAAGATACAGGAGTGGCGGCTTACAATGCTGCAGGTAAATACATTACCAATCCTGCTTATCTTGTTTTGGCCGGGAAAATTGTGTCGGTAGAAGCAAGACACGCTTCAGCGATCAGAGATTTGATCAACCCATTAACTGCAGCTTTCTCAGGAGACGATGTAGTAGATCCGGTAACTGGTCTTGATGTGGCAAAAGAACCAAAAGATGTCGTTGCGGCGGCGGGAGGATTCTTTAAAACTCCATTTACCTGGAAAGAAAGAGGTATTAACTAATTATTCACTCAAAAATCGATTATTATGAACATTTTAAAATTATTAGATAAACTTTCTGACGATACATTTTTCTCAAAACAAACGTCTAGATTAGATAACCTTTCAGATCTTTCTACATTTGGTAAAAAAGCGGCAGTTGCAGCATTACCTTTAGGTTTAGGAAGCTTTTTAGCAACTTCTGCAAAAGCAGAAACTAAAAATGAACCAACTTTAGCTATGAAAAGTGCGCTTACAGACGCTCTTCAGTTAGCTCTAACTTTAGAATATTTAGAAGACGAATATTATAGAATAGGATTGCAGACTGCCAACCTTATCCCTGCATCAGATAAAGTAGTTTTCCAACAAATTTCAAAACACGAGACAGCTCACGTTACTTTTCTTAAAAGTACACTGAATTCTCTTAACGTTGCTCCTATAGCAAAACCAACTTTTGACTTTACTGTGAATGGTGCTTTTTCACCTTTTACAAATTATCAGCAATTTCTTGTTCTGGCTCAGGCGTTTGAAGACACAGGCGTGAGAGCTTACAAAGGACAGGCAGGAAATGTAATGTCAAACGGAGCTGTTCTTCAGGCAGCTTTACAGATTCACTCTGTAGAAGCAAGACATGCCTCTATGGTTCGTAGAATGCGTGCAAACAAAGGGTGGATTGAGTTAGCAAGTGGAGGAAGCGGAAGTGGAGGAATGCCTGCAGCAACTAATGCTGTTTATGCAGGTGAAGACGTTACAGTGCAGGCTGGCTTTAATACGGCAACAACTTTCGGTGCGGCAGCAGGTTCTGCAGCATATGATGAGGTATTGACTGGAGCAGAAGCTACAGCAATTGCATCTTTATTTATTGATTAATTTAGTTTATATAGTTTAGGTTAAATCCTTTTTCGGTACTTCTCCGAAAAAGGATTTTTTTTGTTTAAAAGTGCTATCTTAGAAGTCTAAATTATATTAAATGAAAAAAATTATTATCGGTGTATTCTTACTGGGATCATTACAGGCAGTAAAGTCACAGAAAATCAATCTGGGAAAAGCAACAGATATTATTTCAAAAGGTGCTAAAGCACTAACCTTTACCAACGAAGATGCTGTAAAACTTTCCAAAGAATCCGTAGATTATATGGATAAAAACAATCAGATTGCAGGGCCAAAAGATCCTTATACAGTAAGACTGAACAAGCTTTTTTCTAAACACAAATCTCAGGACGGGCTCAATCTAAATTATAAAGTCTACAAAGTAAAAGACATTAATGCCTTTGCCTGTGCAGATGGCAGTGTACGTGTTTTTTCATCTTTGATGGATGTGATGACAGACGATGAGCTTTTGGCAGTTATCGGTCACGAGATTGGTCACGTTAAAAATCAGGATACAAAAGATGCTATAAAATCTGCTTATCTTAAAGCTGCCGCATTGGATGCAGCTTCATCAGCCTCATCCACCGTAGCAAATTTAAATGACAGTCAGGTTGGTAAAATGGCAAATGCATTTCTTGATGCCTCTCACAGCAAAAAGCAAGAATCTCAGGCAGATACTTACTCCTATGATTTCATGAAAGCAAACAAATATAATGTAGTGGGTGCTTACACCGCTTTTAAGAAGTTGGCTTTACTTTCAGAAGGAGGATCTACGCAGTCAGGCCTTCAGAAAATGTTCAATTCACATCCCGACAGTAACAAAAGAGCTGAAGCAATAAAAAAGAGAGCAGAAAAAGACGGTCTTTGGAAAGATCCGGGAACTGTTTCTCTTCCTACAGCAAAATTGACGAAATAAAAATTCATACATATATTAATAAGTCCGGTTCTATACCGGATTTTTTTTGCGATCAATATTTTATCATCTATCTTAATATAGCGGTTTTTCCTCCGTAGCTTTTTCCCGCTCTCCACTATATCTTTTCCGGGAAGGTCTACACTTCGCTTCGTCCATCCCGAAAAAGGATGCCGTTTTGATCGGGGCTAGGGGATAGATCTTCGGATGAGCGTTTTTTTCAATTACTAAATAATCAGCCCTTCAGAAAACCAACTTTATATAATGAAGCCATTCTTTTCATCAAAAAACAGTGCTGAACATATCATCACGTCAAAACCCACCGGAGGAATTAGAAATTTTTCTATCAGATCTTCAAAGGGTTAAGTTCGGATATGAATTAAAAATGAACATTATGTTAAATATATTTGGAAGTATGGGGATAAACGTACTACTTTTGCCCCACTGAAAAACGAGAGTAGATCGGTAGCGCAGAAGCGCCTTTAGATAGGCAGGAACAAAAAAAACTCCGGTATAAATGATTTTAAATACCATGAAATTTTATTCAAATAAATTTTGTGTAATTAGAAAAAGTTTTTATCTTTGCAGTCCCGATACGGGGAGCGCAGGAGTAGATAGGTTGAGGGTTAAGAGAAGGGTTTAGGGTTACTTAAAAAACTTTAAAATTTCTTCAAAAAACATTTGGCTAATTAGAAATAAAGTTTTACTTTTGCACACGCAAATACGGCAACGCCCAACGACAGAAAAGGGCAGCTGAGAAAGCGTAAGAGAAGAGATCATTGAAAAATAGATATAACAACCAAGTAAGGAAAAACTAAAGCGTCAAAACTTTGAGTGAGTCAGACAAACATACAATGGAGAGTTTGATCCTGGCTCAGGATGAACGCTAGCGGGAGGCCTAACACATGCAAGCCGAGCGGTAGAAGTCCTTCGGGACTTTGAGAGCGGCGCACGGGTGCGGAACACGTGTGCAACCTACCTTTATCTGGGGGATAGCCTTTCGAAAGGAAGATTAATACCCCATAATATATTGAATGGCATCATTTAATATTGAAAACTCCGGTGGATAGAGATGGGCACGCGCAAGATTAGATAGTTGGTGAGGTAACGGCTCACCAAGTCAATGATCTTTAGGGGGCCTGAGAGGGTGATCCCCCACACTGGTACTGAGACACGGACCAGACTCCTACGGGAGGCAGCAGTGAGGAATATTGGACAATGGGTGAGAGCCTGATCCAGCCATCCCGCGTGAAGGACGACGGCCCTATGGGTTGTAAACTTCTTTTGTATAGGGATAAACCTATCTACGTGTAGATAGCTGAAGGTACTATACGAATAAGCACCGGCTAACTCCGTGCCAGCAGCCGCGGTAATACGGAGGGTGCAAGCGTTATCCGGATTTATTGGGTTTAAAGGGTCCGTAGGCGGGCTCGTAAGTCAGTGGTGAAATCTCATAGCTTAACTATGAAACTGCCATTGATACTGCGGGTCTTGAGTAAAGTAGAAGTGGCTGGAATAAGTAGTGTAGCGGTGAAATGCATAGATATTACTTAGAACACCAATTGCGAAGGCAGGTCACTATGTTTTAACTGACGCTGATGGACGAAAGCGTGGGGAGCGAACAGGATTAGATACCCTGGTAGTCCACGCCGTAAACGATGCTAACTCGTTTTTGGGCTTTCGGGTTCAGAGACTAAGCGAAAGTGATAAGTTAGCCACCTGGGGAGTACGTTCGCAAGAATGAAACTCAAAGGAATTGACGGGGGCCCGCACAAGCGGTGGATTATGTGGTTTAATTCGATGATACGCGAGGAACCTTACCAAGGCTTAAATGGGAATTGATCGGTTTAGAAATAGACCTTCCTTCGGGCAATTTTCAAGGTGCTGCATGGTTGTCGTCAGCTCGTGCCGTGAGGTGTTAGGTTAAGTCCTGCAACGAGCGCAACCCCTGTCACTAGTTGCCATCATTCAGTTGGGGACTCTAGTGAGACTGCCTACGCAAGTAGAGAGGAAGGTGGGGATGACGTCAAATCATCACGGCCCTTACGCCTTGGGCCACACACGTAATACAATGGCCGGTACAGAGGGCAGCTACTATGCGAATAGATGCGAATCTCGAAAGCCGGTCTCAGTTCGGATTGGAGTCTGCAACTCGACTCTATGAAGCTGGAATCGCTAGTAATCGCGCATCAGCCATGGCGCGGTGAATACGTTCCCGGGCCTTGTACACACCGCCCGTCAAGCCATGGAAGTCTGGGGTACCTGAAGTCGGTGACCGTAACAGGAGCTGCCTAGGGTAAAACAGGTAACTAGGGCTAAGTCGTAACAAGGTAGCCGTACCGGAAGGTGCGGCTGGAACATCTCATTTTAGAGCGTCTTTCGACGTTAAACAAATAAAGGTACTTTAATGTACCATGTACTTACTTAAAAGAAAACGTTTTAGTTTTTTACTCGGTTGCTTATATTATAAAAATACAAACCCACTAGAAATTAGTATCAGAGGGAGAGATTTAGAAAATAGAGGTTAGAAAATTAGAAGTTAGAGATTAGTCTAACATCTGGTGTCTAAAATCTAACATCTAAACAAAGTCTCGTAGCTCAGCTGGTTAGAGCGCTACACTGATAATGTAGAGGTCGGCAGTTCGAGCCTGCCCGAGACTACTAATTGAAGCGGATGGCAAATGGCTTATAGCTGATGGCAAGAAAGCTGGAAGCAAGAAGCAAATCGCCAGAAGCACCTAGAGGGGAATTAGCTCAGCTGGCTAGAGCGCCTGCCTTGCACGCAGGAGGTCAAGGGTTCGACTCCCTTATTCTCCACCATTACTGAGAAGTAATAAAAAAGTTACAGAGATGTAACGAGCACAGAAGTTATTTAAAGAATAAACAAAGGATTTTAGCCGATAGGGGCTAGAGCGACCCGATTCATCGGGAAGGTCAAGGGTTCGACTCCCTTATTCTCCACAGTTTTGTAAGTTTGATTTAAAAGTAAGATGGATAGAGCCAAAACAAATATCCATTTATCAGACGAGCAGAAAGACATTAAGATCATTGACATTAACGGTAAAAATATCACAAAGAAAAAACCGAGCACTTGCGAGTGCTTGAGAAATAAATAGGAAAGAAATCGTTAAGGGCGTATGGCGGATGCCTAGGCTTTCAGAGGCGAAGAAGGACGCGGTAAGCTGCGAAAAGCTCGGGGGATCGGCACACACGAATTGATCCCGAGATGTCCGAATGGGGCAACCCGTCTGGTTGAAGACCAGTCACTCCGCAAGGAGAGCAAACCAGGAGAACTGAAACATCTAAGTACCCTGAGGAAAAGAAATCGAAGAGATTCCGTAAGTAGTGGCGAGCGAACGCGGATTAGCCCAAAAGTCTTTATATATTTAAAAGAATGTTCTGGAAAGAACAGCCATAGAGGGTGATAGCCCCGTATTTGAAAGGTATATTTAGATGATAAATGAGTAGGGCGGGACACGTGAAATCCTGTCTGAATATGGGGGGACCATCCTCCAAGGCTAAATACTCCTGAAAGACCGATAGTGAACAAGTACTGTGAAGGAAAGGTGAAAAGCACTTCGAATAGAAGGGTGAAATAGAACCTGAAACCGTACGCCTACAAGCGGTCGGAGCCCACAAGTTGGGTGACGGCGTGCCTTTTGCATAATGAGCCTACGAGTTAATGTTACTAGCGAGGTTAAGGACTTCAGGTCCGGAGCCGGAGCGAAAGCGAGTCTGAATAGGGCGCATAGTTAGTAGTATTAGACGCGAAACCTTGTGATCTACCCATGGGCAGGTTGAAGCTTTGGTAACACAAAGTGGAGGACCGAACCGGTTGACGTTGAAAAGTCTTCGGATGACCTGTGGGTAGGGGTGAAAGGCCAATCAAACTGGGAGATAGCTCGTACTCCCCGAAATGCATTTAGGTGCAGCGTCGTGTATAAGTTTATTAGAGGTAGAGCTACTGATTGGATGCGGGGGAGTCAAATCCTACCAATTCCTGACAAACTCCGAATGCTAATAAATGTTCCACGGCAGTGAGGGCGCGGGTGCTAAGGTCCGTGTCCGAGAGGGAAAGAACCCAGACCAACAGCTAAGGTCCCCAAATCTCTATTAAGTTGAAGCAACGCGGTTGGACTGCATTGACAGCTAGGATGTTGGCTTGGAAGCAGCCATTCATTTAAAGAGTGCGTAACAGCTCACTAGTCGAGCGGTCCGGCATGGATAATAATCGGGCATAAATAGAGTACCGAAGCTATGGATTTACAACTTAGGGTTGTATCTGGTAGGGGAGCATTCTGTTTGCACAGAAGCAGTGGCGCGAGCCATTGTGGAGCGTACAGAAAAGAAAATGTAGGCATAAGTAACGATAAAGCGGGCGAGAAACCCGCTCACCGAAAGACTAAGGTTTCCTCAGCCATGCTAATCAGCTGAGGGTTAGTCGGGACCTAACGCGAACCCGAAAGGGGTAGTGGATGGACAATGGGTTAATATTCCCATACTTGCTCACACTAAAAAGGGGACGGAGTGCCGTACTTACTGGAGACTGACGGAATAGTCAAGACCTAGCCTTCGGGCGAAGTTGCTGTAAGGAAAGTGCTTCCAAGAAAAGCCGAAGTGAAGCAACCCGTACCAAAACCGACACAGGTAGTCGAGGAGAGAATCCTAAGGTGCTAGAGTGAATCATGGTTAAGGAACTAGGCAAAATAGTCTCGTAACTTCGGAAGAAGAGACGCCAGCAGCAATGCTGGCCGCAGTGAAGAGGCCCAGGCGACTGTTTATCAAAAACACAGGACTCTGCTAAATCGAAAGATGCTGTATAGGGTCTGACACCTGCCCGGTGCTGGAAGGTTAAGGAAGGGCGTTAGCAGCAATGCGAAGCGTTTGACTGAAGCCCCAGTAAACGGCGGCCGTAACTATAACGGTCCTAAGGTAGCGAAATTCCTTGTCGGGTAAGTTCCGACCTGCACGAATGGTGTAACGATCTGGGCACTGTCTCAACCATGAGCTCTGTGAAATTGTAGTCTCGGTGAAGATGCCGAGTACCCGCAATGGGACGAAAAGACCCTGTGAACCTTTACTATAACTTCGTATTGACTTTGAGTAAGTAATGTGTAGGATAGGTGGGAGACTTTGAAGCAGGCACGCTAGTGTTTGTGGAGTCAACGTTGAAATACCACCCTTTACTTACTTGGAGCCTAACTTCTTTTAGAAGGACACTGCGTGGTGGGTAGTTTGACTGGGGTGGTCGCCTCCAAAAGAGTAACGGAGGCTTTCAAAGGTACCCTCAGCACGCTTGGTAACCGTGCGTAGAGTGTAATGGCATAAGGGTGCTTGACTGTGAGACCTACAAGTCGATCAGGTGCGAAAGCAGGACATAGTGATCCGGTGGTTCCGTATGGAAGGGCCATCGCTCATAGGATAAAAGGTACTCCGGGGATAACAGGCTAGTCTCCCCCAAGAGCTCACATCGACGGGGAGGTTCGGCACCTCGATGTCGGCTCGTCACATCCTGGGGCTGGAGAAGGTCCCAAGGGTTGGGCTGTTCGCCCATTAAAGTGGCACGCGAGCTGGGTTCAGAACGTCGTGAGACAGTTCGGTCTCTATCTATTGCGGGCGTTAGATGTTTGAGAGGGCTTGATTCTAGTACGAGAGGACCGAATTGAACAAACCTCTGGTGTATCAGTTGTTCCGCCAGGAGCACCGCTGAGTAGCTACGTTTGGAAGAGATAAGCACTGAAAGCATATAAGTGCGAAACTCGCCTCAAGATGAGACATCTTTTAAGGGTCGTTGGAGATGACGACGTTGATAGGCTACAGGTGTAAAGTTGGTAACAGCATAGCCGAGTAGTACTAATTACCCGTAGATTTATAGCCTATTACAGGAATAAATATAATCATCAATGAGTAATCATTTAAAAAATTATAAACCTATCTCAAATCGCTTGCAAGTGCAAGAAAGGTTTTTTCTTTGTGACTGTTTTTATCGATTAAAAAGCCATAAGCTTAAGGCCTAAAGCCTAATGCTTACAGCTATATACAACCTTTAGGGTGGTTTTAGCGGTGGGGCTCACCTGTTCCCATTCCGAACACAGAAGTTAAGCCCACCAGCGCCGATGGTACTGCGAAAGCGGGAGAGTAGGTCGCCGCCAGTCTTTTTTTTTAAAGCTCCTTTATCAACCGATAAAGGAGCTTTTTTTTGTGTATACGCAATTGAAAGTTAAACGTAATTGTAATAACAGCTATTAACTTCATTCTAATTCCAGCAATTATTAGTTCCAGGCAAAACATCATAGAACTATGGTTCTGGATAACGCTTTATTGCAGTTAGCATTTACATCCGAATCAATTATTTTAAGTATAAAGCGCTGGCTACAATTAGAATACATCAAATATTACTGTTTCTTGAGAAGAGAGCTATTTAACTTGAACTAAAATATGAATTTAAGCATAGTGAAAATTACAACTATCTTATGATTAAATATAATTTCTCTGAGTATAATGTAGCTAAGCAATATCAGCAATTAAATTTTCTGTATAAGCATTGAAAATGTTTTAGTAATCATATAGATATTCGGAATCTCTCCATTGCTTTCTATTATTAACTTTCATATATGTTTAAATATTGAAATTACGCTTTTAAAATTGCAAAACCGTAAGAAAAATTATGATAAGAGTTGCTACTTTATTCCATAAAAAAATGTTAATACGTAATATCACATACCGAAGTTATAAATTTATTTATCTAAATTTTGATTCAATTATATTATGTCGGATGTTTTAGAAAAAAGTTTTATTAATACTTATATATAACGTGACTAAAACTACACTTCGAGATTTCTTGACTCATTAATTAAATTTCTTATGTTTCAAGTTTTCGGACATTATTAATAAAAAACATAATTTTACTTATTAAAGTTTGGGCTCTTTTTCTGTATAGCTTCGATATGTTTTTATCTTCACAAGTATGATTTGCCACGTTTTTGCTGAATTTTTAGTAGAGAGTTCTACTTCTTGTCTTAATAATTTTAATAAATCTAAATTTTTTTTAACTTGGAACTAATTTCGTTTGCAACTAATTTACGTCTGTAGTAATTCCATCTAGTTTCACTTTTTCTTCTAAAAGGAGTAACAATCTATAAAGGCCAAATGTGAGGCGAGTATAAGTAACTGAATAAGCATTTTAGACAAAGAAATTTATTTAAAGTAAATGTAGATAATTAAAATTTTTCGGATTCTAAAATATCAAGTGATTATAAGGCAATGATTTATATAAAAGGAATATTTTTTCATGTAAATGGCAAATTTAATCAGATATAAGTAGTCTTACTAAGCTATTGTCGCTGACTCAATGCCAAAATACTTTATTTATTAATTAGTTTACAATAAAAGATTCCAATTAGACAAAAAAATCCGCCTCAATATTAAAATGAGACGGATTGTATTATAATTTCTTAAATGATCCTTAAGAATACATTTTTTCTCTTAGTTCCTTGATCTTTTTATCAGCAAGATAATCATCGTAAGTTGTTTCTCTGTCGATAACTCCTTTTGGGGTAAGTTCAACAATTCTGTTACATACTGTTTGAAGCATTTCGTGGTCATGAGAAGACAATAGAAGGTTACCTTTGAAATTTGACAATGAGTTGTTCAAAGTTGTAATACTTTCAAGATCTAAATGGTTTGTAGGCTCATCCAATAGTAATACGTTAGCTTTTTGAAGCATCATTCTGCTGAACATACATCTCATTTTTTCACCTCCGGAAAGCACTTTACACGATTTTAAGGCTTCATCACCAGAGAATAGCATTCTTCCTAAGAATCCTCTCATAAATTCTTCATGACGCTCTTCATCATTTTTAGTAAATTGTCTCAACCAATCAACTAAATTGATGTCTTCCTGAAAGAAAGTAGTATTATCCAAAGGCATGTGAGACTGGTTAGTCGTAACTCCCCATGCAACATTTCCTTTATCTGCCTGAGTATTTCCGGCTAAAATTTCGAAAAATTCTGTAATAGCTAAAGAGTTTTTAGAAATGATGGCAACTTTATCACCTTTTTTAAGATTTAAATCAATGTTTGAGAATAATAATTCTCCATCTTTAGTTTTTTCTAAACCTTTAACATCTAAGATCTGATCACCAACTTCTCTTTCCATTTCGAAAATAATTGCCGGATATCTTCTTGAAGATGGTTTAATATCATCAATGTTTAATTTATCGATCATTTTTTTTCTTGCAGTTGCTTGTTTAGCCTTAGCAACGTTTGAGCTAAATCTTGCGATGAAGTCCTGAAGTTCTTTCTTCTTTTCTTCTGCTTTTTTATTAGCCTGTGCTCTCTGTCTTGTTGCTAGCTGAGAAGCTTGATACCAAAAAGAGTAGTTACCTGTATATAGATTTAATTTAGCATAATCTAAATCACCAATGTGCGTACAAACCGTATCTAAGAAGTGACGGTCGTGAGAAACTACAATTACTGTATTTTCATAATCAGCAAGGAAATCCTCCAGCCATGCGATGGTGTCAATGTCAAGGTCATTGGTAGGTTCATCAAGAATCAAAACATCAGGGTTTCCGAAAAGCGCCTGAGCCAAAAGAACCTTTACTTTATCTTTATTCTCAAGTTCACTCATCATTTGCCAGTGCATATCGTCTTTGATACCCACATTTGAAAGCATAGTTTGTGCATCAGATTCTGAATTCCAACCACCCATTTCGTCATAAACTACACCTAGCTCTCCTGCTTTTAAACCGTCTTCATCAGAGAAATCTTCTTTAGCGTATAAAGCGTCCATCTCTTCTTTTATCTCAAATAATTTTTTATTTCCTCTCAGTACAGCTTCAAGAACTGTATATTGATCATATGCAAAGTGATCCTGCTCCAAAACCGACATCCTTTTCCCTGGTTCCAGAGATACGTGTCCTGTGGTTGGATCTTGCTTTCCTGTTAATATTTTGAGGAATGTAGACTTTCCTGCACCATTTGCTCCGATGATCCCGTAGCAGTTTCCTTTCGTAAACATAATGTTTACCTCGTCAAAAAGGACTCTTTTCCCAAATTGTAAAGATAAGTTAGATACTGTTAACATATAAGTTTGTAAATTTGGCGCAAAATTACGAAAAGAATTTGGGTAAATATAATAATGTAATACTCAAGTTTTTAATGTGTGGTATATTTGTATTGTACAGTAATGAAATTTTAGATATGAAGATCGAAAAAACAGTAAATATATTTAACAGAAGAGCCAGATTCGAGTACGAAATCATGGAGGAATTCGAAGCGGGAATGGTACTCACGGGAACCGAAATAAAATCTCTGCGGTCATCCAAAGCATCCATTACAGAAGCCTTCTGCCAGTTCATCAGCGGTGAATTATACATCATTAATATGATGATTGATGAATATAAATTGGGCACTTTTTACAACCACAAAACAAAAAGGGAACGAAAGTTGCTGTTGCACAAAAGAGAATTGTTAAAACTCGAAAAAAAACTCAAAGATGCAGGAAATACCATTATACCTTTAAAACTTTATATTAATGACAGAGGCCGGGCTAAAGTACTCATAGCTTTAGGAAGAGGGAAAAAGCTTTTCGACAAAAGGGAAGCAATAAAAGACAGAGAAAGCAAACGGAGCCTCGACAGAATATTAAAGAAAAGTTAAAAATCATCCTGAAAACTTTGTTTATAAAGAAAAATTATATTTATTTTGCAATATCAATTATTTAATCATTTAATTCTATGAAAAATCTAAAATTAGGAATTTCAGCATTGGCGCTTACGGTTGCCTCTACTGTTTTCGCTCAGACTACCAACAATCCGTGGATGATCGGAGTTGGTGCTCATGCGGAAAACCATAAAGCTCAGGCAGGTAATTTCAGTAATACCTTCTCTGCTACAAACTTGACGAAGAATATGTTCAATGTGGACAATTTCTCGATCACTCCACCATTATCTAAACTTACTGTTGCAAGAAACATCGGTAAAGGTTTGGTAATTGACTGGCAGACTACAGTTGGTAACGTTGAAAACCAAAGATTAAACATGGGTAAAGAATTCATGTTAATGACAGGTTTAGGTTTCCAAGCTAAAGCAGCTGGACTTATCTGGAATGAAGAGTCTTGGTTTGATCCGTATTTAAGAGTAGGTGCTAACTACCTTAGACACGATTATACAGCTCTTTCTTTCCCAAGAACTGACTGGAGAGGTGAAACAGTAACAAACGGTGAGGCTGGTAACGAGCCTGGTAAAGCTAATCACTTTACAGTTTCTACTGGTGCTGGTGTTAACTTTTGGTTAACTAAGAACTTCGGTCTTGGTGTACAAGGAGATTATGTTTCTACTCCTGGTGACAAAGCAAACTATGCTAACTTTTGGCAAGCTTCTGCTTCTTTGAACTTTAGATTCGGGAACAGAGACAGAGATAAAGATGGTATCTTAGATAAAGACGATTTGTGTCCAGATACACCAGGTTTACCAGAATTCCAAGGTTGTCCTGATACTGACGGAGACGGAGTTCCAGATAAAGACGATCAATGTCCAGAAGTTGCTGGTCCGGTTGAAAACAACGGTTGTCCTTGGCCAGATACAGACGGTGATGGTGTAATCGACAAAGATGATGCTTGTCCTACAGTTGCAGGTCCTGCAGAAAACAATGGTTGTCCTTGGCCAGATACAGACGGTGACGGTATCTTAGATAAAGATGATGCTTGTCCTACTGTTCCAGGTCTTCCAGAATACAACGGATGTCCTAAGCCTAAAAAACAAACTGCTATTGAATTAGAGCAAAGTTTCGGAAGCGTATTCTTCGATTTCAACAAAGCTACTATTAAAGCAGATTCTAAAGGTGCATTAGATGCAGCTGCTGAATTGATCAAAAAAGACGGTGGTAACTACTTGTTAGAAGGTAGAACTGATGCTAAAGGTGCTGAAGCTTACAACTTGAAATTATCTAGAGAAAGAGCTGCTGCTGTAGTTGCTGCTTTAGATGCAAGAGGTGTAGATGCAAACGCTTTAAAATCAGTAGGTGTTGGTGAATCTAAAGCTACAGTTTCTGAAAAAGCTTCTGATGCTGAAAGACAAGTAGACAGAAAAGTTGTAGTAACTGCTGTTGAAGATGCTGCTGAGTGGAACGCAATCAAGAAAAGAGATTACGAAGATGCTCCAGTGAAAAAAGCTCCAGCTAAAAAGAAAGCTACTAAAAAAAGAAAATAATTAATTTTTCTAAATAATAAATACCTCCAGATTTTCTGGGGGTATTTTTTTTGTTGTTGATTTTAAGTAATTTTGTGCAAATTAAATTATAAAATGGGAAGAGCATTTGAATATAGAAAAGCTTCGAAAATGGCACGCTGGGACAAGATGGCCAAAACTTTTTCTAAAATAGGTAAAGATATTGCGCTAGCGGTAAAAGCAGGTGGTCCTGACGCTGAAGCAAATCCGGCATTGAGAAGATGCATACAAAATGCTAAAGGTGCGAATATGCCTAAGGATAATGTTGAAAGGGCAATTAAAAAGGCAAGTGGCGCCGACGCTGAGAATTATGAAGAAATCAACTATGAAGGTTACGGGCAGGGTGGTGTAGCATTCTTTGTTGAATGTACTACTAATAACACGACAAGAACCGTTGCTAACGTAAGAGCTATTTTCAATAAGTTTGATGGCAATTTAGGAAAGAATGGTGAATTGGCTTTCATCTTCGACCGAAAAGGAATTTTCAGTATCGATTTATCACAAATCAAAATGGATTGGGATGATTTTGAAATGGAAATGATTGATGGCGGAGCAGAAGATGTTGAAAAAGATGACGAAGAAGTAATGATAACTACAGCTTTTGAAGATTTCGGCTCGTTATCTCACAAATTAGATGAGCTTAAGATAGAAGTGAAAAGTGCAGAACTTCAAAGAATTCCAAATAATATAAAAGAAGTTACGGCAGAACAATTTAAAGCAAACATGAAGATGCTTGATCGTTTCGAGGAAGATGATGACGTGCAAAACGTGTATCATAATATGGAAATCACAGACGAATTATTAGATTCTTTATAAAAGATAATATTTCATTCATATATAATTCATTTTCAATTAGTTTCTTTGCACAAGAATCAATTGTGAAATCGCCGTTCTTGGTAAATCAAAATACTAATTGATATGGCGATTACATTTGATCATTTACATAAGCAAATATCTGCGAATGAAAAGAAACGTTGAATTGGTTGTCATTTCGGATGTACATTTAGGAACTTACGGATGTAAGGCTAAAGAATTGTTGAGATACCTCAATTCAATTCAACCAAAAACTTTGGTATTGAACGGTGATATCATCGATATCTGGCAATTTAAAAAGTCTTACTTCCCTAAGACTCATCTGAAAGTAATTAAAAAGATAATTTCGTTCGCTACAAAAAGTACAGACGTGTATTATATTACGGGCAATCACGATGAGATATTTAGAAAATTTACTGATTTTGAATTGGGAAAATTAAAAGTTATAAACAAACTGCACCTCACTTTAGGTGATAAGAAAACTTGGATTTTTCACGGAGATGTTTTTGATGCTTCCGTACAGCATTCGAAATGGATTGCAAAACTTGGAGGGAAAGGGTATGACCTGCTGATTGTAATCAATAATCTTGTCAATTTTTGTTTAGAGAAAATGGGAAGAGAGAAATACTCATTTTCAAAAAAAATTAAGAATAACGTCAAGAAAGCTGTGAAGTATATAGGTGATTTTGAGCTGACAGCTTCTGAACTTGCCATCGACAATGGATATGATTTTGTAGTTTGCGGGCATATTCATCAGCCGCAAATACGTGAAGTTAAAACTAAAAAAGGTTCATGTACTTACTTAAATTCGGGTGATTGGATTGAGAATCTTTCCGCCTTAGAGTATCATAATAATGAATGGAAAATCTTTCATTATGAAGAGCATCAACATTTACTTAAAGATGATGAAACCGAGGACATGCATGATCTTAATAATTCTGATCTTCTGAAAATCGTTACTCAATTTACATAATATGAAGATATTATATGCATTTCAGGGGACAGGAAACGGTCATGTTGCAAGAGCGCAGGAGATTATTCCTATATTAAAAAAATATGCTTCTGTAGATACTTTGATTAGCGGACACCAGTCGCAGTTGAAGACAGACTTTCCCATAGATTTTAATCACCGCGGGGTTTCGCTCCTTTACAATAAAACTGGAGGAGTCTCATATAAAAAGATTCTTTTTGAAAATAATTTTCTTGAGGCTTTAAAAACCGTGCGACAGATAAAATTAAGTCATTATGATTTAATTATAAATGATTATGAACCTTTGACTGCATGGGCTTGCAAATTGAAAGATTTAAAAATGCTCGAACTTAGCCATCAGGCTTCCATGAGCTTTCTTGAAACTCCTAAGCCGGATAAAAAAGACTTTTTTGGAGATTTGATTCTCAAACATTATTGTCCCGGAAAAAATAAAATTGGTTTTCACTTCGAAAATTATCATCGGCAAATAAAAAAGCCGGTTATTAGAAGAAAAATCAGAGATCTAAATCCAGTAAAAAAAGGATTTTATGCGGTTTATCTCCCAAGTTTTTCAGATGAAAATATTATTAAAATTTTAGGTCAAATTCCTGTTCAGTGGAGAGTATTTTCGAAATACACAAAAATTCACACTAAAATAAGTAATGTAGAAATCTATCCCGTGGATGAAACACATTTCTTAGAATGTTTTGAAAGTTGTGACGGAATTCTCTGTAATGCAGGTTTTGAAGGACCCGCAGAGGCTCTTTTTATGGATAAAAAGCTATTTGTAATTCCTATTCATCGTCAATACGAGCAAGAATGCAACGCATGCGCTCTGGATAAGATGGGTGTGCCAAATTCTAAAACTCTGAAGATTGAAGAAATTCAGAATTGGGTAGATTCAGACATTCATATTAAAGTAAATTATCCTGATGATATTGAGGATATTATTTTAAATGAAGTTTTAACGTTCTAGAAAAATATCTTCCACGTCATTCATTCTTCTCATGACGGCTCTGGCGTAAGAACAGTGCGGATATACATTCCACTGATTTTCTCTGGCGAATTTTATGGCTTCTTCCACTAAGTATTTTCCCATGCCGCGACCTTCAAATTCAGAATGGACTAGCACAAATGAAATGATCAGTTTTTTATCTTCCGGAAATATGGTATAAGTTAATCTCCCGACTTCTTTTATTTCGTTATTGAGTGTGATGACTCCGCCATTTCCTGATTTATTGTTTTCGAATTTCATATTGTAGTTTAATTTTAACAGAACAAATGTTATCTCCTATTTACATGGCGATGTTATAAGTCCGATTTTACATAAAGATACAAAATCTAAACCGAAAAGGGAAGAAGCTAAGTAAAAGTGAAGTATGATTTTCACTTAGATAAGTTGTGAAATCCCGAAACCCAAATTGACAATGGCCTGCGTATCATAAAATTTATCGTTGATTATGAAAATTATTCTTTCCCTGTGTAGTAATTATAATCCTTGATTACCACTCCTATAAACTGTCTTTCGGTCATTTTCGTGGGATCAACTTCCAGTTTTAAAATTCCTTTTATTTTATCTGAAAGCTTAGTGATAATTTGACGGTCATCTATCCTTAAAGCCTTTAAATAATTGTCTTTAATAATTCTCATATCGTTATCGCTCAGGCCAATTACCTGAGGAAAAGTAGGGACGTAATCTTTATTGAGATTTTCCAGAATTGTATGCGAAATATTAATCTGATTTTTAAGTGAAATCACGGCTGTTCCCGCTGCAATGTCTCCAAAACGCTGATTGTTTTTTGTGATGATCATCGTAATGAAGCCGACAAGCAGAACAGAAATATCAATTACTCTGAAAACCCAGCGAATCAGATAATCACCAAAACTTGCCTGATAACCATCGATTTTCACCACACGTATTTTCATTACTTTCTTGCCAAGCGTTTGTCCTTCCATCAGACTTTCTAAAACAACCGGATAAATAACGGTGGGGAAAAGTAGAATGCTGTACACTGCACCAACTGACCATTGATCGAGACCGTTTAAAATATATCCTAAATCAAAAACACTGAAAAAAAGATAAAAAATGATAATGCCGTATGCAATCTTTACCGCAGAATCGATGAGAAAGGCAACAAATCTTTCACCAATACTTGAAATGTTAAAGTTAATATTTACATTTTGTGAGGTGTTAATCGCAATTTGAGACATATTTTTTATTATTTTAGCCTTACAATTATGAGAGAAGTTTATTTTATTAAACAAAATAAAGAAAAATGGTTGGGAATCGAACAGGTTATTCAGGGGAAAATCAAAAAAAATCCTGACGACCTGTCTTCACTGTACATTAATCTGATCAATGATCTGTCTTTTGCACAGACTTATTACCCCAAAAGTAATACGACGGTTTATCTAAACCATCTTTCTTCTCAAATTTTCCAGAAAATTTATAAGACCAAAAGGGTAGAAGAAAACAGGATACTGTACTTTTTCAAAACTGAAGTTCCGCTTTTGGTTTATCAATACAGAAGATATCTGTTGTATGCATTCTTGTTTTTTATTCTGTTTACGTCGATGGGCGTACTTTCTGCAATCTACGATAAAGATTTTGCCAATATTATTTTGGGTGAAAGCTATGTAAATACGACGATTGAAAATATAAAAGCCGGTAATGCAGTCGGTGTTTATCAAAGTGGTTCTACGTGGGGAAGCACGATCGGAATTACAATGAACAATATCGGCGTAGGAGCCAAACTTTATATCTACGGTATTTTTGGTGGAATTGGGACGTTATGTGCTCTTCTTTACAATTGTGTAATGTTGGGCTCGTTTCAGTATTTTTTCTATGATTACGGAGCTTTAAAAGACAGCGCAAGAGGTATCTGGCTCCACGGAGTTTTTGAAATTTTTGCCATGGTTGTAGAAGCAATGTGCGGATTGATTTTAGGAACCTCCATACTTTTTCCAAAAACATTGTCAAGATTCGAATCTTTAAAAATCGGTTTAAAAGATTCATTTAAAATATTTTTAAGTACAATTCCATTTACCATTTGCGCAGGCATTATTGAGGGCTACGTTACAAGACATGCTTTAAAAATGCCCGAGTTTTTAAATTTAATAATCATTTTCGGATGCCTGGCGATCATAGGATTTTACTATCTTGTATATCCGTTTATGGTCAACAAAAAATAAACAATAACTATACAATCAACAACAAAGATGCAATTCTATAAAAAAAGAGATTTCGGATCGTTTATCAGCGACAGTTTCGGTTTTTTCCGGTTATATGGCAAAAATTATTTTAAAAACTACATTCTGCTGAATGGGCTTTTGATTATTCTGATGGTCGTTGTTGCTATTTTCGGCTATCGCGAATTATTTTCACAGTTATTTTCATCAAATCTAAGTGGAAACAGTTCTTACATGGAAAATTATTTCGAAAGCAACATCGGGATGTTTATTGCGATAGGAATTTTAACATTTTTACTTTTTGTTGTTTTAATGATAGTCAATTATCTCTATCCTGTTTTTTATTTGAAAAGACTTTCGGAAGGTCAGCAAAAAATAAAGACAGATGATATTTTTAACGATTTTAAAAATAACATTGGCAGAATAGGAGTGCTTTCTCTTGGGATGATCTTTATCGTAGCTCCGCTTTCATTTATTTTGATCGGTGTTTCTTATGCTTTGGTATTTATCATTATTGGTTTGCCGATTCTCATATTCGTTTTTCCTACAGTTTTTAATGTTGTAAATTTTTTGATGTATGATTTTTTCAACAGCAAAAGAGGTTTTTTTGAAAGTTTAAGTTACTCTATCCGTTCACAGTTTTCTTATGCCAACGGCCGTGAGAAATCTCCATACTGGAAATATTGGGGAGCTACACTCATCATGTCTATCATTTTATATGTTATTACAACAATCTTTACGATGGTTCCTTTGATCATATTTTTTGCCTCTCTATTTACTTCTGCTCCCAATGGTGAATTTGAGCAAAATCCTTTTGCAGGAACAATGGGCATCCTGTTTTTCGTAGTTTACGGAATTTCAATGTTGGTTTCATTTTTTATCTCAAATCTGCTGTATGTAAATTCAGGGCTTCTTTATTATGACAGCAGAACAGATCTTCATCAGCAGGTAGAATTGGCAGAAATTGATACAATCGGCATCAATGAATAAAGTCTTTTTCTTCATATTAATTATTTCTGTATTTCACCTCGGTAAAGCTCAGGTTGTAGACAGCACGGCTGTTTATGAAGACGAATATTCAGATTATGATGAAGATACTCTAAGCACGGGACATTATAAAAATATGTATCGTGCAGATTCTGTTTTGCTTAAAAATCCGGTTTCCGAAAATACGCTTTATCCAAAGCATTTTAAGGAAAACATGAGGTCTAAATATAAAGGTGAAGAGTTTGATTATTCTACTTCAAAACCACGAGAGTCTTTTTGGGATAAATTGATGAGAAAACTTCTTAAGCTGATTCAGACTATTTTTGGTGAGACAAGTTTCGAAAATTCGGCAAAGATTACCACCATCATTATTCGCCTATTTGCAATACTTCTGGTAGGTTTTCTCCTCTATTTCATCATTAAATTTATTTTAGGCAAAAACGGAAGTTTTATTTTTGGTAAAAGGAATAAGAAAGTAATTATCAACGACGAAGAACTTCACGAAAACATCCACGAAATCAACTTTCCTGAAAGTATTTCCAGCTTCGAACGTTCAAGAGATTATCGGTCTGCAGTACGGTATCAGTTTTTATTTTTGTTGAAAAAACTCAGCGATAAAAAACTTATTTTGTGGAATCCCGAAAAGACAAATAAAGACTATGTTGCCGAATTGAAAGTTCCCCATTTAAAAAATGAATTTTCTAATCTCTCGTATATTTTTGACTATGTCTGGTACGGTGAATTTAGTATTGATGAGCAGAGTTATGCGAGATTCAAAGAACAATATCAGTCATTCAAACCCTAATTTCAATGAATAAAACTTTCAAAATATATGCTTTAATATTCATCATTATCATGGTGATTTTGGCGTTGCTTGAAGTGAACAAAAAAGAAGTAGTAGATTGGCGCAAGAATTTTGATGTAAATGAGAAATCGCCTTTCGGATTATTTGTTTTTAACCGGGAAGCGAAAGATTTATTTAAAAATAATCTTAAAAAAATTGATGTTACCGCTTACGATTATTACGATGAAAATAAAAAGAAGCCACACAATATTCTGGTCATAGAAAGCGAAATTGATAATGAATCTTGGAACGATATTCTAGATCAGGTGACAAATGGTTCTGATGCAATGCTTATTATGGCAAAAATGCCAAAAGAAATATCAGACCGCATCGGTTTTTACGATTCTCAGATATCTTTTGAAGAGACAAACGTACTGAAATTAACAGATAAGAAATATCAGAATGATTTTATTAAATTAGATAAATTTCCATCTGGCAGAGGTTTTTCATACATCAAACCGAATGTTCAGATTTTAGGAAAAACCGTTGAAAAAGGAAACGACGATCAGGCTAATTTTATCAAAGCTAAGTTTGGAAAAGGAAATATTTATGTACACTGTGAGCCACTATTTCTTACCAATTATTATCTCCTGAAATCTGGAAACACAAAATACGCACAGGACGTTTTTTCTTATCTGAATGATAGAGAAACGCTTTGGTTTGTCGAAGCCAACACCAAAGAGTCAAGATTTTTCATGCGGTTCATTCTCGGGAATCCGGCTCTGAAATATGCTTGGTGGCTTTTATTGGCAGGTTTACTTTTATTTATCTTTTTTAATGCTAAAAGAAAACAGCGCATCGTTCCTATCATTGAGCCGTTGAAAAATACTTCAGTCGATTTTGTGAAAAGTATAGGGAATTTGTATTTAAAGGAAGGAGATTTCCATGATATGATGGCTAAAAAAGCACAATATTTTCTAAACAAAGTAAGACTAGATCTTTTGATTGATACCCAGAATTTAGACGAACAGTTTGCTAAAAAACTTCAGTTGAAAACCGGGAAAAACATAGAAATCATCGAAGAATCGATTGCTCTTATTAAGAAAGCACAAGATCCTTATGCAAGTGTGATGAAAGAAGATCTGGCCAGAATGAATAAGCTTTTAGACAGTATTTTAAAATAAATTAAAAAGAGCTTAGAAAAAAAATTTAAACCAAAACTACAAACATTTTGCTCCTTAAAGAGCTTTAATAATGAAATAAAATGGAAAACGAAGAACATCAGAATACAGAACCTCAGCTTTCTATTAATTTAGATAAAAACGAAAATGCTTTCGAATCAAGAATCGATATGATTGAACTTCGGAACAGTCTAGAAAAAGTAAAAGTTGAAATTGCAAAAGTAATTGTTGGTCAGCATGATATGATCGAACATTTGTTGGCGGCTTTGCTATCAAACGGTCATGTTTTGATCGAAGGCGTACCGGGAGTTGCAAAAACGATCACAGCAAAATTGTTGGCAAAAACGATTGATGTAGACTTTAGCAGAATACAGTTTACGCCAGATCTGATGCCATCGGATATTTTAGGAACCTCAATTTTCAGTATGAAAAATTCTGAATTTGAATTCAAAAAAGGTCCTATATTTTCGCACTTTGTATTGATTGATGAGATCAACCGTTCTCCTGCCAAGACTCAATCTGCCCTTTTTGAAGTGATGGAAGAGAGACAAATCACGATGGACGGAACTCAATACGAAATGGAAGCTCCCTTTTTAGTTGTAGCAACCCAAAACCCAATCGAACATGAGGGAACGTACAGACTGCCCGAAGCGCAGCTCGACAGATTTTTGTTTAAAATAAATGTGGGCTATCCAAATCTTGAAGAAGAAATTGCAATCATTAAAAACCAGCACGAAAACAGGCAAGAGGACAAAACAGATGTTGTAAAACCTGTAATAAGTGCCCAACAGCTAAGTCGCTATCAAAACTTGGTTAAAGAAATCATCGTTGAATCTCAACTGATAGAATATATTGCCAAAATCATCATCAATACGAGAGAAAATCAGTTTTTATATTTAGGAGCATCGCCAAGAGCAAGTTTGGCATTGTTGACGGCATCAAAAGCCTTTGCTGCGTTGAGAGGACGAGATTTTGTCACGCCTGAAGACATCAAAGAAGCTAGTTATGCAGTTTTACGTCACAGAGTGATCGTATCGCCGGAAAGGGAAATGGAAGGTTTGACAGCCGATGAAATTATCCGCCAGATTTTAGAAGGAATTGAAATTCCGAGGTAGGTCAGAGTACAATTATAAAATAATTTATAACGTAAAAACTTTCGCCTAAATCTAAACCATCATCTTCAAAATGAAAAACTTATACATCAACAATCGTTTTTTCTTCACACTCATCGGAGTGGGAATTCTCTATGTTTTTGCATTTTTCTTTTCGATTTTGATGATTGTTGGTCACGTTGCCTTATTAATAGTTTTTTTGGCGGCGATGGTTGATTATCTTCTGTTATTCAGAGAGAAAAATGGAGTTTCAGCTCAACGAATTTTACCTGAAAAATTATCAAATGGTGACGAAAATCCTGTAAAAGTAGATATTAAAAATAATTACAGTTTTAAAATTTATACTAAAATAATTGACGAGATTCCGTTTCAGTTTCAGAAGAGAGATTTTTTAATTGAAAAACAAATCGAGTCCGGAAAAAACACTTTATTTCAATATATTCTCGAACCCAAAGAAAGAGGGGAATATAGTTTTGGTGCTCTAAATATCTTTGTGTCTTCGCCTTTAGGTTTTGTGTCCAAAAGATTTACCTTTCAAAAAGATACATTGCTTCCTGCATATCCTTCATTTATTCATTTAAGAAAATATGAATTGATGGCTTTGCAAAACGAGTTTCTGCTGGGAGGAATCAAAAGAGTAAGAAAACTGGGACACACCATGGAATTTGAGCAGATCAAAGACTATGTTCCTGGTGATGACATAAGAACCATCAACTGGAAAGCGACTTCTAAAACTAATCGTTTGATGGTGAATCAGTTTCAGGATGAAAAATCCCAACGTATTTTTATGCTGATTGATAAAGGAAGAACGATGAAAATGCCGTTTGCCGGATTGAGTCTTCTCGATTATTCAATTAATGCAAGTATGGCTCTGTCGCATATCATTCTTAAGAAAGGTGATCGCGCTGGAATGATGACATTTTCCAAAAAAACAGAAAATAAAGTGGCTGCGGACAATAAATCTGGTCAGTTAAGGAAAATTTCTGAAGCTCTTTATAATATTAAAACAGATTTTTTTGAAAGTGATTATAACAGATTGTATCAGGATGTGAAATATTCTGTGAATCAGAGAAGTCTGGTTTTACTTTTTACTAATTTTGAGACTTTAGATGCTCTTAATCGTCAGATGAAATATCTGCGTGGAATCGCTAAAAATCATTTGTTGGTGGTTGTTTTCTTTAAAAATTCTGAATTACAGACTTTATTACATAAAAATCCTGAAAGTATGCAGGAAATTTATGACGAAGTGATCGCCGAGAAATTTGAATTCGAAAAAAAACTCATCATTCAGGAATTAAGAAAATATGGAATTTATTCTGTGTACACACTTCCGGAAAACCTGAATGTAGATGTGATTAATAAATATCTGGAAATTAAAGCAAGAGGAATTTTATAACTTTGAAATAAGCAATAAGCAAAATGAAAATAACACTCAACAGAATCAACGATGATTTTTTATTTGAATGTACCAACGCGCAGGGAAATTCAATTCTTTTAGATAACACTTCTCAGCCCGGTGCTAAAGGCGTTTCTCCTATGGAAAGTGTTTTGATGGCAGTTGCAGGTTGCAGCGGAATTGACGTTGTTTCGATTTTAAAAAAGCAAAGACAGGAAATCACAGGCTTCAAGGCTGAAGTAGAAGGCGAAAGAATTCCTGTAGATGATGCAAAACCATTTAAATCAATGATGGTTAAATTTTTCTTGGAAGGAACAATTGATCCCAAAAAAGCCTTAAAAGCAGCTGAATTATCATTCGAAAAATATTGCTCAGTTTCAAAAACGTTAGAGCCAAACGTTGAAATTGGCTATGAAGTTTATGTAAACGGAGAAAAAGTTTAGTTTGTAATTATTAATTTCGATAAACATAAAAAAACCGGATAAAGTTACCCGGTTTTTATTTGTCTCAAGCTAATCTCGGTTTCATCAATTTAGCTACGGTTGCCGTCCATCCTGTTTGGTGAGAAGCGCCGACTCCACGACCGTTATCACCGTGGAAATATTCAAAGAAAGTAATATAATCTTTGAAATTCGGGTCATAATTAAATTTATAATTTCCGCCATTGAAGGCTCTTTGTCCGCTTTCATCTTTTAAGAATATTGAGCAAAGTCTGTTGCTGATATTAGAAGCTACTTCATCAAGATTTTTCTGTTCGCCGCTGCCTGTCGGAAAATCAACTTTCAGGCTGTTTCCATAATAAAAATGAAAACGTTGCAGACTTTCTACGATCAGGAAGTTAATAGGGAACCAGATTGGTCCTCTCCAGTTGCTGTTTCCACCAAACATTCGGCTGTCACTTTCTGCCGGAGTATAGTAGACTACATTTTTGTTTCCGTGAACGGTAAAAACAAAAGGGTTTTCTTCGTACACCTTAGACATCGCACGGATTCCATAAGAACTCAAA
This sequence comes from Chryseobacterium sp. CY350, assembly GCF_027945075.1. Classification (NCBI taxonomy): domain Bacteria; kingdom Pseudomonadati; phylum Bacteroidota; class Flavobacteriia; order Flavobacteriales; family Weeksellaceae; genus Chryseobacterium; species Chryseobacterium wangxinyae. Next base: position 3,123,683 of record NZ_CP116034.1, read on the forward strand.
AACTCTTTTTCATCAAGCATTCTTGTCAGAACTTTTTTAAGTCTTGTTTTACGTAGAATACTCATCAGATGTTTTCTGCCGCTTCCTTCTTCGTCCCAATGAGAGACAAGATTGGCGAGTTCTGGTTTGTTTTTTAGAACCCAATCCATTCTTTCACGGAAATTCGGCATTTTCTCAAGCAAATGATGGTCGATAATTTCCACCGCAAATAATGGAATCAAACCAACAATACTTCTCAAACGCAGCGTTACGCTTTCACCGTTTGCAAGCTGAAGAACGTCATAAAAGAAACCGTCTTCTTCGTTCCATAGACCTTCTTTGTCTTCACCCATATTTTCCATGGCTTCGGCAATATAAAGATAATGCTCGAAAAATTTAATGGCCATATCTTCATAAACCTGATAATATTGAGCTAATTCCATAGCGATACGCATCATATTCAGAGCATACATCGCCATCCAGCTTGTTCCGTCTGCCTGTTCAAGATGCTCACCATCTTTAAGTGTCATATTTCTGTCGAAGGCACCGATGTTATCGAGTCCTAAAAATCCTCCTCCAAAAATATTTTTACCGTTTTTATCTTTTCTGTTGACCCACCATGTGAAATTCAGAAGTAACTTTTGAAAAACCTTTTCTAAAAACAGTAAATCTGGTGTGCCGTTATTTTTTTCATCAATTTTAAATACTCGGAAGCAAGACCACGCATGAACCGGCGGATTTACATCGCTTAAGTTCCATTCATAAGCCGGCATCTGCCCGTTGGGATGCATGTACCATTCTTTAGTTAAAAGAAGTAACTGATTTTTAGCAAAATCACCGTCAATAATCGCATACGGCACACAGTGGAAAGCCAAATCCCATGTCGCATACCAAGGATATTCCCACTTGTCGGGCATTGAAATGATGTCTTTATTGTGAAGATGTTCCCATTCGGTATTTCTTACATAATTCGTAAAATCTCTGGGAGCTTCATGATTAGGATCGCCTTTCAGCCATTTTCCTACATTGTAATGATAGAATTGTTTATTCCAAAGCAATCCCGCAAAAGCCTGTCGCTGTACATTTTTTTCATCATCATTCGGAACATCCTGTTGGATCTCTGCATAGAATTCGTCAGCTTCGGAGATTCTTGAATTAAAGATTGCTTCAAAATCAAAAAAAGGATCTTCCATTTCGTGAGGAGCTAATCTGAATTCGAAAACTTCAGATTGACCTGCTTTTATTTCAGCTTCTACGATAAATGTAGCTTTAGAGCCTTTTCTCTCAGGATTGATGGTGTTTTTTTGATGAACAATATAATCGTTGATACCATCTTTATAGTATGTGTTTTCTATTTCAGGAGTATCGTATAATTTCGGATTGTTGGTCTCATTATCGCAAAAAGCCTTCTCTGCAGTACTGTTTTTAGAATAAAACTTTTTTAGAGGAACACTGTCGTGATTAATGTTGATACATCCATCATCTGAATCTTCGAGCTGACCTTTGTATTCGTTATAACCCCATTTCCAGTTGTTTCTATACCATGCCGTGGGAAGTACAACGATTGGTGCATCTATTTTGCTTCGGTTGCAAACCGTAACTCTCACTAATATATCATTAATTTCTCCTTTGCAATATTCGATAAAAATATCAAAATACTCGTCTTTATCAAAAACACCTGTATCGAATAGTTCGTATTCGGGTTCTTTCTTTGTACGTCTGCCATTTTCTGCGAGAAGATCTTCATAAGGGAATTTATTGATGGGATATTTGTAGACCATCTTCATGTAGCTGTGAGTAGGCGTATTGTCCAGATAGTAGAAAATTTCTTTAATATCTTCTCCATGATTACCTTGTGGATTACTCAATCCGAAAAGGCGTTCTTTTACTCGTTCGTCATTTTTATTCCAGAATGATAGTGCAAAACAGAATAGTTGCTTTGTATCAGAGATTCCTGCTATACCTTCTTCGCCCCATCTGTAGGCGTAGCTTTCGGCATTATTGTGATTTGCGTAATGCCACGCGTTTCCATTCGGGCTATAGTCTTCACGTACATTTCCCCACTGTCTGTTGCTGACATAAGGTCCCCAGTTTAGCCAGGTTTTATCTTTTAATCTCTGCTTTTCAACATTCATATGCATCATTTTCTACGCTAAGGTAGATTTTTTGGCAAAAAAAAACAATTTTTTTAATCTGAATAATTCTTAACATTCTTTTCAAACGCTTATCAGCAAAAGGTTTTTCCACATAAATTATTTTTTTTTAATTTTTAATTTAAAATGTATTATCTTTGCTGCATTCGTTCATTTACATATTGAAAATGTTATCAAGAAAGGTTGAGGGATAGACCCTGTGAAACCTTAGCAACCCTTTGTGCAAGCGAAGAAGGTGCTACGTTCTACCAGAAATTATATTTTGGACAGATAACTTACTGAAGTTCTTTTCAGCCATTTCTTATGGCATTTTCAAATTTATGTTAATAATAATATAAAATTGAAAACAGAACTGCAACATATTAATTTTTTGTATCAAACAGATTCCTATAAGGAATATCATATCTCATTAAGCTACCAGCTTTTTGGGAAAGAATTGTTTTCTGCTCCCATCATTCTAATTAATCATGCCTTAACCGGAAATTCAAATGTATCCGGAGAAAAAGGGTGGTGGAAACAGTTGATAGGCGAAAACCAGATTATTGATACCAATAAATATACAGTTCTCTGCTTCAATATTCCCGGAAACGGATATGATGATTTTTTTATTGATGAATATTCAGATTTCACTCCTTCAGACATTGCTAATATATTTCTGAAAGGGCTTGAAATTTTAAATATTAAAAACTTATATGCCATAATTGGAGGATCGCTCGGAGGAGGAATTGGTTGGGAAATGCTGGCTAAAAATGCTGATCTTGCGGAAATTTTTGTCCCGATTGCGTGTGATTATAAAACGCACGATTGGCTTCGTGCACAATGTCTCGTTCAACAATTTTTATTAAATGGAAATGATGAACCACTTCAGAAAGCCAGAATTCATGCGATGTTGTGCTACAGAACGCCTCAATCTCTGAACGAAAGATTTCAAAATAAATTTAACGATGATAAACAATTGTCAGAATCCGAAGACTGGTTGATTTATCATGGGAAATCACTTACAGAAAGATTTAGTTTAAAATCATATAAATTGATGAATCATCTACTCAAGCACATCAATGCAGACGATAAAGATTTAAATAAAATTAAAGCACGAATGCACATGATCTCGGTAGATACAGATTTATTTTTCCCCGCTTCTGAAATTCGGATGTGCTTTGAAAAGCTAAATAAGGAAAAGGAAGATGTTTTCTATCACGAGATCAAATCAATTCATGGCCACGACGCCTTTTTAATGGAATATCAACAGTTAAATACGATTATAAAAAATATTTTGTAGATGAAAGCTAATGCAAACGAAATAAAGTTTTTAAAGAACAGATCAATCATCAAATTTGAAGGAGCAGATTTCTTAGGTGAAATCGGGATTGACGGCAGGGTTTTTAAAGCACTCACTTTGGCAAGAATAAGTGTAGGAGTAATTTCTCAACAAGCGGTGGAGAACGGGTTGTCAATACTTGTGCACGAAGATGATTCTGCAAAAGCAGTAAACTGTCTGATCGAAGAATTTGCTGCTGAAAGAAAATCGGGTAAAGTTTCTCAGATTTACAGTATTAATAATGTTTCTGTCATTGGTTTTGTGGCAGATGATTTCAATAAAATACTTTCTGAACTGGCGAGAAACAATGTTTTTCCCTTGCTTTTAAACCAAAATTCAAGCGAAAAGCGCATCAATATTGTTGTGACCTCTTCCCAGGATGAAAAAACTAAAAATATCATCGAGTCGGAAATTTTCAAGAAACCAAAAACGGTTCATCTGGCAATTATCGGTCATGGAAATGTCGGAAAGACGTTGATCGAACAGGTTTTACATTCTTCAGAAGAAATTAAAAGAAGGAAAAATATCCATTTGAAAGTGGTTGCGGTTGCCAACTCCAAAAAAATTGCTTTCAACAAAAAAGGATTTGACAGTACTTGGAGCGATGAGGTTTTTGCAGCCGAAAGATCTTCCAGCGTTGACGAACTAATTAATTTTTCAAAAGAAAATCAGCTTGAAAACCTGATTGTTGTTGATAATACAGCAAGCGTTGATTTTGTGAAAAACTATCAGGCTTTAGCTGAAAATGGTTTTGATCTGGTTTCATCCAATAAAATTTTCAACACCCTTCCAATCGAAGAATACCGTAAACTAAGATATACGTTGAATAAAAATAACAAACGTTATCTGTACGAAACCAATGTAGGTGCTGGTTTACCATTAATAGATACGATAAAACTTTTACACCTTTCCGGAGAGAATATTACCAGAATCAAAGGAGTTTTCTCAGGAACATTGAGTTATGTGTTCAATAATTTTTCTTTGAGAGATGATAAATTTTCAACCATTGTCAATGAAGCTTTAGAAAAAGGCTTCACCGAACCAGACCCGAGAGAAGATTTATCAGGAAATGACGTTGCGAGAAAATTATTGATTTTAGCTAGAGAATTAGATTTAATTAATGAATTTTCAGATATCAATATTCAGAATCTAGTTCCCGAAGCTTTGCTTTCTGTTTCAAAACAGGAATTTCTTTCAAGATTGGACGAACTAGATGAAGAGTATGAAAAAATCAAAAAGAATCAGGAGCCGAATCACGTGTTGAGATATGTCGGAGATTTGCACGGAGATTTGCAACAGGAAAAAGGTGAATTGGATGTAAAATTAATTTCAGTCCCCGCAACTTCAGCTTTAGGTCAATTAAAAGGTTCAGATTCAATTTTTGAAATCTACACCGAAAGTTATGGAGAAAACCCAATCGTCATCATGGGTGCCGGAGCTGGAGCAAAAGTGACTGCACGTGGTGTTTTTGGAGATATCTTAAGACTAAGCGAAACAAAATAATTTTTGTACAAAATAAAAAGTATACATGTAACAAAGTCCCAAAGGGACGGTTTAATAGAGGATAGGATGCAGTCCTATCAGTAAAATGAGATAAAAATGGAAAACGAAAATTTTGAAACCCTTGCGATAAGAATCCAAACCGAAAGAACTCAGTTTGACGAGCATTCTACGCCTTTGTATCTTACTTCAAGCTTTGTTTTTGAAGATGCAGAAGATATGAGAGCTAGTTTTGCAGAGGAAAAATCTAAAAATCTGTACAGCCGATTTTCGAATCCTAATGTTACAGAATTTACTGATAAAATTGTAAAAATGGAAGGTGCGGAAGCAGGTTACGCTTTCGCAACAGGAATGGCTGCCATTTATTCAACTTTTGCAACTTTACTGAATGCAGGAGATCATATTGTGAGCTGTCAGTCGGTTTTCGGTTCTACGCATACTTTATTCACCAAATATTTTCCGAAGTGGAATATCGAGACGACTTATTTCAAGGCTGAGGATTCTGAAAATGTAGAAAAATATATTAAGCCAAACACAAAAATTCTGTATTTGGAAACGCCAACCAATCCTGCAATAGAGATTCTAGACTTAGAGTTTTTTGGAAAGATTGCCAAAAAGCACAATTTAATTTTTATTGTAGACAACTGTTTTGCCACGCCTTACCTTCAGCAACCGATAAAATACGGTGCTGATCTGGTCGTTCATTCAGCAACAAAACTGATAGACGGACAAGGTCGTGTTTTGGGTGGGGTAGCGGTAGGTAGAGAAGATTTGATTCGTGAAATTTATCTTTTTGCAAGAAATACAGGTCCTGCAATGTCGCCATTCAACGCTTGGATTTTATCGAAAAGCCTGGAAACACTTGCTATCCGTGTAGAAAGACATTGCGAAAACGCTTTGAAGGTTGCAGAGTTTTTAGAAAGTCATCCGAATGTACAATTTGTAAAATATCCATTTTTAAAATCTCATCCCAGTTACGATATCGCAATAAAGCAAATGAAGTTAGGCGGAAATATCGTTGCATTTGAAATCAAAGGAGGCATTGAAGATGGAAGAAGCTTTTTAGATAAAATAAAGATGTGCTCACTTTCAGCCAATCTTGGTGATACGAGAACAATTGTAACACATCCCGCTTCTACAACGCATTCCAAACTTTCTGACGAAGAAAGAAATGAAGTGGGAATCACTGCAGGATTGGTTCGCTGCTCTGTAGGTCTCGAAAATGTGGAGGATATTATTGCAGATTTAAAGCAGGCGTTGGGTTAAAGTGTTTGGGTTTGCCCTGAAAGGGCAAAATCAACAGCCTGCGGTGAAGCCGCAGGTAATAACGAATACAGATAATAAGCCCTGAAAGGGCGGCGACAACATTTTTTAATTGATGTAAATTATGTCACAATCTTTAAGTAAAATATATGTTCACATAGTTTTTAGTACAAAAAATAGAGAACAAATGATATCCGATGAATTTAAAGAAGAAATTTTTAATTATCTAGGAGGTGTCTGTAAAAATTTAGAGTGTAATCCCATTCAGGTTGGAGGTTATCGGGATCATGTCCATATTTTGTGCTTGCTTTCAAAAAAAATAACTTTGGTGAAACTTTTAGAAGAAGTGAAATCAGCTTCATCAAAATGGATTAAAACTAAAGGTGAAAAATTTTCTGCTTTTTACTGGCAAAGCGGGTACGGTGCATTTTCTGTTAACCCGACTGAAATTGAGGTAGTGAAAAATTATATAAGAAATCAGGAAGAACATCATAAAGTGAAAAGTTTCCAGGACGAATACCGAGCATTCTTAAAAAAATATGATGTACAGTACAATGAAGATTATGTTTGGGATTAGTGACGTCGCCCTTTCAGGGCTTAATGCAGCTACAAATTTTATTCATTGGGCTTCACCCAATGCTGATGATAAAGCCCTTTCAGGGCTCTGCGCTACTATAAAAAATATAATCATTGGTGAACATCCAATGCTGATGACAAAGCCGTAAATGGTTTTACAATATAAAAAAGAATAGAAAAATGAAAAATTCAGAACAACTATATAAAGCCCTTTCCGGGAGAATCTTAATTCTCGACGGAGCGATGGGAACCATGCTTCAGAGATACAAATTCGAAGAAGAAGATTACCGTGGTGAGCGTTTCAGAGACTGGGAACATCCCGTCAAAGGAAATAATGACCTGCTTTCTCTCACGCAACCTCATGCAATTGAAGAAGTTCATAGAAAGTACCTTGAGGCCGGCGCTGATATTCTTGAAACCAATACTTTTTCGGGAACTACAATTGCAATGGCAGATTACCACATGGAAGATTTGGTCTATGAACTCAACTACGAATCAGCTAAAATTGCCAGAAAAGTTTGTGATGAGTTCACTGCCAAAAACCCTGATAAGCCTAGATTTGTTGCAGGTTCTATCGGACCAACCAACAGAACGGCAAGTTTAAGCCCTGATGTCAACGATCCGGGTTATCGTGCGATTACTTTTGAGGATTTAAGACTGGCTTACAAACAGCAGTCAGAAGCTTTGCTAGATGGAGGTTCAGATATTCTTTTGGTAGAAACAATTTTTGACACATTAAATGCAAAAGCCGCTTTATTTGCCATCGACGAAATTCAGGAAGAAAGAGGAATCGAAATCCCGATCATGGTTTCTGGGACGATTACAGATGCGTCGGGAAGAACACTGAGCGGACAAACCGCAGAAGCATTTTTAATTTCAGTTTCACATCTAAACTTATTGAGTGTTGGGTTCAACTGTGCTTTGGGAGCGAATCAGTTAACTCCATATTTAGAAACGCTGGCTCATAATTCAGAATTCCACGTTTCGGCTTATCCGAATGCGGGTCTTCCGAATGCTTTCGGACAGTATGATGAATCACCAGACCAAATGGCTGCACAGATCAGGGAATATGTAGAGAAAGGATTGATCAATATTATTGGCGGATGCTGCGGTACCACGCCGGAACACATTAAAGCAATAGCTGATTTAGTTGATAAATATGAGCCAAGAAAAGTGAAATATTTTGTATGATTTTTGATCTGGAATTTTAGAGCAAGTATGAAAATACTTTTTTAAAAACCAAATCAAATTCTTATGGAAAAGCCATTTTACTTAAAAAATCCAGAAGACGCCAAATTGTTTAATGAACTTAGAAAAAGAGTGAACGAGCGACTAGAAACACTTCCCAAAAACAGAGATGTTTACATTCAGATCAAAGCAATTATTTTGCCTTTGGTCTATTTCGGGTTGTATCTATTTGCCATTTTTAATGCAGACCAGCCTTGGGTTTACATTTCAAGTTTTGTTCTGATGGGCATTTCCCTCGTTTTAATTTATTTAAATTTAATTCACGAGGCAGCTCACAACAATATTTTTAAAAGTAAAAAACTCAACAGTCTGGTCCTGAAAATTTTCGATCTTGTGGGAGCCAACTCTTATATCTGGAAAAAAAGGCACATCGCATCGCATCACGCCTATCCAAACGTTGACGGTTGGGATACCGACATTGAGCAGAGCGGAATTTTACTCATCGTTCCATGGATTAAAGCTAAAGGAATTCAGAAATATCAGCATTTCTTTTTCTTTCTGGTGTATCCGCTTTATTTATTTAACTGGATGTTTATCAGAGATTTCAGGGATTTTTTTGATCATGAAAGAGTAATTTTAAAAACTCAGGGTAAAATTCCGGTTTCAGAAAAGATTAAAATGATCAGCTTTAAATTATTTTACTTTTTCTATCAGATCGCAATTCCGGTTTTATTTTTTAAAATTTCTCTTGGTTTGGCCTTGGTTGCTTGGTTTTTGCAGGTGATTGCAGCAAGCATTTTTGCACTTTTTGTGTTGTTGCCTTTACATCCGCTTCCGGATAATGCTTTTCCGAAATTGGATGAAAAAAACGGACTTCCGTTCAGCTGGATTCGCCATCAGCTTGAAGTAACCAATGATTTAAAAGAAAATAACTGGTTTGTGAGAAATGTTTTGGGGAATTTCAATTTTCATGTTGCCCATCATCTTTTTCCGAACTACAGCTATATGTATTATAACGAAATTACTGAGGAAATCGAGCAGTTTGCGAGAGAAAATAATTTGAGCTACAAACGGTTTCCGATTTTCAACGCTTTGGGCAAACATGTCGATTTGCTGAAGCAAAATGCGAATAACGCCTATTTTATTTTAGAAGAATAAATTAATGAAATATTTAAAATTATCAGGGCTCGAACCTCTGATTATTACTCCGGAATCGAATTTCATCAACGTTGGTGAAAGAACTAATGTTGCCGGATCTAAAAAGTTTTTAAGATTAATTAAAGAAGAAAAATTCTCTGAAGCTTTAGATATCGCAAGAGATCAGGTTGACGGCGGAGCTCAGATTCTTGACGTCAATTTTGACGACGGTTTGATCGACGGAAAAGCTTCCATGATTAAATTTCTGAACCTTATCGGTTCCGAACCTGATATTTCCAAAATTCCGATCATGGTCGATTCTTCCAAATGGGAAATATTGGAAGCGGGTTTACAAGTTGTTCAGGGAAAATGTGTGGTGAATTCCATCAGTTTGAAAGAAGGAAAAGAAGAGTTCGTAAAACACGCCAAAGCGATCAAAAGATACGGAGCGGCGGTGATTGTTATGGCTTTTGATGAGGTCGGACAAGCCGATAATTATGAAAGAAGACTGGAAATCACCCAGCGTTCTTATGATATTTTGGTGAATGAGGTTAAATTTCCCGCTGAAGATATTATTTTCGATTTAAATATATTCCCCGTTGCAACCGGAATGGACGAACACCGTCGCAACGCAATCGATTTCATTGAAGCCACACGTTGGGTAAGACAAAATCTTCCTTACGCTTCGGTGAGTGGAGGGGTTTCCAATGTCTCGTTCTCGTTCCGTGGAAATGATACCGTACGTGAGGCGATGCACTCGGTTTTCCTTTATCACGCAATTCAGGCTGGAATGAATATCGGAATTGTAAATCCTGCATTGCTCGAGGTCTATGATCAGATTAATAAGGAACTTCTTGAGCTTGTAGAAGATGTAATTCTCGACAAAAGAGAAGATGCGACCGAGAGGCTTTTAGATTATTCTGAACGGAATAAATCGGTTAAAAAAGAGAAAGTTGAGGAGCTTGAATGGCGAACTTATCCTTTGCAGGAAAGAATTACCCATTCTTTGGTAAAAGGTATTGACCGTTTTATCGAAGAAGATGTAGAAGAAGCCAGACTGCAGTCGGCAAGACCGCTTCACGTTATCGAAGTCAATCTGATGACCGGAATGGGCGTTGTCGGTGATTTATTTGGTGCCGGGAAAATGTTTCTTCCGCAGGTGGTAAAATCTGCCCGTGTCATGAAAAGAGCGGTCGCTTATCTGCAACCGTTTATCGAAGCGGAAAAAGATGTAGCTCAGAAACCCAACGGAAAAATCTTGATGGCAACTGTAAAAGGTGATGTTCACGATATCGGAAAAAATATTGTGAGCGTAGTGTTGGGTTGTAATAATTACGATATTGTCGATTTGGGAGTGATGGTTCCTGCCGAGAAAATTATTCAGGCAGCGATTGATCACAATGTCGATGTCATCGGTCTTAGCGGATTGATTACGCCGAGTTTAGATGAAATGGTGTATATCGCCTCAGAACTAGAAAGACAGAATTTAAATTTTCCTTTATTGATCGGTGGTGCGACGACTTCTAAAGCACATACTGCCGTAAAAATTGATTTAAAATATAAAAATGCAGTGGTTCACGTGAATGATGCTTCCAGAGCGGTTAACGTGGTAAGTTCATTGTTGGGAGATAGAAATAAAGAATATGTTGATGATTTGAAAAGTGATTATTCAGATTTCCGTGAAAAGTTTTTGAACAGGCAGATTGATAAAAACTATGTTTCCATTGAAGATGCCCGAAAAGATAAGTTTAAAATCGATTGGGAAAACGAAGAAATTTTCACTTTAAACAATTTGGGAATTCAGGTTTTCGAAAATCAGGATTTGGAAGAATTGATTCCTTTTATCGACTGGTCGCCGTTTTTCAGAAGCTGGGATCTGCACGGGAAATATCCGAATATTTTTGATGATGAAGTGGTGGGCGAACAAGCGAAAGAATTATTTGCAGACGGTCAGAAAATTTTAAAGAAAATTGTTGATGAAAAACGATTAGTTGCCAAAGCAATTTTTGGAATCTTTAAAGCCAATTCAAACGAAACTGATGATATTTTGATTTACGATGAAAATGATCAGGAAAAAGTTAAGTTTTTGACTTTAAGACAACAGGTTCAGAAATCGAAAGGTAAAGATTACATTGCATTAAGTGATTTTATTGCTCCAAAAAGTTCAGGAAAGACCGATTACATGGGTGCTTTCTGCGTTTGTACAGGTTTCGGAACGGATGAATTGTCGGATCAGTATGAAAAAGACAACGACGATTACAACGCGATTATGGTAAAAGCAATTGCCGACCGTTTTGCAGAAGCTTATGCAGAATTTTTACATAAAAAAGTACGTACAGAATATTGGGGTTACGCCAATCAGGAAAATTTAAGCAACGAAGATTTAATTGCTGAGAAATACAAGGGAATTCGTCCCGCTCCGGGTTATCCTGCCTGTCCGGACCATTTGGAAAAACATGCGATTTGGGATTTGTTGAAAGTTGAAGAAAACATCGGCGTTTATCTCACTGAAAGTTTAGCGATGTTCCCGACAGCTGCTGTTTCAGGTTATTATTTTGGAAGTCCGCACGCCAAATATTTCGGATTAGGAAAAATTTCAGAAGACCAGTTGAAAGAATATTCTGTAAGGAAAGGAATTTCTCTGCAGGAAGCCAGAAAATGGCTGAACCCGAATTTGGCAGATGGAATTTAGATGAGAAGACAGATTTGGGATAAGATGAATTTGAGGGATTAAATTCTATTTTTGTAAATAAAAATAATTATGAAAAATATCAAAATATTAGAAAATTTAATTGAAATAAAATCAATTGATGAGAAAAAAAAATCGATTGATTCTAACCGACCATTTTCTAATGAGTTGGAAAATAAAATTTTTCAGAAATTAAAATTAGATTGGAATTACAATTCAAATGCAATCGAAGGAAATCAGTTGAGTTATGGTGAAACAATCGCTTTTTTAAACTTTGGTTTGACGGCTAAAGGAAAACCTTTCAAAGATCATTTAGATATTAAAGGTCATAATGAAGCGATTGGTTTCATGTTGCAATTAATTAAAGAAAATCGTCCGCTTTCGGAAAGTGATATTAAGGATTTGCATAAAATAATTTTAGTTGAACCTTATTTTTCAAAAACTATTTCGCCACAAGGAATTGAATTCGAAAAAGAAATAAAAATTGGACAATATAAAACCTCACCAAACCATGTAAAAACAGTTTCCGGTGATATTCATTATTATACCAATCCTGAAGAGGTTGCTTTTGAAATGAACAATCTTTTGGAATGGTACAGGAATGCCGAGGAAGAAAATCTACATCCAATTGTTATTTCTGCAATTTTTCACCACAAGTTTACTTCGATTCATCCATTTGATGATGGAAACGGACGTTTAGCAAGAATTCTAAGCAATTTTATTTTGCTTAAACATCAATATCCAGTTATTGTAATTAAAAATAAACACAAAATTCAATATTATTCTGCATTGAATATTGCTGATAATGGAATCTACGAAGATTTAGTAAAACTATTTGCCGAAAATATTGGATTTAGTCTTGATATCATGCAGAAAGCAATTAATGGAGAAAATATTAATGAAGCAGATGATTTGGATAAGGAGATTGAATTGTTTGTCAAAGAAATGGAAATTCATAACACTAATATTGTTGATGTAATAAAAGATAAAGATTTTTTGATTGATACTTACATAAAGGGACTTTTTGACTATTTGTCACCTAAATTAAGCAAGTTTGAAAGTCTTTTCCAAGAATCATACTTATTTTTTTCTGAAACTAAATTTCTGATAAATGATTATAAATCTTTGATTGATAGAATTAAAGAGGATAATGAGTTATTGTTAAATGATGATTTTACAATATCAATTGTTTTTGATGATCATGTTAACTATGAATTTAATGTAGACTTAGATATAACAATAACTATTAAAAAGAAGACGTTAAAATATTTTGTAAAAGAAGAGCATTCTTCTTATGATGAAGCAATGTTGGAATCTTATCTCTACAGAAATACAGTCTTTTCAAAAATATATTCTTACGATTCTGAAAAAGAATCAATTTATAATGAAGTTACAAAAGGAGTTGTTAACTATCTTATAGATTTCATAAAAAATAAAACTAAACAAGGTTAATGAAAATCACAGACCATATAAAAAACGCCAACGGCAAAACCTTATTTTCTTTAGAGGTTGTTCCGCCTCAAAAAGGAATCGGGATTGAAGATTTATATACCAACATCGATCCTTTAATGGAATTTAAACCACCATTCATTGATGTGACGACTTCCAGGGAAGAATATATTTACATCGACAAAGGAAATGGTTTAATGGAGCGTCGTATTACAAGAATGCGTCCCGGAACTTTGGGGATTTGTGCGGCGATTCAGCATAAGTATGGAGTTGATACCGTTCCGCATCTGCTTTGCGGAGGTTTTACAAAAGAAGAAACAGAATATCTTTTGGTAGACTGTATGTATCTCGGAATCGACAATATTATGGCACTTCGCGGCGATGCGATGAAAGGGCATCAGTATTTTGAGGCAACTCCTGGCGGTCATGCAAGCGCAATGGATTTGGTTAATCAGATCAACAACTTGGGAAGAGGAAAATATTTGCATGATGAGCAAATTTGTGATGATCACAATAAATTCTGCATCGGAGTTGCCGGTTATCCTGAAAAGCACATGGAAGCTCCGTCAATGAATTATGACCTGAAATGGCTGAAACAAAAAGTAGATGCAGGCGCAGATTATATCGTAACTCAAATGTTTTTTGATAATAAAAAGTATATCGAATTTGTAACCAAAGCAAGAGAAATGGGAATTACAGTTCCTATTATTCCGGGAATTAAACCGATTGCAACAAAAAAACATTTGAAACTGTTGCCGCAGGTTTTCAAAATAGATTTGCCTGAAGACTTAATCAATGCTGTAGAAAGTGCAAAAAATAATGAAGCCGTAAAACAAATCGGTGTAGAATGGGCAATCAGTCAGTGCAAAGAACTGCTTGATTTTGGCGTTCCTGTACTGCATTTTTACTCGATGGGTAAAAGTGATAATATTAAAAAAGTGGCTGGAGAGCTGTTTTAAATAGTTAGTAAAAGTGATTAAATAAGGCTTCAGATATTTAAGAAGCCTTATTTAATATATTCAATTTGATATTGAATTAACCTTTCAAAAACACTTTTTGTTGTCGGTTTTGAAGAATTGGTATTAAAAATGAACATTCCGCTGTCGATGTTGAAAAAATATTTCGTTGTATCATCGCTAACAGAAAACCATTTCAACAAGCCGTTTACAAGATTCACATCTTCCCATTTTATTGAAGAATCATCTAAGTTAAATATATGCGGATGTTGATTTAAAGTGTCTCTGAAAACAATTTTTCTGTCTTCAACATAGATAATTTCGCTTCCCTGAAATGCCTTCAGTTTGAAAAATTCGTTTTGAGTATTTCCCACATTATAACGTACAAAAGCATGAAATTCGGGAGTGCCAATTTCCTCCAAAAGAATTTTCTGTTTCTTTTTTCTGCTTTGTGCCGCTAGATAGGCAATCAGAAAAATAATTGCTGGAATAGATAGTATAAAAAAGAGAAAAACAATAAAGAAAAGTGCTAATGAATTCATGATTATTTTTTTTAAAATTTAGACTGTGGGATGTCTTTCAAATTCTTTCTCCCTATCAAATAAATATCTGTAAGTCGCTAGTTTTCTCGTCATCTCGGTCTCCAGATGCTTTGCAAGACCAAGCATTTTTGGGTTGAAATCACCAATCCACTGCATTTCAAAATCTAAAAATTCTGTAGCTTTTCTGAAATGATTAGCCGCTTCTACGATGAGGTAACCTTCTACACCTTTGTTTTGCCAATCTGGGAGGACTCCAAAAATTAAACCAACAAACTTAGTATTCTTTTTCACTTTCTTGTAATACAAAAATTTAATCTTATCCCAAAGCCCGAATTTTCCATTAAGATATTTAAACCATTGATTCAAATCTGGAATATTGATCCACATTGCGATAGGCTTTTCATTTTCATAAGCGAACCAGGCTATATGCTCGTTCATTACAGGTTTCATCGTGTTGAACATCTTTTTTATTTCCGCCAAATTCATCTGTTTTCCACCACCGTGGCTCTCCCAGGATTTATTGTAGATGGTATAAAAATCTTCAGCAAACTTTTCAAGATGGGCTTTGGTAACGGGTTTTGCAGAAAAATTTTCATTTTTGGAATGTTTAGCATGCATGATGTTGAAAATCCTTGAGGTCGGAGCGTGAGCCTTTCTACTGAAGCAAAGTTGGTTATAGTAAATCTGGAAACCGTAATTCTCAAAAAGTTCTTGATAATAAGGAAAATTGTAATTCATTCCATACAAAGGCTGAGAGAAGCCCTCAATAAGAACACCCCAAAATTTATCTCTTTCGCCGAAGTTTATTGAGCCGTCCATCGCTTCCATGCCATGTTTCAAAAGCCAGTTTTTGCAATGGTCAAATATGAAATTGGCAGTCTTCTGATCATTAATGCAGTCGAAGAAACCAATTCCTCCGGTCGGTTGTTTTTCTAGGTATTTTTTGTTTACAAAAACGGCAACTTTTCCCACCGTTTTTCCTTCCTTATTTTTGAACAGAAAACGAGCGCTTGCACCATTTTCAAAGGATTTATTTGTATTGCGGTCAAAAACCCCTTCAATATCTTTATCCAAAGGTCGGATATACGCTGTATCATCTTTGTAAAGTCTGGCAGGAAACTCTAAAAACTCTCTTTTTTGTGCGTTATTCTCTACTTCTTCAATGGTGATCATAATTATTTCAGACTAATGATGTGAAAGGTAATTCAAATTTGAGCTAAATTAAAATATAGAATTATTTTTATCCGTATTTTTGTTGCAAAATAAATAAAAATGGTTGATTTTACCGATAACGATGATGATATTTTCACAGGAAAAGAGCATACGCCGATCCGTGAAGATGCTTTTGAGAAATCGCCACAGGAAAAAATTGAAAAAATAACCGAGCTATTCGGGGAAATTATGGAAACTTTAGGTCTTGACATGACTGATGATTCATTAAAAGATTCTCCAAAACGTGTTGCTAAAATGTATGTTAATGAAATTTTTGGCGGGCTTCTTCCGGAAAATAAGCCAGGAATTTCTACATTTTCAAACAAATACAAATACCGACAGATGTTGGTAGAAAAAGATATTACAGTATATTCGTTCTGTGAACATCATTTTTTGCCGATTATAGGAAGAGCGCATGTAGCTTATATCTCAAACGGAGAGGTGATTGGCCTTTCAAAAATTAACAGAATCGTCGATTATTATGCAAAAAGACCGCAAGTTCAGGAGAGATTGACGATGCAGGTGGTAGACGCGTTAAAAGAAGCTTTAGGTACCAAAGATGTTGCCTGCATTATTGATGCAAAACATCTTTGTGTGAATTGCAGAGGAATAAAAGACACTGCAAGCTCAACAATTACTGCCGAATTAAGCGGAATTTTCAGAACCAATCCTATTACAAGACAAGAATTTCTGCATTATGTAGGAAGTCATGCTAAACTGGATTAAATAAAAATTTACGAATGATAAAATTTAGAAAAGCCTCAAGTAGAATTTTTATGGTAACAATCGTCTGTTGTAAATGATTTTTCTTTGAATTAATTTAAAATCAATCATCAATTATCTTTAATAAATCATGCTAAAAATATACAATTCGCTTTCAGGCGAAAAAGAAATATTCACTCCAATCCATGAAAATAATGTCGGGATGTACGTCTGTGGACCAACAGTTTACAGCAATGTGCATTTAGGAAATGTTCGTACATTTCTTTCTTTCGATTTTATCTACAGAAGCTTAATGCATTTGGGATATAAAGTGAGATACGTGAGAAATATCACCGATGCGGGACACCTTACAGATGATGGAGACGTTAACAACGACCGTTTCGTTAAGCAAACACGTCTGGAGAAACTGGAACCCATGGAAATCGTGCAGAAATACACAGTCGATTTTCATAAAGTTCTGGAAATGTTTAATTTGCTTCCTCCGAATATTGAACCTACGGCAACGGGACATATCGTTGAACAGATAGAATTGACGCAGAAATTAATCGAAAAAGGTTTTGCTTACGAAAGCAACGGTTCGGTTTATTTTGATGTTTTAGAATACAACAAAAGAGGTTTGAACTACGGCGAACTATCAAAACGTAATATTGAAGAACTTTTTGCGAATACGAGAGATCTTGACGGACAAGGCGAAAAGAAAAATCCGCAGGATTTTGCTCTGTGGAAAAAAGCTTCCCCCGCACACATTATGCGTTGGAATTCTCCCTGGGGAGAAGGTTTCCCGGGATGGCATCTTGAATGTACCGCAATGAGTACAAAATATTTGGGAGATAAATTTGATATTCACGGAGGTGGGATGGATCTGAAATTCCCTCACCACGAATGTGAGATTGCCCAAGGAAAAGCTTGCAATGACGTTGAGCCGGTTAATTACTGGATGCATGCAAATATGTTGACGATGAATTCTCAGCGTATGAGTAAATCGACAGGAAACTATATTTTACCTAAACAATTGGTTTCCGGAGAAAATGATTTCTTCGAAAAACCTTTTCATCCTACAATCGTCCGTTTCTGCTTTTTACAGGCGCATTACAGAAGTGTTTTAGATATTTCCAATGATGCGATGATTGCAAGCGAAAAAGGTTTTATCAGATTAATGGAAGCGTTGAAAGTTCTGAATTCTATTACTCCGGATGATCAGAAAGAATCAGGATTTAATCTCAAAGAATGGAAAACCAAAGCATATGAGGCTTTGACAGATGATTTCAACTCCCCGGTTTTGATTGCCCATTTATTTGAAGTTGTGAAATTTATTTTTGCTTTAAAAGATGAAAAAGAAACAGTATCGACGGAAGATCTCGAAGATTTAAAGTCAACTTTAAATGCTTTGATCTTTGATGTTTTAGGACTTCAGGCTGTTGAAGAGAATAATAATGAAAAATTAGACCAAACATTGCAGGTTCTGATTGAATTGAGAAATCAAGCCAGAAAATCTAAAAACTTCGAACTTTCAGACCAAATTAGAGATAAGCTTTTAGCTGAAGGAATTGAATTGAAAGACGGAAGAGACGGAACTTCTTATGTTTTAAATTAGAATTTTTATAAATATATCTCTCGCAGATTTTACAGATTTCGCAGATTTTTAAATACAATCATCTGCTCAATCCGCAAAATCTGCGAGATTTTTTTTTGAACTTAATTGAGATTTAAATTTCACCAATAAATTATCAAAGCAAATCAAAAAATGTTTAACTTAGTAAGACTAAAACAATTACAAATAAAATTTTTTTGAATATGAAAAAACATTTATTCCCTGTTATTCTATTATTACTTGGAAATACAATCAATGCGCAGCAGGATTTTTTTGCGCTTGCAGGTAAAGATTCTCCAAGAATTGAGTTTAGCGATTTTCGTGCGATGAACGCAGACGGAACTTCCGGACAAAGTTTTTTTGGCGTCTCTTCTGAAGCGAAAGTAATTTCGCAATCGAGAAAAACCGCTGTTGCCGAAGACAAAACTTCTTATAATCATGCGCAAGCGATGACTTTGGCAGCTTTGGCGTATGACGCTTCGGGAGACAATTTGGTTTATATGCCAATGTTTTCCTCAAATATTTACGTTTTAAATCAAAAAACAAAGGAGATTACTCTCGTCGAAAATACAGTTGCGAGAGTAACATCATGTGATATTAACTCTCATATCACGAGAATGGCGACTGGTTATGATGGAAATATTTATGCGATTAATAATTCCGGTACGCAATTTCTTCAGATCACTAAAAAGAATGGTCAGTTTTCTGTAAATGATCTCGGCATTATAAAAGATGATGTAGCAAACGGTAACAATTCTTTTACAGCAATTGCAAGCGGATTCGGAGGAGATATGATTGCTGATGCTGATAATAATTTCTATGTTTTCTCAACTTCCGGCAACGTTTTTAAAGTTTCAACTAAAGAATTGAAAGCTAAATTTGTCGGAAAAATCTCAGGGCTTCCTGAAAATTATTCCGTGAACGGTGCTGCTGTAAACTCTAAAGGTAAAGTGGTAATCGCGAGTGCAAAAGGAGATTCAATGTACGAATTGAGCCTTGATAATTTAGAAGCTAAACAGCTTTCAGGAGAAACTAATCTTCATATTTATGATTTGGCGAGTAAATATTTTGCCAATGAGAGAAAATCTTCTGCTAATGTTTTTGCCGATGTTGATGTTTATCCCACAAAGGTTGATGAAGGTTTTGTTTATTTGAAAATCGATGATAAAACGGTTAAAGGCAATCTATTACTTAATGCCTACGATGTTTCCGGAAAAATTCTGATGACTCAAAGATTTGCGGTAAAAGATGGTCAATTAAATCAACAGGTTTATTTGAAAAATTTAGTAGCAGGTTCGTATATTGTGAATATCACGGATGAATCTGGTAAAGCTTTATTAAATAAAAAAATTCTCGTAACAGAATAATTTCATTTTTAACTGATTAATTGAACCTTTTTTCACTTGTGAGAAAAGGTTTTTTAATAAATATTTGATACTGCAACCGTTTGTTTTTCAATTTTAAAACCTTATTTTTATCAAAAAATATATAGATGAAATTGTATTTTAATGTTGCCTATCATACAAAACCGGGTGAAAATTTGCAGTTGATAATTGATGAAAAGGAAGGTGTTTCAAAGATTCATACAATGTTTTATACTGAAGATGGATATTGGAAATGTGAAATTGATTATTTTTCCAAATCAATTTCGTACAGATATCAGCTCGTAGATGACAAAAATTCTGTTTTGAGAGAAGAGTTTGTTTCTCATAATCTTAATTTTCCACACAATTACAAAGAGTTTTTAATTTTTGATGAGTGGAACAATGAAAATTTCCCTGAAAATTATCTAAATAATAAAGTTCTTTATAATAAACTCACCCATTTTGTTCCTCAAAAGCTGAGCGTTCTAAAAAAGCATACTCATTTGTTTAGAATTGAAGCTCCGGTTTACAATCCTGATTGGGAAATTGTGATCATCGGAAATGTTGTATCACTTGGGAATTGGGATCATGAAAAAGCAATTCATTTATCTCAGACAGATTTTGGAGTTTGGGAAGCTTCTGTTGAGATTGCTGAAAATCAATTGATTCAATACAAATATGCGATCTTTGATAAAACGCAGAGGAAAATAATTGATATCGAAACCGGAGAAAATAGATTTACAATTCCCAATATTCAAAAAGATGTTCTACAGATTTCTGCTGATCATTACTTCAGATTTAGGTCTTACCAAATGTACCACGCTGCAGGAGTTGCAGTTCCTGTTTTCTCTTTACGAAGCGAAAATGGTTTTGGTGTAGGTGAGTTTTCTGATCTTAAAAAACTTGCAGATTGGGCAAAGGAAACTTCTTTAGGAATTATTCAGATATTGCCTATTAATGATACGACAGCTAATTATTCATGGACAGATTCTTACCCATACGCGGCAGTTTCTGTATACGCTCTTCATCCTCAATATATATCCTTAGAAAATTTAGATTTCAATTTACCGAAAGAATTAGTTGAATATCATGAAGCTTTAAAATCGGAATTAAATTCACTGGATCTGATCGACTATGAGAAGATGATTTCAGGCAAATGGAAATTTTTGAAAGCTGTCTTTAATACTGAAAAAGAGAAGATTTATAAAGATAGAAATTTCAAGAAATTCATTAAAGATAACGAATCCTGGCTACTTCCTTACTCTGCGTTTTGTGTGCTAAGAGATAAATATAAGACTCCCAATTTTAATGACTGGAAGACACATAAAAAATATATTGCCGGGAAAATTTCTCCTTTTTTCTCAACAAAAAGTAAAGATTATGATGCTTCTATGCTTCATGCATGGGTTCAGTTTCAGCTTCATAAACAACTGAAAGATTCGGTAGACTATATTCATAGTTTAGGAGTTTCGTTAAAAGGAGATTTGCCGATTGGAATTTACAGACATTCTGTAGAAGCATGGACGGAGCCGGAATTATTCGGGATGGATTTTCAGGCAGGAGCTCCACCGGATCAGTTTACAGAATTAGGACAAAACTGGGAATTCCCTACCTACAATTGGGAAGCGATGAAAGCTGATGACTATCAATGGTGGAAAAACAGATTCAAAGCATTAGAGCAATATTTTGATGCGATGAGAATAGATCATATCTTAGGGTTTTTTAGGATCTGGAGAATGCCTATTTCTGCTACACAAGGGATTTTGGGGTATTTCTATCCGGCAGTGCCGATTGTTTTGGAAGAATTTAAGGCAAGACATATTCCGTTTGATTACGACAGATATTGCAAGCCGTTTATTAACGACCAGATTCTTTGGAATTATTTTAATGAAGAAAGCAGTAAGGCATTAGATTTCATTAACAATAATCACAATGGTACATATAGCTTTAAAGAAGAATTTGAGACGCAAAGGAAACTTGCGGATTATTTTAAAAAGAATCCTACAGGAAACGCAAGAGTGGAAGAGCAATTAATCGCTCTTTGCGCAAACGTTTTATTCTTACCGGAAGAAAAAGATGGGCAGACGGTCTATCATCCAAGATTCAATGCGTTCAAGACGGAATCTTACAAATATCTTTCTGATTGGGAAAAGAAGGCAATCTACGAATTATACCATGATTATTTCTTTAAAAGGCAAGATTATCTGTGGCGTGAAAAAGCAATGGAAAAATTACCTGTCATACTGAACGCTACAAAAATGTTGATTTGTGGTGAAGACTTAGGAATGGTTCCAGATTGTGTTCCCGAGGTGATGAATGAATTGGCAATCATAGCTTTAAAGGTTCAGAGAATGCCATCGGAGCAGATTCTTTTTTACAACCCGAAGGATGCAGGTTATATGAATGTTGTTACGGCTTCGTCCCACGATAGTTCTACTTTAAGACAATGGTGGAAGGAAGATCCGCAACTTACGCAGCAGTATTTTAATCAACAACTGATGCAATACGGAAAAGTATCAGATCATATGGAACCTTATTTGGCAGAAATTATCATGAAACAGCATTTATACAATGACGCGATGTTGGCAGTTTTCCCTCTTCAGGAATTTCTGGCTACGGAGGAAAGTCTTAGCAATCCGCTGATTGATAATGAAAGGATTAATAATCCTGCAGTATTTCCGCACTATTGGCGATACAGAATGCATTTAAATGTTGATAATTTAAAGGAAAATACATTGTTTAATCAAAAAATTTCAAGTTGGGTCAAAGACAGCGGTCGATCTTAATGAAAATAATTGCATTGATTATCAGTTAATTAAAAATATTATGAAAGAAGTTTTACCGAAGGGTTTAACTTCTTTTTTTTCTTTACATCAAAAAGATAAGAATGAGAGTTCTGATCAATTAACCAATTAATGCTTATAGAAATGAAAAAAATACTTTTGGGATTTGCTTTGACTTTGTCGACTTTGTCGTTTGCTCAGCAATATCCGAACAACGGTTACGGTAACGACGGATACAATGATGGTTACTACAGTGATGATGATGACCGCGAATATTTTCCGGATGATTACTACTACAACTATCCTCAGGATTATTATCCTCAAGATTATTATCAAAGTCAATATGGCGATTATAGAAACAGTATCGTCAACATCAACTGGAATGTATTTTTTCAGCAAAATAGACTAAACCGTTGGCAAATTGATCAGATTTTGTATCTGAATAATCTGTACTCAAGTTTTTCTAACTGGAATAATTTTTACAGATACAACCCAGACAGATGGTACTATGACAGGTTTTATGCAATGGAAAGAATTTTGGGACCAAGAGTTTTTGTTGTTTTCCAGAATAATTATTATCACAGACAAAGTCCGATTGTATATTTCCAAAATTACAGAAGAACTTATTACTCGCCAAGATTTAGGGTAACGCCTCGTTATAGAAATGTAAATATCAACATTTACAGAGTCGACAGAAACAGTATCAGAAGAAATGATAATCCTACGCTAAATGTGGTGAGAAATTCAGGATTCAGAAACAACAATAACGGAAATTCTTCCGGAGGTTTCAGAAATGAAAACAATGCAGTAAGAGGAGGAAGCAACGGAAACAGCGGAGGATTTAGAAATGATAACGGAGTACGAAGTAACAATGGTAACAATGGAGTAAGAGGAAATGGAAATTCTGGTGGTTTCAGAAATAATGAAAACAGAAAGTCTGATACTGGTGGCATAAGAGCAGCCACACCTCGATCAGAGAATAGTGGCACAAGAGGAAACGGTGGTTTTAGATCTCAACAGAGAAATGAAAGCCCAAGTCCGAGAATTCAAAACAGTACGCCGAGACAGCAGAATAACAGAAATGAGGGAAGAAGTTCTGGTGGTTTTAGAAATGGTTTAGTAAGCAATTAGATAGTTATTTTCATATATTATATTTGAGTGGTGTGGAGATCAGGTTTTATTACCTGGTCTCTTTTTATTTTTTTAAATATTTAAATATATGATAAAAAAAATTAACAATAATTATGAATTTTACATTTAACTTTCTCCAAAATTCTATATCAAATAGATATAACAAACCAATTAATTAATTTAAATCAAATGAAAAAATTAGTATTATCAATAGCGCTTATCGGAATGGGAAGTTTTGTAATGGCTCAACAGGTTCCTCAGGATAAAAAGGTGAACAGAGAAGAAATGAAGCAGAAGATGCAGCAAAAAGAGCAGGAAAGAATGGCTGAAATGCAGAAAGAACTAAATCTAAACCAAAGTCAGATTGCGCAGATTAAAGATCTTCATGAAAAAAGAAAATCTGAAATGAAGAACAGCTTTGAAAAAAATAAAGAGCAAAGACAGGCGAAAATGGAGGAGATGAAAGCAAAAAGACAGCAGATGGATAATGATATGAAAAAGATTCTTTCGCCGGATCAATATGACAAATGGCAAGCCGGAAAAAAAGCAAAAATGGAGCAGCGAAGAGCAATGATGAAAGAACGAGGAATGAAAGGTGATCACAAAATGAGACATGGCCTGAAACCTGCTCCTCAACCGCAAATAAACTGATAGTTTATAGTTTTGATTTTTTAATGTTATTAGGGCAGAAGCAATTCTGCCCTTTTTATATTAAATCTAAATTTTCACAAAACTTTTTGATTAGCCTTTTAATATGTATTTTTGAATATAAATTTTTATTATGGTAAGTGAAAAAATTGCACAGTCAATCAACGAACAAATAGCGCACGAGCAATATGCTGCTCAATATTATCTTTCTATGTCTGCATGGTTTTTTGCAAAAGATCTCGACGGTATTGCCAATTACTTCAGAGTTCAGAGCAAAGAAGAATTAATGCATGCAGATAAAATGTTTGACTACCTGAACGATGTAGGAGGTGAAATTATCATTGGGGAAATACCGAAACCACCGCATATTTTTGAAAATGCAGTCGATATATTTGAAAAAGCTCTGGAGCATGAAAAGAAAGTAACGAGAAGCATTTTCAATATTGTAAAAAATGCTAATGATGAAGGCGATTTTGCTACAACTTCATTTCTGCAATGGTTCATCAATGAGCAGGTAGAAGAAGAGGCGAGTGCATCACAATATGTAACAAAAATAAGAATGGTTTGTGATAATCCTTCCGCATTATATCTTTTTGACCAGGAACTTGCAACCAGAGTTTTCGTGCCGGATACAAAAGCTTAATTAGTTCTAAGACGAAAAATTTACGGCGGCACCAAAGGTGCCGCCGTAAATTTTTATTTATTTAACTATTTCTGTAAATAAATCAACTGCGTTTTCAAAACCTTCATTCCCAGTCTTTCAAGAACATTCTTATAAGTTGCAATCTGTTTTTCGTTCTTTTCAGATTCTTGTCCGGTTTTAAAATCTACAATAATATATCCTTCATCGCTTTTCAAAATACGATCTGGTCTGTAGATTTTGCTTATGCCACGCTCAGAAATCATAATGTCTTTTTCATTGATTACTTCCCATTTTTCATCAAAAAATTCAGAATGTTTGGTGATGATTTCTTTTAAGTCATTATGAATTTCCTCTTTTTCAGCTAAAGTGATTTGTCCTTCCAAAGTGTAAGTTTCAAGAACTTTCAGAATATCTTTTTCTGTATTTATTTTAGATAACAATTCGTGGACGAAAATTCCGGTTCGTACTTTTTTATTTCTTTCCTGATATGTTTTTGAAGGCGTCGCAATTTTTATCGAGGTGATTTTTTCGTGCTTGTTATTTAGATTTTCAATTTCCTTCGTTTTGTAAGATGAGCTTTTATGCTGGCTGTGTTTTTTCAGCATTTCAGGATGCGTTTCATAAAGATCAAATTCATCAAGCTCCTGAAAGTTTTTAGATTGAATAAACTCCAGAATTTCCAGATTATTCGAAGTCTTATTGGCTTTTTGAAGATAAAAGAAAAGCTGTTCTACAGGTCGTGTTGTGGCAACATATTGCAGACAAAGTCGGTCTACAAAATTTTTGTAGGAATTTATTTTATTAAACTTTTCAATTTCGGGATCGTAGGCTTCAAGACTTTTATTAAACTGATTAATGTTCACAGATTTCAAAGCTTCATCACTGTCAGTATCAAACCAATTATTAAACTGGCTGTCAGAATTTTTGTTTTCCAGCGGAATAAAAACGATAGGAAACTCCAGACCTTTTGCTTTATGAATCGTCATAATCTGAATGGCGTCGATATTTTCTGATGCTTGAATCGTGTGTTTTGAGGCTTCCTCATCCCAATATTTCAGAAATTCTTTCGTGCTTGCTCCGGCATTTTGGGTAAAGTTAAAAAGCATTTCAAGAAAGTTGAGAAGGAAGTCGGTTTCTTTATTTTCTACTGCAAATTCGTTGATGTAATATTCCACGAAATTGTAAAGATTAAACTTCGGAAAATTATCCTGTTTAAGTTTTAAAGTATATTTATTCTGAATAAATTCTATAATTTCCTCATGCGTTTCGATCGTAAGAATTTCTTTGATCTCTAAACTGAAATCGGTCATCGTAATTCTGCCCAAACGATTTAGGTAAAACATCAGCATGATGAGGTGTGGCTTGTTTTTAGGATTGGTTTCCCATCTCAAAAACTGAATAACCGCCTGTAAAGTATTTGATAATTCTAAGGTGAGGCCTTTATCAGAAATCGTTTTGATATTGGTTGATTCATCGTTATAAGTGACTTTCAGATTACCGAGTTTTTGAGAATAACTGAAAATGTCAAAATTTCCGCGACACAAAATCGTAATGTCGGAAAATCTAAATCCGTTATCCAGACATTCCTGAATGTCTTTTTGCATCTTTTCGGAAACATCATTGTAAAAATCTTCTTTCGTCTGGTTTTCAATTAAATTAACTTTTACCCGACCATCAATTTTAGATTTTGAATTTTGTTCTGCATCAGTTCCGAAAATATTTTTATGCTCTTCTTCAAGATAAGTCGAATGAAATTGATAAAGCTCATTATTGAACTGAACAATATTTTTTGCACTTCGCCAATTGTCTTTTAAAATCAGTAATTCAGCTTCTTTGGGTGAAATTTCTTTTTTATTGATAATATCGAGCATCAGTTTGCTTTCACCACCACGAAAACGGTAAATACTCTGTTTCGGGTCACCTACCAACGTAAAAGAGGTATTGTCGGTTGAAACACTATGATCTCTCAACGGAACAAAATTTTGCCATTGCAGTTCTGAAGTATCCTGAAATTCATCGAAGAAATAATGCTGGAACTGCGAACCTACTTTTTCATAAATAAAAGCAGAAGGTTCATTTTTTAGATTTTCGTTGATCAGAATATTAAATTTTGAAAGTAAAACCAGATCGTTTTCTTCCTCAATTTTTTTCAGCTCATCCTGAATGTCTTTATTTACTTTTAACGGAAGCAAAGCAGAAAGAATTTTCTCTTTTTTCTGAGTTTCTATAAATAAAAGAATCAGTTGCATTCTGTTCTGTAAAAGAGTATCGAGAATTTCAAAAATCTCACTCTCTTTATGTTTAGATTTTGTAGCCGCTCCTTTTTGAATATTATTTAATGCACTTTCTTCGTTTGTTGGAAACGGGAAACCCGGCCTTTTTTTATTGTAGAAATCTAAAATCTTGGTAAAAAATCCTCCAATTCCATTTTTACCCTGCGAGAAATCTTCAATATCAATATTTCTAGATTTAAAAAGTTCGATCGATTGTGTTGCAATTTCTAAAGAACGCTTTTTCTGTGAAACGATTTCTTTACGAAGTGTGTTTTTGATATCTTCATATTTGATGTCGTCAAAACTTTTGTTATTTTTAAGATGCTCATAATGAATATCTTTCACAAATTCTTTTGCAGAATCATATAGGTTTTTATTCAGGTTAATTCTCTCATTATTATCAAGGCTGTAATCCACATAATCCATAAAAGAATTCGAAATGCTGTCGTTTTCTCCGATCTGATCGAGCATTTTATCAACAGCTTCTATTAAAAATGGTTCTGCATCAATTTCAAGATTAAAATTTTTGGCCAAACCCAGTTCGTATGAAAAACTACGCACAAGTCTTGAATTAAACCGGTCAATTGTCCCAATATTTAAAGTTGAATAATTATGAAGAACGTAATCTAATAATTTTTTTGATCTGAAATGAAGTTCATCAATTGTAATTTTTAAGCCTTCATTTTCAAAAGCGATCTGAATATTTTTCAGATCAGCATTTTCAGCATAATTTTCAGCGGTAAAATTTCCCAGCCACGAAAGAATTCTTTCTTTCATCTCATTTGCTGCCTTGTTTGTAAAGGTTAAAGCCAGAATATTCCTGATCGAATGTTGTTGATAAGGATATCGTAAGCAGATCATCAGAAGTCTCTGAACGAGTGCATATGTTTTTCCCGAGCCGGCTGAAGCATTGATAACGGTATAAGAATTCTGCATGAAAAGAATGAATTGAGACTGCAATTTAATTAAAATTTAAATGGAATTTTAACAATTGATGACACGTTTTTAACAGTTTAAAAAAGAAAATTTCAAAAAATATTATTAAAAGCGTTAACTGTGGTTAAACTTCTCAAAGACAATGAAATTTACTTTAGTTTTGCTCTATAAAACAATAATCCGTGAAATGTAAACTACTTTTTCTTATATCCTTTTTCTTCTTCGTAAGTATCAATGCTCAGGATTTTATTTTCGGGAAGATTTTGTCGGAAGATAATATGGAAATTTCTGATGTTACCGTGATCAACATTCGTACAGATGAGCGGGTGGCAACCAATCGGGATGGCCATTTTATGATTTCCGGAAGGTTTGGAGATAATCTCCGTTTCATTAAAAGTGGTTACGACAGAGTGAGTACAAATGTCACCAAAGAAAATCTCTCTTCGCCCATTAATATAAAACTGATACGAAGCGCGCAATTAATTGACGAGGTCGAAATAAAAAAAGCACTGACCGGAGATTTAAAGGTCGATACAAAAACAATGAATCCGCCAAGAAAGGTTGAAAAACTAAAAAGCGATCTTGCGGTATACATGAAGCAAAAATCTGATCCCAGAATTCTTGCAGCAAGACCCGGAGAATTTGTACAGCCAAAAGGGCAGGGATTTGTCATCGGAAAAATTAAAAATAAATGGGACGATGTAGATTTTATGGATTATATGGTTACAGCTTTGGGATATCAGTATTTCAGTGATTTAAAAATAGAAAAGTCACAAGTCCAGCATTTTATTTACTATGTTCTTTCTGGCGGCTTTGAGCGGAAAAGTATTCTAAAATACGGTTTTGTGAGCGATGCCGATTTAATGAGATTTCAAAGAGCTGTCTTGACCAGAATTTCTACTTATAAAGCGCCGCCGATACAAAAATGAATCTAGTAGAATTTTGTTTGATAAGAAAAATTGGTCTGACGATTAGTGATAAACCACATCGTAAATTTCATCTTTCACATGTAGAATATTTTCAGGATGATAATTTGATAAAAGCCAAAGTGGTAGCGGCTTTTTGCCTTCACCGTAACTTGGCTGAATATACATTTCATCAATCAAATGAAAATCATTTCTCTGATAAAAAAAGAAACGTCGCTGAGAATTTTCGTCAAGATGTTGAGGTTCGATTTCTAAAATAATTTTTGGATAATTTTTAAACAGATAATCTGTGATATGTGAACCTAATTTTTGGTTTCTAAATTCAGAAAAAACTTCGAAATGTTCTACAAACAGAAACGAACTCAATTGCCAGATAATCAAATAACCAATATTTTCAGAATCATTTAGAACAGAAATTACTTTAACTTGCGGATGATCAAAAAGGCGCAAAAATTTGTGCCAGTCTCGTCTTTCGTCTTCAGGAAAACTTGATACATAAGAGTTGTAAATTTTCTGAACGCGGTAGTCGTCCGGCGAAGTGATCTGTAGAAATTCCATATTTAAAGATCAAAAACGCTGGGTCTTCTGGTAATGAAAATGTCCTTTACCCACAATGTAAAAGCCAGCCCGAGATAGATTAAAAAGAAAAACCCGGCTGTTGCAAAGGTAGAATAGATAAAAAAAACACGAAGTTTAGAAACAGGAATCCCGAATTTGGCACCCATTCTTGTGAGTACACCAAACCATTCTCTTTCCATTTTATGACGCAGATTATCAAACATGATGGGGCTCTTTTAAAATCTTAAATCCGATGCTGCAATTTAAGCAATTTTTTGCTGAACAGTAATTTTTGAAATGATAATTTAAACTTTGGGTTTGTAATGCATTTTTTGTTTTCACGCCAATTTTCTTCCAGCCATCGATAATCGAATTTTTTTCCGGAGCAATCTCTCTGTAAAATGTGAGAATTTCATCTGTAATTTCTTCGTTTTGATATTTGTGATAAGTGTATTTTAGTGGCAGAATTGTATTGAGTATAAGGAGGTCAATGAAGTCTTTAGATAAAATTTTAGGCTGATCTACAGGAGATATTTTCCCAAAATTGAAATGGGTGTCCCAATATTCTGATGCCTTTATATCTTTAAAAATTGTGAATAGTTCTTCAGTTTTTTTTGCATTGATAATTTTTGAAAATAAATTTTGATGCTGAAAATACAGATCAGCTAATTGCGAAAGTCTAATGGTAGGGAAGTTAGGCGGTCGTAATCTGAGAAATTTCGGACGGATAACAAGATCGGAGATGTCAAATTTAGCTTTTAGAAAATCAAATTCTCGTCGCCAGATTTTCATTTGGTCATCTTTTGGATCTTCAAGCCACCCCGAAATTCCAAACAGTAACGCTTCGGTTTGGGTTTTATTTTGCCGGATTTTATTAAAAACACCAAAATCAATACTTACCGCAATATCTTTAAACAGATGCGCATTCACCTTCAATCCGAAAGAGTAGGAAAGGCTGTGAAATAGAACAGCTTCGTAATTATTTTTGTGACTTTCAAGATCTTTTTCTAGCTCTGAAGATTTTTCATCAAGTTTTTTCAATAAACTTTCTTCGTAAAAGTGAACCGGAATTTTATCAGCACTAAAAATGTTTTCACATGGAATAAACTGATTTTCTTTTAATAAATTTTGATATTTCGCGAAAATAGTTTCGTCGATATGTTCTCTTAATTCGAGTGTCGGAACGTTTTTATTGTGCAGGTCTGGAAGATCGGCGTCATTCTGATAAACTACGTGTAAAATAATGTTGTCGTAATTTGGATCTTGTGAGTGTTGGTGGAAAATCCAGTCAGATGATTTTACATGAAGTTCAATATTTCCGGCGAGAATTATATTGTTTATTTTAATTTTTGCCATCAGGAAATCGGGTCCCGAATCTGTATTCCAAATGCCGAAATTTAGTATTTCAATTGGGTTTCCGTCAAGATCTTTAAAATCGTAATTCACAAATATCTTATAGTTCCACAGATATTGTAATAATTTTTCGTTCATCGGATGTGTTTTGTGTAACACGAATGTATGAAAAATTTGATTTTGAAATCGTTATATGAAAAAAAAAACTACTCATAGAGTAGTTTTTGTAATTTATTAATGTAAAAGTCTTAAACTTTAGCGGTATCCTTTTTAAAATTCGCTAGCGTAGTTTTGTACATTTCCTCATAAATAGGAAGAATGTTGGTAAGATCAAATTTTATGGCTTGCTCTTTTGCATTTATTTTCATCTGAGCTAATAATTCTTCGTTGCTGAGAAGCTTGATAGTGTAGTTGCTCATGGCCTCTACGTTACCGATTTCTGCTAAAAATCCGGTTTCGCCCTGAATGTTCACCTCAGGGATTCCGCCTGCATTAGAACTGATAACCGGAGTATTTGCGGCCATGGCTTCCAACGCTGCCAGACCGAAGCTTTCCTGTTCAGAAGGAAGCAAAAATACATCTGAGAGTCTGAGGATTCTATAAAGGTCATTCACTTTTCCTAAGAGTCGGATTTTAGAAATCAATTCCGGATTTTCTTCCAAAAATGAATTTACTTTTTCCATATCCGGACCTTCACCAATAATAATCAGTTTAGATTTAACTTTTTTCTCAACGCTTTTGAAAATCTGCAAAACTTCATCTACACGTTTTACCGGTCTCAAATTAGATACGTGAATAAGAATTTTCTCATCTGGACTGGCAAACTGGGTTCGCTGGCATTCGTTGAGATCTTCAAATTCTGTATTATCAATGAAATTCGTGATGACCTGAATTTCTTTTTTGATATTAAAAAACTGCAGGGTATCTTTTTTCAGACTTTCAGAAACAGACGTGATCGCATCCGATTGATTGATAGAAAATTCTACTGCGTGTTTGTAACTTGGATGTTGGCCGACCAATGTAATATCTGTCCCGTGAAGTGTGGTCACCAAAGGAATATCGTTATTATCTTCCTTTAACATTTGCTTTGCCGTAAACGCTGCGTAGGCGTAAGGAATAGCATAATGAGCATGAAGCAGATCTAACTTATAAAGATTTACAACGCGGTAAATCATTGAACTCAATGCAATATCATAAGGTTGATATTGAAAAAGCGGATAAGTCTGAACATTTACCTTATGAAAGAAAATATTAGGGTTCGTAATATCTAATCTCGCCGGAAGTGCCGAACTTATAAAATGTACCTCATAACCTTTATTGGCGAGAGACATCCCAAGTTCTGTTGCCACGATTCCGCTTCCGCCGTATGTTGGGTAGCAAAGTATGCCTATTTTCATCTTTATTTTTCGTTTTATTAATAACCTGACAGAACGATAGAACATCGTTTTATCAATTTAAATTTATTTTGATGTGGTGAATTCTGTTGATTTTGAAAACTGTGGAACTTCTAAAGTAATTCCCATTCCCGCTTTCAGTTGATCACTGACCAATACAGGAAGCCTCCCTGATATTTTTGTTTTTCCGTTGATTGCGTTTGCTGTTGCAATCATTGCATCATCATTGTTCTCGTAAGATACCAAAACTGTTGAAACTTTTGATAAATCAATATCTTTCAAAGCATAAGCGCTTCCAAAAACATTTAAAATTACATTTTGATTTTTAGCTAGATCGGCCAAAACCTTCTTAGATTCATTTGAAATTTTATAAGGTTTGTAAGCTGTCGAGTTATCTTTATGAAAACCTACAATCACTGTTGAATTTGCTGGAATACTATTAATTTCCGAAGCTTTTTTAATGATAACGGTTGAGTTTAGATTCAACTGGTCTGCGAAAGTCTGATAAGACGCCTCTTCCAAAGGAACATAATAGCAAGTGTTTTTGCAGTTAAGAGGAAGCAGTTTTTTTTCGTCTTTAATTAAAGTTAAAGCATTTGAATAAAGATTCTGAACCAGCTTTTTGTGAGAATCATTATTGATGTCAGCGCTCACATTTTCAGGATTTTGCGGAGTGTATTGATTTAATCCTAAATAATATTTTGTCAGTAAAATTTTCTTTACGCTTTCTTCTACTCTTTTTTGTGAAATTTCACCGTTGTCGATTGCTTTTTGAATCAGTTTTTTACCTTCAGCGACTCCTTGTGAAAAAAGCATGATGTCGTTTCCTGCTTTGAAAGCCAACGCGTCTAGTTCTCCGGGTTTATATTTGTTGGCAACAGCTCCCATGTTCAGAGCGTCGGTAATAATCAAACCTTTATATCCGAATTTCTCTTTCAATAAACCTGTAATGATGTTTTTAGAAATCGAGGCAGGGATTCCTTTGCCTGATTCTAAGCTCGGTACATAAAGATGTGCTACCATCACGCCGCCAATTCCTTTATCCATTAAAGCTTTAAAAGGAGCTAATTCTACAGCGTTTAATCTTTCTGAATTATGCGCAACTACCGGAAGATCAAGGTGCGAATCGGTATTCGTATCACCATGTCCGGGGAAATGTTTTATCGCAGCTAAAATATTATTGTCCTGCAAGCCATTAGAATAGGAAAGTGCAGACTGTGTTACATTAGAAACCTCCGAACCGAAACTTCTGTTACCAATAATCGGATTGTTAGGATTGGTATTAACGTCCACAACAGGAGCGAAATCCCAATTGATGCCCATTCTTTTGCAATCTTCGGCAATTTTTGCGGCCATCTGATAGATCAGGTTTTTATCCTGAATTGCTCCCAAAGTCATCGCCCACGGAAACTTGTGAGCGGTTGCAATTCTCTGATACAATCCCCATTCGGCATCCATCCCGATCATCAAAGGAACTTTTGATTTTTGCTGAAACTCATTGACTAAATTAATCTCTCTGGCCGCATCGTCCTGCATTAGGATTAATCCTCCAATTTTATCGTTTAATACAATGTTTCGTACCTGGTTAATGTGATTTTCATCTTTATTGGTATACAGAGCAACTATGAAAAGCTGTCCCAATTTCTCGTCTTGAGAGAGAGCGTCATAAGTTTTGTCAACCCATTGCTGAGCTTTTTTTTGATCTGAATGAGAAATGTTTTTCGGCCGATATTGTGCTGAAAGTTCTGAATTTATAAACAGTATAATGAAGAGTAATTGAAATGCTACTTTGTTCATAAGTTTTGAATAAGAACAAAAATACAACTAAAAAAATCAGCAGAAACAAAGTTTTTCAGTTTTTTGGTATGTGATTTGATTCCCAATTTATAACTAACAATTTTAAATTAAATAAGATGAGAAAAATTCTTCCAATGCTAACACTGGCTTTTGCTAGTTTCTTTATATATAGCTGCGATAATAATGATGATGACGTTGTACAACAAGAGCAAATCGTTTTAACGGTAAGAGACGTAACGGGTACTTTTAATAGCAATAATGACTTTCAGCTAGAGCAAGGCCTTACGTTGCAGCCGTCAGACGCAGTGCTTGTTTACAGAAATATTAATTCCAATACAAGTGGAGGTAAAGTTTGGCAGCTAATCCCCAAGACATATTATTTAGATGATGTTCAAAATTTGCCTGTAGGAAGAGAATTAGACTATAATTTTGATTTTACTACAGAAGATGTTCAAATTAGAACTGAAGCAAATTTTAATCAGTCAAGTCAAATTACAAATGCAGAGGTAAGCCAGTTTTTGACTAACCAGACATTTAGAATCGTATTACTTCCTGGAAAAGCAGCTAAAAATGCAAGTACTGTTGACAAAAATGATTATAATGCAGTAATTAAATATTACAATATTGATGACTCAAAGGTTCCTTTAACCAAAGTTAACTAAAATTAAATCTTTTCAGTTTTTATAATTAAAAAGCTCCGGAAAATTTCCGGAGCTTTGCTTTTTTAAATAATGAATATTCTACTTTAATCCTGTTCATCCAATAAATGCCCAAAATAATCTTTTTTTGTTTTGAGATATCCTCGGCTAGAATCGGTTGCCGGTATTTGTAGAGGTATTCTTGAATTTAAATTGACATTACTTTCATTTACAAACTTCACCTTTTCAGGGTTGTTGGTCAATAAATTAATATTTTTAACTTCTAAAATATTGAGAATTTCGATAGCGACTGCAAAATTTCTGTCATCAGCAGGCAAGCCTAATTCTAAATTGGCTGCAACGGTATCAAAACCTTTTTCCTGAAGAGAATAAGCCTTTAATTTATTTATGATCCCTATATTTCTGCCTTCCTGTCGGAGATAGACAATAATTCCGCCGTTTTCCTGCATATATTTCATTGCTGCATCAAGTTGTTGCCCACACTCACATTTCTGAGAATGAAAAACTTCACCGGTGATACATTCTGAATGAAAACGCACATTGACAGGTTTAGAAAAATCTGTATTTTCTGCAACGATCGCCATATGAGGCATCCAGTCGGTAGATTCTTCGGAGAAAGCTATCATTCGGAAATTGCCGTGTTCTGTAGGAACATTTGCTTCCGCCTGAATTTTTATCATGTGTTTTTGAGTTATTTTTTAGTGTTTATCGAATCTTCGATAAAAGTAACATTGGTTTTTATACGTACCAAATATCTGTTAAGAACTGCATCGTCATCCTTATTTAGATATTTCCGTAATTTTTGAATTTTTTTGTACGATTTTTCCAGACTTTTAAGAGTTTTATTTTTTCCGGATATGTTTCCAGAATCTATTGCGTAAAGATAATTCTGCAAAGTATATTTCAGCGAGCTGATCTCTTCGTTTACTGCTGCATTTTTAAACTTTGGAAAGCTGGAAATCAAATTAGTGATCTCTGCAGCATTTACATTTTCATTAATATTGACAGAAAAATTTTCAATTCCGGAATCAGACTCGGTTTTTTTTGTTTCACTGTAGAAACCGTTGGACAGAGGAGAAACATTTGGTTTTTCTGTAGCGCAGGAATTGATCGTAAATATAATTAGAAATCCGAAAAAAAATAGTCGTTTCATTTTTGGTCCTTTTGATAAAGGATTGGGTTAAGACTTTCATCATTGTACATCTTCATCTGTTTGTACACCTTCATCTTAACATCACCGTTTTCAATATCAGTAAGCAATTGATCTATAGAAGTAGACAAATCTTTTTTCTGATCAAGCAGCACGTCTAGCTTTTTCTGGCAATTCAGACGATGTTCTTCTGATGCAGATTCTCTATGCGCTTCCATCGACATGTGATAAACCTTTAAGGCAAGAATAGATAATCTGTCAACTGCCCAAGCGGGAGTTTCAGTATTTATTTTCGCATCATTTTTCGGGGTAATGTCTTTGTATTTTTGTAAAAACCAACTGTCTATATATTCCACCAGATCTGTCCTTTGCTGGTTTGAAGCGTCTATTCTTCTTTTAAGCTTAAGAGCTTCGGTAGGATCTATATTTTCATCCCTGATAATATCTTCAAAATGCCACTGAACGGTATCAATCCAGTTTTTAGCATACAAAATCCGTTCCAAACTATCAGCCGGGAAGGCATTATTTATCGGGGTATCAACGTTGTCTAAAACATGGTAGTCCTCAATAGATTTATTGAAGACTTGCCAAGCTGTTTCGGTAAAATTCATATATTCTGAGAATATTAGTTGCTGGTATTGTTGGTAGTTGATGAAGACGGATTTTCAGTTTTGGTAACCGGCTTGTCTTCTTCTTTTACAGCATCTTTAAATTCTTTAATTCCAGATCCCATTCCTCTCATTAATTCCGGAATTTTTTTTCCTCCAAAAAGTAATAAAAGAATGATCGCTACGATCAAAATGTGTTGCCAAGATAATGACAGTATTGTAAGTGTGTACATGTCTTAAAATTTTTACAAAGTTAATATTTTTTTAATATGAAACCCAACCTAACGGGTCAACCGGTGTATCGCCTCTCCAAATTTGGAAATCTAAGGTGAAAGTACCGTCAAAATCTTGAGCTACAGTACCTACAGATGTTCCCGCAGAGACCTGCTGACCTTTCGATACTGTATTATTACTTAAGTTTGAATAGATGGTGAAATAATCGCCATGTTTTATCAAAACTGTTTTCGTTCCGTCAGATGCAGGCATCACTGAAGAAACTGTTCCCGGGAAAATTGCTTTTGCGCTGGTCCCTTTTGCTACGGAAATTTTTATTCCGTTGTTTTCTTCTACAATATTTTTGAATACAGGGTGAGGCTGTCTTCCAAATCTGTGAGTAATTGTCCCGTAAGCCGGCATCGACAATTTCCCTTTATTTGCTGAAAAATTATTTCCTGCCGCTGTCGACACACCATAATTAGTCATTGCCTTTGTTTCTGCTGCTTTTTTATCTTCAGTAGATTTTTTCTCCAGAGCTACTTCGGCAGCTTTAGCAGCAGCCAACTTACTTGCAGCTTCTCTGGATCTCAGAGCAGCTTCGTCAGATGCTTTTTTTGCAGCAACTTTTCTGGCTTCATCCCTTGAGTTTGCTTCACTTCTTGCAGCTTCCTCGTTTCTTTTTCTCTCGTCTTCGGCTCTTTTTGCTGCAAACTCTGCTGCTTTTTTTGCCTCAGCTTCAGCAATTTTTCTTTCCTTTTCTAATGCTTCGGCTCTCGCTTTATTTTCTGCATCAATTCTTGCTTTTTCCCTGTCTGCCGCAATTTTAGCAAGACGAATTTTCTCAGCCTCAGCTTTTGTGCGTGATTCTTCTTCTGCTTTGGCTTTTCTTATTTCTTCTGCAATGATTGATCGTATCTGTCCCTCCAATGCTTTAGATTGCGTTTGCTTCTGTTTTAGTTCGCCCGCAAGTTTATTCTCGTTCTTCTTAAATTCGTTGACTAACTGCTCTTTCTGAGCCTTTTCAGCATTTATGGTTGTTAAATCTTTTTGCTGATTTACCAGCAGATTTTCTTTTTCGTTAGCAGAACGTCTCTTTTTCTCAACAGAATTTTTTAATTCTACTGCTGCATTGGTAATTTCTGCTGCTTTTTTATCCTGATAATCAGAATATTGCTTTAAATATTGTACTCTTCTAAGCGCTTCTCCGAAACCCTTTGATGAAAGAATAAATGTAACTTTATTCTGAACACCTTTATTTTTGTAAGCATTAACTAAAACCTGGGCATAATTTTTTCTTAAAACTGCCAGCTCGCGGTTCTGTCGATTAATTTCTAGCTGACGAAGATAAATTTCATCTTCAATAAATCTTTTTTCCTTTTGTGTATTGTTATAAACCTTTTCTCGAAGAGCCAGTTTTTGGTTCACACTTGTAAGGTAAGAAACCGATAATTTTGATTCGTTTCTGGTTTTTGCTAAATCAGCATTTATTTTTGCAATTTGTTTTTTAAGTTCGGCATTTTGTTGTTGCAACTGTTCTTTTTTTTGCCCGAAGTGCAACGAGAACAGTAAGATACCTATTAAAAAGCTAAATTTTTTAATCATTTAATCTCAATTTTCTTATAATTGGCTGGAACTGAATACGGTGTTTCCATTTTGTTGAAGCCAAATTTCGTGTTTTCCAGTAAAATCTGACTTGTTTTTGAACCTTTTATAATTATTTTAACATTTTGAGGTAATCTGAGATTATTTTCAAAAGCCTCCCATCCATCATATACGATTTCTACTGCGTCATCGGATTTTACATCCTGCAATTTAACATAAATTAAATCATAATCATTAGAATATCGCATATCGATTTTATACTCTCTTTCCACACCATTTGTTACAATTTTTTGGTTGGCGATCGATGAAAGCTGATATCCTTCTGCATTTTTAGTAATATTTGAATTTCTGTTACTTACCGATAAAAAAGTTCTCCCAATGAGAATCTTTTCCAGAGTTTTGTAATCGACCAGATTGATATTGAGCAGATTATTTAAGTATTCGAAATCTGAATCTATAAAATTTTTGTTGTATTTGTCAACAGCTTTTATTCCCTCTGGTGTAATAATCGCTCTCGCTGCATTAAAAAAAAGAAAATTGATGTTTGACCAGATCTTTTTGTCGCTTT
The DNA here is from genome assembly GCF_027945075.1 of Chryseobacterium sp. CY350. NCBI lineage: Bacteria > Pseudomonadati > Bacteroidota > Flavobacteriia > Flavobacteriales > Weeksellaceae > Chryseobacterium > Chryseobacterium wangxinyae. The sequence continues at coordinate 3,162,568 of NZ_CP116034.1, forward strand.
CGATATAAATTGTTGCGTCTAATGGGCTTACTCTTATATTGTCTGCCGTAATCTTACTGTTGATTTTTATTTGATCAAATTTTGGGTGAATGTAGATGTTTTCATAAAAAGTCAACCTGTCCTGAATGTTTTTTCCCGCTTCGATAGGATCATTATTGTCGGATGTTTCTACTTTAATGCTATCGTTTTCAGAAGTATTTTTCATCGCATTTTTTTTGGTTTTACACGACAGCAAAACCATTGTAATCAGCAATAAAGAGCCCCACTTTTTCATAAATTCTTTTGTATAAATACTTTACAATATTAACGCCAAACCACACAAAATGTTTTGTGTGGTTTATTGTCACTTTATTTAATTTTGATTACTCCTTGTTCAGAAAGTCTAATACAGAATAGTCTCCTAGAGAAATTTCTCTCGCAACGCCAAAATATTGAGCAGAATTTCCGATCATAGAGTTAGAAAGATTTCCGTGGTTGATCTTCGTATTTTCCTGGATAAGAGAATTTTCAATATTTGAGTTGATGATTACTGTATTGTTTCCGATGGAAACTCCCGGACCTATCTTAGAATTTTTAATTTTCACATTTTCACCAATAAAACAAGGTGGAATGATCAACGAATTTTCTATAGTACTGGTTGATGTAAAGTGAGACATTTCTTCTGTTTCGTAGGCGAGAATTTTACTGTTGGTTTCTACAGTTGCGTTTTTATTTCCGCAATCCATCCAATCATCTACTTTACCAAGTGAGAATTTTGCGCCTTTTTGACGAAGATTTTCCAATGCTGTTGTTAACTGATATTCGGTACCGACTTTAATGTCATTATCCATGATATAGTTAATCTCTTCCATCAGTTTTTCTCCCGAGTTGAAATAATAGATCCCTATGATAGCGAGATCTGAAACGAACGTCTCGGGTTTCTCCACGAAATCTGTAATGAAGCCATAATCGTCTAATTTTACAACACCAAAAGCTGAAGGATCTTCTACTTTTTTCACCCAAATAACACCGTCAGAATTTGTATCTAAAGTAAAATCTGCTCTAAATAGTGTATCTGCAAAAGCTACAACCACGTTACCTGTCATCGATTGTTCTGCACATTTAATTGCGTGAGCGGTTCCCAAAGCTTCTTCCTGATGATAAATGCTTCCTTTTGCGCCTAATCTTTCAGCAATAAGAAGTAGTGATTTTTCAACCTCATCACCAAAATCACCAATGATAAAAGCAACTTCTTCAATTTCTTCACCAGCAACTTTCGCAATATCTTCTACCAATCTTTGTACAATCGGTTTTCCGGCTATCGGAATCAAAGGTTTTGGAACTGTTAAAGTATGTGGACGTAATCTAGAACCTCGCCCAGCCATTGGAACAATAATTTTCATGTATTGTATGTATGTTTAATTAATATTTTATGATTTTCTCAGAATTTTATTAATCATCGTGCGCTCATTATACACTAAAAACGCGATGAATAAGATGAACATTCCGTTGCCTATTAAATAATTATGCCTAAAACAATAGAATGAAATCATTGATATCGCTATGGACAAAACTAAATATACTGCTATTTTTTTTATGTTATAATGAATAGGATACTGCACTTTCCCCCAAATGTAAGAAATCACCATCATACTTGTGTAAGTAATTAATGCTGCAAAAGCACTCGCCCAATATCCGTATTCCGGGATAAAAGTAAAGTTGATGAATATCGTAATCGCTGCTCCTATTAATGAAATGTATAATCCGACTCTTGTCTGGTCTGATAATTTATACCAGATTGAAAGATTTAAATAAATTCCTAAAAATAAAGCTCCGAGCATTACAAAAGGAATAATTTCGATTCCTTCAAAATAAAGTGGGTTTCCTAAATATTCTTCAGAAATCCATTGTAGATTGACCATTAACCCTATATAGATCAAACAGTTGCAAATGACAAAAACGTCCATTAAGACAGAATATGTTTTGTGATTACTTTTATCTTTAAAACTCGAAAAAAAATAAGGTTCAATTCCCAGTTGATAAGCCTGGCGGAACACCGTGATAAAGGTCGCGATCTTATAAACACCTCCGTAAACACCAATTTGATGTTTGGCTTCTTCTTTTGGAAGGAGAAATTTAAGAAACTGCCGATCTAAGGTCTGATTGATAACTCCTGCCAATCCTGCAACCATCACCGGCCAGGAATAATTCATAATTCTTTTCCAAAGGGCAAAATCAAACTTTCTGAAACTGAAGTTTACAAATTCTTTCCCTACAATGGCTAACGTAATGATACTCTGAACTAAATTGGCAATGAAAACGTATCCTACACCAATTTCAGGATCATATTTTAAACCTAAAATACCATTTGGATAATGCGGAAGCCATTTGATGAAAAAAACAATCAGAAAGTAATAAACCAATGATCCTGCGACTTTTGAAATGGTATATAAAACCGGTTTTCCTTCAAGACGTAAAACCGCAGATGGAATCGTAGAAAAGGCATCAAACGAAAGAATAAAAAGAAAAATGACAAGATAGTTGACCTGATCCGGCGTTTCGAATGCGTTGGCGAGATCTTGTCTGAAAGTATATCCTAAAATTAGATAGATAAAACCGATTCCCAAAATACTCAATGCAGTAGTGGAGACCAAAGTTTTTTTATCGATATCGCCTTCCTGCGCAAAACGGAAAAAAGAAGTTTCCATTCCGTGGGTAAGGAAAACGGTAATAACTCCTGCAATAGAGTACCAGTCTACAAAAGGTGAAGATGCAGACGGCCCGAAAGCTTTGGTAACAATTGGTGCAATAAGGAAAGGAAAAATCCTCACCAGAACCGAACTTAGTCCGTAAACAGCGGTTTGCCCAAATAATTTCTTGTACAAATTTATTTTTTTAAAGTGCAAATGTAAATATTAGAATTCACAATTTTCAGACTTATGCTCAAAAATCATTGTTGAAAATATTAAATTTGTGCAATAAATCTATATCTCTAAAAATTAAAAATGAAAATTCTTATAAAAAACGTAAAAATCGTCAACGAAGGACAAATTATTGAAAGTGATATTCTCATTGAAAATGATTTGATTTCTAAAATTGATTCCGGAATTTCTGAAGAAGCAGATCAGATTATTGAAGGTTCTGGAAAATATCTTTTACCGGGAGTGATTGATGATCAGGTGCATTTTCGTGATCCGGGACTGACGCATAAAGGCGATATAGAAACCGAATCTAAAGCCGCAATTGCTGGTGGAATTACAAGTTTTATTGATCAGCCTAACACCGTTCCGAATGCAGTGACGCAAGATTTATTAGCCGATAAATATGAAATTGGTTCTCAAAAAGCATATGCCAATTACGGTTTTATGATGGGTGGAACGAATGATAATCTTGAAGAAGTTTTAAAGACAAATCCACGAAATGTCCCCGGTATAAAATTATTTCTAGGCTCTTCTACAGGAAATATGCTGGTTGACAATCCTGAAACTTTAGAAAATATTTTCAGCAATACAAAAATGCTGATTGCCGTTCATTGCGAAGATGAAGCAACCATTAAAGCAAATACTCAAAAATATTTAGATCAATATGGTGAAGATATTCCTGTGAAATTTCATCATTTAATAAGGAGTGAAGAAGCTTGTTATAAATCTTCTTCTAAGGCGGTGGAATTAGCGAAGAAAACAGGAGCGAGACTGCACGTTTTCCATTTGTCAACAGCAAAAGAAATGGAACTTTTCAGAAATGATATTCCTTTAAAAGATAAAAAAATTACAGCTGAAGTTTGTGTACATCACCTCACTTTTACGAATGAAGATTACGATACAAAAGGTGGATTGATCAAATGGAATCCTGCCGTAAAAACACAAAAAGACAAAGACGGACTTTGGGAAGCACTTCTTGATGATAGAATTGATGTAATTGCGACAGATCACGCGCCTCACACGTGGGAAGAAAAACAGAACGTGTATACAAAATGTCCATCAGGAGCGCCTTTGGTTCAGCATTCTTTGGTGGTGATGTTGGAAAATTATATTAACGGAAAAATTTCTTTAGAAAAAATCGTAGAGAAAATGGCTCATAATCCTGCGATTCTTTTCAGAGTAGAAAAAAGAGGTTTTGTGAGAGAAGGTTATAAAGCAGATTTGGTTTTGGTTGATTTAAATGAAAGCTGGACGGTTGCCAAAGAAAATATTCTGTACAAATGCGGTTGGAGTCCGCTTGAAGGAATGAATTTCCATGCTAAAGTGACCCACACTTTCGTAAATGGAAATCTGGTTTACGACAACGGAAAAATTAATGACGAAAAATTCGGAGAGCGTTTGCTTTTTGAAGTTCAGGAATAAATTATAACGAAATAATTGTATCAATCGGAACGGGCTTTAGCCCGTTTTTTTATTTAAATCAGAACGGATTCAGCCAAATTTAAATCTCTCGCAAATTGTACAAATAAAGCAGATTTTAAAAATTCAATCATCTGCAAAATTTGCTAAATCAACGAGAGAAAATTATCTAACAATTTTAAATTAATCAATCAAAATACTTTCAATAGCATTTTCTAAAGAGTTTTCCATAATTCCCGGAATTGACAAACCTTCTGCACGAAAAACGGTAACATCTGTAACTCCATAGAAACTAAAAACATTTTTTACATAAGGAACATTAGAATCATAAACCTGATAAGGACCTTTAGAATAAATGTTCCCCGAAGAAAAAGCAATATATAATTTCTTGTTTTTCAGCAATCCTTCAGGGCCTTTTTCGCTATATTGAAAAGTATATCCTGCTCTTGAGGTGTAATCAAAATACGCTCGAAGTGTTGCAGGTACCGAAAAATTGTACATCGGAGATTCAATAATTATAATGTTAGCTTCCTGCAATTCTGCAATAAGTCCTTCAGAATATTCATTAATTTTTTCCTGTTCGGGCGAGCGGTTTTCTGCCGGAGTGAAAAAAGAATTGATGTGAACATCTTCCAAAAGAGGAACAAGGTTTTTTGAAAGGTCACGTTCTTTTACCGTACTGTCAGGATATTTTTCCTGAACTTTTTCTAGTACACTTTTTCCTAATTTTCTGCTTGCGGATGCTTCTGCTCTCGGACTTGAGATGATATGCAAAATTTGTTTCATATTTTAAATTTTAAAATTTCTGTGACAAAATTATGTACATTTGCTTATCAAAAGTTAGTAGTGAACAAAAGGTTAGTAGTAACCTTTAAGTTAGTTAAATATATAATTATGGAAAATCAGGTAGCCAATGAGGAAGCTCTTAGCAGGGTAAAATGTGGCGAAAGCCTTTCTTCTGTTGAAGATGCCATCTACGTGATCGGTGGAAATGGAAGCTGAAAATCATTATTTCACTACAGGAACACGGCAGTATTCGATTCAATGAGCTTCAACGAATCGTTACCGGAATATCTGCAAGAGTACTTTCGAATGAATTGAAAGATCTGGAATTAAATGGTTTTGTCAAAAGAATTGTGCACTCAGAGCAAACTCCGGTTGTTGTAGAATATATTTCGACCGATTATAGTAAAACTCTGAAAAATGTAATCATGTCGCTCTCTGAATGGGGTATAACGCACAAACGCAATATCAGGGAAGATGTTTTTTAAATATTTGGAGTTTTAAAAAGTAAGTGCTATTTATTTGGCTTAGAACTCATATAAAAACTCAATTTTCCACCGTTCATAATCTCAGAATGTTTCAATGTAAAGTTCTTAATTTCCTTACCATTCAAAAGAATTTTTTGAACATAAACATTTTTCGGACTTTGATTGATGGCTTTAATTTCAAATGTTTTTCCGTTTTCCAAATTTAAAACAGCATTGTCAATTGCCGGACTTCCAATTGCATAATTTTCCGATCCCGGAGCAACAGGATAAAAACCAAGCGAACTCAAAATATACCACGCACTCATTTGTCCCGCATCGTCATTTCCGCCCAATCCATCGGGTGTTGCTTTGTATTGCATTTCTAAAATCCGTCTGATTTGCGCCTGGGTCTTCCCCGGTTGACCTGCCCAATTGTAGAAATAGGCAACGTGATGCGCCGGCTCGTTTCCATGAACATATCCGCCGATAATTCCTTCTCTTGTAATGTCTTCTGTATCTGCAAAAAACTCATCAGGCAAATGCATCGTGAACAATTCATCAAGTTTTGAAGCGAATTTTTTCTTCCCGCCCATCATTTTCATTAATTCATCCGGGTTTTGGGGAACAAAAAAACTGTAGTTCCAGGAATTTCCTTCAATAAAACCTTGTCCGTGCGTGCTCAAAGCATTAAAGTCTTTTTTAAAACTTCCGTCCGCCAAACGAGGTCGCATAAATCCGATCGTTTTATCAAAATTGTTCTTCCAGTTTTCAGAACGTTTGATGAATTGATTATAAATCTCTGTTTCACCCAAATGTTTTGCCAACTGAGCAATTGCCCAATCGTCATAAGCATATTCCAACGTATTGGAAACCGAAGTTCCGCTTTTTTCCGTCGGAATGTAACCCTTATCGATATAAAAACCGATTCCTTCGTAATCTCTTTTGTTGGCAGTTTCCACACAAGCTAACAATGCAGCTTTTGTGTCGCCGTCATAATTTCCTTTAATAATTGCATCAGCCACTACACTTACGCTGTGATAACCGCTCATGCACCAATTATCGTTTGCGTAGTGCGACCAAATCGGCAACATTTTCATTGAAAACTGATTGTAATGAGCCATCATCGATTTCACCATATCATTATTTCTCTTAGGCTGAATGATGTTGAAAAATGGATGAAGCGCACGATAAGTGTCCCAAATTGAGAACGTTGTGTAATTTGTAAAACCTTCTGCTTGATGAGTGTTTTGATCTAAACCTTTGTATTCTCCGTTACTATCTGTGTAAATTGTGGGGCTTATAAAAGTATGATACATTGCCGTATAAAAGTTCGTTTTTTCAGTTTCAGAACTTTTAATGAGGATCTTATTTAATTCTTTATTCCAGATTTTCTGTGTTTGTGCTTTGATTTGATCGAAAGATAAATTTGCAGTTTCTTTTTCTAAATTTTCTAAGGCATTAGCTTGACTTACAGGTGAAATTGCCAATTTAACTTCGATCGCCTCATTTTCATTCGTATCAAAATCAAAGTACATTTTCAGATTTTTTCCAGCGATTTCGGGAAAGTTTTTCGTCTGATCAAATTTTCTCCAAAAGCCGTTATAAACCTTTTTTTCATCAAAATTTTTCTGACCGTACGATTTAAACGACTTTGAAAATTTCATCGCAAAATAAACCGTTCTGGTTCTTGCCCAACCGTTGGTTTGTCGATAGCCTGTAACAGTATTTCCGTTTTCCACACGAACATATGTCCATACATTTTTACCGTCATAATTGTAAATTCCCGCCATCAAATCTAAAATAATATGAGCCTGATCAGATTTTGGAAAAGTATATCGATGAACTCCGACTCTTGTTGTTGCGGTTAATTCAGCTAAAATATTGTGATCATCCAATTTAACTCTGTAATATCCGGCTTCAGCTTTTTCGTTTTGATGAGAGAATCTGCTTCTGTAACCACTTCCGGGATTTGCTGCCGTTCCGGGATTCAATTGTAATTTTCCGACAGTCGGCATTACGAGAAAATCTCCTAAATCAGAATGTCCTGTTCCGCTAAAATGGGTAGAGCTGAAACCTACAATCGTTTTGTCTTCGTATCGGTAACCTGCACAATATTTATAAACTTCACCATTGTATTTTCCGTTGAGTTCGTAGGAAATCGTATCGGTTTCCGGACTTAGCTGAACGGCTCCGAAAGGTGCTGTTGCTCCGGGATAAGTGTGTCCCATTTTTTCGGTTCCGATCAACGGATTGACGTATTGTATTAATTTCTCAAATTGTTGAGCTTGAACATTTAAACTAAAAAACAATGCAATAAGAAAAAATGAAATTCCCGAATTTTTCATGAAGAATAGATTTTGAAAACGATAAAATTAATCAAAATCAAAAGATAATTGTTAATTGAAAAAAGATTAATAAAAGTCAGGCAAAAAAAATATTATTTTTCAGAAAACCGAAAACCAATTCCGTGGATATTTTCGATGACGATATTTTCCTCAGTTGCAAGCACTTTTCGCAATCTTGAAATAAAAACATCCAGACTTCTTCCCATAAAATAATCATCATCGCCCCAGATAGCTTTCAAAATATCCTGTCTCTTTAAGACAGAATTTTTGTGACGGATGAAATATAAAAGCAATTCAGATTCCCTCTGGGTAAGGGTAACCGTCTTTTCTGAATTTTGTAAGGTGTAATTTTTTGGATCGAAATTATATTTACCGACCGTATATTTTGGTGCTGAAGACTCTGTTTTCTTTGAACGTTTCAGGAAAATTTCAATTTTTAAAATCAATTCTTCGATGCTGAAAGGTTTTACCAGATAATCATCAGCTCCAATTTTTAAACCTTTTATTCTGTCTTCTTTTAAGGCTTTGGCAGAAATAAAAATGATCGGAATTTCTGAGTTTTTACTCCGGATTTGTTCGGCAAGATCAAAACCGTTCATTTCGGGCATCATAATATCTAAAAGACAAATGTCGAAATCTTTAGAATTGAAGGCTTCAAGTGCTGATTTTCCGTCTCCGAAATGTTCAATTTCATAATACGCTTCTAAGCTGTCCTCGATCAGAAAAGCAATGGTTTTGTCGTCTTCGGCGTATAAAATTTTAGATTTTTCCATTATTTATTAGTTACATTAAAACGGAAAAAACAAAGTTGTGGTAATTCCTTCATCTTTATTATTCTCAACAGATATTTTCCAGTGATGTTGCTGAACGATCTTTTTCACATAGAAAAGTCCAAGTCCAAAACCGGTAACTTCCTCACTTTTTTTTGTATTTACTCTGTAAAATTTATCAAAGATATAAGGAATATTCTTGGCTGGAATTCCCATACCGTTGTCTTTAAACTTTAAATATAAACCTTTTGAATCTTTGTCAGACGAAATTAAAATATTAGGTTTTGTCTCGCAATATTTAATGGAATTATCTAAAATATTATGGATGATGTTGGTAAAGTGAAATTTGTCTGCGACAACAGAAGTATTATTGTCGATAAGTAAAGTAATTTTGAGATTCTCATTTTTCAGCTGCATTGTTTCTGCAATTTCCTGAATGAATGGAAAGAGCGTGATTTTTTCAGTTTTAAGTGAAAGTCCTGAAGAATCGTTTTTAGCAATATTCAATATTTTCTCAATATGGTTGTTCAGCTTATTGCTTTGTTTGATGATAATTGATGTATACGTTTGAAGTTTGGTATTCTCTTGTACAACGTGTTGTTTATTAAGTGCTTCTGTCGCTAAAAGTATTGACGAAAGCGGAGTTTTGAACTCGTGCGTCATATTATTAATAAAATCCCTTTGCAGTTCAGAGAATTTCTTTTGCTGGATAATCGTGTAAATTGAATAAACATACACAAGCAAAATAATGATGAGCGCAAACGTGAGCAGATACCAGAAACGCAGTGAGCTGATCAGGTAAGTGGTTTTATCAGGAAAACGTATGGAAAAATAATAAGTCAGATTTTTATGTTTAGGAAACTGAATCACCTTCTCACTAGGTTCTTCCTGATGGCTGCTCATGTATTTTCCGTAAACCATCTGATCGCTATGGCAATTGTACAAAGCATAAACATAATCTGTATTAATTTGAAATCTCGTAAATTCTGTTTTTAGGTAATGCTCAAGAACTGCGGGATGAAATTCGTTATTGATATTGACAACGTAATAATCATTCGCGACAATCTGTACAGGATTTTCTGTAAAAGAGGTTTTGCCTTCAGACATTTTGTCGACAACCTCCATCAACGCAATATTTACTTTTTGGTTAAACTTTCTATCCTCAAGATTATAAGCCTGTTTGGTCCACAAAAGCTGAGCGATCAATATCCCGATAATTGCGACAAGGCCAAGCGTGATGATGATATTGAGTTTTTTTATTTCCATTTTCAAAAGCAATATTATCTAAAAATATCTATTTTCTCCTGATTATTAACAACTCATTAACAAATGTTTGGTAGCGGTTAACAAATTCTTTACTCAATCATCTTACCTTTGAAGTATCAAAAAGAAAACGATGGTTTCTTTAAAATTTATTAAACATTCAAAATTATATTCATGAAAAATTTGAAAATTACAGCATTATTGGCAGTTATGGCATTTTCACCATTTTATGCTAATGTATTCCCAATCGAAGGAACTTCTCTAGTAAAAGCAGTTGCAGAAGCGATCAAGTGGAAATCAGAATCAATCGACGTTGGAAACATTCCTCAGGGAAAACCAAAAGCAATTAGATTTGAATTTAAAAATACATCTACAAAGCCAATCATTATAGAAAACGTAGCTCCATCATGTGGTTGTACTGCAGCGAAGTATTCTGATAAACCAATTCAACCAGGCAAAATGGGCTTTGTTGAAGCTAGCTACAATGCAGCAAATGCAGGTGCGTTTGTAAAAACTGTAAACGTTACTACAAGTGATAGCAAAACGCCTAAAACTCTTTCTTTCAAAGGAACAGTGGTAGCGTCATAATTTAAGCCTAAAATAAATAAAGAACAGTCAGTATTAATTTATTGGCTGTTTTTTTTGGTTTGAATGATAGAATAGTATTTGTAACATTATATATCATGAAAATTTAGACTTTATCCATTAAATATTTGTTATTTTTAGGAAAAATAAACATATGAATCAATATACTCAGCCCATGTTGCGGGAAGATGCCCTGAAAGATAAAGTTGCCATCGTAACCGGTGGCGGAAGCGGTCTTGGGAAAGCAATGACCAAATATTTTCTTCAGCTAGGTGCGAAAGTAGTAATAACTTCAAGAAATCTGGAGAAATTACAGGGAACAGCCAAAGAACTGGAAGAAGAAACAGGCGGAAAAGTTCTTTGCGTTGCATGTGACGTGAGAAATTGGGATGAAGTTGAAGCGATGAAGGAAGCCGCTTTGAAAGAATTCGGAAGAATTGATATTTTACTGAATAATGCAGCAGGAAATTTCATTTCGCCAACAGAAAGATTGACGCATTCTGCTTTTGATTCTATTTTAGATATCGTTTTAAAGGGAACGAAAAACTGTACACTTTCTATCGGAAAACACTGGATCGATTCTAAAACTCCCGGAACAGTTTTAAATATCGTGACAACCTATGCCTGGACGGGTTCTGCATATGTCGTTCCATCAGCTTGCGCAAAAGCAGGAGTTTTGGCAATGACTAGATCTTTGGCTGTTGAATGGGGAAAATATAATATCCGTTTTAACGCTATTGCGCCGGGACCTTTTCCTACAAAGGGTGCTTGGGATAGATTGCTGCCGGGTGATATGAAAGATCAGTTTGATTTAGCTAAAAAAAATCCGTTGAAAAGAGTAGGAGAACATCAGGAACTGGCAAATCTTGCCGCTTATTTAGTTTCCGATTTTTCATCTTTTGTAAATGGTGAAGTGGTTACTATTGATGGGGGAGAGTGGCTGCAGGGAGCAGGTGAGTTTAATATGCTCGAAGATATTCCGCAGGAAATGTGGGATGCTTTAGAAACGATGATTAAAGCAAAGAAATCAAATTAATTAAATTAATTAAAATTTGAGTCCCGATTTGTAACAATTTCGGGATTTTTTTTACCTATCAAAAAACAACAAAATATTTTTTTCAATGAATCTAAAATTTTCGGCCATTATTTCCAGCGTTGCAGTAATGCTTTTTGCAAATTCTGTTAAAGCACAGGAATCTCCAAAATATGATTACGTAGAGGCTTTTAAACCATTTTTTTATTCGCAAACCGGTACAGAGACAAGATCAGCAAGCGGTCAGCCGGGACACGCATACTGGCAAAACTCGGCAGATTATAATCTGAATGTAAGTCTGAACGATGTGAAAAATGAAATCACAGGCACAGCCGAAATTACCTATACCAACAACAGTCCCGATAAAATGAATTTTCTATGGTTGCAGCTGGATCAGAATTTGTTTCAGAAAGATTCTCGTGGTAATGCTTTGGTGCCACTTTCGGGAAGCAGAAACGGCGCAAAAGGAGAAACTTTTGATGGCGGATACAAAATTAAATCTGTACAATACGAAGGTAAAGATGTAAAATATACCGTCACAGACACCAGAATGCAGATTGATCTTCCACAGGAATTAAAAGCGAAAGGCGGAGTTGCAAAAATTAAAATTGAATATTCTTTTCTTTCTCCACAATACGGTTCAGACAGAATGGGAGTTCAGGATACCAAGAACGGAAAGGTTTTTACGATTGCACAATGGTATCCTAGAATGTGTGTTTACGACGATGTTTTGGGATGGAACACAATGCCTTACTTAGGTGCGTCTGAATTTTATCTTGAATATGGAAATATTACAGCAAATATTACCGTTCCTGCCAATCATTACGTTGTGGCCTCGGGAGAACTTTTAAATGAAAAAGAAGTCTATTCAAAAGAAGAAAATAACAGATGGTCACAGGCAAGAAATTCAGACAAAACAGTTATGATCAGACAAGAATCTGAGATCAAAAAAAATAATGCTTCAGGAACAAAAACATGGAAATTTAAAATCAATCAAACAAGAGATTTTGCCTGGGCATCTTCTTCTGCATTTATTTTAGATGCAGCAAAAATCAACCTTCCTAGCGGTAAAAAATCTCTAGCAATCTCTGCTTATCCGGCTGAAAGTGCAGGAAGCGGTGCTTGGGGAAGATCTACAGAATATACAAAAGCCGCCATCGAGCATTATTCGGGAAAATGGTACGAATATACTTATCCGGCAGCGACCAATGTGGCCGGAAACGAAGGCGGAATGGAATATCCGGGAATCGTTTTCTGTCATATGGATTCTAAAGGTGAATCTCTTTGGGGCGTTACCGATCATGAATTCGGACACAACTGGTTTCCAATGATTGTGGGTTCCAACGAAAGGCTTTTTGCGTGGATGGATGAAGGATTTAATACTTTCATCAATGATTTGTCTACACAAGCTTTCAACAAGGGCGAATACTACAATAAACAAAATGTTGCTCAGGCAGGAAGTTATATATTGAATAACAATTTTGAGCCAATAATGGTGGGACCAGATAATATGAAGGAAAACAGCATCGGACTCTTAGCTTATTATAAACCGGGAATGGGAATGCAGATTCTGAGAGAATCTATTCTGGGATCGGAAAAATTTGACAAGGCTTTCAGAACGTACGTTGAGCGTTGGGCATTCAAACATCCTACCCCATGGGATTTTTTCCATACGATGGAAAATGTTTCAGGAGAAGAGCTCAATTGGTTCTGGAGAGGCTGGTTTATCAACAAATGGAAAATTGATCAGGCTGTAAAAAGTGTAAAATACATCAATGGAGATGTCACAAAAGGCGCGCAAATCACAATTGAAAATTTAGGACAATTGCCGATGCCGGCAACCGTTCAGATTAAATTTAAAGATAATACCGAACAAATTGTAAAACTGCCTGTAGAAATCTGGAAAAGAAATACAGAATGGACTTTCAAATTAGATTCTACAAAAGAAGTCGCTGAGGTAAAACTAGATCCCAAATCTGAAATTCCTGATGTCAATTCTGTAAATAATTCATGGTCTTCCGCAGATGCAAAACCAATGGAGAAGATCAAAATAAAAGATTTTACAGGAACTTACAGAAATAAAGAAATTAATTTAAAATTTACTTTTATAGAAAAGAATAATCAACTGTATAGCCAAGGTGAAGGTCAGCCAGAATTTGCGTTAGAATATATTGGTGACAGAACTTTCACTTACGATCAGCCTAAGCTTTCAATTACTTTTAGTCAGGATAAAAAAACAATGACTTTCAAGCAAGGCGAAAGAGAATTTAAATTTATAAAAGAATAAATAAGTTCTTTCCAGCATTTTTAAAGTTAATCATTAAATTATAAAAGCAGATTTTCCGTCTTGGAAAGTCTGCTTTTTATTTAGGGTGATTTCACCTTTTGTTTTCAGTTTATTTCCTGTAAAGTTTTCATAATTAGAGATATAGATTTGTAATAGAAATTTTTATTAACCTAAAAAACAATCAAATGGAAACATTAAAATCGGTGTTGGAATCTAACCACACCAAAAAAACAAAAAGTGAACTGATCGATCTTTTATCAGGAGTAGAAAAAGTGCTTACTCCAAGTGTTTATGATAAAATTTCCGGAGTGGAAATGGCTGAACTCAAAAATCTTTCGCTTAAAGATCTTCTTTCAATTGTTGAACAGTTTAAAAACAGTTACGACGAAAAATGGGAAAAATCTCTTCTCAATGCATCATCAGAAGTTCTTAAAATGATCTCTCTGAAAATGGCAGCAGATGAAGAAATTTTTAAAACATCAGACGCAGCAAATGCAGATTTCGCAGCAGAATTGGGAAGTATAGATTTTGCAACCATCATCGGCGGACCTTTGGATGCGTGTGTAAAAGCCCAGTCGAACGCTTCAATTGCAACAGTAAGTTTTATCAACGAAGTTGGTTTCGAACTTTCTGATCCTAATGATCCTGCAAGTGCGAAAAAACTGAGAATGGCAGATTTTAAATACAAAAAAAATGCGCCAAATCCCGATTACATCAGTAAAACCGAAACTCCGGATGAAGAGCCGATGATTCCTACAGACGTAGAACTTTCTGTTCCTTTTATTGCTTTGCTGAATGTTCCAAGCTTTAGAATTGAATCTTGTGAAGTTGATTTTAATGTTAAATTAAATTCTACTTACACCAAAAATGTAAGTAACGAATTTGGTTTAAAAGTTGGCGCTTCCGGAGGATGGGGTCCTGTAAAATTGAGTGTCGATGTTTCTTACAAACGATCTTCAAGCACCGGAATCAAAGTTGAAAAAGAATATTCTTTGGGAGTAAAAGTAAGAGCAACCAACGACGAAATGCCTGCGGGCTTAGAAAAAGTTTTAGGAATTTTGGCTCAGTAATTTCTAAATTTTACGATCATGATTAAATTATCAGATTACCTGGATTATCTCAACAACGAGATAATTCAGGCTCGTAAAAAAGCTGACGAAAATGCTGTTGCGATTGCAAAAGAATATGCAAAACATCCTTATCTGAAATTTTTTACAGCACCGAGATATGCTATGCCAAGCGTAAAAATGGATATTCCTCTGAAAATTACCGATATAGATTCTGATTCTAAATATAATTTTAAACTTAATGAAGATCAGCTGATTGGAGAATTGAATGATAGAATTCGTTTGGTTAACAGAGAAAAAAAACTCAATATTTCTGAGATTACAAAGAAGCAGATTCAGAATGATGATTTTAAAAATTTGTTTAAAAAATTGGAATCTAATGATCAGAAATTTGGGAAAATTCCCTCAACTGAAGTCATCAAAATTGATCTGAAAACAAAAATACAAACTTTAAATACGGGAATTTTCAGACCACAAGACGGAAGTACAGACGAAGAAGTGAACGAGTTGAAAGATATTTTCTCAAACGTTTTGCTGAATAAATACACGCTCGTCAATTCTAAGCTCAACAACATTTACATTGATCCAAACACAAACTCTGCAGAAGATAAAGACAAACTTTTTATCAATCTGCAGGTCACAATGGAAGCCGAAGGAATCAAAGTGCTTTCCTACAAAGATAAAGACGGAAACGAGGTCGAACAAATCACTTTTGAGTGATGCAGGAACTTATACATCATAGCACACAGACTCTGGAGTTTCATTTGGATAAACTCAATGAAGTTCAGGAGTTTTATCTGTCTAAATCTTTTGATTTTGATGCTCATTTTGATGCTTTTCTTCATAATCTTTTAGATTATTTTAAAGCTAAAGGAAACACAACATATGAATCTGAAGTTTTAAAAATAATGAGCATGATTTCTACCGTCAAACGTGGTTTTAATCCTGTGAAAATGGAAAAAGTGAACGTGGGGAAAAGAGATCTTATTTACGGATTTTCTTTTAACGGAATTGAAAGTATTCATGGGTTTTTAACTGACTTACTTTCAAAAGAACAAAGAAAACTGGATGAATCGGAAGAATTGCTTTCCGGGTTGATGATTTCAATGTATCAGAACGGAATTTTAGATGATGCGAAAATAAATGAACTTAATTCAATCGCAAAAATTGAATTATTCTGGAATCAGTTACTTCCGCAGAACACGACAATTGCGGGGATCAATAAAAAACTGAGACTTACTCTTTTGTCAGAAGATATTTATCTGATTCTTGAAAAAATATTAGCTAAACTTTCATAAAACTAAATAGCCATGGAAAAAGGAAGATACATCGTCCTGCTTAGGAATCAGGAGAAAAAATCACTCAAAAAAGTAGAAAATGAACTTCAGGTGAGCATCACATCCTCAGAATTTCTTTCCAAAGAAAATAGATCTTTTGAGGTGATAAATAATGATAGCGGAGTTTTATATAAAAACCTTGGAGTGGTCGTTGTAGAAAATATGGATGAAGATCAGCTTAAAAAAGCAGTGAAAGATGATTCAAATCCCATTATTTATTTTGAAAAAGAACGTGAGTTTTTTCCAGCCGATGAAATGAAAATTATTAATGAATTGAAAAAACAATCTGCGGAAATTTCAGATAAAATTAGCGAGCTAGAGCAATATCTCAATAATAAGCCGATTCCTCAGAAGAATTTTGTTGAAATGGAATGGGGATTAAAAGCCGTAGGAATTGAAAAATCCTTGTACACCGGAAAAGGAATTGATGTCTGCATTCTCGACACAGGATTAGATTTGTCACATCCGGATTTTGCATCAAGAGAAATTGAAGGGAAATCTTTCATCGAAGGCGAAGATTGGGACAAAGATCCGAATGGTCACGGAACGCATTGTGCAGGTATTTCAGCAGGAAATTTAAGATCAGATACAGGAAAACGGTATGGAATTGCCAAAGACTGCAATCTGAAAATCGCAAAAGTGCTTTCCAACAAAGGATCAGGAACCACAAGCAGCGTTGTAGATGCAATCGACTGGGCAATTTCTAAAAAATTCAAAGTGTTATCGCTTTCACTTGCCGCACCCGTTCAGTTCAATGAAAAACCTTCCGTGCTTTTTGAAACTGTAGGAATGAGAGCATTAGAAAATAATTGTCTCATCATCGCAGCGGCAGGAAATGACAGCAGCAGACCTTCTATTCCGAAACCTGTTTCTGCACCTGCAAATTCTGTTTCAATCTTGGCAGTTGCAGCGATTGACGGGCAAATGAGAGTGGCGAAATTTTCAAACGGAGGATTAAATCCATCAACCGGAGGCAGTATTAATGTTTGTGCTCCCGGAGTTGATATTATGAGCAGCTATCCTAAAAGCATAAAAAACAAAAACTATTATTTTGGTTTGAGCGGAACCAGTATGGCGACTCCACACGTTTCCGGACTTGCAGCTTTATATATGGAGCAGTTTCCCGATAAGACCGCAAAAGAAATCTGGGAAATGATTGAGACGAATGCAAAACCTATTGAAGGTTTGAAATACAGAGATATAGGAAGTGGCTTAATTCAAATAATTTAAAAATGAAAATCTACCTGGCTGTTCTGAAAAAAGATATTGATTTAGAAGAATTTAAACGAAATCTTAAAGAGAAAAAAATTAAATTTCTTGATCATTATAAAAGTGTAGCAATTGTAAAACTGCAAAGCGAAAAGAAAATTTCAGAACAAGATTTTGAAAAATTTTGCGAAAGCATTGAAGAAGAAAAAGATAATTTAACAATATAATCATCACAATAAAGCTTTTCTGTAACAGAGAAGTTTTATTTTTGTTTTTTAATTTTAAATGAAATAAAATGAATTTCAGATTTTCAATCGTATTGCTGATGTTTTTCGCCTTAGGTTTTTCTCAGGATCTTAAAGTGATGAGTTTTAACATCAGACTGAATGTTGATTCGGATAAAGAAAATGCCTGGCCAAAGAGAAGACAGGATGTTGCAGATTTGTTGATGTATTACCACCCGGATTTTTTTGGTGTTCAGGAAGCGCTTCCCGAGCAGATGAAAGATATTAAAATGGGTTTAAAGAATTACGATTACGTTGGGGTCGGAAGAGATGACGGAAAAGAAAAAGGTGAATTTTCAGCGATATTTTATGATACTAGAAAACTTCAGATTGTAAAATCGGGAACTTTCTGGCTTTCTGAAACTCCTGAAAAACCATCAAAAGGTTGGGATGCAGCGTTGAACAGAATTTGCACCTATGCGATTTTTAAAGATAAAGATTTAAATAAAGAATTTCTGGCCATGAATATTCATTTTGACCATATCGGAAATTTGGCAAGAGTAAAATCGTCAGAACTCATTTTGAAAAAAGCAAAAGAGCTGAATCCGAAAAATTTACCCTTTGTTTTGACGGGAGATTTTAATTTAACCGAAAATACAGAACCTGTGAAAATTCTTTCTCAAAATCTTGAAGATACTTTTTACAACGCTGAAAAGAAACATTATGGTCCGGTGGGAACGTTCACTGCATTTAACGTCAATGAAGTTCCAAAAGACAGAATCGATTTTATTTTTACGAAAGGTTTTAAAATAAAATCTCACAGACACATCAATGACAGACGAGAAAATCTGCTTTATCCATCAGACCACTTTCCCGTTTTGGTTGATTTGCAGTTTTAAAAAAATTTAATTTAAAAATATAATGTAAGCTTTGTTCGATCGAATGAAGCTTATTTTTTTACAAAATTTATCTTTCAGGAAAATTGATTTCAAAGCCAATGCCTCTTACTGACAGAATTTTTATGGTAGGGTCATTGTTCAGGTATTTTCTGAGTTTGCTGATGAAAACATCGAGACTTCTTCCGGTAAAATAATCGTTAGTTTCCCATAATTTATCGAGAATGTCATCACGCTTAATCATCTGATTGTTATGTTGTAAAAGATAAATTAATAGATCTTTTTCACGGATGGTTAAACGGATATTTCCCGTAGGATGAATGAGTAGCAGCTTGTCTGAATCTAAAATATATTCTCCGATTTTCTGCTGAGGATCGGGAGAATGAAATGCAGTTCTTTTCAGAATATTTTTAATTCTTAAAATCAGTTCTTCAGGATCACAAGGCTTTGCCAAATAATCATCTGCACCAATTTTCAGACCTTTCAGACGGTCGATTTTTTGATTTTTAGCGGTTAGAAAAAGGAGTGGAAACTGTGGTTTCTGTTTTAAAATGATTTTTGCCAACGAAAAGCCATCCATTTTGGGCATCATAATGTCTAAAATCCCAATGTGATATTGGAAATCTGAAGATAATACAGTCACAACATCTTCTGGATTCTGAAACCAGACAACTTCAAAATCTTCTAATTCCAAATATTGTTTTAGAATCATCCCAAAGTCTGAATCATCTTCTACCAAAAGAATTTTAGTGTTCATAAGGCAATTTGATTTTAAATTGTGTTCCGACTTTTATTTCGCTTTTTACATCTATTTTTCCTTGATATTTTGAAACGATTTTCTGCACAAAATAAAGTCCTAATCCCAAACCTTTTGTGTTGTAAATGTTGTTGGATTGTATTCTGTAAAATTTTTCGAAAATACTTTTCAGTTCATTTTTTGCAATTCCTTCACCGTTATCAGAAATGTTTATTTCTAAATGTTTTTCTTGCTCAGTGATATGGATTTCGATTTCAGAAGCTCCATATTTTATACTGTTTTCGCAGAGGTTTTTGATAATGGTTTCCATTAAATTTTTATCAAAAGGCAGCTCTTTTTTAATGTCATTTTGAAATTTAAATTTATTCTCAGGATACGTAAAGGCTAAATCCTGAATAAAGAAATCCCAATCTTCTGGTTGTATAAAAATTGTTTCCGCTGTATTTTCATCTTTGTGAAGTTGAAGCAGTAGATTTTCCAGACGGATAATTTGTCGGTCAATTAAAGGTAATGTTTCTGTATTTAGATTCTTTTTCAGAGTTTTTGAGGCGATTTTTAAAGTAGCAATCGGGGTTTTGAACTCATGCGAAATGTTATCAACGATGGTGTGTAGAACTTCAATCTGTTTTTGTTGTTTGATGAGGTTTTTAATCGTGAAAATATATAAAATCAGGACACTTGCAAGCAAAGCGATACAACATAAAATTAACAGAGTCAATTCTCTAAAAACAACTGTTTTTATATTTAAAATTTCATATCCTGTTGTGCTTTTTACGGAGAAACTGTCATTTCTGGTCAGTGTTTTATTATCGGTATCTGTCGACTTTGAAGTGGTTTCCCAGGTTCCGGTATTTAAAATTCCGGCTTTCTTTACCTTTTTTTCAGTTTCATAGATAATGATGGGCTTCGTGATGAGATTTGTTCTGGTAGGATTAAAAATAATCGACGAATATTCAATTTTTACCGCAACTTCATACCCTTCATCTTTAAAGTGATCATCTACATATTGGCTGAATTCTTTTTCGGTAGCGATTCTGTTTTTATCGAAAAGATTCAGAAATTCATCGTGGGTAATTTCTTTGTTTTTAAATTTAATTAAAATTGCTTGCACTGCATCATCGTGAACTTTTCTCATTGCGCCTTTGTCTTCTAAGCGATCGGTGTAATCTGTCAGTCTTTTATGTACAGTCCGGTAGATTTCACGCTCTTTTACCTGATAAGTTTTGTACATAAAATACCCTTGAATCCCCAAAAGAAGCAGGAATAAAGTAGCAAACAGAGCGATAAGATTTTTGCTTTTTGAAATCATTAAAACAAAGATATAGCATTCATCTTTTCCCCAATAGACATTAACCCTTCGTTAACCTTCCATTAACCTAAATTCTCTTGAGCATTGCAGACTTTTGTACGAGAAGAAAAAAGAGTTTTCTGACTGTTAAAATCTAAATAAAACCTTATGTATAAATTCCTCATTTTATTATTCTTTCCAGCTCTTTTGTTTTCGCAAAAAAGTAAAATCGAAGGCACGATTACCAACATTCATAAAGAAAAATTGCCATTGGTTTCTGTAGAAGTGTACAATTCTCAAAATATTTTATTGAAAACAGTAACCACCAATGAAAACGGAAATTTTGTATTGGAAGGCATCACCGAAAACAATGTGAAACTGATCATCAAAGATTTGGAATATGCTCAGTTAGAAAAAAATCTGAACCTGAACGAACAAAAAGAAAGTTTACAGATTATCCTCAAAAAAGATATTCAGGAAATTCAGGAAGTGGTGATGACCAAACAGAAACCTTTGGTGAAAAGAAAAATAGACCGTTTAGAGTTTAACGTAGAAAACAGCAATATTTCGTCACTTAATGCTTGGGAGATTCTTAAAAAAACTCCCGGAGTTACATCGGGAAATGATGTGTTGGCAATCAAAGGAAGTCAGAGTATCGTTGTAACCATTAATGATAAAAGAGTCATGCTCACGGGCGACGAACTGAAAAATTTATTGGAAAATACTCAGGGTGATGAAGTGAAGTCTGTAGAAGTTATCACCAATCCGCCCGCAAAATATGAAGCTTCGGGAAGTGCAGTTCTCAACATCGTCATGAAAAAAAATAAAATTGAAGGATATCGTGGTGTTTTGAGCTCAAAATATATTCAAAGTCAATATGCAAAGGGCGTGGCTGGAATTTCTCAGTATTATAAAAAGAATAAACTTTCGGTGATGGGAAGTTATTATTTCGGAAGCGGAACCTATTATCGTGAAGGTACAGATTATGTAAATTATGCTGAAGATCAGACCCGATGGATCAGTATAATGAACAGGAAAGATAAGAACGAGAGCCAGAATACTGTCAATTTTAATCTGGAATATGAAATTGACGGTTTGACGAATGTGAGTTTAAATTATTCAGGATTTTTTAGTCCCAAATCGTTTGGAACTTACAACGTGCCGACTTTAATTTATAATAAACAAAATGAAGTGGAATCCAATTACACAACCATTAATGATCATCATTCCAGAAGTATTAATAATTCAGTAAGCTTTCAGGCAGACAGAAAATTAAATGCAAAAAGCAAGTTGACCTGGACTAATTATTTTGCTGGAAACAATGCACAGAAATATCAGGATGTCTTAACCTATCTTGATTTTATAAATCAATCTCCCACAGAAAATAATTTTGTAACCAATAATAAAAGTGATGTCAAACTTTACTCCACACAGGCAGATTATCAGTGGAAGAATGAAAAGTGGGAAGTTGAATCTGGCGGAAAATACAGCTTTGTGAAAACCAACAGCCGACTCGATTTTTCAGATAACGAAAAATTACAGTACAGATCCGATAAAAGCAATGTTTTCGATTACAAAGAACACAATTTTGCACTCTATACTTCATTGGCATACAATCCAGGAAAATGGAACTTCAAAGCAGGATTACGGGCAGAAAAAACTGACTTGGAAGGATTGGTTTCAGAGCCGTTTGAAGTGAATAAAAACAATTACTGGAAATTATTTCCTACACTGTATGCACAATACACGACGACAAATAGTCATCAGTTCGGATTGTCTTACGGAAAACGCATCAGCAGACCTTCTTATTCATGGCTCAATCCTGCTAAATCTTATTACAATTTGTTCTCTTATTTTCAGGGTGATCCGAAATTGAAAGCCACCATCATTCATAACCTCAATTTTACCTACACGTGGAAAGAATGGAATCTAGATTTCTATTACAGAAAAGAGATTTTCCCATCAATGGAAATCTCGTATCAGGAGCCAAGTACCAATAATTTGATTTATAATTTTACCAATATCGAGAAAGGACAGGCGTTTGGTTTAAGTGTATATAAAAATTTTCAAATCAAACCTTGGTGGAGTCTGAGTTTATCTGAAAACCTTGAACACAACGAAAATTATTTTATCGGAATTGATGACGTTTTGTATAAAAACAAAGTGTGGAACTGGGTTTCTGATATTTCCACAAGTTTTACTTTAGACAAAAACAGCGACTGGAAATTAGAATTGGGTCATCGTTACAACTCGCCATCTATTCAGGGTACATTTAGAATTTCTAGTTCGTCTACTGCCTATTTGGTTATGAATAAAAAGTTTTTCGACAAAAAGCTTGAGGCGAGTCTTGTTTTCAATGATATCTTCAGAACATCAGGTGAAAAGGTGAGCACCAAATATGCGAATCAGGATAACTATTTTATCGACTATCGGGATACACAAAGTGTTTCTGTTTCTGTGAAATTTAATTTTGGAAATCAATCCGTGAAAAATGCTAAGGCGATTAAAAAAGCCGATGAACAGGCAAGAATGTAAATTTTCACTAATTCAATCTGTGCATTTGAGAACTATTTGATTTATTTAAATTGCCTGTTTAAACTTCAAAAGTTTTTATTACATTTTCCCTATTTTTGACATTCATTATTTAAAAAATTAACATGAATAGATTTCTTTTGGGATTGGTCACTATGGCTTTATCTGTACATATTTCCGCCCAGGAATTGTACATGCCGAGAAATATTAAAAAAGCTTACGAAAACGGAACTCGTGATATTTCCGGAGCGCCCGGAAAAAACTACTGGCAGAACAAAGGAATTTATGATGTTGAGGTAAAAGTAGATGCTAAAACGAAGATTGTTTCGGGAAAAGAAACGATTATTTACAGCAACAATAGTCCGAATGATTTAGATGAATTGGCGATACGATTTGTCAATAATCTTCATAAACCAGAATCTCCAAGGTCAGGTACTGTTTCTAAAGATTTTTTGTCATCAGGTTTAAGAATTAGATCTTTCATTGTTGATGATTTAAAATATAACATTAACAGCGAAAGTTGGGGAACGGTAGAAAAAGTAAAATTAAATAAGGTTTTAAAATCGAAATCAAAAGCTGAGGTGAAAATCGAGTGGGAATATCCTCTGTCTGTACAAAGTGGAAGAGAAGGGCAGATCGATCCCGAAACTTTTTACGTAGCTTATTCTTTCCCAAGAATTTCTGTATATGATGATTATAATGGTTGGGATATGCTTCCGCACTCTGACCGACAGGAGTTTTATAATGATTTTAATGACTATTCTTTCGCAATTTCTGCTCCGAAAAATTATGTGGTTTGGTCGACAGGTGAATTTCTGAATCCTGAAGAAGTTTTGCAGACGGAATATTTGAATAGATTTAAATCTTCTTTAAAAAGTGATAAAGTCATTCATATTGCTAACGAAGCAG
Organism: Chryseobacterium sp. CY350; assembly: GCF_027945075.1. Classification (NCBI taxonomy): domain Bacteria; kingdom Pseudomonadati; phylum Bacteroidota; class Flavobacteriia; order Flavobacteriales; family Weeksellaceae; genus Chryseobacterium; species Chryseobacterium wangxinyae. Next base: position 3,186,639 of record NZ_CP116034.1, read on the forward strand.
AAATGAAATCCGGCAAAGTCACCAAAAATAATCAGTGGAATATCTGGAAATTTAAAGCCAACAACATTACAGATTTCTGTTTTGCTTTGAGCAATCATTACGTTTGGGACGGTTCAAGTATTCAGCTTAAGACTAAACGATCAAGTGTTCAAGCCGCTTACAAATCCGGAGCAAAAGATTTTGAACATTATGTAGAATGGATGCGCTACAATCTCGATTGGTTTTCAAAAAACTGGCCGGGAGTGGAATATCCTTTTCCGACAATGACGGCAATTCAGGGTTACGCCGATATGGAATATCCGATGATGATCAATGATACAAGTATTCCCGATGATTTGCAGGATGCAAGATTGACAGCAGATCACGAAATAGCGCACACTTATTTTCCTTTTTACATGGGAATCAACGAAACGCGATATGCTTTTATGGATGAAGGCTGGGCAACAACTTTGGAATATTTAATCGGAATTGATGAAAACGGTGAAGAAGCTGCCAAAAAATTCTATCAGAATTTCAGAGTTAAAAGATGGATCAATGATCCTTCTACCGAGCAGGATCAGCCAATCATTACAATGAGTACGCAGGTAAGCGGAGCAGGGTACGGCAATAATTCTTACGTGAAATCATCTCTGTCTTATTTAGCTTTAAAAGATTATCTGGGTGATGATTTGTTTAAAAAAGCTTTACATCATTATATGGATAACTGGAATGGCAAACATCCTATTCCATGGGATTATTTTTATTCGATGAATACAGGATCCGGAAAAAATCTCAATTGGTTTTTTAATAATTGGTTCTACACCAATAATTATATTGATTTAAAAATCACAAACGCAAGTCAGCAAAAAGATAAATTGATGCTGAATGTTGATAATGTGGGAGGCTTTGCAGTTCCTTTTGATGTAGTTATGACTTATGAAGATCAATCAGTTGAAAAAACTCATTTTACTCCGAAAATCTGGGAAAATGATCAGAAAAAAGCGGTGATTTCTGTTTCAATAAAAAAGAAAGTGAAATCTGTTCTTTTAGATGGTGGACTATTTATGGATTACACTCCAGATGATAATTTTAAAAATTTATAACAGAAAAATTCTTGTACAGAGGCGGAATTTCTATAATTAATGATAGATTTGCAGCGATTAATTAATTACTGATTAATAATAAAAATTCTTAATGAAAAAACAGATTATTGCATTATTTTGCATAGCAGCAATTGGTGTTTCGTGTGATAAGAAAGGCGACACACAGGGAGATAGCAAATATACAGATGACCAGAAAGCTTCTTACTATATAGGTCTTAGTATTGCACAAAATATGAAACAGGAAGGTTTCAAAGTAGATGCAGATCTTTTGGCTCAGGCTATCAAAGAAGAAATGGAAGGGAAAAAGAAGCTGATGCCTGCTGAAGAGATGAATACTTTTATGCAAGAATTCATGCAGAAACAGAATGAGAAAAAACAAGCTGCTGCAGGAATACAGGCAAACGAAAATAAGAAAAAAGGTCAGGATTTTTTGGCAAAGAATAAAAGTAATCCTAAAGTGAAAACTACAGCATCTGGTTTGCAATATGAAATTTTGCAGGAAGGTAATGGTGCAGCCAAACCAAAAGCCTCAGATGTCGTACAGGTAAAATATACCGGAAAGTTGCTTGACGGAACTGTTTTTGACTCTACCGATAAAAATGGTGGGCAGCCAATGGATATCAATCTTGGTGCTGTGATCAAAGGCTGGACTGAAGGGATTCAGCTTATGAGCAAAGGGGCAAAATACAGATTTTATATTCCTTCAGATCTTGCGTATGGAGACAACGGCGCTGGTGCCGCAATTCCGGCAGGCTCTACGATTATTTTTGATGTAGAACTTGTTAATATTAAGTAAGTTAATTAAACTTCAACAATATAAAAAAGGAAGCCGCAAAGCTTCCTTTTTTTTATATTTAAATCTTTACAAAATGAAGAGGAAAATAATCCTAAGATTCTGCAAAACCGTTTTTTAAAGCAAATACAGCAAGTCCTACTCTGGTTTTCAGTCCCAGTTTTTCGCAAAGCTGATCTCGGTAACTTTCTACCGTTCTTGGGCTGCAACACATTTTCTCGGCAATTTCTTTGTAACTCAGTTCGGTTACTGTATAAGTAAGAAATTCTTTTTCCCTGTCGGAAATACGAACAGCTTTTTCGGCACCCGGATCACTGTTGATGTTAGAAAAAATGATTTTCGAAGCCCATTCAGGATAGAAAAATCCGTCATCCTTTAATCTGATCAGTGCATTCTCAAGATCTCTGGGATGTGTATTTTTTAAGAGATAGCCTTTAGCTCCGTTTTTTATCATTTTGATGACACTGTTGTCGTCTCCCTGCATACTCAATGCCATCACTTTTATCGCGGGATGATTGTTTTTCAACCATAATACACTTTCAAAGCCATCCATGATCGGCATGCTGATATCCATCAGAATAATATCAGGAATTTCGTGATTGCTGTTGAATTTGTCTATTAAATCTTGTCCGTTTTCTGCTACGTAAATGACCTGGAAATGTTCAAAATTATCAATAATTCCTTCTAGAGCTTTTGCGATAAGAAGATGATCATCAACGATTACTATAGTTTTTTTCATGCCTTATTTTTAAATGAAATATGGAGTTGTGTTCCGGTATTTTTTGCGCTCGTAAAACTGTATTCTCCTCCGATGATCTTTGCGCGGTTTTTCATATTGGTAAGCCCGATGCCGTTACTGAGTGTTTTTGATGTATCGAAACCTATTCCGTCATCTTTTATAGACAGTTCCCAAACATTTTCTTCTGAAGCATTTAGTTTAATGAAAATGTTTTTGCACTGAGAATGCTTGATGCTGTTTTGAATAAATTCCTGAGTAATTCTCAAAAGCACATTTTTGTGAACAAAATCCAGCTCCAGAGGATCGCCTGTATGTTCAAAGTGTATTTCGCATTTTTTTAATGCATTAATGTTGTTCACTTCTTCTTCAATTAAAGTAGTGATTTCTTTCTGGCTTATATTGTCGTCTGTAAGCGTTTTTGAAAGACTTCGTAAATCCTGCAGCGACTGATTAATGATTTGCGAAACCTGATCTATTCTTTCATTTACTTCCGGAACCTTATTTTCATAAAGTAACTGTTGAGTATAAAGGCTTACCAGCGTGAGTTTTTGGCCGATGTTATCATGAAGCTCACGCCCAATCTGCTGCATTGTAGCCTGCTGAATTTCTAACTGAGTGGTAAGAAGTTCTCTCTGATGAATTTCATTTTTAATTTGAATTTCAATTAAATATTCAGATTTTTTTTGTTTGTATTTTCGAATATAGATGATCACGGCCGCCACGAACATGAAAAAAAATATATTGAATAAAAAAATAGTTAAGAATAATTCTGTTTTCCCCATATAAATGAACTTGCAAATAGTAAATACATAATGATAGCAGAAATCCTGAAATAATTAATATAAAGATCCCAAATTTCTTTATGCCCGTAATACAATTGAAGATAAAACGTCCACAACGGAAGCGTTCCTATATAGAACAAAGTTACACCAAGATTAATATAAAACATTCGGTTTTTGGTGAAATTGAGAATATTATCAGAGTTAATCTGCTTGTAATATTCCATCGTTACCAAGATCATCAACAGTAAACTTCCAAAGGTGTAATTGAATGAAAAAATATATTTGTTCTTCAAAAAATAAAGTTCATTCGGTATAAATGATAATATAAATATCGCCATAAAACCGAAAAATAATTTTTTGCTTTTAAGTGATTGATAGCCATAAAGCCAGTAAAAAAAGATAAATTCTAATGGAATTACAAAATAATTAAAAAATAAGTGCTTTGGAATACGTGTGTAAGGTATAAACATTCCGAGTACTTCGCAGCAGAAAATAATAACAAGATACATCGCAAAAAACCTGTACAGGCTATTCTTGACTTTTAAATAAAATATAATTGCTGTGAGTGCTGCAAGTCCTTCAGAACAGGTCATCGCAATTTCTAGAAAACGTGTGAAATCCATATGCAATTTAATAAGACTCAACAGTACCGTTCCCCGGATGAACCAATATTCCGTGGTTTTGTGCTAAAGCGTTTCTTCCCAATCCGGCAGTTATTGCTAATGCAGTTTGTGTATGTGATCCGGAATCTGATTCAAAAGGGTTAAAATCATAATTGAGCATTTCTCCACCTTCAGATTCTTCTTTTTTTGTAGGAACCATCACCAGTGTGTGTCTCATTGCATAATCAGCAGGAACAGGATCTGTGGGAGATTCGGGATATGCAGCATAATACAAACGGATTCCCAGATCCTTATCTGGGCAGGTGGGATCATTGAGGCGAGCCTGGAGCTCAATCTGTTCGATAAATTTCTTCACGGTTTCAAGGTCAAACCAGATTGAGTGAGCGTCATCAATTCCGAGATTTTCATTGATATAATTTAGCTGATTGTTGCGATAATTATCCACCAATTCCTGAATAATATCAGTAGACATTCTCCACGGATTGGCAAATCGGTTTGCCTGTCCGTTTTCGTTGTTCGGGTCGGTTTTCATGGTTAGTTTCTGTTTAATTAGTTTTTACAAATTACCGAAAAAAAATTGTATTACAATCCGTGTTTTTACGATATAAACAACGTGCTTTTTACGGATTATTTTAAAAAAATAGCCCCAAATTTAATTTGAGGCTATTCCTATTAAAATAATATATATGAAAAAAAACTACTTATATTTCGGCAGGTCTGAAAACCAAACCTGTTTCTTCAAAATAATCCAGCGTAATTCTGTCGCCGTCATTTACGGTTCCTGCGAGGATTTCTTTTGATAATTTATTTAAAACTTCCTGCTGAATGACTCTTTTCAAAGGTCTTGCTCCGAAAACCGGATCGTAACCTTTGTTGGTCAGATAATTCAAAGCATCCTGCGTCGCGGTCATAATGATATTTCTTTTCAGCAACAGATCATTAAAACCTCTCAACTGGTACTGAACGATTTTTCCGATTTCTTTTTTTCTTAAAGGCTGGAACAAAACCGTTTCATCAATCCTGTTTAGGAATTCCGGACGTAAGGTTTGTTTTAATAAATCAAAAACTTCAATTTTAGTTTTAGCAACAATTTCATCCTGATTTTCATCGGTAATATTCTCAAAATTCTCCTGAATTAAATGCGAACCTAAATTCGAAGTCATAATGATAATTGAGTTTTTGAAATTCACCACACGACCTTTATTATCCGTCAAACGACCATCATCCAAAACCTGTAGCAACGTGTTGAAAACATCTGGATGCGCTTTTTCAATTTCATCCAAAAGCACCACTGAATAAGGTCTTCTTCTCACTGCTTCCGTCAATTGTCCACCTTCATCATACCCAACATATCCGGGAGGCGCACCAACCAATCTTGAAACAGAATGACGTTCTTGGTACTCACTCATATCAATTCTCGTCATATTGTTTTCATCATCGAATAAAAACTCCGCCAATGCTTTTGCAAGCTCAGTTTTTCCGACACCGGTTGTTCCTAAAAATAAGAAACTTCCAATTGGTTTTTTTTCATCGCTTAACCCTGCACGATTTCTTCTAATTGCATCTGCAACCGCTTCAATCGCCTCTTCCTGACCCACCACTCTGTGATGAAGTTCGGTTTCTAAGTGCAGTAATTTTTCTCTTTCAGATTGGAGCAATTTTGTAACAGGAATTCCCGTCCATTTTCCGATTACCTCGGAGATGTTATCTGCGGTTACTTCTTCTTTAATCAACTCATTTTGATGGTTTTGCATCTCCAGTTCGAGTTTCTGCAGAGCATCTTCTTTTTCTTTGATTTTACCATACTGAATTTCAGCAACTTTGGCGTAATCTCCGGCTCTTGAAGCTCTTTCGGCTTCGAGTTTCAAAGATTCAATATCTTTTTTAATGGACGTTAAATCCTCAGATTTTTGTTTTTCTTTCAGCCATTTAGCGTTAATTTCATTTCTTTGTTCAGAAATTTTTGAAATGTCTTCCTTTAAATGGTCGATTTTGGTCTGGTTGCCTTCTCTTGAAATGGCTGCCAACTCAATTTCCATCTGCATGAGTTTTCTGTCGAGAACATCCAGCTCTTCTGGTTTCGAATTGATTTCCATTCTCAGTTTAGCCGAAGCTTCGTCAATCAAATCAATCGCTTTATCTGGCAAGAATCGATCCGAAATATATCGTTGAGACATTTCTACCGCAGCAATAATCGCTTCGTCTTTGATTCTTACTTTGTGATGTGCTTCGTATTTATCCTTTATTCCACGAAGAATTGAGATTGCAGATTCAGTATCCGGTTCTTCCACCATCACTTTTTGGAAACGTCTTTCTAAAGCTTTATCTTTTTCGAAATATTTTTGATATTCATTTAAGGTTGTCGCACCGATGGCTCTCAGTTCTCCTCTTGCCAAAGCAGGTTTTAGAATATTTGCGGCATCCATTGCGCCTTCGCCTCCTCCGGCTCCCACCAAAGTGTGGATTTCGTCGATGAAAAGAATAATTTGTCCATCTGATTTTGTCACTTCATTAATGACTGATTTCAAACGCTCTTCAAACTCACCTTTGTATTTTGCTCCGGCAATTAAAGCACCCATATCTAAAGAATACAACGTTTTATCCTGTAGATTTTCAGGAATATCGCCGCTGATAATTCTGTGCGCAATTCCTTCTGCGATCGCAGTTTTACCAACTCCCGGTTCACCAATCAGAATCGGATTGTTTTTGGTTCTTCTCGAAAGAATCTGTAAAACTCTTCTGATTTCTTCATCACGACCAATTACGGGATCAAGTTTTCCTTCTGCTGCTAATTCATTGAAATTTTTAGCGTATTTTTTTAAAGATTGATAGGTTTCTTCGGAGCTTGCAGAATTTGCAGTACTTCCTTTTCTTAATTCTTTAATTCCGCCTTCCAGAAGACTTTTGGTCACACCCATATCTTTCAAAGTTTTCGAAACTTCAGAATTGGTTTCTAAAAGTGAAAGCCATAAATGTTCGATGGTCACAAATTCATCACCCATTTTTTTAGCAATGTTCGGAGCATCAAGCAAAACTTTGTTTGCAGATTGGGAAAGATAAATATTGCCTCCCTGAACTTTCGGAAGTCGCTCTAAATTTTCACGGTTGCGTTCTCTTACTAAATTTGCATCTGCTTCAGCTTTTTTTAGTAAAAAAGGCGATATATTTTCATCTGTCTGAAAAATTCCTTCCAGAAGATGTTGAGGTTCTATTTGCTGATTGCCAAATTCCATTGCCACTTGCTGAGCGGCCTGGATGGCTTCCTGCGATTTCACAGTATATTGGTTTAAGTTCATATTGTGTATATTTTGATTCTAATTTTGTAATTGTTGTTGTAAGATTTTAAACATCAGATTTCAGACCATAAGAGTCAAAAAGTGCTAATTTTTAAAAGTAGATGTTCTAATTTCTGATGTCCTCAATCTTATCTAATCATTTAATTCTGTTAGTTGATCACAAAAAGTATTCTATTATTAAATTTATAAATTTTTAGGACAAATTTTCCGAATGTTGTATTTCTGATCTTTTAATTACAGCCAAATTTTCCGATAAGTGGGATTTATTTAAATTTATTAGATACATTATGACCTGCTAATAATTGTCAATCACTCGGAGTGAGATTTAAATCAGAATAATTACTTTTGCACTCACATCATGGAGCTTAAAGACAAACAAAAAAAAATATTAGACGTAGCCGTAGAACTTTTTAAAGAAAAAGGTTACATGGGTAGTTCGGTAAGAGATTTGGCAACAAAGCTCAACATAAAAGCAGCTTCTTTATATGCGCACATCCGTTCGAAAGAAGAAATTCTTGAATGGATCTGTTTCGGAATTGCCCAGGAATTCTTCGCCCAATTGCAGGATATTAAAAATACAGATCTTCCGCCGAAAGAGAAATTAAATTTATTTATAGATAAACATTTATCTGTTGTTTTGGAAAACCGTGATGTTACTCATATTTATTCAAACGAGTGGAAACATTTGGACGGCCGACTTCCAGAATTTATCGACATGAGGAAAAACTATCAGTTGGAGGTTGAGAAACTGCTGATCGAGATTTATGATGCGGAAAACTGGGAATTGAAATCACCGACCTTTACCACAAGATTTATTCTTCATACACTAAACAATTCTTATTTCTGGTTCAAAAGAAATATTGAATCTTCTGTTGATATCAAAGAAGAAATCAGGGATAAGATTCTTTTCGGACTTTTGGGAAATCAGAAAAGCCAATCCATATCCTAATCTCCATATTATTTAGAATTAGTTAAAATCTGACAAAAGTCAGGGTAAATTTTGTCAGATGGAAAATTCTTTTTACTTTTACCTAACAAATGTTAGTTAGTGTATGGATTTTGCAGTTGAATATCTAAAACTTGATCAATTAAGATCGCTTCAGTCTGAAAGGCTGAAGGATTTGGTGGTGTATCTCGAAGAAAAATCAGATTTTTATAAAAGAAAATTTGATGAATCAGGCATTTCAAATCATGAGATCAGGACAATTGAAGATATTTCAAAACTGCCAATTACTTACAAACAGGATTTAAGAGATAATTATCCGTTCGGATTATTTACGGTTCCGAAAAATGAACTGCAGAGAATTCACTGTTCAAGTGGGACGACGGGAAAACCAACGGTTGTTGGCTATACAAAGGAAGATGTTGATTTATTCAGTGAAGTAGTTGCAAGATCACTAAGCGCAGCCGGAGCAAAACCCGGAATGCAACTACACAACGCTTACGGCTACGGAATTTTTACCGGCGGACTTGGACTTCATTACGGAGCAGAAAAACTAGGGATGAGTGTTCTTCCGATTTCGGGAGGAATGACAACGAGGCAGGTTGATTTAATTATTGATTTTAAACCTGAAGTAATTTGTTGTTCACCGTCTTATGCTTTAACAATCGCTGATGAATTTGCGAAAAGAGGAATCTCGGCAGACGAAATCAGTTTAAAATATGCCGTTTTAGGTTCAGAACCTTGGACGGAATTGATAAGACATCATATTGAAGAAAGACTCGGTGTTCATGCAACCAATATTTATGGTTTAAGTGAAATAATCGGTCCCGGAGTATCGATGGAAGATTTTGAGGAAAAAGGAGGCTCTTACATTTGGGAAGATCATTTTTATCCTGAAATTTTAGATCCGATTACTAAAGAACCGCTTCCTTATGGTGAAGAAGGAGTTTTGGTGATTACGACTTTAACGAAAAAAGCAATGCCGCTTTTACGTTACTGGACAAATGATATTACAAGTCTCTACTACGACGAAAATGCCAAAAGAAACATGGTCAAAATGAAACCAATTTTGGGCAGAGCCGATGATATGCTGATTGTGAGAGGAGTGAATGTTTATCCAAGTCAGATTGAGGAAGCTTTTTCTCATGTGAAAGGCGTAGTTCCGAATTATTATCTGACACCAATCGAGAAAGAACAAATGTGTATTGGATTAGATATTGATCTTGAAATTGATGATGAATTGGTAGCCGAAGAAAATTTAAATATAAATTCAGATGAATATCTTATTTTCGCAGGAAATTTTGGGAAAAGCATCGAAAACGAAATAAAAAAGAGAGTGGGAATCACCACAAAAGTGAAAATTCACGCTCAGGACAGCTTACCAAAATGCGAAGGTGGAAAAATTAACAGAATATTAAAGACAAAATGAATTCATTTTATAAATTAAAAACCGTAAAAGTTCAGAAAGATACCAATGATGCAGTGAATGTAGCATTGGAAATCCCCTGTGAGCTGAAAGATAAATTCAGATTCAAACAGGGACAGTATCTGAATTTTAAACTGATGGTTAACGGCAATGAGGAGCGCCGTTCTTATTCTATCTGCAACGCGCCTAGCGAAAAAAGCAACACGCTTGAAGTTTTGGTAAAGCTTTTGGAAGGCGGAAGAGTTTCCGGTTATTTTAATGAGCATCTGCACATGGATGAGGTTTTGGAAGTGATGCCTCCGATGGGAGGATTCAATACTTCTTATCATCCGACCAATACAAAGACCTACGTTGGATTGGCTGCAGGAAGTGGAATAAGCCCTATTCTTTCTAATCTTAAAGAAAGTCTTTATCAGGAACCGAATTCAAACGCTTATCTTTTCTACAGCAACAGAAGCATGAATCATGTGATGAAGAAGGCTGAAATTGATCAGCTGGTAGAGCAGTTCAACGGAAGGCTGAAAGTGGTTTATCTGGTAAGCCGTGAAAAACACGCTGACCCGATTTTTGAAGGAAGAATTTCTCCGGAAAAATTAAATCATTTATTTGAAAGATATTCAGACATCGACGTTAAGGAAGCTACTTATTTTATTTGTGGGCCTTCGGATATGATCAAAGGGATTTCTGATTATTTGAAAAAAGAGAAGAAAGTTCCTGCGATTCAGGTTTTGTTTGAGTATTTCTCAGCTCCGGATGAAGAAGATTCTGCGGAAATGAGCGATGAATTCAAGGCAATTGCCAATATTGAAAGTATGGTAACGGTGATTATCGATGATGATGAATATTCGTTCCATTTGAATTCAAAAAAAGAGAGTATCTTAGATAAAGCATTGAAAGACAATCTTCCAGTGCCTTTTGCCTGCAAAGGAGGAGTTTGCTGTACGTGTAAAGCGGAAGTTCTCGAAGGAGAAGTCTTTATGGAGAAAAATTTCGCGCTTACCGAAGACGAAGTAGCAAGAGGTTTTGTTCTGACTTGCCAGTGTCATCCGACAACGAATGTGGTGATGCTAAATTATGATGTTTAAATTGTATTAACGATTTAATGTAAAACGTATTCATGGATACATCAATACTTTTTACATTTTATAAAAAGACAAATTATGGACTTAGAAAAATTCGTACAATACGTACACGACGAAAATAAAGTAGAACCAAAAGATGTAATGCCCGATGATTACAGAAAATTATTGGTTCGCCAGATTTCACAGCACGCACATTCTGAGATTGTCGGAATGTTGCCGGAAGCAAACTGGATCTCAAGAGCACCTTCTTTGAGAAGAAAAATGGCTCTTTTAGCTAAAGTTCAGGACGAAGCAGGTCATGGTTTATACCTTTATTCTGCAACCGAAACTTTAGGAAACGGAACCATCAGAGCAGACAGAGACGCGACTTATGAAGATATGTTGGAAGGAAAAGCGAAATACTCAAGTATTTTCAATTATCCAACTTTGAGTTGGGCGGATATCGGTGCCATCGGTTGGTTGGTTGATGGAGCTGCGATCATGAATCAGGTCATGTTGATGGGGAATTCTTATGGTCCTTATTCAAGAGCTATGGTGAAAATTTGTAAAGAAGAATCTTTCCACCAAAGACAGGGTTACGAGATTTTGATGGCACTTTGTCGTGGAACAAAACAACAGAAAGAAATGGCTCAGGCTTCACTAAACCGTTTCTGGTGGCCAGCTTTAATGATGTTTGGTCCTAATGACGACAGCTCACCAAATTCAAAAATCTCTATGAATTACAGAGTGAAAAGAGAAAGCAACGACAGTCTTCGTCAGCGATTTATCGACGTTACGGTTTCTCAAGCTGAATTTTTAGGTTTAACTGTTCCTGATAAAGACCTGAAATGGAATGAAGAAAGACAACATTACGATTTCGGGGAACTTCCTTGGGGTGAATTCATGGAAATCTTAAAAGGAAACGGACCTTGTAACAAGAAAAGATTGCAGACAAAAGTAAAAGCACAGCAGGAAAACCTTTGGGTAAAAGAGGCGGCGAAGGCTTTTGCAGAAAAACAACAAAAAGAAGTTATATAATTTGAAAATGTGCTAATTTGAGAATTTGAAAATGAACTTAGCGGTTTTATTTATAATCAAATTTTCAATTACGACACTTAATCAATTTTCAAATGAACGAATTTTCAAATTTTCAAATTAATTATGGCAAATTTAGATATGTGGGAAGTGTTTATTCAGACTAAACCGGGATTATCTCACAAACACGTTGGAATTGTACAGGCACCAACAGCAGAAATGGCTTTGCAGAACGCAAGAGACGTTTATACAAGAAGAAAAGAAGGAACTTCTGTTTGGGTTGTTCCAAGTAAATATATTGTGACTTCAGAAGGAATTGATAAAGAGGCATTCTTTGATCCGGCTGATGATAAATTGTACCGTCACCCGACGTTCTACGACATTCCAAACGATGTAAAAAATATGTAAAACAGCGATTGGCTGTTAGCTGCTGGCAATTGGCCAAAAGTTAGACGCCAAAAGCCAAAAGCTAAAATAATGAATCCATTATATAATTATTTATTAAAACTAGCAGATGACAGTTTCATTATGGGACAGCGTTTGTCTGCGTGGTGCGGTGAAGGTCCTTACTTAGAGGAAGATATTGCATTGACAAATATTGCTTTGGATGAGCTTGGTCAGGCCAACAACTTTTACGTTTACGCTTCGAGAGTTGCTGATAACGGAAAAAGTGAAGATGATTTGGCTTTCCTGAGATACGAGCATGAATATTTAAATGCCCACTGGACAGAACTTCCCAATGAAGATTATGCTCAGACCATTTTGAAAGTATATGTTTTCGCAGTGTATCAGAAATTGATGTACGAGGCATTATCAAATTCAGCAGATGAAGAACTTTCTGCTCTTGCTCAAAAATCTTTGAAAGAAGTGAGATACCATTACACTCACGCTGCTTCCTGGATGAAAATTTTCGGACAGGGAACAGAAGAAAGCAAATTGCGTCTGGAAAGAGCAGTTGAAAATATCTGGGAATACACCAAAGGTTTATTTGCAAAAATAGAAGGCGAAGATGATTTGATAGCTTTAAATATCGCTCCGAATACAGATGCTTTTTATGAAGATTTTGTATCAATTACAACAAAAGATTTTGCGGATTTCGGTTTGGAATATCCTACAAATCCTTTCATGCAGCCAAAATCAAGAACAGGTTATCATACAGAATATTTCGGATTTATGCTTTGTGAATTGCAGTATATGCAGAGAGCTTATCCGGGTTGTACTTGGTAGAGATAGAAACCTGTTAGGTTTAGAAATTATGTAGCATTTTTTATTTGTATGAAGAAATTTATATTCTTTTCATTATTTAGTTTAATGATTATCTCTTGTCAGAAAAAGGAGATAAAAGCTAAAGTGATTAATAATAGCGGAGATATTGACGAAATGTTTCAATTGAAAAAATATAAAAATCAGAAGAAGAAAAAAATCAATGATTCCATAACTCATATTACTGCTCAACAAGACTATTTTATATTGAGTGGAGATTTTGACACAAAGAACAATGCCAAAATGGGAATCTGGAGTTTAACGAACAAAACTAATTCCAAAGAAATACAAATTGACTATATAGTTTTGGGTAAGAATAAAGTTTTTGAAAATCAAATTACCTTTAAAGAACATGGAAAAATAGACTCTTCTAACAGTAAATTTTATTTGGTGGAAAATAAAACTCTACAGGGATTATTGTACAAGTTTTATTCTCCTAAAATGGAAAATGAAATTTCGAAGGAAGCTGAAGTTGTTTATACAATTTACAGAAATAGAAAAGAAATCAAAACTGATTCTATTGTTTATAAAAATGTAAAGGAAGGGAAATATCGTGCAGGTATCAAATACGATTTTAAAAAAGGAGATCATGTTGCAGGGTATTTTAGTGAAATTGTTAGTGCAAAAGATACAAAAATTAAGGATAGTCTAATATTGGGCAACAATTCAATATATTTTATAGAAAAGTTTGAATAATTTATTAAACATATTAAGTCAAGTTCCCGATCCGGAAATTCCGGTAATCAATATCGTGGAATTGGGTATTGTAAGAGAGGCAAAAGTGACGAGCGAGAATTCTTGTGAAGTGACAATTACGCCGACTTATTCTGCCTGTCCCGCTATGTTTACCATTGAGGAAGACATCATAAAAATCATGAAAGAAAACGGTTGGAATGCAAAAGTAGTCACCAAAATGTTTCCGATCTGGACAACAGATTGGATAACGGATGAAGCGAGGGAAAAACTCCGTGTTTACGGAATTTCACCTCCCGAAAAAGGAGCCGACGAACATCACATCGGAAAACCAAAAAAATGTCCTCGTTGCGGTTCGATGCATTCAAAGCAGATCAGTAGATTCGGGTCTACTTTGTGTAAGGCTTCTTACCAATGTTTAGACTGTTTAGAGCCATTTGATTATTTTAAATGCCACTAAATTAATGTAACAATTTAGCAATGTAAGAATGTAACAATTTTGAATGCAGTAAATATTGTTATACCAGTAAACTGATACAATGCTACATTTTTATGCGTAAATTTACATTAATCATAAAAATTAAAACTATGTATACACAACTCGATATTGAATCGCATTTTGGCGGAAAATTAAAAATCGCTTACCTCAATCAACCTGATACGATGAATGCTTTAACCAAGCCATCTCTGTCAGACTTGAAAGATTTTATTAAAGAATGCAGCGATGATCCTACCTTAAGATGTGTGGCGATTTCAGGAAGAGGAAGAGCTTTTTGTTCTGGTCAGAACTTAGATGATGCTTTTGTTCAGGGTAACGACCATCACGACGATGACATTATCAGGAGAATTGTAACCGATTATTACAATCCTTTGGTGCTTGAAATTACCCGTTGCAAAAAACCTGTGGTTGCTTTGGTAAACGGTCCTGCAGTTGGAGCTGGTGCAATGTTGGCGTTGATTTGTGACTTTGTTTTAGCGAATGACAAAGCTTATTTTGCTCAGGCATTCTCCAATATCGGATTGATTCCTGATACTGGTGGAACTTATTTCTTGCCTAAATTATTGGGAAGACAATTAGCGAATTATTTAGCATTTACAGGCAAAAAATTATCGGCTGAAGAATCAAAATCTTACGGTCTGGTTGCTGAAGTGTTTAGTGAAGATGAATTTAATTCAAAATCAATGGAAATTTTAGAAAAAGTTTCAAATATGCCGACAGTTGGTTTAAAATTAACAAAAAAAGCCTTCGCCGCTTCTTATGGTAATTCATTGAAAGAACAGTTAGAGTTGGAAGGCAATTTACAGCAGGAAGCCGCTGACACAGAAGATTTTAAAGAAGGTGTGCAAGCCTTTTTACAAAAAAGAAAACCTGAATATAAAGGAAAATAAAATTATAGAAATTAGAAGCTAGAGGTTAGAAATTAGTAATACAGAGAGTCTAACTTCTAATTTCTAACTTCTAATATCTGAATAAATGAAGAATATAGGAATTATCGGTGCCGGAACTATGGGAATTGGCATCGCACAAGTAGCCGCAACCAACGGATGTAAAGTTTGGGTCTATGACGCCAATGCAAAACAAGTAGAAACGGCAACCGTAGGTTTGGAAAAAACATTGACCAGATTGGTTGATAAGCAGAAAATTTCTTCAGAAAAAATGGTTGAAATTTTATCTAATATTTCCATTGCTACAGAACTGAAGGACTTCGAAGATTGCGAATTAATCATTGAAGCGATCATCGAAAATAAAGAAATCAAGACCAAAGTTTTCACAGAATTGGAAAATCATGTTTCTGAAAGCTGTGTTATCGCTTCCAATACATCATCCATTTCAATGACTTCTCTTGGTGCAGAATTACAAAAACCGGAGCGTTTCATCGGAATTCACTTTTTCAATCCGGCTCCTTTGATGCCTTTAGTGGAAATTATTCCATCTTTAATTACAGAAAAATTTTTAGCCGAAAAAATGTACAACCTCATGAAAGATTGGGGTAAAGTTCCTGTGATTGCTAAAGATATTCCTGGATTTATTGTTAACAGAATTGCTCGTCCTTATTACGGTGAAGGATTGAGAATTGTTGAAGAAAACATTGCCACTATAGAACAGGTTGATGAAGCGATGAAAACAATCGGAAACTTCAAAATGGGACCTTTTGAATTAATGGATTTAATTGGTGTTGATGTGAATTTTTCGGTAACTAAAACTGTTTACAACGAATATTTCTACGATCCGAAATACAAACCATCTCTTCTTCAGCAAAGAATGTCTGAAGCTAAACTTCATGGCAGAAAAACAGGAAAAGGGTTTTACAATTATGCTGAAGGCACTTTAAAACCAGAACCTGTAAAAGATGATGCTCTTTATCAGCAAATATTTTTAAGAATTATTTCAATGTTGATCAACGAAGCGGTTGAAGCAAAAAGACTAGGTGTTGCCAACGACGAAGATATCGAATTAGCAATGCAGAAAGGTGTAAATTATCCAAAAGGATTATTGGCTTGGGGAAAAGAAATAGGATATGATAAAATCTCTGAAATCCTACAAAATCTTTACGAAGAATATCAGGAGGAGAGATACAGGCAAAGTCCATTATTACGTAAATTAAAAAATTTATGAATCCAAGACAGGTTGCAGAATATATGTTCGATCAGGATTATTTTTCCCAATGGATGAATATCAAAATGATCGAAGTCAAAGAAAATTATTGTTTACTGGAGATGCCCATCAAAAAGGAAATGATCAATGGGTTGAAAACGGTTCACGGAGGCGTTACGTTTGCTTTTGCAGATTCTGCATTGGCGTTTTCGTCCAACAATTCCGGAGATGCGGCAGTTGCATTAAACTGTATCATTAATTTCACCAAAGCCGGTAAAGAAGGTGACACTTTCAGAGCAGTAAGCGTTTTAGTAAATGACACCAGAAAAACTGCTGTTTTCGATATTAAAATTACCAATCAAAACAACGACTTGATTGCAAAATTCGTCGGAACAGTCTATAAAATCGGAAAGAAAGTAACAGAATTATAAATAAGCAGTAAGCTTCAGGCAATAGGCAATAAGCTTTTTTCAAAGCTGGCAAAGCCTACTGCTTAAAGCCTAAAGCCTAAAGCAAATAAAAATGAACAACGTATACATCATAGATTACATCAGAACTCCCATTTCAAAATTAGGCGGAGGTTTATCAGAAGTTCGTGCTGATGATTTGGCAGCAATCGTTTTAAAAGAAATCGTTGCAAGAAACCCTGAAGTTCCAGTTGAAGAAATTGAAGACGTTATTTTCGGATGCGCAAATCAGGCAGGTGAAGACAACAGAAACGTTGCAAGAATGGGACTTTTATTGGCTGGACTTCCTTACAAAATCGGAGGTGAAACCGTAAACCGATTGTGCGCTTCAGGAATGTCGGCGGTAGCTAATGCTTTCCGTTCGATTGCTTCAGGAGAAGGTGAAATTTACATTGCCGGTGGAGTAGAGCACATGACACGTTCACCTTATGTAATGTCAAAACCAAGCACAGCTTTCGGGAGAGACAGCCAGATGTTTGATACGACTTTCGGATGGAGATTTGTAAATCCCAAAATGAAAGAAATGTACGGCGTTGATGCGATGGGAGACACTGCTGAAAATTTAGCGGAAATGCATAACATTAGCCGTGAAGATCAGGATAAATTTGCACTTTGGTCTCAGCAAAAAGCTACAAAAGCTCAGGAAAGCGGAAGATTGGCCGAAGAAATCGTAGAAGTTGAAATTCCACAAAGAAAAGGCGAACCGAAAGTTTTCGATAAAGACGAATTCATCAAGCCAACTTCTTCAATGGAAGGATTGGGGAAATTGCGTCCGGCTTTCAAAAAAGAAGGTGGAACAGTTACCGCAGGAAACGCTTCAGGAATGAACGACGGCGCAGCAGCTCTTATTTTAGCAAGTGAAGAAGCGATTAAAAAATATGGTTTAAAACCTAAAGCAAAGATTTTAGGATCTTCCGTTGCCGGTGTTGAACCAAGAATTATGGGAATCGGGCCGGTTGAAGCAACTCAGAAACTATTAAAAAGATTAAATCTGTCATTAGAAGATATGGATGTAATCGAACTGAACGAAGCTTTTGCCGCTCAATCTTTAGCAGTAACAAGAAGTTTAGGATTACAAGATGACGATTCAAGATTGAATCCCAACGGAGGAGCTATCGCAATCGGTCATCCACTTGGAGTTTCAGGAGCAAGAATCATCGGTTCAGCAGCTATAGAACTTCAAAAACAGAATAAAAAATATGCGTTGTGTACGCTTTGTATCGGTGTAGGACAAGGTTATGCAATGGTAATTGAAAAAGTGTAACTTTTTTAAAAATGTAACAGTATAACAATGAACCAATATAACAGTCTACCGATTTAACAATATTTGTGCGCTTTGTCATGCTGAGCCTGTCGAAGCATCTAATTGGTACATTGGCAAATTGATACATTGTTAAATTAAATTTTGAATTAAAAATTTATGAATATCTTCTCATATCACGGAATTCGTCCTATCATAAAAACTTCTGCTTATGTTCACCCACAAGCGGTGATTATTGGAAATGTGGAAATTGGCGAAGAAGTTTATATCGGACCAAACGCAGTTATTCGTGGCGACTGGGGTAAAATCATCATCAAAGACGGTGCAAATGTTCAGGAAAACTGTACGCTTCACGTTTTTCCTGGCATTGAAACCATTTTGGAAGAATCTGCGCACATCGGTCACGGTGCGATTATTCATTCCGGACATATCGGTAGAAACTGTTTGGTTGGAATGAATGCTGTTGTAATGGACAAAGCCGTAATCGGTGATGAATGCATCATCGGAGCACTGGCTTTTGTTCCTGCGAATTTCAGATGTGATGCAAGAAAATTAATTGTTGGAAGTCCTGCAAAAATCATTCGTGATGTTTCTGATGAAATGATCAAATGGAAAACGGAAGGAACAAAACTTTATCAGGAATTAGCGAGAGAAGGGAAAGATGCGATTTTACCTTGCGAGCCGTTTACAGAATATGTTCAGCAAATTCCAACGAAGGTTGTGGATTACAGTATTTGGGATGATGTGAAATAATTCTACTTAAATTTAATATGATTAAAAAGATATTCATTTTCGCCACCATTTTATTTACATATCAGTTCATGGTTTTTGCCCAAAATGGAAATGTAAAACCTTTGAATATTGGGGAGATAAGAACATTCAAATCTAAAATTTTAAATGAAGACAGAACGTTGAATATTTATCTTCCGCAGAATTTCGACAAAATAAAATCTTACCCGGTGATCTATCTTTTGGATGGAAGCTTGAATGAAGATTTTATTCACGTTACAGGATTGGTTCAATTCTTTAATCAAATGTATTCAATGCCGGAAACAATCGTTGTTGGAATTGCCAATGTTGACAGAAAAAAAGACTTTACTTTTCATACAGATTTAAAAGATTTACAGAAGGATTATCCAACAACCGGACATTCAGATAAATTCATCAGTTTTCTTGAAAAAGAATTAAAACCGTATATCGAAAGTCAGTTTAAAACGACCGATACGTATATCTTTGGTCAATCTCTTGGTGGACTTTTAGCAACAGAAATTTTGTTGAAGAAGCCTGAAATGTTTGATAATTATTTTATCATCAGCCCGAGTTTATGGTGGGACGATGAAAGTCTTTTAAAAAAGGCAAATCAGTTGTTATCTAAATCATCTGATACGAAGAAATTTGTTTACATTTCTGTCGGAAAAGATGAACATAAAGTGATGGTTAAAGATGCAGAAGATTTTTATGAAATTCTTAAAAAATCAAATAAGAAAAACTGGACGGTAGAATATAAAATGATGGATTTAGACAATCACGCAACGATTCTCCACCGAAGTTTGTATGAGGGTTTGGTTAAATTGTTCCCATATCAGGAACCGAAATAAGAGATTCACTCAAAATAATATTTGTAATATGAAAGTTAGTTTCTGCATATTTTTTTTAATGGGTTTGCTTTTGAGCAGCTGTAAATCTACATCTGTTTTTAAGGATATTTCCTTCACAAAAAACCATGTGGGAAACGAAATTAAATTGAATATTTTTACCCCAAAAAAGACTGATAAAAACTATCCTGTTCTAATGTTTGTACACGGTGGAAACTGGAATACAGGAAATAAAAAAACTTATAATCTGATGGGTAAAAACTTTGCCCGAAAAAACATCATTGCGGTTATTCCGGATTATACTTTGAGTCCGAATGCTGATGTTGATCAGATGACAAAAGAAGTAGCAGCAGCAATAAAATTTACCAAAGAAAATGTTCAGAAATATCATGGAAATCCGCAAAAGATTTTTGTATCGGGACATTCCGCTGGCGGTCAGTTAGCGGCTTCTGCAGTGATGAATCCAAAATTTCAGATTTCTGAAAATACAGTATCTGGGATTATTTTAATTGATGCTGCAGGAATTGACATGAAGAATTATTTAGAACAAAATCCTCCGACATCAGAAAGCAATTATGATGTGACGTGGAGTCAAGATCCACAAAAATGGAAAGAGGCTTCTCCGATTTATTTTATTAACGAAAAGACACCACCTTTTTTAATTTATGTGGGTGAAAAAACCTATCCATCGATTAAAGTCGCCAATGAAAATTTTTTGGAAGCGCTTCATCCTTTTCAACCCATAGTAAAACCGATATTTTTAAATAAAAAGCATGTTCCAATGGTGGTACAATATTTTTTTCCCTGGAGTAAAAGATTTGATGAAACTTTGGAATTTATTAAGAATGTAAAATAACATTTTTTAATTGGAGATGAGTAATTACCTAAAGAAGTATTGGATTTTAATTTTAATTGTAATAATTGGAATCAATTTTTTGGGATTTTATTTTGTCAAAGAATCAATTGAGATTTCAGATGCTTTAGAACATGCAGAGTCAGCTGAAATAATAGAAAATCTTAAAAGAAAAGATTTTTTCTACACATCATTTATCAGAATCGTATTGATTTTAGATGGTCTGTTGATTCTTTTTTTACCATATCTAATTATTAAAAGTATTAAAAAATTTAATTTAAGTAAAAAGTAAAAAACAATATGCAAAAACTAAAAAACTATATTCACGGCGAATGGATTGAAGGTACTGGAAACGGAATTCCTTTGTATAATGCTGTAACAGGAGAGCAGGTTGCCGTTTCGGATACGGAAGGTTTGAATTTCGAGCAGGCTCTTGACTACGGAAGAACAGTCGGTTATAAAAATCTTTCATCCATGACGTTTTACGATCGTGGTGAAATGTTGAAAAAAGTTGCGTTGTATCTTTTAGAAAGAAAGAAAAAATATTACGAATTATCCTATAAAACCGGAGCCACCCACACCGATTCCTGGGTAGATATTGAAGGTGGTTTTGGTACATTCTTTACCTATTCGGGATTAGCAAAAAGAATGCTTCCGAATACTCCGTTTTGGGTAGATGGTGACACTCAGAAAATTTCTGCAAACGGAACTTTTTTAGGAACTCATATTTTAACGCCAAGTGAGGGCGTTTCTGTACAAATTAATGCTTATAATTTTCCGGTTTGGGGAATGCTTGAAAAACTTTCGACTTCTTTGTTGGCGGGAGTTCCAAGTATTGTAAAGCCTTCGCCTTACGGTTCTTATTTAACGAATGCCGTTTTTCAGGATATGATTGAAAGTGGCGTTCTTCCGGAAGGTGCGCTTCAATTGGTTTGTGGCGAACCGGGAAATATTCTGGATTACGTTCAGGATGGAGATTCTGTTCTCTTCACAGGTTCTGCAACGACTGGGAAAAAATTAAAATCTTTACCTTCAGTTTCAGGAAATTCTGTTCGTTTCAATATGGAAGCAGATTCTTTGAATTGTTCGATACTTGGCTTGGATGCAAAACCGGGAACTCCTGAATTTGATTTGTTCATCAAAGAAGTCCGCAATGAAATGACCACTAAAGCCGGACAAAAATGTACGGCGATCAGAAGAATTTTGGTTCCGGAAAACTTAATTGGCGATGTTCAAAATGCTTTATCTAAAGCTTTAGACCAGACAAAAATTGGAAGTCCGCTAAGCAGAGAAACAAGAATGGGTTCTTTGGTCGGAAGACAGCAATATGACGAAGTTTTAAGAAAAGTAGATATTCTGAAAACAGAAAATGAACTGATTTACGACGGCAAACATGAATTGGTAGATGCTGATTACGAAAATGGTGCATTTATGTCTCCGAAATTATTCTTAAATGATTCTCCTTTCACTAAAAATATCTCTCATGACGTTGAAGCTTTCGGTCCGGTTTCTACTTTGATGCCTTACAAAGATGCGGATGAAGCGGCTGCTTTGGCAAAAAGAGGAAAAGGAAGCCTTGTCGGCTCAATTATTTCTCACGACGAGAAATTTGTAGCTGAAACTTCGTGGAAGATGGCTTCTCAGCACGGGAGAATTTTCGTATTAAACAGACATAATGCCAAAGAAAGCACAGGTCACGGTTCGCCACTTCCGACTTTGATGCACGGTGGCCCCGGAAGAGCAGGAGGCGGTGAGGAAATGGGCGGACTGAATGGTCTTCATTTCTTCCTGCAGAAAACAGCAATTCAGGGTTCGCCGGATATTTTGACGGCAATTACAAAAGTTTATCAGCAAGGCGCTGAGAAAAAATATTCAGACAAACATCCTTTCCAGAAATATTTCGAAGAAGTTGAGGTCGGAGATTCTCTAGAAACAGCAGGTAGAACGGTAACTGATGCCGATATCGTGAATTTCTCTAATGTTTCATGGGATCACTTTTACGCACACACAGACGCAACAAGTTTGACGGGAACAATCTTTGATAAAACTGTTGCTCACGGATATTTTATCCTTTCTGCAGCTGCCGGATTATTCGTATCAGGAAAAAAAGGACCAGTTATCGCCAATTACGGTTTAGAAAACTGTTCGTTTTTCAAGCCTGTTTACGCAGGAGATACAATTACGGTTTATTTGACTGCAAAAGAAAAGATCAACAGAGGAGTAAAAGGAAGAAATATTCCTTCAGGAGTTGTAAAATGGTTGGTTGAGGTGATTAACCAGAGAGACGAGGTAGTTTGTGTGGCAACGATTCTTACGTTGGTTGCAAAACAGTCTTCTTTTATTGATTTTAAAGTTCAGAATATTCAGAAAAAGTTAAATGGCTTAACTGAAAATACAAAACCTGTTTTCGGAAATTTCACTCCGCAGTTAATGGTTGAGCATTTGGAAGAAGTTTTAAGAAACGGTTTAGGAAATTTAAAACCTGAAGATTTTGATGACATTCCAGCTGACAAACTCGAAAAACTTCAGGATTGGCTGTATACAGACAAGAAAATCCGTCCTGGAGCACAGTATCCTTTATTGAAAGAAGGTGAAGTTCCTCAGAATAAAAATAAAAATCTGGAGGCGGCTAAAAATCAGTTAGTTGAAACTTTAAAGGAGTTTATTGTTTATTATAAAGAAAATCCTTTTAAGGAACATTACCACCCTAGATTCGGACATTTGAATAAAGAGATGATGGAACTTTTCCAGAGAAAACATTTTACGCATCATTTTGAGCAGTTTGGATTGATTTAAATTCAAAATAAATCATCAATTATACATCCCTTTTAGCTTTTGCTGAAAGGGATTTTTTATAATATTAAACATGAAATTTTTAAGTTACCATTTCCAGTTTATTTGTGAATATCAAGCTTTTTTCAGATGAAAATTTTAAAAAGATGTGTTCCGGATATTCAAATTATAAACCACTAGAAAAATAATTTAATAAATATCTGTATTATTTTGAACTGAGATTCTGTCTTTCATAATTAAATTATGGTATTTATTTTTAAAATAATTCACACATCTTTAAACAATTTGGTGTGATTTAATCAAATAAATTATTGATATTTGAGGAAGTTTTAGAGGACTTATTTTTAACAATAAAATATTATGGAAACAGAATTTTTCAAGGATTTCGACTTTAAGGGTTTTTGGAGTGAGTGCAGCTATTCTGCCAGAGATTATATTGGTGCTTTTCCGGATGAGGAGATGATTGTTTCTGTAGAAAAGGAACTTGGCTATAAACTACCGGGTTCTTACATTCAGATGATGAAATTGCAGAATGGAGGTCTGGCAAATAAGTCTGTATTTCCGACTTCTGAGGCTAATTCATGGGCAGATGATCATGTGGCAATCAACGGAATAATGGGTATCGGAAGGGAAAGAATATATTCTCTCTGCGGAGAACAAGGCAGTCAGTTTATGATTGACGAGTGGGGCTATCCGGCGATTGGAATTTATTTTGCAGACTGTCCTTCTGCGGGACACGATATGGTTCTTCTTGATTACTCGAACTGCGGCAGAGAAGGCGAGCCGGAGGTTGTGCATATTGATCAGGAAAACGATTTTAAAAAAACTTTTCTTGCAAAAGATTTTGAAACTTTTATCAGAGGTCTGAGAGAAGAGGAAGAATTTGATGTAGAATAATATGCATCACCATAATTTTGCGGATAAAGTTGTTGAGTTTAATACCAACCTGCATTATTCAGGAACTTTGCCCTCTGATTTCGAAGTCTTAAATCCCTACCTGAATAATCCAGAAACGCTCTCGGTAATGCAGCAGTTTTATCGGAAATATTACAGCGATTACGATCAGCGGAAATTTATCATCGGTATCAATCCGAGTCGTCACGGAGCTGGAATTACAGGTGTCCCGTTTACCGATACGAAAAGGCTGGAAAACGTTTGCGGCATCAAAATGATGTCTGCACGTACTCACGAAATTTCATCTGTTTTTATTTACGATATGATCGCTGCTTATGGCGGTGCTGAGAAATTTTATAAAGAATTTTACATCAACTCTCCATTTCCTTTAGCAATTGTCAGGAAGTCGAAAGGCAGCTGGATCAATGCCAATTATTATGATGATAAGGCGCTTTTTAGCGATGTGAAAAATTTCATGATCAATTCTTTACAAAAACATATCAGTTTGGGTCTAGATATTTCTGAAGTTTTTGTTCTCGGTAAAAAGAATGCAGATTTTATGTCTAAATTAAATTCGGAGGCAAAATTGTTTGCGAAAATGACGGTTTTGGAACATCCTAGATATATTCAGCAATACAAATCAAAGGAAAAAGATCTTTATATCGACAAGTATATTTTAGCTTTAAAAAAAATGAATTATTTAAATGATGATAGGTAATTTTAATTGACGTATTTGTTTTAGAAAAAAATCTTCAGGAGTAATTTGGGTCGATAAAAAATAAAAACCTTCGAGTGATTTCAAAGGTTTAATCATTCATGTAATAGAATCATCATCTGAAAACTATATCATCAAGTTTTCATGGGCGATAGTTTTTGGCAGATTTATAATTTCTTATCGATTTTTTTCTGCCTTACATGATTAGATAGTCCTCTCATCACTTAGTTTTTACCTAATCATGTCACAAAGAAACAAATTCTTTTGTGATAATTTTTCAGTAGAAATACCAATTTTAGAGATTCAGTAATTATACGCAATCTTGCAGTTTTATAATTTAAAAGGAAGATCGTAGATTCCGTTTACCACAGCATAAATCACCATTCCGACCGTATTTTTTGCGCCGATTTTATCTAAAATTCTCTGTCGGTGACTTTCAATTGTTCTGGGACTCAACGATAATTTTTCTGCGATTTCGTTATTTGTAAGTTCTTTGCAGATCAGTCGCACCACTTCTTTTTCTCTTTCAGAAAGCTCATCATTTTCATTAAATAAACCTTTGTTTTTTTGCGAGTCATTAAGGTACGATAAAAGTAATCTGTGGTCTTCAGCGGTGAAATACACTCCGTTTTTATGAACCCGCGTAATCGCTTCGATAAAGGTTTTTTTATCTGAATTTTTCGGCAAAAATGCAGAAACCCCAAGCTTTACCATGTAGCCCAGAACACTGCTTTTGTAGTGAGAAGAAAGAATGATGATCTTGAGTTCCGGATATGTTTCTCGAAGAATCTCTACAAGCTCAAAACCGTCCATCGGGTGCATTTGGATGTCGACCAGACAAATGTGCGGAAACTCTTGTGGCGAGATGCTTCTAAGGCTGTCGAGAAAATCATCACCATTATTTGATGTGATGGTAACGGAAATGCTCTGTTCCGTAGAAAGAAGCATTTTTACTCCTTCCACGATCAGCTGTTCGTCGTCTATTATGGCGATATTGGTGATCATATAGTTGCTTTTTGCTGAATTTTAATGATAAGCTGTGTCCTTTTTCCGATTATATTTTTCCATTTGTACACTGCGTCCAGAGATTGCAGTCGGGATTCGATATTTTTAATGCCCATTCCTCTTTTCGTTTCATCATATATAAAGCTGTTTCCGTTATCCATAATGATTATTGCAAGACTGTCTCTATTATCTTTTATGTAAATTGTAATCTCGGTTGCTGATGAATGTTTAATCACATTTGTTGTAAATTCCTGAATAATCCTGTAGATCTGAACCTCAGTAAATATATCTTTTTTATGATATTCTGAATTGACGTTCAAATTGATTTTTATTTTTTGAGAAAGGTTTGTGATCAATTCTTCAATGTATAAAATGAGCCCGAGCTTTTCGAGATTTACAGGATAGAGAGAATGCGAAATGCTTCTCGCAGCGTCAATTAATTCCGAGATTTGCTTAGATATTACTTTTTCCGTCGCTTCTTTATTGTTGATGTCAATATTATGAATCCACAGGGAGAGAATATTGAGACGGTTACCAATGTCATCGTGCACCAGGATTGCCATTCTTTTTCGCTCATCTTCCTGAATCAGGGTTCCTTCCATCGCAAGGTTTTTCTGATGAAGAATTTCCAGATCGTGCTGCCTGTTTTTTTCACTGATGATTCTCTCTGTGAAAAGCTTGTAAGCCAGCAATATAAAAACCATGATAATTATTAGAGCAATAATTAACACGATAAAAATGATGATATTTAGGTTTACTTCTTTAATCGTAGAAATGTATAAATAAATGATGAATAGAGAACGCAGGTCAATATATTGTTGATTCCCCACACCAGATAAGCGTGTGAGATGAGCATATTACCGAGCTTATTGTGAAGAATAAAGATGAAAGCCGAAACTGCATAATACAGAAATATAAAAGCATCAGCCAAAAGAAAGCGATTATCTGATTCTGTTTTTCTAATTTCATGAAGCAAAGCAAGCCCCGCAAACCCGAATATAATGATATTGGAGATCACTTTTACGTAGTCATGATTGAGATCATTTAAGAAAAGCTGAGCAACAAGATACACCAGACCTAAAACAGGTATTAAATAAAGCCATATTTTCTGGAAATTGAGTTTTTTAAGATATAAAAACGTGAGAATAAAAAACACTCCGCCAATGTAGAAAGGGTAAATGTGATCAGTAGCCGTAGCATGCAAAAAATCTACTGAAACTGTCACCGCGCCTTCTATGAGAAATGTGTAAATAAGATAGTACGTATACCATCTCTCAGTATCGCGTAATTTTTTAAATTTTACGATACCACAAATCATCGCTACAAACAGAAAAAAGTAGCTGAGATATATTGTTGTGAAGAAAAAAAGTTCCATAAAATGCTAGCTGATAATTGATAATCAGGATAATAAATAATTTGCAATATTTTTAAAATTAATAATTTGTGATATGACTATAAAAATATGCAAATGTTTTCCATTAAACAAAATAGTAATCATTGATTTTTGATAAATTATTATCATTTTATTAAAATTTAAGCTAAGATATTTACGAATAAAATATTATTATGATTTTAGTCATATCCTACAAGTGTTTTCATTAATTGATCAGATTAAATTACTTTTGTAATCAATAATTCCAAACTATAAACTTAGATTATGACTGACTTTGTAACATCAGAAATTAAAAGCAATATCGCCGAGATCACTTTCGGAACTCAAAAAAGTAATGCCCTTCCTGGTAGCATCCTCGAAAAGCTGGCTCAAACAATTTTGGAAGAAGGAGCAAAAACCGAAGTAAAAGCAATTCTTGTGAAAAGTGAAGGGCAAAAAGCCTTTTGTGCAGGCGCAAGTTTCGATGAGTTGCTGGCGATCGAAGAGCTGGAAGCTTCTACAAAGTTTTTCGGTGGTTTTGCTAAAGTTTTGAACGCGATGAGAAACTGCGGTAAAATTGTAGTCGTAAGAGTACAGGGAAAAACTACAGGAGGAGGAGTAGGATTAGCCTGTGGAGCAGATTATTGTTTTGCAACAAAAGATTCTGCGTTGGCACTTACAGAGGTAAACCTGGGAATTGGGCCATTCGTGATCGGGCCATATGTGGAAAGAAAAATAGGTAAATCTCAGTTTTCGGCAATGGCAATTGATGCAGATTTCAGATCCGCAGAATGGGCAGAACAGCATAATATTTACCATTCCGTATCTGAAAACATTGCTGAGATGGATTCTAAACTAGAAAAATTTTTAAATACATTAGCAGCGAGAAGCGAAGATGCTTTATCTCTAATCAAGAAAGTTTCATGGGAAGGCACCGAGCATTTTAACGAATTGATGCCTGCGAGAATTCACATGAGCGCGAGTCTTATTCTTGAAGATTCTGCCAAAAAAAATATCGAAGCAATCAAAGAAAGATTGAGAGAAAAATAAGAAAGGGAAAAAACACCTCGTAAAAAGGGTGTTTTCCCTCTAAAATCTTGCTTTCAGTCAAAGTAGTTTTGTATCAAATAATTTATAAAACTCTTTATTATGAAAGCAAGATTTTTTTTATGTCTTATGACAGCCGCAGCTTTGGTGTTTAGCTGCAAAAGTGACGATGAGGAAATTGTACCTCATCCGGAAGCGTTTACCTACAGTGCCGTAACAGGTATGAGTACCGGAAATTCTTCTGTTGCCGGAACTGCAGCACCGGCGGGATACAGCTGGAGCGAAGTGAAAGCGCCGCAAAGTACATGGGGACTCAACGGAACAATGGGAGACCGCATGCTGACTGATGATTTTCAGGTGCCTTCCGGTGAAAAATGGAATGTGCAGAATTTGTACTTCTATTCTTACCAAACGGGTTTTTCCGGAACTACATTTCCGGTGAGCGAATTTTACTTTGAAATTTACTCGTCTGATCCTTCGGTCGCAGGAGCCGTAAAAATATACGGTGATACAACAACCAACCGATATATCTCTTCTGAAGAGACCAAGTGGTACAGAATTCTACAGGGACAAACGGATAATACCAGCAGAAAAATTTATAAAATGAAGATAAATTCGCCGGATCTAAATCTAGCTTCAGGAAACTATTGGATAAAATGGGGATCGAAAACATCTTCAGGAAGTCATTTTTACCCTCAGTTTCCTCATGATGCATCCAAGGTAAACAACGCACAACAGTTTGTAGTTGCAAGTTCTACATGGGTAAATTTAGATGATGGCGGGCAGCGCGTAAGTTTTCCCTTTGAGATCTCAGGAACCAAACTTCCCAATTAAACAAACCTAAACCAAATCACAAAGCCGTTCTGAAATTCAGAATGGTTTTTTTTTGCAAATCAAAAATTTAAAGCAGATTTCATTTTTATTTAAATACAAATTCGACAAATTGCTGGTGGTTTTATGTTTTAAACTTGGTTTGAAATTTTATATTTAATATCTTGTTTACTTAAAAATCTAGAAGTATACCATCATTTATTCGAGGCTGAAAATTCTTAAAGTTTTGAATATGATGTTTATTTAAACTGTTACCATGGGATCTTACGAAATATTTATTTTGCTGATTTGTCTTTCAGCGGCATTTGCATTCATCAATCAGAAATTTCTAAAACTTCCTTTTGTGATTGGGTTGTTTTTTCTTTCTACGATATTGTCTTTAGTGGTTCTTTCTTCTCAATTGTGGATCGATATTGATGTTCAGAAGATTGAAAGTTTTCTTGAAAATTCTAAAATTGACAAGTTGATCATAGATGTCTTTCTGGGATTTTTGCTTTTTGCGGGTGCCTTGCATACCAATTGGGGCGATCTCAGGACTCAGATAAAATCGATCACAAGTTTTGCATTGGGTGGAGTAATTATGTCAACGGGTATTATTGCCTGTCTGTTTTATTTTGTTGCGGGTTTCTTAGGAATCGAAATAGATTTCGTGTATTGTCTTTTGTTCGGAGCACTGATTTCTCCCACAGATCCTATCGCAGTACTCGGAATTTTGAAGAAAGCAGGTGTTCCTAAAAAGACAGAATCTGTAATCGTAGGAGAGAGTTTATTCAATGACGGTGTGGGTGTTGTTCTTTTTATTGCCTTGCTGGATACTTTGCGCGTAGGCAGTTTCAGCTTTGGTGATTTTGGTATACTGTTTATTCAGGAAGCTGTGGGCGGAGTGATCTTGGGATTGGTTTATGGCTATATTCTTCATTTACTTTTGAAAGCAGTAGATCATTATGAAACAGAAATCTTAATTACTTTAGCATTTGTAATGGGAGGATATTATCTCGCCAACTACTTTCACATTTCTGGTGCGCTTTCTATGGTTGTGATGGGACTGATGGTTGGTAATTTCCGTACCAGTGTTTCTATGAGCGATACGACACAGGAATATGTGAATAAATTCTGGGAACTGGTAGATGTAGTTCTCAATGCTTTATTATTTATCGTTATTGCTTTTGTGTTGATAGAAGTTGATTTTAAAACCGAATATGTAATTCTTGGCTTGCTGTCGGTGATCATTGTACTTTTCACGCGGTCATTTTTGGTATATCTGCCTTTAAGTATCTTCCCTAAATTTTCAATCTCAATAAGAACGATGCACGAATAATATCATGGGGCGGCTTGCGGGGCGGACTTTCTTTAGCTTTAGTTTTATCTCTACCGGTTAGTCCCGTAAAAGATGTTTTGCTCGTGGCTACTTATTTCACCGTTCTTTTCAGCATTCTGAATCAGGGTTTGACGATTGGAAAAGTTGCACAATGGGGCAAAAAGACTAAATCGTAAGATTTCGAAAAAAAAACTTTGATTTGTAAAAATAAATTATAACTTTGTAATTCAAAGTTCTTTTTATGGATTCAAAAAACTATCACGAAGACTTATCACATATCCGTTCAATGATGGAGCGGTCTTCACGTTTTATTTCGCTAAGCGGTTTGTCGGGTGTTGTTGCTGGTTTGGCTGCGATTCTCGGAGCAGTTTACGTTTACTTTGTTTTTCAGAGAGAAGGAATTGATTATTTTGACGGCGACAGAAATATATTCGGAAAAAAGTTGGTGCGCGAACTAGTCCTTACCGGATCTGTAATTTTAGCAATAGCATTACTGAGTGGTTATTTTTTTACAGCCAGTAAAAGTAAAAAGAAAGGCCTGAAAATTTGGGATGCAACAACCAAAAGACTTTTAGTCACGTTTGCGGTTCCGTTAGTAACAGGTGGGTTCTTTTGTCTTATCCTTTTATATCAACATCTATTCGTGTTGGTAGCTCCCTCAACTTTGATTTTTTACGGATTAGCCTTAGTAAGCGCAGAAAGATATACTTTAACAGATATTAAATATTTAGGATATTGTCAGATTGTTTTAGGGTTGCTTTCCCTTTTGTTTTTGGGATGGGGACTGGTTGCCTGGACAATCGGTTTTGGGATTTTGCATATTGTTTATGGGTTGATAATGCATATTAAATATAAGTAGTAATAATTAAAAACTGATTAACTGTATAACAAATCAACTGTAATGATTAACATTTCAAAACTCAACAAAGAATTCGAAAGCCGTGTAAGATTGGGCATCATGTCTGTTCTTATGGTCAACGATTGGGTTGATTTTTCTGAAATGAAAAACCTTTTGGATATTACAGACGGAAACATGGCAAGTCACAGCAATGCCTTAGAAAAAGCCAATTATATAGAAGTGAAAAAAGAATTTGTCGGGAAAAAACCGAAAACTTCATATCGGGTTACGCAATCGGGTAGGATCGCTTTTACAGAACATCTGGACGCATTAGAAAAATTAATCGGAAGATAAAAACTATATTTTTTTGGATATTAACTTTGAAACGCAAAGTACTTTAATAAATTAAATTTAAAATTATGATGACACAAAAACAAAAAACAACGTTTATTTATGCTACGCCTGCTGTAGTTCTCAGTATTCTCTTTATTATAGACGGTATTTCGAAAGATTTTTATTGGTCTTCCCGTGATTTCGGCATTGCCGCGTTTCTCTTATTCGGGACAGCTATTCTTATTGATGTAATCAGAAGAATCGTCAAAGGTACAATGTACAAAATCCTGGCATTTTCAGTAATAATGCTCTTGCTGATCCTTGTTTGGGCAGAATTGGCAGTTGGTATATTCGGAACTTCTATCGCTGGAAACTAACATAATTTTTTATAAATCATGACCAGAAAGCATTTCCTCAAAAGACTTTTTCAGCTTTCAGTAATAGGATCTTTTCCGTTATTGTACTCATGGCAAATTGAGCCATTTTGGGTAGAATTCGTACAACGGAAACTTCCTGTCAAAAATCTGCCTAAAGATTTAGAAGGAAAAATTCTGATGCAGATTTCAGATCTTCATGTCGGCGATCGCTTCGACTGGAAATTTTTAATTGAATCATTCGGAAAAGCTCAGCAATACCATCCGGATTTTGTGGTTTACACCGGAGATTTTGTGAATGACGGAACTCCCGATGATCACGAAAGTTTAAGAAAAGTGATGCAAAAAGCAGTCTACGGTAAGTTGGGCACTTTTGGGATTCTTGGAAATCACGACTACGGAAAAAACTGGAAAGATTTGGGCTCTTCAGAAACGATCTGCGAAATTCTCGAAAATTGCGGCGTGTCGATGCTCAAAAATGAACAGGAAGAATCGCATGGTTTAAATATCATCGGCTTCGATGATCTTTGGTCGCCCAATTTTGATCCTCTGAAAATTATGAAAGATTACGATTCTTCAAAAGCCAATATTGTGCTTTGTCATAATCCCGACGTTTGCGATAAAGATGTCTGGAACGGCTATCAAGGCTGGATTCTCAGTGGACATACGCATGGCGGACAATGCAGAATTCCCGGAGTGATTACACCAATTCTTCCGGTGGAGAACAGAAAATATATTTCGGGAGAGATTGATCTCGAAGATGGAAGAATGCTTTACATCAACCGCGCCATCGGTCATTCTTTTCAGGTGAGATTTATGGTGCGCCCGGAAATTACAATTTTCACTTTAACACAAGCTTAATTATTAAATGATGAATGAAAAAGAAATTATAAATACAGGAAAAACCTTTTTTTGGCTCTCGTTTTTTCTCGGAAACGTCTGTCTTTTTGGATATTTATTAAGTAAAAACGATCAATTTGCATTCGGTGGTTTTCTTGTCTTGATTTTTGGAACATTAATTAATTTTTTGATCGTCTTAGGTTTACTGATTTATGGTTCTATGTATAAATCTAAACTTAAAATTTTGTATCAGAGCATCCTTAATTATGAGTATCAATATACCTTTTGCTATTCTTTATTATTTTATTGGAGCTTCTCTTCTAAACTTTTAAAATTCACTAAAATAACTCAGTTATGAAAAAAATACGTGTTCAATTTCTCCTTTTTGTTTACGACAAAACTCAAAAACTTTACAGAAAATACTTTAAAAAGAAGAAAAGACAGTGGCAGTTTAATGAAAAACAGTTGCTGGAATTTCAAGAAGATTCTTTAGGAAGAAAACTGGGTGAATTTTACAAACGCCACGGTTTTACAATGATTCCCAAAATGGAAAATCATGACGTACATCATCTAATTACTGGTTGCGGAACCAACTTTGAAGACGAAATCGCAATGCAGTTTCTCCTTCTCGGAAACGGAAAAATAAACGCTCACCTGCTCGCAGCGGTAGGTTTAGGAATTGTAATTCTGCCGGAATATTTCAAAATGTATATCAATGCCTACAAAAAAGGTCAAAAAATGCGGACATTCCATCATATCAATTTCGAAGAACTTCTCTGGCAGAATTTCGATCATGTAAAAGATTTCATCAGACAAAAAGAAACGCCGGTGATTTTTTAATGTCAACCTTATACTGAACCTTAACCTCAACTTTAAAACTCATGAAAACACATCACTATATATTTCTTACAACCGCTTTGTTCGTTATTTTATTTTATAACGAAAATGTGGGTCTCAATCTCGGTATCTTAGGAATTGCGTATTCTTTTCTTACGCTTTCTAAAACACCTGAAAGAAACAGAACTAAAATTTTTCTTACTCTTTTGGTGACGAGTGTACTTTCCAGTATTGCTTTTGCGTGGTACGGAGATTTTCCTTCCTTTTTAGCGGTTGTAATTTCACTGTTGCTCCTTTCTTACCGTTCACGAAACAGGAGAATGAAAGTCCTTTTACTGATTCCTGTTTTTGTCGTCAATTGCTTTACGTTTATCTGCAGGTTTTTCAGTTTTGATTCGTGGCTTCCGAAAACAAATACTTCCGGACTTTGGCAAAAAACTTTAGCATTTATATTGATTCCTTTCATTTTGATCTCTATTTTCTTCGGAATTTATTCAGCCGGAAGTGATCATTTTGCAAGTGTTTTTAGTGATTATGAATTGGATATTAATTTCTGGCAATTGCTGTGCATCACCATCTTAGGCTTTTTCATTGCTTTTAATTTCTGGAATTATTCTGTAGAAAAACTTATTTACAAACAGAATCATATTCTCAGAAATCAGTTTAATGAACAGGATAAAATTCAGAAATCTACCTATTCTTTTTTAGATTTAAATTCTGAAAGAATGAGTGGCGTTGTTTCTTTCTTTTGTTTAAATATTTTGCTGATATTTTTCATTTTTACTTTTAATTATGAACAGTTTTACGAAAAGGTAAAAACGCCGAACCAACTTTCAGAAGAAACGCATGAACGTGTTGTTGCCGTCATCATGTCAATTGTAATGGCTATTTTGGTAATTATGTTTTATTTTAAATCAAATTTCAACTTCGATCCGAAAGCTGGTTTAATGAAAATTTTAGTAAAAATCTGGATCGTTCTCAATGCGATTTTAGTTATTTCTGCCATGCTAAAAAATACCGAATATATTGTCAGTTATGGTTTTACATACAAACGTTTGGGTGTTTATGCATTTTTATTTTTGTCTTTAGTTGGCCTCGCAATGACTTTCATCAAAATACAAATGAAAAAGAGAAATGCCTTTCTTTTTAACGCGATGATCTGGTATTTTTATGGAACAATTTTAGCATGCAGTTATATCAATTGGGGCGGAATCATCACTGCACAGAATATGAAAAGAAGTGATTTTAATGTTGATTATCACACTACTTTTATAAGTTATAATGAAAAAGATCTGCTCAAATTTGCTAAAGAGAAAAGAAACCTACAGTTGAAAAAAGAGATTTTAGAAAGAATAAGAATTGAAAAATCCGAAACTTTTTTATCCAAAATTATTTACTACGAGACTGTTCGGGACTAATTTGAATCGCAATAATTAAATTGATATTAATGTGATTTTTAATTTTTAAAATATTTGAAATTATGAAAAAAGTACTGTTGTTACTGATGCCGTTAATGATTTTATCATGTAAAAAAGAATCATCTGTTGCTGAAAATACAAATCAGGATTCTGTTGTAGCAATCGAAAAAGTGGTTCAGGATTCTGCATTTGATTCCGTTGATCAATCTCAAAAAGATTCTGTCATCAATAATGCTGCGATTACCAAAGAAGTTTTGCGTACGGGTGTTGCTAGAGAAGAAAAAGACAGGGTGATCGTGAGATTAGCTGATGGCGAGCGACTTCCTTTTACAATTGGCGAAGAATTTACCGATAAACATGATAAGCTGATTCTTAAGATTTCTAATTACAATAAACCGAAAATTACTGCAAAAATAGCCACCAAGCAACAGGATTTTAATATCAGATTCAATCAGATTCAACTTCCTGATGGTAAAATGGATGGGCCGTTCATGAGAGAAATTACATATGACGTACCGAAACCGGGCGAAATATGGCTGATCATTGGTAAGAACAATATGGCAGATGGAAAAACTACAGGTAGCTTTTCTGTAACAGTAGAATAATTTTGGTATAGTTTGTGCAAATTAAACTTCTAAATTTTAATTTAATTATTATGAAAAATATATTTTCAGCAGCGATTTTGGCTTCTGCGGCTTTAGTAAGTTGCGGTACCGTACAATCGGTTATTCAGAATACGTTCCCATATACAGCAAATGTTTTGGTTTCTACCGGAGTTCCGGCGAATAAAGAAGTTTCGTCTACCGCTACAGCAACCAACGTCCAAACTTGGTTTGGGGGAAATAATAATGCACAGATTAAAGATGTAAGAATTTCTGATGCTAAAATTTCAGTTGTTTCGCCTGCAGGAGGAAATTTGAGTGCTTTGAAATCTGTGAAAGTTTATATTTCGTCCAAAGGAACAAGCGAAAGACTGGTAGCTTCAAGACCTGATATTTCGTCAAATTCTTCAAGTTTAAATTTAGATTTAAACAGTGATAACGGATATTTAGATGAAGTTGTAAAAAGTACAGGAGTAACAGTAAGAACAGTTTATGAACTGAAAAATCAAACGACTTCTGATATGAATCTAAAAGTTGCTTTAAATTTCAGCAGTGTACCTGTAAGATAGAATACAGTTTTAAGTTAAATAAAAATGCTTTCTCAATATTTGCGAGAAAGCATTTTTTTATTTAATCAACATTATTTTATCTTATAAATAGAAAGTTCAGCTGAAGCATCAGTTAAAACTCCTCCAGCTAAACCTCCGGTAACAACGCCAAACCGTACTCTGTCTCCGGCAGTAAATTGATAAATATGGCTGATCTGGCCTTCTGTTAATGCTAAGTTGGCAAGGGTAAGTCCACCCACTAAAGGAAGTCCGGGTAAAGCTAATATACTGATGCCTCCAAAATATCTGTAGTCTATAGTCGTTGCAGTTGTGATAGCTGCGCCTGCGGCAGTTTTTGTGATAATGAGACCTGGTCGGTTTGCTGCTAATGTTTCCAGTCTCAACCCTTGACCTGTTCTATAACTGTAATTTACCTGATAAATACCACTTGTAGGCACTGTATAATATGAATCTGACGCGGTGGTAGTAATTTGGGTTGAGGTAATATCTACGTTAGCGTTGGGCAAAGATTCTGCTGTTGGTAATGCTATGGTCTGCACTGAACTTCCTAGTAAATTGATTCCTATATTTAAAAGAGAAAGACTACCTCGTACTCTTGTAGCATAAGCTCCATCACCTGTCGTTGACTGATTTATTGCGCCTTCAGGAAGTATATTCCATGTGCCAGTTCCTGTTCCATTGTTAGCGGTAGCATCGTAAACGAAAAGCCCTTTTGTAATTACACCAGTAGTTTTTGGTCCGGTGATTGTTGCAGGCGATGTGACGTAAACTATTGCACCATTTTGTGCCGGTCCGTAAGCTGGCTCTTTCAATCTGAGTGAATCGCCAGAAATTCTGGGAGGGATAATTCCGTCAGGAAAGGCTAGTTCAGTTCTTTTTTGAACGTGTAATGTCGATTTTGGGTTATTTGTGTTGATACCCACTTGCGCCTTACTGCTATATCCAAAAAGAAAAAGGATAAGCAAAATGTAACATTTTTTCATAGTAGTTAGGTTAGTTTCGGTTCCCTAATTTAACTAATAAAATGCGTATTAAACAACAATAATGTATTATATATGTCAATAATACTGCAATATCGTGATTATGATTAATTAGTCCTAATCGTAACTTTTGGTAACTAATCATATGTATGTGAAATAAATGTCCCTTTTCGAAATGATCAAAATGAGACATAAAAGGAAAAAATCACCAAAAAGTGGTTTGGGTTTAAATTTTTGTAATAGAATCCATAAGAATGGTGACAGGGCCGTCGTTTAATAAGGAAACTTTCATATCAGCCCCGAAAATTCCACTTTCTGTTTTTAATCCGAATTTTTTAATTTCTTCTTTAAAATATTCAAACAAAGGAATCGCTTTCTCGGGTTTTGCAGCCTTTATGAAAGAGGGGCGGTTCCCTTTTTTATAATCTGCAATCAGTGTAAATTGGCTGATACAAAGTATTTCCCCCGAAATATCTTGCACTGAAAGATTGAGTTTGTCGTTTTCGTCACCAAATATTCTGAGATTTAAAATTTTATGAATCAGCCAATCGGCGTCAGGTTGCTCGTCTTGCTCATCAATTCCAATCAAAAGTAAAAGTCCCTTGTTGATCTCTCCCACAACGATGCCGTTAACTTTCACACTTGCCTCAGAAACTCTCTGTATGACTGCTCTCATTTAGTTATAAATATTTAAATTGTTTGTCGCTGCATCATAATTCCAAAAATATGTTTTCGGAGGAACTGATGACACTGCGGTAGGCTGACCGGTGATTAAAATCCAGGTAGCATTATCTTTGGGACAAACAATACTTATATTATCTTTAATTTCTAAAGTTGTATTGCTTTCTGGGCAAAGATGAGGTGCGTTTCTGTCATAAACTTTAAAAGATACGGGGCTATCTTGAACTCTCACAACTATTAAACCCCGTGTTCCGGATTGTTGTTCGTCTATATAAACAGGCTGTCCTACGTAGTTTAAATTGTTATAAGCAGCAAGATTTAGATTGAGGTTCACGCTGATGGGAGAGTTTGGAAAACAGCTTACCGTATCTTCTCGGGTATTGCAAGAGTTTATACTTAAAAAACTGAAAGTCAATAAGATGGAAAATGATATGATTGAGAAAGTTTTTTTCATTTGAATATAAATTTTTATATATTTGTAAAACAATAACGATTAACACGCAAAAACATTGTCCGACAAATGTCGGATTATTTTTTTATACTAAAACAAAATTTTAAAATTATGGCGAGCTATGTAACTAAGGAAGGATTAGAGAAAATGAAAGCCGAGCTTGAGCAATTGGAAAAGATTGAAAGACCGAAGATTACTCAACAGATTGCAGAAGCAAGAGATAAAGGAGATTTGTCTGAAAATGCAGAATATGATGCAGCCAAAGAAGCACAGGGAATGTTGGAAATGAGAATTTCTAAACTGAAAGATATTGTTACGACTTCTAAAGTAATTGATGAAACTCAACTTGATACCTCAAAAGTGTCGATCTTAACGACAGTGAGATTGATGAATAATGATACCAAAAAAGAGCAGATTTTTAAACTGGTTCCGGACAATGAAAGTGATCTGAAATCGGGTAAAATATCTGTAAATACGCCGATTGCAAAAGGTTTATTAGGAAAAGTGATCGGTGAAAAAGCTGAGATCATCCTGCCAAACGGAAATAAACTTTCGTTCGATGTTTTGGAGATCACGCTTGATTAATATTTAAACAGATTAAATTAGACCTTAGAATGAGTTCAATATTTACAAAAATTATCAACGGCGAAATTCCCGCTTATAAAATTGCAGAAAATGACGATTTTGTTGCTTTTTTAGATGCAATGCCTTTGGTGAAAGGTCATACTCTGGTTGTTCCGAAAAAGGAAATCGATCTTATCTTTGATTTGGATAGCGAAGGATACAAAAATCTTTGGGGATTTACTCAGGATGTGGCAAAAAAAATAAAAAGTGCGGTTCCTTGCGTCAGAGTGGGAATTGCAGTTGTAGGACTTGAGGTTCCTCATGCACACATTCACCTGATACCATTAAATAAGGTAGAAGATATGAACTTTAAAAACGAACGACTCAATTTATCTGTAGAAGAGTATACAGAAATTCAAAATTCAATAATTAATTCTTAACAAAACAAGAAAGTCGTAAAAGAGAAATTTTTTACGATTTTCTGTAATATATTCAAACTAAAATGAATGCAAACCAATGTTCTTTCTGTGGCAAGAAAAGAAGTGAAGTGCAAATGCTGGTTTCCGGGCAAAACGGATTTATATGCGAAAACTGTATTGAGCAAGCTCATTCAATCGTAAAAGACAGCGCGTCTCCTGCAGGATATTCTCCCGCAGAAAGTATCGACGACTTAAAAAAACCAAAACAGATAAAAGAATTTCTTGATCTGTATGTAATAGGACAAGATCAGGCTAAAAAGCAACTTTCTATCGCGGTATATAATCATTACAAAAGGTTGTTGCACGCAAAGGAAGAAAACCGCGAAGTAGAGCTGGAAAAATCTAACATCATCATGATCGGTGAAACCGGTACAGGAAAAACTTTACTGGCAAAAACGATCGCTAAAGAGTTGAATGTTCCTTTCTGTATTGTAGATGCTACTATTTTGACAGAAGCAGGTTATGTAGGTGAAGATGTGGAGAGTATATTGTCTAGACTGCTTATGGTGGCAGATTATGATGTCGAAAAAGCAGAAAAAGGAATCGTTTTTATTGATGAGATTGATAAAATTGCTAGAAAATCTGATAACCCAAGTATTACAAGAGATGTTTCCGGAGAAGGTGTGCAACAAGGTTTGCTGAAGCTTTTGGAAGGAAGTATCGTGAATGTTCCGCCTCAGGGAGGAAGAAAACATCCTGACCAGAAGTATATTCAGGTGAATACACAAAACATTTTGTTTATTGCCGGTGGAGCTTTTGATGGTATCAAAGAGATCATTGAAAGAAGAATGAATAAGCAGGCGATTGGTTTCAGCTCTGAAAAAATTAATAAAGTAGGAGAAGATGACTATGTGTTAACAAATATTAATGCAATCGATCTTCGTACGTTTGGATTGATTCCTGAGCTTCTCGGAAGGTTTCCTATTATCACCTATTTGGAGAAACTAACCAAAGAAACGATGGTAAGAATTATGACAGAACCAAAGAATTCGATCACCAACCAATTTGTTGAACTTTTCAAAATGGATGGGACAAAACTCGTGTTTACAGAAAGTGCTGTAGAGAAGATTGTAGATGAAACTATGGAGAAAGGATTGGGCGCCAGAGGTCTTCGAGGAACTACAGAGAAAGTTCTGGAAGACTATATGTTCTCAATCGGAGAAGATGAGGAAATCATACTAAAAGAAGAGAATATTTTGATAGCTAAGTAAATTTAGTATTTTTTTTGAAAAAAAGTCATATCTTTGCAGGTGAAGATTGTATTAACACAAAAAAAATATTATACAATGAAAAAAAATTTATTTATCATAGGACTGTTATCCCTAACGGTCTCTATTAATGCACAAACTATTTTACTACATTTAGATGCCACAGCTAAAATGTATGTTAGTAAAGGCACCCTCGTCTATAATGGTGGAGGACTTCAGACAAAAGGATCTGGAGCAAACCTTCCTAATATAGAAAATCATGGCAATTTTATGATTGTAAGCAATACGTCGTCAGATGTATTTAGAAACTTAGACGATTCTGGTGCTGAAAATGTCGCCGGAATTTCTGGTACTTTTGTTAATAAACTTAATGAAGAAACTGCTTATGCTTCTGTTAATCCCGACTGGGATCCTGGTACGCCAGGAGTAGCTCCCATCCCTGTATATACTTATGGTCAGCTCTTTATTGACGGTATTTCACAAGGGAATATCAGAGGTGTTGTCAATCAGGAGTTTAGACAGCCCTCACACGGCTCTTATCAACAAATGGGATTTCCTTTTTATGATAAAACAATTTCTACTTTAAGTGGAGCTGCCGGATTAGGCAAAACATTTAGTAATACTAGATATTCAGGTAACGAGATTCTTTATTGGAACAATACTAGTGTTGTTTCAGCTAATTTACCAAATGGTTTAAATACCAAACTAGGTGTTGATTTAAGTCCATTCTCATATTTTATTGTGGGAGGTAGTGGTTTAAATGTCAGTACCCAAACTAGAACATTGGTAGGAAGGCCTGTTGCTACAACCGCTGCATCTTTACCAGTTACTCTCGGTGGAGCTGGAGCCAATCTTAATTTTGGAACAAATGGTTTTGGGCTTAATCAGTATAACGAATACTATAACACCTATCTGCAAGATTCATTTGACACTTCAGCTGGCGTTTGGTTAGGTAATTTTGGTAAAAATATTTACCAATTTGGAAATCCATATATGACAAATTTGGATCTATCGCAGATAGCTACAGCAGAAGCAAATGGCGACGGCAACAATTTGAGCAATATATATGGAATTAGGCTTGAAGTACAAGGAGTTCAGTATAATTCATCAGGAGGTGGATCTACTACTTTTAAATCTGTTACTTTTGCAAGCGGAGTTCCTACTGGAGATGTTACTTATGCTATGGTTCGACCTATGGGAACATTTGTTGTAAAATTGAAATCTGATTTAGCAGTACCTGAATCTCTTAATTTTGCAACTTTAAGAAGATTTAATTATCATAGAAGATTGGCAGGAACGGCTTATGGAGTTACTGCTGCTAAAAACACACCTTCAGGAACAGTTAAACAATTAGGAGTGATCGGATTAGATGCTAATGGAAATGAAGTTGATAGGACTTACTATGTAGTTTCTCCAAATACTATTTCCGGACATACTTCAAACCCAACGATACAAGTGACTGCTTCCAACTCTTTTGGAACGTATGAAGAAAATGCTGTTAATGGTGGATATGATCCTAATTATTTTTCTTATTGGTTATATATTAACGAAGCAAATGAAACTAACTTCAAGGGTAAAAATATAAAATTAGTAAATTATAATCCTAATATAGTTTCATT
The DNA here is from genome assembly GCF_027945075.1 of Chryseobacterium sp. CY350. Lineage (NCBI taxonomy): Bacteria > Pseudomonadati > Bacteroidota > Flavobacteriia > Flavobacteriales > Weeksellaceae > Chryseobacterium > Chryseobacterium wangxinyae. The sequence goes on from NZ_CP116034.1 coordinate 3,228,915, forward strand.
CAAATTTGAAATACGAGAAAATGCAGAAGAGATAGCTGCCGGTGCGCATCTTCTTTCTTCAGGAGAAGGTTTCTATTATAAAAAAGGAACTGAAACTTCTGTTTCTCCCGCATTGCAAGGTTCTACAGTTGCAAGTCAGGCAGGAACAAATAGTGGAATTGAATATGATCTATATTACGGTATGCCTACTAATGTAACATTGGGAGCTAATGAGATAAAAAGATCAAGTAGAACATTGGTGGTTTATAATCCGGAAACAAATGGCTATTTTGTAAGATTTGATCCTTCTTGGAAAACGGCAACAGTTGAAGTTTATGATCTTAGCGGTAAGTTAATATTATCTAAAAAAGAAGTTAATGCTTCTAGAGATTATGTACTTGATTTAGCAAAAGATCTAAAAATTGGTTACTTAGTAACTATTGTTTCTGATAAGGGAGAAAAAGTTACTTCAAAAATTGTAAAATAAACACATTATGGAAAAAATTAACAGAATAATAGTACTTTTTTTAGTTCTATTCTCAACTTTTGTAATAGCTCAGACCCCCAGTTGCCCAACTTGTGGAACAGGAGGTACCACTCCAGGTAAACAATCTGTTCCCATAGATATGTATGTCTACATATTAGCGACCGCAGCTATTTTAATGATTGCTTATTTCGCTAAAAAATATAAGACGCAAAAAATATAAAATTTAATTAAAATATTTTAAACTCTCTGATTAATCAGAGAGTTTTTTTATTTTTACATTATGAAAAAAATATTCGTATTATCAGGAATATTGGGCGCTTTTACATTGCAGGCTCAATTTTCAGTTACCATACAATCTACAGGAGATTTTAAAGACTCTGAAGCTATATTGTACACTCTTAATGGTTCAAAAGATATTATTGTAACGAAGGAACAAAGCAAAAATAATTCCTGGACATTTAAGTATCCCAAGAGCTATTCCGGAATGATGAAGGTATATTTTCCAAATACTAATAATACGGTAAGCTTTATATCCGAGAATAAAAATGTAAATTTCAAAGTTGAAACTCAAAATAATAAGATCAAGAATGTAATCTATTTGGATGAAGCTAACGAACTGATGAATAGCAATCAGGAATATGCTCAGAAGAAAGAGCTTATTCTTCCTGCTCTGACTCAAATCAAGGAATATTACAAGGATAACACAGATTTCGGAAAGGCTCTAATTTCCGAGATGAGTAAACTGTCCGGTACAAATACGGTCGATCAGGCGAAGCATCCTTTTGTATACTATTACAATACAAACTATGCTAAATTTTTATCAGCAGATGGAACAAAGAAGGTGAGCCAGGACGAAATTGTTGACTTTTTTGACAAATCTAATGATATGCTGGAGTCTTCATCATTAATAAGACCTATTTTGGTTGCCTATCTCAATAACGGCGGCAATACCAATGTTAATGCGTCTGTTGATAAACTTTTAGATAGATTGAAGGTCGAAACACCGCGTGGTCAAACAGTTTTATCAGAATTAATTGATATTTTTGATGTCTATGAAATGACTGATTCTAAAAATAAGTATTTAACTCTGGCAAAAAACCTTAAGTGTACAATCACAGATCGCCTGGCTACGACATTGAAGGCTAATGCAAACGTTGAAATTGGCGCAACTTTTCCGAACCATAAGTTTACCGCTGCTGTGAATACAACGGCAAAATCTATTGCTGATGTAAAGGCAGATAAAAAAGTAATTGTATTCTGGTCTTCTACGTGCTCTCATTGTGAATCTGAACTTCCGCAGCTTCTGGCAAAATATAATGAACTGAAGTCTAAAAATATTCAGGTCATAGGGCTTTCATTAGACTCTGATAAAGATGCATATTCAAAAAAAATAATAGCTTTCCCATGGATCAATGATTCAGAATTAAAGGGTTGGAACAGTTCTTATTCGGATACATACAACATCCACGCGACCCCGAGCTATTTTATTTTGGATGATAACAATAAGATTATCAGTAAACCAGATCATGTAGGTGATGTTTTAACAGATTTAAATATAAAATAATTTTGGAGGATGTCAAATATTTTATATATTTGCACCACCAAAACGGCGAGGTAGCTCAGTTGGTTAGAGCGCAGGATTCATAACCCTGAGGTCACGGGTTCAATTCCCGTCTTCGCTACAAAAACCCTATTTTTTATAGGGTTTTTTCTTTTTAGATAGATTTCTAATTTATAACACGTATTTACGTACACTATCTTTTAAATTCTTTTTAGAGATGCACAATTGACATTTCTCCTCTTATCCATCCTAATGCAATATTTATCAACTGATAGAATTTGTAAGACTTCTCTTTTTCAAAATTATGTTACACAATAAGCATCGTTAGATAACTTTTGCTATTAAGATATGGCTCAAAACTTTATTAGTACTGATGATTCTACCTCAAGATTTTTAAAAAAAAAATTTTGTGAATGCTATAGTCCAAAATATCTTATTTTTCTTTGTAAAAAATAAATTCAATAATATGCTGGATTATCTAGTAGTTCTTAAAGAATAAAAACGATCGTTAGGTAAATCAGTAATGATATGTACAGGATAATATAAAAGAGTAAATCTTCTCTCAGAGATTAATGTAATTCGTTAAAATCTCAAATCATAAAGTTTTCTTAAATTATAGAAAAATAGCAATGCTTCATTTTGAAATTAGAAATATTGTTGTATTTTTACAAAGCCTTGAATGAGGGAACAAGTCAAGGTAATAAATTTTTTTTCATCATTTGTGTTTTTAGAATCGTATCGCATGATACGATTCTTTTTTTTCTATTTTTCGTAATGCACAAGCAAATCGATAAAATATGAGTATGTAACTGAACCTTCCTGTTGATTACTTTTCAAGAATACGTTGTTAGTAAAGCCAAAAAAATCATTGAGCAATCCCTGGTGTTTAAAATTGAAATCCTTTTCAAAATTTCTGTCTCTTTTCATGCCGTCAGAATAATTCTTAATCATATCTTCTACAAACTTTTCATCTTCATAGACAATAGAGTTCAAAAGACTTTTTAAAGTAAAATATTCAGTGCTGTATCGCAACTCATTGTTCGATGAATTGACCCCGATCAAATATCCCACGAAATTAGCTTCCTGTTCGCGTGCAAAACCTAACTGATGAGAACTTTCATGCGCCAAAGTAAATGGCAAGTATGACGAAGGTAAATCTGAATTATATTGAGCTTCGGCACTGAATGGATTGTAGTATCCTAAAATACCTGTAAAACTCATTACATTTTTGAACATACTTGGTTTAAATGAGCTGATCTTATTTCCTTTTTTAGCAGAAATGAAATTCGGTAGCCAAGTTTGTTGATGTAGGATTTCTTTCTGAATTATTTTAAGCTCTGATATTACAAAAACACCATTTTCATCTTCTTTCACGAGCAATCTGGTTTGCTTACATTTTTCTAAATATTTTATAGCTAAATTTTTTCTTTTTTCTAAAGTGATTTTAGTATCAGGAAGTTTTGAAATAATCGGTTTTTGAAAGTAAAGCATTCCCCAAAAAATCTGGTAAGTAAAATAAAAGATATTCAGGAAAATTAATATTTTAAGAAGTGATTCATTTCTACTCTTTTTTTTAAAACATTTAATTATAAAATAGGAAAGAAAAATTCCGAAAAAAATATATAAAATGTCTCCAACTGAAAAAGGAATCCAGGAAAATAAAAGCTCATGTATTTCTTTCTGAATCTCGAAGAAGCTTTCGAAAACAGAAATCATGAAATTCAACTTTGAAAATATAAAGAACAAAAGAATTTGGACAACTAAAATAGCTGCCCAAAATCTCTTTTTATGATATGTTTTTAATTGATTAATGTGCACCCTCAGATTCTAAAACGTCAACATTAATTCCCTGATTACTCAAAGCTTTTCTTGCCATATAAGCAAAGACAGTTATATAAGCAAAACACAATACCGGAATAATATACGAACTGTGAATTCCGATAATATCTGATAATTTTCCTTGTAATGGTGGAATAATTCCTCCTCCTAAGATCATCATAACCAAAAATGCAGATCCCTGAGCGGTATATTTTCCTAAACCTGTAATCGCCAAAGTAAAAATTGACGGCCACATTATACTACAAGCCAAACCTCCGGAAAGGAATGCGTAGATAGCGATGTTTCCTGTAGTAAGTAGTCCGATAACCATTGCAGTTACTCCAAATAACCCAAAGATGATCAAAGTTAAAGCTGGTTTATTTTTACTAATCAAAAACAAAATCACCTGAATAACGATACAAATTGCATAATAAAATAGATGCGACATATCTTTTTGAGCAATCATGTTAATTCCGATGATAACAAAAAATGCTACAAAAGGAACAATGATTGTTGCGATCATCTGCTGTTGTTTATTTAAATTGAAAACGCTGATGGCACCCGTCCATCTGCCAATCATTAAACTTCCCCAATACATTGAAATATACGGGGCAAGATCTGACGATTGATGACCTCCAAATTCCGGCAAGCTTAAGAGTTCTCCTAAATTACTTCCAATGGCAACCTCGACTCCCACGTAAGCTAAGATGGCAAGCATTCCCAAAACAAGTTGCGGATATTTCATCGCTCCCCATCCTTCAGGATTTTTCTTAGAGCTTGTATTTGCATAGACAAGACATAGAATTACAGCGAGCAAAGCTCCTCCTAAGTAGTACATTCTTTCTTTCTCTAAAGGATGTTTTACTTCCTGTAACTCTACTTTTTTACTGTCAATATTTTTTTGAATAGATTCTATTGTAGCAACATCAGTTTCAGTTTTTTTACTGTTGTCTAACACTGTGATTTCACTATTGATAACCTCGATTTTCTTCGCAGCATCAGAATTGTAACTTGCAAACACAGGTACAAAACAAAGAATAACCAAAATGGTCATAGCAATAAGGTTTTTTCTTGCTTTTCCTGCTTTTTCCATGGGTTCTGTTAAGATGCCGTCTGGTAGTTTCTTAGAAAAAAAGAATATTGCGGCAGCTATTAAGAATAATGCACCTACCGCAGTGTACAGTAGAATTACTTTATCTAAAGCTAAATGTTTAATCTGATCATCATCGACTGTAGCCGTTGTTCCGAAAAGTGCAAGCCCTACGATAATAGGACCGATGGAAGTACCAAAAGAATTGACACCACCTGCAAGATTTTGTCTGCTGGTTCCTGTTTTTGGATCACCTAATAGAACAGCAAAAGGGTTCGCGGCAGTCTGTTGAATAGAAAAACCTAAGGCTACTACAAATAAACCAATCAGCATTCCGTAATAAACATTACTTTTTACCGCAATGATCATGATGGCGGCACCAATAGCCGAAAGCAGAAGTCCGTAGACAATGCTGCGCTTATATCCCCATTTTCCTATAATATCAATACCTTTAATAGTACTTGAAATGAAGAGAAATAAGGCCCCGAGAAAATAAGCGGTATAAAATGCAAAATCGATCAGCTGCGACTGAAACTGGTCGAGAGAAAAATAGTTTTTGCAAAACGGAATAAAAATGCTGTTTCCTGCTGCAATAAACCCCCAAAAAAAGAACACCAGAATAAGGGTGTATAGTGCAGGGTAATTAGTTGGTTGATTTGTGTTAGACATATTTGTTTTTAAAAATTCTTAACAACAAATATAATTTTTTTCTTTGATTAACTGAGTTCTGTTAATGTTTTTTTTATTGTCTCAAAAGAGGATGATTTCAGATCTTTTGGGGAAACTGTGGGTTCGAGGATATCATTGAAGTAAACTTTCACTTTTCCGGGGTATCCTTTGGAGTTGTCAAAAGGAAACATTTCTTTTAAACCTATAAAAGTGAAAACTGCAATCGGCGAATGATGTTTTGACGAAAGAGTAAATGCACCGTCTTTAAAAGGATCAAGAACTACAGATGTATCATCAGGAACGCCACCTTCGGGAAAGATAACGATGCTGTTTCCTTCTTCCATTTTTTCTGCACATCTTCGGTAAACATCTGCCCGGCTTCGTGGGCTACTTCGATCTACCATTACACATATTCTTTTATATATGGTTCCGAAAATCGGAATTTTCACCAACTCAATTTTACCGACGTAGCAAAGCGGATGGTTGGGGAACAAAATACAAGGAAGCATAATATCCATAATAGATGTATGGTTTGATATGACAACGTACTGTGTGTTTTTATCGATTTTCTTATCGGTAAGATTGATGAGTTCGTATCTCATACCCATGCCGTAGAAAACTCCGTAGCACCAGATTCTTATAAAAATGTAAGCGTATTTATAAGTTTTTTTGTTTAATGAAAATAAATAAACAGGTAAACCCAATAATATTGTCAGCAGAAATGCCAAAACAACCAACCAAAATCTCCAGAGGTAATTTAAAATCTTTATCACAAATCAACCGTTAAATATTACTTTTTTCTTTACTGAATAGTTAAGAATGGAAACCAGAAGAATTGCCGCAATTTTACTGATCATTTCCGGGCTCAAGGTATAAAAAATTAAATCAATATTATCTTTAAATATAAAGCTGTAAAAGATCTGGAAGAAAAAAAGACTCAATAATGTAGAAACAAATGAAACACCCATGAAATAAATAAACTCTCTTTTTTTTGAGTGTTTTCCTCTTTCGAATACAAACCAGATGCTCAGGAAATAATTAGATAAAATTCCGCAGCTTGTAGAGAAAATATTACTTAAAGGATAGTGAATACCGTGAAAGTTCTGCTCCTTTGAAAATATCTGCGGCAGATGGGTGCTGAAAATTTTAAAACTTCCAATTTCTACAATGGCACTGAGCCCGCCGGCAATGATAAAAAACAAGACTTGTTTGTGCCGAAGCAATAGTTCTCTCATGTATTTTAGTAATGTGCAAATTTATAACTATATGTTAAACAGTGAAAAAAGTTGTTAAATTTTTTTTTCGTTTCAAAATAATTTCTAAATTTAATTTTCAGAAGAAACAAAATCAACCTGATACTAAATTCATTTTCAACTCATTTCTGTTGATGGCTTTTCTATCTTGTAGCAAGTGATTGAGACTGTTGGCTCAAACTTTACACATTAAAAAAATCAAACATTTGTATGAAATCTCAAAACAAATACAGGAAATTTCAGCTTCAGCAACAAAATATTGAAGCTTTAGAAAAAGAAAATACTCGATTTAAAAGAGTGTTCTCAGAGTACGAAAATATGTCAGAAGAACTGTGGAATTTAGAAAATAAGGAAGGAGAAGCCATTCCCGACGACTTTATCAATGCGATGGTGATGCAGACATCTTATCTCGAGGAAGAGATAGAAGACTGGCTCATACAGTTTAACCAAAATAAATCTGAAATTAAAAGCTGAGCTAAATCATTAAGAGGGTTTCCATGTCTGTTTTTAAGGGCTGTTTAAAGATTAATTCATAATTTAGCACTCTTAAAATAAGAATTTATGATTGCTATTGTTGATAGTGGTTCTACAAAAACAGACTGGGTAATTTTAGATGAATTTAAAAATGTTTTTCTAAAAGCAGAAACCATTGGCTTCAATCCCAATTTTATCAGCAGAGAACTTATTGTTCCAGAAATTGAAAAAAATACAAGCTTAGCGTCTGTAAAAAACTCTATCACCAAGATTTACTTCTATGGTTCAGGTTGCGGTGTGAAACAAAACTGCGATATCATAGAACAGGAAGTAGGAAAAGTGTTTTTTAATGCTAAAATTACGATTAGAGAAGATTTGGCAGCAGCAGCATTTGCAGCTTACAGCGGAAAACCGGCGATCGTCTGCATCATGGGTACAGGTTCCAATTCATGTTATTTCGACGGAGAAAATTTGAAAATAAAACTGCCATCACTAGGTATTCTTATCGGTGATGAAGGAAGTGGAAGTGCTATTGGTAAACAATTGGTACGAAGATTTTTTATGCAGAAACTTCCACAGGATCTTCATGATGAATTTGAAAATACCTATCATCTCACAATTGAGGAGGCGTTGAAAAATATGTATCATAACCCAAGACCCAATGCTTTTCTTGCAGATTTTAATAAATTTGTTGTCGAAAGAAAAGATCATCCTTATTTTGTTCAAATGGTTTCCGAAGAGATGAAGAATTTCTTCGAATACCAAGTTATTCCTTATGAAGAATCAAAAGAATCTGAGATCAATTTTATCGGATCAATTGCTTATTATTACGAAAATATTCTACGTTCTGTAGCTTCAGAACTTCACTTGAATGTGGGACATGTTGTACAAAAACCTATCGAAAGTTTAGTCAACTACCATATTAAATATATACTATAAAAAAGAAAAAATTCTATGTCGAATAAAACTCAACGCGACGAAAAAAATTTCAGTCAGGCCGCGCTAGATTACCATAAAGCAGAACCAAAGGGAAAAATAGAAGTTATCCCATCAAAACCTCACTCTTCACAGAGAGATTTGTCTTTGGCATATTCTCCGGGAGTTGCCGTGCCTTGCATGGAAATTCACCATCATCCGGAAACAGTTTATGATTACACAGGAAAAGGAAATTTGGTGGCAGTGATCTCAAACGGAACAGCAGTTTTAGGTTTGGGTGACATTGGTGCTGAAGCTTCGAAACCTGTAATGGAAGGGAAAGGTCTTCTGTTTAAAATTTTCGCAGACATTAATGTTTTTGATATTGAAATTGATGAGAAAGATCCTGATAAATTTATACAAATTGTAAAAGGTATTGCTCCGACTTTTGGCGGAATCAACCTTGAAGACATTAAAGCTCCTGAAGCTTTTTATATCGAACAAAAATTAAAAGAAGAGCTAGATATTCCTTTGATGCACGACGACCAACACGGAACAGCTATCATTTCTGCAGCAGCATTAATTAATTCTCTTCAGATCGCAAACAAAAAGATCGAAGAAGTGAAAATGGTAGTCAATGGAGCAGGAGCAGCAGCTGTTGCCTGTACCAATCTTTATATTTCTTTAGGTCTAAAAAGAGAAAACGTTTTGATGTGTGATAGCAAAGGCGTTATCAATCATAAGAGAGAAAATTTAACACCGGAAAAAATAGATTTTGTTGCCCAAACAGATCTGGACACTTTGGAAGATGCCGTAAAAGGTTCTGATGTTTTCATTGGCTTGTCTAAAGGAAACGTGATGACTCCTGAAATGTTAAGCAGCATGAGTGAAAACCCGATCGTTTTTGCATTAGCAAATCCGGATCCTGAGATCGCATATGACCTTGCACTTTCTACAAGAAAAGATGTGATTATGGCGACAGGAAGAAGTGATTATCCTAATCAGGTAAATAACGTTCTCGGTTTTCCTTACATTTTCCGTGGTGCTTTGGATGTTCAGGCAAAAGGAATTAATGAAGAAATGAAATTGGCTGCCGTTCATGCGATTGCTGATTTGGCGAAAGAACCAGTTCCGGAAGCTGTAATTTTAGCTTATAATGTTCAGAATTTACAGTTTGGAAGAGAATATTTTATTCCTAAACCATTTGATAATCGATTAATTACCAAAGTTTCCAGTGCTGTTGCAAAAGCTGCAATTGACAGCGGAATTGCGAGAAAAACCATCACAGATTTCGAGGAATATGAAAATCAGCTTCTTGACCGTATGGGACGAGATGAAAAGCTGGTGAGAATGATGCAGAATCGCGCCAAAGCCAATCCTAAAAGAATTACTTTGGGAAATGCCGAAGAATACAACGTTTTGAAGGCTGCACAGATTCTTTATGAAGAAGGAATTGCGTATCCGAGTCTTTTGGGAGATAAAAAATACATCAAAGAACAGATGGAGCGTTTCGGAATTACACTTGATATTCCGATTATTGATCCCAGTGATGACGACCAGAAAGAGAACAGAAAAAAATATAGAGAAACACTTTGGAAACTTCGTCAGCGAAAAGGGATGAACGAATACAAAGCAAAAAGATACGTTCGCCAGAGAGATTATTTTGGTCCGTTGATGCTGAAACACGGCGATACTGACGGATTAATCGTAGGTTTTTCTAAAAATTATACTTCAGTTTTGCGTCCTGTTCTGGAAATAATTGAAAGAGAAAAGGGAGTTGACAAAGTAGCAGCAATGATGATGATATTGTCGGAAAAGAAACCTATTTTCTTCGCAGACACATCTATTAACCAAAATCCTACTGCTGAAGATTTGGTGAACATTGCTAAAATGGCAGAGCATACTGTGAAATCTTTCGCTATCGAACCAAGAATTGCGATGTTAGGCTTTGAAAATTTTGCAGCGATTTCAGATACTTCAAAAAAGGTGGCAAAAGCGGTCAAAATCCTTCACGAAAAATTCCCGAAAATGATTGTGGATGGAGAAATTCAGCCTGATTTTGCAATGAATGCAGATCATTTAAGCGATTATCCTTTTTCCAAATTAGGAACTACTCCTGCAAACACGTTTATTTTCCCAAATCTTGAAAGTGCAAATCTTTCTTATAAAATTATCAGAGGAATGAAGGTTGCACAGGTAATCGGACCAATTTTGATGGGACTGAAACAGCCTGTTCATGTTTTACAGATGCGTTCGAGTGTTGATGAGATCGTGAATTTGGCAACTGTTGCAGTTTTAGATGCACAGAGAAGAGAAGTAAAAAAATAAGTTATAAATTTTCCACATAACAAAAAACTCCAAATCAATTTTGGAGTTTTTTGTTTTTATGCCTAATCGTTGTCTTTTCAAATACAAAAAAAGTTAAATATCATTCTTGTGTTAAATGAATTTATTACTTAGTTTAAATTACTATATTTGGAAGTTATAAAATTTAATAATGATATTTTCTTTACAAGGAATTGTTCAGGAGCTTACACCAACTTATGTGGTAATCAATGTCAATGGCGTTGGTTATTATGTTGGCATCAGTTTAATGACTTCACAAACCCTGACTTTGAATCAGGAAACAATGCTTTTTATTCAGCAAATCATCCGTGAAGATGCTAATCTTCTTTTCGGTTTTAATACGCGCTCTGAAAAAGAAATGTTTAATCTTTTAATAAGCGTTAACGGTGTCGGAGCGGTATCAGCATTGATTTTACTCTCAACCTTGAGCCTCCCGGAGATTGCTACAGCTATACTTTCCAAAAACAGTGCCGTAATACAGAAAGCAAAAGGCTTGGGTACAAAAACTGCTGAGAGAATCATCGTCGATTTGAAAGATAAAGTGCAGAAATTCGGCAGTGCAGAAGAAAATATTTCTACGTTGGCTAATAATAAAATAAAAGATGAATCGTTATCTGCATTAGAAGTTTTAGGAATTTCTAAACGGATGAGCGAGAAGATTGCCGATCGAATTATAAAGCAAGATCCCGGCATTTCTGTTGAAGAATTGGTAAAACAAATTTTAAAAAACATTTAACTTTTGGTGAAAAATAATAAGTTTCTCAAGATATATTCGTTCCTGTCATTTTTATTCTTGTCGATCAATATATTTGCGCAGGATGATCCGCAGCAGGGGTTTTCGATAAAAAAAGATTACAAGGTAACTGACCCGACTTACTACGAGGCGTACTACGATATCAAAACCGGCATGTACTATGTGTATCCTAAAATTGGGAATACAGTTGTGGGGCAGCCAACAGCGATGTCGCCAGAAGATTATAAAGAATTTATGCTTGCCCAGCAGGCGAGAGAATATTATAAAGATAAATCTGAACGCTACAATCTTTTGTTCAGAAGAGATACTTCAGAAGCTCAGCGAAAGGGTTTGATACCTTCACTTACGATCAATAACAGACTTTTTGAGAGCATTTTCGGGAGCAATAAAATAGAAATAATTCCTTCAGGATACGCTTCCTTCGATTTTGCAGGTCTATATCAAAAAATCGACAATCCTCTAATACTTCCTCAAAACAGAACAAGTTTTACATTTGATATCGATCAAAGAATTCAATTAGGTTTAATTGGAAAAGTGGGTGAAAACCTTCAGTTAAAAGCCAATTACGATACACAAAGCGGTTTTGCGTTTGAAAACAGAATGAATCTTGTCTGGCAGTCTAAAGGAACCTGGAAAGATCTTCAGACAAAAGGTTTGGGCGATGTGAATAAACCAAATGCCGGTGGTGAAGACAAAATTATAAAACGTGTAGAATTTGGTAATGTAAATATGCCACTTTCAACAAGTCTAATTCGTGGTTCGGAATCACTTTTCGGGGTGAAAACTGAGTTTCAGTTAGGCAAAACCTACGGAACAGTTGTTCTTTCGCAACAGCAAGGTGAGGCTAGAAATATTGTTGTGCAAGGTGGCGGTGTGGTGAATACATTTAAGCTGAACGCCATTGATTACGAAGACAATCAGCATTATTTTGTGGGACAGTATTTCCGTGATAAGTATGACGCTGCTTTGTTAAATTATCCTCAGATCAACTCCAGAATCAACATCAGCAGAATGGAGGTTTGGGTTTTGGATCAGGGAAATTCTAATCTTGCTTACCAGAAAAGTATTGTTGGTATCAGAGACTTGGGAGAAGGAGCTTCAGGTTTGCCAGATAATGCGCAAAACGGTTTGTATCAGGCGGTTTCTAATGCAATTGGAACTCCAAGAGAACAGGGGAAAAATTATTTACCGAATTTCCAGGGACAGTCATTTCCGGGAAGTACTTTGCCATACGAAAATGGCGAACATTTTATTCTGAATACTAAAGTAAGAAGGTTAAATTCAAACGAATTTAGCTTCCATCCGCAGTTAGGTTATATTTCATTAAATCAAAGACTGAATGATAATCAGCTTTTAGCTGTTTCTTACTCGTACACAGTCAACGGAACCAATCAGGTGTATAAAGTCGGAGAATTTTCTGAAGAAAGTCCGGTTTTGGTAACCAAAGTTTTAAAGCCGAACACAACTGTAAGTACAACATCACCAATGTGGAATTTGATGATGAAGAACATTTATGCTTTAGATGCAGGTCAGGTAGATCAGGACGGTTTTATTTTAAACATTTATTATAGAGATGCACAGACGGGAGGTAAGGTAAATTATCTTCCAAACACAAGTGTTCAGGATACCAATTTATTAAAACTATTGAATTGGGACAGGCTCAATGTAAACGGCGATTTACAGAATAACGGCGGAGTTCTGGGTGACGGAATCTTTGATTTTGTAAACGGAATAACGATAAGACCGGAATTAGGAAAACTGATTTATACCAAAGTAGAACCTTTCGGAAGTTACATGGCCAGTCTCGTAGGAAACAATCCTCAATATGTGTTTTCAGATTTGTATTCTCAGCAAAAACAGTTCGCTACATCAAGCAACCTTGCGCAGCGATATACAATGGAAGGCCGTTATAAAGGAGCTCAGGGACAAGGGATTTCTTTAGGAGCAGTGAATGTTCCTCAAGGTTCTGTAAAAGTTGCTGCAAACGGAGTACAATTGACGGAAGGTGTAGATTACACGGTCGATTATTTGCTTGGAAGTGTGACGATTATCAATGAGAATGTAAAACAGTCTGGCCAGGCGATTAATATTTCATTAGAAAACCAGCTTACATTTAATACTCAGAGAAAGAGATTTTTGGGTTTAAATTTAGAAAGAAGAGTTAGCGATAACTTTATTTTCGGTGGAACGGTTGTTAATTATTCTGAATCTCCGCTTACTCAAAAAGTAAACTACGGGCAGGAAGCCGTGAATAATACAATGGCCGGAGTGAATATGATGTACAATAATCAGCTTCCATTTCTTACAAGACTTACAGATAAAATTCCGGGAATCAATACCGAAGCACCATCCAGCTTAAACTTTAAAATGGAAGGAGCATATCTAATTCCGGGTATTAATAAAGGAACAAATGATCAGTCTTATATTGACGATTTTGAACAGACCACTTCAAAAATTTCATTAAAAGAGCCAGCAGCATGGAGTTTAGCTTCAAAACCTGAAAAAAACCAGAGTCAGCCAATTTTCAGCGGCGCTGGTGTGAATGATAATCTTACAAATGGGTACGGAAGAGGCTTGGTTTCTTGGTACAATATCGACCCTAGATTCTGGAACGTCGGAGGTAGAGCACCGGAAGGAATTACGGCTCAGTCAGTTTCCAATCACGCATCAAGAAGAGTACAGTTTTCGGAGATCTTCAACAACAGAGATTTCGTGGCGGGCGAGCAGACTTTTACCAATACTTTTGATATTTCATATTATCCTTTAGAGAAAGGTCCGTATAATGTTAATCCCAATACAGAAAGTCCGCTTCAAAGATGGGCGGGAATTATGCGACCGATTCAGGTATCCAATTTTATCAATTCAAATATTGAATATGTGGAATTTTGGATGATGGATCCTTATGCAGATGGTAATGAGGTAGGTACAGAACCAAAATTACGCTTGCAGTTAGGAAACGTGAGTGAAGATGTCTTAAAAGATGGTTTGATGCAGTATGAAAACGGATTGCCAACACCTGGGCAAGCTTCTTCAACTTCAAATTCGAATTGGGGTATACAGCCAAAACAACCACCTATTTTGTATGCGTTTTCAACGGAGGGAACAGATCGTACAATTCAGGATTCTGGGTATGATGGTTTGACCTCAGAACAGGAAGCTTTAAAATTCGGAAATACTTTTGTGAACCCTGTTCTTAATATTTCTGATCCTGCGGTTGACGATTTTGTATTTTATATGTCGGCAAGATTCACAGGAAGTCAGGCGGCTTCAATTGTTCAGAGATACAAATATTTCAGAGGGCCGGAAGGAAACTCTCAGAGTAATTCTCTGGAAGTTGCTTCACAAACTCCGGATGCAGAAGATATTAATAAAGATTATAATTTAGATCAAAATGAAAACTACAATGAATATGTAGTAAATTTAGATAAGACAAGCTTAGAAACAGGAACCGACAATTATATAGTCGACAGGAAGATCGTTACTGCTACTTTTCAAAACGGACAGACTGATGAGGTAAAATGGTACTTATTCAGAATACCTGTTTCTGATTTTAATAATCCTACAAGACCTAATCTTGGCGGAGATAAAAATGCGGCAATCCTTAACAACGTAAGATTTGCGAGATTACTAATGACAGGATTTGAGCAAACTTCTACATTGAGATTTGGTACGATGGATCTGGTAAGATCAGACTGGAGAAGATATCCTAAAAATATTGCAAAATACGGTGTAGGGAATCCTCTTGTAACTCCTGATCCTGCAACAGATGAAGGTACGATCATTGACGGGAATATTGATAATTTTGAAGTAGGGAGTGTAAACATTGAAGAAAATGCACTGAATCAGCCACCTTATGTACTTCCTCCGGGAATCGACAGACAGGTTCTGAGCGGAAATGCTGGGGCACAGAGACAAAATGAAGCGTCATTATATTTAAAGGCTGACGAGCTGGAGGCTAATGAAGCAAAAGGTGTATTTAAAAATACAACTCTGGATATGAGAAGATATAAAAAACTGAGACTTTTTGTACATGCTCAGGATCCTAATAATTCAGATTCGAACATAGGAAGAATCGATGAAAAAACAAAATTCTTCATTCGTTTCGGAAGTGATGCTACAGACAATTATTATGAATATGAATCATCATTAAAACTTACTCCTAAAACTGCGACGGCACCAATGGATATCTGGCCATTTGAAAATGAAGTTGATCTGGAGATTCAGAATTTTGTGGATGCTAAAATCAGAAGAGATAAAAATTCTCCGACTAATATCGTTGAAAGATCAGAAGATCCTGAGTTTGGTGGTGGAGATACTTTCAAGAAAATATATATCAAAGGTCGTCCAAGTTTAGGTAACGTAACGACTATTATGGTAGGTGTAAGAAATGCAGGAGCAAGAGTAGGCGCCAATATAGACAGAATTCTTTGGGTGAACGAAATCCGTCTTTCAGAAATTGAAAATGATGGAGGTTACGCAGGAAATGCCAGCTTAAATTTTAACCTGGGAGATTTTGCGGTGGTCAACACGAGCGCATCGTACACATCTGTTGGCTTTGGAAATATTGATTCTAAACCAGCTGAAAGAAACCAGGCGACACAATCTGCATTTAGTATCAATACTCAAGTGAATGTAGATAAATTTTTACCTGAAAAAACAGGGGTGAAAATTCCTGTGAACTATTCTTATTCGCAGACAATTGAAGATCCGAAATACAATCCTTTGGATACCGATGTAGAATTCAGCAAAGCTGCAAATAAAGAAGAACTGAAAAAAGTAGCAAGAACATACACTCAGCAGAGAAGTCTTGGTGTGGTAAATATGCATAAAGAAAGAGTGAAAGAAAATAGCAAGCCGCGTTTCTATGATGTAGAAAACCTTTCGCTTACCGCAGTTTACAATGATGATTTTTACAGAGATATTTATCGTAAGAGAGATTACAGACAATATTTCAGAGGTTTCTTAGATTATAATTTCACGTTCAAGCCTTGGGTGATCAAACCATTCAATAAAATGATCAGCGATACGGCTAAATCAACCAAATATCTGAAGTGGGTAAAAGAATTTAATTTTAATCCGATTCCTACAAGGTTGTCATTCAGAACAGAATTAGACAGAAATTATAACGAGCTTGAATTTAGAAATATCGATGCAATTCTAAGCGGGAATTTAGGTGATGACTTTGCAGCGCTCAAAAACAGAAACTTCTATTTTGGCTGGCAATATGGCTTAGGATTTAATTTTACTAAATCATTAAAACTTGAGATCAACTCGTTAACAAGAACTTTGAACGATAACGTAGATGTCAACACCATGGATAATTCTTCAATTTTTGGAAATATGTTCAGAGCGGGAAGACCGGTTTTGTATAATCACAGAGTACAGCTGAATTATAAACTGCCATTCCAGTTGCTTCCTTATTTAGATTTCATTGATGCAGAATTGCAGTACGGCTTCACTTATAACTGGAATGCGAGATCTACAGCGTTGAGCCAATTTATAAATCCGGAAACCAATAGAGTGCAAAGTTTGGGATCAATTGGTCAGAATACGAATATTATCCAAGCAACGGCTTCTGCAGATATTCCGAAGTTCTTTGGGCAATTCGGATATTTCAAGAGAATGGCAACTACACTTCAAAAACGTAAACAGGAGATGGATTCTCTGAACAATGCCTACACTCAGGCTTGGGATAAAAAGCGATATAAATTTAAAAGTTATAAATTCAAAAATAAACTGTCGATTTTACAGAATGCTGCATTTGTACTGACATCATTTAAGCAATTAGATGTTAATTATTCTGAGAACAACGGTACAGTTCTCCCGGGATTATTAGCTACGCCAAATGGTTACGGTTATGGTCAGACTTTAGGCGGCCCTACGTTAGGATTTCTTCTGGGATCTCAGGCAGACATCAGACGTACCGTGATAGAAAATGGCTGGGTAAGTGATTCAGATTACATGAACGATCCTTATGTCAAGATGTCGACTCGGGAACTTCGTGCCAATCTTCAGATGATGCCGGTGAATGATTTTAGAATTGATTTTAATGTTTTGCAGACTTATAACAGAAACTTTTCGCAGACAGGTTTCAATTTCAGAGACGATTCCGGGTTCTCAAATCCGAATCTTACTTTTGCAAGTGATATGATCAGTTACTCAAACTCGGTAGTTCTTGTAAATACTGCTTTCCAAAGCGGACAGGCGGTTTATGAATCAATCAGAGCAAATGCGAGAATCATTTCCCAACAACTGGGCGGTAACGTAGAAAATGACGGATTCACAGACGGAAACAGCATTTCAAATGCGTATGTTTTAATTCCTGCATTCCGTGCAGCAGTAGAAGGCAAAGGTGCAAAATCTCTTGGAAATCCGAAAAAAGCAGGTTTACCGCTTCCAAACTGGCGAATCATTTATTCAGGTCTAAAAAATATACCGATCATCAGCGGTCAGTTCAGCAAGTTTGATATTTTACACAGCTATAATGCAACATACACAGCAACAGGAATTCAATCAAGCATAGATTATTTTAACAGCAGTGAAGGAGCGAGGGACGTGAATGACGATTATATCAACCCGTACACATTCTCTCAGGTAGGCTATGTAGAAGCATTTTCACCTCTTATCGGAATTGATGTTACGATGAGAAATAATCTGCAGTTTGGTCTCCAGTACAACAGGATGAGAACATTATTGCTGGGATTGGTGAATCATACTCTTACTGAAGACTCAAATACAGAATACGTTGTGAGATTAGGGTACATCGTTAGAAACTTCAGATTAGGTAATATGACCAATGCGAGAGGCGGTAGAGCAAAAGGCAGTGATCTTAATATAAGAGGAGATTTCTCATTAAGAGACAGCCGTACAAGTATTATGAATATCTTGTTAAATGATTCTCAGATTACGGGCGGTCAGAAATTAATGAATATCAAATTGTCTGCAGATTACAACGTTTCAGAAAATTTAAATCTGAGAGTATTTTATGAGCAGATGACTTCAAAATATAAAATTTCAACAGCATTCCCACTGTCAACCATAAGGGCAGGGTTATCGGCAACCTTCACTTTTGGTGAATCAGGAGGATTTTAAAAAGATTATAGTACAATCCCTTTCTTCATTGAAAGGGATTTTTTTATTTTAAATCTTTATTTTAAATTCGGCTTACTTTTATCTTGATTAAATGAAAAAGTCACGGTTCAAAAATCGATAGTAGACAATATTTCTATCAGGAAGTATATTGAGTTTTCGGTTAAAATTTATCTTAATCAAATAATCATTTATTTTCTTTGAGCATATCTCTATTTTGAATAAATTTGTCAATATTAAATAAAAAATTAAAATGAACACACCATCAGAATTAAAGTACACTAAAGATCACGAGTGGGTAAAGATCGAAGGTAACATTGCTACGATTGGGATTACAGACTTTGCACAGGGAGAGTTGGGAGATATCGTTTACGTAGATGTAGATACTGTAGATGACGACATCAATGGAGGAGACGTTTTCGGAAGTGTAGAAGCTGTAAAAACAGTTTCAGATCTTTTCTTACCAATTTCTGGGAAAGTGATAGAATTCAACGCTGCATTAGAAGATCAGCCAGAATTGCTAAACACAGAACCTTACGGAAACGGATGGATCATCAAATTAGAGATTGCTGAAGGTGCAGATCAGTCAGAATTGCTTACTGCAGAAGAATATCAGGCAATCCTTGGATAAGATTTCAAACATATTTATGAAGATACTGCCCATTTATTGGGCATTTCTTACTTATATGCTCCTCCGTCCGGGCGTAGAAAACCATGAATATTTTTTCATGTTCGATGGTATAGACAAAGTTTTGCACCTCGGCATATTTGCGATGCTTGGTTTTGCCTTCATGGCGGCTTTCCCCAGAATCAGATTTTCTTTCTTTTTTCAGATTATCCTCATTTATGCATTCCTGACAGAAATTCTGCAGGAAGAAATGCATTTCGGCAGATCAATGGAAACACTTGACATTGTAGCCGACACCATCGGTTGTTTAATAGGATACTATATATATAAGGTATTAGTCAAAAGATTTTTCTGAGATATTACAACTTCTAGCTTGTTTCCGATTTTTTCAGGAGCTTTCTCCCGCTCTCCACTATATCTTTTCCGGGAAGCCCTACGCTTCGCTTCGTCCATCCCGAAAAAGGATGCCGTTTTGATCGGGGCTAGGGGATAGATCTTCGGATGAGCGTTTTTTTCAATTACTAAATAATCAGCCCTTCAGAAAACCAACTTTATATAATGAAGCCATTCTTTTCATCAAAAAACAGTGCTGAACATATCATCACGTCAAAACCCACCGGAGGAATTAGAAATTTTTCTATCAGATCTTCAAAGGGTTAAGTTCGGATATGAATTAAAAATGAACATTATGTTAAATATATTTGGAAGTATGGGGATAAACGTACTACTTTTGCCCCACTGAAAAACGAGAGTAGATCGGTAGCGCAGAAGCGCCTTTAGGTAGGAAGGAACAAAAAAACTCCGGTATAAATGATTTTAAATGACATAAAAATTTATTCAGATAAATTTTGTGGAATTAGAAAAAGTTTTTATCTTTGCAGTCCCGATACGGGGAGCGCAGGAGTAGAGAGGTTGAGGGTTAAGAGAAGGGTTTAGGGTTACTTAAAAAACTTTAAAATTTCTTCAAAAAACATTTGGCTAATTAGAAATAAAGTTTTACTTTTGCACACGCAAATACGGCAACGCCCAACGACAGAAAAGGGCAGCTGAGAAAGCGTAAGAGAAGAGATCATTGAAAAATAGATATAACAACCAAGTAAGGAAAAACTAAAGCGTCAAAACTTTGAGTGAGTCAGACAAACATACAATGGAGAGTTTGATCCTGGCTCAGGATGAACGCTAGCGGGAGGCCTAACACATGCAAGCCGAGCGGTAGAGATTCTTCGGAATCTTGAGAGCGGCGCACGGGTGCGGAACACGTGTGCAACCTACCTTTATCTGGGGGATAGCCTTTCGAAAGGAAGATTAATACCCCATAATATATTGAATGGCATCATTTAATATTGAAAACTCCGGTGGATAGAGATGGGCACGCGCAAGATTAGATAGTTGGTGAGGTAACGGCTCACCAAGTCAATGATCTTTAGGGGGCCTGAGAGGGTGATCCCCCACACTGGTACTGAGACACGGACCAGACTCCTACGGGAGGCAGCAGTGAGGAATATTGGACAATGGGTGAGAGCCTGATCCAGCCATCCCGCGTGAAGGACGACGGCCCTATGGGTTGTAAACTTCTTTTGTATAGGGATAAACCTATCTACGTGTAGATAGCTGAAGGTACTATACGAATAAGCACCGGCTAACTCCGTGCCAGCAGCCGCGGTAATACGGAGGGTGCAAGCGTTATCCGGATTTATTGGGTTTAAAGGGTCCGTAGGCGGGCTCGTAAGTCAGTGGTGAAATCTCATAGCTTAACTATGAAACTGCCATTGATACTGCGGGTCTTGAGTAAAGTAGAAGTGGCTGGAATAAGTAGTGTAGCGGTGAAATGCATAGATATTACTTAGAACACCAATTGCGAAGGCAGGTCACTATGTTTTAACTGACGCTGATGGACGAAAGCGTGGGGAGCGAACAGGATTAGATACCCTGGTAGTCCACGCCGTAAACGATGCTAACTCGTTTTTGGGCTTTCGGGTTCAGAGACTAAGCGAAAGTGATAAGTTAGCCACCTGGGGAGTACGTTCGCAAGAATGAAACTCAAAGGAATTGACGGGGGCCCGCACAAGCGGTGGATTATGTGGTTTAATTCGATGATACGCGAGGAACCTTACCAAGGCTTAAATGGGAATTGATCGGTTTAGAAATAGACCTTCCTTCGGGCAATTTTCAAGGTGCTGCATGGTTGTCGTCAGCTCGTGCCGTGAGGTGTTAGGTTAAGTCCTGCAACGAGCGCAACCCCTGTCACTAGTTGCCATCATTCAGTTGGGGACTCTAGTGAGACTGCCTACGCAAGTAGAGAGGAAGGTGGGGATGACGTCAAATCATCACGGCCCTTACGCCTTGGGCCACACACGTAATACAATGGCCGGTACAGAGGGCAGCTACTATGCGAATAGATGCGAATCTCGAAAGCCGGTCTCAGTTCGGATTGGAGTCTGCAACTCGACTCTATGAAGCTGGAATCGCTAGTAATCGCGCATCAGCCATGGCGCGGTGAATACGTTCCCGGGCCTTGTACACACCGCCCGTCAAGCCATGGAAGTCTGGGGTACCTGAAGTCGGTGACCGTAACAGGAGCTGCCTAGGGTAAAACAGGTAACTAGGGCTAAGTCGTAACAAGGTAGCCGTACCGGAAGGTGCGGCTGGAACATCTCATTTTAGAGCGTCTTTCGACGTTAAACAAATAAAGGTACTTTAATGTACCATGTACTTACTTAAAAGAAAACGTTTTAGTTTTTTACTCGGTTGCTTATATTATAAAAATACAAACCCACTAGAAATTAGTATCAGAGGGAGAGATTTAGAAAATAGAGGTTAGAAAATTAGAAGTTAGAGATTAGTCTAACATCTGGTGTCTAAAATCTAACATCTAAACAAAGTCTCGTAGCTCAGCTGGTTAGAGCGCTACACTGATAATGTAGAGGTCGGCAGTTCGAGCCTGCCCGAGACTACTAATTGAAGCGGATGGCAAATGGCTTATAGCTGATGGCAAGAAAGCTGGAAGCAAGAAGCAAATCGCCAGAAGCACCTAGAGGGGAATTAGCTCAGCTGGCTAGAGCGCCTGCCTTGCACGCAGGAGGTCAAGGGTTCGACTCCCTTATTCTCCACCATTACTGAGAAGTAATAAAAAAGTTACAGAGATGTAACGAGCACAGAAGTTATTTAAAGAATAAACAAAGGATTTTAGCCGATAGGGGCTAGAGCGACCCGATTCATCGGGAAGGTCAAGGGTTCGACTCCCTTATTCTCCACAGTTTTGTAAGTTTGATTTAAAAGTAAGATGGATAGAGCCAAAACAAATATCCATTTATCAGACGAGCAGAAAGACATTAAGATCATTGACATTAACGGTAAAAATATCACAAAGAAAAAACCGAGCACTTGCGAGTGCTTGAGAAATAAATAGGAAAGAAATCGTTAAGGGCGTATGGCGGATGCCTAGGCTTTCAGAGGCGAAGAAGGACGCGGTAAGCTGCGAAAAGCTCGGGGGATCGGCACACACGAATTGATCCCGAGATGTCCGAATGGGGCAACCCGTCTGGTTGAAGACCAGTCACTCCGCAAGGAGAGCAAACCAGGAGAACTGAAACATCTAAGTACCCTGAGGAAAAGAAATCGAAGAGATTCCGTAAGTAGTGGCGAGCGAACGCGGATTAGCCCAAAAGTCTTTATATATTTAAAAGAATGTTCTGGAAAGAACAGCCATAGAGGGTGATAGCCCCGTATTTGAAAGGTATATTTAGATGATAAATGAGTAGGGCGGGACACGTGAAATCCTGTCTGAATATGGGGGGACCATCCTCCAAGGCTAAATACTCCTGAAAGACCGATAGTGAACAAGTACTGTGAAGGAAAGGTGAAAAGCACTTCGAATAGAAGGGTGAAATAGAACCTGAAACCGTACGCCTACAAGCGGTCGGAGCCCACAAGTTGGGTGACGGCGTGCCTTTTGCATAATGAGCCTACGAGTTAATGTTACTAGCGAGGTTAAGGACTTCAGGTCCGGAGCCGGAGCGAAAGCGAGTCTGAATAGGGCGCATAGTTAGTAGTATTAGACGCGAAACCTTGTGATCTACCCATGGGCAGGTTGAAGCTTTGGTAACACAAAGTGGAGGACCGAACCGGTTGACGTTGAAAAGTCTTCGGATGACCTGTGGGTAGGGGTGAAAGGCCAATCAAACTGGGAGATAGCTCGTACTCCCCGAAATGCATTTAGGTGCAGCGTCGTGTATAAGTTTATTAGAGGTAGAGCTACTGATTGGATGCGGGGGAGTCAAATCCTACCAATTCCTGACAAACTCCGAATGCTAATAAATGTTCCACGGCAGTGAGGGCGCGGGTGCTAAGGTCCGTGTCCGAGAGGGAAAGAACCCAGACCAACAGCTAAGGTCCCCAAATCTCTATTAAGTTGAAGCAACGCGGTTGGACTGCATTGACAGCTAGGATGTTGGCTTGGAAGCAGCCATTCATTTAAAGAGTGCGTAACAGCTCACTAGTCGAGCGGTCCGGCATGGATAATAATCGGGCATAAATAGAGTACCGAAGCTATGGATTTACAACTTAGGGTTGTATCTGGTAGGGGAGCATTCTGTTTGCACAGAAGCAGTGGCGCGAGCCATTGTGGAGCGTACAGAAAAGAAAATGTAGGCATAAGTAACGATAAAGCGGGCGAGAAACCCGCTCACCGAAAGACTAAGGTTTCCTCAGCCATGCTAATCAGCTGAGGGTTAGTCGGGACCTAACGCGAACCCGAAAGGGGTAGTGGATGGACAATGGGTTAATATTCCCATACTTGCTCACACTAAAAAGGGGACGGAGTGCCGTACTTACTGGAGACTGACGGAATAGTCAAGACCTAGCCTTCGGGCGAAGTTGCTGTAAGGAAAGTGCTTCCAAGAAAAGCCGAAGTGAAGCAACCCGTACCAAAACCGACACAGGTAGTCGAGGAGAGAATCCTAAGGTGCTAGAGTGAATCATGGTTAAGGAACTAGGCAAAATAGTCTCGTAACTTCGGAAGAAGAGACGCCAGCAGCAATGCTGGCCGCAGTGAAGAGGCCCAGGCGACTGTTTATCAAAAACACAGGACTCTGCTAAATCGAAAGATGCTGTATAGGGTCTGACACCTGCCCGGTGCTGGAAGGTTAAGGAAGGGCGTTAGCAGCAATGCGAAGCGTTTGACTGAAGCCCCAGTAAACGGCGGCCGTAACTATAACGGTCCTAAGGTAGCGAAATTCCTTGTCGGGTAAGTTCCGACCTGCACGAATGGTGTAACGATCTGGGCACTGTCTCAACCATGAGCTCTGTGAAATTGTAGTCTCGGTGAAGATGCCGAGTACCCGCAATGGGACGAAAAGACCCTGTGAACCTTTACTATAACTTCGTATTGACTTTGAGTAAGTAATGTGTAGGATAGGTGGGAGACTTTGAAGCAGGCACGCTAGTGTTTGTGGAGTCAACGTTGAAATACCACCCTTTACTTACTTGGAGCCTAACTTCTTTTAGAAGGACACTGCGTGGTGGGTAGTTTGACTGGGGTGGTCGCCTCCAAAAGAGTAACGGAGGCTTTCAAAGGTACCCTCAGCACGCTTGGTAACCGTGCGTAGAGTGTAATGGCATAAGGGTGCTTGACTGTGAGACCTACAAGTCGATCAGGTGCGAAAGCAGGACATAGTGATCCGGTGGTTCCGTATGGAAGGGCCATCGCTCATAGGATAAAAGGTACTCCGGGGATAACAGGCTAGTCTCCCCCAAGAGCTCACATCGACGGGGAGGTTCGGCACCTCGATGTCGGCTCGTCACATCCTGGGGCTGGAGAAGGTCCCAAGGGTTGGGCTGTTCGCCCATTAAAGTGGCACGCGAGCTGGGTTCAGAACGTCGTGAGACAGTTCGGTCTCTATCTATTGCGGGCGTTAGATGTTTGAGAGGGCTTGATTCTAGTACGAGAGGACCGAATTGAACAAACCTCTGGTGTATCAGTTGTTCCGCCAGGAGCACCGCTGAGTAGCTACGTTTGGAAGAGATAAGCACTGAAAGCATATAAGTGCGAAACTCGCCTCAAGATGAGACATCTTTTAAGGGTCGTTGGAGATGACGACGTTGATAGGCTACAGGTGTAAAGTTGGTAACAGCATAGCCGAGTAGTACTAATTACCCGTAGATTTATAGCCTATTACAGGAATAAATATAATCATCAATGAGTAATCATTTAAAAAATTATAAACCTATCTCAAATCGCTTGCAAGTGCAAGAAAGGTTTTTTCTTTGTGACTGTTTTTATCGATTAAAAAGCCATAAGCTTAAGGCCTAAAGCCTAATGCTTACAGCTATATACAACCTTTAGGGTGGTTTTAGCGGTGGGGCTCACCTGTTCCCATTCCGAACACAGAAGTTAAGCCCACCAGCGCCGATGGTACTGCGAAAGCGGGAGAGTAGGTCGCCGCCAGTCTTTTTTTAAAGCTCCTTTATCAACCGATAAAGGAGCTTTTTTTTATATATACTCTATTGAAGTCAAACATGTTTGTAATAACAGCGATTAATTTCATTCTGAATCCAGCAATTATTAGTTCCAGGCAAAACATCATAGAACTCTGGTTCGGGATAACGCTTTATTGCGGTTAGCATTTACATCCGAATCAATTATTCTAAGTGTGAATCGTTGGCTAAAATTAGAATACATCAAATATTACTGTTTTTTGAGAAGACAGCTATTTAAACTTCAAGTCTAATACGAATTTAAGCATCGAGTCATCATTACAACTATCTAATGATTAGATATAAACTTCCTGATTGTTGTAGCAAAACCAGGGAAATTTATAGCACATAATTTATGTAAAAGATGTAATAATTATCTTAAAGTAATAATACAAAAATATTGATGCACAAAACTAAAGTTTTTAACATGAATTTTTTGCCGTAAAAAAAACAGAGTGATTTTATTTTTCTGATCTTCCCTTAGATCCGGAACTATTTTAAATTGCCTTCATATTATTACAAAAACCTCTAAAAATAATATTTATTTTACTAAAATCAAGTCGATTTTAAAGCTCACAACTTAGTATAACACTGTACTATAATATTTCTCTGCTTTTATTAGTTGTTTAGAATTAAATTTGCAGGTGTTTGTTAGTTGCTGATATCCCTAAATTTATTTACACAAAGCATAACATATAATTAGCTGAAAAATTCTTTTAAAGTCATGTTTTTAATTTAATAAATTTGAAAAAAAAATACGTTTGCTTAGCTAGTAATTTGAAATCTTATTCCATAGTGCTGATAATTATCGTATCGCCTTACATACTGTCATAATGATTTTTATTGAATACTCATTATACTATTTATTCGTATATTATTTGAATAAGTAGCTCATTGAGAAGTATAGCATCAATTCACAAACCGAATAAAAGTGAGTAAAGAATAAATTTCTATAGCATTTAAGAATTAATAGTCTAAAACTCTTGTAGATATTTATCTATAATGAAAAATTTGTCATACTTAAACTATATTGTCAATAATTCATTAATATTTATTTATTAATAAATAAAAATTTGTTGTTTTCCTTTATGTGGAAGTTTGGTGTTGTACTAATTGTTTATTGGTTGGTGAGATTAATTGTAAACATTTGATTAATTGGTGTTTGTGTAAGATGTTAAAAAGAAAAACACTTGCAGGATTCAAAAATAGTTCTACATTTGTTGTATAAATGTTTTACAGAAAATTAATTTTCTAAAAAAATATTTAATAACATTTGAATATATTCCATGTTGGTTTGATGTAAAATTTGCAAAATGATGAAAAACACAAATCCGGATATATTCCATATTGGTAATATTATAAATTAAACCTTAAATATATTTATTATGTCATTTAAAACCATTTTGGAGTACGCAGGAAAAAAGCGTAACGTACTATCTGTAGAATACGCAATGCTACAGGAAACCGATAAAACAGGAAGACCTTCTTCTGTTACTCGTGGCGGTAAAATCTTTATTACAGTAGAAGGCACCGGCGAGACCGATCTTTTCGAATGGATGACCAATTCTTTTGAGAGAAAAGACGGTAGCGTGAGATTTGTAAAGAGAGACAGCGATGCTACGCTGAAGGAGCTCAAATTCAAGGAAGCATATATTGTAAAATACAACGAAAACTTTGATGCCTCAGGAGACAATCCCTTAACAGAGACGTTTGTTCTTTCGGCACAGGAAATCGAGTTAGGTAACGCAAAACACACTAATGATTGGGTATAAATTTTTCCCACAAATCTTTTTAATTTTCAAAAAAAATATCTCTTATTGAATAAGTAGGGATTGAATTATAATTATTGATTATTCGATTTGTCAATTCATAAGTATCGTTGTTTTGAAGATTTTAAAAAAAACAATTCTATTTTATAACAACTAAATTTTAAAATTATGTCATTTCAGACTATATTAAAAGTATCAGGTAAAAACTACAACGTATTAAGCGTAAACTACGGTCTGTTTCAGGAAACAGATGCTACAGGAAGACCCTCTACCATTACAAGAGGTGGAAAAATAGAAGTAACCGTGGAGAGTACTGGAGAGACCGATCTTTTCGAATGGATGACCAATTCTTTCGAAAGAAAAGAAGGAAGCTTTGTATTTTATAAAAGAGACAGTCAGTCTACATTAAAAGAACTGAAATTCACTGAAGCTTACCTTGTTAAGCATAAAGAAAAGTTCGATTCTACTGGAGAAAATCCTTTGACCGAGACTTTCACTATTTCTGCCAGAAAAATAGAAATGGGAAGCGGTGCATACGAAAATGAGTGGGTGTAAATTACATACAGTTCAGAAAATGGGTAATTTAAGTATTACCCATTTTTGGCTTTAAGTATAAAATTTAAATAGTACTATGTCATGAGTGGCAAAACTGTTTCAATAAATTTTTTACTTATCATTTATAATTAATCATTTATAAATTAAAAATATGTCATTTTTATCAAAACTAGAATTAGACGGTAACACCTATAATATTTTGGAGTGCAAATACAACTTCATTCAACCAGTTGACGGCACCGGAAAGCCGAAAGGAATGCCTACAGGAGGCGACATCATCATCAAAATCGAAAGCACGGGAAATCCTGAACTTTTAGGATGGATGTTGGATCATAATCAGATGAAAAATGGGAAAATCGTTTTTTATCGTAGAGATGCAATGAGCAAACTACAGGAACTGAGCTTTGAAAAAGCCTTTTGTGTAGAATTTTCTGAATGTTTTAATGGACTCGATAGTCAGCCACTGCAGATAGAAATGCGTCTGATCGCCAAGAAATTCAACATCAATGGAGCTACACATGAAAAACAGTGGCTGGAATAATGATCAGCAATCATAATAGATCATTCATTTTATACACATCCATCAATCTAAATTTAATCATAAACTAATGGAAAACCAAGATTTCTCGACGATATTCGGTACGTCTCGCAGATTTGAAGACTGGCTTCATGATACAACGAATCCTTTGGTGTATTGCCTTCTGACTTTAGACGGGAAAGATTTTATCCGAAAAAACAGCTATACGGTAGAGCTGAGCCAAAAAACTAATGACCATGACCGATTTACGATCGTGGTTCCGGATGATGCCTTAGATACTTTCAAAGGCTATGTGATGGAAAATTCTAAAAATCTGCTCGGAAAAGAGATAGGAATTACGTATTGGCGCTTTGGTAAAAGTCAGCATTACTTTAGGGGAATTATCGGAAATGTCCGTAATAAAAAAGATGAAGGTGGTGGTTACGGCGAGCTTTACATTACCGGTTTTGCGCCAAGCATTTTACTGGAAAGCGGAAAAGACTGTCAGAGTTTTGAAGACAAAACCCTCGAGCAGATCGTAAAACAGGTAACTGAAGGCTATCCGCAGGAAGCTAAAGTAGAAATAGCCTCCGGTACGCTGAGTGAATTCAACAAAAAAGCCCTTCCTTACACGGTTCAATATAAGGAATCAGATTATCAGTTCATCAAAAGACTGGCGATCCGTCACGGAGAATATTTTTATTACAACGGCGAGAAACTCATCTTCGGAAATACTGTGCAGCCAATTCTGAAACTCAGCGAAAATATAGATTTGATTGATGTTGAGTTTGAAATGCGGATTCAGGCTCAGGATTTTACCTTCACGGGTTACGACACCGAAAGCGGAGCAAGAATAGAAAAAGACAGCAGCAATGCAAGAAGCCAGTACAAAGAAAATCTGTTTCAGGTAATTGCAACAAATGCCTCAAAAAATGTTTTTAAAAAGAAGCCAAAAATGCACTTCAACCATACGGGAATCCAGAACTGGTCTGAAGGTCAGTTGGCAGAAGCGGTACGACTGGAACGTGAAAAGCGTGAGAATCTGATGCAGGTAAAAGGCAGAAGTAAAACTCCCGAACTGAAGATTGGCGGACGCGCAAAACTTTCCGATATCAATGGCAAGGCAATGGAAACCTACCGCATCCTGGAAATAAAACACATCTACGAACCGGGCGATTATTACAATGAATTTGTCGGAATCCCGGATATATTCAGTGCCGTGCCTTATCTCGACACCGAAGCAGTACCAAAAGGTGAAGAGCAACCCGCAAGAGTGGTGGACAATAACGATCCGATGGGAATGGGAAGAGTCCGCGTGCAGTTCCCGTGGCAGGAAGATAAAGGACAAAAAACGCCTTGGATTAGGTTGATACAACCACATTCGGGTGCTGGCAAAGGTTTTCATTTTATCCCGGAGATTGGGGAAGAAGTTTTGGTGGGGCATGAGAGCGGAAGCGCAGAGAAACCGTTTGTGATGGGGATGCATTATAATGGTGGCGAGACGAGTGGTTATGGAACTTCTGACAACAGCATAAAAGTAATACACACGAGAAGTGGACATATTTTAAAATTTACAGAAGATGAAAGTATTATCCTAACTGACAAAAGTGGTAATGAAATGATTTTTGATACTGTTGGAAGTAATATTACAGTTACTGCTCCTGAAAAGATGACGTTCAATTGCAAGAATCTTAATATCAATGTTGGACAGAATATGACTACAAATGTTGGACGAAATCAAAATAATATAGTAGGAATGAATCAGGTAGAAAGTATTGGCATGATGAAGAATTTATCCGTAGGAGCAAACTTTATGACAAATATTGTGGGAAGTTTAATGGAATTTGTAAAAGGAAATAGAGAAACCAAGGCAAAAGAACTAAAAGAAAATTCTAAAAGAAGAGAGATTATTTCTGAAGAAAACAATAACATCCATTCTCAAAAGAATTTCAACAATAATAGTGGAAACAACTCAAAAATGCACTGATTATGTCTATTGTACGGATTACAAAAGGTGAATATATCACAGAGATAGAAAAAGGCTGGACGGTTTATACTGATGAATTTGAAGCTTATGCAGGACAGTTTAGCCATTTTACAGCAGCAGACGGAATTAGTTTTGGAGATCCTGAAAAAGACGAAGACAAAGAAACCAAATACTTTAAAGATGCTTGGTGGTCATTAGATCTGGAAGGCAAGCAAAGAATAATGGAAGGTAATGTAGGGCAAAAAGTGTACTTCCATATCGAGACGCAAAATATTCCGGACAAAGATCCCAAAACAGGATTTGATTCTGAAATCAGTATTCAGTTATATGACTATGATGAAGACAAATTTCATGATCCTATAAGTGTTATTGCATCCAATAAGGCTCGTATTGTTTCTGTGAAAGTTGAAAAAAACAAAGCCGTTTTGGATCTTCTGCTTTCTCCGGGATTAGAGATAGTGGAAGAAATAGAAAAAGATGATGATGTAAGATTATTCTTCAATTGCACCTATCATGAAGATATCGAGATCCCTCTGCCAAAAGAAAAACCAGACTATCTTTTGGTGAAAACCTGCGATAAAAAAGTAATACAGAGCTATGAAAGTATTGGCTATGGCAGATGCGAATTTTATCAGTATAGGTACAATGACTTTATGCGTAGGCATGAGAAATGCGGGCATGTACCACCTGACTATTACTATGGCCCAATGATAAAGATAAATGAAGATACAGAGAAATTCTATGATTATTATGCCCTTAATGATGAAATGAAAAACCCTGTGGGGATGACCGTCGCAAGAATAAAAACAGAAGACAGGCTGGGTGTAGCCGGAAAACCTTTGGTAGGATACAGCTATGGTTTTAAATATTGTGTAAGATTTACACATGTGCTGAATCCAAAGTTATCTGACCAAGGAAAAAATTGGTTAACAAAAGCAAGATTCGATTTGCAAAAATTAATGGAAATTGGTTTAATTAAATATCAATATGAGGCTATCTATGACAAAATCATAGAAAGTATGGAAAGTACGTTTAACAAAAATTTTGAACCGACTACAGAAGAAGTTAATGCAGCGGGAAATGGCGGTAAGGAAAAAGCAAAAGAATCAAAAAAAGAAAAATACTATAAAAATATAGAACTCTTCAATCAGCGTTTTCAGGAATTTGCTTTTGCTACGCATCCCGATGCTTATAATCCAAAAGCAATGTCTGAGTTACCACTAAAAGATTTAGCATTGATATCTTTGTCACCGGATTTCAAAGAATGGATTGGTGAGGGCGCTTATGGCACCTGGATGCAGGCAGCCATTGTAGCCGGTAATATGGATTATGGAGAACTGCTTGTAACCAATATGGAACATTACAGCCAACCGGAAAATTCGGGTTGGATGGATGCTTGGGAAGTAGCCAAAGAAGCCGGGGGGAAAATAAAAGATGAAGTGGTAGATATGATGCTGTTGGACGACATAGAAAAATTCATACGAGAAAACCGCATCACACATGAGTAATCTACGATACAAAATAAGCAGGCTCTTAATAGGCGCATTATGCATTATAAAATCCCTATCCGCCTGCTCACAACAACCAAAAGATGATAATATGAAATGGACAGCAAAATATGATTTTATAGATTTATATAAGGTAAAAGTGAATGGAGGATCTTTTAATCCCGGTAGTGCAATTCGCTTAGCCAAAATAGAGATTCCCTATGAGAATACAATTATACTAGGAGGATCAAAAGATGAAAATTCTTTCGACCCCAAAAAAACAGGAGATATTGCAGTCTTATTTGCCAGCAAGGACAGAGGGAAAAATTATCAGGAAATAATAATAGGAGAAAAAGACATGGAGTACATGGAGTCCAAAGGCGATTATACCCTGATAAAAGCATATACAATGGATAGTGTAGCTGTCAAACACTATAAAATACTATTATTGAATAATAAGACTTTTGAGCTACAAAAAGTAGATGAATATATAAGACCAGCAAATCTTTCTGACTATTATTATAGTGATTTTGATGGGAAATATATTGTGCTCGAAAACTACGGTACGTTTACGATCGTTAACCTTCTCAATCGAAAAGAAGAATATAAAATACCTACCAATAAAATTGGAGATTATTTTTTTTACACAGGCAATGGCAGAATAGTTTACAAAAAAGACAATGAAATCCGAGAGTACAATGCAATCACACAAGAGGACAAACTACTCAATAAGCTTAAAAATAAGTATGATTATTTTTTCTATATAGATAATCAATTGACTTTACAAAATAAAATATTTGATGATGGCGATAAATTTCAATATGATATTTATGACATCAACGAAAATCCTTTGTATACAAAAACACCAGAAAACAAATATTTTTACCGTTACAAAAACTTTGTCTGTGATTACCGTAAACTAGGCGCAAAACCCGAGATCCGCTATTCTTATGACTATGGTAAAACCTGGAAGTCGCACCACGTGCAGGGTTTTACGATTCTTTCAAGTCTTGTCGGCTTTTACAAAGATCAGTTTTTGGTTACGGAAGGTATTTTTTGGCATTTCGATTCCCCAAAAAGTGGCGGACGTGTAATGGTTGGCGAATTTGTAAAATGATCAGAATACTGAAAATATCAATGCTGACTCTGTTGTTGTCATTTTTTGCCTGCTCACAACAACCAAAAGATGATAATATGAAATGGATAGCAAAATATGATTTTTTCGATTTATATAAGGTAAAAGTTAATGATAATACCTTCAACCCTGGAAGTGCAATTACTATTAGAAACATAATTATACCCTATGAAAATACAATAATCATGGGAGCAGAAAAAGATGAACATTCATTTGATTCTTCTAAAAAAAGTAGCATAGCTGTATTGTTTGTTTCTAATGACAAGGGGAAAAGTTACCAAGAAATAAAAACAGGAGAAAAAGATTTAGAGTATATGGAATCTAAAAGCGACCATACTTTAATAAAAGCTTACACGATGGATAGTTTGGCAGTAAAGCACTTTAAGATACTTTTACTCAACAACAAAACTTTTGAACTGAAAAAGGTAGATGAATATGCCGAACCCGAAGATTTCTCAAACTATTACTATAGTGATTTTGATGGAAAATATATTGTGCTTGAAAATTTTGGAAAATATATAATAATAAACCTATTAGACAAAAATGAATATTATAGTATTCCAGTTGATGAAATAGGAAAGTCATATTTCTATATAGGCAATGGGAAAATTGTTTATAAAAAAAATCAGGAAATAATCGAATATGATGTAAAATCAAGACAATCTAAGATTCTATCTGTTTTGAAAAACAAGTATGAGTATTTTAGATATATTGATGAAAATCTCCTGTTAAAAAAAATAGAACTTGAAGACGGAGACAAATATAAGTACGGAATTTATGATATTTATGAAAATAAATTGTATGAAGAAACCAATGAAAATAAATATTTCTATCGCTATAAAAACTTGTCTGTGATTATCGAAAACTAGGAGCAAAACCTGAGATTCGTTATTCATATGACTATGGCAAAAGTTGGAAAGTGCATCATGTAACAGATTTTACCATTCTTCAAAATATTTTTGGATTTTATAAGGATGAATTTTTGGTAACAGAAGGCATCTTCTGGCATTTTGATTCTCCGGAAAGTGGCGGACGTGTAATGGTAGGCGAATTTGTAAAATAAAATACGTTTGTAATTTTCCCTAAAAACCGGAATATTTAAAAATATAGTTTTTAAATTTGGAAGACAATGAAAAACAGTAAATTTTCAGAAGTCCAGATTATTAAGATTTTAGCTGAACAAAATCAAGGTAAAAAAGTAAATGAAATTTGCAGGGAACACAGCATTAGCCAGCCGACATTTAATAAATGGAAAAGCAAATATGGCGGTTTGGATGTTCAGCCACTCTCCAAAATGAAAGAGCTGGAAAAGGAACTTTCGCAATACAAAAAAATCGTAGCGGAACTTACACTGTAAAATGTGGTGATGAAGGACGTAATTGCAAAAAAACTTAACACCTTCCGAGAAGCGGGAACTGGTTGTTTATTCCGCAACAGAATATGGAATAAGCACTCGGAATGCGTGTAGAGTTTTTACCATAAACAGTTCGGTATTTTATTACAAAAAGAAGAAAAACAATGAGATGATAAAATCCGGGAGGAGCTGGTTTTACTTGCAGACCAGCATCAGACGTGGGGATTATGGACAATGCACCACCGTTTGGGAAATTTGGGTTTCGGGTGGAATCACAAGCGGGTTTACAGGATTTACAAATCGATGAAACTGAATCTAAGAAGCAAACGAAAGAAACGGCTTCCGGCAGTGGTGAAAGAGCCCTTACTTCGACCTATTTATCCAAATGTAACGTGGAGTATGGATTTTATGCACGGTACTTTGGAGAATGGTAAAAGCGTTAGAAGTCTTAATATTATTGATGATTTTAACAGAGAAATTTTGAATATTACCATCGATACCAGTTTGCAGTCAGCAAGAGTAGTTTCACAACTGGAACAACTAATCGACTGGCGTAGGAAACCAGAAAAGATAAGGGTTGACAACGGTCCGGAGTTTATTGCTGAAAAACTAAAAGACTGGTGCAATAAAAATGAGATCACACTTCATTATATTCAGCCTGGAAAACCTACGCAAAATTCTCTGGTAGAAAGATTCAATAGGACTTTTCGGACAGAATTTTTAGATGTTTATCTTTTTGAGAACATCAGGTCAGGCAGATGAGACATCATTCAGAAATTTGGATGTGGATGTATAATAATGAGCGACCTCACAAATCATTGCAATACCTCACGCCAAGGGGTTTTTTGTTGAAATATGGAAAACTTGCCCAAGCTAAGGCCAACGAGTTTCCCACATTCCAACAAAATTTTAACAATGAAAACAGTAAATTATTAACCAAAAAATCTACTTCTGAGTGTGCCTAAAATGGGTAAGATTACAGTAGAAATCACAATATGAAGCAACGGAAAAAAAACATATGACTCTCAAAGATTTAAAATAAAATGGTAGCATTTTTTTGAATAATGATTGAATTTTTTTATTAATTATGCTAACAATAATATAGAGCGTGCTTATTTATAGATATAATTTATAATATATAGTTTAAGACACAGGAGAAGTCATTTTATTATCTTCAAGCAGGTCAAAATGAAACTTAATGTTGGCAATGTTTTTCCAGGTTACATATTTAAATATAAAGAATCCTATCAGCATACCTACGGTATTTAAAAATACGTCATCAACATCTGCTACACCTCTTCCTGAAAAATATTGTAACGATTCAATAATACTGATTGCAATAAGAAAAAATACAGTTAGTGGTATAAATCTATTAAATTTTTTGATGCATAAACCTAACCAGCCGAACGGACTGAAGAGAAAAATGTTACCGAAAATGTTTATAATAAATGATTGATTATCAGTGTTGTGATCGTTGAAAAAATGTTGAATTGTAATAAATGGTTGATGCTGGATATAAGCAATTTCTGACGGCTCTCTTCCAGAAGCATAGAACATCATGTACAATAAAACGACGGCATATAAGGCAATAAATACTGCAAAATATCTTTTCATAGGTTTCCATTTAGGATTAGTAATAAAAAAGAGGTTGAAGTGCTTATTAGTTTTTGATATATTAGAATAACAAAAATCTGACCCTAGTAGTATGTCATTTTGAAACTTTATAATTCCTTAGCAGTATTTAACATAATATAAAAGCCTCACTTAGCAAATGAGGCTTTAGAAATGTAATAAAAAGTCAGAATCAAACCTGTATAACGCCTAAATTAAATTTTTCAGTAATCGGAGAGTGATCTGCGGCTTCAATTCCCAAAGATATCCACTTTCTGGTATCTATAGGGTTTATAATAGCATCCGTCCATAATCTTGAAGCAGCGTAAGTTGCTTCTGTTTGTTTTTGATATTTCTTAGAAATAGAATCCAAAATTTCCTTATGAGCTTCTTCTGTAATCTCTTTGCCTTGCTTTTTTAAGGTAGATTCCTGAATTTGGGCCAAGACTTTCGCAGCTTGTGAACCACCCATTACTGCAAGATCTGCCCATGGCCAGGCAACTATTAATCTTGGGTCATATGCTTTTCCGCACATTGCATAATTTCCGGCTCCGTAAGAATTCCCCGTAATGATTGTGAATTTTGGAACTACAGAATTGGCAACTGCATTCACCATTTTAGCGCCGTCTTTTATGATTCCGCCATGTTCGGATTTTGAACCAACCATAAATCCTGTTACATCCTGTAAAAATACCAACGGAATTTTTCTTTGGTTACAGTTGGCAATAAATCTCGTTGCCTTGTCAGCAGAATCAGAGTAAATTACTCCTCCAAACTGCATCTCGCCTTTACCGCTTTTTACCAGTTTTCTTTGGTTAGCGACGATTCCTACAGACCAGCCGTCAATTCGTGCAGTAGCACAGATGATACTTTTACCATAGTCGGCTTTGTATTCTTCAAACTCAGAATTGTCGACCAGGCATTTTATAATTTCTAAAGTATCATATTGATCTGCACGGGAAACCGGCATAATTCCGAAAATATTATCTATTTTTTCTTTGGGAGGAAAACTTTCAATTCTGTCGAAACCTGCTTTTTCATAGCTTCCGATAGATTTCATGATGTTTTTTATTCTGTTTAAAGCATCCTGATCATCTTTCGCTTTATAATCTGTTACTCCCGAAATTGAACAGTGAGTTGTTGCACCACCCAAAGTCTCGTTGTCAATACTTTCACCGATTGCT
This sequence comes from Chryseobacterium sp. CY350, assembly GCF_027945075.1. Taxonomy (NCBI): domain Bacteria; kingdom Pseudomonadati; phylum Bacteroidota; class Flavobacteriia; order Flavobacteriales; family Weeksellaceae; genus Chryseobacterium; species Chryseobacterium wangxinyae. The sequence goes on from NZ_CP116034.1 coordinate 3,266,051, forward strand.
GCTTTTACCAAATAACTTCCGGCAAGGAAAATAGATCCCGTTTTATCAACAATCATCGCTTCGTCACTCATAATAGGAAGATAAGCACCTCCAGCAACACAACTTCCCATCACAGCAGAAATCTGAATGATTCCCATAGCGCTCATTTTTGCATTATTTCTGAAAATTCTTCCGAAATGTTCTTTGTCAGGGAAAATCTCGTCCTGCATCGGGAGATAAACTCCGGCAGAATCGACAAGATAAATAATTGGAAGTTTGTTTTCCATCGCTATTTCCTGAGCTCGTAGATTTTTCTTTCCGGTGATCGGAAACCATGCGCCGGCTTTCACCGAAGCATCATTTGCCACCACAATACATTGTTTTCCTGAAACATAACCCATTACTACAACGACACCACCACTCGGGCAGCCGCCATGTTCTTCATACATTTCGTAGCCTGCAAAAGCACCGATTTCAATGGAATCAGAATTTTTATCAAGAAGATAGTCAATTCTTTCTCTTGCTGTCATTTTACCTTCGTCGCGAAGCTTTTGAAGTCTTTTTTCTCCTCCACCTTTTTTTATTTCAGAAAGCAAACGATTTATTTCAGCTAATTTTAATTTGTTTTGATCTTCTCTTTTGTTAAATTCGATGTCCATGAAATTCCAATTTTTAAGTGACCAAGATACTACTTTTATAAAAAATAAAATATTACTCTTTTTTATGATTCAACGCATTGAAAATCATAAATTTATGAAATATTTAACATAGATATGTTTTTTTATGTTTGTTTTTTTTATAATTTTACAATAGAGGAAAGGAGCTGATTACTCCGTTATAAATCCTTTGTTCCTAGTTTATTTTTTTAATAGTTTATTATTTGAAGGCCCTGAAAGTTGAACAGACTTTCAGGGTTTTTTTTGTGGAAACTTTAAATTTAGCTAACAGCTATTTTTTTGAATTATATGAATCTCAAGGATAGGTTCTTTGGAATGATGAGCTTATTTATTTTTTTTGAGGTTGATTTAACAAAACAATTTTTTGAATTATAAAAAGCGGCTAAATAAAATTTAATAATCTATACGTCTTTTAAAGCTGTATAGAAGTAATTAATTTTAGATTATTATTAAAACCTATTCGTAGCTTTGCATTTCATATATTTTATTTTATAAGCATGCAAAAATTAGCTCTTTTCAGATTGCACTTGATTGTTTTTTTGTGGGGATTTACTGCAATTTTGGGAAAACTGATAACTGCCAATGCGCAGATTCTGGTATTTTACAGAATGTTGTTCGCTGCCATATTTTTATTTGTATTTATAAGAATTTTTAAAAAAGAGAGCATCAAAGTCTCCAAAAAACTTTTTTTACAGCTTGCGGCCATAGGTTTTTTCATGGCTTTGCACTGGCTGTGTTTTTTTTATTCCATTAAAGTTTCTAATGTTTCGATTGCGTTGAGTTGTCTTTCATTGTCAACATTATTTGCAGCGATTTTAGAGCCTTTGGTTTTTAAAAGAAAAGTTGATATTTCAGAAGTGTTGATGGGAGTGGTAATTGTTGCCTGTATTCTCCTTATATTTAAAACCGAATTTCAATATAAAGAAGGCATTTTCTTTGGAATTTTATGCGCAATTTTTGGGACAATATTTTCTGTTTTCAACGGAAAGCTGTTTGGGAAAACAAGTCCGGGGAATATTATTTTTTACGAAATCTTTAGTGGTTGGCTTATTTTGGCTATATTTTATTTATTATCGGGTCAAATTTTTTCGATGAATGAAATAAATTACCGAGATTTGTCGTTAATATGCTTGTTGGCAAGTGTTTTTACAGCTTTTCCGATGCTAGAGTCGGTGAAGCTGATGAAGTATATTTCGCCTTTCACATTAATTTTAACAGTAAATTTAGAACCAGTCTACGGAATTATACTAGCTTTTTTTATCTTTGGGGAATCAGAACACATGAGTCCAGTATTTTATGTGGCGTCGCTGGTTATGATTTTGGCAATTGTAGCCAATGCATTGATAAAAACCAGAAAACAAAAAAAAATTAACTAAGCATCAATTTGCATGATGAAAAAATATCTTTTACTATTATTTTCCCTACTATTTGGGTTTTCGCAATCTCAGATTATCAGAAAATATTCCAATGAATTTTTAAATATCGGCGCAGGAGCCCGAGGTCTGGCAATGGGTGGAGCAGTGATCTCTAATCAGGACGATGTTTACTCGCCAATGTGGAATCCCGCAGGTCTGAACGGAATTACAAGAGACTGGCAGGGAGCTGCCATGCACGCAGAATATTTTGAATCTATTGCTAAGTATGATTATCTCGCTTATGCCAAAGTTTTGGAAGAAGGTGTTTTCGGAATATCAATTGTGCGTTTGGGAGTAGATAATATTTTGAATACTACTCAGTTAATCGATACAGAAGGGAATATTGATTATGATAAAATCACGAAGTTTTCTCAGTCAGATTATGCAGGAATTATTTCTTACGCATTCCATCCGGGTGGAAATCCTAAATTGGATGTAGGTGTCAATGCAAAAATTGTCTACCGAAATGTAGGGAAATTTGCAAGCGGTTACGGGTTTGGTTTTGATGTCGGAGCAATTTATAAATCAGATAACGGCTGGAAATTTGGAGGTATGCTTCGCGATGCTACAACGACTGTCAACTTCTGGAGTATTAATCAGGATGAGCTGACAACGGTTGTAAATGGTGAAGAGTTTAACCCTGCACCTACTGATAAAATGGAATTGACGATGCCGAAATTAAACGCAGGAGCAAGTAAATTATTCGAAATTAACAGCAGCTTATACATTCTTCCGGAGGCAGGTATTAATGTGGATTTTGCCAAAACGGCAGCGCTTCTTTCGACAGATTTTGCAAGTATTACTCCGTATGCAGGAGCTGAATTGGGCTATCAGAAAATGATTTTTGTGAGAGTAGGGGTCAACCGTTTTCAGTCTATTACGGATATTGAAGATCTGAGCAGAAAAGTTTCTTTTCAGCCGAGTGCTGGTTTGGGAATCAGATATAGAGGTTTAACGCTTGATTATGCCATCAGCAATTCAGGCATTGGCGGTTCAAATTTCTTCTCAAACTTTTTCTCTCTGAAACTGGATATGGGAGAATTTAGAAATGATTAATAAATTCAGTTGATTTTAAAATTAAATTACAATGAAGAAGCTTTCAACAATTATAGCGGTAGTGTGTTTTACTTTTTCTTATGCACAAAAGGTTTCCGATTACAAATATGTAGCACTTCCGGAAAAATTCACAGGTTTTAAGAATGATCAATATAAAATGGATGTTTTGCTGGCAAAGTCACTGAAGCAAAAACAATATATAGTTTTTTCAGGAAACAGAAGTCAATGGTCGTCAGAAGGAAATTCAAATCCTTGCGGTGTTTTAAATGCAGATGTGATCAATGACAGTGGTTTTTTGAGAAACAAGGTCATCTTAGAATTCAAAGACTGTAATGGGAAAGTAGTTTCAAATTACAAAGGAAGCTCTTCCATCAAAGATTTTGAAGAAGGCTTTCAGGATGCTTTGAAGCAGGCTTTAGTTGCGGTTGCCGTTTCAAGCCCAAAAGAAATTCAGATACAGGCTTCTGTGCAGCAAACGCAAAATGCTGAACCTGTAAAAGAGGTTACAATTGAAAAAGTGGAAAGTTCTACTTCGCAAAATGGTAAATATACTAACGGTAAAGTAAATTTACAAAAGGTTCAGATTGATGACAGTCAGTTTATTTTAGTTGAAGAGAACGGATCTGTTCCTTTTGCAACTTTTAAATCAACCAGTAAGAAAGATACTTTTAAAGTTAAATTAAAATCAGGAGAATCTACACTTGGTTACTATGAGAATGGTGATATTGTCATTGAAATGCCAAAAGGAGATGATTACACAAAGGAAGTCTTCAAATTAAAATAAAGAAAAGCCTTATCTGCAATCAGATAAGGCTTCCTTAAAATAAACCATAAAAAACTAAAACTATGGTAATAGAACAGTATCTATTACATGTATAACACCATTAGACTGATTTACATCAGCGATTGTTACTTTTGCTTTGTTACCTTTTGCATCGGTTACATACAAATCTTTTCCTTTCGTCCAGAAAGTTAATTCTTCTCCCTGTACTGTTTTCATCATTGCTTTTCCGTTTCCTGCTTTTACAGCTGCCCAAACTTGTTTCGAACTGTATTTCCCTGGTAGAACGTGGTATGTAAGAATGCTTGTAAGCATTTCTTTGTTCTCAGGTTTTACAAGATTCTCAACAGTTCCCGCAGGTAATTTTGCAAAAGCTGCATCTGTAGGAGCGAATACTGTGAAAGGTCCAGCGCTTTGTAAAGTTTCTACAAGACCTGCAGCTTTTACTGCTGCAACCAAAGTTTTGTGGTCTTTAGAATTTACCGCATTCTCTACAATATTTTTTGAAGGATACATTGGCGCTCCACCAACCATTACCGTTTTTTCTTTCATTTTTTGGGCTGTTGCATTTCCGCTTAATGCGAAAGATAATGCTGCCATTCCTAGTACTGCGAATTTTGATCTAGCGTTCATTTTCAGATTTTTTTTAATTAATATTACTTGAGTTTATGTGTTATTGTGTTCTTGCTTTCATCTACGACAGTTGTTTGCTTTTAGTTTTCAAAAAATCAAAAATTTATTTTATATAATTGATATTCAGTGTATTAAAATTTATTTTTTTGATTTTGGTTAGGTACAAATTCCAGTGATTCAGAATTCATACAGAATCTTTTGCCGGTAGGTTTTGGTCCGTCATCAAAAATATGTCCCAAGTGAGAATCACATCTTCCACAAAGTACTTCGGTACGCTCCATGTTATGCGAATTGTCTTTTTTGTATTTTACACCATCTTTTCGCAAAGGCTCGTAAAAAGATGGCCATCCGCACGTCGTTGCAAATTTGGAAGTTGAGAGAAACAAAGCATTTCCACAAACTGCGCAATAGTAAGTTCCCTTCACATCAAATTCATAATATTTACCTGTAAAAGCCATTTCGGTAGCGCCTTCGCGGGCAACCTGATACAGTTCGGGTTTAAGAATTTTTCTCCATTCTGCGTTGCTTACCTTCAATCGCGTTGTAGAAGTCTTGGAGTAGTAAGGATTTTTTGACTTAAAATTTTCTGATTGTGCTGACAGATTTCCCATCATTAAAATTAAAAACAGAGTCGCAAATATTCCTTTTATTGGATTTTTCATTTTAAATTAAATTTTAATAATTAACTGTTTATATATACGAGATAAAATTTTTTAAAGATTTTTTTTGTTGTTCATATTATTTCGTTAAATTTGGTAGGTAAAATAAACAATATTAAAACAACCTATTCGGAAGACGAACTTATTGCTTCGCTCAGAGAAAAGAGCGAATCAGGTTTTCACCACTTATATGACCATTATTCTGGTGCATTATATGGGGTGATTCTTCGAATTGTGCAGTCAAAAGAATATACGGAAGAGATTATTCAGGATGTATTTATGAAAATCTGGAACTCTATCCATCAGTATGACACTGCTAAAGGTCGTTTTTACACGTGGATGATCAACATCGCCAGAAACACAGCAATCGATTATCTAAAATCCAAAAGCTTTCAGAACGAGCTAAAAAACCAATCACTTCCTGATTTCGTATATAACAATGCGGAACTTTCAACGACTAATAATTCAGATTTTATTGGTTTCAGCAATGTGCTGGAAACTTTAGATTCTGATAAGCAGGAGCTTATAAATCTTGCCTATTATCAGGGGTTCACGCAGAGTGAAATATCAGAAAAGCTGAATATGCCTTTGGGTACTGTAAAAACGAAAATGCGTAATGCATTGATGAAATTAAAAGATTTATTAAAAGATTATCAATAAGTTGAATAGTAAAGAATACATATCATCCGGAATTCTAGAATCTTACATTCTAGGTCATGCTTCTCCCGAGGAAGCAGGTATTCTGGAGTGTGTAATGAAGAATAATGCTGAAGTAAAAGAAGCTTTTGAGGAAGCACAAAAAACTTTTGAGATGCTTGCCACAGTGCAGGCAGTGACCCCACCAGAAGATTTAAAATCTAAAATCTGGGCAAAAATTCAGCAGGAGCAGCCTGTTGAAGAACAAAAACCTGTAATTCCACTTCAGAATAATATTCAGAAAATAGATTTGGAAGAGAATAATCGGGTAGTAAAAAGCGACAAAACAAGTGGCTGGAGAAATTTTGCAATAGCTGCATCACTTTTATTTTTACTAAGTACAGGAGTTAATCTTTATTTGATGAACAGCCAGTCGGAGATTGATAAACAACTTGTAAAAATGGAAAGTGACAAAAAAATGAATCAGGTCGCTATGCAGAATATGCAACAGAAACTTGACGTTTTTGCCAATCCCGATATGAAAAAAGTGGTTTTAGCGGGCGTAGAAAAACATCCCGAAGCTAAAGCAACTGTTTTGTGGGACAGCGCTTCTAAAGATATTTATCTTTCTGCAAATTCTCTGCCTAAAGCACCTGAAGGTATGCAGTATCAACTGTGGGCGATCGCCGATGGCAAACCTGTAAGTGCAGGAATGTATACTGAAGATGTTGACAGCAGAATTGCTATTTCAAATATTACCAATGCGCAGGCATTTGCGATTACACTCGAGAAAAAAGGAGGTAGCGAAGTTCCTACGATGGAAAATATGTATGTAATGGGTGGCGTATAATAACGATTCAAATTCAAAATATAAAAAGTCAGCTCTGAAAATTGAGCTGATTTTTGTTTTTATATTTATACGTTATTAAAAAAATCAAAAACTATTTTACCTTTACTTTTTCCTAAAATTTCTTCCAAAGTTTCCAGACTTGCTTCTTTTATTCTTTTTACTGATTTCAATTTTGATAAAAGCATTCCGACTGTCTTTTCACCGACTCCCGGAATTTCGTCGAGTTCGGATTTAATGGTGGAATTTGTTCGCCTTGTTCTGTGATGTTTTACTCCAAAACGGTGTGCCTCATCACGTACACGCTGAAGAATTTTTAATGTTTCAGATTTTTTATCAAGATATAAAGGAATAGGATCTTCCGGAAAGAAAATTTCTTCCAGTCTTTTCGCGATACCGACAATGGTAATTTTTCCGTAAAGTCCAAGTAATTTTAAACTTTTTATTGCAGATGAAAGCTGTCCTTTTCCACCGTCAATTAAGATCAGTTGTGGTAACGGCTCTCCTTCATCGAGTATTCTTTTGTACCGACGATAGATCACTTCCTCCATCGTTTTAAAATCATCAGGACCTGTGACGGTTTTTGGATGAAAGATTCTGTAATCTGCCTTACTTGGTTTTCCGTCTTTAAAGACAACACAGGCCGAAACGGGATTGGTTCCCTGAATATTCGAGTTGTCAAAACCTTCAATGTGACGAGGCTCCACGGGCATTCTCAAAAGTTTCTGCATTTCTGCCATGATTCTGTTTGAGTGTCTTTCCGGATCTACGATTTGTACCTGTTTCAGCTTTTCAATTCTGTATTCTTTTGCGTTTTTTTCAGAAAGTTCTACAATACGTTTCTTGTCGCCCATCTTGGGAACAATCAACTTTACATTGGGTATTTCTAAAGTTAGATGAAAAGGAATAAGTACTTCTTTTGAATCAGATTCAAACTTCTGACGAATTTCAATTAATGCTTCCTCAAGAATATCTTCATCACTTTCTTCAATGATTTTTTTGATCTCTGTGGTAAAACTCTGAATGATATTTCCGTTTCTGATTTTAAAATAATTGACGTAAGCGGCAGTCTCGTCACTTGTCATTCCGAAGACATCTACATCATCAATATTTGGGTTGACAACAGTGTGTTTAACCTGATAATCTTCCAAAATATCCAATCTTTCTTTTACGATCTGCGCATTTTCATACTGAAGATTTTCAGCATATTTCATCATTTGATTGACAAGATATTGCTTTGCCGTTTGAAAATCTCCCTTGATGATCCCGCGTATGGCATCAATTTTCTCATCATACTCTTCCTTGCTTTCAAGGCCTTCACATGGCCCCTGGCAATTTTTAATATGAAATTCCAGACAGACTTTGTACTTGCCATCATCAATTTTAGAAGGAGCCAGATTGAGATTGCAGGTTCTGAGTTTATAAATATGTTTGATCGTATCTAAAAGAATTTTTGCCGGACGTACTTTTGCATAAGGTCCGTAATATTCTGATCCGTCTTTGATCTTTGTTCTGGTAAGAAAGATACGTGGAAAATCTTCATTTTTTATGCAAATCCAGGGATACGTTTTGTCATCCTTAAGCATTACATTGTAAAACGGCTGATGTTCTTTGATCAGATTATTTTCCAATAAAAGCGCATCATATTCGCTGTTGACGATAGTAGTCTCCAGGCGGTAAATCTTGCCGACCATGGTTTTTATTCTTGAGCCTAAAAGATTTTTATTAAAATAAGAAAGAACTCTTTTTTTTAGATGTTTAGCCTTTCCAACATACAGCAGATTTCCGTTTTTATCGTAATAACGATAAACTCCAGGTTCTGATGGCAAAGTTTTTAGCTGTAATTCTAAAGAAGGATTCATAGAACAAAATTAAGCAAATTTCAGCCCATAAAAAAGCTGGACGATTTTCAAAATTTTCATTTTTGATGATACTTTTTAAACTTAAAACTGAGTTGCGCATGTATTTTAGGCAAAATCATTTTTTTTAAAGAAAGTTTAGACCAAAACCTAAATGTAGTCATTTCTGGAAATCCAATATCAGAAAAACAAAAAGCTGCAGAATTTTCCGCAGCTTTGAAATATTTTAAAATTAAATTTTATCCGTTGCTCATTTCTGTATATTCATTCACCAAAAAGCTGAAAAATCCCCATTCTACAGATTTTTTAGGATATTTTTTCATGAATTCTGCATTGTCACCAAATAAGAAATCATAGTTGTCTTCAAAATCATCTTTGTGAAGCCACATTACTTTATCACCTTTTTTCACGTAAAATGATTTTGCAAGTCCGCCACCAAGTTGCATCCCAAATCCTACAGTCATACCCGAAGTTTCCTTTGCTCTGGGGTCATGATAAACAGAAATAATTTCGCTGAATTCAGGATTGATAAGTTGCATTAAAAACTCTTTATCATCTTTTTTGTTTTTCAAAGAAACGGTTTGATTTACAAATTGAATTTGACCATCAGTTGTATTTTTGCTCAGTTTTTTGGTGCTTAAGCTTCTTACGTTAGTTACATGTTTTCCAACTTTCAAAATTTTCGCCAATTTCGTAGGATAAATGTACATTTCGCTTACGTTATCTGCATTGAAAACCATTTGTTTTTTTGTTGCGCTGTCTTTAATAGAGATTCCATAGATCTGTCCTTTTTTAGTTTCTATATCGTTGCAAAAACCCTTGTTTACGGTTCCGTCTTTCAGAATGATCGTTGAAATTTTCTTTGTGGATGGCCCGGGAAATCCTTCATTAAAAAGATACTGTTCCATTTTTTTGATTTGATCTTTGGAATATTTTACCTTTTCCTGAGCAAATGAGAATGCACTCGTTAACGAAAGTGCCAATAATAAAGCTTTTAGTTTCATAAGTTTAGTTTATTTAATGCGTAAAAATAAACAATAAAATCTTTGATCTGAGAAATATTTTAAAGTGCAGATTCGCATTTCCAGTTCTGATCAAAATGTGTATTTTTAGACAAATTTTTTGAAATGATATACGGAGTAGATGTTTTGAGTTTCCATGATGTTCTGGAAATCTGCAAAAATCCAAATAAAGCTGAATTAAATACAACAGCAAAACAGCAAATTCTAAAATCTCAGGATAATGTAAAGAAAATTGTAGAGTCAGATCGTTGTGTTTATGGTATCAACACAGGATTCGGGCCACTTTGTGATACAAAAATTTCGGCTGACGAAACGGCGCAGCTTCAATATAATTTAATTATTTCTCACGCAGTCGGAGTAGGCAAACCAATTGATAAAGAATTTTCAAAAATCATGATGATTTCTAAGGTTCACGCTTTATCAAAAGGTTTTTCGGGAGTTTCTCTGGAAGTGATTGAAAGATTCATTCTGATGCTCGAAAAAGACATCATTCCTGTTGTTCCAGAACAAGGTTCTGTCGGTGCGTCCGGAGATTTGGCACCTTTGTCACATTTGGTTTTACCACTTTTAGGTTTGGGTCAGGTTTGGGTAGGAAACGAAATCTTTGAAACTGCTGAAATTTTAGAAAAACATAACCTTGAACCTTTGGTTTTAGGACCAAAAGAAGGTTTAGGATTAATCAACGGAACTCAGTTTATTCTTGCTCATGCGATTAAAGGTTTAGAAAAATTCGAATATCTTCTTAATCTAGCAGACATGACGGCTGCAATGAGCATTGAAGCGTACAGAGGTTCTGCAAGTCCGTTTAAGAAGGAACTCCATGATATCAGACCTTTTGAAGGGAGTAAAAAAGTAGCGGCAAGAATGTTGAAATTTTTAAAGAATTCCGACAATCTTAAATCTCACGAGTATTGCGACAGAGTGCAGGATCCTTATTCTATGAGATGTGTTCCGCAGGTGCATGGTGCAAGTAGAAATGCTTTTGAACATTTAAAATTGATGGCAGAAACAGAACTGAATTCTGTAACAGACAACCCAATTGTTTTAAGTGCGGAAGAATCAATTTCAGGAGGAAATTTCCATGGACAGTTGATGGCGATGCCTTTAGATTATGCAACTTTGGCAGTAGCCGAGCTTGGGAATATTTCAGACAGACGAAGTTATTTACTATTAGAAGGAAAATACGGCTTACCTAGATTGCTGACGGAAAGTTCAGGACTAAATTCCGGATTTATGATTCCTCAATATACCTCTGCAGCTTTGGTTACAGAGAATAAAACGCTTTGTTTCCCGGCTTCTGCAGATTCTATCCCTACAAGTTTGGGACAGGAAGATCACGTTTCGATGGGAAGTATTTCGGGAAGAAAGTTCAATCAGGTTCTTGGGAATTTAGTGAATATTTTGGCGGTGGAATTAATGTTTGCTGCACAGGGTTTAGAATTCAGAAGACCAGCGAAATGTTCTAAAATTATTGAAGAAAACTTTGCCATTCTTCGTACAAAAGTTGCTAAGCTGGAAGATGACAGATTGATTGGCAAAGATATGTTGGCAATTGCTGAGTTGATTAATGAGCGAAAGTTTGTGGTTAATTAATAATCAAATCACCATTTTTTTATTGAAAAGATTTTTAAATAACTGAATTTTTATATCCTTCAATAGAGATCTCGATATTGAGAAAACAAATACAAATAGCTTCCATATCTGGAGGCTGTTTTTTGTTCAAATAAAAAAGTAGTATGCTGAAGATATTAATTTTAATTTATTAAGGGTCTGTAATTCAATTGAAAATGTTAATTTGGTTTTACCCATAAAAAAATATATTCTTATGAAAAAATGTGTATTCTTCTTACTTGCAGCATTCGCTCTAAATTCTTGTACGAATGATGATCTGCAAAATTCATCAGTAGAAAGCGAAATTGTACAGGCCGATCCGCTTACTGCGAGACAAATCAACGACAAAATCAACGAAACCATCAAGACAAAAGGAAAATTCTCATGGAACGAATCTTCATCACATTTTCTGTGGAGCGGAATTGTTCAGGGAAATAAAATTGCCTCTATCGGTTTTGGAAATTCAAAAGATGACTTCGACAGAAGTAAATCTGCTGATTCTGAAAGTTTGCAGAACGAAATCCTAGAAGTTATTCAACAATACGAAGGCAAAAAAGATCGTGTTTTATTGGCTTCCGACGAATATCTTAACCAAATAGATGTTTATATTGAGAAGCAGGAGACGGTGATTGCGCTGCGAAAATTAAAATCAATCCGTTATTTGGAACCTGCGGATTATCACTATTTTGAAAATGAAAATAAAGTAAATGGTGTGGCAAAATCAAGCGGAAGTTCATCGGGTTGTGGATTTGAATCTACAGCATTAAGCGCATCAGATTACACAACAGTAACTCCAAATGCAAAAGCTTCTTGGTCTTTCTATAAACATAATATTACCAATGCATGGAGTTACAGCACTGGAGCCGGAATTACGATTGGTCTTATTGATTCCGGAGTTTCGGCGAATCAAAGTTTGCTGGGCAGCAGTTTTAATAATGGTTTATCTTCGGGAAGATCAATCAGTAAAAACGGTGTTTATGTTGATTCTGTTTGGCCGTGGAGTTCAGGTTTTGACGGTTCTGATGATAAATGCGGTCACGGAACAAGCATGGCCTCGGCGATGGCTGCACCGAGAAATAATCAGGGACAGCCAGTTGGTGTTGCGTATAATGCTAATTTAGTGACTTACAGAGCGGCTTCTAATGTTGTTTTAGATGGCTATCATGAGCAGGAAGGGGTGAAGTTGGCGTTTACTGCCTTGGGAAATAATACTTCTGTAAAAATCATTTCAATGTCGATGGGACATATTTTCTCTGTCGGGAAAATTGAAGACGGAGTAAAATACGCTTATTCTAAAGGTAAACTAATCTTTTGCGCAGGCGGAACTTCTACAAGCTTCACCACTTTTGTAGGAGTGATTTTCCCAGCCTGGATGCCTGAAACACAAGCAATCACTGGTGTAAAAGAAAATACTTCTAATCAGAAATGTGATGTTTGTCATTCTGGTTCTGAAATTGATTTTACTTATCAGATGGAACGAGCTTCTGGAAATAATATTCCGGTGGTAAGTTATTACAATGCACAGACAGATTATGTAGGTGGTTCTTCCGTTGCAACAGCTTCTACAGCTGGAATTGCAGCATTGGTATGGTCAAAAAATCCTTCATGGACGAGAGAACAGGTTTTAACTAAAATGAGACAGTCTTCAACATATTATCCTACTCCAAATTCAGATTTCGGTTACGGAAATATCAACGTTTTACAAGCTGTACAGTAAATGTGAGTTTAAATTTTTCAGATCAAATAAAGCTTTCAAATCGGAAGCTTTATTTTTTTTAGGTTCAGTCTCCCAATTTATAATCCAACGGCAGCAGTTTCTCAACTTTATCTTTTGCAAATTCTCCCTGATTGGTCAACTGACCCGGATTTGAAGTGTTTCCATCAGAATAAATTTCAAAAGTGTCACTCTCGGGATGTAGAAAAGAGGTTTGAATAATAGGAATTGTGCCTTTCACAAACTGATTTTTTTTCAGTTCGTAAAAGAATTTCTTGAAATTAATCTGCATCATGTGATCGTAATCCAAAAACAATTTTCCATCTGTCTTTTTAGTATAATCAGATTCCGGAATCTGAGTTTTGGTGACAGCGATTTTGTAAGGTGGCTCATTGCGTTTTCTGTTTCCGATATCTAAAATGTCTTCAGGAACATTCAGCGTTTTTTTTGATTTTAATGTTTTTGCAAAATCTTTCAGTCGCTGCAATTCTTCCTCTGTTGGATATTTTGAATTGGGAAATTTCGTGATTTGATTGACAATAAAACCCTCGTCAGCCACTTTATTTTCAAAAACGCTCCTGAAAAAATGAACCTGACTTCCGTCGTAAGCATTCATTCGGTTGAGCTTAACTTTATTGGTGCTTTTTGTTTCTTTAAAAAAGCTAGTTCCCATAAATCGGGTCGTATTGTTTTCAAGATCTGCTACAAATTCCACCAGGTTATAATCGATCGTGTAGCCCAGGTTTTTATTTTCAATAATCAAAGTTTGTGGTGCTCTAACCTTAAGAATTTTGTTTTCTTTATCAAATGAAAATTTCAGAGAACGCTGATTTTTGATGCGCACATTTTCTCTGTCGTTTCCGAGGAAAGAATCAAGAAAAAAATAAATATAATTCTTGTAAGCCGCTTCTGTATAAGGAATAATTGTTACTTCTTCAATCTCTTTAGCTTTAATTAAAACAACTTTCAGTTTTTTGTTTAAAACCTCAGAAACAGAGATTGTAAATGTTTCATAATCATCTTTCTGAAAAACCAGGCTGTTGTTATTTGCTGAAGGAAGATTTAATGTAAAAGTTCCGTCTGCTGCCGATACCGTTCCTGTTTTTGTTCCGTCGAGATAAATATTTACGCTCGAGATGGGTTTCTCAATGTCATTCACCACCGTTCCTTTAATTGTTTGAGCAATTGTGATATAAAACGGTAAAAAAATAATTAAAAGTAATATCGTTTTTTTCATGGTAAACAATATTACTAAATTTATAGTGATAAAAAAAAGACTGTTACAAAAATTTTATATTAACCAATTTTCACACTCGTCATGCTAAGACTTCCGGCAATTAATTCATCATTAAACAAAACCAAATCTTCAGATTTATCTTTTAAAGCTAAACTGTAAACCAGCGGTAAATAATGATCAGGAGTGGGAACAGAATACTGCAGCGAAATACCTTGCTTATGATAATCAATAATATGCTGAAAATTGCCATCTAAAAGCCAATTGTTGGTTTTCTCTCTCGCTTCGATCGCCCAGTCCCAGCCGACTCCAACGGTATTGATGTTTCGCCAGTCGATCAATCTTAAATTATGGATAATATTTCCGCTTCCGATGATCAGGATTCCTTTTTCACGAAGTTTATTTAGTCTTTTAGCCAAATCAAAATGATATTGCGGCGGTTTTGTGTAATCGATACTTAATTGAATCACAGGAATGTCTGCTTCAGGATACATGTGCTTAATAACCGACCATGCGCCGTGATCTAAACCCCAATTGTGATTTTCTTCTACCAAAGTAGGTTTTAAAAGTTCGGCAGTTTCTTTAGCCAATTCAGGATTTCCGGGAGCAGGATAATTTACATCAAATAAAGCCTGCGGAAAACCTCCGAAATCATGAATGGTTTTAGGCATATCCATCGCGGTAATTTTAGTTCCATTTGTGAACCAATGCGCAGAAATACACAAAATAGCATTTGGTTTGGAAATTTCTTTTGCGACATTTCTAAATCCCTGTACAAACTGATTTTCTTCAATAGCATTCATCGGCGATCCATGTCCTAAGAAAAGAACAGGCATTTTCTGTGTATTTTTAAAATTGTCGCTGATGTTTTGTAGATCGTTGAGATTCATAATATTTGTTTTAAAATAAAAGATCCGATGATTATAGTAAACCATCGGATCTTCAGAAAACTATATTTAATTTACTATGCTTGCTTTACAAACTGCAGTTCACCTGCAATCTTTACTTCGTCGCTTACCATTACACCTCCTGCTTCCAGAGCTGCGTTCCAGTTTAGGCCAAAGTCTTTTCTATTGATTTTTCCTTCAAAAGAAAAACCTGCTTTTGTATTTCCCCAAGGATCTACATTGATACCACCAAAGTCTACATCTAAAGTTACCGGCTTTGTAATACCGTTTACCGTAAGATTTCCTGTGATAGAATCGTTCAGAGCATCAGATTCGAAAGTGATTGTAGGATTTGCTTCTGCATTGAAGAATTCAGCAGATTTCAAGTGAGTATCTCTGTCTGCATTGTGCGTAGAGATAGAAGAAACCTGAATTGTTGCTGTAGTTTTTGCATTTTTAAATGTATCATCATCAGCATCGATTTCAGCAGTAAAATTGGTGAAATTTCCTTTGATATTAGAAATCATCATGTGTTTTACTTTAAAAGTAATTTCACTGTGCGTTGGGTCTAAATTCCATTTTGTAGCCATTGTATTTATTTTTTAGTTGTTATTGTATGATGCAAATGTATAACAAGAACGATGCTCGATTCATTGATTTAGGATAAGAAATGAGTTTTAATTAAAGTTCTTTTGTTTTATTTATTAATTAAATTTTTCAAGAGTTTCTTGCTTGATACTTAGCTTAACGTTTTTTTCAGTTCCCTAATCGAAGTCGAAGGGAGTTTTAAAAAATAATGCAGCTTAGACCACCCCGTCAAAAATTCTTTGAATTTTCGCCACCTCTCAAGAGGAGGGGAATTCTAAGTTACAAACTTTTGTTTGTGAGATTTTCGGTTTTAAGAGTCAGTTAAATTTACTCAATTCAAATAAATTCATCTTTTATTTAACAATTTTTAACGGTTGAATTTTATTTCTTACTTTTGACAGATTCAATTTTAGATACAATGAAATTATATAAATTTTCTTTATTGATGGTGGTTTTGGGCGGATCTGCTTTTGCACAAACTCAAAAATTTACCATGGCAGAAGCCGTAAACGGACTTAGAAGTAATCTTGCAGTAAAGAATATCTCGCAGTTTTCTTGGTCAGAAGACGGCAAATCTTACATTCAGGCTGTGAGAGCAGGATATTTGATGACCGATTTGAAAACGAACAAGCAAGATACGTTGGTATCTCTGACGCAGCTCAACAAAAATTTCGCAGACAGTAAACTAAAAGGAATTCCTCCGATTAAATTCACCAATAACTCAAGTGGTTATTTCAGTGCCAATAATCAAATGTATTGGGTAGAGAAATCGGGAAACGACTGGAAAGTAAAACGTTCGTCTGCGATGGATGAAAATGTTTCAAACATGAAGATGTTTGCAGATAACCAGACTTTTGCGTACACAGTAAAGAACAATTTATTCATCAGTAAAAATGGTAAAGCTATTGCCGTGACCAATGATTCTGATGAAAATATTCTCAACGGAGCTTCCAATGTTCACAGAAATGAATTTGGAATTGATAGTGGAATTTTCCCGGCTCCGAATTCTGAAAGTGTAGCTTTTTATAGGATGGATCAGAAAATGGTTGCAGATTACCCGATCATCGACTGGTCTGTAACTCCGGCGGTAAACACCAACATCAAATATCCGATGGCAGGAAAAACTTCACACGAAGTAACGTTGGGTGTTTACAATATTAAAAGTGAATCAACGACTTTTCTAAAAGTTGAAGGTGAAAAAGACCAGTATTTGACGGCAGTTACCTGGAGTCCGGATTCTAAATATATTTTTGTGGGAGTCTTAAACAGAGGTCAGAATCATTTAAAAATGAATCAGTATGATGCTGCTACAGGAAATTTAGTGAAAACTTTATTCGAAGAAACCGACAGTAAATATGTTGAGCCACAACATCCTTTGTTGTTTTTCCCAAATTCAAATACCGATTTTATCTGGCAAAGTCAGAGAACTGGCTACAACCATTTATTTCATTACAGTCTGGAAAAAGGTCTGATTGCTCAGATCACGAAAGGAGATTGGTTGGTGACGGATATTCTCGGATTTAATGAAAAGAAAAAAGAAATTTACTACGTTTCTACTCAGGAAAGTCCGACAGAAAGACATTTGTACAGAATAAATTGGGCAACATTCAAAACTCAAAAATTGGATAATGCGGAAGGAATGCATTCCGGAGTTTTAAGTAAAGATGGAAATTATCTGTATGATATGTACACGAATTCAAACACGCCGAGAATTGCCAATATTATCAATACCAACTCGCTGAAATCAACAAATCTTCTGACTGCAGAAAATCCGCTGAAAAATTATCAGCGACCGGAAATTAAAAATATCAATTTAAAAGCAGACGACGGAACTTTATTATACGGAAAGATCATTCTTCCGACCAATTTTGACCCGAATAAAAAATATCCTGCAATTGTTTACTTATACAATGGTCCGCATTTGCAATTGGTGACCAATTCTTTCCCGGCTTCAGGAAATCTTTGGTATGAATATATGGCGCAAAACGGATACATCATTTTCACAATGGATGGAAGAGGTTCTTCAAACCGTGGAATGAAATTTGAACAGGCTGTTTTCAGAAATTTAGGGACGACTGAAATGAATGACCAATTGAAAGGTGTTGACTATTTAAAATCTCTTCCTTATGTAGATTCTGAAAAACTGGGAATTCACGGATGGAGTTTTGGAGGATTTATGACGACAAGTTTTATGCTTCGTCATCCTGAAACCTTTAAAGTGGGAGTTGCTGGCGGACCTGTTATCGACTGGAGTATGTACGAAATCATGTACGGCGAAAGATATATGGATACTCCACAGGAGAATCCTCAGGGATATGCAACGTCAAATCTTTTGGATAAAGTTCAGAATCTGAAAGGAAAACTGCTAATGATTCACGGAGCGCAGGATGATGTGGTGGTTTGGCAACATTCAATGAAATTTATCAAATCTGCTGTTGACAACGGAGTACAGTTAGATTACTTCGTTTATCCGGGACATCCGCACAATGTTATCGGAAAAGACAGAGTACATCTGATGCAGAAAGTGACTGATTATTTTGATCAGAACTTAAAGAAATAATTTTTAATGGAAAAAATGAAATAATAATATTAAATTCAGTCAATTAGGCTGAATTTTTTTTTTGTCTTTAAATTTTAGATACAGTACAAAGGATAGCTTACGAACAAAACCATTCTTATCAAAGGTCAATGTTTTTCCTAGTCAATAAATGTAATTTTGTTAATCTAAAAATCTAAAATCTAAAAATCTAAAATCTAAAATCTAAAATCTAAAATCTAAAATCTAAAATCTAAAATTAACAATATGGAACTAGGAATAGGAATGTTCGGTGATTTGGCATTAGACCAGAAAACCGGAAAATATAAAGAAGCAGGAATAAAAATCCGTGAAATAATAGAGCAGGTAAAACTAATGGATGAGGTGGGAATTGATGTTTTCGCGATGGGAGAACATCACCGTCCCGATTATGCGGTTTCTTCCCCTGAAATGGTTTTGGCAGCTGCTGCAAGTATCACAAAAAATATAAAATTGGCGAGTGGAGTAATCGTCTTGAGTTCTTCTGAGCCTGTGAAAGTCTATGAAGATTTTGCTACATTAGATTTGATTTCCGATGGTAGAGCAGAGATTTTCGTGGGAAGAGGAAGTTTCATCGAATCTTTTCCTTTATATGGATATTCTCTGAATGATTACGAAGAACTTTTTGATGAAAAATTAGAATTATTATTAAAAATAAATTCTGAAGAAAACGTGTCGTGGTCAGGAAAACTTCGTGCTCCGATGCAGAATCAGACCGTTTATCCAAGAGCAAAAAACAATGGTAAACTTCCGATCTGGAGAGCGGTTGGCGGAACTCCACAATCAGTTTTAAGTGCCGCAAAATTGGGAATGCCATTGGTTGTTGCCATCATTGGCGGAATGCCAATTCAGTTTAAAAGTTTGGTTGATTTCTACAAACAGGAATATCTTAAAGCAGGTCATGATGAGTCTGAAATGCAGATTGCCATTCATTCACATACTTTTGTGAGTGATGAAAAAGAAGTCGTAGATGGATATTTCCATAATTATAAATCTCAAATGGATAGAATCGGCAAGTCTCGAGGATGGGCTCCGTACACAAAAATGCAGTACGAAGGCGGAAGAGCAAAAGAGGGAGCATTATTCATCGGAAATGCAGATGAAGTTGCAGATAAAATCAATTATATGAAAGAGATTTTTGGGATTACAAGATTCATCGGTCACATGGATGTCGGAGATCCGAACCACGATATTATGATGAAATCAATAGAATTAATGGGTGAAAAAGTGGCCCAAAATGTGAAATAAAAGTCAGAAAGCTCCATTAAATATGGAGCTTTTTTCGTTTAATATTCTAGATTCAATTACTGAGATTATTTTTATACTCGTTCAACAACGCCACAAATTTTGCTGGAGACATCCCGTAAGTATCTGGAAATGCTCCTGTTTTCGATTTTACTTTAGCATCGATCACATTTTCATCAAGCTCAAAGGTTACCGTTTTCATGATAACAATATTTCTGATGCCGAAACTTTTTATCGCTCGCCATGGTATAAAAGTGGTTTTGAATAAGGTTTTCATCTCAATGCCTTTTTCACTGAGTTTTAAATAGGTGGCATTGGGAATAAAATTGATTACATAAACAATAAAACACAACCCGAAAAAGATAATATTTAAGACAGCAATCCAGATATTTTTATCTAAAAGACTAATTCCTAAAATCACAAAACCTAAACTGATCAACATCAGAAAAATATTTTTAATTTTTCCCGGATAAAACGTGACTGGTAATTTGTGCATGATAATTTTTAAAATTTAAATGTAAATAAAAAGCTTTATAATTAAGATATTTCGATCAAACTTCCCCGTTCTTCATCCTTCCTAATATTCAGCGAAACAGGAATTTTCTCTTTCAGTTCTTCAACGTGCGAAATGATTCCTACAATTCGATTTTCTTTCTGAAGGCTCATCAACGTTTCAAAAACAACATTCACAGATTCCAGATCCTGAGTTCCGAAACCTTCGTCAATGAAAAAGAAATTTTTCTCAGACTGAGCATTCGCCTGAACACTTTCCGCCAAAGCCAAAGCAAGACTCAGCGAAACCTGAAAGGCCTGTCCGCCCGACAATGTTTTTACGCTTCGGCTTCGTCCTTCGTTGAGGTAATCTACAATTTCAAAATCGTTGTTTTCGTTAAGTTGCAAACTCAGTTGATTCCTCGTCATTCTGTGAAAACGCACATTGGCATGATCGCACAATTGTCGAAGGTAAATAGATGAAACATACTGCACAAAACCGGCTCCTTTAAAGAGATTGGTCATCACTTTCAGGTTTTCTGCACGCTTTTGAAGTTTTGATAGTTCTATTAAAAGATTTTCTTTTTTCTTAAATTCTTTCTCCAGTCTTTCGATTTCCGATGTTAATTTTACAACCGAATCATTCACTGTTTTTAATTCGTTTTCAATGGTTTTGAACTGATTTTCAACGGCTGAAAAATGTTCTTCATCAAATGAAAAATCTTTAAGTTTTGTTTTAAGTTCAGAAATTCCGTTTTTCAAAGTTTCAAAATCTATTCTGAATTTTTGAATTTTATTTCTAGCTTGTTGAACATCAATTTCCCGTGATAAAATCGTTTGAACCTCAACCAAATTACTGAAATTTTGTTCGGATAAAAACTGTTTTATAACATTTTCGTTGTCAGAAAATTCTTTTTCAAGTTCCAGAATTCTTTTTTCAAGTTGTAAAACGATTGTTTTTTGCTCGGCAAGTTTTGGGGAAAGTTCTTTTTCTTTTTTAATTAAAATCTGATAATTCTGCTCGGTTTCAAGATTCGACTTAGCGAGTTTCTCATAGCTTTCTTCAACTTCAGCAACGGTTTTTTCCTGATGATTTTCCCATTCCAGAATTCGCAGATTCGATTCATTGGTCTTGATCTGTTCAGCTTTTTTAGCTTCATCCAAGGTGAATTTTTCCAGCGCTTTATGATAGGAAGTAAGAGTTTCGCGCTCTTTTTCTAAATTTTTCTGTTCGGTGGAAATATTCTGACCAATCTGCTCGATCTGTTTTTCTATTTCGAAAGATTGCAGACGTTTCTGTTCAAATTCAGCTTCGTTTTCAGCATTAAATTCTATCCAGACAAATTTTTGCGAATGATTTTGAAGATTGATCTGAATTTGCTTTAAAATTTCTTCCTCAGATTTCAGTTGTTCTTCAAAAATAGTTTTCCGGTCTAGAATTTTTTCAATTTCCTGATATTTTTTCTGAATTTCCTGCTTTTGAGCTTCGAGATTTTCGATTTGCTTTTGCAATTCATTCAATTCAGAATTCACATCATCAAACTCCACAATATTCGGATGTTCCAGCGAGCCACAAAGCGGACAAGTTTCTCCGTCATGCAGTTCACTTGCAAAATGTGACAGCTTTTGCTGAATTTCTAATTGTTTTTGCTTCTCAGTAAGTTGTTTTTTCTGAGTTTCTAAAGCATCAATTTGAGTTTTAAAATCATTTTTAAAACTTTCAGTACTGATTTCAAAAGGTTTTAATTCTGCTGAAATCTTTGCAATTTCGGCTTTCTTTTGATTTGTTTTTTCGCTTTGTTTTTGATAAGATTCTGTCAGATTTTTCTTATCTAAAAACCAGTTTCCAACGTCAATTACTAATTTTGAATTTAATTTTTTGGGTTTTAAAACGTCAGTTTCTTTTGCTAGTTCGGTAAGTTTTTTTTGAATCAGTTGAATGTTCGCTTCAACTTCCTGTACTTTTTCCGAACCCTTTTTTGTTCTTTCTTTCAGAATTTCAATTTCACCAGAAAACTTCAGCATCTGCAATATTAAATTCAAATCATTTTCCTGAATTTTTGAATGATCTAATGCTTCAAATTTTGGTAAGATCGCAGAAAGTTTTTCCGTTAAAGATTTAAATTCAGTTTCCGTTTCAGATAAAATTTTAGTCTGATCTTCTTTGTCTTTCTGATGAGATTCAATTTCATTTTGAAGTTTGCTCTTCTCAATAATTAATGGATTAAAAATGCGAAAAACCTTGTCAAATAATTCAGTTTTTGTTTCTAATAGATCAACTTCAGTTTTCTGCACAGACAGTTTTTCCAAATCTTCTTTTTTCCTTTTTAAAAGTTCGAAATCTTCTTTTAAATTTTTGAGTTGCTGATATTTTTCGCCAATCTCTTGAAACTGAATCTTTATTGCTTCCAGTTTTTGATTTTCGGTCGATAATTCTTCTTTTTTTAATGAAATCTGTTCTTCATTTACTTCTTCAAAACCTTTCAGCTGACCTTCCAGCTGATCCAGTTCTGATCTGTTTTTGGCATTTAAAGTCGAAACATTATTCTGGAGATCAAAACGCTGAAGATTAAAAATCTCCTTCATCATATTTGTTCTTTCGGTTGCTCCAAGTTCCAGAAATTCTTTGAACTGACCTTGCGGAATAATGATTGTACGTTTAAAATTGGCATAACTTAAACCGATTATTTCCTCGCAATTAGAATGATCCAGAGGAATCCATTTTTCATTTATTTTTTCATAAAATGTAACAGAAGAAGGTTTTACATCATCAAATTTTTTAGAATTTCTTTTAAAATCACGAGTCGCACGAAAGATTTTGTTCTCATGATTGATAAAATCAAACTGAATGTAAGAAGAGTTAGATTTCAGGTTCATCATGTTGTACGCTCTTTTGTCGCGCATATTCAGGCGTTCCGTTTCCCCATAAAGTGCAAACGAAATCGCTTCTAAAATTGATGATTTTCCCGAACCGACAGATCCGAAAATCCCGAACAATCCGGCTTCCGTGAGATTTTTAAAATCAATGGTCTGTCGTTCCTGATAAGAATATAAACCCTCAATGGTTAATTGAATAGGAATCATTTTTTTTATTGGTTTAAAATTTCATTAAACAAACTGATAAGTTCTTCATTGGCTTCCTGACCGCCATTTTTAGATTTAAAATAATCTTTAAACAAAAACTCGATATCCTGATTGAGATTGATTTCGTGTAATTGATTTTCATTAAAACCCTGGCTTTTAACCTTTGGAATAAGATATACAATTCCGCTGTGAGACTGATAAATCTGCTTTCTTTCTTCGGCTTTCAAAAACGTTTCGCTTTCTAAGGTGAGTTCCACAAGTGTATCTTGATTCTCGCGAAGCCATTGTATTGTATTTTCCACAGAATCAAAAGACTTTCTGGAGAGACATTTTCCGTTTTGTATGGCAATCTTTGCGAAGGCAACCGGCTGATTGGGTTCTGCTTCAATTATAGATATATATTTTGTCTGTCCGGCTTCACTGAAGCTGTAGCATAATGGGGAAGATGCGTAGACGACAGGCTTGTCTGCCGTTCCGATATTTTGAAAACCATGCAGATGTCCCAAAGCCGTATATTGTATTTGTGAAGGAATAATATCCGAATAAATAAGGTCTGCATTTCCTATTTTAATCGGTTTTTCACCTTCAGGCTCCTCGATAATTGCTACACCTTTTTTGTTCATATATAAATGTGTAATCAGAAGGTTAACCCCTTTTTGATCACAGAATTCATCAGCGATTTGTTTCCAGCTTTCTTTTAAAACATTGTTGATTTCGTCTTCCTTATTTTCTCCAAGATATTCTTTTAAACGAACTTCATTTGCATAAGGCGTATGTAAAATTCTTATGGGAAACTCTTGATTTTTTAATTGTAATTCAATAAAACCAGCGGCTGAATTTGAAATTTTAAAATGCTCCAGTTCGAAAGGATGAATCGTTGCTTTCGGATGACCGATTAATATAATTCCGCATTCTCTTGCCAGCGGATCCGGAGCGTCAATCAGATTTGGAGAATCATGATTTCCTGCAATAGCAATCACAGGGCGTTTTCCGTTTAATGACAGTCGTTTCAATGTTTTGTAAAACAGTTCTGTTGCTTCTACACTCGGGTTGAAATTATCAAATAGATCTCCGGCAATTAAAACGAGATCAACATTTTGTTCATCGGCAATTTCTACAATTTCGTTCATCACCAAAACCTGTTCTTCCAATCGTGAAAAACGGTCGAGGCGTTTACCCAAATGCCAATCGGCGGTGTGAAGGATTTTCATGATGCTTGAGATTCGTCTTCTTGTTCTGTAGTCAGTTTGGCTTTTGTATTTTCACGCATTTCCTTCAAGCGATTTTTTCTTTTCAGTTCGGCTTCCTGAATTTTGCGCTTTTTGTCAGCAATTTTCTTATTATGTATTTTTTTATTTGCGTCTGTATTTCTACTCATCTCAACTTATTTAGGCAAATTTTTACTTTAAAATTGGTATTGCTAAATTAATCTATTCTTTAGAGAAAACTTTATTTCAGATGGTTTTTCAATATTTAATTCTGCAGTTTATTTATTGTAGAAATATTTTCTTTAACAAGTTTTTGAGATTAAAAAGATCTCCGTCGGTTTAAAACAATCTTGTTTATAACTGCTGGAGGTGTATGTTGGTTTAAAACATCCTTGTTTGTAACCGAAGGAATTCTCGGTTGGTTTAAAACAATACTGTTTGCGACTTCCCGAGCTTGAATTTTATTTAAAATCACCCAATTGGTAATAAAATAGAGTTGTGTTTGGTTTGTTTTTTTGTGTTTTGTAATGAAACAAAGAATACTTTTATTTAAAATTACTTCATTTATAATAAAACGCGGTTGAGATGGGCTTGTTTTTATATGGTTTAGAACCACATAGGCATTCAAAACCAATGAGGTTTAGATGACGTTTAAATAATGTTTAGAAATGAAATAATTACCTTTGTCAAATTATGGAGCAACATTCAAAAGATCCTCTACACGGAAAAAGACTAGACGCCATTCTTGAAGAATTGGTAGAGTATTATCAGGGATTTGAAAAACTGGGCGAACAGATCAATATAAAATGTTTCACAGACAATCCGAGCATCAATTCTTCGCTGAAATTTTTGCGCAAAACCGACTGGGCAAGAGTAAAAGTGGAGAGTTTGTATCTGTATGTTTTGAGACAGAAAAAAAAGGCTGAAGCAAAGAAATAATAGATATTAAATGTCATGTAAATGTGTTTTAATGTGTTTTCGGCATTCACTTCTTTCAAAAATAGTATCTTTGTCAGGTTAATCGTGAGCGTAATCACGACAAAAAATAAAAAATATGACAATTGATCAGAAACACGTTGTAGCTGTAAAATACATTCTTCATACCATAGAAGAAGACGGAACTAAAGTTCTTGTAGAGGAAACAACAGAAGAAAATCCGCTGACATTTTTGTACGGTATGGGAATGATGATTCCAAAATTTGAACAGAACATTCTTGGTTTAAAAGCTGGCGACAAAGCTGACTTTGTAATTCAGCCGGAGGAAGCTTACGGTGAAAAACAGGAAGATGCGATTGCACAATTGCCAATCGATATGTTTGGTGAGGCAGGAATTCCTCCAGTAGGAGCAATTTTACCTCTTACAGATAATGAAGGAAATAATTTCCAGGCTTTTGTGGTAGAAGTTACTCCTGAAGCTGTAATTGCAGACCTGAACCACCCGATGGCAGGTAAAGTTTTAGATTTCCAGGTTGAAATTTTAAATACGCGCCCTGCAACAGAAGAGGAACTTTCTCACGGTCATGCGCATGGCATCGACGGAAACGAGGCTCACTAAGAGTTTTTAGATAAATATAAATGTCCGGCAGAAATGCCGGACTTTTTTTTACACATGTGTCACATAAGTTTAAGTTTTTAAACCAAGAAAAATCTTTGTGACTTATGTGTTAAAAGTTTTTGTGATTAGATAAGTCAATCTAAAAACTCACCGCTTACATAATACCAACGGTTTTGAATCATTTTGAAGGTCGATAATTCGTGATGAATATTTTTTTCTCCCTCTTCATCGGTGTAATATGCCTTGAATTCCACCTTATTCATTGATGGTTTACTGACGATCTCCAATTTTGTCCATTCATTGATTTCTCCCCATTCCTGCAGATCTTTTGTATTGTGAAACTGCCTTTTACCGGGAGACGTAGTTTCCATTAAATATTTTCCATTCGGAATAGCAAAGGCAGAAAACCGCGAACGCATCAAAGCTTCTGCGGTAGGAGCATTTTTTTCTCCTGTGTGAAAAGGTTTGCAACATTCTTCATAGGATTTTCCGGAGCAACAGGGGCAATTCATTCTTTTGATTTTTATTTAAACACAAATTTACACGAATATTTTTTGCGCGAATATCACAAAGCTTGATTCAATAGAGCCGGCTTTAGCTTGTGTTATATTTAAATTTATTCCATTGGCTTTAGCCAAAACCTATCGCACATTTGCAGATAGGGCAGATTTTAAGTTAAAAATAAAAAGCTGCTCAATCAGCAAAATGTGCGATATTATTATTTTACCTTTAAAAGAAAGAAGCACTCAAAAATGAATGCTTCCTAAAAATTATTTAATAAAACCTCTGTTTCTCAACAACGGTTTAATATCAGGATCGTGCCCTGTGAAATCTCGAAATGCCTGATTTAGATCAACAGAATTTCCTACAGATAAGATATATTTTCTGAAACGGTCACCGTTTTCTCTGGTCAAACCGCCGTTTTTCGAAATCCATTCCCAAGCATCGCTATCTAAAGTTTCAGACCATAAATACGCATAGTATCCGGCCGAATAACCACCTCCCCAAATGTGTGCAAAGTATGGCGTGTGGTATCTTGGCGGAACGGTTGATAAAGTAAATCCGTGATTATTTAAAGATTGTTTTTCAAAATCTAAAACCGGAAGCAATTGTCCTTCATTAGTTACAGAATGCCAATCCATATCCAGGGCTGCTGCAGAGACAAGTTCAGTGGTCATGTAACCTTGATTGAAAGTCGCAGCATTTTTAATTTTATCAACCAAAGCCTGTGGAATCGGTTGTTTTGTTTCATAATGAAGAGCGTAGTTTTTCAAAACGACCGGATCTAAAGCCCAATGCTCATTAATTTGCGAAGGAAATTCTACAAAATCTCTAGGGACATTAGTTCCCGAAAGTGAAGGATATTTCTGGCTCGCAAACATTCCGTGAATAGAGTGACCAAACTCATGGAAAATCGTGGTTACATCATCATAACTAATTAATGAAGGCTTTCCTGGCGCTGGTTTTTGATAATTATAACAATTGACAATCACTGGTTTTGTTCCCAAAAGATAAGATTGTTCAACAAAATTGCTCATCCACGCACCACCATTCTTAGAATCACGAGTGTAAAAGTCTAGGTAATAAATAGCCAATGATTTTCCGTCTTGGTCAAAAACTTCGTATGTAACGACATCCGGATGATAAACGGGAAGATCAGTTCTTTTTTTGAAGGTCAATCCGTAGAATTTTTCAGCAGCAAAAAAAACTCCTTTTTCCAGAACGGTTGTGATCTCAAAATAAGGTTTAATTTGGTTTTCATCTAAATCAAATTTAGCTTTTCTCACTTGTTCAGCATAGAAATTCCAGTTCCAAGGTTCTAGTTTAAAACCACCTTTTTGCTGATCTATCAAATCCTGAATGTCTTTTGCTTCACGTTTTGCTGTTTCCACAGCGGGAGTCGCCAGTTGGTTCATCAATTTTACTGCCGCATCGGGAGTTTTTGCCATCTGATCCTGCAACTTCCATTCTGCAAAGCTTTTTTTGCCTAAAATCTGCGCTTTTTTCAGTCTTAATCTTGCGAGTTTTTCAATTGTTTCTCTCGTGTCGCTGCTTCCGCCTTTTTCCGCTCTCATCCATGATGCTTTGAAAACTTTTTCACGGGTTGCTCGGTTGGTGAGGTTTTGAAGAACAGGTTGTTGTGTAGTATTTTGAAGAGCTAAAAGATATTTGCCTTCTTTTCCGGCAGTTTTTGCATCAGCTGCAGCTGCCGCAATTTCGTCTGCGGAAAGTCCGTCAAGTTCCTTTACATTGTCGATGATAATTCCGCCTTCCTTTCTTGCTTCAAGCAATTTATTAGAATATTGTGTCGAAAGTGAGGCCATTTCCTGATTTACCTGCTTCAGTTTCTCTTTGTCTGCTGATGAAAGATTGGCTCCGGCGATCTCAAAATTCTGTTTATAAAATTGTAAAAGTCTTTTGCTTTCAGAATCTAAACCGTTGTCTGAAATAGCTTTAATTCTGTTATATAAATTTTCATTCAGATACATCTTGTCAGAATGTGCCGCAAAAATAGGAGCAAATTCTTCATCTAAAGCCTGTAGCGTAGGATTTGTGTTTGCACTGGTTAAATTTGAAAAAATAGTTACCGCTCTTTTCAAAACTTCACCACTTTTTTCCAGAGCAACGATGGTATTGTCAAAAGTTGCAGTTTCGGTATTGTTAGCGATTTTCAGGATTTCGGCATCATGCTGTTTTAAGCCAAATTCGAATGCGGGTTTGAAATGTTCATTTTTAATTTTATCAAATTCCGGGGCTTCATATTGAAGTTTGCTTTTCTTCATAAAAGGATTTGAAGAAAGCGAAGCATCAGGAACCGGAATTTCCTGCGTTATGTCGTTTGTTTTCATTGTGGTACAAGAGTAATTGAATGCTAAAGCAGAAATTAATAATGCTGATGAAATGTTTTTCATAAATAATTATTATTAAAACATAAAGATATTAAAAGTAATTGAAAAATTAAGGTGAACTTCACAGTCCTTTGCTAAAATATAATCAGGTTTCCAATATTTTGAAAACCTGATATAATTACTGAATTGAAATAAAAAAATATCTTACGTTCTTACCACATTTGTCGTTTTTTTGGTCATTAAAACTGCCCCGATTTCTGCTATTCCTACGATCACATGAGGCAAATAAACGTGGTCGCTGAAACCGAACAGCCAAGGAGAAACAATCAGCAATACTCCTGCCATGAAATCTATGATTAAATGGACATTGAAGGTTAGAATCCTTGCGATGGAATACTCATAATTTGTAACGAGGCTGTAAAGAATTGTAGATGCGCCGAGTGCAACCGGTACAATTGTGGCAGCCGTATTATCGGCAAATCCTAAAATCCATGGAGCTGCAATAAGCAATACCCCCACAAGATAATCTAAAATGGCATGTGCTTTTGATGAAATCATAACTAAAATTTTTATTGGTGTGTGAAATTTAGCACAAATTCTGTACCAGTGTAAAGGTTAAGTGATTGATTGTTAATTAAATATATTATTATTTTAATGATATTTCAATATATGAAATTTAACAGTTATGGTAGGTTTTGTTATAATATTCTAAATGATGTAATGTTTTTTATAAATTAGTTGTTATATTTAAATAAACTAAAAAAAATAATTCCATGCGATCTACTGCAATTTTACTTTTAACAGGATTGGTGGCTTTTTCTGCCTGCAACGAAAAAACCGAAAAATCAAAATGGCTTCCTGATGTCACGAATAAAGATCACGGACCTCTTAAACAAAAAGAATTTAGCGGAGATTTTGACGAAATTGAAGTTTCTCAGGCAATAGAAGCAGAAATTATAAAGTCTGATGTCGAAAAAGTAGTTATCTCTGCACCTGCCAATATTATAGACGAAGTTCTGGTAGAGAGAAGAGGCGGAAAAATACATATTCATTACAACACAGGATTTCGTGTGATGAATACCAATAATGTTACAGCCAAGATTTATGCTAAAGATTTTGTGAAAATTATCGCCAATTCTGCTGCAAGTATCAATGTGAAAGATAAATTTACGCAAGAAAAAACTGACGTTGAAGCTTCAAGCGCTGCAAGTATTACAGGAAATTTAGAAGCAAATGATCTTGAAATTTCTGTCGACAGCAGCAGTAGTTTTGACGGGAAAATCTGGGCTGTAGATCTGGATGTGGATGCATCTTCGGCAGCAAGTATTTCTATTTTTGGGAAATCTAAAAATGCAGAGATGAGTTCTTCCTCAGGAAGCAGTATCTACGGAAAAGATGTCCTGGTAGAAAACCTGAAAGCAGATGCTTCAAGTGGTGCAAGTTTAGAAGTTAGCGTAACTTCAGCTGTTGATGCAGAAGCTTCTTCGGGAGGAAGTGTTAATATCTACAAAAAAGGAAATGTCACTATCGTGAAAAAAGAAGAAAACAGTGGTGGAAGTGTAAATATTCAGTAAAATCAATCTTTATTTTCATCATCTTCTTCCTCGGCGGCTGATGAAGAGCCTTCCCAGTTTTTACCGTCAAAATTGAGATTATCATAAGCTAACAGCTCCTCCTCTCTTTGGAGGAGTTCTTTTGTAGTAAACAGGCGAATTTCGTCATCGTCATCAGATTTTGCCAGTTTCCTGATCGAAGCTTTATCAATCGCCATAAAACGCTGTCCCAGACGTCTGGCTGCATATTTTCGCATTCCGGTCTCGTGTAGAACATCAACAGCCATATCCACAGCGGTTCCTAGAGTTTCGCGGTAAATATTATCAATGCCGTTGTTTAGGTATGAGTAAGCATCGATTCTGTTCTTTGCACGTACAAATATTTTTACGTCAGGGTAATTTTCGCTTACCAATTCTGCAATAAATTTATTATCGCCGGAATTATCAAGACATAGAATTAAAATTTGTGCATCTTCAATTCCTGCCGCCCTTAAAACAGGAATTCTCGTAGCGTCACCATAGTAAACTTTAAAACCATAACCGCGCAGTAGCTTTACCCGATCAGAATCTCTGTCGAGAACTGTCGCTTTAATTTTATTTGCCTTCAGTAGACGCCCAACAGTACTTCCGAAATGCCCAAAGCCAACGATAATAATCTTTTTCTGAGCAATATTATTTTCGAGAATATTAAAATCACTTTGCTCTTCTGGGCTGTCCCCAAGAAATTTTGGAGTAATTAATTTATCATTAATAATTAAAAGAAACGGAGTAATACACATTGTGATTGCTGTAACCGCCATCATCTGAGCATTTAATTCGGCACCAAAAAGATATAAATCTGATCCGTAATTGATCAATACAAAGGCAAATTCGCCAACCTGCGAAAGAGCAAATGCATAGAACAAACGCTGTGGATTATCCATCTTGAAAAATTTTCCTATGGAAAAGAGAACGGCAAATTTCACTGCTAAAACGGTGAAAACAGTAGAAAAAATAAACAAAGGATCTGCTGCTATGACATTGAAATTCATTGTAGAACCCACGCTTACAAAGAAAACGGCTAAAAGTAGTCCTTTAAAAGGATCTATCTGTGCTTCGAGTTCGTGACGAAACTCGCTGTTGGCTAACATGACTCCTGCAAGAAATGCTCCCAATGCAGGGGAAAGTCCGATTGAAACCATTAATTCTGAAACTCCGATTACTAAGAAAAGGGATGATGCAGTAAGCAATTCGGTCATTCCGGCTTTTGAGACATACCTTAAAAAAGGTACAAATACATATCTTCCTAACAGAATTAAAATGACTACACCCATAATAACCGTTCCGGCCTGCAGCCAGTCGGGAAGTTTCTGAATTAAAACCTGAACTTCATTTTCGTTATGCGTTGCTTTAGAATGCGCCAGCAAAGGCAGAATGGCCAAAATAGGAATCACGGCAATATCCTGAAACAAAAGAGTAGAAAATGATGCTTCACCGGCAACCGTTTTGAAACTGTTTTTTTCCTGTAAAGTCTGTAAAACTATAGCCGTCGAAGAAAGCGCAAAACACATGGCAACGGCAATCGCTTTATCGACCTTCCATCCTACGGTAACGAAAATCAGAAATAATAAAGAAATGGTAAGAATCATCTGTGTTAATCCGAGGCCGAGAATTTTTTTTCTCATTTCCCAGAATTTTCTGGGTTCCAATTCTAAACCAACTAAAAACAAGAGCATAATAACTCCAAATTCGCTGGCGTGCATAATATCGTCTACGTCTTTTCCTGTGAGTTTCAGAACGTAGGGTCCGATGATAATTCCACCTAAAATATAACCAATAACCGAACTTAAACCCAATTTCCTGGCCAGCGGAACCATAATTATGGCAACGCCCAGAAAAAGCAGGGTATTCATAGCTAGAGTTGTTTCCATTATTGGTCTAAGAGTTTTGCAAATTTCTGTTTGTGTAAAATAATTTCTTTTTTTGAAAGTTTATTGGCTTCGTAAACGATGATTATGTCTTTGATATCTGCTTTAAAAACCTTTAATGAAACAATCAATCCACTAATCAATTCTTCAACAGTGTAATGATAGGTGCCTTCTCTGCTAAAGGATCTTTCTTTTCCGCCTGTGGTCACCACAATGTAAACTTCTTTCCCTTCTAAAGGATTTTCCTGATCTTCATCTAGCCAACTTCTGTCAAAAACTTCGTCAATCCAAAGTCTTAAAAGTGGAGGCATCCCAAACCAAATGATCGGGAACTGAAAGATAAAACGGTCGTAGTTTTTAAGTCGTTTCCGCTCGCGAAATGCAGCAATGTGAAAGTCAGGATATTCTTCGTAAAGATCGCGTAAGGTAAAATGCTGATGACGAACGTAGAAGTTAATCAACTCTACGTTTGAGTTTGAATGTTCCAGATACGGATGCGCAAAAACTACCAGCGTTTTCTTCATAGAACCTGTTTTTAGTAAATATAATGAAAAAATATTAATAAAAACCGTTTTTAAGCCGTTTTATTGACTTTTTGATATGGCGAAATGTGTTCACTGTTAGAAATTAAATAAAGAAATGTAAATGTTTAGAGTTTTAAATTTTATCAAAAAAAGTCGGTCTAAAAATGACCGACTGTGTATTTTTGTTTAAGTGAATTTAATGATTATATAAATTACGTCCAAAGAAAATATTTTGTTATCATTTGACGGAAACAATACTTAGCATTTAAATATAATTTTGGAGATTCCTCGGAATGACAACATTAAATAAAACTTAATTTTACCATCCTCCCGAAGCACCACCGCCTCCAAAACTTCCGCCTCCGCCGAAGCCACCAAAACCGCCGCCGCCTGAGCTTCCTCCACCGAATCCGCCGCCACCAAAACTTCCGGGAAAAGGAAAAAATCCACCGGGATAATTTCTTCGTCCTCTTCTGCTGAGTATAACGTCTCCGTCGTCATCGCCACCGCCTCTGTTTTTAAAAAGGAAGATAAGAATGATGAAAATGATAAATCCGATAAGGATGATTCTAGACATACTGATTTCTCCAGACTTCTTATGATTGGTCAAAGGTTTGAATTTCCCCTGTACCGCTTCCATAATGGCAGATGTCCCTCCGTTGATACCTTCGTACCACTTTCCCTGCTTAAATTTTGGAGTAACAATATAATCTAAAATCTGGCCGGCAACTGATGCAGTTAAGTACTGTTCCACCGCGCGTCCCTGCTGAATAGACATCGTTCTGTCTTGTGTGGCAATAAGGAAAACAACTCCGTTGTCTACATTTTTTTGTCCGATTCCCCATTTTTCACCAAACATTGTTGCGAGATAATTAATGTCTTCACCTTTTGTTGACGGAATGATAATGACTTCAATTTCCGTGGAAGTAGAATCTGCGAATTTGATGAGTTTTTGATTGAGTTCATTTTTTTCCTGACTGGTCAAAAGATTTCCTTCGTCATAGACAGGATATAATACCGCTGGCTTTTCCGGAATCGTGTATTGTGCCGATACAAAAGAGTAAAGGCAAATCAGTAAAAATGAAAACAGTGTTTTAAGAGAACGTAATCTCATTGGGTAGTTCGTTGTGGTTTTCTCCGGTGATGGGAAAATGTTTTTTGAGCTCGAGACCGGTTTCGAGAATAGCACTTTTTAAAGCTTTATAATAATTGCCTTTTGCAAATTCCGAAGTGATAAAATCATGAAGATGATCCCAGTACGACTGCTTTACTTTTGCATGAATTCCTGTGTCACCAACAATCGTCAGGTATTTTTTTTCAAAATTTATATGAAAGAGAACCGCATTTTTTTCCTTGGTTTTGTCTTTACACAATTCATTGAAAACTTCAAAAGCAGTTTCTGCATTGTTAACTTCTGTTGTAGAATCTATGTGTACCCGGATCTCTCCGGTAGAATGGTCTTCTGCCGACTGAATAGCTTCCACAAGGGAAGCTATTTGTTGATCTGTAAGAAAGTGACTCATTATTCTGTAAAAACTTCCGGTGCTTTTTCTGCTCCTGCAGCTGCCTTGAAGTATGGTTTTTCTTTGAAATTGGTAAAATTCGCGAGAATATTATTCGGGAATGTCTTGATTGAAGTATTGTAATCCTGAGCTGCTCCGTTATAATAAACAGTTTCTGTTCTTATACTGTTTTCGATCGCAGTGTATTCTCTCTGGAAGTTGATGTATTGCTGATCAGCTTTCAAATTCGGATAAGATTCTACAACTGCCATTAATCTGCTCAATGCTCCGGATAATTCTCCCTGTGCCGCCTGAAATTTAGCCAAATCGGCTTCGGTCAT
The DNA here is from genome assembly GCF_027945075.1 of Chryseobacterium sp. CY350. NCBI lineage: Bacteria > Pseudomonadati > Bacteroidota > Flavobacteriia > Flavobacteriales > Weeksellaceae > Chryseobacterium > Chryseobacterium wangxinyae. Next base: position 3,300,484 of record NZ_CP116034.1, read on the forward strand.
ATTAGTAGGGTCGATATTGATTGATGTAGCTTTTGAACGTGCCTCCACAACTTTGGTTAAAGTTTCCTGCTCAAATTTAGAGTAAGATTTTACTGTTCTTTCCAGATTAGGAATCAGGTTAGCTCGTTTTTGGTAAACGGTTTCAACATTAGACCATTTTGTATTTACCGTTTGCTCTTTGGTGACGAAATCATTGTATCCGCTTTTTCCCCAAAAAAATAATACCGCAACGATAATTAAAAGAGCAATACCGATCGTTCCGGCGCTCAGGCAACCTTTGTTTTTCATATGTGAGTTTTAATTGTTTATTTTAATAATTGTTTAATAAGTTTATTTTAATTCTTAAAAGTTTTAAACCTATCATAAATATAAGATTTAAATTGTTTTTAAATTTCTTGTGCTACCCAAATATACAAATTATGTGCTAATTTTGCAGAAAATTAATTGAATGACAACAATAGTGGTCGCAATGGGCGAGAAAAACGAAATTGGTGCTGATAACCAATTGCTTTGGCATCTTCCAAAAGATTTAAAACATTTCAAAGATCTCACATCGGGACATCCCATTATTATGGGTAGGAAAACTTATGAGAGTATTGGGAAAGCACTGCCAAACCGTACCAATATTGTGATTTCGAGAAAGAAAAACTGGTTTGAAGAAGGTATTTTAATTGTCGGAAGCATCAAAGAAGCTGTAAAATTTGCAAAGAAAATTGATGAAAATATTTTCATCATCGGTGGCGGAAATATCTACGAACAGACAATGGAAATTACTGACCGATTAGAAGTTACTCTCGTGAAGGCTGAGTTGAAAGCCGATACTTTTTTCCCTAAAATCGATCCTAAAATCTGGAAGTTATCTGAAGAGGTTTTTCATGAAAAAGACGAAAAAAATCAGTACGATTTCTATTTTCAGACTTACGAAAAAATAAAGACGGAATAGTAGTGGTAATTCTGGCTTTCTACATCTAGCTTGTACGTCAAAATTCTTTATATTTGCACTTCGAAAATTTTAATAATGAATAAATACATAAAAATCGCAGCAGCAGCACTTCTGATTTTAGGAGGTCTGTATATGATGATTTTCACAAGAAACTTAGGATGGGGAATCGTAGTTTTCCTTTTATCTGCTCTACCGATTTTCTTATTCTTTAAAAATGAAAATATCCTTTTGGCATTCTGGCAATTAAGAAAACAGAATATGGTAAAAGCTTCAAAGTTTTTAAACAATATTAAAGATTATAAAACGGAACTTCATAAAACGCAATACGGTTATTACCATTACTTACAAGGTTTGGTTTTGGCCCAGGATCATCCTACGAAAGTTGAACCTTTAATGAAAAAAGCTTTGGAATATGGTTTAAATATGAAACATGACAGAGCGATGGCTACTTTAAATTTAGCTGCCGGAGCGATCTCCAAAGGTAGAAGACAGGAAGGGCAGAGACTTTTGGATGAAGCAAAAGCGCTTGATACAGCGGGAATGATGACCGATCAAATCAAAATGATGAAAGATCAGCTGAAAATGCCGACGATGCAGAAACATATTCACAATCCTCATATGAGAAACAGAGGGAAGTTTTAATAAAACAACTTATTTAATAATATAGAAATGCACCAATTTGTTTTGGTGCATTTTTTATGTTTTGTACTCAGTTTACATTTCCGAATTACTTTCATAGCCATAAAATTTCGGGATCTGCCAATGGTATTTCACTGCTAAAGTTCTCACGCTTACAATCATTAAAATAGTGAAGATCTGAATAAAAGTGTAAGAAAGATTGGTAAAATGAGTCAGTAACAAAAAAGTCGAACCGCCAATTATACAAGCACTTGCATAGATTTCTTTTCTGAAAATTAAAGGAATTCTATTGAGTAAAATATCCCTTATAATTCCACCAAAACATCCCGTAATAGTTCCCAAACCAATACAAATTAAAGGATGAATGTCAAGATGTAAACCTTTCTGAACACCAATAATCGTAAATAGTCCCAATCCGAAGCTGTCAAAAATAAATAAAGTGACTTTAAAATTTTTCTCAACAGATTTAAATACCATTGAGAAAACACTTGTTGCTATGATTAAACCACACGTCAAAAGATCATGCATCCAAAAAACCGGGATGTCTAAAAGCAAATCTCTCACCGTACCGCCACCAACGGAAGTTACAAAAGCAATAATTAAAACACCAAACGGATCAAGCCTTTTCTGCATCGCAGCAAAACTCCCCGACATCGCAAATGAGATCGTGCCAAGAATTTCTATAATAAGATTGAATTGTTCGTGCATATATTATTAGTGATGATAGATGATTTATAATTGATAAAAAGTTCAGGTTTATATCAATTATCATCGATCATTTATCAATTATTTTTCAACTCGCACGGCTTCGGGAACCAATAATTCATACTCTCCACCATGATTAATGATTTCTCTTACAATGCTGCTGCTGATAAACGATTTTCCTGATGAGGTCAATAAGAAAACGGTTTCGAGTTTTTTGTGGGCTAACGTTCTGTTGGTGTGTGCAATTGCTTTTTCAAATTCAAAATCTGCAGGATTTCGCAAGCCTCTTAAAATGAATTGAGCGTTTTTCTCAAAACAATAATCAACGGTTAAACCTTCAAAATAATCTACTTCAACATTCGGAAATTCTGCAACGGAGTTTTGTATAAATTCCATTCTTTTTTCGATTGGGAACATATATTTCTTCTGAGAATTTTGTCCGATGGCAATAATTACTTTGTCAAAAAGTGCCGCAGCTCTCTCAATAATATCGTAATGACCTAATGTTATCGGATCGAAAGACCCAGGAAAAACAGCAATTTTCATACGTAATTTAATTATAAGTTATAAGTTAGAAATCATGAATAATTGTACACTACAATCTAACTTCTAATATCTAGTTTTTCTTTTGTAAAGCTTTTTCAACTTCATTTCCGCAAAGATCTTTAATTGATATTCCGTAGATTTTTGCCTGTTGAGGAAGAATGCTTGCCGGTGAAAATCCAGGATTGGTATTCATTTCCAGCATATACGGAATTCCATCCATTAGAATAAATTCACTTCTTGAAAAACCACTCATTCCTAAAGAATCATAAGCTCTTTTTGCAATTTCCTCCACTCGTTTTGTGGTTTCAGTATCAATTCTCGCGGGAGTAATTTCTTCTGAAGCACCTTCATATTTCGCTTCGTAGTCAAAGAATTCATTGGTGGGAACGATCTCTGTAATTCCTAAAACGATGGTTTCTCCTTTGAAATCGATCACACCTACAGAAACTTCCATTCCGTCGAGGAAGCTTTCAATTAATATTTCATCATCTTCTTTAAAGGCAATCTCAGTCGCAGCAATCAGTTCGGAAGAATCTTTTACCTTAGAAATCCCTAATGAAGAGCCTGATTGATTGGGTTTTACAAAAACGGGAATTCCAAGGTTTTCGATGATTTCATCAACATTGATATCTTCTCCTTTTCTTAAATAAACACTTTTCGCTGAAGGAATTCCGTATTTTGATAAAACTGCCAAAGTATCTTTTTTATTAAACGTCAAAGCACTTTGGTAGAAATCGCATCCGGTATAGGCTTGTCCTATTGCGTCCCAATATGCCTGTAGAATACCGTTTTCGCCGGGAGTTCCGTGGATAATATTAAAGCAAACATCAAATTTTAAAGTTTCATTTGTATGTAAATTAACCGAAAAATCTCCTTTGTTTACAGGAAGTTTGTTTTCTTTTTCATCAAAAAAAAACCATTCATCTTTCAGAATAACGATTTTGTATACATTATATAGATCTCTGTCTAAAGAATCGTAGATCAACTGCCCACTTTTCATGGAAACTTTGTATTCTTCAGAATAGCCTCCCATCACCACGGCAACGTGTTTTTTGCTCATATCCGTTTAATCATTTAAGGCAAATTTAATGAAATTATATCACGCACGAATTGAATTCTGAAAAATTTGAAGCTAAATGGTAATTCTGTAAAAAAAAAGTACATTCAAAAATTATTAGCTATCTTTGCCGTTATAATTCAAGTATTTTTAAGTATGCTTAAATCACTTTTCAATTGGAAAGTTTTAGTTAATTTATTAGTAGCGATCGCAGTTTTCGTGGGGTTAGTCTGGCTTACATTTCGTTGGCTGGAGTATCATACAAACCACGGACAAGAGATTCCTGTTCCTAATGTTGTTAATAAATCTGTACATGACGCTGTCAAAATATTGGAAGACACAGGTCTCGATTACGAAGTAGACAGTGCAACCTATAACCCTAAATACAGACCTTTTCAGGTTTTAAAGATGTTTCCTGCGCCAGGATCACGTGTGAAAGACGGCAGAGCGATTACTTTAAAAGTGAACCCGCGAAGCTGGGCTCCTGTTGCGGTGCCTGATGTCATTAATAAGTATTCTGGTCTTGCCTTTCAGAGATTAGATCAGGTAGGACTTAAAGTGGGAGATACCATCTTCGAACCGAGTATTCAGAAGGATGCAGTTCTGAGAATTTTATTTAAAGGAAATTCATTGAAACCTGGAACGAAAATTCCTAGATTCTCTGTGATTGACGTTGTCGTAGGCTCCGGACCGATGAGAAATATCACCATACCAAATGTGGTGGGACTTACGGTAAAAGAAGCAAAAGCGTACATCGCGAGAAATCTTTTTGAAGTCGGTATTGTAGACCATGAAGACGGAGGAAATGATGATTCAGATATAGTTTATTATCAGGATCCTGCTGCAGGTGACGCCCGAGATCAGGGTATGCAAATAGATCTTTGGGCCAGCAAGAAGACTCCTGCTGAGCTTAGAAGCAAAATCGATCAGCTAAATTCTATGTATCGAATGAGAGTTGATACTACATTGCCACCGATAAGATATGAGGAAGTTCCTAACTTTGAGGATGATCCTGTAAATGATGCTCCGCCACCGCCGGTTACTCCAAAACCCGTTACCCCGAAGCCTACAGTGTCAGCAAATCCTAAACCTGTAAATAATACGAAGACATCGGAAACGAAGCCTAAAAGTACAACCGGAGATGCAGTGAAATCATCAACGGTACCTGCAACGGAAAAACCAAAAGCAAAGAAAGCTATTATCAGTTAGTAAATAACTTAATTATAAAATTCGGGCTTCAACTTTAATTATGTTGGAGCCTTTTATGTAAAAAGAATATAATGACAGAAGATAACGAAGATTATTTAGACGAAGAATTATTAGATTCTAATAATATTGATATTGATGAGGAAAATAAAGGTCTGTATGAACACGTGAATATCACAGTTGATGGTAAACAGGAACCTTTACGCATTGATAAATTTCTTTTAAATTTCCGTCAGAATTCTTCAAGAAACAAAATTTCGCAGACTTGTAGAGCCGGAAACGTTGTAGTAAACGGTAATCCTGTAAAACAAAATTACCGTGTAAAACCGGGCGATCAGATTTCGTTACTTCTTGCACATCCACCAAGGTTAAATGTAATAATTCCGCAGGATATACCAATCAATATCGTGTACGAAGATGACGATTTGGTTGTGGTAGATAAAGAACCGGGAATGGTTGTGCATCCGGGATTTGGAAACTGGGATGGCACTTTAGTTAATGCTTTAGCTTTCCACTTTGATAAGAAGGGAGAAAAGTCGGATCTGGACAGAGTAGGATTGGTTCACAGAATCGATAAAGATACATCAGGACTTTTAGTGATTGCGAAAAATGAATATGCCCTGAGTTTTCTGGCAAAGCAGTTTTTTGAACGAAAAACCAAAAGAATGTACTGGGCATTTGTCTGGGGTAATGTGAAGGACGATGCAGGTACTATTACAGGTCATATAGGAAGGCATCCCAAAAACCGAATGCAGATGTATACATATGTAGACGGAAGTGCCGGGAAGCATGCTGTTACCCATTACAAAGTTCTGGAAAGATTTAAATATATGACTTGGGTAGAATGTAAATTGGAAACCGGAAGAACGCATCAGATCAGAGCGCACTTCAAACATATAGGCCATACTTTGTTTAATGATGAGCGATATGAAGGAAATATCGCGCTTCGTGGAGTTAATATGCCTAAGTACAAGCAGTTTATAAAAAATGTATTCGAAATTCTTCCAAGACATGCACTTCATGCACACACCTTGGGATTTATACACCCCACAACTAAAAAGGAATTGTATTTTGAAAGCCCAATGCCCCAAGATATGGCGGATGCCGTAAAAAAATGGAGAAATTATTTAGAAAACTAAAAATATATTGAGAATTTTTTTATATTTGTTGAATTGAAATCAAGATTTGTTATGAGAAAACTATATGCTATCGTATGTTTAGCTCTTTTGTCGAATGCATACAAAGCACAAGAATCATTACCATACTATCAGCAATATCTTTTGGATGGTGAATTCCTGTTCAACCCTGCACAATACGGTAAAACGGACTACGTACAACTCAATCTAAACTATCAACAACAATTTTCGAAATTTAGCGAATCTCCAAACGTTCAGTCGGTAGGGATCAACGCGAATATTTTTGACAGAGTGGGAGCGGGTATTTCCGTTTTTAGAGATAGCAACGGTCCTATTTCTGCAGGTGGTATCACCGCAGGTGCCTCTTACTTCATTCCTTTGAGCAGTGAAGGAGACAGAAAAGATCAGTTTTCTTTTGGTACGAGTGTTAATTTTTACAATATGAATTTTGATTATTCTAAAATTAATACAGAAGACGGTTACGATCCTTTATTGCAAGGAAATGAAAGTAATATCTTTATGGCGTACGCAAACTTCGGTTTGGCAGCTACTTACAAAGGGTTATTCGGAGGAGTTTCTGTGAACGATATTGCATTGAGTAATGACGAATCTATCGTTAACAACTACGAACCATCGCCTATCAAATTCTTCTTAAACTTAGGATATGACTGGAAGATTGCAGATAACATCGCCATTACACCTTCAGCTTTAATCAACTTAAATACCAATTCTACGAGAATGATGGATTTAAACTTGATGGCTACATTCTCAAACGATATCAATGCATTCTCTTTCGGAGTAAGCTACAGAGGTGTTCAAAACAGATTTGATAACCAACAGCTGAGTATTTCTCCAATTGTAAAAGTAAGATTCAACAAATTTATGGTGGGAGCTACTTATAACCTCGGAATGTCTGACATTCAGGAATATGGTGGTAACAGCTTTATGTTGGGAATCGGGTATAACTTTGATAACTTTATTAATCATAGAGGATTTAGATATTAATATGATTTAATTTAAATAAATTTGAGCTCTGAATTTTCAGAGCTTTTTTTATGATTTACATTCACATACCGTTCTGCAAACAGAAATGCAGCTATTGCAATTTTCATTTTTCTACGTCTTTAAATTTTAAAGATGAAATGATTACTGCAATTAAAAAAGAAATATTTCTTCGCAAAGATGAACTTCACAACAAAAATTTAAATTCGCTTTACTTTGGTGGCGGAACTCCTTCCATCCTTTCCGGAGACGAAATCAAGTCTATGATTGACGAGGTTTTAAAATATTTTAACTTTAATTCTGATATTGAAATTACTTTAGAAGCAAATCCTGACGATTTAGACAAGAATTTTTTGAAGCAACTTTCAGATTCTCCGATCAATCGATTATCAATAGGAACGCAAAGTTTTTTTGATGAAGATTTGAGATTGATGAATCGTGCTCATAATGCTTCGGATGCTGAAGGTTCCATTAAAAGAGCTCAGGATTTTGGCTTTGAAAATTTAAGTATTGACCTTATTTATGGCTCACCAACGTCAAATTTAGAAATCTGGAAACAAAATTTAAACAAAACTATAGCACTTGAAGTTCCGCATATTTCGTCTTATGCTTTGACGGTAGAGCCAAAAACGGTTCTGGAAAAATGGATCGCCAACGGAAAAGTTTCATATCCGAAAGAAGATGAGCAAAATAGAGAATTTTATTATATGATTGATTTTCTGAAAGATCATGATTTTGAGCATTATGAAATTTCAAATTTTGCCAAAAAAGGCTTTCATTCAAGACATAATTCTGCGTATTGGAAGTATAATGAATATTTAGGAATTGGTCCTTCCGCACATTCTTACAACGGATTTGATCAAAGAAGCTGGAATGTTACCAATAATCAGCAGTATATTAAAAAATTGAATTCGAATCTTTTAGCTAAAGAGACCGAAATTCTCTCCTCTAAAGATCAGTTTAACGAAATGATCATGATCGGATTGAGAACAATCTGGGGTGTAGATCTTCAAAGTTTAAAAAATAAATTTAAAGAAGAAACTTTAGATCAATTTCACAAAGAGATTCAACAAAAATTGGCTGACGGAATTTTAATCAAAGAAAGTAATCACCTCAAAATCCCTGAGAAACATTGGTTTATGGCAGACGGAATTGCTTCAGATCTTTTTCAGGTTTAAAGTCATTAATGTATATTTGAAATTAAATATAATAACCAATGAAGAAAAATTTATTACTGTTTTTATTATTTCTTGGAGTTTTACATTATTCTCAAAAACCCATATTTGTTAAAGCAAAAGTTAATGCTGTGAATGTCTACAGAAGTTCTGCGGAGCTTCAAAATTCTGCAAATTTTTCTATCCCTTCCGGAGCTTCAGAAATAGTTGTTACAAATATTTCTGACGAAATTTTCGAGAAGTCTTTACAGGTAAGCGTTAATAATAAAAATGTTAGTATTCTGTCTGTTCAATTTACAGATGATTATAGCTCTGAATATGATATGGATAATACAAATCCACGTATCAAAAAAGTCACTGACAGCATTACGCTGCTTGAAGATCTTGTTTATAAAGCAAGTATGGAGCTTGAAGCTAACAACAAAACGCTCGAACTTTTAGATAAAAATCAAACTGTTTTAGTTGGAAGTAATACATCAAGTGTAGCTCAACTGATGCAACTTGCAGATTATTATAAAAGCAAAAGGTTGGAAATCAGTACAGCAATATCTCAAATCACTAAAAAGAATACAGACTTGCAGAGAAAACTGAACCGGTTGAGAAGCAGTCTGAAAATCAATTCTGAAATGGAAGAAGCATCTTCGGACGGAGTTTTAATTTTAAAAGTAATGAGCTCGGCAGCTGCAAATGTGAAAGCGGATATTAGTTATTTGGCAGAAAATGCATCCTGGGAACCTTTCTATGAAGTAAGAGGAAATAAACTTTCTGATCCTTTGGATGTTTTGTTTAAAGCTAAAGTCAGACAAGATACAGGTCTTGATTGGAAAGGCGTAAAACTATCTTTAATCAATGGAAGATCAAGCAGAAATAGTACTGCACCAGTCTTAAACCCGTGGTTTTTAAATTCTTATAAAGCTGAAGATCAAGTATCAGTCAGAGGATACAGCACTCAAAGTGATTCTACAAAAACTAAAGAGATAGAAGAAGTTGTGGTGGTGGGATATGGATTTAAATCTGTTGAAAATCAGTTTAACATCAGCTTTGATGTTGAGGTCCCTTATGATATTCTCTCGAATGATCAGGAAAATTTTATTAATTTGAAACAGGAAAAAATTCCCGCAGTTTATAAATATTTTGTTGCGCCAAAATATAGTAAAGATGCTTTCTTAATTGCTAAAATTAAAGATTTTAATAAATATAATCTGATTTCGGCTACGGCAAATATTGTTTTTGAAAATATGTATATTGGCGAAACCACAATTAAACCCAATCAGACAACAGGTGAATTGAGCATTACACTTGGGGATGATAAGAAAATCAGTGTCAGAAAAGAGATGATTGATGATAAATCAAGTGTGAAAATGTTTTCATCTTATCAGGAAAAGACCTTTACATACGATATTGTGGTAAGGAATAATAAAAAAGAGGCTATTGAGATAGAAATAAAAGATCAGTTTCCTCTTAGTAAAGATGAGTCGGTTAAAATAGAATTATTACAAACCGATAATGCAGAACAAGACAAAGAAAAAGGATATTTAACTTGGTATGTAAAAATTTCACCGTCAGAGACAAAAAAAATCAGAGTAAGTTATAAAGTGAGATATCCGAAAGATTTTTCAATTAGTAATCTTAATTAATTACGATTCTATTCACTATTTTTGCATAAAATTTCATTCGTTTGAAAACTAAAAAACAGGATTATTCGCATCTTTCGCCAAAACAGCCTATCGGTATTTTTGATAGCGGAGTAGGAGGTTTGACGGTAGCTAAAGAAATTAAAAGACTTCTTCCTAATGAAGATCTTATTTATTTCGGCGATACAAAACATCTTCCTTATGGCGAAAAATCTAAAGAGGCGATTATAGGATATTCTACGAAAATAACCAATTTCCTGCTAGAACAGAACTGCAAAGCGATTGTAATTGCTTGTAATACGGCAACAGCAAATGCTTTGAATGACGTAATGGAAGCTGTCTCCGGCAAAGTTCCTGTAATTGATGTGATTAATCCGGTGGCCGAAAAGGTTTCTTACGAGATTCATACCAACGTGGGAGTGATTGCGACGAAAGCAACAGTAAATTCCGGTTTATATAAGAAAAGCATTCGTAAGCATAATAAATTTATCAAAGTTGATGAATTGGCGACTCCGTTGCTGGTTCCTGCGATTGAGGAAGGTTTTAAAAATCACCCGATTACCCATTCGATCATTTATAATTATCTGAGTAATGCTAAATTAAAAAATATCGAAACGCTGATTCTAGGATGTACCCATTATCCGCTGTTGATTGATGAAATCAAGCAATATTACGGAAATAGAGTGCGTGTAATAGATTCACCCAATATTGTTGCCAATCATCTTAACATTATTTTAGATAAATATAATTTGTTAAATCAGAATAATCCGAAACCAAAATACCAGTTTTATCTTTCTGATATCACGAAAAACTTCGAAAAAATCTCAAAAAAATTCTTCGGAAAAACAATCGATCTAGAATTGAAAGTTTTATAAATGAAAAAAGACTCAGAAATGAGTCTTTATCTTTGTATTTATTCTGTGTCTAAATTTGTTTCAGTCTCTTCTTCCTCATTTGGTCTAAAAAAACTGAAGCTTACATTTCCGTATCTCCTCGTGTCGACAAAATTAGGATGATCAAATTTTAATCTGCTTTGATGTTCAATCACCAAAGTGCCATTCGGTTTCAGATATTTATTATTTAAGACCAAAGAAATCAGTTCGTAATATTTTTTCTCTTCCAGTTCGAAAGGAGCATCAGAAAATACGATTTCGTATGATTTTTTGTTTCTGAATTTTTTAAGCCAATCAAAAACATCGCCTCGCTGCACGCTTACATTTAAACTAAAACCCAATTCTGAAGCTGTAGAATTTAAAAAAGAAGTATGTTTCGGGTTCAATTCTACTGAAGTGAGATCTTTGCAACCTCTCGAAGCAAACTCGAAAGTGATAGATCCGATGCCCGCAAAAAGATCGAGAACAGAGATCGACTGCATGTCGTAGGTGTTCTCAAGAATACTAAATAATGCTTCTTTAGCAAAATCAGTGGTCGGTCTTACATCAAAATTTTTTGGAGCTGCTATTTTTTTGGCTTTCCACTTGCCGGCAATTATTCTGTACATTTTTTTTTAATTTGAGATGATAGGCGGAAGATCGCAGTTAGAAATTAAATCCTAAAAGCTTCCTACAACCTAGTTGAGGATGAAATTCTTATTCGGAATGTTATCAAAAACGATCTTTATATTTTTTACAAACTTCTGAAGTTCTGAAATAAAGGTTTCGTTTTCTGTTGTTTCGCCGTACACAAAAAAGTTCGTATCGCTGATTCCAAAACCGATTTTACTTAACGTAAACATTACAAAATATAAGAAATCAACTTCCGAATTCACATCCAGATTATTGTATAAAATCACTTTCTTGTTATCAATGGCAAAAAACTCGCACTGATTATGATAAAGGTTGATATGAATTTCCTTTTTGTTCTTATTTTGAATAGAGTTTAAAAACTTTTCTCCCGAGAAATTAAATCTCACAGGAATCGAAAGTTCTTTTATTTTACGGTAAAAATCTTTCGGAAAAGTATAGTAGAACTGTACGTTAAATTTTTTGTTCACAGAAAGCATAAGTTCCTCATTATCTTTGTCAACAGGCGCGTTGAAAGAGATGAGATCATAACCTGCATCATGTTCAGAAAAGCCTTCAGGCATTAATGTAAAGTGATTTAAAGCTGAGATCACAGCAATTTCATCAAATCTCTGTTTCAATAAAACTTCTTCAAGCTTTTGAGCAATATAATCTTTAGGAGATTCTTCATCAACCAGATAAGATTTCTCTTCCAAAACATTTTTATTCTTGGAAATCTGATAGATCAGACCGTCTTTCGTGAAAAGTAAATTTAGTACGTTCATATGACAATTATTGCAAATTTAGTGAAATTCTACCATTACCGCACCCGATTGGTGATGAAGTATTTCTTTGTTATAAAAATCTAGTCCGGTCTGGCTCTCTAACACGTCCCATACTATTTTCTGAAGAACACCGTCACCAATTCCGTGTACGATTTCAAGCCTTTTCAGGTGATTTTTTCTGCAGAAATTTATGGTCTGAATCAATTTTTCTTTCTGAATAAACAGTCTTTCGAAACTAGCGTAGTCATTCGGGTTTTTAACTAAAAGATGAAAATGCAGGTCAAGAATTAAAGGATTTTTATCATGCTTTTTAGAAGTCACTTTTTTCGGCTCTGCTTTTTGTACAACCTTTATGTTTTCGTAGATCGAAGCATTTTTCGGAACCAGCTTTTCTTTTTGATATTGATAAGTAAAACCATATTCGTCTTTGAAAACTACGATATTTCCGTTTACCGAAGTAATTACTCCGCTCAAATCTTCATCTACCACCGAAATTTTATCGCCAATTTTCATATATTTTCTTTTGTCATTTTGAGGAATAGCCTATCATCGATTTCGGGAAAGCAATCTTTTTGTTAACTAAAGTCTATTTTAAAACATTAAAAACTGCTCAAGAAGTTAGACTACATTAAGAAAATCAAATAGATTCAAAAAAAGTATTCTGCTTAAAGCGAAGCTAAATCTAATATTCTCAACTCCTTAATAAATCTTACTGGTTAAATTTAAAGCTTCTCGTTTTTAGTAAATTAACCTTTCGCTCCCAATTCAATAATTTCCAAATCCTTAATTTCCGTATCATCAATTACGAACCGCATCATCGTTCTCATTTTATGCCAACCTTGTTTTCCGCAAGCTCCAGGATTTAAATGTAAAAAATTATTTTTCTGATCAAACATCGCTTTTAAAATATGAGAATGTCCCGAAATAAATAACTTCGGAGCTTTTTCAGAAATTTCTTTTTGCGCCAAAGGAGTATATTTTCCGGGATATCCGCCGATGTGAATCATTAAAACTTCTACATTTTCGCAAAGAAAACGAGTCACTTCAGGAAATTCAGAACGAATTTTTGCACCGTCAATATTACCATAAACACCTTTTAATGGTTTGATTTTTTCAAGCTGTTCAATGATTTCAAAACTTCCAAAATCTCCGCAATGCCAAATTTCATCAGCTTGTTTGGCATAATCTAAAATTCTATCATCAATATAAGAATGTGAATCGGAGAGGAGGAGGATTTTGGTCATTATTAAATGCGAATTTCTTTAAGACGCAAATTTACTCAATAATCCCGAATTGATTAACTTTGAAAAAATTTAAAAATGAAGCAAAAGCTATCTCTATTCTTTATTCTTGTGTCTTTTATCGCATTTTCTCAGGTCGAAGAAAAGAAATTAGATGAACTAATCAAAAGTACCTTAAAAACTTTCGATGTTCCCGGAATGTCTGTCGGAGTCATCAAAGACGGAAAAATAATTTATTCAAAAGGTTTCGGTGTTCGCTCTCTGACGACAAAACAACCGATGGATGATACAACTTTGGTTGGTATTGCTTCAAATTCGAAAGCATTTACCTGTACCGCTTTGGCAATTTTGGCAGACGAAGGAAAACTGAATTGGGATGATAAGGTCTCAAAATATATTCCTGAATTTCAAATGTATGACCCTTATGTTTCTCAAAATGTTACGATTAAAGATTTGGTGACTCACAGAGCAGGATTAGGTTTGGGACAGGGTGATTTGATGTTCTTTCCTGAAGGAGGAAATCTTACTGTGAACGACATTGTTCATAATGTTAGATATCTAAAACCCGAAAATCCTTTCAGAACGACTTTAGATTATAACAATATCATGTTCATCGTAGCGGGAGAAGTGATTCACAGAGTTTCAGGATTGAATTGGGCTGAATTTATCGAGCAGAGAATTATGAAACCTGTAGGAATGAATTCAAGCTTCGGAAGCTACAATAGAGCAAAAGGTGTTACCAATAAGATTGATGCTCATGCTCCTGTTGACGGAAAAGCAATCGCCGTTCCTCACGACTGGAACGAAACAGGAAATGCAGCCGGAGGAATCATGAGTAATATCAAAGATATGACGGCTTGGGCAGAATTTCTGTTGAATGGTTTTACAACAAAAGAAGGTAAGAAATTGGTTTCAGATAAACATATTCAACAGCTTTGGAATTTGCAGATTGCAAGTCCGGTTGCGATGAAAAATCCTTATGATACTGGTTTTTATGGTTATGGATTGGGTTGGTTTTTGAGCGATGTGAAAGGTCATAAGCAAATTCAGCATACTGGTGGTTTAATCGGAACGGTGACTCAATTTACTTTGATTCCTGATATGAAATTGGGAATTGTTGTTTTAACTAATCAACAGTCTGGTGCGGCTTTCAACACGATTACGAATACTTTGAAGGACTCTTATTTAGGAATTGCCGACAGGAATTGGCTGAAAACCTACGGTGACAGAATGTTGAAAGCCAATGCGGAATACGAAAAACAAAAGAAAGATGCCTTTGCCAAATCTGATGCCTTCAAAAAAGAAAAAAATATTCAGCCGAAACCAGAACAATTTGTCGGGAAGTACAATGATGTCTGGTTTGGTGATGTAGAAATTGCTCAGCAAGGAAATACTTATAAAATTTCATGCAAAAACTCTCCGAGATTAAAAGGTGAATTACTTCCGTATTCAAATAATTCTTTTATCATCAAATGGGATGATAGAAGCTATGATGCTGATGCTTATATTATTTTCAATTATGATGAAAACGGAAAAGCAGAATCTGCGAAGATGAAAGCAATTTCTGATATTACAGATTTTAGTTTTGACTTTGATGATCTGGATTTAAGAAGGAAATAATTTGACAAACATATAGTCACTTGTATCAATAGAAACGGGCTTTAGCCCGTTTTCTTTTTAAAAACAATCGGCTGGCTTTAGCCAAAATTTAAAATCGATAATTATCTCATATTTGTTTACTAAATCTTATTTGGTTCATAATAAAACAAAAACTTTTTCTTCGAACCATCAAATTCAGACCACGAATTGCAATCGATTTCAAAGCCTGCGACACCGCACGTTGAGAAATGAAAGATGGTGTCTGTGATATAATTTGCAAAATTTGAAATTCCGTTGTTGTGAGAAAACAAGGCTACAGAGTTGATGTTGTCATCCAAATCGTAAATAACAGAATTGAAATTATTTTCCGAAGGATTATACAACTTATCATTAGTAGAAAGATCCAGACGATAGGTTTGGTTAAAAATTTTGCACGTACTGAGAGCTCTTACCGCAGGGCTAGACACAAATTGGTCAATCAAAACATTTTGACTTTTCAGAAATTTCGACATTTTCAAGGCATCTTGTAACCCTTTGTCTGCCAGTGGTCTATCAAAATCTTCCATTTCTTCCGGCCAGTCGCTTTTTGCATGTCTTACTAAGATAAGATTCTTCATAGTTTAAGTTTAGATAAATAAAATTATAAAAAAAAAAGTTGTGTTGATACATCATTTTAGAAAAAAAACTGCGTTATGGATAAAATCATTAAAATTTCTTAAATTTGCAGACTTATGGGACAAATCCTTGCGATAGACTACGGAAAGGCTCGCTGTGGCCTTGCAGTAACCGATGATATGAGGATTATTGCAAGTGCACTGCAGACTGTTGAAACCAAGTTTTTAATGGAATTTCTGAAGAAATATTTCAATGAAAACAAAGTTGAGGACATTGTTGTAGGTCTTCCGACAGATTTGAAGGGAAATCTTTCTGAAGTAGAAACTGATATTTTGAAATTTATTGACAATTTTAAAATAGAATTTCCCGATATTATCGTTCATCGTTTAGATGAAAGATTTACTTCAAAAATGGCATCGTTTTTTATCTCCCAAAGTGGGAAAAGTAAAAAGCAGAGACAGGAGAAAGGATTAATAGATAAAGTGAGCGCAACTATCATATTGCAGAATTTTTTAGAACAAAGAACAAGATGATTTTACCGATTAGAGCCTTTGGAGATCCTGTTTTGAGAAAAGTAGGAAAAGATATAGATAAAGATTATCCTGGTTTGCAGGAACTCATCGACAATATGTTTGATACGATGAATAGTGCCAATGGTATTGGTCTTGCAGCACCACAGATTGGTTTAGACATCCGTCTGTTTATTGTAGATGTGAGTCCTTTGGCAGAAGATGAAGATTATGAAGATATTGCTGATGATCTGAAAGACTTTAAAAAAGTATTCATTAATGCTCAGATACTTGAAGAATCTGGCGAAGAGTGGAAATTTAATGAAGGCTGTCTTTCGATTCCCGATGTACGAGAAGATGTGAAAAGAAAAAGTACGATCGTTATAGAATATTATGACGAAAATTTTGTTAAGCATAAAGAAACTTTTTCCGATATTAGAGCCCGCGTAATTCAGCATGAGTATGACCATATTGAAGGCACGCTTTTTACCGATCATTTAAGCTCGTTAAAGAAAAAACTGGTAAAAGGTAAATTGGTAAAAATCTCTCAGGGTGATGTATCGATCAACTATAAAATGAGATTTCCGAAATAATTAAATAAAAAATAAATAATAATAAACTGCGGTTTGTCTTAAACAGATTGCTAAAATTTTAAAAAAATAAGATTATGCTGTTAGAAAAAATAATTTCGATTTCTGGTAAACCAGGTCTTTACAAATTAGTTTCGCAATTGAAAAACGGATTTATTATTGAAGACGTTACAACAAAAAAGAAAGTAAGCATTGGTAATTCAAGCCAGGTGAGCTTATTAGATAATATCGCCATGTTCACATTCGATAAAGAAGTTCCTTTGTTCGAAGTTTTTGAAAATATTGCTAAAAACTACGAGTACAAAGAAACTATTTCTCACAAATCTACTGAAGAAGAATTGAAAGAGTTTATGGGAGCATCTCTTCCAAACTACGATACAGAAAGAGTTTATTTTTCTGATATTAAAAAGTTGGCTCAATGGTATAATATTCTTCACAAAGCTGGCTATATTACGCCGGAAAGCTTCGTAAAAGCTGAGCCGGAAACTGTAGAAGGAGAAAGTGCTGAAGGTGAAATCACTGCTGACAAAGCAGCTCCTAAAAAAGCAGCTCCGAAAGCTGACAAACCTGCAACTCCAAAAGTGAAAGCAAGTTCTGGAGCAAAAGCAGCTACTAAAAGTACACACAGAAAAATGGGATAATTTAGTTTATCTGGATTTATACAAAACCTTATCAGCAATGATGAGGTTTTTTTGTTTTTGGGCTAAAAAATTTGACTTAGGAAAATGGAGCGTTAGGAAATCGAAGATTCGACGAAGTCAAAATTAAAAGTTAATCCGATAAGAAATTACCACTGTTTGAAGCGCGACAATGGTTTTGAACTAAAAAACAAATTTAGAACTCGCTCAAGTTTTGGGAATTTTAGGATTTACTTTTAATTTTTAGAGGAAGTTTCCAAATCTTGAACTTTTGGTTCTTTGTTTGACTTCGTCGAATCTTTGATTTCAAGACAAAAGAACTAATAAAGATTTACTTAAATTTGTACCACTTTTTAATTCTCAATTATGAATACCAGACAGGAAAAACTTGAAGCTTTTGGAAGACTTTTGGATATTATGGATGATCTTCGTGAAAAATGTCCGTGGGATCAAAAACAGACGCTTCAGACACTTCGTCATCTGACGTTGGAAGAATCTTACGAACTTTCTGATGCACTTTTGCAGGAAGATTTAATGGAGATTAAAAAAGAACTTGGAGACGTACTTCTACATCTGGTTTTTTATGCTAAAATAGGCTCAGAAAAAGAAAGTTTTGACATTGCTGATGTTATCAATTCTTTAAACGAAAAGTTGATTTTCCGTCATCCTCATATTTATGGTGATGTCGAAGTGAAGGATGAAGAAGAAGTAAAACAAAATTGGGAAAAGCTGAAACTGAAAGAAGGTAATAAATCTATTTTGGGTGGAGTTCCAAAAGGATTACCAAGTATGGTGAAAGCTTACAGAATTCAGGATAAAGTAAAAGGAATTGGTTTTGAATTTCACGATGCTGAAGATGCCTGGAAGAAAGTAGACGAAGAGATTCAGGAATTTCATGAGGAAACCGATTTGGATAAAAAAGAACTTGAATTGGGAGATGTATTTTTCTCATTAATCAATTACGCCAGAATTTCAGGTTTAAATCCGGATTCGGCATTGGAAAGAACCAATCTGAAATTCATTTCGAGATTTCAGAAAATGGAAAATTTAGCCAAAGAAAATAATTCAAAACTTGAAAATATGACTTTGGAAGAGATGGATGTTCTGTGGGAAAAAGCGAAACTTTTAAATAAAAACTAAAATGAGAATGAATATATTTTGTACAGTATCTGCTATTTTATTAATGAGCTGTAACCCAAAAAATCAAAAAGAAAAAGTGGAGAATGATTCATTAAAAATAGAATTTTCTCTTCCAAAAAAACTGAAAGAGGTTTCAGGAATTGCACTTTCGCAAGACCAGAAAACTATTTGGGCAATTGAAGATGCAGGAAATAAAAATGTGGTTTACGGATTGAACCGACAAGGTGAACTGACTACAGACGTTTTGGTGGAAAACGTAGATAACAACGACTGGGAAGATATTACAAAAGATGCAGCCGGAAATATCTACATTGGAGATTTCGGGAATAATGAAAATGACAGACAGAATCTTTCCATCTTAAAGTTAGATTTAAAAAGTGAATCTCAGAAATCTACAAAGGTCATTCAGATGACGAAATTTCATTACGAAGGGCAAACTGAGTTTCCTCCAAAAAAATCAAATTTACTCTATGATTGTGAAGCTTTTGTAGAGAAAGACGGCAATTTTTATCTTTTCACAAAAAACAGAAGCAAAGGTTTTGACGGAACTTTCCTAGTCTTCCAGATTCCGAATAAAGAAGGAGATTTTGAAGCTAAATTGGTTGGTAAATTAAAATTAGAAGGTGGTTATAATGATGCAGCAATTACTTCAGCAACGATCAATTCAAAAAATCAGATTGTTCTTTTGAATCATAAAAAAATTAATTTGCTTTCAGGATTTACAGCGAATGATTTTAGTTCAGCCAAAATTCAAAAAATATCATTGAATCACAATTCGCAAAAGGAAGCGGTCGTTTTTGTTGATGATAAAACCTTGTTGATTGCTGATGAAAAGGATAAACAAACTGGAGGAAATGTGTATCAGTTTTCTTTAAAATAAACATCTAGTTTGTCCATTCCGGAGGAATCTCAGCAATTCATTCAAATGTTGTAAAGATTCTTTCAGAATGACAAACTTTGTTTTATAAACTACAAAATTTAGTTTAAGAGGGTTAAATAAAGCGTTCAACGACCGTTAAAAACTCAATCCCACACCACCGGAAATCCTTCCGCCATCTTCCCCTGTAAAATAATCGACTCTTGCAGAAAACGTTTCCAAGATATTCATCCAAAATCCTGCACCGACTCCTTGATGCCATTTATCGGACTGCTCACCGTCTTTCCAGACTCTTCCCAAATCATAACCAACTAAAATTCCTAAGTTCGTAGGAACGACATTGTTTTTTATTCTTCCGAAATTCCAGCGGATCTCAGAATTGTTGGCGAAATATGATTTTCCTGCAAATCTTTCATTTCTGTAAGCACGCATACCATTGCTTCCGCCGATTGCTGCAGCCTGATAGAATTCAAAGTTATTATTGTTGATGATCATTGCATTGCTGGAGTTGGCAAATACAAATTTCCCTCTCTTATCAATTCTGTGGAATAGGTTTAACCTTCCATTGAAATTGGCGAAGTTTTGTTTAAATTCTGATAGATTGGTTTTCCAACCTGCATTTAAAATCATTTCCAGACCTAAAGTAGGGAAGGCTTTATTGTCTAAATTTTTAAAACTAAATGTATAGTTTGCCCCTGCAAATTGTTGTCCGTTAAAAACTTCAGGATTCACATCCGGAGAAACAGCCACAAAACGGTCATTATTATACTGTACTTTCGAATGTTCAAAATTCAGCTGGAACTGATGTTTTAAATTCAGCCAGCTTGTTTTCGAAATAGATGGCGCGAATTTAATCTGAGAAATACGCACTCTGTTGTAGTCTCTGCTGTCTTCGTCGACATTATTGATGCTTTCATTACCCAAACCGAAGAATGTTCTGGCAAAAAATGGAGTGGTAAACGTCGCGTCAATTCCGGCATCCCAACCTCCAATAGCTTTTTTGAAAATTCCTTTGTATCCCAAATTAAAACCACCCGTTGCCGTATAGAAATTAGCACTTAAACTATGTTTTTGAGTAAAAGGATCGCGAATGAAATTATTGACCGTGTAATTTGATACAATTCCTAAAATCACGCCGTCATCCGGATTAAAATTCGCCATCGGATATCCTGCAAAGAAGTTATATTTCGGGTGCTTCCAATTGTAGGTATTGACATCGTAATCGTCGGTGATATGTTTTGCGGCAGATTTGGCGTTGTAAGTATTTTTTGAAGATTTAAAGTCGTAAATCTTTACCTTCTTTCCGTTTTCTACATTGTAAGTGTCGTGATTGTAACCACCAATTAATCTGATGTTAATCTTAGATTTTCCTTCACCGGAAACTTCATAAAAATCATCGTCTTCCAAACCGTAGATCCAGAGTTCTTTGGTTTTGCTATCATTGTATTTTTTTTCGAAAACCAATCTTTCACCTTCAATTTTGTCTAGCTGATACTGTTTAACTTCAACAGAATTTTCTGATTTAATGATGACAAATTTATCTTTATTTACCGTGCCTGCTAATGGAATTTTTTCCTGTAAAACATCAAAATATTGTGCAGCATAATCTTCTAATTTATCTTTTCTGAGTTTTAGTTTTCTCTGGATATCTTTAATTGTTTCATCCTGAACTTCTTTGGGTAAATTATCAAAAGCACGGTCGATATCGTTATCTGATAAATGTTCCTGAATGTATTTTGCCTGAGTGATCCAGTCTTCCTGATTGGCGTTTTTTAAGAAAATTAAATCGATAGGAAAAGGTTCCATATTCATCCAACGCACGCTTTTAATATCGTCTTTAAATGTTTTCATATGGCGGATCGCGGGGATATTCATGATGACTTTAAAGGCCGTTCCGTCGTAGTTGCTGAATGCCTGATCTCTGTCCCTGGGAATCGGTTTGTAAACTATTTTATTGCCTACTTTATATTCTGCCCATTTCCATTGATCTTCGTGTCTGTCCCAATCGCCGATCAGCATATCAAAAATTCTTGCTCTGATGTAAAGATCCTGATCTACTGAATATTTCCCGTCTTTTCGCATATTTTTCATAACATCTGAAGTTGAAACAATGTCTGTAGCATTATCCAACGACTGCAAGGTTTTGGGATCAGAAGAAAAACGTTCTTCAATCATATACAGTTCGTCACCATAATTTTGATTATACTTTCCTAATGATTTTTGTTTAGGAATATAAAAAAGTTCCGGATTACTGTGAAAAATACCCAGCTTGTCGATCATATTGTTGACGGCAAAGCCCGTAAAAGGATGATTGGTAGTGTAAAAATCAAGCAAAAATCTTTCAGGAAATGTGTTGTTGAGTTCGCTCCCGAAACTATTTTTCTTGAATGCCTGTGCATTTAAAAAACGGACTGCACTTTTCTTGATTCCGCGCATTACAAATTCCTGCCCGTCGTTGGTTTTCAGACGTAAGCTGTTCGACTGGTTTCCGCCACCTTCTCTTACGGGAGAATATCCGGGATTCATGTCTGAAAGATTTTTAGTCTGAACCTCAATCGGAAGTGCGTAATATTTTCTGTAGTGATTTCCCCAAAGCCAACTGTAGAATTTTCCGGCTTTTGTCTGTTTCTCAGAATAAATTGTTGACTTTACGGTTGCAGGTAACGAATCTGGATAATTATTTATAAAATCTTGAGGTTTTTTAAGGACGGAGATCTGCGTCAGTTTTTCAAGCGTATTATTTTTAGTTGAAAAATATTCAACATCAGAACTCAAATCTTTTCTCATATTTAAAACAGCAAATCCGCTTCCACCATAAGAGAAATCAGTTTTCTCAACAATCGTAGCAGGATCGGTTTTAGATGCTGCACCACTGATAATTTGTTTGATATTTTTGTTCTCGTGATACTGAAGATTGTGGTCATGACCTGAAACCAGAATTACATTTTCTTTATCCTGAATAATACTTTTAATTCTATTGGCAAATTCTGCATAATGTGCATTGCTGATGTCTTCCATGCTTGCGCCAGAAGAACTTCGCAAAACATTGATTAAACTTGCAACTCCCGGAACAGGAAGTTTCCCGTGGAAAGAAGAGATATGTGATTTTGCAGAATTAAAACCCGCATGAACTCCCGAACTGATTACAGGATGATGTAAGGCAACAATAATTCTCTTATCCTGATTTTTTGTGATTAAATCTTTGAATTCTGTGTAAAAATCCTCTTTCGTTTTAATATCGCAGCCTTTGTTGATTCCGGGATACTTGTCCCAGTTGATTAAAGCCCATTCAGAATCTATAACGATCAATTTGATATCTTTGGTTAAATTAATATCATCAATCGGACAAGAATTTTTTGGTAGAAAAGCTTTTTTGTCGTTTAAATAAGATTTTACAAATTCTTCCTGAGCTTTCAAACCTTCCAGACCGTGATACCAATCGTGGTTTCCCGGAATGACCAAAGTTTTTCCCTTAAAATTTTTCGTTATAGCCAGTTGGTTTTCCAGTTTTTGTTTAGCTAAAGGATAACCTTTATCACTTTCTTTAGGCATTCCCAACGGATAAATGTTGTCTCCTAAAAACAAAAGCATTGAATTTTTGTCGGCTGAGTCTAATTTGTTTTTAATGAAATTTAAAGTGTTCTGCGCTTGCGGTTCATCTGCATTTCCAGCATCGCCAACGAGGAATATTTTATAATCATTTTCAGTTTTTATTGCAGAATTTCGTATCTCATGCACGTTTTTTCCTTTTTGTACGTTATAGGTTGCACACGAAAACAGAAATCCGGAAAGAAGGATTGTTCTCACGATTGGTAAGAACATTTTTCGATCAAATTTAAAGGATAAATTCATACATTTACATTAAGAAAAATTCAGAAATGAGCGTTTTAAACAAAGCCAAAAATTATGTAGAAAACTTATTCAAAGATAAGTTATCTTCTGTATATTTTTATCATAATTTTATTCATACAACGTACGCTGTCAACAAGGCTGAAGAGATTATCAGTCACTCTGAAGTTTCTGAGGCAGATCGGGAAAAGATCTTGCTTGCATTGTGGTTTCATGATGTAGGTTTCACAGGTTGCGATGCAGAAGGTCATGAGAAAAAAGGAGTGGAGATTCTTACTGAATTTCTTCTTCATGAAAATGCATCGAGAGAATATATTGATGAGGTTTCAAAATTGATTTTGTCAACAGAAAAATATCATCAGCCACAAAACTTTCTTGAGGAAATCATGAAAGATGCAGATTTCAGTCATTTTGCAAGTCCATTTTATCATGATTCTGCAGAAGCTCTGCGAAAAGAATGGGAACTTACAGGTGGAATGTGCTTTTCTAATGACGAATGGAACGTCATGAATGTAGATTTTCTGAAAAACAAGCATAGATATTTTACAGATTATGCAAAAGAAAACTGGGAGCCTCTAAAAATGAAAAATGTAAAAAAGCTGGAAAAAAAGCTTGAAAAAGAAGAAAAACCAAAAAAGGAAAATTCTGATTCTAAAAAAGATAAAGACCAAAAATCTGACAGGAGTGTAGACACACTTTTTAGGATTACTTTAAATAATCATACGAGATTGAGTGATATTGCCGACAGCAAAGCCAATATTTTGCTTTCTGTAAATGCGATTATTATCTCGGTTTGTCTGTCTGTTTTGGTTCCGAAATTAGATACTCCGAAAAATGCCCATTTAATTATACCTACTTTTTTCCTTTTGATTTCGAGTGTTTTAACAATTATTTTTGCCATTCTCTCGACAAAACCAAATGTGACTAAAACTACATTTACAAATAAAGATATTGAAGATCGAAAAGTGAATCTTTTATTTTTTGGAAATTTCCAGCAGATGAAATTTGATCATTATCTGAGTTCCATGCATGATTTGATAAAAGACAGAGATTATATCTACGATTCTATGGTGAAAGATTTGTATTTCCTCGGGAAGGTTTTAGATAGAAAATATAAATTGCTATCAATTACCTACAACATTTTTATGGCAGGAATTATCATTTCTGTACTGTCTTTTGCGTATGCTTTTCTTAGTCTTTAAAGATAAATATTTAAACGAAAGAAACCCTCAAAGCTAACAAACCTGTAATTCCCTGAAGATCTTCAACTCTTAGAAATTCAACATCAGCTTTCAAGACATTTAGTTTTTGAAGTCTGTTGATATATTGTAAATATTCACGTTGGTTTTCCATTCCGAAATAGACGATTGTGATTTTTCCCGGACAAGTAATTCTTTCTGCGGAATCTTTCACGTGAGCTTTCTCCAATCTTTTCTTAATGATTTCAAAATTAGAATTGAAAGCGCCGTCTACATCAAAACGCTTCTCATCCATTCGGAAGCGGATGTCTATTTTTTCGTTATAAACAAAAATTAAAGATGCAATGTCAAGTGAGATTGGGAGATCTTTTTTGAATAAATCAAACTCATGCTCCATTGTACAGATTGTCTCAAGCTGCCAATATCTCAGTTCGTGAACAAACTTTGATGAATATGGCATTTCCGGAGCAATATTATGACCAATGTAGAGATTGTGCTCTACGCCATCAGATTTAAATCTTTCAAAATAATGCGGAAATATTTCCTGAGCAACAGCCTGTTTTTGATCTAAAATATCTGCCAGCTTACGGTTAAGAAGAGTTATAGAATCATCTAAATTTTTTCGGTTGGCATAAAAAAGATCATTTTGTGTAAAAACCTGACTGAAATAGTTTTTGATTTTAGCTTTGATATTTTCATCAGTTTTTATTTCTAACTGACCTTGGAGAAATGGATGAATTTCTTCTCGTAAAAATCGCTGAAATCTCTGTTCGGTATCTGCTTTGATCTCGTTGTTGAGTTCGTTTTCAAAAATATCCAAAGCCAGAGAATATTTTTCTGTTTCTGATGAATTTAAAAGAATCATAACTTCACAAATTCCGTCGATCTGCTGATTAAGATCTTCAAGCATCAGATTGTAGCGCTTTTCTGAAGACGCACGAATATCTGAGAAACTGAATAAAGGTGTCAGATTTTTAAACGAAATCTCTTTTAAAGTATATATTTTTTTTGAGAGAAAAGCATTAAAATAGCGTTCGGCTTCGTTTCTGAATTTCCAGATTACGCTGTCATGAATGGTTGTATATTCCCGTTGGATAATGGCCTCAATCTGATTATTTCTTTCGTAAGAAAACCTGCTGAGGGAGAAAATAATCATCTCGGCTACAAACTCAAGCTTTTTCAGTTTTAATCCGTTGAGACTGTTATGAATAGGCGAAGTAAACTCCATGATCGCGAGCAGTTCACCATCTTTCATAATAGGAATCACCATGAAACTATTGATCTGATTGTCTTTCAGAATGCTAAATGACGGCAGTTTTTTTATTTCATCATCAAGTTTGTCGACATTAGAAACTACAATTGGTTTTGAGTTGTAAGTTATATTTTCAAAAGCTGTTTTGCGAATTTCTTCATCAAAAGTATTTAGCCAAAAATCTAAAAGATAATTGGTGAAAACATTTTCGTAAATCGGAAGTTTTTCGAGTCTTTTATTTTTCGTATTAAAGAGCATTAAACCAAAATTAAGCTCCGCGACGTCGAAGTACGATTTGAAAATTTCCTGCAGATTTTCATCAGGAGCCGGATTTTGAGGATCGATTCTGATGAGCGTAGATTTCAGATCAGAAAGGGCAACTTCCGAAGTGCAGTCTACTAAAGAAATGATGCTGAAACCATTTAAGATCCAGGATTCAAGAGGGAAATGTTTTTTCCAGAGATGTATATCGTCTAAATTTTCTAAAAGAATATCTAAAATTTCTTCATCAGGAATTACTGTGCCTTCAGCCGGATACACATCACTGAAATCTGAGTTGACAGTGATTTTATAATGTTTAATAATTCCGTCTTTGTTAGGAATGTCGTAATAGAAAGGGATCGTAACTTTGATGTCTTTTTTCAGATAGGTCTGCAAAATAAGGCAGCAGCAGAAAACATAATATTCGTCATCGCTGATGTCTCTGAATTCTATTTCAAAATCTTTTCCGGCATCATTTAAAATATTCTGAAATCTTTCGGTGTAATTGAATGTAATATTGGTAAGAGGAATTCCTGCGGCCTTAA
This sequence comes from Chryseobacterium sp. CY350, assembly GCF_027945075.1. Classification (NCBI taxonomy): domain Bacteria; kingdom Pseudomonadati; phylum Bacteroidota; class Flavobacteriia; order Flavobacteriales; family Weeksellaceae; genus Chryseobacterium; species Chryseobacterium wangxinyae. The sequence goes on from NZ_CP116034.1 coordinate 3,327,129, forward strand.
TCTCATTCCGAGTCAATCCTGTGGGAAAGAGATCTGCAAGCAAAAGTCTGATTAGGTCGCGATGTTTTTCAAATAGAGACAAATCCTGAAAACCGTCTCGTAATTCTTTAAAATTTCTTGTTTTTTCGATCAGGGATTGTGCGTAAGTTGCTCGATATTCCAGCCGATCGTTATATCGAATATGTTCTAAAACATCCAAATATTTTTTGAACGATATAAAAACCTGAAACGGACTTTCTTTCTTGTAAAGATTTGACAAAATGAAAAAATTGTAAAGGTAAAGGTATGAAAAAAGGATTTTTTAAAGAGGTTGCAAAAGCAAATTAAAGTAGTGATATATTAAATCAATCAATTCTAATTTAGTGCTCAGCTAATCGCACTCCTTATGCAATTATAGTGAATTACTTTTTTGGCTTTAGAGAAAAGTTATCAACGTAAACAGCCTGATGAATTCCATTTAATAAAACTTTCAGACCAAGATTTGAATCCTTCTTTAAGTTAATGTCATAAGTTTTTTTTCCTGATGTTATTTTTGAAGGTTTAGTTATAGAAACAAAAGATTTTACATCGCTGATGTTATGAGTTGAGAAAATATCTAGTGTGGTTTCTCCGCCATTATCTGAAATATCAAAAGTTAATATATACTTACCTGCTTTAATTTTTGGGGTGGTTATATACATGTTCTCTTGTGGATTCGTCACTGAGTAAAATACAATTTTCTTGTCACTTGCATACAGCATCGCTTTTCCTTGGTGAGCAGTCCAGCATTTATTAATTTCTTTCCATGCATCGAAATTTTCTGTAATCGAGCTTACCGTTTTGCATTGTGCGTTTGCTGTCAGAAATCCTCCGAAAGCTATTATTCCTGTGAGTGCAATTATTTTTTTCATAGAGAATTTTTAGATATTGTTCGATATATCTTTACTAATATTATCATTTACAGAGACGTTTGCAAACCTGTAAATACTTTGTAAAGATAAAAAAATACGGTCGTAATTAAACTTTGAAAAATACCGTTGATGTAAGAAAATTTTAAATTATTGTTTGTTTCTGTAGATTGTTGTGAATTGGAAATGTTTATTCTAACTCATTTGATCATCATCAGAATGAAGGACAATATTTTGATATTTGTCAAAAAAAAAGCGCAACCTCAAAGATGCGCTTTTATATATATGAAGATAGTTTTTTATAATCCAAACTGTTTTGCAAACAAATCAGGGTAAACTCCCAAAACTACCAATGAAGCGATAATAAGTACTGCTACGATATTGTAAGTTATGGTTACTTTCTCTGAAGTTTTGAAAGTGGTTTCTTTAAAGAAGAACATTGCAATAATCAGTCTTAAATAATAAGCAATAGAAATTGCCGAACCTAAAACCGCTACGATCACTAAGAAAGTATTGTCATCTTTCGTCAACGCCTGAGCAAACAATGAGAATTTACCCATAAACCCTGCAGTCAAAGGAATTCCTGCCATTGATAGTAAAGAGATAGTTGCTACAACAGCCAATAGAGGTTCTGTTTTTGCCAATCCTTTGAAAGCTCCGAAAGAAGTTTCTCGCTTGATTTTTTCTACCCAAATTAAACACATAAAAACTCCAACTGTGGATAGTGAATATGCGAATAAGTAGAAAGCTAATGTGTACGTCGAAAGTGCATTCATTCCGAAGAAAACCAACCCGATATATCCTGCATGAGATACTGACGAGTACGCCAACATTCTTTTTGCATTCGTTTGTGCAAGTCCCATTACATTGGCAAGAACCAAAGTGATGATTAGGAACACACCAAGAATATTAATCCATTCAGCAGTTACGCCAGAGAATCCGATGGTCATTAATCTGAATAAAGCGAAGAAACCTGAGATTTTCACAACACTTGCCATGAAAGCAGTGATTAATGAAGGTGAACCAGCATAAACATCCGGACTCCACATGTGGAACGGTGCTAAAGCTACTTTAAACGACATCGCACAAAGCATTAGGATCACTCCTAAAATCAACATGATGTTTTTAGGATTCGTAATCGTGAATTCCTGAATTCTATATAAATCGAAAGTTCCTGTACTTCCGTAGATAAATGCGATACCAAACAACAAGAAACCTGTTGCAAATGCACCCATCAGGAAATATTTAATCGAAGCTTCGTTTGATCTTAAATCTGTTTTGTTCGCTCCAGCCATTACATACAACGGAATAGAAAGAATTTCAATGCCTAAGAATAAAGTTACTAAGTTTTGGAAACCGAAAAGGATAATTCCACCACAAAGAGCAAAAAGCATCAAGGCATACAATTCTGACTGATGGCTTCTATGATTGCTGAATGCAAAACCTCCAAGGAAGAACAACAGTAATGTCGTTACCAAAGATATTTTAGTAAACAACGCAGTGTTTGCGGTGTAGTCATACATGTGTCTGTATTGCGCAAAAAATGAAGCTTCCGGTAAGAAACTCACGTACAATGCAATGATTAATCCAAAAATCCCAATGTATCTTGCGAATTTTCCTTGCTCAAAAACTCCCGAAAATAACGCAGCAACTGCAGTTAGGAAAACAATAATTAAAACACTCATAATTTATATTTGAGATTGGAGATCGAAAGGTTTAAAAATCAAGTTGTTAGTTTAAGTTTAAAGTTGTCAAATTCAGTCTTTAAAATCTTTATCTATTTTCTTTTCTCTTTAATCTGTACGCTCTCTGAATAATTCTTAATCTTTTACTATTTAAATTTAGTTAATCATTGAAGTAAAAATAAACTTCAGTGAACTACTTACCATATCAATGACCGGCTGAGGAAAAACTCCTAAGACAATTACAAATACTGCAATACTTGCCAATACCGAAAATTCTACTGCTGACAAATCTTTTGCTGTACTTAAAACTGCTTCGTCACCTTGTCCGAACATTGCTTTTCCGTAGAATCTCAATAAATAAACTGCACAAAGAATAACGGTAAGACCGGCAATTACTGAAGCCAGTACATTAAAGTCGAAAATCGATTTAATCAAAATGAATTCTCCGATGAAACCATTGGTCAATGGAACTCCCATTGAACCTAATATGATAATCAAAAACAAAACGGCAAACTTAGGAGCAACTTTCGCCAAACCTCCCATCTGTCGGATGTCTCTTGATTTAAATCTTTTGTATAAAATATCTGCACAGAAAAATAAACCTGCGACGTTAATACCGTGAGCAAATGTCTGTACCAAAGCTCCTTCAGCTCCTTCAATAGTAAATGTTCCTCTCAATGTAAGAACTGCAGAAGAGAAAATACCCGCCACCATCAATCCAACGTGAGAGAAAGAAGAATACGCAATGATTCTTTTCATATCGGTCTGGATGATAGCGATCAATGCTCCGTGAACAATTCCTACAATCGCTAAGATGATTACAATCTGTCCGGAAATTCCGAAGATTGCAGTTGGTGTGATCGGAATCAGATAACGAAGTACACCGTAGATTGCCATTTTAAGCATGATCCCAGATAACAACATAGATCCTTGAGTAGGAGAGTAGGTATAAGTATCCGGCTGCCAAGTGTGGAATGGGAAAACCGGAAGTTTTACTGCAAATGCAAAGAAAATAAACCAGAAAACAACGATCTGTTGAGTTTCACCGAGGTTTGCGTTATACAAATCTGTTAAAGCAAATGATGCTGAATGATTGTAAACGTAGATTAAACCTGCCAGCATAAACAAAGATCCTACGAAAGTATACACGAAGAATTTTGTAGTGAACTCCAGTCTTTTGTTTTCCTGCCCCCAAAGTGCGGCGATAAACCAGATCGGAATCAAAGTAACTTCCCAGAAAATGTAGAATAATAATCCATCTAAAGCGGTGAAAACACCAACCAGTCCGAATTGCATCAGCAAAATCAGACCGTAGAAAGAATTTTTATAGCTTACATTTTCATTAAAAGATGATAAAATAATGATCGGCATCAAAATATTGGTCAGCAATAAAAGAAGCAAGCTCATTCCGTCAATTCCGAAATGAAGGTTACTTTTTATAAATTGTGACCAAGGATAGTTGATCTCGTACTGCAATACGCTGTCTACGGTTGGATTAAAATCAAAATCCGAAACAACGTAAAATGTAAGCAGCATTTGAATCAAAGCAATTCCTAATGCCAGGTATTTGCTGGAAGTATTCCTCCATGCAAAGACCAATCCCGAACCTACTAGAGGTAAAAGTAATAATGTTAATAGTAAATAAGACATTATTGTAATATAAAGTTAACAATTAATATAATTCCCACAGCTAAAGACATGATCAGAATGTAGTTTTCTACATTTCCGTTCTGTATACGCTTCATCGATCTCCCGCTGTCCTCAGCGCCTTCCCCGATGTAATCAACAAAACGATCCAGAACGCCTTTGTCAAACATTTTTCCGCCACGTCCTAGTCCTTCAACAGTTTTCACAATCAATGCATTGTAAAGTTCGTCAACATACAATTTCTTAGCAGATAGTTTTTCCCATCCTGTATAATCGTCTTCAGCGATAGCTCTTTTTTTCTTATTTACATAAGTGTTTTTCACGACAAACCAAACTGCAAAAAACATGGCAACAGTTGCTCCTAAAAGAATAAATTCAGTGCTTTCTGCTACTCCTGTAAGTGTAGTTTCCATTTGCTTAAAGCTTTCTTCTGTCAAAACAGGTTTCAGCCATTCCATTAATTTAGCATAATGACCGTGACCAATGAAGTGTGGAAGGTTTATAAAACCTCCAAGCACTGAAAGAACTGCCAAAACAATTAACGGTAAAGTCATACTTGTAGGACTTTCGTGTAAATGATGTTTTTGATCATCGGTACCTCTGAAATCTCCGTGGAAAGTCAGGTAATACAGTCTGAACATATAAGTTGCAGTAACAGCTGCTAAAATGAAGAGCATTACCCAGTAAATAGGGTTTTTAGCATAAGCCGCTACCAAAATTTCGTCTTTTGAAATCATCCCTGATAATAAAGGGAATCCTGAAATAGCTAAAGTCCCAATTAGGAAAGTTGCGTGAGTGATTGGAATATATTTTTTCAAACCTCCCATGAAACGCATGTCCTGTTCATTGCTCATTGCGTGGATTACAGAACCTGCACCCAAGAATAACAAAGCTTTAAAGAAAGCGTGTGTCATTACGTGGAACATGGCTGTTGTATAAGCTCCCAAACCTAAAGCGATAAACATAAAGCCAAGTTGTGAAACTGTAGAATATGCCAATACTTTTTTGATGTCGTTCTGACGAAGTGCGTAGAAGCCTGCCAATGCCGCAGTTAAAAATCCGATTAATAAAATTCCGTCCTGTACGGTTGGCGCTAAAGTAAATAAGAAATTAGATCTTACCACTAGATAAATACCTGCCGTTACCATCGTCGCCGCGTGAATCAATGCTGAAACCGGAGTCGGACCAGCCATCGCATCAGGTAACCATGTATATAAAGGAACCTGAGCAGATTTTCCGGTAGCACCGATAAATAAACTCGCTGTGATAAATATGATGATCGTTCCGTCTAATTCAAATTTCCCTGCGTTTTGAGCGACCGTTAAATAATCGACTGCATTTGTCTGAGAAGCAATCATAAAGATTCCGATCAACAAAGCAAGGTCACCAATTCTGTTCATGATGAAAGCTTTTCTTGCTGCTTTTCCATATTCTTCGTTGGTGTACCAAAAACCAATCAATAAATAAGAACACAAACCTACACCTTCCCATCCAATGAATAAGATTAAGTAGTTGCTTCCCATTACCAAAAGTAACATTGAGAAAATAAATAAATTTAGATAAGTAAAAAACTTATAGAAACCTTTATCATGACTCATATATCCGATAGAGTAGAGGTGAATCAAAGATCCGATTCCTGTGATGATCATCACCATCATTAATGACAGCTGGTCAATCTGGAAACCGAAATTAATCTGAATTCCGTTGACTCTGAACCATTCAAAAGCCTTTACGATTACGGGCTGGCTTTCAGAATCGAAATTCAGAAATAAGCTTACCGCAATACAGAACGATCCGAAAACAGCAATGGTAGCCAAGCTTCCAACAACTATTTTTGGAATATTTTTTCCGAATAAACCGTTAATAAGAAAACCTAAAAGTGGTAAAAGTATTATTGCATAGACTAAATTCTCCATTCTTTATCCTCTTAATTTATTAAATATACTTACATCCACAGAACGTGTATTTCTGTAGAGCATCGCAATAATTGCTAAACCTACAGCAACTTCTGCAGCAGCAACCACCATAATGAAGAAAACTAAAAGTTGTCCGTCACTGTTCCCGTTGTATGCTGAAAATGCAGCCAACAAAAGGTTTACAGAATTAAGCATAAGCTCCACACAACCCAAAATTACAATCGCGTTTTTTCTCAGCAATACTCCCAAAACCCCAAGACAGAACAATACTGACGAAAGGATAATGAAATATTCCAAAGGGACGCTTTGCATAAAAGTATTTACTTCTCCCATAATTTATAAATCTTTTTTACCGATTAATACCGCACCTACAATACCTGCTAAAATCAGGATGGAAGCAAGCTCAAACGGCAAAACATATTCGTTGAATAAAAGTCTTCCCAGATTCTTTGTAAGACCAACGCCTTTGTCTACGTTTTCTACGACCACATGCTGCTCCTGAACTCCTCTGAAAACACCTAAAACCCCAATTAATAAAAGACCTGCTGTAAAAACTCCAACAAACTTTAAAGTATTGTTCTTCTTACTTTCGTCTTCTTTATTAAGGTTAAGCATCATCAGGATATAAAGGAATAAAACCATGATCGCACCTGCGTAAACGATGATCTGTATGATGGCCAAAAACTGAGCATTCAGAAGAATGTACATGCCGGCGATTGAAAACATTGTAACAATTAATGACAGAATAGCGTAGAGAGGATTTCTCGCAAATACGAAGTAAACCGCACTTGACACTGCTAAAAATGCCACCAAGAAAAATAAAAACTGATCCATTATTTTACCGCATTTTTTTGTTTCTCGGACTGTCTTTCTGTGATGTCAATCCTTTCATTAATTTTTTCAACCAATTTATCTTTTCCATAAATGAAAGAACCTCTGTTGGTTTCTACATCTACCAAACGGTCTGTCAAATAAATTGCAGATTTCGGACAAGCCTCTTCACACATTCCGCAGAAAATACATCTCAACATATTGATTTCATATACTGATGCATATTTTTCTTCTCTGTAAAGATCTTTTTCTTCTCTTGTTCTTTCAGCAGCGGTCATCGTGATTGCTTCAGCAGGACATGCCACTGCGCACAATCCACAAGCTGTACATCTTTCTCTGCCTTCTTCATCTCTTTTCAGAACATGCTGACCTCTCCAAATTTCGGTTCTCGGCTTTTGTACCTCAGGATAAGAATAAACATTAGGAGCACGTTTTACAACGGTTCTCACAGCATGCTTAAAAGTAATCCCCATTCCCTTGAAAATCGCCGGAAGGTAGATTTTCTCAGAAAAGGTCATTTCTTTATTTGAAACAACTTTTGATCTGTTTGTAAGTTTCATTTATTTATAGATATTAGATGTTAGACATTAGATTTTAGACTAATCTTGTCTTTTATCTTAATTTATATTAAATTAATTAATTTCCAAAAGCTAAAATTACAGCTCCTGTAATCATCAGGTTAACCAATGCCAATGGAATTAATGTTTTCCATCCTAAGTGCATCAACTGGTCATATCTGAATCTTGGCAGCGTCCATCTGATCCACATAAAGATCAAAATTCCGACAATTGTTTTTGTTAAAAATGCTACGATACTTAAAATTCCCGCTGCATTTTCTCCCCAGTTCTGAGTAACCCACTCAATACCAGGATAGTTGTAACCTCCGAAGAAAAGAACAACGATAAATGCATTAGAAATAAACATGTTCACATATTCACCAAACATATACAATCCTAACTTCATTGAAGAATATTCTGTAGAATATCCTGTAACCAATTCAGATTCACACTCCGGCAAATCGAAAGGGTGACGGTTGGTTTCTGCCAAAGCCGATACAAAGAAAATTAAAAATGCTAAAGGTTGGTAAAGTATATTCCAGTTTAATCCGTCTATCTCAAAAAGACCCCAGATTTTCCCTGAAGTCTGCGTTTCGGTAATTACTTTTAAATCTAAACTTCCAGTCATCATGATGATAGAAAGTAGAGCAAGACCCATCGCCAATTCGTAAGAAATCATTTGTGAAGAAGCACGGATGGCACCCAGTAATGAATATTTGTTGTTGGAAGCCCAGCCTCCGATCATAATTCCGTACACTCCGATAGAAGCCATACCAATAATGAATAGAACACCTACATCAATATTAGCTACTTGTAAATCGAAAGATTCACCACCAATATTCAAGGTTTTACCCCAAGGAATGACCGCTCCGGTAATCAATGAAATAAACATCACCAATGCAGGTCCCAATACAAAAAGAAATCTTTCTGCATTTTGAGGTGTAAAATCTTCTTTAAAGAAAAATTTCCCTCCATCTGCAAGAGGCTGCAGCAAACCGAATGGCCCAGATCTGTTTGGTCCGATTCTGTCCTGCATGATTGCTGCCACTTTTCTTTCCGCCCAGGTAGAGTAGGCTGCTATCGTTAATGATAACAGGAAAAGCGCCAGTACAAGTATTAATTTAAATGTAAGTAAATCCATTTTTTATTTTAGATATTAGAAATTAGAATTTAGAAATTAGTGGCTAGATTAAATCTGTTCTCTAATGTCTGAAATCTGATGTCTTTAAAATTATTTTTCGTCTTTTTCGCTGATTTCTTTTGCCATCGGATTGTCTAAAACTCTTAACTCGTCTTTAGGCTTCTCATAATGGTTTAATGAAATAACCGAATGTCTATCGATATGTCTCGGGCCTTCAATGTTCCAGTCTGACAATGATTTTCTCTCGAAACGGCAAGTGTCGCAGATAAATTCTTCAACTTCGCCCCATTGGTCTTTTCTTGCAGTTACTCTTACCACTTCGTCACCTTTTAGATAAACAGTAGCTTTACCTGAACATTTATCACATTTACAAGAACCGTTCATTGGTTTTGTAAACCACACTCTGCTTGTAAAACGTGCAGTTCTGTCAGTTAATGCTCCAACCGGACAAACGTCGATTACGTTTCCGATGAAATCGTTATCCAAAGCTTTATTTAAATAAGTTGAAATTTCCGCGTGATCTCCTCTGAATAAAATTCCGTGCTCACGCTCACCAGTTAACTGATTTGCTGCTAAAACACATCTTGCACACAAGATACAACGGTTCATATTCAATTTAATATTCGGACCTAAGTCGTCTGCATCATACGTATTTCTCTCGAAATCGGTTCTTGTATCCGGATTTCCGTACTCGTAGCCTAAATCCTGAAGGTGACATTCTCCTGCCTGATCACAAACCGGGCAATCTAACGGGTGATTCACCAGCAAAAATTCAGTAACTGCTTTACGGCCTTCCTGTGCTTTATCTGAAGAAAGGTTTTTCACTTCCATCCCGTCCATCACATTTGTTCTGCAGCTTGCTACCAATTTCGGCATCGGTCGCGGATCTGCCTCCGAACCTTTTGAAACTTCTACCAAACATGTTCTGCATCTTCCGCCACTCGCTTCTAATTTGCTGTAATAGCACATTGCTGGTGGTACAGATTTTCCGCCAATTTGTCTTGCCGCCTCCAAAATTGAAGTTCCAGGAAAAACTTCAGCAGTCTGTCCGTCTATCGTTATTTTAAATTTTTTAACTTCTTCGCTCATATTTACAATCTTGTTAATCCATCTGCAATTTCGTCAAAAGCATCTGTAACTTGTTGGACTTTTTCTCTATATTGAGGAGTATTTAAGTTGTGTCTCTGTAATAAAGAATTATTAAATTGAACAATTGGAATTCCTTCAGTTTCTGATAAAACTTTTAATTGATTAAAATCTGCAATCTGACCTATTACAAATGGTTCTTTATCAGGAAAAAGTCTATTAAAATCTGTTTGAGAAATTCCCATATTATTAATTCCTACTAAACTTGTCATTGTTTCTGATGTAGCATCATTTATTTTAATTTCCCAATCACGAAATCTTCTAGCACTTTGAGTCTCATTTCCATTAGGACGAGATGTAAGTCTGAAATTTTGAGAAACAATTCCTAAAAATTTTGGAGCTGGTGGTAGATTAACTAGACTTCTTGTTGATGTTCTGAATCTAGAAACTCTACTTGTCCAATCATTTAAAATTGTAGGAAAAAGTTTAATTGTTTCATGACAAAATAATCCTGGAATAATAGGAGATATTATATAATTAGATGACATTACAAGAACTTGATTTAATGCTCCTGCACTTGGTGAAAGATCAATAAAAACATAATCATAGTTATTTGATATATAATCTCGAAACATGGTAACAAATGCACGTGGAATATGACTCAACGTATCCTCGTTGATGCTTAACGCTAAAGATAGTGAAGATTCTCTTGATGTAAAAGCAATATGCCCCATTAATAAATCTAAATTTTCAGATTTATTATAAAACCTTTTCTCAATGCTTTGATCAGATACAGTAAAATATTTATCTACTATACTGTTGATGTCCCAATATTCATTGCTTTCTATTTTATCATCATAATTTTGATCAGCTTCAAAATTTTCCTCAGCAAAACCTCTTACAAAATAAGTTAGATTGCATTGAGGATCAGCATCAATCATTAATACACGTTGTCCTCTTTTAGCTAAACTTGCTGCTAAGTTATAAGTGAAAGTAGTTTTACCTACACCACCTTTGTGATTATAAATGCTTACAATTTTTGCCATTTTTATTTATTAATTAAAATCAAATTACTTTGATCTTTTTGCTGTATTAAAAGTATATCCGATTCCAAAATTGAATTGTGCATATACAAAATCCTGAGAAGCTTTATCGGGCTTATTGTTCAGGGTAGTTTTAATATCCGGCAGATTGATGTATCCTAATTTTCCTTCTGCCTGAAGTACGATATGTTTAATTAAAATCACACTTAACGCCGCTCTCGCGTCTAATCCAAAACCTGCCAAATGAAATCTGTCACTTCTTTCATTTCCCATCAGCTGAACGTTTGATTTCGGTAATAAAGCACCTAATCCTCCTCCGTAACTCGCAAAAACAGCAATATGTTTTTTATTTAAAACTTCATGATACTTCTGAGCTCCAATATTGATATAATTAAGACCGTCCGTATGTTCAAATGTCAAAAATTCTCCACTGTCCAGGTTTACTTTTCCATCATTCACCATTCCTGCATATTTGGGATCATTGATGTATCCCTTCAAATCTACAATTTGTCTTTGATCCATCACATATTTCATATGATCCATCCCTAAAGTAATTCCTAAATTATCTTTCGGAAAATAGGTGATCCTGTAATTAACCTGGGGAATCGTAATGCTTCCCGGATTAAAATAAGTTCCCCAGTCAAATTTGGTCTGTCTGTCATGTGCCACGACATTATCCAATTGAAAATCATATCCATCACCCTTAAAGTGAATGTCTGATTTTGAATATTTTGCATTATTCCATCCCCAAAACACTAAGAAGCTTCCTTTTTTGAAAACTCTGTTGTTTTCCCCCTGTTGTTGTCCTTTTAAATCAACTGAACTGAATCCGATTAATAGTAAAAGAACGATTATATTTTTCAATTTGTGTCGTTAACTTTAGTTGCTTGCAGCTACCGGAATTGGGTCTGCATAATTAGCCAATCCGTAGTTTTGTGTTAAACATAATTCAGGATTTTTCACATGCCATTCAAATTCATCTCTAAAGTGACGAATTGCTGCTGCTACTGGCCATGCTGCCGCATCACCTAATGGACAAATAGTATTTCCTTCGATTTTTCTCTGAATATCCCAAAGTAAATCGATGTCTTCCATCTTTCCTTCTCCTTTTTCTATTTTCTTTAAAATCTTGTGCATCCATCCCGTTCCTTCACGGCAAGGAGTACATTGTCCGCAACTTTCGTGGTGATAAAATCTCGCCAAAGTCATGGTATGTTCTACAATACACTGGTCTTCATCTAAAACGATAAAACCTCCTGAACCCATCATTGTTCCGGTAGCAAAACCACCGTCAGCAAGAGATTCATAGTTCATATATCTTGGTTCACCATTTACAGTTTTCAATAATAAATTTGCCGGAACAATCGGAACTGAACTTCCTCCAGGAATGCAAGCCTTCAACTTTTTACCATTTGGAATTCCGCCACAGTATTCATCAGAATAGATAAATTCTTCAACCGTAATGGTCATGTCGATTTCGTAAACTCCTGGCTTATTGATATTTCCGCACGCAGAAATTAATTTTGTACCTGTCGATCTTCCAACACCGATTTTAGCATATTCCGCTCCTGTAATATCGATAATAGGAACAATTGCTGCGATAGATTCAACGTTGTTGACAACCGTTGGTCTTTCCCAAAGTCCTTTTACAGCAGGGAATGGTGGTTTCAATCTTGGGTTTCCTCTTTTACCTTCAAGAGATTCAAGCAAAGCTGTCTCTTCACCACAAATATAAGCTCCACCACCTCTCTGAACATAAATTTCACAATCGAAACCTGTTCCTAAGATGTTTTTACCTAAAAATCCTGCAGCTTTAGCTTCTTCAATCGCTTCCTCTAAAATATCAGGAATCCATGAATATTCTCCACGGATGTAGATATATGATACATTTGATCCTAATACAAATGATGAAATCAGCATTCCCTCAATCAAAAGATGAGGAAGAAATTCCATTAAATATCGGTCTTTAAAAGTTCCCGGTTCCGATTCGTCTGCATTCACTACCAAGTGTCTTGGAACTCCTTCAGGTTTTGCCAGAAAGCTCCACTTCATTCCTGTCGGGAAACCTGCACCACCACGACCACGAAGACCTGAAACTTTTACTTCTTCAAGAATTTCTTCGGGAGTCATTTTCAAAGCTTTTTCTGCTGCGGTGTAACCTCCCTGTTTACGGTAAGTTTCAAAGTAGCGAATGCCTTCGATGTGTGCGTCTTTAAGTAAAAGTTTTTTACTCATTTTTAATTATGCTTTTAGCGAATGGCTTCTACACTTCGACAAGCTCAGTGTGACAGCTTTACGCCTTTTTTTAATTAGTTTAAAATTTATTTAGCCTAAATCAACCTGTCCTTCTCTGCAAAGATCAAGGATTTCGTCTACTTTTTCTATGGTTAAATTTTCGTGATAGAATTTTCCTAACTGCAACATTGGAGCGTATCCACATGCACCAAGACATTCAGCTGGTTTCAATGTGAACATTCCGTCTGCAGTAGTTTCACCGTCTTTAATGTTCAGTTTTGTTCTGATGTGGTCTAATATTTTTTCGCTTCCACAAACCATACAAGGTCCGGTTCTACAAACTTCCAAAACATATTTCCCAACAGGTTTCATATTGAACATCGTATAGAAAGTAGCTACTTCATATACCTCGATTGGTTTAATACTCAATAATTCAGCAACATAATCCATCACGGGAACGTCTAACCAACCTCCAAATTCCTTCTGTGCAATATGCAACACAGGAAGAAGAGCAGATTTTTGTCTTCCCTCAGGATATCTTGCCATGATTTTATGTACCTGCTGTAAACTCTCCGGTTTAAAAGCTATTGTTTCGCTCATACTTAAAGATTTTAGATTTTAGATTTTAGATTTTAGATGAAATCTTTGTTCTAATAATCCTATCAATTTTATTATTTTTAATTTGAACTAATTCAAATTTATATTAATGATTTCGATTAATTTATAATTTATAATTCAAAATCTATAATTTTAATTATGCGTCTAATTCTCCCGCAATGATATTCATACTACACATGGTAACGATCGCATCAGAAATTACTGAACCTGTAATCATTTCAGGATAAGCCTGATAATATATGAAGCACGGTCTTCTGAAGTGTAGTCTGTAAGGTGTTCTACCGCCATCACTTACCAAATAGAATCCTAATTCTCCATTTCCGCCTTCTACTGCGTGGTAAACTTCTCCTTTCGGAACATCAGTTTCACCCATTACAATTTTGAAATGGTAAATAAGAGCTTCCATTTTCTGATAAACGTCTGCCTTTTCAGGAAGATAGAAATCAGGAACATCTGCGTGGAATGGCCCTTCAGGAAGATTATCGTAAGCTTGATTAATGATTTTTAATGATTCCCAAATTTCCTGTTGGCGAACCATAAAACGGTCGTAAGTATCACCCGCAGTTCCTACAGGAATGATGAAATCAAAATCTTCGTAAGAAGAATAAGGTTCTGCAACTCTTATATCATAATCAACACCTGCTGCACGTAAATTTGGGCCTGTAAAACCATAGCTTAAAGCTCTTTCAGCTGAAATTGCTCCCGCGCCGATGGTTCTGTCCATAAAAATTCTGTTTCTTTCTAATAATTGACCAAATTCTGCAAATCTAGCTGGGAAAGTTTTTAGGAAGTCTTTCAGTAATTCATGGAATTTTGGAGTGAAATCTCTTTCAAAACCTCCAATTCTTCCCATATTTGTGGTCATTCTTGCACCACAAATCTGCTCGTACATATCGTAAATACGTTCTCTTTCGATGAACATATACGTCAATCCCGTAATTGCACCTGCATCCATTCCGGTAACTCCGTTACATATCAGGTGGTCACCGATTCTTGCCAATTCCATTAAAATAACACGCATATAGTCTACACGTTTAGGAACTTTAATACCAATCAGTTTTTCAACCGTCATGTGCCATCCCAAGTTATTGATAGGAGCAGAACAGTAATTCATACGGTCTGTAAGGGTAGTGATCTGAGAATAATTTCTTCTTTCAGAAATTTTCTCAAAAGCTCTGTGAATGTAACCAACCGTCTGCTCAGCATGAAGAATTCTTTCTCCATCCATCGTTAAAACGTTTTGGAAAATTCCGTGTGTTGCAGGGTGAGTAGGACCAAGATTCAGGGTATATAACTGTCCGTCAATCTGTTCGTTACTTTCGTGCTGGTTAAGTATATTAGATAATGAGTTATCTTTCATATTTTAAATGCTTTAGGCTATAGGCTTTAGGCTCTAAGCTTATGGCTTATTGCTTACTGCTTATTGCATTATTTTATCTTCCGAACATTGCATCGTCTTTGTCGGTTCTTGTACCGTCTTCCAATCGATATTCTTTCAACATTGGGTGGTATCCTAGATCTTCCATATTTAAAATAGGTCTAAGATCCGGGTGACCTTTAAATTTAATTCCGTAGAAATCAAAAGTTTCTCTTTCCATCCAGTTAGCTCCTGCATACAATTCTGTAAGAGAATCTACCTCAATATTTTCTCTTGACATGAAGATTTTCAGACGTAATCTGAAATTGGTCATCATATTTTGTAAGTGATAAACTACACCTATTTCCTTTTCCGGAAATTCTGGGTAATGGATTCCACAAACATCTGTAAGAAAATTAATTTCTAAAGATGAATCTTTCAAATAATGAATGATTTTTTTGATATCTTCTTTTCTAACCTCAATGGTCAGCATTCCGTAAGGTTCTGAACTTGAAATTACTGTTTCAGGAAACTCTCTGGTAATTGCTTCTAATACAAATTCGTTTGTCATTGCCCTCCGTTGCTAATGTTATAAGAGTCTAATAAATGCTGATATTCTGGTGTGTCTCTTCTTCTGATGCTTTCGCTTTCTGCCAAAGCCTGAACCTGCATAACACCTTCAATAATCTGCTCCGGTCTTGGCGGGCATCCAGGAACATAAACGTCTACAGGAATGATTTTATCAATACCCTGCAAAACAGAATAGCTGTCAAAAATACCTCCGCTACAAGCACATGCTCCTACGGCAACTACCCATTTCGGTTCAGCCATTTGAGTATAAACTTCCTTTAAAACAGGACCTAATTTTTTTGAAATTGTTCCGCAAACCATCAGCATATCTGCCTGTCTTGGTGAGAAAGAGTTCCTTTCCATACCAAACCTTGATGCATCATAAGTTGGGTTTAGGGTCGCCATAAATTCGATGCCACAACAAGAAGTTGCAAAAGGTAAAGGCCAAAGTGAAAACTTCCTTGCCATCCCGATTACACTGCTCAGTTTTGTTGCAAAAAAACCTTCTCCTTCAAATCCTTCGGGAGCCGGTGCATCTGTTCTTATAATTGGTTTTTGATCTGACATTTGATTGATTTTAAGATTTTAATTTAGATGATAAATCGCTGTTAACGTTAATTTTGATGTCATTAAGTTTATCTAAATCTCTTATTTAAAATTATGATTGAATTATTTATCCCAATCTAGTGCGCCTCGTTTCCAGACATAAAAAAATGCGAGGAAGAAGATAGCAACAAAAGTAAGAACAGCGAAGAAACCTTCGAGGCCAAACTCTCTGAAATTTACTGCATATGGATAAAAAAATACGATTTCGATATCAAACAATACAAAAAGTACTGCCGTCAAGAAATATTTAATAGAAAATGGAGTTCTGGCATTTCCTTCAACAGGAATACCACATTCCCAGCTGGAGTTCTTTACAGAATTCCCTTTTTTCTGCTGTGGACCCAAAAAATGAGCGCCAAGCAAAGAAATAGCAACAAAACCAATGGCTACACCGGCTTGTATGAGTATCGGAATATAACTTTCGGGTAAATTCATTTTTACATTATTATCTCAAGTTGCAAATTTAGGCAATAAACAATAAAGCATGAAATTAATCAACTTAAAAGTCTGATGAAATTGAGGAAAACCGATAATTTAGAATCAATAAAAATAGCGGCTATTTCTTCATTTTTTTAAGCAGAGCAAATGCCATGAACGCGATGTAACCAAATAAGATGCTTGCATAAAGAATATTAACAACTGTATTTGTGCGGTCATCGTCTATCTCGAAAAATAGGTTGTAAGCGATAAATCCCGCAATCAAAACAGCAAAAAAAATAAGATGAATTTTCATGCTAAAATTTTAAAGAATATGTTCTTCTTCTTTTGTGATTTACAGGATTGTAATCTTGCCACAAAACCTGTACGCTTTTGTTTTCCTCCAGTTCGGGGTTTGTTTCTGCAAAATCGATTCCCATGTTATTGAAACGAACGAAAATCTCTTTAAATATAATAGCAGTCACGCCGCGTCTCTGGTATTCCGGGTGAATTCCTATCAGGTAAAAGTTTGCTCTGTCATTTTTCTTTTGAGCCTGCAGGAAATGCCACCATCCAAATGGAAAAAGTTTGCCTTTTGCCTTTTGCAATGCTTTAGAATAAGAAGGCATCGTTACGGCAAAAGAAACCAACTCGTCATGCTCGTCAACTACGCATATCACATAGTTTTTAGCAATCATAGGGAAAAACTTTTCTTTATAGGTTTTGATCTGTTCTTCGGTAATCGGGGTGTAAGTCGAAAGGTGTTTGTAGGTTTCGTCTAGTAATTTAAACATTGGCTTTACGTAAGGAATAATCTCTTCCTTGTTTTTGAAATTCAATACTTTAAGATTGTACTTTTCCGCTATTAGTTTACTGAATTTTTCAACTTTGGGAGGAAGAATTTTGGGAAAATTCATTTCAAACTCTACCCATTCTTTTTCTTTTGTTAATCCTAAATTTTCAATATGCCTAGGGTAATATTCATGGTTGTAAATCCCTATCATTGTAGCGATTTTTTCAAACCCGAAAGTTAGCATTCCTGCCTTGTCAAGATTTGTGAATCCCATTGGTCCTTCAATGTTGTCGATTTGGTGTGATTTAGCATAATCAATAACGGTATCAATCAATGCTTTAGAAACTTTTTCGTCATCAATAAAATCAATCCACCCGAAACGTACTTTTTTTAGACCAAGTTCTTTTTCTTCTTTACGATTAATGATGGCTGCTATTCGGCCAACTACTTTATTGTTTTTATACGCCAGAAACTGCTTTGCTTCAGAATATTGCAATGCAGGATTTTCCTGAGAATTCCACACATTTAATTCATCTTTAATAAAAGATGGTACATAATAAGGATTGTTTTTGTACAAATCCATCGGTAATCTTACAAATTGTTTTAATTCGGCAGGTGTTTTTACTTCAAGAATTGAAACTTCTGACATAGTATTTCGGGTAAATTCAACCACAAATATAATTAATAATTGTTAATACTTTGGCACAATTATTACATCCCTTTATAGAATTGTTTATATAAAAATTCAGAAAAAATGACAGGTTATTATCTTATTATAGGAATCTCAATGCTCGTCAGCTGGTTTGTTTCCTCAAGATTGAAATCTAAATTTGAGCACTATTCTAATGTACATCTCAGAAACGGACTTTCCGGTAAAGAAGTGGCAGAAAAAATGTTGAGAGACAATGGTATTCATGATGTGCAGGTTATTTCGGTTCCCGGGCAGTTGACAGATCATTACAATCCTGCCGACAAAACAGTCAATCTTTCAGAAGCTGTTTACATGCAGAGAAATGCGGCAGCTGCGGCAGTGGCAGCTCATGAGTGTGGTCACGCAGTGCAACATGCGGTTGGATATTCGATGTTGCAATTACGATCGAAATTGGTCCCCGTGGTAAGTATTAGTTCGAATCTTATGCAATTTGTTATCATGGGAGGTATTGTTCTGATGGTAATGAGCGGAAACAAAATAGTTCTTTTCGTAGGCGTAATTATGTTTGCTTTAACGACTCTTTTCGCATTTATCACTCTTCCAGTAGAGTATGACGCAAGTAACAGAGCGATGAAATGGTTAAAAGACACAGGAACTGTGACCGTTGAGGAATTTGTGGGCGTAAAAGATAGCCTGAAATGGGCTGCTCGTACTTATGTAGTGGCAGCGATTGGCTCTCTCGTTCAGCTCCTTTATTTTGCATCGCTGTTGATGGGTGGCAGAAGAGATTAGAAATCTTTAAAATCGAATACAATATTTTGCATCTCAGATAATTTTTCTGAGATGCTTTCTTTTTGTGCAGTTTTCAAGGTGGCTGTGAGAATGCAATTTTCATTTGCATCAAAATTCAATACTTTTGCATCATATTTTGAAAGTAAAGTAAAAATTACATTTTGCTGATTGAAGCTGAACTTAATTTCAATCTCAGTTTCTAATTCTTTGGTGATGATTTTGGCTTCCTCTAAAGTGATTTTTGCACATTCTTTGTAAGCTTTTACCAAACCGGAAACACCCAATTTCGTTCCACCATAATAACGCACGCTTATTACTAATACATTGGTTATTTCGTTGGCTAATAGCTGATTATAAATTGGCAAGCCTGCGCTTCCGGACGGCTCTCCGTCATCATTTGCACGGTAATTTTCTCCATTTAAGCCCATTCTTAAAGCATAGCAGTGGTGTGTCGCTTTTGGATGTTCTGCTCTTATTTTTTCTAAAGCATTTTTGAGATCAGTTTCATTGTTTATAGGAAAAGCAAAACCAATAAATTTGCTTCCTTTCTCTTTGAGAAGCATATTTTCAACTGGTTTTTCAATGGTCTTATATTCGTGGAGCATGGTTAGTTAAAGAAAAATATTTTTATGAAATTCTATCACATTATCTCTGAATTGCCTTACTTCAGAATATTTGTGAACAAAAGATGGAGCTTTAGTTCCGTTCTCTGCCGTCAGATTTTCATTTTTAATAATCAGAGCTTCATCCCAAAGATTAGCATTAATAAATTGTTGTAAAACCAAACTTCCGCCTTCAACGATAATTGATTGAATTTGTATATCATAAAGTTTTCGAATTAACTTTTCAATGAAATTTTCTCTCTCAGTTTTGATGAATCTGATATTTCCTTCCTGTGTATTTTTTACAGAATTAAAAACCAGAGTTTCAGCCTCATTATTATAAATATTGTAGTTCGTCGGAACTTTCAGATCAATATCAATCAAAATTCTTACAGGATTTCTACCGGTAATTTCGCGTGTCGTCAAACTCGGATTATCACGAAGAGCGGTCATGGTTCCAATTAAAATGGCGTGTTCGCTGTTTCTTAATTCGTGAATATATTGTTTCGTTAAACTATTGCTGATCTGAGTCGGTTTAAAATCTTTATCCATAAATCCGTCTCCGGATTGCGCCCACTTAAGAACAATAAAAGGTCGTTTTTTCTCGTGATAAGTGAAAAATCTTTTATTTAAATCAATACATTCGTCTTCCAAAATTCCGGAAACCACTTCAATTCCGGCATCGTTAATGATTTTCTTTCCCTTTCCATTCACCTTGTCATGTGAATCCATCGCACCTATTACGACTTTTTTAAATCCTAATTCCACGATCTTCAAAGCACACGGCGGAGTTTTTCCAAAATGAGCACACGGTTCCAGCGAAACGTAGATCGTAGATTCGGGAATCAGACTTTTGTCTTCTACTGAATTTATCGCATTGATTTCTGCATGATTTTCACCTGCTATGTGGTGGTAGCCTTCACCAATAATTTTGCCTTTATGCACGATAACGCTGCCAACCATAGGGTTTGGGTAAGTGTTTCCCAAAGCTTTCTTAGCCAATTCTATGCATCTTTTGATGTAAATTTCGTCTTGCATATCATTAAAAAAGCGAAGACAAATTTCTTTGCTTCGCCGTTATCAATTGTTTTAAATATTTTATTCTCCTGCAATAATGCTGTGAAGATTTTGCTTTAGGGTTTCCAGATGAGCTTTTTTATCGTCAATCGTGTTGTAAGTATCTCTCAACATCAGATTTTCTCTCGAAGGATTTTTGAAGAATGATAAGTTGTTTTCCAGTTTTACAATTTCAGCTTCAAGATCAGAAATTTGATTTTTGATTTTTCTCGCTTTATCGGTTAATTGGTTTTCAGACAAACCTTCCTCTTTCAGTTCAAGTTCATTGATTTTGTTGAGCTTTAATTTTTCTCTCAACGTTTTATTAAATTCCGAATTGATCCCGATTTTATCTCTTGGAACTTTCCCGATATTGTTCCACGAAGTCTTAATATTTTCAATTTTTTCAATGCTTCCTTCTTCGTCAGAAATTGTTTTCAGCTCTTCAAGAATATCTTTTTTAAGCTTATAATTTTCTTTCCAGTTATCGGTAGAGGCATTGCTTTTCTCTCTGTAATTGTTAAAAAATGTATTACAAGCTTCACGGAATTCGTCCCAAATCTTATTGGTCATGCTTTTAGGAACGTGGCCGATTTTTTTCCAGTCTTCCTGTAGTTTTTTGAAAAGAGCGACGGCGATATCCCAATCTTCAGAAAGCATGTTATCTTTTGCGGTCTGGATCAGTTTTAGTTTTTCATCTAAATTTTCCTGTTGAGAACCTTTTAATGATTTATAGTAATTATTTTTTGTCGTGTTGAAATTTCTTAAAGTAGTTTTAAAATCATTCCAGTTATTATTGGATAATTTCCTTGGAACGCTTCCTGTTTTTAGAAATTCAGACCGAAGTTCTTCCACTCTTTTGATAGAGTTTTGCCAATAATTATGGTTCGGTGAATCCTTTGGCTCAGAAAGTTTTTGAATCTCTGCAATAAGCTCATTTTTCTTTTCAAGATTTGCAGTTTGCTCGCTTTCAATTGCTGCGGTAAGCTCAGATTTTCTTTCGTGAATTTTATTTGAGATCTCTTTAAATTCATCCCATGTTTTCTCAC
Source organism: Chryseobacterium sp. CY350 (assembly GCF_027945075.1). Classification (NCBI taxonomy): domain Bacteria; kingdom Pseudomonadati; phylum Bacteroidota; class Flavobacteriia; order Flavobacteriales; family Weeksellaceae; genus Chryseobacterium; species Chryseobacterium wangxinyae. The sequence continues at coordinate 3,348,669 of NZ_CP116034.1, forward strand.
GAAATTCTTCTGCAACCGGCTCGGCTTCTTCCTTCCAGAGTTTGTGGAGATATTGCAGCTCGTTTAAAGCTTTTTGTACAACAGGTTCATTTTCAAGTTCTTTTGCTCGGGCAATGATGTGCTGTCTTTTCTCAAGATTATGACTGTATTCTTGCTCAAGGAATTCTTTATTCAGATCCAACATCTGATAAAACTGATTCAGATGATGAAAATAGTTATTATTTAGAATTTTAAATTCAGATTTTGCAACCTGTCCGGCTTTAGACCATTCTTCTTTGATCTCTCTTATAGATTTAAAGAGGTTAGTTCCCGGTTCAGAATTGGTATATAGATTTTTTAGTCTGTCAATTAATTCCTGGCGGTGATCAAGATTTTTTTTCTGTTCTTCTTCCTGACCTTTCTGGAAAGCATCATGTTTCTCTTTGTAGATATGAATTAAAGCAGAAAGTTTTGATTGTGCAGGATGCTCAAAGCTGAAATTTTCAGGTGCATTTCCTGCGTCTGTATATTCGTGCTTTTTATCTTCAATCTCATCATGAATAGCGTGATTTGCTTTTTCTTTCAGCAGATTAAATCTTTTAGAATTCTCTCCTGCATTTTTTGAATTGATGATTGTCTCCATTTCTTTGAGGGCGTCATTCAGAGAAATCTCTGCTTCCACATGCTCTTCCGCGTTTTCTGAATCCTCTTCTTGAGTACCCGTATCTTCAGGAGCAGTATTCTCAGGTGTTTCCTGTGGAGTTACCTCGGTAGAAATTTTGTTTTCTTCGTTTTCAGAAAGATTGTTTTCTGTAGTCATAGCAAATCTTTTATGTGAATGGCGTTTATTCTTTAAATATAGCGAAAAGCCAAATAAAGTACTAATTTATGTTATTTTTTTTTAAAATTCCAAATTTCCCATGCTTTTTCTGCCTGTTGTTCAAGCATGTAATATCCATTCACTGTTTTAGCTCCATTTTCAGCAGATTTCAGGATAAATTTCGTGTAATTTGGGTTGTAAATCAAGTCAATAACCAAATGCTCACTTGAAAGCCCTGCAAAAGGAAAATTCAAACAGTCTTCAGTGTTCGGAAATGTGCCAAAAGGCGTACATTGAACGATAATATTATTATTTTTCACTGTTTCCTTATCTAAATTTTCGAAATTTAATTCTGATTTCCTCGAAACGGTTTTAGTAGAAATTCCATTTTTATTTAAGACATACTGTACAGCTTTCGCAGCTCCACCGTTACCTAAAATCAATGCAGATTGCTGATGAGATTTCCTATGAATTTTTAAAGTCTTTTCAAAACCAAAAGCGTCTGTATTATAGCCGATTTTCTTTCCTTCTTGTATCAAAACGCAGTTTACGGCACCTATTTCTCTGGCTTCATCACTTAGCTCATCCAGATAATCAATGATTTTCTCCTTATAAGGAATAGTAACATTAAAACCTAAAAGCTCGGGATCTTTAAATACATTTTCGACTTCGTCAATCTCCTGAAGATCAAAAATACTATATGAATACTGATCTAACATCAGTTTCTGAAACTTCTCTTCAAAGAATTTCTTTGAAAAGGAATAGGAAATATTTCTCCCGATAAGACCTAGTTTTTTTTTGGAATTCATAGTTCAAAAATAAAAAAAAGACCGAAAAAATCGGTCTTTATGTCAAATTATATTTTGTTTATTTAATCAATAATAAATTTTGAAGAAACATTATCTGTTTTCAGAATGTAAACTCCTTTTGCAATACCATGAAGGTTGATTTTGTTAGATTTACTAAAAGGATTTGCGATGCTTCTAATTAACTTCCCTGAAAGATCATAAATCTCAGCTTTCAGAATTTTGTTTAAGTTTTCTCCTTTTGCAAACAATTCATTATTTTTTACCGGATTAGGATAAATGCTGAATGTTTTTTCTTTAACTAAATCATTTGTTGAAAGAGTAGAATTACAAGCCCAGCTAATATCGTCAATCGCAACTCTGTTGCTGCTTACCGGATTGATTAGTTTAATGGTAAAGTTTCCGGTAACATTAATATTGCTGATTGTAGTTGTCGTAACGGTAGAACTGTAAGGTATTGATCCGACATTTACACCATTGATTTCTACATTTAAATTGTTTGAAGTTCCTGAAAATTTCAGCTGAGTAGTCACAGTAATACTTTGAATACCTCCCGAAACAGCAGTACTTGTAAGATTACCATTTCTCACGGTAATTGCTTTTCCGTTAAGCGTTTCATCTGTTCTGGAGTCTGTCGCTGTCCATGTAATGCCATTGTTTGTCCATGCATACGTGTTATAAATTGGGTTTCCTACCGCTGGTACAGTTGAGAAATCTTCAGTTCCACAACTTCCGCTTCCTGGTGGAACAGTAAGTGTAGTTTCAGTTGCAGTGTTACTTTGAGGTGATGCGTTTCCAGAACCGTCTTTTGCGATAACGTAGAAAGAGTAAAGCGTTGCCGGAGCAAGACCAGATACCGTAACAGATGTTCCTGTAACCGATGTTTTTAAAACTCCGTTAGCGTATACATCATATAAAGCAACAGCAATGTTATCTGTTGCAGCCGTCCAAGTCAAAGCAACTGAGTTGGCTGTAGGATTGGCTGCTGCTAAATTAGTAGCGGCAGTCGGTGCCTGATTATCTACAGTTGGTGTTCCCCAGATTGCAGCAACATAATTAGGGTTGTCGATAAAAGGATTTCTGTTGTGTTGGAAATTGGAAGAGGCATTGTTTCTTGCAATTTCTTCTGGCGAAACCGGATCTGCTGCGTGCCATGCCAAAAGTTGGTTAAGTTCCCAAGTCTGAAGTCCTGGAAATGCTGATCCTCCAAGCATATTTCCAGAAGAAAATCCTGAAAGTTGAGATTCATATCTTGTTACAAAATAGAAAATCATTCGGGCAACATCACCTTTGAAAGCATCAATAGGCTCGAATACTGTTCCTGCATATCCGGCAGTAACTGACGTTCCGAGTTTAGATCCGTTTAGTGAAGTATATGAGGCATTTCCTACAACGCCAAATGGGTAATTTGATCTAATCCCATTTACTTTTCCGTCTGTTGCTCTGATAAAATGAATATCATTCTTCATCGGCGAAGCTTCATTAAAAAGACTTTGAGGAACAATGTGCTCTCTGTTGTAACAGTCACCTTCATTTGTATATCCGCTTGATCCACATTGATCTGTTGCCACAGTAAAGTTATAAGGATCTGCAGAACCTGGTTTTTCTGAATAGATATCTAAAATAGATCCGTCATTTTCGTAAAAATAATCTCGATCTGTTGTTTGATAAGCTGTCCAGAGACCGCCATATCCGTTATCCGTTTGGCCGTTTGTAATGATAGCACTTAGTTGGGATTTAAGTGTTGCTCCGGTACCTGTTGCTGTATTGTAATATCCAGCTGGAACTTGTGCAAATGCATTGATGAATGCAAAGCTCAGTATTAAAGAATGTAAAATTCGCTTCATTTTATTTAATTTGAAGGGCAAATCTACGAAAAAAATTAACTGGTATATGTTAACTTTTAGTAATATAATCTTTACTGATTTTGGAGAAAAACCATGAAATGGAAATACCGAAAAGTGAGGCAGTAGCTGCAACCGTCAAATAGTTTTTTGCAACAATTCTTACAGGAAACGGTACATTTTCTACAGCTTTGAATAATTCTGTTTTTTGTTGGAAAAGACAGAGTGCAGTTCCCAAAAGTAAACCTGAAATAACGCCTAGAACAACAATTAAAATACCGGTGTAAAAATAAGTTTTTCTTAAATGACTTAAAGGAAAACCTAAAGAAATTAAAGATTTTGCCTGCTCTTTTTTGTCGAGCTGCAGGATAATAATGGCACCTGCAAGATTAAAAGTGGTGATGAAAATGACAAGACCAAAGATAAGATAGATGAAGAGCTTTTCTGTGTTAATCATTTTCCAGAACGCTGCATTTTCTTCCTGCTTAGTTTTTATTTCGATGTTCTTTCCCAGAGACTTTAGCAAATCACTTTTAATTTTATCTGCGTTCTCGGGGTTTTGAAGTTTAATGACAATCTGATAAGCTGATTTTCGAGGAAGTTGTAACAGCTCTTCAGACAGCTCGATCGGAGCAATAATGTAGTTGTTGAGTTGATCATTTCCGGGGAAAACACCTGTCACCATGATGTTTTTCTTATTGTAAATGTCTTCTTCTTTATTAATAATTCCGGTTCCCGATTTGGGCATAAAAACTGTCGCGAAATCTTTTATGGTATCTACTGGAATTGATAATCTGATATCCAACGAATTTTCCATAATAACCTCATTAGAATATTGGAAACTGGGATATTTTCCATAAAAAATTGCAGTATCAATAGGATTTACCTTAATATATGCCGAATCTACACCTCGCAGATAGGCAATGTCACCTTTTCCGTTGTAATTGAGGTATACTTTTTCTTCTATTACTCTCGAATAATGAAGGATTTCTTTGTTTTTATTTAAAATCTTTGTGACAGATTTCAGATCGTTTATCGTTTTTCCGGATGTACTTTTTACGGTAAGATCAGCATGAAGATTTGAAATGAGATTTTGATTAAACACTTCAAGACCAGAAAAAACCGAGATGATCACAAACATTGCGGCAACTGCTCCCGTCATTGCGCCCACTGCCAGCCACGTGATAAACGTAACGGCTGTGCTGCCTTTCTTTGATAAAAGGTAACGTGAAGCAATATAAAATGCAATGTTTTTCAAATTTTTCTACAATACAGGATTGTCGCCTTCACCTCTAAGTTCTTTCTCTATTTTTTCTACATCATCCAGAGCGGTGTCAAGATAAAAATTCAGATGCGGAATCACACGTACCTGTTTTGCCATTTTCTGACCAATAAAATTTCTGTATTGCGCCTTATTCTCTTCAATTTCTTTCATAATTGAAGCTCTGAATTCCTGAGGGAAAATACTTAAATAAACTTTGGCAACACCTAAATCCGGAGAAATTTTTACATCAGAAACAGATACCATAAAACTCTGTTTGCTTTCCGCTGACTGTTTGCGGAAAAGTTCTGCGAAATCTTCCTGTATAATCTGTGCTACTTTTCTTTGTCTGTTGCTTTCCATAAGTTCTGCAAATTTACTATTTTTGTTTGAATTGCTCACGGAAATTTGGATGATGTATCAAATTTAGGACTTCTGTATTGTTTGTCTTTTAAATTAATATTAACTGTAATCAAATCGTACGTCCTATTCCGTATGCAACACATAAAAAATAACTAAATTATGAAATTAGAACATATTGGTATCGCAGTAAAGAATTTGGGAGCTTCTGATCTACTTTTTGAGAAGCTTTTAGGAAAAAAATCATATAAAAACGAAACCGTGGAGAGGGAAGGTGTTACGACATCGTTTTATAATACGGGTGAGAGTAAAATAGAATTATTGGAGGCCGATAACTCTGAAAGCCCTATCGCTAAATTCATTGATAAGAAAAATGAAGGTATCCATCATTTAGCGTTTGGTGTAGAAAATATTTTGGATGAGATAAAAAGATTAAAAAAAGAAGGCTTTCAATTTATTTCTGAAGAACCGAAAGAAGGTGCTGATAATAAATTGGTTGTCTTTCTACATCCCAAGTCTACAAACGGTGTATTGGTAGAACTTTGTCAAGAAAAGGCCTAAAAAATTTTGTAGTAAAAGAAATTTTACTATTTTTGCAATCACAAAATTTAACCAAATTTTGAGGTCCTATAGCTCAGTTGGTTAGAGCACCTGACTCATAATCAGGTGGTCCCTGGTTCGAGCCCAGGTGGGACCACTTTTTAAATCAAGCACTTACAGAAATGTAGGTGCTTTTTTTGTCAATTAATTTCTTTCTACAAAGTTTATGTGAAAATAAAATCCCCAGTTTACAATAAAACTATGGGGATTTTTCAATTAATATGATGATGATTTGGGTGTCTGTTGACTTTGATTATTATCTGATCAATACGCTGTAATTTTTGTATATAAAACTTTTATTTTTTAAACTTAATCTAATAATTTAATATTAAATTTAAAAGAGTGAATTTTCTCTACATATTCCTCTTATCAAAGATAAAATTTTTTAATGGATTAAAATTTAAAATTGCCTTCATTTTTAGATTATGTTGTAATTATTCGTAAATTTTTACCAATATTTATGGAATGATAATGTATATATTTAATTATGAATGAATATTTTAGAATCATAAATTAAGAATCTTGATAAAATTGCTTTGCACCAAGCTCACATTCTTTTAGCGGTTTTTTTGTGCAGTTAACAGACGGTTTTTTTTAAATCTTTTTTTTATGTTAAGCCAAAAAAGGCTGCAAAATACTGCAACCTGATCCTTATTCAAAAGTTGAAGTCGATGTATTTTATATTTTCGTCCAAATCAATTCGTCGTCAAGTAAAGAAACCTCTATACGATCTCCTTCTTTAAACTCTCCGGAAACAATTTTCTTGGCCAATGGTCTTCTTAATCTTCCTCTGATAACACCTTTTAACGGTCTTGCTCCGTATTTTATGTCATATCCCTCGGTAGATAATTGCTTTTTCACTTCTTCTGTAATAATGAGATCAATGCTTAAACCTTTTGCCAGATCAAGCAGTTCTTTTTTGAGATGAATTTCGAAAATCTTCAGTGCATTATCCTTGCTGATTGGCGCGAAAGGTATTGTTTCCGTCAGTCTTCCTAAAAATTCCGGACGGAAAAAACGGCTCATCATTTCCAGTAATTTTGATGACTGCGGAATTTCTCCTTTGCCAAATGATTCAACGATAAAATCTGATCCTATATTTGAGGTAAAAAGAATAATTGCATTAGAGAAATCTCCTTCTTTACCAAGTCTGTCATGCAATTTTCCTTCATCCATAATCTGCAGGAAAACATCAAAAACAGAACTGTGTGCCTTCTCAATTTCATCAAATAGCACTATAGAATAGGGTTTTTGTCTGATCTTATTAACTAAAAGACCGCCATCTTCATAGCCAACGTATCCGGGAGGCGCACCGTAAAGCAAGGCTGCAGAATGCTCTTCTTTAAATTCCGACATATCAAAACGGATAATCGCGTTTTCATCCTGAAATAAAAATTCTGCCAGTGACTTTGCTAACTCTGTTTTCCCTGTGCCAGTGGGACCTAAAAAGAAAAACGAACCTATCGGCTGACCGGCTTTGCTTAACCCCGAACGCGTTTCTAAAACGGCTTCCGAGACAATCGTGATGGCGTGATCTTGCCCTACAACTCTTTTCGCCAGAACGCTTTCCATTTCGTTAAGTCTTTGCTTTTCTTCTTCTTTTAATTTACCAATCGGGATATTTGTTTTCTGAGAAATGATGAGTGCAAGGTCAAAATCTGTAATATTGGTTCGTTTTTCCTGAGCAATTTTTTCTGTTTTCTCGATTAAATTTCTCGAATATGATAACAATGTTTCTGTATCATCAAACCCTGGCAACTCTTTTTCCTGCTCACTGTTTTCAGCAGTACTGATGAGGTATTTTGTTTTTTGTATTAAATCTTTCAATAGCCAGTCTGCATGCATCTTTCTTTCATGTTCAGCATAATTATTGGTGTTGTCTTCAAGATGAATTATTCTCGTTACGAGATGATTTCGTTCTTTTAAAAATGATTCTCCGGCTGTTTTTAAAACCGACATCGTATGATCAATCAAATCTATAGCAGATGCGGGAAGACTTTTTTCTTTCATGTACCTTTGCGAAAGTCTTATTGCCTCTCTCATCGTCTGATCATCTATACTTATTTTGTGGTGAATCTGATAATCTTCCAAGGTCTGCTTCAGCATTCTGAAATGAATTTCATCGGTAGTTTCTACCAGTTTCAAAAGCTCAAACATTCCTGCAAGACCCTGTTCTTTTTCGATTTTTTTTGTGTATTCTTCTACTGTTGACGTTGCAATCAATGTAAGGCCGTTTGAAAGCTCACTTTTCAAAAGATTGATAATTCCCGAATCTGAGCCGTGATTTCCAAATAATGAATGAAATTCTTCAATAATTAAAACTGATTTTGGAATTGCTTTCATTTCCTGCGCAATATTCTTGATGCGATCTTCGATTTCACCTTTATATGAAGCTCCGGCTATGAGCGCTCCCATATCAAGTTCGAAAATTTCCATTCCGCCTAAAATATCAGGAATCTGTTTTAGTATAACTTTCTGAACGAATCCTTCAATCAGAGCGGTTTTTCCAACACCGTGATCGCCCATTATCAGAACATTTTGCTTACTGTATCTGCATAATATTTCTGTGATTGTATTGATTTCTGTATCTCGCCCAACCAATAATTCTTTTCTGTTTTTTTTCTTTACTTTTTCTTTTATATTGATACAATATTTCTGGATAAATCCTTTGTTTGTTTTCTTTGCCTGAAGAGTATTTTCGGTCATCTGATCATCCCCGAATAAGTTGATGTCTTTTAATAATTCGTTTCGTGTAACTGGAAACGTTTTCATTTGATCAAAAGTAAATGCTACTCCTGGCGAACTGATTGCTGTTATTACTGCAAAAAGCGAGATCTCCTGTTCCTGCAAAATTTCTCTGATCTGATCAGCCTCTGCAAATATTTCATCAATTACCTCATCCGGCTCACAAGAATATTTGTTTGGAGATTTTGGCAGTTCCTCAATTCGTACTTCTGCCCATTCTTCGAGATAAAATACATCAATACCGAGATTTTCCAGATATTTTAAGAGAGACAGATCTCTGTTGAGCATTGCTTTAAGCAAGTGAGCTCCAGTATAGTTTGCGTTAAGATTTTCTCTTCCTATTTTTTGCGCAATATTCAGAGCCTTGGTGACTTCCTGGCTGTATGTAATTTCTTCTTGGTTCATCGTTTTGTATTTGTGTTTTTATTCTTTGATCCAGATCATCATTTTTTTGACTTTATACTGAATATTTAAATTCTGAATACAGTTTTTTTGATCTTTATTCATTCTTAATGCCGTTATTTTTATCTTTTTTCCGGCTATCATTTGGCAGAACTGGCCAAAAGGAATCAGTTTTTTGTCATTGGCAACAACAGGAATATCGTACTTTCCGCATACGAAATCTTTAAAGTCATCTTTAGTTTTTAATTGCGCGGCTACCTGATTCAGAAGAAGTTGCATTTGTTCGTTTGAGATTTCCGGAGCCTTCTTTTCGGATTGTAGAGAATCGTTTTTTAATTTAGATTTCGGGGAAACCGGAATGTATTGCAACATGTCTACCAGAGGATCTTTCTGTGCAGTTCCTACCGGTAAAGAAAAGGCGATGTGAGGTTTTTCAAATTCATAAGATTTGATGTCTAAATTTTGCTTTGCTCTTATTGTTTTTGGTGCTACATAAATTGTTTTTACGGCCGTGTGTTCTACATCACCGTTTACAATAAGCGTTATTTTTTTTTCGCCAACGGATTTAAATTTATATGACGGATTTTTTTCTAAAGCATCTGTGGTTGTAGTTTCACCAAAACTCCATTCCCAAGATTCGCCGTCTTCTTTCGCTGCATCAAAACTGATGGTTTCTCCTACTGTAACCACATTTGGGCTTATAATTGTTGGCAGATAACCTATTTGTTGGCTGATGCTGTTGATTGTAATCAGTTTTTCATGCGTACAATTTCCGTTGATCTTCAGTTTTACGATATAGTCGCCGGGTTTTTTATATTTGTGCAACGTTCGTTGTCTTGTGTCAATCGCCGTACTGTCTCCGAAATCCCACTCCCAAGACTTGGCGCCTTCTGTGTTATCATAATATTCTACAACCCGATTGGTCATAAACTCGTCAGAATGGATGATGAATTTTGCGTTTTCACAGTCTACATGTCTTGTGTACTGATACGACAGTACGATGAGACTGATGATAAAAAGGATTCCTAAACTTGTGTATACTTTGGGATCAATATTCGAAAATAAATTAATTTTAGTTTTCTTCATTGTGTTTTTTGTGTAGGCTACAAATATATTTATCATTTTAGTCACAGGCAAGTGTTTTTTTTTAGAAAACTGTTTTTCGTATTGATTTTTTAAATACATTTGTAAAAAACACATAAAGACCATTGATGATCAATTTTAAATACTTTTACAGGTGGGGAACGGCTTTTGGCTTAATCCTTATTTTATTTGCCTGCACTTCTCAAAAATATATTCAGGAAATCCCTTACAACTTTTCTTCAGATGAGTTTAATAAATCGTCTTTTGGATTAAAAAATAGTGTAGATGCACAATATTCTGATCTTGATGATAATTTGGAGCAACTTACTGATGAAGAGCTGAGAGTTAAAGAGAAATATTCCATAATCATGGAAGTGATGCCGAAAGAAGTGACCAACTATAAGTTATATTCGTACATCGATCGTTGGGTAGGAACTCCTTATAAAAAACAATCTCTAGATGAGAAAATAGGTGTCGACTGCTCGTATTTTATGCAATCGTTGTTTAGTGATGTATATGGGGAAACTTTTCAGAAAACACCCGACGGCATTTTTAGGGCAAAATCAATTCAATTGTTTACTGGTAGAACATTTTTAAAAGAAGGCGATATTCTTTTTTTCAGATATGATAAAGAGCATCCGATTTCAGATGTTGGTATGTATCTTCATAATGATAGAATATTGGCCTGCACTGAAAAAGGATTGAATATCTATAATTTCAATGACGAGTATTTTCAGTTGAGATATGTTGCCGCAGGACGATTAAAGCCCAAAAATTAATCATGGAAAAGATGAGAAATCTCGCGAAAGAGATAACCTCGCTAAAGCATGATATCAAAGCGGAGGTGATCATCAATAATTTGCTGAAAAGCAATGATATTGATGAATCTGAATATGTGATTTTTAAGAACGGCCAGTTTTCCCGAGCTTACCGCTACGACATTTTAGATTCTGATGTGATCGATTACGATTTTGATACGAAGCAAATGCTAAAAATTGCTCTTTGCAGAGATGGCTTATATGATGTGCTTCCTCAGAATCTAATTCACGCAGCGCGAAATGATTCACCGGAAAAAGAGGTGGATAGTATGATTCGTGAATATAAACTTCAGAAAAAGCAGCAGAAAGAATCACGATTGTTTTTTCAGCCTTTTGAGAACGAAATTTTCACTTACGGAGTGAAGATTGAAGGCTTCGAGCAAGATTTTTTATCTGATCTGAATGGTATTTTGGTACCCGATATGTTTTACGATTTTTGGGGAATAAGCAGAGAATTGCCATCCTTGCTGGTTTCAAAGTTTATAAGAATTCTACCATTTGCATATAAAATTGTTGCTGATATCGATTTGGCTTGCGAAATACTTTCTACACTTTTAGAAGAAAAAGTAACCTCTAGCATAAGAACTTATCAAAAATATCAGGATGAAGACCAAAGTATTTTATTAGGAGAGTCCAGGTTGGGATTAGAACTTATTACAGGTAACAGTTATGATGATTATTCAAGTCACTTTAATCTCCAGATAGGTCCGCTTAAAAATTCAAATTTCTCAGAATACATTCATGAAGGTACGTTGAAAAGATTTGTAGATCTTTTTTATGAATATTTTTTTCCGATTGAAGTAGAAATAGAAACCACGATTTTACTTTCAGATGAAAAAGAAACTTTCGAGTTTACGTCACAACAAAATTCAATATTAGGATATAACACCCGTATATGATGCAACTTAAAAAATATTTTCTCCATTTACTAGAGCCTCAAATTTTGGCTGCACTTGTGATTTTGCTGGCAATCAGTATAATCCTTACGATGGTATTTTCGCAGAAAGTGCCGGAATTCAAACAAAAGTACAGAGGCAAATTTTACACTTACTTATTTTCTGTCGTATTTGTGTACGCAATTATTGCTTTTTTGGGGTACAATAAATTATTCTTAAATAACAATCTGTACGAATTTATTTTTTACCAGTTCTGCTCTTTGATCATCGGAATCTTTCATTGCCTGATGTACAGAACTTATTTTTCTAAATTCGGAACTAAAAATACAATTAATGAATACTTGTTTGCCCTCATAACAATTATGTATTCTGCCTTACCTTTTGTACTGATTTTCACCTTTCTGAACGGCGTAGACTTTACTTTTCTTATGTTGGGTCATTATCTGGTTTTCTTCGTTTCAACATTTCTGAATGACACTTTTAACAAGGCAATGGCAATTCCGCCAAAAATATATAAAACATGGCAATTTCCGGTAAATTATAAAGAACTCGCCGGAGTTAGCGATGAAGAAATGAGGGATCTTGTGGTATTTACTTTCCTGATGGATAAGGATCGTCATGCTAAAAAGTACAGTGCTTACCGTGCTAAAGGCCCTACAAGAGTAGACTTCGGAAGATTATTTTACAATTTCGTGATTGATTATAACGAAAAGCATACAGAAGATCAGATAGAAATTGAAGGCTCAACCGGACTTTACAGCTGGGTTTTCTTTTTGCAACCCAAATGGTACGAAGCTACCAAATATATTGACCCCAATTATACGCTTTACATGAACGGAATTGAGGAAAATAGCGTGATTTTCTGCATGCGTACCAACGATTTGTCACTTCCGGCAGGAAGAACAGATAATGACGCTCCGGATTTTGAATATGATAAGGAGAAAGATGATAAAAGAGTAGAACAAAATGATCAAAAGGAGGATGATCACGCAGAAACAATCGGCTAAAAATAGGATAAGATGGATTATAAAACTTGCAAAATAACTCCGGGAAAGGTTGGTTTATCAGAACTCGCTGAACATTTTGGATTGCAGCCAGAAGAACTCCGGTGGTTTCATAATCGGTTTTGCCCGATAAAGGATTTGATAGATCCCGATATTCAGTCGCACGTAGAGGTGGTTTATATCCCAGTTCCGGGCTTAGAAACTGGATATTTTGCTAGCATTAAAAAAAAGAAACCGCTTTATCAAAAAGCAAACTGCCTGAATGTCCCAAGAGTATTTAAAAAAAATTATGGCATCATACAAACTGCGCAGGAAAATGAAGGAGAAAAACTGACAATTTATTATGAAACTGAGCTTAAGAAAATCGATAAAAACCAACTTTTTATAACGAGAAAGCCAATTTATATTAACCAAAAAAGACCGGATATGGTTATGGAGCAGATCGCGGATGAGGTAGGGAGTGTTTTTTATCCTCTACAATTAGAGTTATATGAAAATGCAAAATTAAAGCGTATCGCCAATTTTCCGGAAATACAGAAAAGATGGAAAACAAAAAAGCAGCAGTTAGCTTCTTATTATAAGGGTGAAATTGCGGAAAAATTACTCAACCGAATAGATAAGCAGCTTGATTACCGTGGCAAAACTCAGCGTGGTATTTTAGATAGTTTGTTTTTTACACTGTATTTTTTTCCGCTGTATGAGTTGTTCAGCGATAATAAAACAAACACCTTTCAGGTATCAATTCCTGTTTTTCCTAAAGAGCCAAGAGTTTTATTTGAAATTACGCTTAGAATTGACGAAGAAATTTCGGAAACTCAAAAATTTGTCATTATGGCAAAAGGAAAATGTATAGATCCAAGAACCGAAACCGAAATAGCCAGTGGAAAAAACATGCATAACCCTATAAATACAGGTGAAATGGCGGAGGGAAATTTAGACTTTACCTATAGACTTAATGCAAAAGATAACAGCATTTATTCGATATGGGGACAATTAGAATTAAAAATTGCCTCCAAAACAAGGAAGATTTCCTTTGAATGTTATGAGCAACAGTGATCAATTAAAGAAATAACTAAACACTAATGATATGGCACTAGAAAACTTAATCAGCTTATACCAGTTGCTACCATTTGGTGTAATTTAAAATTAAACGTATGAGCGAAAAACATCTCGTATGTCAGGGAGCATTGTGTAAATGTAACTTTGGGACAACACCCGATAAGTTGAAGGTGCTTACCCAAAGCAAACGCTACATTAATGATAAAGAGGGAAGCAAAAAACTTATTGCTACTCACAAAGATCTCGGCAAAACTTTTGAGAAAAATACCTTTGGCTCTTGTGCCAAGATGAATAATAACCCTTGCCAAGCCGTAGTAACCGAATGGAGTGGGTATTATGAGAAAATTACTTTGGAAGACAACGGCGGAAAAGCCCTCTTGGAAGACAGCAAAGCAACCTGCCCCATTGGTGGTAAAGATTGTATTACGATTATAGACCATGGGCAGATCTGTGAAGTCTCTAAACAAAACCTAAAAAATGCCAGCCCCGAAGCATTGGCAGAGTTGTGTCCGTTTGTGGATTTTTATGCAGAAGAGGATGAAAGTATAACCCATTTAAGTATCCAGAAATAATTATGAAACCAGAAATACAAATAACTTATAAAGGGCATTACGAAACGGGATTAAAACATTTTATCATAGAGGAAGAAGATTGCGAATTCAAAGTTAGAATTAATAATTGGGACAAATTCTCCCCCGAAGAGCAGAAAAAAATGTATTGGATATGGACCATGATGGGACGCTCTAAACCCAATTTTATGGCAAATGATTATAACAGAGAAATTAATGTTGGTTCTGGAGATATAACCCCAACTGTTCCAAAAATTTACCGTGGCGGTGCTATGGCGTGGCTTGAACCTTTTCTATCAACAGAAGGACCTACCAATTTAGTCGGAAATGGAGTTTTGATTTCGTTGAAAGGAACTCCCAAAGTATTGTTTTATGAATGGAGAGAGTACAGTAAAGAAAATGACGGAAATATTATAGACAGGACTGTAGAATTTGGTGAAACCATACAATTGCATATCTATACCAACAACTTGTACGGTGACGAAATAGAAATACAATTTTATAATGATATTTTAATTAATGATGAACTTCCTCTCCATGAAAAGAAAAATGATCAATGGCCATCTTCTAAAACCGGAGAATCTGGTTCCGAATGGGATGCGATAAAAAAAGAAAATCTACCGCCGTCATTTACAAGGCTAACTCGGGAAGTAAAAAAGCATGAACTGAAATTTACTCCGGAACATGAATGCAACAAACTCATAGTGTCAAATGCTGTTGATGATTCTTCAAAAGTATTCACTCAAAAATCTGTGGTTGATCTATACATAGATCCTGTCTGGAGTTTCTACGCCAGAGATAAAGACGGCAATTTGTTAAAAACCATAGGATTGTGTGCAAAAATTTTCTTTAAAGGACAATATCTGAAACCCAAGGAAGGTAAGCCCGCTGTAAGGATAGTAGGAGGAGAGTTTAAGGGCAGATCTGTATTAGATTCTACAGGAAACAAGCCTGTCTTGGTAGGCGAAATAGAGACCAACGCTGCTGTTTACCAACATTGCAAATACATGACTGTGGAAGCGGTATATGATGGAAAACCCTCAAAAATTTTCGATTATGCCGGAAATCCTCAACCGGTAGGTAGCTTAGTTTACCAGATTTTAGCCACTGATGAACTAAAGCTATTAGAAATTAAACTTCCGGATCTAGAAACTGAGCATTGCAATTTTGAAAAAAAGCAGGATTCTTTTCATAAGAATACAGCAATGAAAGTCAACGATTTTGACCGTCCGCGTTTTCAGGAACTTGATATTAAAATTCCGGATAAGCATATGACCTTTAAAACAAGTTTTCCTAAACCCTCAAGAGAAACTGCCATTAATTGGGCTTGGCTTCCTAATATTGAAACAATAGATTATAATGTTAATCTCAGCTCATGTGCCTTTCAGCATCCGTTGAAAATAGAGGTTTATCCGGATATTTATTACGAGGCGGGTTTTAAGCTTGCAACGGAAAACCCATTCTTTACAGGGCAGACAAAATCATATACCAAGAAAAAATATTTGGGAAAATCTGGTTTTTTTGATAAAAAAACAAATAAAGCTGTTCGCAAAAACCAACAGAATGCAAGAGAAGAAAACTACAAAAATAAAAAACAGGAGGTAAAAGAAGGGAGATTAAGTTACGACCAGTTTGAAATTGCTTTAGAATGGGGCTTTGGTGATAAAAAACAAGAAGCGATTACTTTTCCGGGAGAACATCCTGTCATAAATATTATTGATACCACGATGTGGATTATTAATAAGATTGGTAAGCTTTGTTTTAAAGAAGAAGCGGATGAAGCTGAAAGAGAACATACTGCTAATAGATCAAGACAAGTTAGTAATAGACGTGAAGGAAGAACTGCTTATCTAAGTAATAAACTTAAAAAGAAATTAAAAAATGTCCCTTTCAAAATAGAAATCGGTCAACCCGTATTTGCGGGAGCCGTAAAGTGGAAGTTGGATCCAAGTACAAAAGAAGAAGGTAAGTTAGGTACACTTTATCAAGTGAAATTTAAAGCAGATCCCTTAATTGAAATAAAAGGAAGTCTTGATCTTCTTTTTGTAGCGACTAAGATACCATATGTAGGACAAGCCGTAAAAGCTATTACTGCTGTAGCAGATACTGTAGGTTCGGCAGATGATTTTTGGAATTCTATAGTGAAATTTTTTGGAGGTGGAGAAAAGTATGAAATAAAGATTGATGTAGATTATTATCTTGATCTTTTTGTATCGAGTGCATTTAAGGTAGAAGCTATGGCTCTGCATTATCATACTATTGATGGTTTTAGAAGTAATGATATCGAGCCTTCTGTAGAATTGAAATTTGGTGTTGAATGCGGTGGAAGTTTAGTTTTTAAATACGGAGAAATTAAATCATTTTCTGCAGAAATTAATGGATCTGCATATGCAGTTTGGAATATTACAAAAAATGGTGATACTAATTCTATTGAATGTAAATATGGTGGATTGTACGCGACAATAAAAACAAAAATAAATTCTTCAGATAATAATAACGATACTCGAAATAATGGTGAAGAAGCTAATAATTCTCCAAAAAAGTTCTTATTACATGACGGATTTTCGTATGAATTTAAATTAGATTAAATGAGAAAAATTATTTTAATGTTTTGCTTGGGAATTATCTCGACAGCATGTTCTAAAAATTTTGATGATACAAAAAAAGAAACAAAAAATATGAATATAATTAATTCAACTATAAATGTAGAAAAACAAATTACCTATGGTGTACAACTTAATATGAGATTACCCTATGAACTTTATATCAATGATATTAAAGCAAAATATGACTATACAGGTGGTAATGTCGGGGTAGATTTAAATCCATATTTATTAAAAAATGGGAAATGTAAGATTCGGATAAAAATTTTCTCAGCTTTTAAAGCTGGAAAAACAGAAATACCTTTAGATGATTTGGAAGGTTGTACCATTTTATTTGGTAAATATATTAAAGGAGAAAAAGAAAATGATATTTATAAATATAATATTGAAGATTTTTCAAGATTAGACTTTAAAATTCCAAATAAACAAATTGCCACATTTGAACAAGAATGGGAAGTAGATATTACAGAATTACCTTATGAACTGGATGGATGGAGTAAAGGACAGGATTTAAGAAAGCTTAATCAACAACAGTTAGAACAAAAAGTAGTCAATTATCACAAAAAGCTTTTAGTAATTTTAAATGAAGGCGATTATAATTCGTGGAGTAAATTAACGAGTTTAAGATTTAAGGAATATTGTATTTATAATTATTTGTCAGAAGAAAGTATTAAGATTAACTTAACAAATAATGAAAAAGACATTACTAAATATGCTAAAAATACGATGATTTCATTAGAAGATTATGAAATGAAAATTTATGCAGATGGAAAATTGGTAACCTTAGAAAAAAATACCCATACTGATAATTATAATAATCAATCTCCTTTGGATATCTATAGTTGGAATCCTCTAATAAGCAAAGGGAAAATATCTGGTGCAGCTGATTATCCCATTTTATTATACCTTCCGGAAGGCAGTGATGATTTTGTAATCATAAGGAAATAAATTTATGAAGAGTAAGCTTTTTATATTTTTCTGTTTAATTATTTTAAATTTTGGATGTAGTCAAAGCAGTAAATCTCAGGGTTCTTTTACAGCGCAAGTTCCTTTAGAAAAACAAATTACTTATGCGTTGCAACTCAATATGAGATTGCCTTTCGAACTATACATTAATGATATTAAAGCTAGTTACAACTATGTTGGGACTAATGTTGGTGTTGATTTAAATCCTTATTTATTAGGAAATGGAAAATGTAAAATTAGAATTAAAATATTTCCTGCCTTTAAAGCTGGAAAAACAGAAATACCATTAGATGATTTAGAAAATTCTACTGTCCTTTTTGGTAAATATATTATGGATAAAGAAAAAAATGATATTCATAGTTATAATATTAATGATTTTACTAAACTTGATTATAAACTTCCAAATAAACCTGTAGCATCATTTGAGCAAGAATGGGAAGTAGATATTAAAGAATTACCTTATGAATTAGAAGGATGGAGCAAAGGGCAGGATTTAAGAAAATTTGATAAAAAAGTACTTGAACAAAAGGTAGTTTCTTATTATAAAAATTTATGGAATATACTTAATGATGGAAATAGTGAAAAGTATCAACAACTTTGGAAATATGCCGATCAAGATTTAATTAAATACAATTATGAATCTGTAAATACATATGAAAAAGCTGAAATCAACAATGAGAATGATATAAAAAAGTGTAAAAACATGATGATTCCTTTTGAAGATTATGAGATGAAAATTTATGCAGATGGAAAGTTAATAACTTTAGAAAGAAAAACCAATACTAAAGACTTTAATAATGAATCTCCACTTGATATTAAGAGTTGGAGTCCGTTAATTAGAAAATATAAAATTTCAGGAGGAGCCTCTTATAGCGTAAAACTTTATCTCCCCGAAGGCAGTGATGATTTTGTAATCATAAGGAAATAGACTATGAAAAAGTTTTTTTTGTTCTCTTGTTTGATGATTTTAGTTTTAGGATGTAGCCAAAATGGCAAATCTCAGGATTTAATTATAAAGCAAATTCCTATTAAAAATCATGTTGTTTATGGCATTAATACAAGTATTCAATGCAGATTTGATTTATTAATTAATGATATTTCAGCTGTTAACAACAGCTTAGGATATGCAACATATGATATAAATCCTTATGTTCTTAAAAACGGAAAATATAAAATTAAGATAAAACTTCATACGAAAGGGATTCCTCAAGATATTTTGGAAAAAACAAGAATACACTTAGTAAAGTACTTAAAAAATGATGAGGGTGAATTTGTGGAAAATAGTAAAGAAACAATTGAAGAGCTTGTATTTAAATTAAATTTTAATAAAGATTCAATAATTCAAGAACAAGAATGGGAGGTGTATATAAAAGAACTTCCTTATGAATTAGAAGGCTGGAATAAGGGTCAAGATTTAAGAAAATTAAATCAAAAAGATTTAGAACAAAAAGTTATGAACTATTATAAGAAGGTTTGGAGTATTCTAAATAACGGAGATGGAAATATGTGGTCTAATCTTACACAAAAAAGAAGTTATGAAACTGCTATTTTTGATTATAACTCTAAGGAAGAATTGGAAAGATTTATGAAGGAAAATGAAGATGTAGTAAGCAAAAAAGCTAAAAATATGCTGATTCCTTTAGAAGATTTTGAGATGAAAATTTATGCTGATGGAAAATTAGTTACTCTTGAAAGAAAAGCACATACTAGAGATTTCAATAATTCATTTCCTTTAGATATCAAAGGTTGGAGTCCATTAATAAGAAAGTATTCCACGGGTGGAGGATCTGATTATCCTATATTGCTCTACCTTCCAGAAGACAGTAATGAATTTGTAATCATAAGGAAATAGACTATGAAAAAGTTTTTTTTGTTTTCTTGTTTGATTATTTTAAATTTTGGATGTAGTCAAAGCACTAAATCTAATGACTTTAATATAAAACAAGTTGCTCAAGATAAGCAAATTTTATATATGATTGAAGGCATAGCAGGAATCCCTATTGTAGTTTATTTTAATGATATTAAAATTTCAGAGGAGAATACTCCTCTGAATACGGCAATTGATCTTAATCCTTATGTTCTTAAGAATGGAAAATATAAAATCAGAATTAAAATTTTTCCAGTTTTTCGAAGTGGTCAGACTATTATTTCGCCAGAAGATATTAAAACATGTAGATTTTCTTTTGGAAGTTATATAAGAAACAAAAAAACAGATGATATCACAAATTATAACGCAGGATTGTCTCTACCAATAACAATACCTTCTAAGTCTCTACCTTACTTTGAACAGGAATGGGAAATAGAAATAAAGGATTTACCATACGAATTAGAAGGATGGAGTAAGGGGCAGGATTTGAGAAAATTAGATCAAAAACAGTTAGAGAATAAAGCTATCTCTTTTCATGAAAAATTAAGAAAAATTTTAAATGATGGGAATGCTGATGAATGGATAAAACTTACTAATAAGAGGTCATTGGAAACATCAATATTTTACTATAGTGATACTCAAGATTTTGAAAAAGCTTTGACAAATAATACAGAAGATGTAACAAATCGTTGCAAAAATAATATGATTTCTTTAGAAGATTATGAGATGAAAATTTATGCAGATGGAAAATTGGTCACATTAGAAAGAAAAACTCACACTAAAGGATTTAATAATAAATCTCCCTTGGATTTAAAAGGTTGGGGAGCCTTAATAAGAAAAGGACAAAAATCAGGAGCAGCAGATTATAGAGTTTTATTATATCTTCCAGAAGACAGTAATGATTTTGTAATCATAAGAAAATAGATTATGAAAAAGTTTTTTTTGTTTTTTTGTTTGATGATTTTAGTTTTAGGATGTAGCCAAAATGGCAAATCTCAGGATTTTAATATAAAGCAAGTTCCTTTAGAAAAACAAATTACTTATGCGTTGCAACTCAATATGAGATTGCCATATGAACTTTACATTAATGATATTAAGGCACAATAAAATTATATTGAGGTATATTAGCTTAATCCTGATAAGAGAAAAAACAAATGAAAAATAGAATGAGATAATCTGTAATTAATAAACAAAACAAAATGATAGAAAAACTAAACCATTTCCCGGTAAACTGGATCGACGGGATGAAAATTAACAAGAATCACTTCGCAGATGTTCAGAATTTTATCAGTGATTCTATACGTGATTCGGTAGGGATTCATACCTCGATGATCAATTACGGACTGTTGCCCGGAAATGACTCTATAAATCTAAGCCTGATTATAGATAATCATAAATTACTGAGAATTAAGGTAGAAGAGTGTCATGCCATTACGCCAAGCGGAGCAAGAGTAGATATTGGTGCAGGATCATCTGAAGCAATTAATCTATCAATTCCGTATCCCGAGGCGGCGTACGAAATAAAAAATAACGAAAGTGTGGTTTTAATGGCGTGTCTTTCTGTAAATCATTTTAAAAGAACACCTTTTGGTGAGCCAGATCCGGAAGAAAATCCGCCAAGATATCCCTACACGCAACCTGAATATACGCTAAATCTGGTTCCCGAAAATGAATTGAAAAATACATTGGGTTTCGGAGCAAGTTATTTAACGATAGGAAAAATATTAGTAAACGGCGGCGAATCTAAAATTGATGAAAACTATATTCCGCCCTGTGTTAGCGTGTTGAGTTATAAAAAATTGCAGGATTTGTATGTAGAAATTGATCGTTTCTATGGGCAGATTGAACTGTACGCTGTTCAGATTGAACAAAAAATTCACGTCAAAAAGCAGAATAATTCTTTAGCATTGATGATGGGATTAATGTCTGATAAAACATTGAATTATCTTGGTAACGAGATCAATAGCTTCAGGTGGCTTTCTCCGCATTCTTCGCCTGCGAATATGTTGTTGTCGGTGGTAGCACTTGCGCGAGTTCTCAAGAATTTCATCGATGCAAGATCTGGAGCGGGTAAAGAAGAGTTGCTCAATTATTTTGCAGAATGGTGCAATGTGAGTCAGGGGCATTTTGAGACTATTTTTTCAAAGGTCATCAACGCAGATTACAATCACAATCATATGGATCTTACGATTGCGAAAGTCAAGACTTTTATGAAGACTCTCGAAGATCTTTATTCTGTTCTCAACAGGCTCGATTATATTGGTAAAAAACGCGACGGAAGCATCTTCGTATCTGAAAATACTGACGACAGAGATTCGGTAATTCACGCAAAAAGAAGCCGTACTTTTTTAGCAGATTAATTTAATAAAAACAAAAATATCATACATTTCTATGGAAGTCCTTAATAAAAAAGAACGGTCGAGAGCCTTTTCATTTTTCATTTTATTCTTTGTAATTACAGTAATTGTATTGCTTGTTGCAGTATTTTTCAATGCATATTTTCCTTTTAAAGAAAACAGTCTGCTGAAAACTGAAAATGCCAAAATGAAAAAAGAAATGGAAAAGCAGGATGAATTTTCCTTTCAGTTGGAAAAAGTGAAGGCTGCTGTAGATTCTATCGGTGTACCGGGGCAGAATGATTTTTTTAATGAAAAATTATCGCTCTCTATACTTGCGGATATGTATAAACAGCTTCCCAAAGACACTTTGAAGAATAGAATCATGTATAATAATACGATTCTCACCTTCAAAGATCTTATTGACTCAAAAAAGCAGATCAAACAATTATCAGGAAACCAGGCAACAATGGACAGTTTGAGTACGATTAACAAAACGTTGAAAGCTGAATATGATAAAATGAGAACAGATCTCGATGTCTGCCGTCAATTATATCAGGCCCAATAATTTACACAGATGAAAAGCTACATTTTCTTTATTTTATTTTTTCTTATCGGGAAAAATTTTGTGACAGCCCAGGAAACAAGTGTTTCAGACAGTTTATCAGTTGTAAGTTTTGATTGCGGAATCGCTCAGACCAAACAGAAGCTCAGCAAAAAAGAATTTGCAAGCACCACACCTTTGCATCTGAGAGTGAATAACAGCAATTACGTTTATGCAACACTGCAGCTCGGAAAAAGAAAAAACAAGGTTTTCCTGTACATACAGATTTTAGACAAAAATGTCTGTTTGAAAAAAGATAAAATTCTGGATGTTTTTTTCAAAACCGGGGAAGTCGTAACGTACAAAAATCGTTTTGCGCTCAACTGTGATGGTTTTTTTGCTAAACAACTCACTAAGAAAGAGTTTCAAAAGCTGAGGTTAAATGATATCGACATGATCAAACTGTATACCTACGACAAAAATTATGAATTGTATGTGACTGAAGTTCAGAATATTGATATTGACAATCAGCTGGATTGCTTATCTGCCTACAAAATAAAAAAAACTGACGAAGTAAAAATAAAGAAGAATAAAAATGAGCCCGCTTCCGGAACTTAATCTGAATCTTGGTATCAGCAACCGAAACTTAACCTCTTTTGAAGAAGAAATTATTGTTACGCGTACAGATTCAGCACTTCGAAAATATACGATTTCTATGATAATGTCTGATCAGGAAGTTGGGCATGTTCTTGTGAAAATCAATAATAAAGAAATACAGGTTCCGACGTATAAACTGATCGTTACGGATGATAAAACAAACGAAACTGAAGTATATCAGGTAACAAGGGATACCTTAAATTTTGTGAAGTCAACAACTAAAAAAAGTTTTCTTTCATTTTTGGGAATCAAAAAGTTCGATAAGACTTCTCATCTATTTGAGAATATTGCATTTGAGCCACGTTTGGAGAATATTGAAAAATTTGATATTTCAAATCACAGAATGTTATCTGAAGAAAAGTTGATTTATCGATTATCTGGAAATCAACAAAATATAATGCTTTACGCTGGTTCTGTAAATGAATTTGCAAAACCTCCCGACGTATCACAGTATTTTATTATTGTAGATCATCATGATGGAAAAAGTTTTATAGGAGATATTTTGTATCGTGAAAAGTTTTTAAAGCTGACTCCAAAAGTTGAAATGCAGATCATAAGGAGAAAAAAAGTTTCCAGAAGTTTCGAGTATGATGATAAAGGAAATATTAAGAAAACAATTTATTTTTAAAAGAAATGAAAGGAATTTATTATAAAACACCCATGAATTTTGAAGCGATTGTCAGTAAAAAAGACGCAGAAAAAATATCGATTGATCATTCTATAAGTCAGCAGATTTTTCTGATATCAACTACGGCAATGGGCGAATGTAAGTTTGATGAAACTTTCGGGACAGAGATTTGGGAGATGGATTTTGATCTGCTTAAAAGTGATAACACCTTGAAAGAATTCATTGCAGGCTCCATGAAAAAATCTATTTCAATGCACGAAAAAAGACTTTTGCTGGAAGATGTAGAGGTTATTGTAGTCGATTACAATTTTGGAAGCATGGGAAAACGAAAAATGAAAAAAAGAGTAGTTATATCTGTGAGAGGTCAGGTTTTGGAGACCAACAGACCGTTTTTTTTTCAGAATTCCTTTTTTGTAGGACCTCTATCTTATTAGTAAAAACACAAGAAAAAAATGAATCAGGAAAGAATAAAAGACAGAATTTTACGCCGCGCAGCCAGACTTTGGGGATACAGTGAGTTGGAGGCCGAGACATCCTTCGATCCGGTTGTGAGTTTACTTTTGTCTGCAACAGCTTCAGAATTGGAGAAACTGGGTTTTGAATTAGAAAGTTCTAGATCACGCATTATAGAGCGCATTCTTGAGATCATGTTTCCGGAAGAAGTTTCCGGAGTCGTGCCTTCAAGATCGCTAATTCAGGTTTTTCCTGTAGAAAATCAAGCGAAAGTATCATTAAAAAATCATTTTAAAACCAGTAAAAGGATTCATAACGTTTTTAATCCGGCTCAGAGCGGAAGCAAAGATATCTTCTTTTCTCCTACACTCGAGGCGAAGGTTACTACCGCAAAAGTGGAATTCCTTGCTTTTGGAAATACTTTGAACCATGTCGAAAGTTACTTTTTCACAGATGTTTTAGCGAAAAGCGAACAACATATTCCTTCAGGAGAAATGTGGGTGGGAATTCGGTGTTCCAACAAAATTGATCTGGAAAATCTGATGCTTTATATAGACATCAATAATACCTATCAGAAAGAGCTGTTTTTTTATTATCTCAGACAGGCAAAAATTTATTTTGGTGACAAAGAACTGTCTCTTCATGAAGGCTATAACGTCGAACAGGAAAATATTAATCTCGAAAATATCATTACCAAAAATTACTCTGATCTTGAGCATATTTATACTGATGTTAATGAGTTTTATTTTTCGAATTTCTTTACCATTAAAGAGAAAATTTCTCACATAGAAAAATCTAATAACGAAAAACTTTTTGAGAATTATTTTAAAGGAAACCGTCTTTCTGAAGAAGATGACATTATTTGGTTAAAATTTAAATTTTCTGAGGCAGTTGTGAGCGAAGTTCTGGAAAATGTAAGTGTCACATTAAACTGTATTCCTGTTGTGAACGTTTACAATGCTACTTCTTATCACAGAGTTACAGGACGGTTGAATATCATTCCTATAAAGTCAGACGACTTTTTTTTAGATTTAGATTACGTAGCAGATAACAGCGGGAAAAGATTTGACCTTAAAAATTACGCCGCCGAAAGCAACGGAACTTCTGCTGTGCTGCGAAAGGGTGGCGTTTCGAGATTTGATCAGCGAGGAGCTTCAGAGTTGCTGCAATATCTTTTGGAATTGATAAAGGATGAAACTGCTGCATTTTCCGGAATTGGAGGAGATTCTGCAACAGAAACCCTGCGACAGATCAATCAGAATGTTGCGGCTCTTCATCAGCTGGCGAAAGAGAAAAGTTTTGCACAGGCAAATAATCCTTATCTGGTCATTACTTCAGATTCTCAAAATTCAGAAACTGTCTGTAATATATCTTACTGGCTTACGCACGCTGAAGAAGGAAACGACATAAAACCGGCGACAACTCTTACTGTAGAAGGTTCTGATTCTGCCATTTTAGATAAAACTGCAGTGATGATGAAACCATCGGCTGGAGGGCGCAAAAGCCTTTCGCCACAGGATAAAATTTTAGAATACAGGAACTCTTTATTGACGAGAGGCAGAATCGTTACCGTTGCTGATATTAGAATTTTTGGCTTGAATCATTTTAAAAATACAATTAAAGATATCGAAGTTTCTAAAGGAACAAAAAAGGAAGTCTCATTAAAAGGAGGCTTCAGCAGAACGATTGATGTCTTTCTCATTAGAAATACCGACTTAAAGGAAACCATAAAAGATTCTGAATGGGAATATCTGTGCGAAAGTTTTTTACTTAAACTAAAAAAAGCTTCAGCAAATATTTATCCTTACCGGATTTTTGAAAAATAAATATCAATAAATAATGAATGATATTTTAAATAAAAACAATTATTAACCCTTAAAAAAACACTATGTTAACAAACAAAGGAATTGGTGGAAATGAAGTTCCCATCGATGCAAGTGAGGCGATTTTTGAAATCCCTCAAAACAGAACGCTTTTAGCACAAAAACTTACAGCAGATGATCCTGTGAAACCTGAATTGGTGGAAGGACTGAATACTATTGATAAAGTTTTTGAGCATTTTAAGCCGGAGATCAAAGTTGATTTTGAAGATGCAGAAGGATCTGTGAAAATGGAAAATCTTAAATTCGAAAATCTTGGCGATTTCGGAACAAAAGGTATTACCGGGCAAAGCGGATTCTTAAGCGGTCTCGAAACTGAAAAAGATCAGTATCAGAAAATCATCAAACAACTTAAAACGAACAAAATTCTGAAGGCAGCCCTTGAAGATCCGGATGCCAAAAAAGGTTTGCTCGATACTTTGCAGAATCTGATTAAAGAATTGGAAGGTAATACGGTAAATAATAACTAAAAAAACACAAATTATGGCAAAACAAGAAGAATCTTTGCAGACTGTAGCTCCAGCTTTGGAGCAGAAAAGAGGAGCAGTATCCTTAGATAGCAGTTTAAATAAATTAGCTCGTTACGGAGGTTTTGATCTTCTGGAAACTTCTATTGAAGGCGTTCAGAATATCAATCCGGAAAGAAAGGCGAGACGGAAAATTTTCTTGACCGAGATGGGAAAAGAAAAAGAAAGAGAAACTCTGAAGAAAACTCTTGAGCTTTGGGCGAGCGTTATCAGCAAAAGCGATTCTCTGACGGATATGGTGGCAAACTGTGAAGACCAGAGAAAATCTTCTGAAGATTTACTTTCAAAAAACCTTTCAAAGGCTGTGGATATTACCAGAGAATTGGAAGCGAACTACAGAACAGCAGCTTTATTCTACAAAAATACTGAAGCTGAGAAGGTGAAAAATATTACCATCGTAAATGCCAATCTTGAGCAGTTGAAAGATCTTGATAATACAAGATTTATTGATACAATTCATGCAGAATTATCAGATAATTATGACAGACTTGATCTTAAAGGTAACTATGGAATTTTAGTTATTCCGGGATATCTGGGATCAAATAAAGTTGTAGAAAAGTGGGCAAAATTAGCGCATGAGAATAAAGTGATGTTGGTAACAGATTTCGAACATCTTGATGAGCCGGATGATGTGATGGAAATGTTTGATCAGGCTTACTTAACTGGTGGTGATGTCTACAGAGCTAACGTTTTGATGACGTGTAATTGGTTGGTTGGTAGAGGAAGATTTGAAGATATTAATGAAACCGAAGATTTATTTATTCCGCCTTCTGCAGCTTTGGCAGGGAAAATCTATCATACACTGATGTCTCAGGTAACGGCTGGAAAAAAATTCGGTGGTATCAACGAAGTAGACGGGGTAAAATTTGATCTGAAGAAAAGTGAGATCGCAAATCTTGAAAACCTTGGACTGATCCCAATGGTGAATGAATATGGAAAAGTGATGGCGTTTTCAGGAAAAACTTTATTCAACGGAGATAATTTAGGTTTGCAGACTTACTCTGTGGTGAGAGTTTTCGATTATGTAACCAAAGTTTTGATGGATTTCTTAAACAGAAGAGCATTCGAAAATTTCACGGCTGTTACCAGAAAAGAAATCATGAACCAAATTGTTCGTTTTCTTGACGGAATCACCGGTCCCGGTAAACTGATTGAAAATTTCGAAATCAGAAAATTTGAGCAAGATCCTGTTCAAAAAGACAGAATTCATTTAGACATTCATATGAAACCTTATTTCCCGGCAAAAAATTTCCTCATCAAAATGGATGGCCACAAAGGGGACGATGGAAATGAATGGGAAACAGAATATGAACAAAAATAAACTGGGTTGCAAAAGAATTGGAAAAACTGTTCGCGGATAGTTTAACTTCTTTTTCTTATTTGAAATTCGTTATATGTGTTTTGAACGCGGAAAATTATTTTCCGCGTTTTTTGTTTATACGGTTTTTGTGATGATAATATTGTTTTAGATTCATAACAAAATGAAATTTTTAAAGACTTTTACTTATTTTATAATCCATTTTACGGCAGTTTTTATTTTAGTCTGATTATTAATAAAATATAATTAGTGATCATATCTTAATTGTTATTGATTATGAATAATTGGGGTGTAAAAATAAAGCCAATGAGCATTTTATTATTGATTTATATAATTAAAATTAAATTGGAAAATTTTACATAAATATATGTTTAATTTAGAATATTAAATTTTTTATAGTTGATAATGATTTAATATTTATTATTTAAAGGTTGGTGAGGTGAAATTTAATTTATAAATTTGATAGCGTGATGTTTTTCCGTACCGCTAACATAATAGGTAGAAGATAGAATTTAGCATATAGTAATGCCGAACAATTTATTCTGATAATTTAATTTCAAAAATTGAATAGGAAGGGATTGAATTACTGGTCATAGAAAATTATTAGTGTGTGCTAGACAGTTAAATGGCTTAAATAAAGCGATAGAATATGTCAAATAAATCAAAAGTTAAAGTTGAAAAAAAAGATTCTCAAATCAACAAAACTGTTCAGGCGAGAAAACCTACTCATTTGGAAGAAAAAACGCAGATATTATTTTTTATAGGAGAGATCATAATGCTGTTTCTATGAAAATTTAACAATCGTTTATTAACATCAATATTTTAATTAAAACTCAACAATCATAAACTAATGGAAAACCAAGATTTCTCGACGATATTCGGTACGTCGCGCAGATTTGAAGACTGGCTTCACGACAAAACGAATCCTTTGGTGTATTGCCTTCTGACTTTAGACGGGAAAGATTTTATCCGAAAAAACAGCTATACGGTAGAGCTGAGCCAAAAAACTAATGACCATGACCGATTTACGATCGTGGTTCCGGATGATGCCTTAGATACTTTCAAAGGCTACGTGATGGAAAATTCTAAAAATCTGCTCGGAAAAGAGATAGGAATTACGTATTGGCGTTTTGGTAAAAGTCAGCATTACTTTAGGGGAATTATCGGAAATGTCCGCAATAAAAAAGATGAAGGCGGTGGTTACGGCGAACTTTATATTACCGGTTTTGCGCTAAGCATTTTACTGGAAAGCGGAAAAGACTGCCAGAGTTTTGAAGACAAAACCCTCGAGCAGATTGTAAAACAGGTAACTGAAGGTTATCCGCAGGAAGCCAAAGTAGAAATAGCTTCTGCTACGCTGAGTGAATTCAACAAAAAAAACCTTCCCTACACGGTTCAGTATAAGGAATCAGATTATCAGTTCATTAAAAGACTGGCAATCCGTCACGGAGAATATTTTTATTACAACGGCGAAAAACTCATCTTCGGAAACACTGTGCAGCCAATTCTGAAACTCAGCGAAAATATAGATCTGATTGATATTGAATTCGAAATGCGGATTCAGGCTCAGGATTTTACCTTCACGGGTTACGACACCGAAAGCGGGGCCAGAATAGAAAAAGACAGCAGCAACGCAAGAAGCCAATACAAAGAAAATCTGTTTCAGGTAATTGCAACGAATGCCTCAAAAAGTGTGTTTAAAAAGAAGCCAAAAATGCACTTCAACCATACGGGAATCCAGAATTGGTCAGAAGGTCAGTTGGCGGAAGCGGTACGACTGGAACGTGAAAAGCGTGAGAATCTGATGCAGGTAAAAGGCAGAAGTAAAACTCCCGAACTGAAGATTGGCGGGCGCGCAAAACTCTCCGACATTAATGGCAAGGCGATGGAAACCTACCGAATTATAGAAATCAAGCACGTTTACGAACCAGGCGATTATTACAACGAATTTGTAGGAATCCCGGATATATTCAGTGCCGTGCCTTATCTTGACACAGAAGCCGTACCAAAAGGCGAAGAACAGCCTGCAAGAGTGATGGATAATAATGATCCGATGGGAATGGGAAGAGTTCGCGTGCAGTTTCCGTGGCAGGAAAATAAAGGAGAGAAAACACCGTGGGTAAGGTTGATACAGCCACATTCGGGATCGGGAAAGGGTTTCCATTTTATCCCTGAGATTGGGGAAGAAGTTTTGGTGGGTCACGAAAGCGGCAATGCTGAGAAGCCTTTTGTGATGGGAACGCATTATAATGGTGGGGAGACGAGTTCTTATCACACAAGTGGAAACGATAAGAAAGTGATTCACACGAGAAGCGGAACAAAGATTATTTTAAACGATGCGGAGGGAAGTGTTTTTATAGAAGATCCGAGTGGGAATACTTATCTGATGGATGGACAGGGAAATATTAATGTGAATGCGCCTAAAAACTTCACATTAAATGCAGGAGAAAACATTACGATGACAGCAGGCAAAGATGTATCGGTAAGTGCCGGAAATAACATTTCAAATTCTGCCAATGATAATATTACTTCCGTTGCAGGGACTGATATTATGCAGACTGCTTCTGGGGAAATACGAGAAACATCTGATATGAGAACAGAAGTTGTAGCAAAAGATTTTAAAAGACAAGCCCAAATTTCTAATGAAGTTGCAGGAGAAGTTTCTGTCTTTAGCGCGAAAGAAAATATGACCATGCAAAGTGGGAAGATCGTAGAGTTTAACAGTGCCGAAAAATCTAAACTTTTCTAAAATTTAAAATATGGCTATACGAAAAAATGCAAAAAATATGACAATTATAGTAACAAACGATTATAAACTATATGTTGGAGGAAAGTTAGAGAAAATAGCGGAGAAGATCAATATGGAAGCAACAAAAGAGAATATGGTTTTGGCTAGTAATAAAAAAATAATCGCAGATGGCAACAAACGTTAGTTTCGGAGAATATACCCCACCACCGCCACCAAAAGGCACTGTAGATATAAGAATAGGCGTTTTTTTTGACGGAACTCAGAATAACCGCAGAAATACACAGGCTGGAGGAAATCTATCTGGCTACAAACCGACTCAAGAGGAAAAAGATGCTTACAGGAAATATTCTAATAAGGAAGATGATAGTTACATGAATGATCTTTCTAATGTGGCTCGTAAAGAACTGCATTATAAAAAAGAAAAATATGTAGACAGTGTATATATTGAAGGTATTGGTACTGATGATTTGGGTGCAGATACCGATGATAAATTAGATCATCTCGGTGTCGCCTTTGGTGCTGGTAAACAAGGAGTTATTGCAAAAGTAAGAAAAGGGTGTGAGTTGATTGCTAAAAAAATAAAAAAATTAAATGACAGAGATAAAATAAACACCCTTACTCTTGATGTTTTTGGATTTAGCAGAGGATCGGCAGCAGCCAGAAACTTTATTTATGAAATAAGCAAAAACAAATACTTACCATTGGATGGAACTAAAATAGTGGGAACAGGAAGTGTAAAGATTAAAACAGATGATTACAAGGTAGAAACTACTGAAAAAGAATTTCCAAAAAATGGCCACTTGGGATTACAGTTAAAACTAAAAAAAATTGAATATTCACGAATTAATATAAGATTTGTAGGTCTTTATGATACGGTTTCTTCTTATGATCCCAATGCGACAAATACAACGATAAATCCAGATTATACAAATGATGTTAAAGAATTGCATTTGAATAGTCTTAATTTAGAAGTCAATGATTTGTATAAAGCAAAAAAAATAATACATTTTTGTGCTGCCGATGAGCACCGCAAAAATTTTATGCTTACCCCAACAAAGCGGGCAGGCGGTCAGGATTTTTATTTACCCGGTGTGCATTCTGATGTTGGCGGTTGCTATACCGATAAGATGGATGAAGATGATGTTCAGATTATGGATTTTGATAATGTATCGGGAGGTCGCAGTGATGAAGAATGGGATGAAATACTCAACAACGATTTAAACGATTTAATTGCTCAGGGCTGGTTTAAAGAATTAGAAGTTGTACGCCCCAACTATTGGCACGAAACTCATATCAATCGCAAAGGTATTCGCAATACCTATAGTTTTGTTACGCTACATCTTATGGCAGAAAAACTCAATAAGGAATATGCTGGAACTATAAAAATGACTGATTTGAATAAATATTTTGGGATTCCAAAACAGGGCAAACCAGACGAGTTAGATTTAAACAAAGTAAAACAGCGTTTAGAAAAGTATATTAATGGTGAACTACCGAAAATGACCTACCATACCAAACCAGAGATTGAAAAAATGCGAAAAAAACTCGATTTAAAAAATGCAAAAGAGGTAGAAAATTTCAATTTAAAAGTATATGACCATAATATGCTGAACCGATTGAGAAGCAAATATATTCAC
This sequence comes from Chryseobacterium sp. CY350, assembly GCF_027945075.1. Taxonomy (NCBI): domain Bacteria; kingdom Pseudomonadati; phylum Bacteroidota; class Flavobacteriia; order Flavobacteriales; family Weeksellaceae; genus Chryseobacterium; species Chryseobacterium wangxinyae. Next base: position 3,381,080 of record NZ_CP116034.1, read on the forward strand.
TGGAATTCTCAATTTGGAGCTATTTCCGGGGCTTATTTGCCCAACTACAAAATTGTAGGCAAAACCATTGTTAGATTTCGTAAAATAGAACCCAACTCATGAAAAAAATAATTGTACTAACCTTACTATTTCTAACCTTATTAATCTCTTGTCAAGCAAAAATGGAAAAATATGAATGGCTACCTACAGCTAATGCACCAGAACTTTACCCAACTTACATTCATAACGGTCATTTTTATTTGGAAGATGGTAAAAGTGTTTATATTCCTACAGCGGGTGTAAATTCTAATGGCTGGGGCAACGATGGTTCTACACATTCCCAAGGCGAAGACTTAAAAGCACTTCCTGTAAAAATGGATATTACATGGGCATCCTATATGGAGAAGAAATTTTATACAGGCAGTTGGGATATGCCAATAGATACCCTAAAAAAACTTTTTGAAAAAGGAACTATAGACTGGCGAACCGGTAAAATTTCAAATTATGATGAAATAATAGTGAACTGTGCGCCTGGTGGCATTGTGGTGGTTTGGGTCTATGGTGATAGCCAGCAAATAGAAGTGGCACGTTTTCAGGCAAAAGAAACCCATGTCGCCATGGAAGATTTAATTCCTGGTAATCCAACTCTCTCTTATGAAGAGTATTTTGATATAAAAGAATCAGTTCCTGAAGCCTATGAGAATCTAAAAAAGAAAAGCATCCAATATGATATTTGGGATATTTACAGGAAAAAATACAATTGGCGTGCAACAACTGAAATTGAGGGGCATCAATTGATGAACACAGGCTTTAAGATGTTTAATGGGGAAGAAGAAACTATTTTTAATAAGAATATTATTGAACCCATTAAAGAAAATCCTTTTAAACCAAGAGCTGTACCCAAACAGTTAAATTTTCTTTTTGAAGACAACAAAAAAACTCAAACCGTTTTTGAAGTCAAACCCTTTGACGAAGAAGAAATCATGGGTTTATTCAGACAAGCAGATCCCGACAAGCCGATAGAAATCATTTTACGCATGAAGGCAGATTTTAGCAATCGCAGTTTAATTTTCAAACAGGGAGAGAAAGAAATTCCGATCAAAAAAGTTGATTTTGATAATATGTGGGAGTATTAGGATTAAAAAATGCTCGATTTAAAAAACACAAAAGAGGTAGAAAGTTTCAATCTAAAAGTTTATGACCACAATATTGACACGATCAAGAAACAAATACATTCACTGGAATTCTAAATTTGGAGATATTACCGGGGCTTATTTGCCCAACTACAAAATTGTAGGCAAAACCATTGTTAGATTTCATAAATAGAACCCAACTCATGAAAATATTAACATTTTTATTATTAATAATTCTAATATCCTGTAAGCCCGAAATGAAAAAATACGAATGGTTACCCACAGCTAATGCTCCCGAATTATATCCAACAAGAATCCATGATGGTCATTTTTATTTAGAAGATGGTGGTAGTGTTTATATTCCTACTGCCGCTATTAATCATAATGGCTGGGGCAATGATGGTTCTACACACTCCCAAGGCGAAGACTTAAAAGCACTTCCTGTAAAAATGGATATTACCTGGGCATCTTATATGGAGAACAAATTTTATACAGGCAGTTGGGATATGCCAATAGATACCTTGAAAAAACTTTTTGAAAAAGGAACTATAGACTGGCGAACCGGTAAAGCTTCAAATTACACTGAAATAATAGTGAACTGTGCGCCTGGTGGCATAGTCGTGGTTTGGGTCTATGGTGATGATCAGCAAATAGAAGTAGCACGTTTTCAGGCAAAAGAAACCCATGTAGCAATGAAAGATTTTGTGCCGGGAAATCCAACCATAACACAAGAGAAATATTTTGACAAATCAGAATCGGTTCCTGAAGCTTATGAGAATCTAAAAAAGAAAGGCATCCAATATGATATTTGGGATATCTACAGGAAAAAATACAATTGGCGTGCAAAAACTGAAATTAAGGGACATCAGTTAATGAATACAGGCTTTAAAATGTTTAATGGAGAAGAAGAAACTATTTTTAATAAGAATATTATTGAACCCATTAAAGAAAATCCTTTTAAGCCAAGAGCTGTACCCAAACAGTTAAATTTTCTTTTTGAAGACAGCAAAAAAGCTCAAACAGTTTTTGAAGTCAAACCCTTTGACGAAGAAGAAATAATGGGTTTATTCAGACAAGCAGATGCCGATAAGCCGATAGAAATCATTTTACGCATGAAGGCAGATTTTAGCAATCGCAGTTTAATTTTCAAACAGGGCGAGAAAGAAATTCCGATCAAAAAAGTTGATTTTGATAATATGTGGGAGTATTAGGATTACAAAGCTTGATTTAAAACGATAAGGATGTAGAGAGTTTTAATTTGAAAAAACAGGTTAACTTTCATCAGAATCACAAAATGACTACTGATTTTAAATTTATAAAAATTAAATATGTATAAATTTGAAAAATAATTACTCTTTATAATTACAAAAATCAAATTCTTTTCATATTATTAGGTATGAAAAAGTTATCCCAATTTACACTCGCTTGCGCCATAAGTTTTTTATTTCATCAAAGTTTAAATGCTCAAAAAATATCAAAAGTTCAGGATTCTACAAAATATACTATTGAAAACTGTGTCAATAAATTTGATTTAACCAAAGCGAAAAAGTCCAATTCTGGTTATCAATATTGGTTTGCTGATAAAAAGTTCACCGAAGAAAATACTTTAAAGATGAGCATTGTACAACCTGGAAAATCTACACATGCGCCACACCGCCATACTGAGGAAGAATTTTTTTACATTCTTGAAGGGAAAGCTTCTTTTTATCTGAATGGCAAAACGGTGGTAGTGAGTCCGAACACAAGTTTGTACTGCCCGCCCAATTCGGAGCATGGTATAAGTAATGCTGGAGATCAGGATTTGAAATATTTGGTGATAAAGAAGGATTTGAAGTAACACAGATCTGACATTGAGTTTTTGATTTCAAATCAATCAATTACAAAATAGAAATCTCGTGAATAATATTACTGTGGTAAGCAGCAGAAGAATAGAAGCATGAAAGATACGGTTTGCTGTTTTTTTTGTTTTAACTTTAACAACAATAATATTTAAAATAATCTGTACTGGTAAAAAAATAATCATTGTCAGTATTGGCAAAATCCCGCAATGCCAATCTGGTTTATTTTTGTTCAGTATCACGGTTAGGATGAGTAATAAGAGTACGATCACTGATACTAAGGTGGAGTAATTCTTCAGGTCTTTTTCGATCACGGCGTTAATTTTTTGTTCTTTAAAAACTGCTTTATTTCTGCTGATTTTTGCGTCCCTATCAATAACCTTTTACCGTCTTTAAAAACCAGTTGAAGTCCGATATTTCCGGAAATGTTGTAAGCTTTTCCTCTTCCAAACATACCAATTCTTAGTCCCCAACCACTATATTCTGTAATCGGTGAATAGCTTCTGATCGATACTTTCTTAATCTTCTTCCAGGGAAAATATCTATATTGTAGATGAAATGGGAAAAATCTTACCTGTATTCCCAAATCATCGATTTTAGTTTAAAGTTTAATCATGAAGAACAGTGTGAAAATGATTGCTGTGACCGCAGATGAGGCAATCAATTCTCCGGTTGAGAAATATTCATGATTATCAATGAAATTATAAATGGTAATTCCTAAAATGAAGATGAGAATAAGCCAAAGCCACCATTGCCTGAACCGTTGTATTTCGTAAAAGTTGGAATTCTCATTCATAGGTTTAATTTTATCTCAAAATAGAAAATTTTGTTCAAAAAGTGAACATACTTATGTTTTAAGAAACTTTTAAGGTTTAAAAATGCTTTTTTATTGATAATATTTATACTTTTGAGAAAATAACATTTCATGTTTTTAAATAAAATATTAAAATTTGGGGCATGTTGTGCAATCGTTTGCATAGCTTCAAATTATGTCGGTGCTCAAACTACAATTCAGGTTAAAAACACCCAGGGTTTTGCCAGAAATGAAGTTGTTTCTGTTTCAACAAAGCAGTTGAAGGCATTTTTAGGAAAAAATAAAGCGGAAGATTTAAGAATAAAAGATGCCCAAAACCAATATCTTCCCATTCAGTGGATTGATAACGATGGCGACGGAAAAAATGACGAACTTCTTTTTCCGGCAAAACTGGATGCCAAGAAAACAAACTCATATACGATTTCAGCTGATGCCAATACACCAGTTCCCGAAAGTAAACTGACAACTTATTCGAGATTAGTTCCGGAAAGAGTAGATGATTATACGTGGGAGAATGACAAAATTGCTTTCAGAGTGTATGGTCCGAAAGGTCAGGCAGAAGCTTTGGCAAAAGTAAAAGGAAGTACACTTTCCAGCGGTGTCGATATTTGGCTGAAGAGAACTGAAAAATCCGTGATCAACGAATGGTACAAAGGCTATCTCACCGATCCGATGTATTATCACAAAGACACAAGAGGTGAAGGCTACGATCCTTATCATGTTGGAGACAGCCGTGGAACGGGAGGAATCGGAATCTGGAAGGATGAAAAACTACAGGTTTCGCAAAATTTTGTTACTTCAAAAACCATTGCAGAAGGTCCGTTGAGAACTGTTTTTGAACTGACCTATGCGCCGTGGAGCGAATTTAGCGTGAAAGAAACCAAAAGAATTTCTCTTGATTTAGGTTCAAATTTTTCTAAATTCGAATCGACTTTTGAAGCTGAAAAACCTGTTCCAAACTATACCATCGGAATTTCTCTGCATAAAAATGAAGGCGAATCTAAGCTGAATGACAAAAACGGATATTACCTGCACTGGGAAAAAATTGATGATGCTTTTGTTGGTGAAGGAATTGTTGTGGATCCGAAAATCGTTCAGAAATCTGTAGCTTTTAAATCTGAAACCCCCGACCAGAGTAATTTGCTGGTTGTAACAAAACCACAAAAGAAACTGACTTATTACGCAGGATTTGCATGGCAGAAAAGCGGACAGATTCAAACTCATGAAGATTGGGAAAATATTCTGCAGAAGCAGGCGAAAACTGTTGCCAATCCGTTAATTATCACTATTAAATAAATTCAAATGATCATAAAATCAAAACTTTCAATTGCTGTATTTTGTCTGGCTTTTTCAGCAGTTTCGGCACAGGTAAAAGATACTTTAGCCGAAAAAATGATGATCTATCAGCTTCCGAATGGTGGCTGGGGAAAACACATGAGCGACAAAAAAGATGTGGATTACAGGAAAAAGATTGATCCTAAACTTTTAAAAATAATTAAAGCCAACGATAATAATCTTGCGACGATTGATAACAATGCGACTTCAAGGGAGATTAACGGTCTGATAAAAGCCTACGGAACTACAAAAAATCCGGCGTATCTGAAATCAGCAGAAAAAGGAATTGAATATCTGCTGTCAATGCAGTATGATAATGGCGGATTTCCGCAATATTTTCCAAATACATCGGTTTACAGAAAACAGGTGACGTACAATGACAATGCGATGATTAATGTGCTGATGATTTTGTACAACATTTCAGAAGGAAAAGAAGGGTTTGATGTGGTCAGTTCTCAATTAAAGGACAAGTCAAAAGTTGCCTTGCAAAAAGGAATTGCCTGTGTTTTAAAAACTCAGGTTCTTCAAAACGGAAAGTTATCGATCTGGGCAGATCAGTACAATGAAGTTACTTTGGTTCCTGAGAAAGCAAGAGCTTTTGAACCGATGTCACTGGCTACGGGAGAATCTGTGAACATTGTCAAATTTCTCATGATGCAGCCTTTAACTCCGGAGATTGAAAAATCAATTAGATTAGCCATTCAGTGGTTTAAAGAAAGCAAAATTGACGGTTATACCTACAATGTTTCGAAAGAAAGTGATAAAGCAGTCCGTATGTTAAGCAAGAAAGAAGGTTCTGCTGTCTGGGCGAGATTTTATGATATTCCGACGAATAAACCGGTTTTCGGTGACCGTGACGGAAGCGTAAAATTCAATTATGAAGATGTTTCTGAGGAACGCAGAATGGGCTATAGCTGGTACAATGAATCTGGTACAAAACTGATTGAAAATGAATTTCCGAAATGGCTGAAGCGAAATAAACTGACCCAGTAATAAAACAACTGGTAGGTTTAATAAAAAGGAAATCCTGACGCATAAAGTGTCAGGATTTTTTGTGTTTATCTCCCACAGATTACTCAGGTTTTCACAGACTTCTGTAAGCAATACATTTCGGAAATCTGAATAATCTTTGGGAAACTATTTTGCTTCAAAAGTATAAACTTTGCCTTTTTCTGTTTTAAAATCAAACATCTCCGTCTTCGGGACAGCAAAACCTTTCAGCTCTGCTTTGTCAGATTTTAAAGGTGATTTAATAAGGTTAAGCTGATAGTATTCGTTGATGTTTTCTCCTTTTGATAATGTGAAACTGGTTTTAGATTTTAAATTTAAACCTTTCGCCACTCTTATTCTCGCATTTCCACCCAAAGCAGATTTAACGGTCAATTTCGTCAGTTTGGAATTTTTCCACTCCATATTGATTTCAAAACCGCCTCTTGCTTTCAATCCTTTCACAGACCCGTTCGGTAAAGCATCGGGAAGGGCGGGTAATAGATAAATGTATCCGTCATAACTCTGGAGCAACATTTCAGCGATTCCGGAAGTGCAGCCAAAATTTCCATCGATTTGAAACGGCGGATGCGCATCCAAAAGATTCGGATAGGTTCCTCCGGATTCGCCTTTGTTATCAGTTGGAGCAGGAGATAATTGATCTGAAATCAATTTAAAAGCACGGTTTCCATCCAGTAATCTTGCCCACCAGTTTACTTTCCAACCCATCGACCAACCTGTGGATTTATCGCCTCTGTAAGTCATTGAATTTTTTGCGGCTTCCGTTAAATCAGGATTTCTGAAAGGTGAAATCTGTCCTGATGGAAATAAACCGTACAAATGAGAAATATGTCTGTGCTTGTCATTGGTTCTGTCCATATCAGTCAGCCATTCCTGCAATTGACCGTGTTGCCCGATTTGCATTGGCGGAAGTTTTGACAAAGCTGATTTCACTTCATCAGACAGGTTTTTATCCTGATTTAAAATTTTTGAAGCATTGATAAAATTATTAAACACATCAAAAACCAACTGATTATCCATCGTAGTTCCTGCGGTGATGCTTACGTTTTTAAAGTATTTATTTTCTGGCGACATCGATGGCGAAACCACCAGGTATTTTTTTGAAGGATCCTGTTGCAAAACGTCTAAATAGAACAATGCACAACCTTTTAAAGCCTCATAATTTTTCTTTAAAAATTCTCTGTCTCCTGTGTATAAGTAATGATTCCAGACGTGTTGGGTCAGCCACGCTCCGCCCATCGGCCACATTCCGTAAAAACCTCCGTCAACAATTCCTGTAATTCTCCAGAGATCGGTGTTATGATGCATATTCCAGCCTCTTGCATGGTACATTTCTTTGGCAGATTCTTTTCCAGTCACCGACAAATCCTGGATCATATCAAACAAAGGCTCGTGCATTTCGCTGAGGTTGGTATTTTCCGCAGGCCAGTAATTCATTTCGGTATTAATGTTGACCGTGTATTTGCTGTCCCATGAAGGATTAAGCTGATAGTTCCAGATTCCCTGAAGATTGGCAGGCTGAGTTCCCTGTTGCGATGAGGAAATGAGAAGATAACGGCCAAACTGGAAATATAAAGCCACCAAATCCGGGTCTTGTGAATTTCCAAATTCCTTGATTCTGACGTCGGTTGTTTTTTGAGCTTGTTCACTTGTTCCAAAATCTAAATTGACACGTTTGAAATATTTCTGGTATTTTTCAATGTGTGCCTTTAATTCAGCATCATATTTTTTGTTTAAAGCTGATCTTAAATATTCTGAAACTCTTGCAGCAGGATTTCCGGAAAGATCATTGTACTTTTTAAAATTCGTGGCAATGGAAACGTAAACTACAACTTCATCTGCATTGGTAATTTCAAGCTTGTCTTTTGTTGAGGTTAATTTTCCGCCTATTAAAACGGGCACAGCAACGGTTTTAAAATTAATTTTCCCGGTTTTATTGTCTGCAGAACCACTTGTTCCATTGATCACCAATTGATTTTTTTCTGTGAAAATAGAATTGATTTTATGTGGAGTAGAAGCATTTAAAGCAAAATTCAGGCTTCCTTTTTTACTGGAAGTTAATTTAATCACCATAACATTATCGGCAAATGAAGAAAAGATCTCGCGCTTAAAAGTCACGCCATTCACTTCATAAGTAACGGTGCTGACTGCTTTTTCAATATCTAAAGTCCGGTTGTAATTTTTAAAATTTTCATGCCCTTTAAAGTCCAAAAACAGATCGCCCATTGTCTGATAAGGCATTCCGTAGTTCAGGTCTTTTGGAGACTGTCTCGGATAGGTTTTATTCGTTAAATCCTGTGCTTTTTCAAACTGCCCTTCATTGATTAACCGCCGCACTTTCTGAATGCTGTCAAACGTATTTTTGGGAACATTGTTTCCCGGTTCACCGGCCCAGATTGTTTCTTCATTCAACTGAAGATGCTCCTGAATTGCACCGCCAAAAACCATCGCTCCCAATCTTCCGTTCCCGATCGGTAAAGCTTCATTCCAGTTTTCTGCGGGTTTGCTGTAGGTAAGTTTTAAATTCTGCTGAGCAAAAGCCGAAACAGAAATGACTGTTCCGCAAGCCAGTATTAAGATTTTATGTTGAATTAGTTTTAGCATATTATTTTGTTAGAAGTGTAAATTAATCATGATTTAAAATATTAAAGCTGTCGTCAATTCGAGTGTTTCTTTAAGAAATTAAAGAAAATGGATCGAGAATTTTTCTTGGAACTCAACTTCTCGATACGATTTTTTTTCAAAAATCTACTCGAAGTGACGATGTTGTATCAATAAATTTTTATCCCAAATTTAGATTTTTATTTAATTATTGTTTTGAGCCAGTCTGCACAGATTTTCTTCCAGTTATCCGTCAGCTCTGTCTTATTGAAAATTCCAATATTATGTTCACCTTCAGGGAAAATAAACATCGCTCCTTTCACTTTATTTTTGATCATGGCTTCGTAATATAAAATTGAATTGATTACAGGAACGGCGTTGTCATTCTGTGCATGAAAAAGAATCGTTGTAGGCGTTTTTTCCGTCACCCGATTCTGCATAGAGTACTCTTTAATTTTTTCTGAAGAAGCATTTTCTCCCAACAGATTGTCTCGGCTTCCTTTGTGCGCAAATTCACCTAAATCAATAACTGGAGAAACCAGAATAGCAAAATTAGGAACTGTTGAAATACTTGTCCAATCGCCTTTTAATTCGGTATAATCTGTCGAAATATTACTTGCCATAGCGGCCAAATGACCACCCGCTGAAGTTCCCAAAACTCCAATTTGGTCAGGAGAAATTCCATATTGAGCGGCATTTTTTCTGATTAATTTTATGGCAGCCTGAATATCCTGTAGAGGACCGATTTCCCGTTGCTTTAAATCCGGAGAAGTTGGCAAGCGGTAATTCAGAACAAAAGCTGAAATTCCCAAAGTGTTAAGCCATTTTGCATAGGAATATCCGCCCAAATCGTAGGTCAAATGTCTGTAACCACCGCCAGGAATAACGATGATGGCTATTTTTTTTCGTTCTTCTTTGGCTGGAAGAAAAGAGAACAGTTCAGCCTCCTGAATCTGCGTTATTCTGCCTTCTTTTTCTTCAACGATGTTTAATTTCAAGCCTTTGGAATTGGGCATTTCTCCTTTCTGCCAAACCGTAATTTTTTGCTGGGCTGAAATATGAATTCCAAGAAAAATGATGAAAATTAAAATGAACTTTTTCATTGTTAAAAAATTAAGAAACAGAATTGTATTACTCATTACCCATTACTTATTACCAATAGTCAAAAGCCAGTCTGCACACAGTTTTTTCCAGTTTTCGTTCAGTGGATCTTTGTCGGTAACGAAAAATCGGTGTCCACCTTTAGGAAAAATGAATAGTGAACCTTTTACTTTATTTTTCGTCATTTCCTTGAAATATAAAATACTGTTCATCGGCGGGACGGCTGTATCGTCCTGATTATGAAACAAAATTGTTGGCGGTGTTTTTTCAGTCACAGAATTTTGCATTGAATATTCCCTGATTTTTTCTGGAGAAGCGTTTTCACCCAGCAAACTGTCACGACTTCCTTTGTGAGCATATTCGCCCAGATCAATGACCGGACAAAACAGAATCGCAAAATCAGGAATCGTGGAAATGTTTTCCCAATCACCTTTTAATTCTGTATAATCTCTAGAAATATTGCTGACCATTGTCGCCAAATGTCCGCCTGCTGAAGTTCCCACAACGCCGACCTGACCGGGTGAAATTCGCCATTGTGAAGCATTTTTTCGGATGTATTTAATGGAAGACTGAATATCCTGCAGTGGCGCAATTTCTTTCTGAATTAAATCTGTTGAGGTAGGCAATCTGTAGTTTAAGACAAATGCTGAAATGCCCAAACTGTTCATCCATTTAGCAATCTGAAACGCTCCTTCATCGTAAGTGAGTTTTGAATATCCACCGCCTGGAATGATGATAACGGACTTTTGGTTTCTTTCTTTTACGGGAGGCAGAAAAGCGAAAAGTTCAGGTTCTTTTAATTCCGCCAGTTCTTTTTTCTTCTTGGTTTTTGAAGCTAAAATTTTAGAATTGGGCATTTCACCTTTTGGCCAGAGAATTATTTTTTCCTGAGCTGAAAACTGAATGAAAAAGAAAATTGTATAAAGGAAAATTACTTTTTTCATAGTCTTAAAATGATAAACCTCACAGGTTTCTAAAACCTGTGAGGTTTGATTTTGTAAAATTTAATCTTTCAGAAAATCTTCTCTAAACGGAGTAAATGAGTCAATCAGTTTTCCTGCTTCAAGACATTTCACGCCATGGAAAATATTCGGCTGCGCAAAAAATCCGTCACCTTTCTGTAAGATTTTGGTTTCTCCGTCGACCGTTACTTCAAATTTTCCTTCGGTAACATATGTGATTTGCGAATGAAAATGCTGGTGTAAAGTTCCGATTGCATCTTTCTCAAATTGAACGATGACCATCATGACCTGAGAGTTGTATCCTACAAACTGTCGGGAGACACCGCCTCCTAAATCTTCCCATTCGGAATTGCCGTCGAAAAAAGGTTCTTTTTTGAAATTCATAGTATTCTTTTTGATTTTAAACTTGTTTTACCCAGTTTGTCATGCTGTAAGCATCTAAACTGCGAAAAGTAAGCATAGATCCTTGCAGGATGACAAATTAGGTGTTATTTTCTCTCGTAGATTTTACAGATTAAGCAGATTTTTTAATTTTCATCTGTGAAGATCTGTGTTATCTGTGCAACCTTTATTTAATATATTTCTCCAAACCGGTTTTTAATTTCTTCAAATCTTTGACTGCGAGTTTAGCAACAGTTTCAGCGCCTAATCTTGATAAATGCGTGTCATCAGCTTTGTCTTTGTCGTAATACGGATTTTCGCCAGCTTTAAAGTACAAATGCAAAAGTTTAGATTTCTCCGGGCCTGCAGCAATTTCCATTTGTTCGGTCAGTAACTGCATGTCGACGAATGCGACTTTCATATCGTCGGCAACTAATCTGACCATCAAAGGATAATCGGTGTGTGTGTCAATTAAAACTCCATTTTCGTTGAAGTTTCTTCGTGTAATGGAAGTCATTAAAATCGGTGTTGCGCCTTTCGCTCTTGTTTCGTTCACATATCTTTCCAGATTGGCTCTGTATTGCGTATGCGGATTGGTAAATTTCGTTGAATCTTTCAGTTTCTGATCATTATGACCGAACTGAATGATGACGAAATCACCTTTTTTCAGTTGTTTTTCCACTTTGTCCCAACGTCCTTCAGTTCTGAAACTTTTTGAGCTTCTTCCATTCATGGCGTGGTTTTGAAGTTCAATATTTGGGGTTAAAAACTGTCCCAAAACCTGACCCCAACCATGTTCCGGATTTTTATCGGGATTGTCTTTGTTTGACATAGTGGAGTCACCGATTAGAAATAGAGTTGGTTTTTTCTGAGCTATCGATAATGCTGAGATTATGATGCTTAGAATTAAAAGTATTTTTTTCATTTTAAATAATTTTTATTAATATGTTCTTTTGTCTTGAAATCGCAGATTCGGTGTAGTCAAACAAAAGAACCAATCCCGAAGTTTCGGGACAAGACTTGGAAACTTCCGCTAAAAATTAAATTTTAATCCTAAAATTCCCAAAACTTGCGCGAATTCATAATTTCTGCTCTAATTCAAATCTGTCTCGCGCTTCGAACAGTGGAAATTTTTTAACGGAATAAATTTAAATTTTCTTAATGCTCCATTTTCCTATGTCATTTTATTGTGGTCTTAATTACTCATATTCGGATTCCAGTCTCCGAGAATATTTTTGACCGTGTATTTTTTTGCCTCTTTTTTTGTCACCTGATGTGACCACGCGACACGGTTTTCTGTTTTTCCGCCTTCGCCTTTGCTGTTGTATTCTGCATAGTAGGCGGTTTTGTCTTTGTCGGGAAACATTTTGTCGCCTTTCCATGGGTTCCAGCCTTCGGGAACGATATGACTGCCCATTTCGGTGTTGATGAAAACCGTTTTTGCGTACGGTCTCCATGGTCTGCCCAAAAATACTTTGTTAATATCTTCTTTAGCAATCAATTTACAGTCGAAAAATACATAACCAAAACTTTTTGACTGATCGGTTGATGCTGCTGTAATGTAAGAATTGGCTAAACTTTTTATCGTACAGTTTTTGAAAACCACGGTCGCCGAACCAAATAGGAAATCAGTTGTTCCTTCAATATAACAGTTTTCATAATACTGTCTGCTGTGATTTCCGCCAGTGTAAACCGTGTCTTGGCAGCCTAAAATTTTAGAATCTCTGATGATAAAACGGTCGCCTTCCACGTGAAGCGCAACGGCTTGTCCTTGGTTGCAGGATGAGTTTTGAATGGTCAGATTTGAAATCTTAATATCATCCGACATCACCAAAAGCGTGTACGAATTGAATGTTGTCATTTTCTCATTCAGAGCATCCAGTTTTCCGGAATAGTCGTCATTGGTAATGATGGTGTTTTCCTTACTTTCACCCTGCAGAGTGATTTTATGTTTTGACGAAGGAATCACAATTTTTTCGTGATACGTACCTGCTTTTATTTTTACCAAAGCTTCTCCCGGACCGAGATCTCTGATGGAGGTTATGGCTTTTTGAATGGAAGTGAATTGGCCGCTGCCGTCTAGCGCCACGGTAACGGTGATGTACGGATTGCTTTGTGCCAATACAAAATTGGTTACTGAAAAGAGAATGATTAAAAATATTTTTTTCATAAATATATTTTATGATTGATTCTTATTTTTTTAAACGCAAAGGTTTTAATTTAAAATCTGTAAAAATTAAGGAGCAAAGAATGCAACGAGTTGCTTAAGCTTGAAAATATGTGTTCGCTTAAAATCAATTTATTGATTATTCTTTGCTCCTTAAATGTTTTCAATCAAAATAAATCTTTGCGTTTTAATTTTACCTAAACCTAAACCTAAACCTAAACCTTACTTCAAATTTTTATCTAAAAACTGAAGTGTTAAATCTAAAGTTTCTGTAAACCAAGGTTCGGCAGACCAGAATGAGTGCGGAGTATCTTTGATTTCATGATATTCTGTAAAGATATTGTAGCTTTTTAATATTTTCATCATATCGTCTCGTCCTGCATGAAAACGGGGTTGAGAAGAATTGATAAATAGGGTAGGAGGCGTATTTTTATCTACAAATTCCAACGGCGAAGCATCTGTCCAGTTTTTCAGATTGACATTTCTGTCTCCAGCAAGCCAATAAGATGCATACGTACTTTCTTCGGCTTCAGGGTGAATGAAAGAAACAATTCCGTCCACATTGACGATGGCTTTTATTTTTCCTTTAGATTTTACACCAACCAAAGTGGCAATCTGTGCTCCCGCTGATTCACCTAAAATTCCGATTTTTTTAGTATTTAAAGAATATTTCTTCTTGTTTTTCTTTAAATATTTAATAGCATTTTTTACGTCATCAATCGCTGCGGGATATTTTGCCACTTCGCTCAGACGGTAACCGACGGCAATGGCTACATAACCTTTCGCCGCTAATTCCTGAGCCATATATTTTTCATTTTCCTTACTTCCGGAAATCCAGCCGCCACCGTGAACCAGTGCCACTGCAGGATATTTTTTGGATTTGTCGAGAGGATAGTAGATGTCGGCCTTCAGGGAAAGTCCGTGGATATTGGTGTATTCTACATCTTTATCGATCCCGATGTTGGGCGGAACTGTTCTGTTCAAAGGCGTGATGAACGGATGTTTCTTTTTTAATTTTTCATATGTTGCTTCGTTTGTGTAAGGAGTAGCATTCGGCTTTGTCTGACCGAATGCTGTTGCTCCTACAAAAAAAACAAAAAGAAAATATAGTTTGTGAAAACTCATTTTTATAATATTTGGTGCTTTAAGCAAAACTTTTAACCACAAATCTTTAGATTCGACGGAGTCAAAAGTCACAAAAGTTTTTGACACATTAGAAACTTTTAAGTTTACATGTTTGAGAATATTTCAGACCACATAAGTTGAAAAATTAAAATTTTTCTTGTGCGCTGATCTCGCATCGAAATTTCAAGTCTAATATTCTTAATCCTGATAGGATTACATCCTATCCTAAGAAAATCGTCCCTTTGGGACTTTGATTCCCAAACTTCCAATTTCTTCTGAGCTTAAATCCCGAATTACGAATTTCAAATCTCAAACTTCAAATCTCAAATTACTTCACTGCATTCTTTGCTATCTCTTTTGAGATGCTCAGCTGCTCGCCTTTTACGTCTTTCGGAAGTTTTACCGAAGTGGTTTTTGCTCCTAACACTTTGATAGTTGGCTTCTGAGTAGATTCCAGTTTTAAACCTGCCAAATCAATGTTTTTACTGTTGTAAATCGTAGCTCCCGTTCCTTCTGAATATTTCAGTTTTACGTTTTTAAGCTGAATTCCGTCTGCATCGACGATGCTTAAACCTTTTTTAGTCTCAAACTGAGAATCTTCAATCACGATATTTTTAAGGTTCATTTCTGCCAAGCCGAATAAAGTAATTGCTTCATCAGAATTGGTTGCAGTAATATTTTTAAAGTAAATATTTCTGAAGACTGGCGTTTCTTCAGTTACTGGATATGTTTTTTCCGGAGCTTTGTTTCCTTCCGCTTTCTGTCCGTCTTCCAGAACCGGCGAAGCACCTTCGTAGAACATATTAAAACCAATGGTCTGCGTCGGAATGTTGATCATATCAATGTTTTTGATATAAATATTTTCAACAACACCACCTCTTCCACGGGTTGTTTTGAAACGGAGACCAATATCTGTTCCGATGAAAGTACAGTCTGACACATGCATGTTTCTTGCTCCACCAGACATTTCACTTCCGATTACAAAACCTCCGTGACCGTGGTACACCATATTGTTTTTGATGATGACATTTTCAGTCGGCATTCCTCTTTTTCTTCCGTCTTCATTTTTTCCCGATTTAATGCAGATTGCATCGTCACCCACGTCAAAAGTATTGTCATAGATCAGAACATTTTTGCAGGATTCCAAATCTACACCGTCACCGTTTTGAGAATACCAAGGGTTTCTAACGGTAAGATTTCTTAAAATTAAATTGGAAGTCATCAGTGGATGAAGGTTCCAGGCGGGCGAATTCTGGAAAGTCGGGCCATCCAGTAAAACCTGATCGCAACCTACGATGCTCACCATCACCGGACGAAGAAAATCTTTCACAGATTCCAGTTCAGCCTTGTCGATTTTATCGGGAACATTGAAATTTGAGCTTCCTTCAAATCCTTTTTTATAGCTTTCGGATGGATACCAGGTTTTTCCGTCTTTAGAAACGATTCCGCCTGATGCAACGAATTTTTTCCATTCAGTTTCGGATAATTTTCCTTTTTTTACAGCTCTCCATGCATCACCGCTTCCGTCGATAACGCCTTTTCCTGTGATCGCAATATTTTTAGCATTTCTAGCCGATATCGGAGACTGGCAACGGATCGTATTTAAACCTTCAAAACTTACGTCTACCAAAGGATAATCGCTTTTATCTGTGCTGAAAATAATCATCGCGCCGTCTTCCACATGAAGGTTGATGTTGCTTTGCAAAACGATAGGTCCGGTTAACCAAAGGCCTCTCGGAACAACCAATTTTCCGCCACCTTTTTTCACCAATGCATCGATTGCTTTTTTAAAAGCTTCGGTGTTTTTTACACTTCCACCGGCGACACCTCCAAAATCTTTGATGGATACAGTATTTGCGGCGAAAGAAGTTTCAGTCACTTTTGGCATTTTAAACTCAATGCCTTTGTAAATATCTGTATTTTGAGCATAGATCTGTCCCGAAAACATCATTGCTGCGACAAGACCTAGTATTTTGATTGACTTCTTCATTATATATATTCTTATTATTTTTCTGTTGATGATTGTGTTTAAACCTAACGGGTTTCGAAAACCCGTTAGGTTTGGTATTTTATTTTTTGTTCCCAACAATTTCAGCGACTTTCAAAAATTTTATTGAAATTTAAATTTCAATTGATGTGCAATCATCTTTGAAAATCCGTGAAATCTGTAGCAAATATTTAATTTTTTGTTATTCTGAAATATTCAAAATCTGCGTAGCCACCGCGGTTTGCTTTCTGAGTGCTTACCGAATATAATCCTACTTTTGCACCGATCCATTTTCCGGGTTTTGCCTGAAATGGTTCGCCGGCTTTGATGAAATTTTTACCGTTTTCGCTGTAGCTGAAAGTGCAAATTCCGTTCGGTTCGCTGACGTTAACTTTAAAATACGCTTCGTTACCTTTTAATTTGGTTTCAAACAAAACTTTTTCTTCACCACCTTTTTCAGCCTTTTCAGCTTTTCTCAACTGAACGTAATATCCGTCTGTTTTATTAGTGATGACAATCGAGGCGTGATCCATTCCCATAACTAACAGTCCCGCAGTTTTTCCTTCTTTGGCATCTTCGGGAGTCAACTTAACTTTTGTGGAAGCCACAAAATTCGGAGCCGGAAATTTTTGAGTCAGAAGATTCGGAACGTTCCAAAGGTTTTTATCGTTTTCACCAATTTTCATGGAGAATAATCTCAGAAATTTCTGTCCGGGAAGTTTGGAAGACCATACTATATTTTCGTTGGCACTCCATTGCCATTGCAGACCTAATTTTTCACCATCAAACTCATCCGTTTCAGCTGGAGTTACAATAGGATAAGTTTTCCCGACGTTTGGTTTTTTATAAGTTAAAACCGGTTCACCAATTCCGTTTTTATCGTTATCGATTCCCATTACAGGCCAGTCTTTTTCCCATTTCATTGGCTGCAAATGCACGATTCTTCCTCCTGCATCCACATCCTGAAAATGATAGAACCAGTTTTCACCGGATGGAGTATCAACCCAAGCTCCCTGATGCGGACCGTTTATTTTTGTTTTTCCCTGTTCGAGAACAATTTTCTCTTCGTAAGGACCATAAATATTTTTTGATCTTAAAACCAATTGCCAACCCGTCGCCACACCTCCCGCCGGAGCGAAAACGTAGTAATAGCCGTTTCTTTTGTACATTTTTGGACCTTCAACTGTCGGATGAGCATCGTGACCATCGAAAATATGTACCCCTTTATCCAAAACTTTCGTTCCCTCGGGATTCATTTTATTTAATGACAAGAGACTTTTCACTCCGGCGCGGCTTCCTGCCCAACCGTGAACCAAATAAGCTTGTCCGTCTTCATCCCAGAACGGACAGGAATCAATTAAACCTTTCCCTTTCATTACCAAAACGGGTTCGTCCCATTTTCCCAAAGGATCTTTGGTTTTTACCATGTAAATTCCGAAATCAGGATCGCCCCAATAAATATAGAATTCTCCTTTATGGAAACGGATTGCCGGAGCCCAAACCGCATCACCTCTTCTTGGAACAGCGAAATGTTCTTTTGGTAAAACATCCTGAATAGCGTAGTTCACCAATTTCCAGTTGACCATATCTTTTGAATGAAGGATTGGCAATCCCGGAGCCTCGTTGAAACTTGAAGCGGTCATATAATAATCATCGCCAAAGCGCGTAACGTCCGGATCTGAGTAATCTGCATACAAAATCGGGTTTCTGTAGTTTTTTCCGTGATCGGCTGTCCAGACTTCTGAAACGTAAGGTTTTTCCTGTGCATTTAAATAAGTTGATGCAATAGAGAATGCGGTTATTGAAAGTATATTTAAAATTTTGTTTGTCATAAAATCAGATTTTTGATCTGGTTTGTGTAATGTTAGAATGAAATATTTTTTTCACCATTAAGGATTTAAGAAAATACCAAAGCTTTATTTAAGAAATCAATAAATTGATTTTGATTAAGATCATTAAGGATTACGCTTAAAGCGATCGGCTTCATAAAATCTTAGATTTTACCTTAAAAAAAACTTAATCCTTTAATTCCCTTAATGTTTTAAAATTTATTTTTCAAATTCCAAACTTGCCAGAATAAACGGTCCTGTTCCTTTTCCGTCATTCGAACGGATTTCTTCATTGACATAATATTCGTAAGAACCGTCTCTGTAAGGTTTTCCTCCTAATCCGGCAACGGCACAACATTTATTTAAATTAACAACGCCGTTTTCATCAACGGTAATCAGATTTTTGATGATTCCGTCATAGCCTTTTTTAGCGGCAGCTTTGTATGATTGTGGTAAATAACCTTTGTTTACTGATTTAATCATGGTGTAAACAAACATCGCCGAGGCCGTTGCCTCTTCGTAATTACCATTCGCCAAAGGCTTATCTAAAACCTGGTACCAAAGACCGGATTTTTTATCCTGATATTTGATAACCGCGTCCGAATACGATTTGATGTAAGAAATAATTCTCGCTCTTCCCGGATGGTCTTTAGGCAAATAATCGAGAACATCTACCATCGCCATTCCGTACCAACCCATTGCTCTTCCCCAGAAATTGGGTGAAAGTCCGGTTTCTTTGTTTGCCCAGGCTTCTTTTTTGCTCTCGTCCCAAGCGTGATACAGCAATCCTGTTTTTTTATCTAAAAGATTTTTCTGAACCGAGTCAAACTGAAAAACAATATCATCATACGCTTTTGTAGCATCTGTACCTTTGGTGAAATCTTTCGTATAATGCGTATAGAAAGGCATTCCCATGTATAAACCATCTAACCAAACCTGATTAGGATAGATTTTTTTGTGCCAGAAAGAACCTTCATTCGTTCTAGGCTGTCCGTCGATTTGTAAACGAAGTGTTTGAAGCGCTTCCAGGTATTTGTCTTTTTTCTCTTTTTCGTAAAGATAAAGCAATACGTTTCCACTGTTCAGAAGGTCGATATTGTATTTTTCAAGATCATAGGTAAGAATTGTACCGTCTTCTTTGATCAGAGTTTCACCGAAACCGCTGATGTAGTCGTAGTATTCTTTTTTTCCTGTTTTGATGTACAATTGTTCAGCTCCGTCCAAAACAATTGCAGATGGATAGGTCCATTTCGGGCTTTTGCTGAAATCCAGCATCCACGCTTCCGGGAATCTTTGCATTTCAGAAAGCATCATTCTTTCAGACCATTTCAGATTTGTTGGAACTACTTTTCCTGATTTTGCCGTTTGACTTGTCGGTTTTGCAGCAGTTGCAGTTTTTGTCTGTGCACAAGCCAGAAACATTCCTGAACCTAAAACCGCAACAGCGTATATTTTTAATTTTTGATTAATAAAACTCATTGTAAGTCAATTTTAAAGTTGATTGTTATTATCTAAAATTTCTAATTTTTTATCTAAATCTTTGTAAAATTCTTCTTCCGTTTTTATTCCGTTCGGTTCCTGTGACCAGGCTCCCATAAAGTAATACGAAACATTTTTTGTCTTTTTGAAAACCACCACGTGAGTCGATTTTGTTTTTACAATTTTATCTAAATAACCGATAGGGTAGAAGATGACCATTCCTAACTGATCTTCTTTTTTAGCTAAAGTCTGCGTTCCGTACGTTGCAATGTAGCCCCATTTTTTGTTTTTACTGACCGCCTCTTTCATGGGAATGTCTTTAAACGCAACAATTCCGGTACATAATCCTGAAAGTGTTTCATTTAAATTTAAATCAACCTTTACAAAACGGTCTTTGTTGAAAATCGTCAGCTTCGATTGAAGATCCACCGCTTTTCCCCACGTTTTCCAGCCTTTGTAATCGATGGTTGCAAAAGATTTATCGCTTTCGTTCACCACTTTTGCGTTGGTACTTTTTACAGTTTTAAAAGTTTCCACAAAATCGTTCTGCTCATCATATCTTCCGTAGGAACCAACACCGATGGTACGGCCGGATTTTAAAATATCCTGTCCCCAAGGTGCGTCATGATGGTATGTTTCAAAGCCGTCTTGTCCGACTTCCGGCAACACCAAAGTATTCACTTTCTTGCCGAAAATATCTGTGGCATTTCTCCAGTCCAGATATAATCGATAGGCAATTTGATTGTTCTCTAAGCCGATTCCTTCGTATCTGATATAGTAAGAATGGTCGGTATGTTCGGCCGGAAGTTGTAATTCATTGACGTTTTTGAAAGTTCCGCCAATGTATTCATTGCCCTGCCATTTTCCGCCGTCTTTAATAGATAATTCTGCGTAGGAGAAAGGAGTTTTAGGATTTTTACGGATATTTTCGATGACGTTTTTCTGTGCGAATGACGAACCGGTTGCAAAAACAGCTCCCGCTAATATAAGTTTGATAATTTTTGATTTTAATTTTTCTGACATAATACTTTCGTTTTAGATAACCATTTAAGGTAAAAGTTCAGTGACTTTCTACTGTTTTTCGGTTATTTTTTTCACAAGGTCATTTATGTAAACCTCGATATTGTCATAGTTTTTATCTAAATCTCTTCCGTTGGCATTGGTTGTTTTCGGGTCTAGATTATTTTTGATTTCCCAGTCATCGGGCATTCCATCGTTGTCTGAATCGAGTAGAGCTTTTCCGGGTTTTAAATCAGGAAATCCTCCGACGTCTTCCTGCGAATCGATGATTCCGTTGTCGCTTCCGAGCGAACCTTTATGAGAAAATGTTCCGTTTTTTACATGTTCCAAAACACGTAGATCTACCGCATCTCTTACCAAACTCGCCCCTCCGATTTTTAATATTTTTTCATACGCCTCTTTCGGAGAATCAGTTTTTACGTTATTCTTTATATCGTGCGGCTGATTGATTTTAATTGAATTTTTATCGGTATCTGTTAAATTGTAAGCAGATTTCATCTGATTGAAAACACCTAAATTCCAATTGTCTGCGGTAACTTCAGGATTTCCTTCTGAAACATTTCCATTGATGTAATATTTGCCCCAAATGTTATAAACTTCAGTTTCAGGCTTTTCGTTTTTATCGATGGCAGCAATTCTTTTTTTGTTCATCGATGCAGGTCCGGGTTTGTAATAATTGTTGACGAGATTTACATTCATTCCTTCGCCACCGTAAATATTATTGTGACCCCAATTGTAGATTACATTATTTCTGAAATCGGTTAAATCCGTCAGTGCAAATTTACTTCCTGCATATTCTCCCAACCTTGGATTTCTGCTGTCGTGGTTGGCGTAGATATTATGATGAAAAGAAGCGAATTTTCCGCCGGCAATTCCGCCATATCCGTGTGCGCCTTTCTGGTGAGCTGAATTTCTAAGGCTTTCTGTAATCACACACCATTGAAGCGTGGTATTTTCATTCACATAAATTGAAACCGTTTCATCGGTTGACCAACTCATCGAACAGTGATCGAAAATCAGATTTTTAATAAATCTTGCGCCTAAAGCATCGCCTTCATATTTTTTCTTGTCACCCATTCTGAAACGCATGAAACGGATGATGACATTGTCTGCTGCGACAAAAGTTTCATAGTTGGCAACCGTGATTCCGTCTCCGGGAGCGGTTTGTCCGGCAATCGTAACGTCACCTTCTTTTATTCTTAAAGGAGATTCAAGGAAAATCGTACCGGCAGTTTTAAAAACAATATATCTCGGACCTTTCTGTTCTAAAGCGTGTCTTAAAGTTCCTTCCGAACCATCATCTGTCAATTTAGTTACGAAGACAACTTTTCCGCCACGACCACCAGTGGTAAATCTTCCAAAACCTTCTGCACCAGGGAAACTGATCGGCTTGCCTGAAACCATTGTTTCAGATTCAGCTGATGTTTTTACCTGGCTCGTACAACTTTGTAAAGATAAAATTCCCAAAAGGAAGATTGAAGGAAAAAGTATTTTCATTTAAAACTTTTATAAGATTATTGAACAGCTTTTTTGAAGTTCCAGTTGTCTTTTCCTGAAAGAATATTTTTAGCAGTATATTTTTTACTTTGCTCTTTCGTTAGCTGATGTGACCATGAAACTCTTTTTTCAGCATTAGCTCCTGAACCTTTAGAGTTGTATTCTGCATAGAAAGTCGTTTTCTCAGCATCAGGTTTAGACCAGTTGTGCCAACCTTCAGATTTGATTGTGGAATCGATTGCACAATGAATATAAACAGTTTTGGCAAATGGTCTCCACGGACGACCCAAATATACTGAATTTGCATCGGCATCTCCTGTTAAATTACAGTTAATAAACACAAATCCGAATTCATTTCCTTCAATGGTAGAAGCAGCAGTAACGTAAGAAGCATCTTTTTTTGAGTAAATTGTACAGTTTTCAAAAACCGCAGTTCCGGCTCCGAAAATATAATCGGTAGTTCCTTCTATGTAACAATTTTTGAAATAGTTTCTGGAGATTTTAGATTTGTCAGGATTATCCTGAGCTCCTTTAATGTAGAGTGTATCCTGAAATCCTAAAAATTTGCAATTTTCAAAAGCAATTCGGTCACCTGTCGTTAAAACGGCAACTGCTTGTCCGACTGGACCTGCGTTGTTTTGAAACGTGATATTTTTAGCTGAAAAATCATCAGAAAAGATAAAAAAAGATGATGAGCCTGTCGTTCCTATATTTTTACCCTCAGCATTTTGCTTTGAAGCATGATCACCGTAAACTAAGATCGTGTTTTCTGCATTTTCTCCGATTAAAAAAATCGGACTTTTTGCAGCATCAACACTTATTTTTTCTCTGTAAGTTCCGGGTTTTACAATGATTTTCGTTCTTACTGTTTTTCCTTCTTCAACAGAATTGATCGCCTGCTGAATTGTAGTGAAATTTCCTTTTCCGTCCTTCGAAACTACGATAGTTTTATCATCATTAATTTTGAAAGAAAGAAGACTGATTGCGACTAATGAAAAAATAGACAAGAATTTTATTTTTCTGTAAAGACTTGAAATCTTCATAGATTTTATTTTTTATGAAAATACAGACTTTACTCTGGTGAAAGAGAAAGTCTGTATTGAAATTAATATAAATGTATTTTTTAATTCTAATAACCGTAATCTTGGGTCAGATTGTAGTTATTCTGAATGTATTCAAAGTAAATAGGCAATAATTCTCTCTTATTTGCCTGGAAATACTGTGCATATCCTGCGGAAGGATCATTAACGTATGTTGCGGTAATTCCTGCTCTCCATGCAATAACTTTGTAACCTGCAGGCGTTGTAGCAGATTGATTAGGAAGATAAAATACCTGGCTTTTGTCTGTTCCTGTCGTATAAACATCGATCGCTGTAATGTTCTGCTGAGCAGTTTTGGTAGGATCGTAAACAGAATTTTTGTAGTAAATATTCAAAGGTACATTTGCGTAAGCTCCTACACCGTTGATGAAATCTGTCAGTTTCTGTTTAGTTTCAGCAATTTTTGTAGCCAATAAATTCCAACGGATCAAATCGTATTTTCTGATTCCTTCAGAACCCAGTTCTAATAATCTTTCTTTTACAATTGCATTAAAGAAACCTACTTTATCGGAAGGAATTGTTCCTACCTGACCAAGATTTCCTGCGTATGCTCTGTTTCTAACTGCTAAAAGAGCATTTTTTGCTTCCTGTGAAGGTGCTCCGTGAATTTCGTTGTCAGCTTCTGCAAACATTAGCATTACATCAGAAAGACGGATCAAAGGCCAGTCAACGGCAAGTGTTTGTGAAGGTCCGGTAATGTTTGTCCACGATTTTCTATATTTAGAATCTGTCCAGGCATTAGAAGCGACCAATTCAGCTTGATTTGAATTATTTACCTTAAAAATCCCTACGTTCATGTCTCTTCTAAGATCATATTTTGTGAATTCGTAGAAATAAACAGGTAAGGCATTGATACCACCACCACCTTTCCAGGTTGAATTGTCATCATGCTTAAGACCGTTATAATATCCTATTTTAGAATCTGTTCTGGTACCACCACCAAACGCACCAACAGAGAAAATAACTTCATTGGTTGCGTCCTGAGCATTTGTGTGTAAAGCACGGAATACATTTTCATAACTTGGGTTAAGGCTGTGTTCACCAGCATGATTCATAATGTCCTTACATTCGTCTAAAGCGATCTGAAAATATTTCTGAGGATTAGATCCCTGAGCCATGATCTGCGGGCTTCTTCTCAAAGAATATCCTGCTCTGGCTAAAGCGATTCTTGCTCTCAGACCTTTCACTGCGCCTTTAGAAATTCTGTTGCTTGTAGTTCCGCCTTCGGATCTCCAAGGAACTAAAGTTGCAGCTTTTTCAAGATCGATGATCATTTGATCATAAATAATGTCTCTGTCTGTTTTTGGCTGATTTTGTTCGGCCACATCAGAAGCAGGAACAAGATAGAATGGTACATCTCCCCAGTTTCTGATCAGTTCATAGTAATATTGCGCTCTCAGCGTTAAAGCTTCACCCAAATATCTGTCCATCAGTTTTTTATCTTCCGCAGATCCTGTCTGCATCACTGGTGATAATGGGATGTTTTTAATTACAAGATTAGCACGCTCAATTCCTGTATACAATTTTGAGAAAGGATTGTTAAGCTCTGTATTAGTGGTACATGCACCGAAAGTAGCAACACCTCTTCTGTCGTTACAGTTATAACTTCCTGAAGTTCTGAAATCGTCTCCGGAGTGAGGAATAATTAATGACAATCTTTGTCCGTAACCGTCGTCACCTCCTAATTGGGCATAAACACCAACTAATGCTGAAAATGTATCTGCGGTGCTGTCAAACTGCTGTGCTTCAGAGATACTTGATAAGTTTTCCGGCTCTAGAAAGTCGCTGCACGATGAGTTTAAGAAAAGTGCTCCTAGTAAGCAACTTGCTATAAATATTGATTTAGATTTTTTCATGATAATAAATTTTAGAATGTGATATCTACACCTGTTACAAAAAATCTGCTGCGAGGGTAGGCTGAGTAATCAACTCCGGGAGTTAAAGGATTTCTTCTTGTACTTGCTTCAGGATCATAACCACTGTATTTTGTAAGAACAAAAACATTGTTTACTGTAGCATACAATCTGAAGTTTTTAACACCGACTGCATCCAGAGAACCTTTTGGTAATGTGAATCCTAAAGTTACGTTATTTAGTCTTAAGAAAGAACCGTCTTCAATTCCGTAAGAATGTAAAATATATTGTCCTGTAGGTGGCGTCCACATTGTTGTATTTGCGTTCAATGCTGCCAAAGCTGTAGGATCGTTTACTTTAATACCATTATTATCAAACCATCTCCATCTGTCTGCAACTTCTGCAGCCATATTATTATCTCTGTATAGATATTGGGTGGTGTTTTCGATTTTATTAGCATTGTAAACTTTGTTTCCTACGGAGAAATTAAAGAATAAACTCATATCAAAGTTCTTATAACGGAAAGTCTGGTTAAAGCCTCCATAGAATTTCGGTTGAGCGCTTCCCAATTCTGTTCTGTCGGCATCGGTAAGCTGTCCGTCACCATTTAAATCCTTTAACTTAAGATCTCCTGGTTGTACAGCTTTTGCACCAAGTGCGATTGCACTACTGTTAGGAATTCCTGCTTTTAAAGTATAAACCTGAGTTGCCGAATTGTAATTAAAATCGCTGATTTCATATCTTCCTTCAGTCACATAACCGTAATAAGTACCGACCGAGCTTCCTACTTTTGCAATAAAATCAAACCCACCGATACCTCCTGACTGTACAAGGTAAGAGTCTTGTCCCGGACGAACGCCGCTTCCTAAACTTAAAATCTTGTTTTTGTTGGCAGAAAGGTTGATGTCTGTTTTCCATGTGAAATCTTCTTTGTTGACAATAACTCCTCCAAGAGTAAATTCTAAACCTTTGTTCTGAGTTTTACCAGAATTCTGGAACTGATTCGAATATCCTGGGAAAGCAACTTTTGCTAAAACCAACAAATCTTTGGTATCAGTAATATATCCGTCAACGCTACCGTATAATCTGCTGTTGAAAAATTCGAAGTCAATACCCGCATTTTTAGATACCGTAGCTTCCCATTTTACGTTAGGATTTGCCTGTGTTGTTGAGATCGCGGCTCCCGGTGTAACCGAAGTCCCGAAGACATATCCGTTGTTGGCATTGATATTATAAAAATTTGCCCAAAGGTAAGATGTGATTCTATTGTTCCCCGAAAGACCGTAACCTACACGAAGTTTTAATTCATCTAACCAATTAACATCTTTAAGGAATTTTTCTTCTTTAATTTTCCAAGCCAATGAAGCCGCAGGGAAGTATCCCCACTGATTTCCTTTCATGAAAACATTGGATCCGTCAGCTCTTACTGAGGCTGTAAGAATATATTTATTGTCAAAAATATAGTTTACTCTACCGAAGAATGAAGCTAAACGATCTGGTGCCATAGCTGCTGTTCTCGCAGCATCCTGAATTAAACCTGCCGGTGGAGTAGCAGCTGCAATATTTGCAAATGCTTCTTCAGGAAGAATAGATTTCGGAAACCATTTTACATACGTATTGCTAGATTCGCCATCAGTCTGAATTGTTTCCTGACCTAATAAAACATCCAGCTTATGTCTGCCAAATTTTTTAGTATAATTTAATGTATTCGTATTGGTAATTCTTCTGGACTGGGATCTGTCGAGCTGTACAATCGGCATATCTGCATTGGCTCTGGCCTGAGAAGTTACAACACCCCAAAACTGATTGGTAATAATATCTCTTTGTACATATCCTACAACACTTCTGAACGTAATATCTTTACTGATGTTCCAGTTGATATAACCATTTAATAATAAATCGTTTGATCTGTTGTCTCTTACCTCATTATCGTTAAGAATCAAAGGATTTACAAGGTTTGTATTTGTAGCGTAGTTAGGATCAAAATCATCGATAGGAATATTAGATCCGCCTTCGAAAGGCTGATATCTTACCGCATTTCTCAGTCTGTTGTTACTTTGAGAACCTGAGCTTGATGTACCCACACCGTTGATTAATGATCTGCTGTATCTTGCATTAAACCCGATTTTCAATTTTTTGCTGATATCGTAGTCATATTTAAAGTTGACCATACTTCTCTTAAAACCTGAGTTAAGCATAATTCCATCTTCGTCTACGTGGTTTAAGGTAAGTGCAAATGCAGATTTTTCAGAGCCTCCGTTTACGGTAATATTGTGTGTAAAGTTGAAAGCTTCTTTCCCGAATAGCTCATCTTGCCAGTTTCTTCTTTTTACATTGCTGTATTTACTTTCCAGCTCATTGTAAGTTCCATATCTTGTTGCAAATGCGGTGATATCTTCTGCAACACCGTTTTTATTGTATAGCTCATATTGATACAGTACAAATTGGTAAGGATCAAGAACATCGAGCGTGTTCATGATTTTTCTTACACCTGTGAAACCATTATAATTAATTGTAGTTGTAGCTCTTTTTCGGCCGCTTTTTGTAGTAATTAAAACTACTCCGTTTGCACCTCTAGAACCATAGATTGACGTAGATGAAGCATCTTTAAGAACTTCGATAGACTCAATTTCTTTAGGAGTTAAAAGTGACATAGCATTATCCATCTGGATTCCGTCTACAATATAAAGCGGAGCATTACTTCCGGTAATAGAAGTACCACCTCTTACTTTTATATCTACCTCAGCACCTGGTGATCCTTCACTTGTCTGAACCTGCACCCCGGCCAATCTACCCTGAATTGCTTCTGCAGCACTGTTTACCGGCATATCTTTCAAAGCTTCAGCTTTTACAGACGATACAGCATTGGTTACATCTTTTTTAGAGACTTTGGAGTAACCTACCAAAACCACCTCGTCAATGTTGGTTTCTTTTTCTTTGCCTTTTTCCTGTGCCATACCAAGTACGGGAAGCAGGAAGACAGACAGATATAACCACTTAATTGATTGTACTTTTTTATTCATTATTATATCCTTATATAGTTTTTAAAGTATGGTCGGAAAGCTTTTACAGACCTTCCGCTTAGTTTTTTTGTGGATGCAAGTACTCTGTATATATTTTGAAAGTCATTACGCATCTTGTAGTGCAATCGATTGCGTAATTTTTCACAACATATAATTATCGTGGGTTCTAAACTAATATTATTTTCCAATACACAAAACAAAAAATATTATTTTTTCATTAATTTCATGGTTTACTTTGTTAAATATCGCACAATATTAAGTTGGGTTTTGGTATTAATTGATTGATATTCAGAATAATATTTACTCAGATGTTTTTCGCTGAGAAAATGAAAAAAAAATTTCAATCTGAAGTTTTTGGTTCAAATTTGATAAGATTTTGCACCGAAAAATCAATTTTTACGTTAAACTGAACTCCCAAAATACGTTGTCGAGCACCAATATTTTAAAATTTTTGTGATTTTTATCATCTTTTTGATGTTAAAATTTGCCCGTATTTTCCAAATAACAATGTTTTTATCATAAATTAACACGTTTTGCACCGCATAAATAATATTTAAGTAATTTTAGAAAATTGTTATAGTTAAATACACAAATTTTGTGGCATGATTTTTACATTTCCATAGATCAATTCTTTATTTAGTTAAAAATCAACATAGATTTTTTCTTAAATTCCCTTTATTTTTCCTGTGTATTCGCTCGTATAACATTCATTTTCAGTAAATTAAAAAATTAAATGAATTTTTTGTTAACGGAATGGTTATTATATATATATTTAGGGACAAGTATTTCTGTACAATTTGAGTGTAATTTAATGCAATCGATTACGCAATGTTTAACCGGTTTTTGTAACCGTAATTAAGTTTAAAATCTAGAGTATGACAAAATCAGAATTTCGTTACGCCCATCATCCTGAAGATGTAAAAAAATATACAACTGAAGACCTGAGAAGGGAGTTTTTAATGAATGATTTATTTAATGAAGATCAAATCAATGTAGTGTATTCTATGTACGACAGAATGATCGTAGGTGGTGCAATGCCTGTAAATAGCGCATTGAAACTTGAACCTACCGATGATTTGAAGGCAGAAAACTTCCTCGACAGAAGAGAATTGGGAATTATCAACGTAGGTGCTGCCGGAAAGGTAACCGTTGACGGAGAGGTTTTCGAACTTGAAAATAAGGAAGCTTTATACATAGGAAAAGGGGCAAAGGATGTCGTTTTTGAAAACGGAAATGAAGGTCAGACTTTATTTTATTTTAATTCTGCTCCGGCGCATCACACTTTTCCTACAAAGAAAATCACTAAAAATGAAGCCGAAATTGTAGAATTGGGAGAAGCAAAATACGCCAACAGACGTACCATCAATAAGTTGATCGTCAACAGCGTATTGGAAACTTGCCAACTACAAATGGGAATGACTGAGTTGCACGAAGGAAGTGTTTGGAACACGATGCCTTCTCACACGCATACCCGTAGAATGGAAGCTTATTTTTATTTTGATCTTGAAGAAGGGCAGGCGGTAAGTCATTTTCTTGGCCAGCCGAATGAGACCCGTCATATCTTTATGAAAAACAATGAAGCAGTCTTGTCTCCGGAATGGTCTATTCACTCAGGGGTTGGTACTTCCAACTACACTTTTATCTGGGGAATGGCAGGAGAAAATATGGATTATGGAGACATGGACGCTGTTAAAACTAACGAACTAAAGTAATTTTTTCTACATGAATTTATTCGATTTATCCGGAAAAGTAGCCGTTGTAACCGGCGGTACTCACGGATTAGGAATGGCAATGGCTGAAGGTCTTGCCTCTGCAGGTGCTGAACTGGCAATCACAAGTACAACTCCCTCAAAATTAGATGAAGCCTTAGAATATTATCGCAGTAAAGGATATAACGCTACAGGTTATCTTTTTGATGTAACAGACGAACGTGAAGCTGCTCAGAAAGTAGCATTAATGCTTGCTACACATGGGAAAATCGACATCTTAGTCAACAATGCGGGAATCATCAAACGTGTTCCGGCTTTGGAGATGGATGTTGCAGACTTTAGAAAAGTAATCGATGTAGATCTTACCGGTCCTTTCATCATGTCTCAACTGGTTGGGAAACATATGATCAAAAGACAATCCGGTAAAATCATCAATATTTGCTCGATGATGAGTGAGCTTGGCCGCGACAATGTAGTAGCGTACGCTTCTGCAAAAGGCGGACTGAAAATGCTTACCAAAAATTTAGCAACAGAATGGGCAAAACACAATATTCAGGTGAACGGTATCGGTCCTGGATATTTTGCGACAACCCAAACAGAACCAATCAGAGTAGACGGTCATCCGTTTAACGATTTTATCATCAGCAGAACTCCGGAAGGAAGATGGGGGAACCCGGAAGATCTTTCAGGAACGGCTATTTTCTTAGCTTCAGACGCAAGTAAATTTATCAACGGACACATTATTTATGTGGATGGAGGTATTTTGGCGACCATCGGGAAACCTGCTAATGAATAACACAAGAATTTTACAGAAATGAAATCTTTTATTACAGATAATTTTTTACTACAAAATAAATATGCGGAAGAATTATATTTCAATTTCGCAGAAAAACAGCCAATCATCGATTATCATAATCACTTGATTCCTAAAGATATCTCTGAAGACACGGTTTTCGAAAATATTTCTAAAGTTTGGATTGCAGGCGATCATTACAAATGGCGTGCAATGCGTACAATGGGCGTGAACGAAAGATTCATCACGGGCGACGCAACAGATAAAGAGAAATTCGAGGCTTGGGCAAAAACGGTTCCTTATACTTTAAGAAATCCTTTGTACCACTGGACGCATTTAGAATTAAAGCGTTATTTCGGTATCGATGAATTATTAAACGAAAAAAACGCGTCAAATATTTACGACAACATCACCGCACAACTTCAGACTCCTGAAAAGTCGACAAGAGGTTTGCTGAAAATGATGAACGTAGAATCTTTGTGCACCACAGAAGATCCGATTGATGTTTTAAATTATCATCAGGATTTGGCGAAAAGTGATTTCAGCATTAAAGTAAGCACAGCTTTCCGTCCTGATAAAGCAATTTTGATTGAAAATCACAACTTTGCAGATTATATTTCTAAATTGGGCGAGTCGGCTGGAATTGAAATCAATTCTTACCAGACTTTGTGTGATGCTTTACTAAAAAGAGTAGAATATTTCCATGAAAACGGATGCAGATTATGCGACCACGGATTGAATAATATTTCTTTTGAAGAAGCTTCAGAAGCTGAAGTAGGCGCAATTTTCAACGATAAAATTTCAGGAAAAGTAATCGCTGAAAAGCAGGTGAATCAGTTCAAAACTGCTATTTTATTATTCTTAGGCGAAACTTATCATAAATTCGGATGGGTTCAGCAGTTCCATTTGGGAGCTTTAAGAAACAATAACGAAAGAATGCACAGAATATTAGGTCCTGATACAGGATGGGATTCTATTGGTGACTTCGTGCAGGCTGAAACTTTATCTAAATTATTAAACGCTTTAGACGGAAAGGACAAACTGACCAAAACAATTCTATATAACTTAAATCCTGCCGACAACGAAATTTTCGCGACTATGATCGGGAATTTTAATGACGGCAGTATCAAAGGAAAAGTACAATTCGGTTCGGGATGGTGGTTTTTGGATCAGAAAGACGGAATGATCAAGCAGATGAATGCCCTTTCAAACATGGGATTGATCAGCTGTTTCGTAGGAATGTTGACAGATTCTAGAAGTTTCTTATCTTACCCGAGACACGAATATTTCAGAAGAGTATTGTGTAATCTTTTCGGAGAAGAAATGAAAAACGGCGAATTGCCGGATGATATGGAATTAATTGGTAAAACAATTTCCGATATTTGTTATCACAATGCTAAAAATTATTTCGATTTTTAAATTTCGAATTAAATAAATAAAATTTGAACCATTAAGGAGAATTAAGGAGTTAAGGCTTTTTAAGATTAAAATCTAAGATTTATTTAGCAGACTGCTTAAAGCGAAGCTCAACTTATTGATTCTTAAATTCTTAATAAATCTTAATGGTTTAAATAATAACAATAATTTAAATATCTGCAATTTTCTGAATTTGAAAAATCTTTGTGAGCTTGGCTGAGTGGAACGCCTTTGCGAGCTTAAAATATACATCGAGTTTTAAAAGAAAAATCTTAGCGTACTTGCGTTTAAAACACAGCAGATATTAAACAGAGTATTTAAAATATGGCTAGTAAAATACTTACTTTCGGTGAAGTAATCATGAGGCTTTCACCTCCCGGAAACAAAACAATGAAACAGAGCCACGAGATGGAGTTCTTTTTCGGCGGAACTGAGCTCAACGTAGCTTCCTCATTGGCAACAATGGGTTGCGATGTGACGCACATCAGTAATGTTTCTGACGATTTTGTGGGAGAATCTGCATTGTCTTTCATCAAAAGTTTCGGAATAAATACAACTTTCATCAATAAAAACGAACATCCTTTAGGTTTATATTTCCTTGAAGTAGGGGCATCCGTTCGTGCGAGCAGAATTGCTTACAACAGACTGAACGGTTCTTTTGCCAACATCAAACCCGAACAGGTAGACTGGAAAAAAGCTCTGGAAGGTTGCGACTATTTCCACTGGACAGGCATCAGCCCCGGAATTTCCGAAGGTGCTTACGAAACTTTGAAAGAAGGTTTATTGACAGCCAGAGAAATGGGAATTGAAGTGACAACCGATCCTGCTTACCGTTCCAACCTTTGGAAATATGGTAAAAACGGAAACGAAGTTTTAAAGGAATTGGTTTCTTACTCAACGATTTTTATCGGTGGAGTGAATGAAATTAATGAGATTTTGGGAACTCAATTTTCGTCAGATCAGCAAGGTTTTATTGAAGCCTGTGAAGAATTAAAAAAACAATGTCCTTCTATTCATAAAATTTTCGACAAAATAAGAATTGGGGTTACAGCGAGTTCTCAACAAACGCAGGGAAGAGCTTTGATTAACGGGAATTATTTTGAAACTAAATTTTTAGAAATAGACAACGTAGTCGACAGAATCGGAACGGGAGATGCTTTTGCCGCAGGTTTAATTTACGGTCTATTAAATTTCGATGACGAAAAAGCACTGAATTTCGCCAACGCAGCCTGCGCCATCAAACACACGATTCTAGGTGACATCAATTACTGCAGCGCAGAAGATATCCTCGAAGTAATGGCCGGAAATTCCGGAGGAAGAATCAAAAGGTAGCTTTTCGCTTTTGGCTGTTAGCTTTTGGCAATTGGCTTAGTGCTTAAAATAAACATTGCGGACTTAGCTTAGTGAAATCGAAGATTCGACGAAGTCAAACGCCTTTGCGAACTTAAAAATATACATCAAGTTTTAAAAAGAAAATCTTTGCGCTCTTTGCGATAAAAAAAGGAAGTGTTGAAGTTACAGCATACCAAAGGATGGTTAAACCTCCATCAAAGATTATTTTAACAAAATAATTCAACAAAAATGACAAAAATTCAATTGGTTACAAACACCATCATCAATCAGGGAGCTTTGCCTCTGTATTACAATGCTGATGAAACGGTAACTTTAGAAATATTGAGATCGCTTTACAAAGCAGGAATCCGCGCAGTAGAATATACCAGCCGTGGAGAAGCTGCGTTGAGCAATTTCACAAAAATGGTAGAAGTACGTAATGCAGAAATGCTTGAAATGCTTCTCGGAATCGGCACCATCAAAAATGTAAAACAAGCTGAAGAATATTACAAAGCGGGAGCAGATTTCTTTATCAGTCCGGGTTTTGTAGCGGAAGTTGCAGCATTTCTAATTCCGAAAGATGTGTTGTACAGTCCGGGTTGTATGACTCCGACAGAAATTATTGAGGCGGAAACAGCTGGGGTAACTTTCATTAAATTATTCCCGGGGAATGCTTTGGGACCAGGATTTATGAGTGCCATCAAAGACGTTTTCCCAAATCTGAAATTTATGCCGACAGGAGGTGTTGATACTACGAAAGAAAGTATTGACAGTTGGTTCAAGTCGGGAGTTTCTGCAGTGGGAATGGGAAGCAAGCTGGTAAGCAAAGAATTAATGCTTGCGAAAGACTATGCGACGATAGAAAATGAAACCAAAAAAGTGCTGGATATTATTCAGACTTTAAAATAAATAAAATTGACTATGAGTTCAGTTAAATCTCTTAAGCCGACGCAATACAGATGGACGATTTGTCTGCTGTTATTTCTCGCCACCACAATCAATTATCTCGATCGTCAGGTTTTATCATTGACGTGGAAAGATTTTATAGCACCGGAATTTCATTGGAATAACAACGATTACGGAAATATCACGGCATTATTCTCTATATTTTATGCAGTGGGAATGCTTTTCGCAGGAAAATTCGTTGACTTCATGGATACCAAAAAAGGTTTTCTTTGGGCTATCGGAGTTTGGTCTATCGGTGCAGTTTTACACGCATTCTGTGGAATCGCAACGTCAGGAATCCTTACCGGAACTTGGACGGCTGGTTTTCATGGTTCTAAAGAATTGATTGGTACAGTGTCTAACACTTCTGCGATCATCAGTACAAGTGTTACCTTATTTGTTTTTGCACGTTTCGTATTGGCAATTGGTGAAGCAGGAAATTTCCCGGCGGCAATCAAAACTACGGCAGAATATTTCCCTAAAAAAGACAGAGCATTTTCTACAAGTATCTGGAACGCCGGAGCTACTGTTGGAGCTTTGGCAGCACCGCTTACAATTCCATTTATTGCAAAGTCAATGGGTTGGGAATGGGCGTTTATCATTATTGGTGCGCTAGGATTTGTATGGATGGGACTTTGGGTTTTCGTTTACAAAAAGCCACATTTACACAAGAGAGTTAACGAGCACGAATTAACGTATATCAATCAGGATCAGGATGATCTTCCGAATGAAGACACTTACGTTCCTGAAAAAGTATTTACGTTCAAAGAATGCTTCAGCTACAGACAGACTTGGGCTTTTGCCTTCGGTAAATTTATGACAGACGGAGTTTGGTGGTTCTTTTTATTCTGGACTCCGGCTTATTTAAGTTCGGTTTACGGAATGGATTCCACACAAAGTGCATTGCCATTATTCGTATTATACATGATCACTTTACTATCCATTATCGGTGGATGGCTTCCAAAATATTTTGTTGAAAAGAAAGGAATGAACGCTTACAACGGAAGAATGAAAGCGATGTTGATTTTCGCATTTTTCCCTCTGTTGGCGCTTTTAGCACAACCTTTAGGAACGATTACCTATTGGCTTCCGGTTTTAATTATTGGAGTTGCAGGAGCAGCGCATCAGGCTTGGTCTGCAAACATCTTCTCAACAGTTGGCGATATGTTTCCGAAAAAAGCCATCGCAACCATCACTGGAATTGGCGGAATGGCTGGAGGAATAGGTTCATTTATCATTAATAAATCTTCAGGAGTTTTATTTGATCACGCTCACAAAGCATGGTCAACTGTTGACGGAGTTCCGTTATTGGAAAAATATCCACAATACGTAAACGATCGTTTGCCGGATGGTTTCTTTGAGCAGTTAGAAAAATCAGGAGCGGTAGTTTCAGACGGAATTGATAAAGGCTACATGATCATTTTCTCAATCTGTGCAGTCGCTTACCTTATTGCATGGGTGGTAATGAAATCATTGGTTCCTAAATATAAAGTGATCAGTAAATAAATTAAAATTTAAACCATTAAGGAGAATTAAGAAGTTAAGAAAGATTTAGAATTTGCTTGCAAACTGAAGTGCATACTTTAGAAATTTATTTCTCTTAAATAACCTAAACCCCTTAATAAATCTTAATGATTCAAATATAAAACTTTGAGTTCTTAGCTAAGTAGAACGCCTTTGCGAACTTAAAAATATACATCAAGTTTTAAAAAGAAAATCTTTGCGCCCTTTGCGTTTAAAAAAGCATTAAGATTTCATCGAATTAAAAACACAATTTAATTCAAATTAGAAAAATGGAAAATCAGACAAAACAACAGTTAAACCGCCAAAACAGCGGAATAGATACAAAATTACCAATCAAAATCCTACAATTCGGGGGAGGAAACTTCATGCGTGGATTTACTGATTATGTGATTGATAAATTAAATAAAGAAGCAGGTTTCCACGCAGGAATTGTCAACATACAGCCTACACCAAACGGTTCAGTTCACAAGCTTGAAGAACAGGGAAATCTCTACACTTTATTTTCAAGAGGAATCAAAAAAGGTGAAATCATCGATGAAAAATGTGTGATTTCGGCAATTCAGAAGTCAGTAAATCCTTACACAGATTACAACAGTTTCTTAGAATTAGCAAAAGAAGAAGAACTAGAATTTGTTTTTTCAAATACAACCGAAACCGGAATTGCTTACGACGAAACAGAAAATACCTATGAAGGTCCGCACAAAAATTTCCCTGCGAAAGTGGCGGTTTTACTTCACGAAAGATATAAGCATTTCAATGGAGCGGCAGACAAAGGTTTAAGAATTATTCCTTGCGAGCTGATCGAAGAAAATGCGGTTGTTTTAAAAGGTATTATTTTAAAATATGCCCAACTTTGGAATTTAGAAGAAGGTTTTGCGCAATGGATTGAACAAAGCAATCACTTCCACAATACTTTGGTCGACAGAATCGTTCCGGGCTATCCGAAAGATGATGCTGCAACCTATGAAGACCAGTTGGATTATGAAGATCCGATGATGGTAGTTTCTGAAACATTCCTTTTGTGGGTGATTCAGGGAGGTGAAGATTTAAAAAAGAGAATTCCTTTCGATCAGATCAATGAACAGATTTTGGTGGTGGATGATATTCAGCCGTACCGTTTGAGAAAAGTGAGAATTCTGAATGGCGGACATACGTTGATGTTGGCTCCGGCAATTTTAGCAGGAAAAGAAATCGTAAAAGAAGCAATCGATGACCAGTTTATCGGAACTTTTTTAAGCGATTCTATTTTTAATGAAGTGAATCAGACTTTAGGTTTGGATGAAACTGAACTGAAGGAATTTGCGGAAGAAGTGTTCGACAGATTCAGAAATCCTTTCATCAAGCATCATTTGGCAAGCATCGCTTTATATTTTGTTTCTAAATTTAAAGTGAGAGTGGTTCCGAGTTTGTTGACGTATGTTGAAAGAAATAATAAACTTCCGTTGAATTTAACATTCTCTCTGGCAAGTTTAATCAGATTCTATCAGGGAAGTTTTGGTGAAAAATCTCTTCCTTTGAATGACGAAGAAGCCATCGTAAACAGATTCAAAGAAATCTGGAAAAACGAAGATTACGAAGTAGTTTCAGAACAGGCATTAAGCGAAAAACTATTCTGGGAGACCGACCTTACACAGGTTGAAGGCCTGAAAGCCGCAGTAGCAAAAGCATTGTACGAAATCGACCACAATGATATGGAAACTGCTTACAAAAATTTTATTCAATTTTATTCTTAAACAATCATGCAAAAGAAAGTACTGAAAGTAAATCCCAAAGACAACGTTATTGTAGCGCTGTTGGATTTACCTGCCGGAGAATCGGTGCACTTAGACGGTACAGATTATACGATTCTTAAAGATATTAAAGCAAAACATAAATTCGCTGCCGTAGATTTTGAGGATGGCGACCATATTTTAATGTATGGCGTTATCGTTGGAAAAGCCAACCAATCCATCAGACAGGGCGAAGTCATTACTACCGAAAATGTAAAGCACCAAAGTGCAAAAGTGGTCGGCAAAACCGAAACTTTAGGCTGGACTCCACCCAATGTTGACAAATGGAAAGACCGTACGTTTATGGGCTACCACCGTGAAGACGGACAGGTAGGAACAGAAAACGTCTGGCTCTTCTTCCCGTTGGTATTCTGCGAAAACAAAAATATCGAAACGCTGAAGGATATTTTTGAAAAAGAATTGCTTCACGATAAAGCCAGCAAACACCAGTTGTTACTTCGTTCGTTATTAAACGGTGGCGCAACTGTTGAAGTTGAAGAAGAAGAACCGGATACAAGAATATTTAAAAATATCGATGCAAGATTCATCACGCATCAGGGCGGTTGTGGCGGAATCCGTCAGGACGCTGAAGCATTGGGGAGACTGTTTGCAGGATATGTCAACAACCCGAATGTGGCGGGAGCTACGGTTCTCAGCTTAGGGTGTCAGAATCTTCAGGTACAGATTTTCATGGATTCACTGCACGCATTGGCTCCAAATAATAAAAAACCGATTGTCGTTTATGAACAGCAAAAATCGGGTACCATCGATGAAATGCTGACCGGCGTTATTAAAGATTCATATGAGGGTATTAAAAAAGCCAACGAAATAGAGAGAAAACCTGCCTCCATCACCAAACTGAACATCGGTTTGGAATGTGGTGGCTCAGACGGTTTCTCAGGAATTTCTGCAAACCCTGTTTTGGGTGAAGTTTCCGATATTATGGCGGCAGTGGGCGGAACAACCATGTTGGCCGAATTCCCTGAATTATGTGGAGTAGAGCAGGAGTTGGTCAACCGTTGCATCAACGATGAAGACGGAGTAAAATTCCTGAAACTGATGAAAGATTTTGAAGCCTCTGTGGTTGCGGCAGGTTCAGGATTTGATATGAATCCGTCCCCAGGTAACATTAAAGATGGTTTAATTACCGATGCCATGAAATCTGCTGGAGCATCCAAAAAGGGCGGAGCGGCTCCAATTGTAGAAGTTCTCGATTTTACAGAATATGCTACAAAACCAGGTCTGAATCTTTTATGCACTCCCGGAAATGATGCTGAATGTACAACAGCGTTAGTTGGTTCAGGTGCAACAGTGGTACTTTTCACCACAGGTCTTGGAACTCCGATGGGAAATCCTATTACGCCTGTTGTGAAGATTTCTTCCAACACGGTTTTGGCAGAAAAAATGTCAGACATTATTGATTTCAATGCTGGTACCGTAATCAGCGGAGAAAAAACAATTCCCGAAGCAGCAGACGAACTTCTGGAACTCATCATCAACGTAGCCAGCGGCGAAGTAAAAACCAAGGCTGACGTTCTTAATCAGAATGATTTCATTCCATGGAGACGAGGAGTCTCTCTGTAATGGGTTAATTATATTAAATATTAGGGTTGAAAATGCTTTCTACATCGTGTAGGGAGCATTTTCTTTTTTGGGTGATTGCACAGTTTTATAATTTAAATTATGATGATTGTGGGAGGAAATCACGGAATTAAACTCTTATAATTCTTCATACTATATAATTTTTTCTTTTTTAGCATTGGCTAAATAACTTAATTTTATTTTTTCCTTTGCTTCTTCCACACTAATTGTTTTATTTGCCTTAATACTAACAAAAGATAATGCTGCTCCTATAATCGATGTCAAAGGTATAATTTGAGGATTTGTCATAAAACCTAACGTCACTCCAGAGGTTAATCCTGTTATCAGATTACCGAAATTAAGTTCTGTTACTAAATTATATTTCGATGAAAGTGAAAATTTTTCATTTGAAACTTGATTAACATTTTCGAGGACTTTTTTCAATTTTAATAAGCTTTTTTTTGATTGAAAATCTTTGTCTGGAGAGTTTATTATTTCAAAATAAAATGAATCTAGAGTTTCATGTAATTCATCAAGTTCAGACTGTCTTCTTCTTTTAAAATCTATTATGTCTTCAATAGAAGTTTCTTGAGTAGGTACTGGTAAACACTCATTAATTTCAACTTTTAAAGAATTAAACTCCTTAACGTTTTTATCACCTAAAATTAATTCTTCGCCAATTTGATGAAGAATCCAATCAACATCTTTATCATTTTTTATCAAATCATTAGCAACTATTTTTTGACTTTCTAAAAATAGATTTACTTGTGAAGATGTACTCCAGCTCGGAAAATTGACCCTTGGTCTTGAGATAATGTTTTCTGAAATTAGCATCTCTTCATGTGGAATAGCATAATGAATCATTCCATTTGTAGGTAATACAACTTTATCGTAATATAATATGTAATAATATAAATCTTGTATTGTGATATTAGAACTAACGGCTACGCCATTATGTGATTGTCTTTGCATTTTAGCTGGAGATGCAATAATTCCTCTTTTCATAATTATTAAGTTTATTCAAAATAACAACTATTCTAAATAACAATTTTATTTTTTTATAAATATATGTAAGAAAAATTCAGCAATGCTCGGACGGTTTTTCTAATCTTAGTCACTAATAACTAAAAATAAAAAAGTCACAGACTACAAATTTGTGAACTTAATAAAATCATAAAATATATTTCGGTAGGAACAATATCAATATGGTATCCTAAAACAAATGCTAATCTCGAAAGAATATCAATTCCTACCGAATGCTTTCCTAGTTCAATGCGACTTTTGATGCCTCGGATTTATAATCCGTGACAATTACATCCAAAAAAACCACCCCGTCAAAAATTCTTTCGAATTTTCGCCACCCCTCCGGAGGAGGGGAATTTTTCACATGTAGACTTTTGTTTAAAATTTGACTTTCATTTTTCTAAATGATGATAACCCTTCCAAGTTAATGCCTTACGCAATTCCACTCCCTTGGAGGGGTGGATTTTTTAGCAGAAAAAAGACGGGGTGGTTAAAACAGTATATAGGTAACACCCAATTCTTTCACTCATCCTACCAAAACAAAAACATAGCCCATTCTCGCACCAGCGAAAAACAAAAGTAGTTTCTACATTCTTGCGAAAACAAACCACCCCGTCAAAAATTCTTTCGAATTTTCGCCACCCCTCCGAAGGAGGGGAATTTATCACGTGTAGACGTTTGTTGAAAATTTGAGATTCATTTTTCTAAATGTGGATAACCCTTCCAAGTTTATGCCTCACGCAATTCCCCTCCCTTGGAGGGGTGGATTTTTTCGCAGAAAAAAGACGGGGTGGTTAAAACAGCCTACAAGCAACACAACAATTCCTACACGCATTCTACGAAAACAAAAACCCATCCCTCCACGTCCCCAACCCAAAATTCCACGTTCCGAACCCCAACCTACACGTCCAAAACCTATTACGACCCGTTCCGAAGAAGTCCCGATACGTTCTGTAAAGGTTTCGATACGTTGTACAGCCTATCCCGATACGTTCATCAGACGTTTGTCGGGGTTATCTACGTCTCCGATGAGGTTCTCAATACATCCGTACAGGTTATACAACCGATTGCGACAGGTAAAAGATAGGTCGGGATAGGTAGAAGACCGCTCCCGACTTATCTACAACGTATCCCGATGGGTAAACAACTGCTTCCGACCATCAAGTAACGTCTCCGGATAGTTGAAAGACGTCTTCGAAGCTATTCGAAACGTATCGGAAATGGTGAAGAATGTCTCCCAAGTATTTAGCAACGTATCGAACCGCTTGAAAGATGGTTTCAAAGCATAATAATACCCCTCCAAATTATTGAAGGGGCAAATGTTAATTATTGTTTTACTTTTTCTCCGCAGGTGGAGCGGTAGAGGTTGAATTTTTCACAAAGAATTGTTTCAGATCTTTATACTTATCTTCAAATCCGGTTGCTGATGTCCCTGCTTTGTAGGTGGTGAAAGAATAATCTACCAACGCCGACTGATAGTTGTCGTAATCATGAAGTGTCTTCGCATTATTCAGTCTTGTAATCACGCTTTCGAGCCTGCTGATCATGGTTTCCATATTGTTTCGGGAACTGTGATCTCTGTTGAATTCGTCCCAGTCTACTTCCGGAGAGCTCAGGTTTGGCTGGCTTTGGTTGTAGTCATTGACTTTGTTCACAAAGAGTTTGTTTTGCTCGTTGATGCTTCCGTAGCGTTTACGTTCATCGGCAGAAAGATTGATCGTGATTTCAGCGATTGCGCTTTCCAATGCCGCGATAGCATCCTGTGCCGCAGTGATTTTTGCACTGCTCAAATGGGTGGAGTTCAAATTTGTTAATCCCATCATTTTTGATTTTAAAGGTTAGTATGTTATGAGTAAAATCGTGTGTTTTTTTTGTAATGGAAAACTAAGGTAGGAAAAATTTTAAAAAGGGAATGAAAATTTTGAATGCCTGAAATAGTTGTTAATTACTTGCGAAAACAAACCACCCCGTCAAAAAATTCTTTCGAATTTTCGCCACCCCTCCGTAGGAGGGGAATTCACACGGGTAGACTTAGTTGAATATTTCAATATATTATCTAAATTTATATAATCGTCCTACATTGATGCGTAGCAAAAATTCCCCTCTCTTGGAGGGGTGGATTTTTTCGAAGAAAGAAGACGGGGTGGTTAAAAAGAACACAAACAAAAACACAAACAGATGAAAGAAATATTAACCCTAATCAACGGAATCCCTATCCGTAGAAACTTCGTAGAAAATCTCCCTTACAATCCCGAACTAAAACCATTATTACACGGAAAACGAAAAGCAGGAATCTTAAGTGAAGTAATATTTTGGAATCGAGTTCGGGCAAAATGCTTTCATGAGATAGATTTTGACAGGCAGAGAATTATAGGAAATTATATCGTTGATTTTTATGTTAAGAAATTAGGATTGGTTATTGAAATTGATGGCTGGAGTCATGATGTAAAAAAAGATTACGATGATATGAGGCAAAAGTATTTGGAATCTTTAGGACTGAAAATATTTAAAGCTAACGATTTTGATGTGAAGAATAATTTGGGTAAGGTGGTGAAGGATCTGGAGGATTTTGTTGTTCAGAATTATGGGTGCTGAAAACCACCCCGTCTTAATTTTCTTTGAAAATTAATCCACCCCCCAGAGGAGGGAAATTTTTTCAACGTTGACTTTCTGTTGAATATTTTTGTCATACAATTCTAAATTTGAATTTGAGACTGAGCCTTCTTAAACACACAATAATTCCCCTCCTTTGGAGGGGTGGATTCTTTCGCAGAAAGAAGACGGGGTGGTTATTGAGTGTAAACAAAATCCAAATCTTTTAAAAACTTAAGCATACAAAAAAAGTAAAAGGGCTGAAATTTTCACTTCAGCCCCGCATGGTAAAACATTGTAATTCCAGACAGATTTTTTATCCTGTTACTTTCAGGTTCTGAATTTTTCCGTCAGCAATTTTAAAATGGAATTTCAAAATCAGAGGACTTCCCGGAAATGATCCTGCAATTTTTGCCGATAATATATCTTCTTTTTCATCATAATTTAATGGCTCCATTGTGGCCTTATAGTCTGTTTTGG
Source organism: Chryseobacterium sp. CY350 (assembly GCF_027945075.1). Lineage (NCBI taxonomy): Bacteria > Pseudomonadati > Bacteroidota > Flavobacteriia > Flavobacteriales > Weeksellaceae > Chryseobacterium > Chryseobacterium wangxinyae. The sequence continues at coordinate 3,424,476 of NZ_CP116034.1, forward strand.
ATTTGTCGATCCACTTTTCAATTTCTGCCTTTCCATCATGCTTTTTGCCTTCATCAGATACCTGGGCATTTTCGGCGAAAAGGTCTGCATAGGCAGCGCTGTCAAATTCATTTTGGCTCGTTACTAATTCTGCAATTACTTTAGGTAAGTTCATAATATTATATTTTTTGAGTTATTAAATAGTTGGTACGGTTCCTCCGTCGATTACATATTCGGTTCCTGTTAAATAGCTGGCTCTTGGAGATACAAGAAAACCTACAAATTCTGCGACTTCTCTCGGTTCGGCAGGTCTGCCAAAAGGAATTCCGCCCAGTGCATTCATCACTCCTTGTTGCGCTTCTTCTACAGTGCTGTTTGCGTTTCTTGCAATTTCGCCCAACCAGTCTTTCGATGCTGTCGTATTGATCCATACCGGTGAAACAGCCAAAACACGAACACCTTTTGGCGTCACTTCATTCGACAGGCTTTTACTGTAATTTCTCAATGCTGCTTTTGAAGCGGCGTAAGGCAAAGTAGAATCATATAAAGGAAGCTTACCCTGAATGGAAGCAATGTGGATAATAACGCCACTTTCCCGCTCAATCATCTGGGGCAAAAATCCTCTGTCCAATCGTACCGGAGCCAGTAAATTAGCCTTTAATGTAGATTCCCAGTCTTCATCTGATAATGCATTAAACCCTCCGGCGGGTGTTGTTGAAGAGCCAAGGTTGTTGATCAGAATATCAAGTCGGCCGTACGCAGACATTACTTCACTGATTACTTTCTGTGTTCCTTCCGCAGTACTCAAATCAGCAGCAATGAAATGCAGATTGCTGTTTTCTTCTTCCGGTGCATTTCTTGCGGAAATGAGTACTGTTGCACCGGCCTGCAATAGTCTTTCTGCAATCGCTTTTCCAGCCCCTTTTGTACCTCCGGTTACCAAAGCAATTTTGCCTGATAACTCATTGTTGAAATTAAATTATTCCATTTTTATATTAATTTATAGGGCAAAATTGGGGTATAAAAACAGTTTGTACAAGTACGGAATTACGATTCAGATCGGGAAAAATTATTCCCCTATTGTGCAAATCGGAACATACGTTTAAATTTGCTTTATGTATGAGAGAAAAATAATCCCAAACTTAAATTGCGGTCTTGATCTGATCGGTGAAGTGCTTTACGGCAAATGGAAAATACGTCTGCTCTGGTTCATAGATCAGGGACATCAGCGACCGAGTGAATTGCAGCGTAAAATTCCTGATGCCACAAGAAGAGTTTTAAATATTCAGTTAAAAGAATTGGAAGATCACGAATTGATTACCAAGAAAATTTACCCTGTAGTACCGCCCAAAGTAGAGTATAGTCTTACTGAATTGGGTAAAAGCGTTATTCCGGTAATTTTGCAGCTCGGAATCTGGGGCGATCAGAACGAAACGCATTTGCGTACCGTTATTTTAAAGCGTCTGAATGCAGAAAGTGATTCCCTACGCTTGGATGAATGAGGATTGAACATTGAGTCGCTATAGTAAGATAGTGGTATCATTACATAATGTAAAATACCCCTCCCTTGGAGGGGTGGCGAAAATTCAAAGAATTTTTGACGGGGTGGTTTAAGAGTATTTTAAAAAAGTATTAAAACAAAAAATCACTTCCTCTTCGAAGATTTCCTTACGCAAATTTTAGGGGCAAGTACAACTTTCTTTTCAATAGAAACTCCAGAAGAATTATCTTTAATATTATCCAAAAAAACCTGCCCTGCCATATTTCCCATCAATAAAGGGGTTTGATCGATAGAACTCATTGGTAGTTCCATAAATTGGGTAAAAGGCTCATTGGAAAAACCGATAACAGCTACTTCTTGAGGGATTTTTATTTTTCGTTTCTTTAATTCCTGACAAGCTCCTAAAGCAGTAGAATCACTCGCAGAAAAAATAGCATCGGGAACTGATGAGCTGTTCCAAAGTTTTTTCACGGCATCAATTCCGGCGTCGATCGAACTTCCCGTAGAAATGATGCTTTCTTCTTTTACCTGAAATTTGTGGTCGATTAATGCTTGCTTATAGCCATTCAGACGGTTTTGATAAATCTCAAGATTCAGATCTCCTGCAAAGTGACAGATGTTTTTGTAGCCTTCCGAAATCAGATGTTCAGTCGCCATGTAACCACCGCGGTAATCATCAATCGTCACGGTACTTATTCCTGGAATATCTTTCTTTCTGTCAAAGAAAATAATAGGTGTATTGGTCGTATTTAAAATATGCTGAATATGTTCCGTATCAATTGTAGTTCTTGATACAGACATGAAAATTCCGTCAACCTGAGCATTTAACAATGTATTCAGATGTTTTTTTTCGGTTAAAACATCTTCGTGACTCTGGCAGATAATGACGTGATAACCGTGGGGAGAAAGTTCTTCCTCGATTCCACGGATGACAGACGAGAAAAAGTTGGTATTGATATATGGAACGATGATCCCGATGTTTTTTGTTTCTCCGCTTTTCAATGCTTTGGCAAGATTATTCTGCTTGTAGTTCATTTCCTTTGCGGTTTTTACTACAAGCTCTTTTGTTGCCTGGCTAATTCTCGGGTTATCGTTCAGCGCTCTGGAAACCGTTGCCACACTTACGTTCAGCTTTCTTGAAATGTCATAAATGGTGGCATTTTTCTTTGTCATAGGTATTCTGGAATATCGTTATTTTTCCTTCAGGATATAGTCGTAAATTTAATCAAATTAACCTTATCAGCACACGAAAAGTAACTATTTTGTGACTTTTATTCCTTAAAGTAAAGTACAGAACTTTTAGCGAATCGGAATACAGTCAGTATTAAATTTCATCAATGTTCAATTATTCTTCTGCTGTATTTTAATTTAGGCCAATGTATTTGTTACTTTTGCATCTTAAACACAAATATTTATAATGCACAGTCTTTTACCTTTTCTATTGGCAATGGTCGCCGTCATCGTTCTCCTGAATATGTTTGCTGCCAAACTGAGAGTTGCTTATCCTATTTTATTAGTCGTTGGTGGTTTAGCGATCAGCTTTATACCGGGATTGCCTGTTATAAAAATTGATCCTGATCTTATTTTCTTCATATTTCTTCCACCATTATTATTTGAAGCTGCATGGAGTATTTCCTTTAAAGAAATGAAAAAATGGTGGCGCATCATTGGAAGTTTTGCTTTTCTAGTTGTTTTCTTTACGGCTTTGTCAGTGGCTTTGTTGACCAATTATTATATTCCCGGATTTACGATTGCTTTAGGATTTTTGCTTGGCGGAATCGTCTCTCCGCCAGATGCTGTAAGTACAGGAGCGATTACGAAATTTGTCAGCATCCCAAAGTCTACAGCAACAATTCTTGAAGGTGAAAGTTTACTGAATGATGCTTCTTCGTTAATTATTTTTCGGTTTGCTTTGGTAGCAGTCGGAACAGGTCAGTTTATCTGGCAGGATGCGACGATGAGTTTTTTTTGGATGGTGATTGGTGGTGCAGGAATCGGGCTGCTTTTAGGTTGGCTTTTTGTAAAAGCGCACAAGATTCTTCCTACCGATGCACCCTCAGACATTGCATTAACGATCATTGAGCCCTATATTATGTACTGGATTGCCGAACAGTTTCACAGTTCGGGAGTTTTGGCAGTGGTTGCTGGTGGACTTTATATGTCTGCAAGGCGATTGAAATTTCTCAACAGCACCAGCAGAATCCACGCTTACAGTGTTTGGGAAAGTCTGATTTTCATATTAAACGGAATCGTTTTCTTAATCATTGGTCTAGAGCTTCCAGAAATTGTAGATGGTCTGAAAGAAGATCATATTCCTCTCCAAACCGCGATCGGTTATGGTGTTTTGGTTACAGTAATTCTGATCGCCGCGAGAATGATCAGTTCATATGCCGCATTGGTTGCTACTGTAATATTTCGCCCAAGTGTACAGCCTCACGCATCTTCAAGAGCACGACGATGGATGATGCCGCTTCTATTGGGATGGACAGGAATGCGTGGCGTAGTTTCTCTTGCTGCTGCATTGGCAATTCCTGTAACTTTGAGCAATGGTGAACCTTTCCCGCACCGGAATTTAATTTTGTTTATCACATTTGTAGTTATTTTATTGACCCTTTTGGTGCAAGGTCTCACATTGCCTTATATTATTAAAAGAACTCAATTTTTTGACGGTATTTTTAATGAAGAAGATGAAGAAACAACCAAGAAAAAGATTAAGAAAGACCTTAAGATTCATATGCATCAGTTTCTGAAAGAGAAATATCAAAACGAACTCAAAGATAACGCAGGTATGGAAATGTTTCTAAAACATTGGGAAGAACGTACAAATGCTACTGATGACAGCTGGATGAATGATCTGACTAAAACGATTTTTATAGAAATGCTGGAAATTCAGCGCGATTATCTTGCGGAATTGAATAAGGATCCTAAAATCAATGAAGAAATCATCCGTCAGCAATTATATCAGATTGATCTGGAAGAAGAACGGTTGAAGATGATATAATCTGATTGTATGTTTATGAAAAATATTACTAAAAATAGTATTGTCAGCTTTTTGAAGAGAATTTTGCTTGTGGCATTAGTTGTTTTTGTTGCTACATTTTTGCAGTTTTACTGGTCGATGGGGAAACTCTCGGATCGTATTTCGAGTTCTTGTTTAGAATGCTGGTTTGTGGAAGATGCTTTCAAAATGTCATTAATAACAGCTGTTTTTCTTTTAATTATATTTAAATTTATCTCCTCCATAAACAAGGTATTAAAAGTTATTACTCAATTTTTACTTTTAATTTCTGTATGGTTTTTCTGGGATTATACAATTTTTGTAGAACGAGAATCATCGTGGAGCACTTATCTTTTTAATGAAGAACTATATTATGTTGCTACGTTTTCAACCATGCCGATTTTAGTTTTGTCTTTTGTAACAATCTTTGTCATCAATTCTGAGAAAATAATTAAAAATGATAAGGTATTATAAAGAAAACCCACCGAATTATCAGTGGGTTTCTATATTAAAATTAAATGTTTGAATTTATTTTTCCCAAACCTTTTCGATTTCCTCAAGAGATTTTCCTTTGGTTTCTGGAACCCATTTCCATACAAAGAAGAGCGAAAGAACACTCATCACTCCATAAAACCCGTAAGTAAATGCTCCACTGAATTCCATCATAAAAGGATAAGTTGATGAAATTAAATAATTCGCTGCCCACTGAGCGGCAACAGCAATTGCAATCGCACTTCCTCTTATTTTATTAGGGAAAATTTCTGAGATCAGAACCCAGCATATTGGTCCCCAAGACATCATAAATGAAGCCGTGTAAACAATGATAAATACCAAAGTTGCAATTCCGATAATTTGATAATAGGATAAAATTGCAATCGCAAACATTCCAATCGCCATTCCGACAGAACCTACAATCAATAAAGGCTTCCTTCCCCATTTATCCACGGTGAAAATAGCGATAACGGTAAATACAACATTCACCAGTCCCATCACCACGGTTTGCAGCATGGATGAATCCTTATGAACACCCATACTTTCGAAAATTCTTGGAGCGTAATATAAAGCCACGTTAATTCCCACAAACTGCTGGAAAACAGAAAGCAAAATTCCAATCACGATCACAGTTTTCCCGAAGGCGAAAATTTCACTTTTATGTTCTACAACGGTGCTTTTTATTTCAGAGAAAATTTCTTTTCCTCGAGCTTCACCATTGATTTTTGTTAAAATTTTCAAGGCTTCCGCATCTTTATTAATGAAAGTCAGATAACGTGGAGTTTCAGGAACAAAAAACAGAAGAATTCCAAACAAAGCAGAAGGAATCGTCAGTGATAAAAACATATATCTCCATCCGATTTCGTTGATCCATTCTACGGTTTGTCCGCTTGCGATGCCCCAGTTCACAAAGTAAACCACGAGCATCCCGAAAATAATGGCAAACTGATTCAGTGATACCAGTTTACCACGTATTTCGGCAGGTGCAATCTCACCAATGTACATCGGGCAGACCGCCGAAGCGAGTCCCACACCGATTCCACCAATGATCCTATAAAAATTAAATGCCAGCAAAACACCCATAGAATGTTCGCCGTGTTTGAAGAATAAAAATTCAGGATACGCCGCTCCTAAAGCACTGATGAAGAACAGAAACGCCGAAAGCATCAACGATTTTTTTCTTCCCAGCTTCGTGGAGATCATCCCGGAAATAGCGCCTCCGATGATGCATCCGATCAATGCACTCGAGATGGTCGCTCCGTGTGCGAGTGAACTCAAGCCCAAAGGAATGATCAGGTATTCCTGAATCGATTTTTCGGCTCCGGAGATCACTGCCGTGTCGTATCCAAACAAAAGTCCTCCCAAAGTGGCAACCAACGTGAGTACAGTAACGTACAGCATATTGATCTGCGCCTTTGTTCCTGAAGAATATTTAGGACCAGAATCTATTATTTGCATAGTTTGATTTTTTAATTGAAATTATAAATACTGATTGATAATACTCTCAAGATATTCCTGCTTTCCACTTTCTCTGCCAACTTCGCCTAATCCCTGAGCATAAGTGGCAAGATCAGTTAAAGATAAGCTTCCGTTTTCGAAATCTTTCCCTTTTCCGCTGTCGAAAGATGAATATCTGTTGGTTCTGATCTCAGAATATTTTGATTTTTCTAAAATTTTATCAGCAGCCAAGAAAGATCTTGCAAAATTGTCCATTCCGCTGATGTGCGCGATGAAGATGTCTTCAAGATCAGTTGAATTTCTTCTGATTTTAGCGTCGAAATTAACTCCACCACCTTGGAAACCTCCAGCCTGGATAATCACCAACATCGCCTGAGTCATTTCATACAGGTCAACAGGGAACTGGTCTGTATCCCAACCGTTTTGGTAATCACCTCTGTTCGCATCGATGCTTCCTAAAACATTATTATCAGCCGCAACCTGAAGCTCGTGCTCGAAAGTGTGTTGTGCTAAAGTTGCGTGGTTTACTTCAAGATTCAATTTAAAATCATTTAATAAATCGTACTGACGAAGGAAATTCAAACAAGTTGCAGCATCGAAGTCGTACTGATGTTTTGTAGGCTCCATCGGTTTTGGCTCGATGAAGAAAGTCCCTTTGAAACCCTGAGCTCTTGCATAATCTTTAGCCAAATGTAAAAACTTCGCCATATGCTCCTGCTCACGCTTCATATTAGTGTTTAAAAGTGACATATAACCTTCACGACCACCCCAGAATACATAGTTTTCTCCACCTAATTTAATAGTTGCATCCAAAGCGTTTTTCACCTGTCCGCCTGCGTAAGCCAAAACATCAAATGAAGGATTGGTTGCCGCACCATTCATAAATCTTGGGTTCGAGAAACAGTTGGATGTTCCCCAAAGCAATTTTACGCCAGAAGCCGCCTGTTTTTCTTTAGCGTAATCGGTAATGAATTCTAATCTTTTTGTAGATTCGATGAAATTGTCAGCCTCGTCAATCAAATCGTAGTCGTGGAAACAGTAATAAGGAACGCCTAATTTTGTGAAAAATTCGAACGCAGCATCCATTTTTTCTGTCGCTCTTTGTTTCGCATCAGAGGCAGTTAACCAATCAAATTGCTGAGTTCCTGCACCGAACGGATCGCCACCTGTTGCGCAGAACGTGTGCCAGTAAGCAGAAGCAAACTTGAAATATTCTTTCATCGTTTTTCCACGAACCACCAAATTTTCATCGTAAAATTTGAATGCCAGCGGATTGTCTGACTCTCTTCCCTCAAACTTGATTTTATCTATTCCTTTAAAATACTCTTTGTTTCCTGTTGTAATTGCCATTATTTTGATTTTATATTTTTAATTTATTTTTTTAATTTGGGCAGCTATTTCCGCCTTCCACTCCCTCTTTTTTCTGAAAAGCCAGCGCATTTTCCATCCTTTTTTCAGAAAAAGAGCTCCGTTCAAGTCGGGCTGCGAGTTTGTTATTGTATCAAATGAACTCTAATTCATCGTAATCGAAACTAAGAGCCACTTATTACTTGTTCCAGTTTATTTTTCCACTTACCATAATTTTCCCTGTACAAATCCATATTTTTAAAATCCGGAATGTACGTCGTGGTAATGTCTTTTTCAGTTAAAATATCATTCAGTGTCTCGAAAGCTCCTGCTCCGATTGCCGCTGCTCTTGCTGCTCCGGTAGAACCCGTCGTGTCAAAAATTCTAATTTCCGTATCCAATAATGTTGCAATCGATTGCGCAAACAATGAAGAGCGGAATAGATTGTCACCACCTGCTTTAATAATTCCTTTTTGTAGTCCGTCATTCATTAATATTTCTGTTCCATAAACAAAAGAAAAAGCAATACCTTCCAATCCGGCTCTGAACAGATGAACACTTTTGTGACGGTTAAAATTCACATTATAAGTAGATGAACCAATATCTTTATTTTTTAAAACTCTTTCAGCGCCATTTCCAAACGGTAAAACGATAATTCCGTCTGATCCGATGGGGATTTGTGAAGCTAAATCATTCAATTCTTGGTAAGAATGTCTTTTCTGATCCACCTGATGACGCAGCCAGCTGTACTGAATTCCCGCACCGTTTAAACAAAGCATTTTTCCGATTCTCGGCTGGTCTTTCGTATGATTAATGTGCGCAAAATTGTTTACACGCACAGATTCTTTAGAGTGAATATTGTCTGTCACGCCATAAACCACGCCAGAAGTTCCGCCTGTAGCAGCGATTTCTCCAGGATTCATTACGTTTAAAGACAATGCATTATTCGGCTGATCTCCTGCTCTGTACAGAATTGGAATTCCCTCCGGTAAACCACTTTCTTCAGCACCCTGTTTTGAAACTACACATTGCTCAGTGAAATTGTCTACAACTGTTGAAACCAAAGATTCATCAATTCCCCAATGATTCAACAATGTTTTTGATGCCTGATGTTTCTGGAAATCCCAAAGAACTCCTTCTGACAATCCGGTAACCGTTGTCGTTGCTTCACCACTTAATTTTAAAGCAATAAAATCTCCGGGAAGCATAAATTTCCAGATTTTTTCATAGACTTTTGGCTCGTTTTCTTTGACCCATTTTAGTTTTGAAGCGGTGAAATTTCCTGGTGAGTTCAAAAGTTTATTCATACAAATTTCCTCACCTAAATCGTCAAAAGCTTTATCACCGGTTTCAACTGCGCGGCTGTCACACCAGATAATCGACGGACGTAAAACTTCTTTATCATTTCCAACTAAAACCAAACCATGCATCTGATAAGAGATACCGATTCCCTTGATTTCATTTTTATCAATGTGACTTTCCGCAATTACTTTTTGAGTCAAAATTCTCAAATTCTGCCACCACTGTTCCGGATCTTGTTCTGCCCAGCCGATTTTTGGCGAATCAATGGACATCTCGCTTTCCGGATATTTTGCGTGAGCAATTACTTTTCCTTTTTCATCTACAATGGATGCTTTTATCGATGAGCTCCCGACATCGTATCCTATAAACTTCATTATTAATTAATAATTGTTAGCGTCTAAATGTAATAATTTTATCATATAATCAATATTTTTTTTATTAATACCGTATTTTTAATGATAATAAACGCTTCCAAGTCTTTGAAATTCAAGTTTATTCAAAAGGTCGGTTATCGTTATATTTATGATAAGGTAGTTTACAATGAATGATTTTTACGATAATATTTTTCCCTGAAATGGTCGCTTGCATATTAAATTAGAGTTAATGGATTGCATAAAAGCTTATTTTGCTATTTTGAAACTATTAAAAGAAATATTATATTTTTGAAATATGAACAACAGAAATCGTGGAAGAAACACGGGAGATGATGCTTTATTTGAGCCAAAAAGAGAATTGGAGAAGCTGAAATTAGCAGTTCAGAGTATTAAAAATAGTTAGAAATTTCAGATTTAAAAATAAAACAATTCATATTGATGGTTTTAATATTTTGATTTTACTGGAAAGTTTACTTTCCGAAGCATATATTTTTCAGGGTTTAGATGGTTGTTTTCAGGATCTTTCCGGAGTTTATGGAACATGGAATAATTAAACAAATAATTCTCAACTTCGCTCAGGAAAATATTATGATTGGGAAGTTGAATTAGAGTTTAATCCGGATAAATATTTAGTTGAAAATGCTGAAATCTCAGCTTTTTCAGATGCATGGATTTTGGATCATTTTGAGAGTTGGTTTAATCTCGTTGGATTTCTGATTAAAGAAGAAAAACTTTCTGTTAATTTGGTAAAAATGTTCTAGTGATGAATTTATTTGAAAAATATATTTCGTTGTTTTCAGATTCATGGAAAGAAAAATTCGGTAGAATTTTGGACGTTGAGCATCTCGAAAGTATGAGTAAAAATATTCAAGCTTTTAAAGAAAAAAAACTAGATTGGGAACTTCCGTATTTCAATGAGGAAATAAAATTTGACCGATCAGAAAGTTTCAAAAGTTTTATTGACATTCTTGAAAATGAAAATTCTGATGAGCTTAAAACAAAACTTTTAGAAGAGATTCCATTTGAAAATTGGCTGGATATTTTGGGACAACGTCTCACATCTGCAAGTTTGCGGGATGAAAATGCAATTCCGCCACTTGAAAATGTTTTGATTGAAAGTTGCCTAAAACCTTTTAATGATGAAGTCAGCACGGCTCAAAGAGCTTGGGAAAAACATGTTGGAAGAATGGATGACGAATTTTGGGGTGAAGTAAAAGGAAACAATCAGCAAAAACAACAGAAAGTGATGGAGAAAATCATTTATATCATTAAAAATAAAACGTGGTGGAATGTTTTCTATCACTATAAACACGAATTGGTCTACGAAATCAGAGAAAAAGACGGTCACGGAATTCGCTGGAGTCAAGACGGAACTCGACTGATCGGTTTTTTGGAGACTTTTATTAATAAATGAAAAAATATTTTATTGCGTAAAAAGATTGCGTACTGATGTTTTATGTTTGGCATTTTAAATTACAGATTTATGATTTAAATAATGAAAAACACTTACAACAAAGGAACTTTCAGAAGCTTCGAATATGGAAAAATCGGATCTTATCTGAAAAAGTGTGGAAATAAAAAATGGAGGAGAACTGAAAAATCTGAAATTGAAAACCAACTAAGTGATACCATTAAATTTTTTAAACAAAGAAAGAAAAAACGAAAACTAATTTGGACTAAAATCACAAAAGAGATTTACGGCAAAACACATTCGAATTACAGAAGTTTTTATTCTGAAAAAGCTTTTAAAGACTCAATAAAAAGAGCAAACGTAACAAGATATTTTTTAATCAATAAAACAAACAAAAAATGAACACATTTATAGATATTGGTATTAATTTAACCAATAAACAATTCAACAACGAACACGATGAGATTATCAATTTTGCCCTCGCTACCGGAGTTCACTTGATGATTCTCACAGGAACAAGCGTTCGGGGAAGCAAAGAATCAGCTGAAATAGCAGAACATTATCAGGATGTTCTATTTTCAACAGCAGGGATTCATCCTCATGATGCAAAATCTTTTAACAACGAAAGCATTAATGAATTAGGGAAATTATTAAAACAAGACCACGTCGTATCGGTCGGAGAATGCGGATTAGATTTTGACCGTGATTTTTCACCAAGATCCATTCAGGAAAAATGTTATCGTGCTCAACTCGAATTATCGATTGAAGTTGCTAAACCTCTTTTTCTCCATGAAAGATCAGCTTTTAAAAGATTTAATGAAATTACAGACGAATATTTATCAAAACTCCCCAAAGCCGTTGTCCATTGTTTTACGGGAACTTTAAATGAAGCTAAGACTTATCTTGACAAAGGATTTTACTTAGGATTCACAGGAGCAATCAGTGATGATAAAAGATTTAAACATTTGGAAGAAGTCATTAAATATGTTCCACTTGACAGAATGATGATTGAAACCGATGCACCTTTTATGCTTCCGAAAAATGTTCCGAGAATGCAAAGCCGCCGAAATGAGCCAAAATTCTTGCCTTTTGTTGCCCAAACAATTGCCCATCTCAAAAAAATAAGTATTTCCGAGGTCGCAGATGAAACGACAGAAGTCGCCCGAAACTTTTTCAAAATATAAAAAAGAGCCTTACAAATCAATGTAAAGCTTTTTTTTATGAAGTTTTAAAATTTATAGTTGCTTAAATGCTTTTCCAAGCTGATTCTAAAGCTAATTCTATCATTGGCTTCAAAGCCTTTTCTCTTTGATCGGCTGAAATATTTTCATGAGTCGGAATAATATCCGAAACCGTGAGAATTGTCGCAGCATTTTTTCCTAAATATTTTGCATTGGCAAACAATCCGAAAGCTTCCATTTCTACAGCCGGACAATCGTATTTTGTGGCAATTGACGGAATATTGGGATCTTTTCTGTAGAAAATATCGCTGCTGTGAATGTTCGTGGCTTTCGCTTTTAAAGATAATTCTTCTGCGGTTTGATTAATGATTTCAAAAATATTTCCCTGATGAGAAATGATATCTTCTTCAATTTCCCAGGCAAATTTTGCGTAAGTACTTTCACTTGCTGCGTTTTCGACATTTAAAAGATCAAAAACTTTCAGATCAGTAGTGTAAGCTCCACAAGTTCCGATCCTGATGATGGTATCAACTTCGTATTCTGTAAACAGTTCAAAAGAATAAATTCCTATGCTTGGAAAACCCATTCCGCTGGCTCCAACAGTGATTTCCTTGCCTTTATAAATACCTGTATAATAGAAAATACCTCTCGTCTGGCTTACCAATTTTGCATTTTCCAGGAAATTATCGGCGATATATTTTGCTCGGAGCGGATCTCCGGGTTGCAATACCACTTTAGCAATTTCTCCCTTTTTTGCACTGATGTGAACACTCATAATTTTATTTTGAATGGTGCAAAGATAACAAATATGTTAAAGGTGAATGGTTAATTTATGACCCCGCTTGAATTTTTTTGAAGCTATTCCCGCTTTCCGTTTCAATCTTTTTTTTTCAAAAAAGGATTTCCTCTGCAATCGGGGCTAGGGTTTTGGGATACAATTATTTAATGAGTACCACTTTTGTCAATTCGTGATTTTTTAGCAATTTAAATTAATGATTAAGTTATCATTTAAATTGATATTTCAGAAAGAATATTTTCTATTTTTGTTAGATGATGGAAACCAAATCCCCATTGTTGGATACGATATTTCTTCTTCGAAAAGAAGAATGCATTACCGTTTTTTCAGATTTAAAAGAGATTACAAAAAAGGAAGACGAGGATGCGGGGAATTATTTTGAAACCGAATTTGAAAAAGAAAGATTAGAGTATTTATCTGATCAAATCGATTGCAATAAAGAAACTGCAGTTTGGGCAGCAAAAGTGCTGTATCACTCTGTACAACTGTATATGATAAGAGAAAATACGGCGAAAGATTTGAACATATTAATTCCGGAATTAAAAGAAATCCGAAATATCTCTTCAATTTTATCAGCAGATTTATCGCTGAGATTTTTACCGCAAATAATCTCTGCTTTACAGCATGCAGATTCCGAAGATCCTTTGGTGAAAATCTTAGAAAATATTTTACAGAACTTTCATTACTCAGGAATTGGTTTTGATCTGAATTTGGAAAAAATAAACTGGGAAGAAGAATTAAAAGACAAAACCTACCGAAAATTATATCTCGAAAGAATTGTCGAAAAGAAAGCTTATAACTTAGCTGAAATTCCTTTTATCAATCAATTATTGATCGGTGAATTTGGAATGTATAAAGATGCTTTTTGGAGAGAATTAAAAATCATAATTCAAGAAAAATAATGACTCAGAATATCACAAAACTTAATACCGTTCTTAATTATGTGAAGGATACATTCGTTGGAAAAAACGACGTTGTTGATTTACTTGGAATTTGCTTACTGGCAAGAGAAAACGCATTTTTGTACGGACCTCCCGGAACCGCAAAATCCGCTATTGTAAGAACTTTAGCAAAAACCGTAAAAGATGGCAAAAACTTCGAATATCTTTTGACACGTTTTACAGAACCAAATGAAATTTTCGGACCTTTTGATATTAGAAAATTAAAAGAGGGTGAGCTTCTCACAAACACAGAAGGTATGATGCCAGAAGCATCAATGGTTTTTCTGGATGAGATTTTCAATGCAAACTCAGCAATTCTGAATTCGCTTTTGATGGCTTTGAACGAAAAGATTTTCAAAAGAGGAAAAGAAACAAAAAATCTTCCTGCGTTGATGTTTGTAGGAGCAAGTAACGTTCTTCCTGAAGATGAAGCGTTGAATGCGTTATTCGACCGTTTTCTGATCAGAATTAATGTTGATTATGTGCATCCCGATCTTCTTCAACAGGTACTTTTAGCTGGAAGAAAACTCGAAAATAATATCGAAACGGAAACTCCTGAAATTCTTTCAAACGAAATCAAAGAACTTCAAAATTTGTGTAAAACGATTGATTTAAAACCGATTTACGAAGTATATTTAAATACAATTATCAATCTTCGAAATACAGGAATTGCAATTTCCGACCGTAGAGCGGTAAAACTGCAAAATCTGATTGCTGCAAGTGCATTAATTTGTGGTAGAAATGAAGCGATTCTTTCTGATCTATGGGTTTTGAAACACATTTGGGACACCCAAGAACAGATAGAAATTCTGGAAGGAATTATCAACAGAACGATTGAAAAAGACGACCATCCGAAATCGCATCCGCAAGCTTTACAAAACAAGGCTCCGAATCCGGAGGAAGTAATGAAAGATGTGAAAATTCTCATTGATCAATGGGAAAGCGGAACATCTACTTTTGAAGAGCAAAATGTCATTAAAGATAAATTGAGATACCTGCAAACGCGTTGCGACTGGATCAGAAATCCTGAGCAAAAAAAATATATTCAAACAGAAATCGAAAATCTATGGCAAAAGATTCTTCAGACAGTATAAAAGAATTTTGGGCAGAAATTCCGCGAATTGATGAAGATTTTTTGGGCTCAATTCGTGACTGGAAAAATGTTCAGATCGCTTCAGATGATGAAGTAATTTGGCTGAAAGGTTTTACCGATGAACAAGCTGTTTCGTCGGAAATTCATCAATTGCCCAATTTTTTGCTGTACGAATTAAGAGAAGGACTTTTATTCAGAAAAGATGCTTTGGTTCCCAGTAAAAAAGTAAGCACGGCTATGCTTTGGATGCCGATTGATAAAGCTTTAAAACTAACTTTTCCGATTTCAAATAATAATTTTTTTGGAATTGATGAAAATGTTGAAATTAAGCTAAAACCAAGCGAAGAAGAGCAACCTGCAATTGCATTATTAAGTTCAATTTCTGAAATTAAAGACAGAATTGTAGAAATTCCGAAATTCAAATTGGAAAAACTGGATTGGATTGTCATTAATGATAAAGCATTATTTATAGGAAACCCATTATTGAGTTTTCCGGGGAAAACGTATTGGACGAAAGACAATCATCTTTTACCGACAGGTTTTGATTTTGAATTTAAAAATTTGAGTTATTTATTGCAAAGAAAATATAACGCAACTCAGGAACAATGGCTTTTATGGAACGAAAACGGAAGTGTTTTGCATCTCAATAAGGAAGATTTTAGAAAACTGTCTGTTAGTTCATTTCGTCTCACTGAAAAAGCAAAGGAATGGAGTTAGTATCGTATTTTCAGTCATATAAAGATTATTTTTGGGAATGGACGACTGATGAGGATGTTCCAGACGATACAGGATATAATGAAAACAATCTCATTTCGATTCCAAATGTAGGAGCAATTGCTTATAGGCCTTATATTATTGAAGTTTTAAAACAATTACAACCGCAAGGTTTTCCGCCCTTTGGATCTTTGCTTCTTCTATTGTATGCTACACAAGAGGGATATTTAAATTTAGATGGAATTCTTTATCATTTAAAAAGAGTTCAATTAAATTATATTGATGTTGAAAAACTGAACATTCATGAAGGAATTAAATTTTTAGAAAATCTAAGAACTTTAGCAAACAAATATAAAAAAGGACAAAATAAAATTATTCTTTTACAAACTGTTTTTGCTCATTCACCTGTCGTTGCTTCATCTGTTAATTCGAATTTGTTGTTAAGAATGTATGCTAAAAAATCGCATATCATCGCAGAATCAGCAAATAAAAAGGAATTGCAAGATTCGGTTAT
Organism: Chryseobacterium sp. CY350; assembly: GCF_027945075.1. NCBI lineage: Bacteria > Pseudomonadati > Bacteroidota > Flavobacteriia > Flavobacteriales > Weeksellaceae > Chryseobacterium > Chryseobacterium wangxinyae. Next base: position 3,440,577 of record NZ_CP116034.1, read on the forward strand.
CATAAAAGATATTCGAACACTAGCAATATTAGGCTCAAAATTTCCTACAACAGAATCCATCATCAAAGCGATGCAGGGAATTACTGAAATTCCAGAGTTGGAAGATGAAGTTGTACAGGAAGAAACCACCGTAGAAACGGATAAAGATTTTATCCAAGAATTAATTGAAGATCCAAAAACTTTCCAAATCGGTAGTTTGATTAAAAGAATCTGGAGCGGTCTGAAAATCCCGATGCGACACCTTTCTCCCGGCGAACAGCCAATCGGAGGAATTTCTGATATGACCAATAAAGGCGATTTTCACAGAATGCTTTTGTCGGAATTTGCCAACGAAGATGAGGTTTTTATGAACCGTGTTGCCAATAACGAAGCATTGTACATTCAAAGAGAAATTCCGCCTGAGGAAAATATTTTTGAAAGGATTATTTTGATTGATACTTCGCTGAAAAATTGGGGAACTCCGAAAATTTTGGCGTTTGCTTCGGCGATTGCCGTGATCAAACATCCGAAAGCGCATTCGGAATGTAAAGTTTTTGCTTTAGGACAAACCAATGTGCCAATTTCTTTGGATAAATTGGATGAAGTGATAGAAAATCTGAATCAGGTGAGTCCGGTTTTGGAGGTTTCTCATGCACTTGAAAAGTTCTTTACTGAAGAGCATCGAGGAAAAGATCTGGAAGTTTTTTTTATTACAAATCAGGAAAATTTAGCCCATCAAAAACTTCAAAAAGTCATTCACCAAAACAGAGATCGACTAAAATTTCTGGTAACAACTTCTTCTGATGGCGAACTGAATTTTTACAAGCACCATAAAGGAACGAGAAAGCATATTCACAAAATTATGCTTCCGTTAAAGGAATTGTGGGCAAATCCGCCAAAACACAAGACGATAAATGTACAGGGAAACCAGATTAAAACTAATATTCCAAAGAATTATCCATTATTATTTCCAACTCCAAAAGAGAGAATTAAAACATTTTTATATGAAGGAGATTTCTATATTTTAAGCAATAAAAAACAACTCCTGAAAACGTATCTGTCGGATAATTATTATAATAAAAATATCTATCAAAATATTAGTACCCAAAAAGGATGCGAAGTTATTATTGAAAATATTTCAGTAAAACCAAAAGGTCAATTTGCCTTAGCCAAAAATAAAGCTGGAAATTATATTCTGGCTCAATTTCAGCAAGATAAAAAAATTCTTTCCAAGTTGAATTTAAATACAAAAGAGTATTCTGAACTAAATCTTACGGGACAAAATATTCCTATAAATTTTCATTTAATTTATTTTAATAAAAATTTCTATCTATATAATTTTGATGCCCCAAAGATTTTCATGATTAGTCTAGAAGGTCATCTTTCTATTGAAGAAGTTGAAAATGATCAACAAATTTTAAAAAATGGAATCAAAAGCGAAACAGAACTTAATAAATTAAAAGACAGAGGTGCGAAAATTTTAAACAACTTTACCAAAATAGGAATTAATGATGCTGAAGAATTTATTATTTCGAATTTTGCGTTAGAATTTCATACTGAAAATGTCTATTATTTGGGTAAAAATCTTCAGAAAATTGAAGTTTTAGCAAGTCAGAACAAAAATAAATTTGCTTTTGAAGATGGAAGTGAAGTCATAACAGATCATCGCGGAATGCTTGCTTTTAAAAGCAGCAACAAAAATATTCCAACATTTTATATGCCTTCTGTTCATTACGGATTTATGGCTTTAGCGACAGAAAAAGAATTTGGAGGTTCAGAATATTATCTACCGAAAGATTCAAAATTGAAAGTAAGAGAAATGGACGAAATGTATTCTGATTATATGGAAGCTTTTATTAAACATATTTTGGAACATGGAACTTAGAATAAAACCTTTTCCGAAAAATAATCATCCGAAAAAAGGACTTTTAATAAAGGGTTCTTCACCATTTACTTGGCTTCAGGAGATGGAAATTTTGGGTGTAGATTTAAATCAGATTCAGTCTTATCCGATTCCTTCCAACGAACCGAATGTTTTGTATGGATGTTTTTTAATTTTTGAAAATAACGCTCCCAACGAAATCGGGAGAAATTCTTATTTTCAGTGTATCGATCACAAATTTTTCATTCCTGAAAACACGACTTTTTATCCAAAAATCAATCCTGAAGAATGGCAAAATATCGATGCTGAATTTTTAATCATGCATCCCGAATTCGGATTGGTAAAGCTCAATGAAGAAATTGATTGGCTTTCCATTATTCAAAATCCGAAACAGTCCGAAGATAAAATCCGAAAACCTCAAAATGGTGTAAAAATCCCTCAGAAAATTGAGAGTTATACGGTTGAAATGGATGATGAGAAAGTTTTAGAAGCTCTTGAAAAACCGCAAACCGAAGAAGAATGGATGAAAAATCTTCCATTTGACTTAAAAAAATTGATGGCTGGAAATAAAAAAGAGATTGAGAAATATTTAAAATACATCGAAAAATATCCAGATCGAGCTGTAGATCTAGGAATTCCTTTAGATGTTACGGGAACTTCCCGAGGTGATGGTTTTGCAAAATTCATGTTTGGAAATTCATGGTTCGGGAAATTATTCGGCGGAAATTCTATAAACGGAGAAAAGTCGACGTATTCTATAAAATACCGTTGGGTATTTTGGGTTTTTCTGATCATTATTGGGTTGGTAAGAATTTCAATATATCTAAACAAAAAAAATGATGCAAAAAATTTTCCGATGGCTTCGTCCGGGAAAGTTTCTGAGGCTGATAAAAATATGATGAATCCTACTATCGCGTATCGATCCGGAGTTACAGATATTGATTTGAAGATCGATTCTATGTTTGGAAGAAAACGGAATGAGTTAGCCACTGAGAGATTAATGCTTCTTACAGGAAATACTGAAGAAGAAAGTTATAAAGAATATCTGAAAAATGGAGGAAAATCTATTGAAAAAATTTCCAAAGAAGCTGATTCGATAGAAAATAAAATTACAACTGCAACAGATTCTTTGAAAAGAGTCTACCGTCAAAAAATCGTAAAATATTTAGTTCAAAACGAAGTAAAAGTCAGGAAGAAAATTACAGATTCTTTAAACAAAATAAGTTCCGGAAAACCTGCCGATCATGGAATTGTGAAAACCATTTTAAAAAAGAAAAAGGTTTTAATTGAAGATTCTTTAGGCCGACTTTACGGGACAAAAGAGATCATTGAACCACCAATTGATCTTAACAAAGGTAAAATAGTTGAAACATTAGAGAGCGAAAAACCCTATTCGAAAAACGACATTTCTTTCTCTGAAATTATTTGGCTGATTATTTTTATGACAGGAGTTGTCGGGTTGTATTCATTCATCGTTAAAAGAAAATCTTTGAATGTCGGAGGCGAAAATGTTCCCAACGGAATCAAGATTTTTCTTGTCATTGTGCTTTTAGCAATGTTGGCTTATATTTTTTATCCTTTGATCGAAATGTTCGGCTACAATTGGTTTGTGTGGATTCTAATTATTGGTGTTGTGTTGCTTCTTTACCGTCTTTTCAGCGAAGACAAAACTATTTTAAAATCAGATAAAGATGAATAGACAGAAGTTTATAGATAAATTCATGGCGGCATTCTTTATTCTGGTTATTTTTAAAGTGATCGGAATTTTGACTCAGTTATTTCATGCTACATTATGGAGTGTGATAGGAAATCTTTTGATTTTCATAGTGGTGGCGGTGATCATTCTTCTTGTTATTACTGCTTTAAAGGATAAAGAAAAACAAAATTCGGGAGTAGGCGGCCGTCACGGTGGAGGTGGAAGTTCTTACGTTGAAAGTTCACTTTTCGACCGAATCAGAAATAAATATGAAGACCTTGCAAAAAAATATATCGACGAAAAAGATTATAGAAAAGCTGCAAAAGTTTACATGAATCTTCTCCAAGATAATTACCGAGGTGCAAAAACTTTGGAAAACGGAGGTTTTTATAATGAAGCAGCGGCTATTTATCTTAAAAAGTTAAAAAATAAATCTGAAGCAGCAAACTGTTACGAAAAAGCAAAGCAGTACAGAAAGGCAATCGATTTGTATAAAGAGCTCGAACAAAAAGAAAAAGTTGGTGATCTGTACAGACAAATTAATGATCTAAAAAATTCGAACAATTATTATCAAATGGTTGTAGACGATTATGTGAATAACAATCAGATAGTAAAAGGCTCATTGATTTACCGTAAAAAAATGGAAATGCCGGATGAAGCTCAGAAAATTTTGTTAAAAGGTTGGGAAGAAGATCGTGATGCTTTCAATTGTCTGAATAATTATTTTGCAAATATTTTTGATGTTAAAAAACTCGATCAGCAGATCCAGGAATTGTACGAGAAAACACCTTCAGATAAGAAGATTACTTATCTTGAAGCCATTAAATATGAATTTAAAAAAGATCAGAAACTTCAAAATACAACAAGAAATATCGCCTACGAAATCATCGCCGAAAAAGTAGCAACCCGTTCTGAAATCGTCAATGAATTAAAACATTTCAATCCTGATGATCAGGTGATTTTAAAAGATATTTCGAGGTTTAAGACGGGACGGAATAAGATGTTTAGGAATTGATTGAATAAAAATCGTTAGATGGATAACTCTAATAAATATTTTCATTTTAGTCACGAAGGAAAAAACGTTTACGAAATTGTAGATGAAATAATATCTAACTATAAATCTCCATTGTTTGCAATTAAGAAAATTAGAGAAATTTTCCCCAATTTTTCTTTAATAGAGGCAAAAGAAATAGTAATCATTTCAACTTCTGAACATAAAAGTTTATATGATTATCAAGGAAGTTTGCTTCCTGATCTTGAAGAATCAGATAAATTAATAAATGAAGAAGAGAACAAAAATAAGGATCAATAAAATAAGTGACGAAAGTTCTGTAGACTATCATTTCTTATCTGTCAATTATAAAATTAATTAAAGAAATAAGAAAAACATTTATCTTTGCACCAATATAATTATGACAATACAAAGAGCACATATCAGTTTAAATCTATGCGATCGCCCTGCAATAAAGGGATCGTTTGGATATGAATGGATGATATTGGATGAGGCGAAATGTGCTTGCTTTGAAAATTATTTACTGTAAACTTGTAAAAATTTAATCAAAATACTGTAGAAACGCCTCGATGATCGGGGCGTTTTTTGTGTTTTAAGGGCAGAAATTATTTAGAATGAAAAAAAATAACCATAAAAGTGAAAAATATTTAATCAACAATGAACAATTAATAAGAAAATAAAACGTGATCAATAACCCGATGAGAGACAGTCATTTAGGTAATTAAGATATCTGTAATGTATTACGGACAGAAATTCGCTATTCTAAATTTGAATTATAATTAACTGATTTTCAAATAGTTAATTGAAAAATAAATTTGCGAGTTAAAAAATTTCATACTTACTTTGCAACCGAAAATTAAAGCAATACGTTTTTAATCTTTTCAAAAAAACAATTTTAAACAAGAATATAATGAAACAATTACATAACATATCTAATCAGTATTCAAGACAACACGGACAAGAGCCGATGGGACTTGCGTGTATTCTTGATAGTGAATTTGTGGATAAAAGGTGCTTATATAAATGCGTCAGTTAATGAACTGACACGTCAAAATATATAAAGCGCCTCCCGAAAAGAGGCGCTTTTTTTATGGTTTCTTTAGCTTATTTGGTAAAGCGTCGGTCTGTGGAACCGGAGAACAGGGTTTGATCCCCGGAGATACCCAAAAGTGTGAATTTTACTTCACAAGAATTTTAAAATTCCGTAGCTCAATTGGATAGAGCGTTGGTTTTCTAAACCGAAGGTTAGAGGTTCGATCCCTCTCGGAATTACAAAAGATTCACGGAAAAATTCCCGATCCGACTGTCTCTCGGAAAAGAATTTGAAGTGAATCTGAAAAACTGGAAAGATAACGGTGGTTGTTTACCCGCCTTGGACGCGGGAGGTCATAGGTTCGAATCCTATTTTTCAGACGAAGAAAGTAATGTAATAGTCAAAACTGAATTTTGTTTCACAGGTGAATTTTTAAAAATTGACAAGTAAAGCGAATTGACAATTACGATTCAGATCAATTAATTGTTTCAAAAGAGAAGAGAAAAGGTTTGTCGAGCGCAGAAGATCTTTACGCCAAAAACACAATATAGACAGGCTTTTTCTTAACTCAAATAAATAAAAAGATGGAAATTAATTAAACATAATATAAATTTTTAGGTAAAATAAAGTTTGTCAAAGCGCAGAAGTTCTTATATCAAATAAAAAATTAAGACAGGCTTTATTTTTTAATGAAAATTTAAATAAAAAAGAATAATCAATATGGTGAAAATTACTCATTATCCATTATTGATTACTCATAAAAATGATGGTTCGCCGAAGTGGAAGAGTCGGGGCGGTCTGCAAAACCGTTGCGTAAGCTGAGTGGGTTTAAATCCCATAACCATCTCAAATAACTAAAATGAGATTAGTTCCGAAGAAAAAGTAAAAGTTTGTCGAGCGCAGAAGTTCTTATATCAAACTAAAAAATTAAAGACAGGCTTTGTTTTTCTTCACAAAAAAGAAGTTAGATGCTGGAGATTAGAAGTTAGAATGAAAATCATTAATCTCTTATCAATTATCATTTATAAAAAAGGAAGTACGCCGAAGTTGGAGAGTCGGGGCAGACTGTAAATCTGTTGCTTCATTGCTGAGTAGGTTCAAATCCTACTACTTCCACCATAAAAACCGCTGATAATGTAATGGCAGCATGCAGGAAATGTACTCTTGTTGTTTAGGTTCGATTCCTAGTCAGATGGTCAAAAAAGTGAATAAGTGAACGGTAAATTTTGCTCTGAAAGTTAATTTATAGATTGACTACAAAGTAAATTGACTATTCACAATTCAAAAAAATAATGCTCTATTCGTGTAACGGTTCAGGACGCCTGCCTTTCGAGCAGATAATAAGGGTTTGGGTCCTGATGAATCAACAATTATCTGTCATTATTGAAAAAGGCTTTGTGTTCTTAGCTGAGTGAAACGCCTTTGCGAACTTAAATAGCAGTTAGTATTAAAAAAAATCTTTGCGGACTTTGCGCTAAAATAAGCACTCTGCCGGATTACAGATATTCATATAATAATTAGTAAAAATTTAAATAAAACAAATTTAAAACATGTAGAAAAAATGGAAACGCAACAACAAACATGGCAAAATATGACCGGAAAAATTTTCCAAAACTCTATCACACAGTTGGTAGAAGAAGCCATCATTCGCGAACAAGCAAATGGACATCGACTGAAAGTGTGTGTGGGTTCAGACTCCCACGTTTATGGTGACGCCATTAATTATGCTACGGCAGTGGTCTTTATTCGTGAGGGAAAAGGAGCGTTTACCTTTATCAGAAAAGAAAGAGAAATACAGAATATCAGTATCAAAGAGCGAATGTTGAACGAGGTCAACAAATCCGTAGAAATTGCCTACGCCATTTGCTCTATTCTGGAAACATATGATGTGGAAATGGAGGTACACGCAGACATTAATACCGATCCGGATTTCAAATCCAACGTTGCTTTGAAAGACGCAATGGGATATATTTTGGGAATGGGTTATATATTTAAAGCAAAACCTTACGCATTCGCAAGTTCCAATTGTGCTGATATGATGGTGTAATTTTCAAAAAATAAAAAAAATGAAAACAATTTTAATCATTAATGGAGAACAATACTGGAAAGATTATTTTGCAGGATTTAATGTAGTTCAGAAGAAAGTTCATACATCCGAATTTATCGTAAAAGATGCTGAATTGTATGTGATTGATGCAGATGGAGTCTGCAAACCGGATGTGATTTTTTGGAGATTGGGGGCTATAAATCCTGAAGCAAAACACAGAAATATTTTGGAATTAATTGAATATTCAGGTGTTGCTTGTGTGAATTCTGCTTCAACATTATTAATGGGGTACGAAAGATTATCAATGTTAAATAGATTGAAAAGACTTGGATTACCTGTTATTGATTTTAACGTAGCAACCAATATAACTCAACTGAAAAATCTGGAAATGCAGTTTCCTTTTGTGGTTAAAGTTGGAAATCATCACGGTGGATACGGAAAAAGTCTGGTTTCAACCGAAGAACAATGGGAAGAACTGAAAGATTTGCTATTTATTCATCAGGATTATATCACAACAGAGACATTCATTAACTATAAATATGACATTCGTTATCTGGCAATAAATGATAGAGTTTGGGCTATGAAAAGAAAAGGCAAATATTGGAAAGCCAATTCTTTAACCCAAGAATATCAAATCATCGAGCCGGAAAAAGAATGGATAGAAAAAGTAAAACTGTTACAGGAAAATATCAAAGCAGATATTGTTGCCATTGATGTTCTGGAAACAGAAAACGGAGAAAAAGTGATTTTAGAATACAACGATATTCCCGGTCTTTCAGGGTTTCCTGAAGATGCAAAACTGGAATTATCAGGTATTGTAAAAAGTAAATAAAAAACCTTTAAAAACTAATAACCATGTATTTTTTAGTTCAGGCTAATGTATATTTAGATCCCGATCATTACAAAATTTTTGATGCCTTGGAAGAATTAAATATTGATTATCATGTAATTAATATTCCGCCAACTGCAAGGAAAATAGATTTCGAAACAGACAGAAAAGATGTTTTCGTGTATGGTTCGGTAACGATTGCAAGATTGGCAAAACAGAATACCAATTGGTTTCCAGGTTCTTTTTACGGAGGAAATCATCTGTATGAAGTGTATTCTAAATATTATGGTGAAAACCTTTTGAATCATAAAGTTTCGGTTCACAAGATTTCAGAAGAATTGATTTGGGAAAAAGATGAACTAAAATTCATTAAACCTTACAATGAAGCTAAAATTTTCACAGGAAAAGTTTTCACAGAAGCAGAATGGAAAGATTTCGTTTTTGAATCATTAAAAAATCAATTAAACAGAATTACAAAAGATTCTTTAGTTCAGATTTCTGAAGCAAAACGAAACCGGATTTTTCTATGCAAAAATCTTGTTTCAAGGGACTTTGGATGAGGCTTTGAAGTTCTCTAATGTTTTCGATTCTAAAATTCCGGCCTGGTTGGGATTACCGGAAATCGAAAATAATATGTGTGAAGGAACGATCCTTAAAACTTTGAAAACTAAATATTTTGGAAACGGCTCAAGAGTCATTTTAAAAAATAAAAACGAAAAGTGGACTGAGAAATCTAAAATGGTTAGGAAAGACAGGGCAATTCAAAATGAAGTTCGTTTCAGTGAAAATGCTCAGAATATTTGGGAAGAAATTAAAAAATATGCAACTGCAAACCGATTGAATAATGTTGTCAGTAAAATTGGTGAATTTGAACCCAAAATGATTGGGAAAGTGATTGGTCTTTTTACACAGGATATTTTAGAGGATTTTGAAAAATATTTTCCGAAAGTTTTCACTACAATAGAAAAAGAAGAACAAAAAAGGATCAACAAAAAGTTGAATTCTTTGGTCATCGATGTTATAAAAGAAGAATTGATGACTCTTAAAGTTTAGTTTCGGTAATTTATTATCGAAACTTTTTGATGTAAATATTAAAACAAAATTGAAGCCTAAATACTTTCTACGGCAGATCATTAAAATAATTTAGATTATTTTTTGAAGATTATTTTTTAACTGCGTAAATACAATGCGTATAATGGTTTTATCTTTGCAGAGCTTCAGCAGCAATTCTTTTCAGGGTATTTCTTCCCGCTTTCTCCTCCAATTTTTAAAACCAAATGTAGATGACTGAAAAAATATGTAGAATAAAATAGTTAAATATGAAAACAACAGACAAAATATTAATCGTCGATTTAGAAGCGACTTGTTGGGAAAACGATAGAATTCCACCTGGTCAAAAAGTCGATATTATAGAAATAGGAATTTGCGAATTAAACAGAACAACAAAAGTACTTTCCAAGAAACAAAGCATTTACGTCATTCCGGAAAGATCTAAAATCAACCAATTTTGTACAGATTTGACCGGAATAACTCCGCAGCTAATAAAAGAAAAAGGAATTCATTTCGAAGAAGCTTGCGAGAAAATAAGGGATGAATATGATTCAACTTGGCTTACTTGGGCAGGTTTTGGAAATTTTGATAAAGAGCAGATCATGGAACAGTGTGATTATCTCGGCATCGAAAATCCTTTTTCCGAAAATTATATTAACATTATGCATCAGTTTAAAGCCTATAATGGACTTTACAAAATGATGGGTTTAAAAAGAGCTCTTATAGCTATGAATATGAATTTTGAAGGAAATCATCACAGCGGAGCAGATGATGCTTACAATGCTGCTAAAATTTTGAGAGAGATTTTGCAGTAAATTTTTAACAATAAACAATTTAAAAAAATGAAAACAACAGATAAAATTTTAATTATAGACCTCGAAGCCACATGCTGGGACGACCGCCCGCCAAGAGGACAGGAAAGCGAAATCATAGAAATCGGCGTTTGCATTATGGATGCAAAAACCGGTGAGATTTCGCAAAATGAAGGAATCCTAGTGAAACCTCAATATTCAAAAGTAAGTCCGTTTTGTACAGAACTGACTTCCATTACTCAGAAAATGCTAGATGAAGAAGGCGTTTTACTCGAAGATGCATTAGATATTTTACGAGCAGAATACGATTCCGAAGACCTGACTTGGGCGAGTTACGGAAACTATGATCTGAATATGCTTAAAAATCAGGCAAGAAGATTCAATGTAGATTATCCTTTGAGTGATGATCATATCAATGTGAAAACATTATTCGGGCAAACGCATCCGACCGTCAGGAAAAGCGTTGGAATGGCGAGAGCTTTGGGTGAGTTAAATTTCAAGCTTGAAGGGACACATCACAGAGGTGTGGATGATGCAAAAAACATTGCAAAAATATTACATTGGTGCCTGAAGCAATATTAAAAACGGTACATAATAATTAAATAATGATGACTTCTTTTTAAAAGGAAGTTTTTTTATTTTCTTTCCAACCATTCTTCGTAAGAAAGTACACCCAAGTCAGGTCTTCCTTCTCCTTCCAAAATCGAAATAAATTCCAGTTGATTTCCGTCCGGATCATTAAAATAAATCGCTAACGCAGGCATCCACGCAAAAACCATTGGTTTATCAATTCCGTCTTTCAGGAAGTTGTAAGGTTTTAAATTTTTATTTTTTAAAAACTCAACGGAATAATTTAAAATATCTTCTTTATCAGCAGAAAAAGCAAAATGTCTAGTTTGTAAATTTTCCCTTTGCTCCCACAAACCAAGCATGGCTTCTTTATTTTTTCCAATCCATAAAAATGCAATCGGACGGTTTCCATCATGATGAGCAAATTCCAAACCTAAAACTTCAGTATAAAATTTTATTGAGTTTTCTAAATTGTTAACCTGTACGTGAGTTTCATATAATCCTTTTATCATAGTTTACATTTTAATATACACAAAGCTAGACAACGGATTTCCAAAAACCTGAAACTGTCGATTCCTTTATGTAAAATGAATGATAGATTTTATCTAAACACAAATCACACTAATACTTTCACAAATATCACAATCAAAATTCGTGTTTTTTTTAGTGTAAAGATTTGTGTCATTAATGTTTAAGTCAAAAAATAAAAACTTTTTCACAAAAAAATTAACTACGCAAAAACACTGCGCAATATCGTCATTACTTTGCATAAGAAATCAGAGAGGAAGTGATAATCTTCCGAATGTTTAACAAAAAAACAGTAACCATGAAATTTAATTTTTTAAGAAAAGAGAATAAAGTAGTCATGAACTACGAAGGTGCAAAAGCTTATACAATGACACCTGCAGAAGAACTATACAGTGCTGTTGTTACAACAGGATTATCAAACGCAACCTATGAAAAAGGAAATGACAGATTGGCGAGAATCCAAGCTTTGATTCTGAAAAACGATCCTGAATTCGTAGCAAAATTGGCAATCTATGCAAGAAAAGATATGTATTTGCGTTCAATTCCACTGGTTTTGACTACCGAATTGGCGAAACAGACTTCAGGTACAGACTTGGTAAGCAGAACCGTTGACGGTGTTATTCAAAGAGCAGACGAAATCACAGAATTGTTGGCGTATTACCAATTGGCCAACGAAAGAACGGATACTAAAAAGTTGAATAGACTTTCAAAACAGATCCAAAAAGGTTTGGTGAAATCTTTCAATAAATTTGATGAATATCAATTTGCAAAATACAACAGAAAAGCAGAAGTTACTTTGAAAGACGCTTTGTTTTTGGTTCACCCGAAAGCAAAAGACGAAAATCAGCAGGCAATTTTCAACAAAATCGTAAATGATTCGTTGGAAACTCCATACACTTGGGAAGTTGAACTTTCAGTTTTGGGTCAGACAAAATTTGCCGATGAAGCAGAAAGAAGATTAGCTTTCAAAAACAAATGGGAAGAATTGATTTTCAGTAACAAACTAGGTTATATGGCAACGTTGAGAAACTTGCGAAATATCTTAGAAGCTAAGGTTTCTTCAGATGCAATGTTCAAAGTGTGCAACTATCTGTCAGACGAAAAGGCGGTGAGAAATTCAAAACAATTGCCATTCAGATTTTTGTCTGCGTATAGAGAATTGAAAACGATCGATTCACCCTATTTGTCATCAATTTTGGAAGCATTGGAAGATGCGGTGATGGTGAGTGCAAAAAACATCAAAGGTTTTGGTTTCGATACTTCGGTGGTGATTGCGGCAGACGTTTCGGGTTCGATGCAACAGCCTGTTTCTGCGAAATCTAAGGTTTTGTTGTACGATATCGGTTTGCTCATGTCGATGATGTTGCAGTCGCAGTGCAAAAATGTAGTTACGGGTATTTTTGGTGATCGTTGGAAAAGAGTTCCGATGCCTAAAAATGGTATCCTGAGAAACGTAGATGCTTTCTACAAGCGGGAAGGTGAAGTGGGTTACTCCACAAACGGTTATTTGGTGATCGAAGATTTGATCAGAAAAAGAGAAAAAGTAGATAAAGTGATGTTGTTCACCGATACTCAGCTTTGGGATAGCAATGGTGGTAGAAATTCTTTCGAAAATTCATGGAATCAATACAAAAGTTTCAATCCAAATGCAAAATTGTATATTTTTGATTTGACGGGTTACGGAAAACAACCGTTGGATGTCAGAAAAAATGATGTGTATCTTATTGCAGGTTGGTCCGACAAAATTTTCGACGTACTGAATGCTCTGGAAGACCGAAAGTCTGGTGTAGAAATGATTAAAAAAGTAGTGCTGTAAAAGGCACTGCTTTTAAAAATAAAACTAATAACCATTAATTTTTTTAGGAGCCTAATCCCGCTTTCCGCTATATCTTTTTCGCCAGCACTTTTTTTTAAAGCCATTTCAGAAAAAGGATGTCACTTCAATCGGGGCTAGGAATAAAAATTATAACATGAAAAATATTACTTTAGATCTTATAAAAGGCATTTTATACACATATGCAGACTTAAATACTCCAAATTGTAATTTATCTTATGAATATGAAATAATTGAAATGGAATTAGACAAAGATGAATCTATTTTTTTGAGAAATAAATTTCATCTTCAAGAAGAATGTTTATTTACTATTGAAAATATCAGTATCGGAGAATTTCAAAAATCTCTAAAAAAATGGTTATTCAAAAATGGAGAAATCATTAAGTTGGAAATTAGTGAGAGAAGAGAAAATGTTTTTATCGAATTATTTTTTAGAGATTTAAATAATTTGATAAATATTAAAAACATTTTAACTTCAAAGTTTAGTGATTCCAATGAAACATACTATGAATTGGGAATTTACTACGAATATTTTTTCATAGTAGGAGATAAGAATAAATACCTTCTCTATTTTAAATACGAAGATTAACAAATAACCGATGCGTAAGAAAAGAAATTCTTCGACTTCCAATTGAAAAATGAGTCTTTTCGTCAGATTGTTCGGTTTTAATAACCAATGTCGTAAAATAAGAGTTCCATCGTCAAACTTAAAATGTGAACAACATTCAAGAACTCTTATAACTTGTTACTTGGTTTTTAATTAAAATATAATTCATGGGAAATATGTTACACAGAATTGAACAGGATATTAAAGAAGGCAGAAAGAAAAAGGCCTGTGACAGATTGAGAAATATGATTAATCAATTTCCAGATGATATTTTGTTGAGAGAAAAATTGGCTCAGCTTTATTATGATTCTGGATTTAAGGATGAAGCCGGAAAATATTGGATCTTGTCTGAACCGCAGAATTTCGAAATGAAAGAAGCGGTTGAAATATACAGAAAGTCTTTCAGTAACTCAGGAAATGCTATCTTAAAAGATATTGTCTTTCGTGGAAATAAAACTCAACTTTCAGACTTCGCTCAAAATACTTTAAAAGAATTGGAATCTGACAGTTTAAAGAAAACAAAACGCATTCCTGACTTTAAACCCAAAAACAGAGAAAAAGGAAATTATACGGAATCTAAAAATGGCTTTTTTAGTAATGTCGGGTTTTATTTGTTCATTGGAGGAGTTATTTTGCTTCCAATCTTAGGATTTGTAAAGCTTTTAGAAATAATAAACTTTTTATTTTTAAAATAAATTTCAACTGCGAAAAAAGGTTGCGTACTGATAATGTAATTTGCTGTAACAAAAAAACAAGAACAAACAAAACTTAAAATAATCGATGCCGTAAGAAAGAGTTCCTTCGAATTCAAATTGAAAAAAGTCTCTTTCAAAATTTTGCTCGATTTAAAATTACTTACAAGTGCCGTTGATAAGAGTTACTTCGTTATTTTACAAAGGTTCGAATCCTTTCGCCGAAAGGTGTGGTCGAGTGGCTAGACAATTTTTAAGACAGCTTTTATCAGAATTTGCCTTGTAATTTTAGAAATAATATAAAACATACAAATCAAGTGTCGTTTTAGAATCATACTTCGATATTTAATCTTTGGGTCGCAGGTTCGAGCCCTGCCTTTTCTTCGGGAAAAGTAGCTCAGTTGGTAGAGCAAAAGCACTGAAAGATTCTATACTTTTTACCTTGATTTAAAATAAAAACAAGTGCCGTAGAGTAGTGTTACTTCGCTGTCACCGACGAGGTCGCAGGTTCGAGTCCTGCCTTTTTAAGGGAAATT
Organism: Chryseobacterium sp. CY350; assembly: GCF_027945075.1. Taxonomy (NCBI): domain Bacteria; kingdom Pseudomonadati; phylum Bacteroidota; class Flavobacteriia; order Flavobacteriales; family Weeksellaceae; genus Chryseobacterium; species Chryseobacterium wangxinyae. Next base: position 3,455,684 of record NZ_CP116034.1, read on the forward strand.
TTATAAAGTAGCTCAGATGGTTAGAGCACGACTACACTTTTTGATCATTGCCTTGTTTTAAAATATAAAGTGTCGTAGAGAAAAGATACTTCGCCTCACAATTGGGGAGGAATAGCGCAGTCGGTAACTCCGGCAAGGTTATCCGGTTCGACTCCGGCTAGACATGCCCCGCAATCTCTTTTCTCGATTTTTACCTTTTGTTTTTTTATAAACAAGATGAGCCCGCATTTTAGCGGGCTCATCTTTTACTTTTATATTTCGAATCAGAACCTGACCAATTTCATTTTAGAATATCGTGCAGTTCTGATTTATTATTTGTCAAAAAAAACTACATTTTCAACGTTGTACGCTTTAAATTTTATTGAATCTCGTCTTCACAGATTTTCTTCCACTTTGCAATGGTCGTTCTGCTGATTTTGTACTGTTTAGAAATATAGTTACTCGAGAAACCGTGTTGCTTTTGATAATTCAGAATTTTCAACATTGTTTCTTTGTCATAAGTCCTAAGTTTTTGGTTGTTTTCCTGACTTTCTTTCGATTGTTTAAAAATTTTATCATTAAACTTTATTACTTCATCGCTGGTGTTGAGGCTCTTCAGGAGTTCTTTTACTTTAGCATCCTTCAATTTTTCAGGATGCTGTTCCTTCAGAAGATCGTGATAAATCTTGCTGTAATTAGGTTTCATTTTCATAATGATTTGGTGATTATTGTTGCTTTTTTTGAAGCCAACGATGAAGTGTGCTTTTCGGTATTGAGTACTCTTTGATCACATCTGCCTGCGTCATTTCTCCAGAATCAATCTTTTTTATAATAAAATCTTTGATCTCCTGAGTATAGATATTTTTTCTGAATTGTGGTGTCTTATCCGATTTTTGATTCGTTTTGTTCACTGCGGCAGGTGGAGCATAGAGAATCAGGTGAGAACTGTATAATCTGAAAAAATCGTACTCCAAAAGTTTAGACCATCTTAGAAGAATGTCTGTATCGATAGACTTGCTTTCGTAAACACTGTTTACAAAATCTTCATCTTTATTTAAAAAATTGCAGATCCTTTCGATTGTGATCTCTTTTTGATCTACAAGTTGCTTTATAGCCTGGCCTATATTTATTACTTTGTATAACATTTATCAATAAAAATTTATTTTTAAATATTTTTCAATAATCAGTAACTGATAAGCATTTGTGTGTTTAAAAAAATTGTGAAACTTCACAGAAATCTACAAGAATAGATTTGGTAAAAATGAAACAGTAATTAAATAGTTAAAGCTAATCTCTTAAGATATATTTTAGCTGTAAAATCTTTTAATCGCTCATTTTTTACACATCATAGACGAGGGGTTCTAAGATATGCGGCAATATTCTTATAATTAATAAAAAAAATTAAATTTTGTGAGCAGGCAATCATATCATATACGAATTAATGCAGTAATAAGATTGTTTATTATATAATTATTAATTATACTAAATTACTCTTCAAAATTACATAAAAATTGCTTATAAAAAGCATTATTTGTTTTTAATAATTTACCAGTCATAACTAATTTATGTTATCGAATGATCATTTGCAAATTCTCATATATGTGAAAATTCAAAATGAACTGTTTATTTTAATTAAATGTGCCAAATAATGTAAGTTTATAAGCTTTAATTTGGGAAACATATTACCAAAAGGATGCCATTTAACAATCCATAAGCTTGATTTTGCTGCTGAGCTATTTCAATTATGTCAATTCATATCTTTCTTGAGCCTTAAAGAGTATTAATATTTATTATCTTTATTTTGTAAATTCTTCAAAAATTTCCTGCACTTTATCTTTTTTCTTTTAATGTGAAATCAATTCTGAATCTGCCATTTCTCCTCATCTAAAGTTTGTCAAATTAATGCTTTGTTTTCCAATTTTTAGTTTAGTAAAATTAAAATACAAAAAACATCAATACATATGATTACGAATTGTAATAACTCTGTGCTCAATTTTATTAAAAAACAAATTCAACACATTGTTTTTCACTAAAAAATCATAAAGTTTCATAAAAAAAATGGTCTCTATTTTGGTATAATGATAAAAATTTTATCTTTGGGTAGAATTGAAAAATTCAAACACGATTGATTTAAAATATATGATCAATTAATAGATCTTTTTCAATAAAGCTAAAAACTAATTTAACTTAAATCATTTTGAAAACAGATATCGACATCCAAAATCATTCACATTTTTCTTTTGATCTTTGGCTCACTTTAATAAAATCTCATCCAGAATTTAAAACCAAAAGAGTTGAGCTGTTTTCTTCTTTTTTTGAAGTTGATAAACCGATTGGTGAAGTTGCAAAAGTTGTAAAATATTACGACGATCTTTGCAATACGATCAATGAAGTGATTGGCGGAAATGTGGATACTTTCGAGATTTATCTCTTGATTCTAAATTCTTTAGAAATTGATTTAAAAAATTTGAATAAAGACAAACTCAACAAATTTTACCAAAAAAGTGAAGACTTATTTCTGGAATACAGACCGGTTATCATTTTCGAAAATTTACATGACTTTTTTGACGAAATCAAAAACCAGGGAAAAACCATTAATATTCTCAGTAACACAGGTTTTATTAAAGGAAAAACCATGAGAAAATTCCTGATACACGAAAATCTTGATCAGTATATAGATTTCCATATTTATTCTGATGAACTGAAGATTTCTAAACCCAATCCGCTGGTCTTTCAGGAAGTGAAAAATTTAATTAAAAATCAGGATTTACAAATGAATCATATTTTGCACATTGGTGATAATCCGATTGCAGATTATAAAGGAGCCAAAGATTTCGGTTTCAACGCACATTTACTAAAACACACAATATAATATGAACAAAAGATACAGTTTGCATCATATTCATTCGGCGGACGAATTTACGTTTTCACCTGCTGAATACAGTTATTTCAAATATGGTGATAAGTCATATGCAGAGAAATTTGCCAAAGAATTATTTCAGGGCTTTATTGCTCATCATGGCGAAATTTTAGATACAGATAAAGAGATTCTCGTATTGCCGAGTCCCTACATGGCAATTCCTACGGCTTCTAATTTTCTGTGTTTTTACTTTAAGAAACAACTTGATTTTTATCTTTTTCAGAAGGGAAAAAAGTCGAGTATTTTATCGAAAATCAATAGAAATCACACCTATACAACCGATTACGGAACTTTAAGTTTTGAAGACCGTAAGAATTTAATCGGGAACGATACTTATTATCTTGACAAAGATTTTCTGAGAGGAAAACTCTGTATTTTTATAGACGATATAAAAATCACCGGAAGTCATGAATTTACAGTCAATAAAATTTTGGATGAATTTGATGTAAAGGCAGATTTTCTATTCATGTATTATGCTGAATTGATGAATCTTGATATTGATCCCAAAATTGAAAATTATTTTAATTATCACTCGGTGAAAAATGTAGAAGATGTTACAGAAGTGATGTTGAAGCCAAGTTTTCAGTTTAACACCAGAATTGTAAAATATATTTTAGGTCTGGAATCAAGTAATTTTGATTATCTTACGTCTAAAATAAAAAAAGAGCAGATGGATCATCTTCTCGAGTTGGCAATAAGTAACAATTATCATTTAATAAAAGAATACGAAACTAACATAAACACTTTAACACAAACAGAACTTAATTATGGCTATTAACTTACAAAAAGGACAAAGAGAAAATATAAACGCACCTAAATTCACGATCGGTTTGGGTTGGGATACCAATAATACATCGACTGGTGGAGCATTTGATTTGGATGCATCTCTTTTTCTGCTGGATGATAACAAAAAACTGGTATCTGAGAATCATTTTATTTTTTATAATAATTTGGAATCTCCTGATAAAGCGGTGATTCACTCAGGTGATAATTTGACGGGCGACGGTGACGGAGACGATGAGCAGATTAAAATTGATCTAACTAAAATTGATGCTGCTGTGAAAGAAATAACCGTTGTAGTAACCATTCATGATGCCGATACAAGAAGACAGAATTTCGGACAAGTAAGAAATTCTTTTATCAGAATTTTTAATACAGATACCAACGAGGAAATTTTAAAATATGAATTAGACGAAGATTTTTCTATCGAAACAGCAGTAGAATTCGGAAGAATCTACAACAGAAACGGAGAATGGAAATTTGAAGCTGTAGGTGCAGGTCAGAGAGACGGACTTGAGAAATTTGTATCAATGTATCAATAATCAATTATGGATAATCAGGATAACCAAAATATAGATCCGCTGGGATCGATAGAACCTTTAAAAACATTTGAGCCAACTCCGAATGCTCCTTCACAGCCAACGCAAAGTTCGGCTCCTGCAGTTTTGGTAGACAGAGACGGAAATGTAAATTTAAGTCAGATCAAAAATGAAGAACGCCAAAAGTACGAACTTCTGGCAAATTCTATTGATGAGACAAATCCTGGTTCTATCGTAAATTTCGGTTCAGATCTGCAGAAAACTTTAGCAAACCAGAGTGACAGTTTTCTTGGGAATGTAAGAAGATCAAACTCAGGTGAGGTAGGAGAACTAATCAACAATTTATTAGTTGAGTTAAATTATGTAGACGTTGATGAAATTAATAACGGTGGTGTAAAAGGTTTTCTGAGCAGACTTCCTTTCATGAAAAAGATGCTGACTCAGGTTGATAATCTTTTTGCCAAATACGACAAAATTACCAGCAATATCGATCAGATTTCTCATAAAGTAAATGCAGGAATTATTACTTCTACCAAAGATAATGCGGTTTTACAGACGATTTTCGACAGCAATGTCAATTCGATTAAAGCAATTGAAGATCTTGTAATTGCCGGAAATCTAAGAATGGAAAAAGCAGCGGTTGAGCTAGCTGAAATGGAAACCAATGTTCAGAATTTCGCAGATTATCAGATTGCAGACAAAAGAGATTTCATTAATAGATTAGACAGAAGATTAGCAGATTTAAAAGTGGTGCGTTTGATTATGATGCAGTCACTTCCGCAGATCAGACTGGTACAAAACAACAACGTTTCTATTGCTGAAAAAGCGCAGACGATCTTAACTACAACGTTACCGGTTTGGAAAAATCAGCTTTCGTTGGCCGTTGCAATGCACAGACAGCAGCAAAATATTGAAGTTCAGCAAAAAGTATCTTCTACGACAGAAGAGATTTTGAGAAAAAATGCAGAACGTCTGGGTCAGAATTCGATCAACGTAGCAAAAGCCAACGAGCAGACGATTGTATCGGCAGAAACACTGAAAGAAACGACTGCCATGTTGATCAATACTTTGAACGAGGTAAAACAAATTCAGAAACAGGGTACAGAAAGCAGAAGAAAACTAGATCAGGATCTTCAGACTTTAGAATCGGAATTAAAAGCAAACATCAGAGGATAAAATAGTGCAAAAGGGTGAGTGATGAAGTTGCAATCATAATGTCTCAAAGCAGAAGAAGATTAACAAAGCTTAAACTTCTCTCTAATTTTTTTGAAAATATTGACATCATATCAGTTTACATAAAAACAGATATTATTCATAAACTATTCGAAGAAAACAAGACTTTAGATTACAACAAGCTCGAGCTTTTTCATTTGCAATATACTGACAGTCTGATAGAACTGCTGACGAAGATTAAAAAGAAAAAAGAAAATGATCTTCTGGCGGTGATCAACGAAATTAATATCAATAATCAGTATATTGATGCTTTTGAGGAAAAAAAGATAGATAATTTTGAAACAGACCGGAAATTTTACAGCGGAGTTTTTTCTGAACATTTAAGAAAACTGTATAAAGATCTCACCGAAGATAAATTTACCTTAAATTGGAATGACGTTTTATATTTTCACAAAAAATATGCAGTAGAATTCTACAGAACAGAAGCAGACGAAGCAAAATTGAAAATTGGTCATGTTCCGTCGTATCAATATCAGGATTATTCGATTGAGAGGAAGTTATTAGGCAAGCTAAATATCCAGAATTTTAAAGTTCGCTTTGTATGTGGATACAGAATTGAGCGTAATGAATATGAATTATTTAAGATTTTTCAGTCGAATGAACATTTTATTTTTAATGTGGAAGAAAGAAGATTGTATTTAATTGATGACGAATTATCTTCTCTTGACACTTCTGAAAATGAATCGAATCAGGCTTCAGTTATGAATCAGCTTAAAAGAAAAAATGAGCAGCTGGAAGAAACGATTCATGAAAATAAAAGAAAGTTACCGGAAGGTGTAGATGCGGTTTTAAAAGATTATCAGCGAAACCTGGAAAACGTAGATATCATGAGCAAAATATTTGATGTCAACGAAGAAACAAATATCCTTCGGGCAATGCTGAATTTAAATTTAAACAATTGATTTAAAGTAGAAAGTATAAAATACTTTGAATATGAGAAATTTCCTTTGCTGAGTGGAACGCCTTTGCGGAAGAGAAAAATATAAAGAAAAGTTTTAAAAAAATCTTTGCTGACTTTGCGTTAAAATAAATTTTAGCAATAAAATAAAGATCAAAATATAACTAAAACAAAAAAATAAATATGGCAATTAACTTACAAAAAGGTCAGAGAATAAACCTTACAAAAGAAAACGGAACAGCGCTTTCCCAGGCTTGTGTCGGAATAAACTGGGGCGCAATCGAGAAGAAAAGCTTCTTTGGTGGTGTTTCAAAAGAAGCAGTAGATTTAGACGGAAGCTGTATTTTGTATGATACAAACAAAAATGCAACAGAAGTAATCTATTTTGGGAATTTAAAATCTAAAAACGGTTCTGTAAAGCATAGTGGAGATGATTTAACAGGTGATGTGAGCGGAGACGACGGCTTGGATAATGAAGTTATTACTATAGATTTTTCTGCTTTAGATTCTGCTGTAGAGCATGTTGCTTTGGTTTTAAACAGCTACAAAGGTCAGGATTTCGGAACAATTCCTTTTGCATCAATCCGTATCTACGAAGGTACTCCAACAAACGTAAGAGAAGTTTTTGCTAAATATGACATTGCCAACGACAAATCTTTCAGCGGTCATGTTGCAATGGTAATGGGAGTTTTCTACAAGAGAAACAACGAATGGAAATTCAACGCAATCGGAGATCCTACGGCCGACAGAAAACTAGAGCAGACGATTGAAACAGTTAAGCAAAAATATTTGTAAGATTTACATAAAAGACTTCTGAAATTATAAAATTTTAGACTTAAAAATTAAGCAATAGCTGTATCTTTACAACTATTGCTTTTTATCATATAATAACATTTTTATAAAGTGGAACAACACAACATTTTAGATCTTCACCCTGGTTTGGTGTGGGGATTTGCAGTAACAGTAGTCATCATGCTGCTTCTGGATTTAGGAGTTTTCAATAAGAAAAGTCATGAGGTTTCCTCAAAAGAAGCAACGATTTGGTCTATAGTATGGATCTCTCTTTCAATGGTTTTTTCCGGCGTTGTGTATTGGGTTTTCAATACAGACGGTACGGCAGGAAGTCACGCTGTAGCTGTAGAGAAATTTACACAATATCAGGCGGCTTACTGGATAGAGAAAGCACTTTCGGTAGATAATTTATTTGTATTTATCTTGGTTTTTGGTTTCTTTAAAGTGCCAAAATTCCTTCACCATAAAGTTTTATTCTGGGGAATTATTGGAGCACTGATCTTCAGAGCAATCTTTATTTTTGCAGGAGTGGAATTGATCGAACTGACTTATTTACCAGAAATGGAAATTTTAGGCCACACCGTTAAAATCAATGTCGTGATGACGCTTTTCGGATTATTCTTGATCTATGCAGGAATTAAGTCTTGGGGCGATGATGGCGATGATGATAATGAAAACTACGGAGATACAGCCGGAGCAAAATTGATCAAAAGCTTTTGGAAAGTTTCTGATAATTATGATGGTGATAAATTCTTCACCGTACAAAACGGAATCAAGATGGCGACACCTCTTTTGGTTGTTGTTGCTGTGATCGAGTTTACAGACGTATTGTTTGCGGTAGATTCTATACCGGCGATTTTTGCGATCTCTAATGATCCTTTTATCTTGTATACATCGAATATTTTTGCGATTTTAGGATTAAGATCACTCTATTTCCTATTGGCAAACTTCATTCATATGTTCAGCAAACTGCCTTATGGTTTAGCAATTATCTTAGCGTTTATCGGTGTTAAAATGTTGATCGCTCCGTGGTATCATATCTCGTCACCGGTTTCCTTAGGAATTGTCGGCGGCGTGCTGGTCATCTCGGTTTTACTTTCAATCATGTTCCCGGATAAAAAGGAAGATAAAGAGACAATCGAATAATAATCAATAATTAAAGGCTTTACAATTTGTGAAGCCTTTTTTATTTAAACCTTTTAAGAATGAAGTAAACCGTTCTGTTACTGTGAAAACGCAACATGTACACTACTTATATTTCAGCAGTTTATTGATTTTTTTCCTAGTTTGAAGTGAAACTTTATACGCTTCTTCTCTTAATTTTTGAATTTTACCGACTGGCTGAAAAATTTCAGCACTTTCAAAAGGGTTAAATGAAAGCAATTCATTATCACAAGTATTAGGCGTAACAAAAGAATTTTTCCCGATTCTTACTTCGCCAATTTTGATCAGAGGTGAATTTTTCCATTCTTTGCTTAAAATATTAATAGGCTGATCTTTTAAATCATAACAGAACTGAATCATCACATCCGCAACATAAGTTTCCTTTAAGCAAAAATTTTCAATCGCTTCTTTTGTTGTTTGTTTTCTGCCAAAATTTTTCTCAATATTTTGCGGAATCATTTTTATTTTAATCATATGATCTCCTAACCGATAAGCGCCCACAGAATGATAATCAAAAGACAGGAAAAAATTATTTCTTTTCATAAAGAGTTCCCAGCTTTTTATTAGAAATGATAATTTCAAAATATTCGGTAAAACCTGATAAACCTGTCTAATTAATTGAAATGTATTTCCCCATTTTTTCGTAAAAAATCGATTGATAGCGGTGAATAGCTTTAAAAACTTTGAAACTGAGTCGATAGGAAAAAGCGGGAAATTCACCAAAGGATAATTGGCAATGGTACGATCTGCATCATCTTTTATTTTAATTGAAAATCCGTATGCAGGAATTTCTTTCTTATTTCCAGTAATCTTTAAATGTGCATTAGAAAGCCGTATGATGACGTTATATTTTTCTTTATCGAATAAATAAAGCAGGTCCGACCGCATTTCCGGGTTGATGACGAACTCTCCTTTCAAAACAGCGTACGTTTTTGCATGCGCGTTTCTTGTCGCATAATTGACATCACTTAAAGTTGATGATTGTTCCACAAAATCGGCGATGCTTTTTTTATTTTCCTCAAAAAGCTGTCTTTCTTCGTAGGAAAGCTTTTCAAAGTTCTTATTATATTTTAAAGGATTGGGCATATATTTTCAAAAATCAAGTATAACGCCAAGTTTTTATTTCTACGTTAAGAGAATATTAAACTTGTTTAAATTTTTACCATGCATCTTTAGTATGAAATCTTAACTTCAGCTCCCTGTCTTTTTCTTCCCAATTCAAAACCTTATCTTTGTAAAAAAAAAAATTATGGGAGTAGCAGATTTGTTATTTAAACGTAAAAAAGAACAAGCCGAAAAAAATCTGAAAAACGGTCAGGAATATATGATGGAGTACGGTAAAAGAGAAAGCGTGGTACAGTTGCCAAGCGGATTGCAGTACGAAATCATGGTAGAAGGCGATGGGCCAAAACCGGGACCGAAATCTATGGTAAAATGCCATTATCACGGGACGACAATTGGTGGAAAAGTTTTTGACAGTTCTGTAAAAAGAGGAACTCCGGCTTCATTTCCATTGAATAAAGTGATCAAGGGCTGGACGGAAGCTCTTCAGCTAATGCCTGTGGGAAGCAAATGGAGATTGATTATTCCGCCGCATTTAGCGTATGGCGATCAACAGATCAGCAAAGAAATAGGGCCAAACAGCACACTTGTTTTTCAGGTAGAATTGTTGGATATCAAATAATATCAACTTTATGTTAAAAAATAAAATTACCTGTTTTTCGGGTAATTTTTTTATTTAATTAAAGCAAATGAAATCATTAAATTTATTTCTTGAAATCTTTAAAAATGTCGGAATTAAAAAAAATCAGAGAACTGAAAAATCTTACTCAGGAAGAACTTGCCGCACAGTCAGGCATTTCAGTGAGAACCATTCAGCGCATTGAGGCAGGAACAGATCCAAAAGGTTATACGCTGAAAACTTTGGCTGCTACTCTCGACATTTCCGAAAAAGATTTATTAAAGCTGGAACTTCAGCAGGAAATTTTTGTTGAAAATTCTCTTCCAACAGCTGAAAAAAATGACGTTCTGAATTACACTTTAATTAAAATGATTAATCTTTCCTCAATTCCTTTTGCATGGTTTCCGATTGTCAATTTTTTGCCGCCTTTGTTGATTATGCTTTTCACAAAAGAGAAATCTGAAATGGTAAAGCAGATAATTTCGCTTCAGATATTTTTAGCTATAATTTCACCAATTATCTTTCTGATTGTTGCCGTTTTAAAACTCGGCTCACCATCTGTAATGATCACAATGATTATATTGACGGTGTCCAATATTTATATTATTTTGAGAAATGCTTACGAAATCGATAAAAGAAAAATCCTTTATTATAAACTGAATTTCAATATTATATGAATCTGACAATCGATTGTCGGGTTTTTGTCGGGCTGCTTTTTTAAGTTGATTTCAATAATTTCAGAATCTTTGTCAAAAATTAATCAATGACAAAAAGATTCTACTTCAGCATATTCATTCTCTTCTTTTTCTTTGGAAATATGAAATGCCAAATCGATAAAAATTCACCTTTATTTTTAGAACTAAAAAAACAGGACAGTCTTTTCTTTGAACGTGGTTTTAATAACTGCGACATGGCATATTTGGAAAAAACGATTGATGAAAATCTTAAATTTTATCACGATAATGGTGGTTTTCAGGACAAGAAATTATTTATGGAACGAACAAAACAAAATATTTGTTCGAATCCTAATCAAAAACCAATTCGTAAAGTCATTGTAAGCAGCCTTGAAGTTTTTCCACTCTACAATAACGGTAATTTGTACGGTGCAATTCAAACGGGAGAACATCAGTTTTACATTCGCGAAAAAAATAAAAAAGATGTTTTGGGCGGACAGGCAAAATTTACTTCAGTCTGGACAAAAAAGGACGAAAATTGGTTGATGAGCGACGTTCTGAGTTACGATCACGGCGATCCCGGCAAGTTGGAAGTTGAAGATAATCTTGAACAATTACTCGAAAACAACAACATTCCAACATTAGGATTAGGAATCATTGAGGATGGAAAATTGGTACAAATAAAAGTTTACGGAACATTAGATGGCAAAACGACGGCGCCTTATAATAGTCTTTTTAATGTAGCTTCTCTAACCAAACCAGTCACTGCAATGACGGTCTTACGCTTGGTGAGCTTAGGAAAATGGAATCTTGACGAACCGATCGAAAAATATTGGGTAGATCCTGATATTGCAAAAGATTCTAGACATAAAAAATTAACTACAAGGATGATTTTAAGTCATCAGACAGGTTTCCCGAATTGGAGAACGATGGCTAAAGATAAAAAGCTGAGTTTCGATTTTGAGCCGGGAAAAAAATATCAATACTCCGGTGAAGGTTTTGAATATCTGCGAAAAGCTCTCGAAAGTAAATTTCATAAAAGTCTGGAAGATTTAGCTAAAGAAATGATTTTCCAACCATTAAATATGAATAGCACAAGTTACATATGGAATGAAAAAGTGGAATCAAAGATCGTAGTCGGCTACGATAGAGAGCGGAAATTATATGATATTGTTAAAAATAGAACCGCAAATGCAGCAGATGATTTGATGACTTCTGTTGAAGATTACAGCAAATTTTTAATTTCCATCATGAATAATGATCTTTTGTCAAAGGCGGTTTTCGAAGAAATGAAAACGAAACAAGTTAAAACAAAAGAAAATAAGTATTTCGGACTTGGTTTTGAAATTTATGATCTGGGAAATAACGAGATTGCTCTCTCACACGGCGGTTCAGATAAAGGTGTTAACACTATTGCCATTATTTTACCGAAAACCAAACAGGGTTTAGTGATTTTCACCAATGTTGACGATGGTTATAAAATTTATGAGACGATTATGAACCGATACCTTGGTGATGTCGGAAGGAAGATTGTTGAGATTGAAACTAAATGAATTCTGATAAAATTAATTGCAGTTAAAATTTTTAAATGTAATTAATTTTGTTACAATTAAAATATTTGTTACCTTTGTATCATCATTATGGGGAATACAAGATTTGCAACAGCGATACATATTATGACTTTACTCGCAAAATTTTCTCAGGAGTGGCTCACTTCTGACTGGATCGCCGGAAGCATTAATGTAAATCCTGTTATCGTTCGGAAAGAACTGAGCGAATTGCGGGAAGCTGGATTAATTACGAGTAGATTAGGAAAAGATGGTGGAACAAAATTGTCGAAAAGTGCGGATGAAATTAAAATTTCTGAAATCTACGAAGCGGTTAAAAATAATGAAGTTTTAGGCAAAAAAAATCAAAAACCGAATCCCGCTTGTCCGGTAGGAAAGGAGATCAACAATCACCTTTCGATTCTTTTTCAGCAAACGGATCTTCTGGTGAAAAATTTTTTAGGAGACAAATCTCTTCAGGAATTCACAGATCAATTCGATTAAAATTTTTTCACCTAAAATGTAACAAAAATTATTACAATTAATTTAAATATAAATATTATGAACAAAAAAGTAGCAGTAATCGGAGCCACAGGTTTCGTAGGAAAACAAGTCGTTAATGAATTATCTAACAGAGGATACGAAGTTAATGCCATCGCTAGAGACGGCTCTAAAGTCGAGGCCAAAGACAATGTAAAAGCCATTAGTGCAGATGTAAATAATGTGGAAGAGTTTGCAAAAGTTCTTGAGGGTAATGATGCGGTAATCAACACTTTCAATCCTGGATGGACGAACCCAAATCTTTATGATGATTTTTTGAACGGAAGTAAAAATATCGAAAAAGCGGTAGAGCAATCTGGCGTTAAAAGATTTATTACCGTTGGCGGAGCAGGAAGTTTATTTATCGACGGAAATCAATTGGTTGATGACCCAGATTTTCCTGCAGATATTAAACCGGGAGCAACAGCGGCAAGAGATTACTTAAATATAATTAAACAAAACAATATTTTAGACTGGACGTTTTTCAGCCCCGCAATCGAAATGCATCAGGGAACAACAGGCGTGAGAACAGGGAAATACAGAACATCTTTAGAATCGCCTGTTTTTGATGAGAATGGAAGAAGTATTCTCTCTGTAGAAGATGTTGCTGTAGCTTTGGTAGACGAATTAGAACAAAACAACCATATTCGTGAGCGTTTTACAGCTGCTTACTAATTTTTTTCTTGATTTATATAAAGTTTCGGGGCACCAAAGGCCCCGAAACTATTTTTATTGATTAAAATGTTACAAATTCATAAACAACTTCGGATTTACCGGAGTATTGTTTTTGTGAACCTCATAATGCAAATGCGGACCTGTAGAACGACCGGAATTGCCTGATTTTGCGATTACTTGCCCCACTTTTACTTTATCATTTGTCTTTGCAACCAATTTTGATAAATGTCCGTAGAGTGTTGCCAAACCATTTCCGTGAGAAACGATCACACAATTTCCGTAACCTCCTTTTTGTCCTGAAAAGATAACGGTTCCCGCAGCGGTTGCGATAACATCTGATCCAAAAGGAACGGCGATGTCCAGACCTTTGTGATACTGCATTTGATCAGCTTCAGCAGGCGGATTGTTTTTCTCAACCGGAGTTTTTGATGCAACAGCAACAGCAGATTGAGGAGAAGTGGAAGGCACAGAAGCTACTGGTTCGGTTTTCGCTTTTGGCGTCACCATCACTTTTACTTCGCGCTTGTTACCGTAACTGTCGGTTAATTCAAGAATTTTCTCGTATGGTTCAGCTTTTACTTCAGGTTTCGGGCTGGCTGCAACTGTTGTCGGTTTTGCACTTGCGGTTGGTTTTACAGAAGCATATACCGTTTTGAACGGAATAGGATTTTTTCTGATTCCGAAATTTGATGAAATATAACCCTCAGTAGGCATTCCCAAAGGAACCTGCTGCAGTTTTTTCTGAAGATCCATCAAATATTGGCTATATCTGTTGGATTGTTTTGCAAGATAAATTGAGTTTGATATACTGTCGTTATCAAGAATCATCAATTTTTCGCTCTTAATGTCTTTAGATTTTAAAAACGAATTAAGCTGTCCTACCGTTTGGTCGACCAAACCCAGATCTGTTTTCATTTTCAAATAATCTACGCTGTCTTTTTCTGTATTTATTTTTACCAGATTGACTTCATAATTTTTATCATCTTTACCAGAATACAATTTAGCAATAAAAATACTTTGTGCAAAAACGATCATTAACAGTCCTGCTATCAGGATGTTTACTTTCTTTTTGCTTCCTAAAAATCTCTTCATTTTTCTTTCTTAGAATTAAATACCGTTTTAAGGGTGCAAATTTAGTTAAAAATAAATTTTAAGAATTATTTTAAGTTAAATTCTGAAATATTCTATATTTAACGGAATTTTTTTGATTTAATTGTGTGAGAATGTTAATTTTATAGGATTAAGGATTATGAGATTTATAACCTCTCTTATTTCTTTGTTTTAATATATTTGCAATTCAGACTTTAATTATGGCAAAAAAGAAATCAATTTCAGAATCTTCAAACCCGAAAAAGACTAAAAAGGATATTTCCGTAGGTGTCGTAGGAAGTGGAAGTTTTGCAACAGCGATCGTGAAAATGCTCGTAGAAAACTGTAAAACAGTGCATTGGTGCGTAAGAAGCGAATTTGTGAAAGGTGCTATTGAACTTCGTGGTCACAACCCAACATATCTTACAGCTGTTAATTTTAATCTTAAAAATTTAAAGCTTACTACTGATATTAACGAACTTGTTTCTGCTTGCGATGTGGTGGTTTTGGCAACTCCGTCTATTTATTTGTCAGATACGATGGATAAAATGACGTGTGAGTACAAGGACAAAATTTTTGTTTCTGCGATTAAAGGGATTATTCCAAAAGTGAATGATGTCGTGGCGCATTATCTTAAAGAAGAATTTCAGATTGGTTTCAGAAATCAGGCAGTTATTGCAGGACCCTGTCACGCAGAAGAAGTAGCGATGGAAAGACTTTCTTATCTTACGGTGGCGACTGTGGAAGACGAAACTTCAGATAAATTAGTGGGAATTTTTAATTCAGACTTTATAAAAGTCAATTCCAGCAAAGATATTTTAGGAAACGAATACAGCGCAATTCTTAAAAATATTTTCGCGATCGGAGCAGGTATTGCAAGCGGTTTAGGCTACGGAGACAACTTTACCGCAGTTTTTGTGTCCAACGCGATCCGTGAAATGGAAACCTTCCTTGAAGCAATCTACGAAGCTCCGAGAGATGTCAACGAAAGCGCATATTTGGGAGATTTGCTTGTAACGGCATATTCATTATTCTCAAGAAACAGAAATTTAGGAAACCTCATCGGAAAAGGATATACAGTGAAATCAGCCATTCAGTCGATGAACATGGTGGCAGAAGGATATTATGCAGCAGATTCTATTTATAAAACGGCTAGACAGAAAAATCTTGAATTACCAATCATTGACACGATTTATGCGATTTTATATGAAGGCAAAAATGCAGAAAAGCAATTCAAAAAACTAACTGCAAAACTGAATTAAGTTTTAACAAAAGCATAAAGGAACATCAGTAATTTATTTGCTGATGTTTTTTTATGTCTAGTAATCAATAAATTAATCCATCGTCTTACTTCAATAAACGAAGCGGCTTAGTCTGTCTTAAATTATGTACAACTAAATTAAAAAAAACTTTGTCTGCCTTTGCGATAGAGAACAGATCATCCTATTAATCATTTTAAAATATAGTCCTTGGTGAAAAAATCTCCAAAATCTGCGAGAAAACAAATCTAAAATTAACAAATCTAAATGATTAAAAGTTAAATTTCCGAACTGAAAATATCAATGTTAAAAATCATTAAACACCCATTTAATAAAAAACTTTTCCCGAAATTCGTAGTAAATTTCAACGTATGCCAAATACAATTTTAAGCAGAACACCAAAACCAAAATATGATGTTGTTTTAATCGGAGGCGGAATTATGAGCGCCACTTTAGCAACTTTACTTCATGAATTTGACCCGAATTTAAATATAGCAATCTTCGAAAGATTAGGAAGATTTGCCAAAGAAAGCACTGCCGCGTGGAATAATGCAGGAACCGGACATTCAGCTTTCTGCGAATTGAATTATACACCAGAAAATGAAGACGGAACAATAGATATTTCTAAAGCTGAGAAAATCGCCGAGCAGTTCGAGATTTCCAAACAATTCTGGTCTTATCTTATTGATAAAAAATACATTTCGACGCCCACAGATTTTATCAACACTTGTGCGCATATGAGTTTGGTATTTGGTGAAAAAGATGCTGAATATCTTAAAAAACGCCATGAAGCGATGAAAGATTCGCCGTTGTTTTCTGCTATGAAATTCTCGACGGATCACGATCAGTTAAGAGAATGGATTCCTTTGGTGATGAGCAAACGAAATAATGCAGAAGTTCTCGCAGCCACAAAAATGGATTTGGGAACCGATGTAAATTTCGGAAGTTTAACCAGAAAAATGGGAAGACATTTATTAGAAGATTCAAACGTTGAGGTATTTCTTTACCACGAGGTTAAAGATATTGATCCCAGAAGCGACGGAAAGTGGGAAATGAAAGTGAAAGACAGGATTCACAGTCACAAGCAGGAAGTTGTTGCAGATTTTGTTTTTATCGGTGCGGGCGGTTATGCTTTACCGTTATTGGAAAGTTCAGATATCAAGGAGAGTGAAGGTTACGGAGGCTTCCCGGTTTCAGGAGAATGGCTGGTTACGCACAATCCTGAATTAGTAGAAAAACATCAGGCAAAAGTTTATACTCAGGCAACGGTAGATGCGCCGCCAATGTCTGTTCCGCATTTAGATTTAAGGATTATCGATGGTAAAAAAGCATTGTTATTCGGACCGTTTGCAGGATTTTCAACTAAATTTTTAAAAGAAGGAAATTATCTTGATTTACCGGCAAGTGTCAACACAAAAAATATAAAATCGCTTTTCGGAGCTTGGTGGCATAATATTCCGCTGACGAAATATCTTGTACAACAGGTTGCGATGACAAAAGCGCAGAGAATTCAGCATTTAAGAGAGTTTGTAAAAGATGCGAAAGAAGAAGACTGGGAACTGAAAGTTGCCGGGCAGCGGGTACAGGTGATTAAAAAAGATGATCAACTTGGCGGAAAATTGGAATTCGGAACCGAGGTCGTAGTCAATAAACAGGGAACAATTGCTTCTTTGTTAGGTGCGTCTCCTGGAGCTTCTACGGCAGTTTATGCAATGGTGAATGTCCTGGAAAAATGTTTCCGTGAGAAAATTAACGGTGAATGGAAAGAAAAACTTTTAGAAATGATTCCTTCATATGGACAAAAATTAGCCGAAAATCCTGAACTTACCGAAAAAGTAAGAGCGTACAGCAAAGAAAAATTAGAACTCAAATATTAAAATATCAGTAATGGGTGGTGAGTAATATGTAATTTGACGGAATTTTTTATTTCTCGTTGCCAATTACTTATCACCAATTATCATTACCCATCAACCATGGAGGAAGTAGTCGTAAAACCCATCATCGCAAAAGAATTACTGGAATCTCTTCAGACCAAAATTGAGGAAGAGAAACAGGTGATCGTGCATTGCTGTTTTCCGGCATCACCGTTTTTGGGAAATCTGATCAGAATCTGGAATACCACGTACCTTCTTGATAATCATTCAAGTCACAAAAGCAAACTGATTCATGCTGAAAATATTACGATTTATCCGAACTGGACGGTAGTTCCATTTATGAAAGATTTTTGGTTTACTTTAGTTTTTTCGGGTCTTCCGAAAGATTGTACAAGCTTCGATTTTAAAGAAGTTATTCCCGAAGAAGGCGGTTTTTTCGTGAATTCTATTAAGAGAAACGGATCAGATATTTACAGAATTAAAATCTCAGAAGAGTAAATGAAAAAGCATATCTTATTTTTACTTTTGCTATTTCCTCTGCTTGTGTTTTCTCAGAAAAATAAACAGCAGTCGAAGGAGATTCAGGAAATTAAAAAGTTTCAGTCAGATTTAAACAAAGAATATTTAGATCCAAAAGAAACACCTTTGAGAGATGATAATTTTGCTAAATTTAAAAAGCATCCTTTCTTTCCGATAGACTTAAAATACAGAGTTACCGCAAAATTCAGGAAAACTGAAAATCCGCAACCTTTTGATCTTCCCACATCTTCCGGAAAATTGAAATCGTATCAGGAATTTGGGAAAGCGAGTTTTGATTTAGATGGTAAGTCGCACAGCTTGACGATTTACCAAAGTTTAGATTTAATGAAAAAAGAAGAATATAAAGACTATCTTTTTCTTCCTTTTCGTGACAAAACCAACAACAGAGAAACGTACGGCGGTGGAAAATATATGGATTTGAAAATTCCGGAGGGAAATACCATTGTATTAGATTTTAACCAGTCGTATCAGCCTTTTTGCGCTTACAATGCATACGACTACAATTGCCCGATCGTTCCTGAAGAAAATAAACTTGCTGCTGAAATACGAGCAGGAGTGATGTATGAAGATATTTATCATCATTAAATTATGACTGAATTAAAATTTTACCAGCCCGAAGATCTTCCCGAACTAGATTATGTTCTGGACGAGATTCAGTCGCAGTATACCGCAACTGCAAAGCAGGCATTAGAAAAAATTGAAGAGAGAAATCAAAAAGAAGATTTTTTTGCTTATCCAATAACCATATTTTTTGAAGAAAAAGTTGCCGGGTTTTTTGTACTCGATTTCGGCGATGATAAATATGACCTTACAGAAAATCCGGATTCTGTTTTGCTGCGTTCGTTATCTGTAAATCCAGAATTGCAGGGAAGAGGAATCGGAAAATCTTCAATGGCTATAGTTGATAATTTCATTGAAGAGCATTTTTCAGACTGTAACGAGATTGTTTTAGCTGTTAACGAAAAAAATACCGCAGCTTTTCAATTGTATACCGACAGCGGATATAAATTTGACGGTAAAACGCGAGAAGGCAGAAGCGGACCTCAGTTTTTACTGTTTAAAAAGCTTTAGTATAATTTAAAATCTAAATGTCTACTTTGGCGTGATACTTTCAATGAAATTAAGAACTATAAAAATTTAAAATGGAAGTATCGCTTAAAAATCAGGTAGCCATCATCACAGGCGCATCAAGCGGCATCGGCATCGGCATTGCAAAATCAATAGCAGAAGCCGGCGCAACAGTCATTGTGAATCACTCATCCGAAAGATCATCAGAAAATGCTAAAGAAGTTTTAAAGGAAATTACAGATGCCGGAGGAAACGGAATAACTTATCAGTGTGATGTTTCAAAAGAAGATGAAGTTGTCAAGATGTTTCAGGATGTCATTGGAAAATTCGGAACGGTTGATATTTTGGTCAATAATGCCGGGATTCAGAAAGACGCAAAGTTTACAGAAATGACGCTTGATGACTGGAATGCTGTAATGGGCGTTAATCTCACCGGTCAGTTTTTATGCGCCAGAGAAGCCATCAAAGAATTTCTTCGCCGCGGTATCGATACTTCGCGATCTTTGGCCTGCGGAAAAATCATTCATATAAGTTCTGTTCATGAAGTTATTCCCTGGGCAGGTCACGCCAATTATGCTGCTAGTAAAGGTGCAATAAGAATGCTGATGCAGACATTGGCACAGGAATATGGTGCAGATAAGATCCGTGTAAATTCTATTTGCCCCGGAGCAATACAGACACCGATCAATAAAGACGCATGGAGTACTCCGGATGCACTCAATTCTTTGCTGAAACTAATTCCTTATAATAGAATCGGTCAGCCAAAAGATATTGGAAATCTGGCGGCTTTTCTTGCAAGCGATCTGGCAGATTATATTTCCGGCGCGAGTATATTTGTTGACGGCGGAATGACCACTTTTGAAAGCTTTTCTACAGGAGGATGATGAGTATAGCAGTTGTAAAGGTTGAATTGTCAATGGTGAGTCACTTCGTTTTTCAATTTTTTCAATAATTATTTCAAATTAAAAGTTAAATTCACTATTCAAATTGACAATTAATTGCGAAGCAAATTCGCCGTTCATTCTCAAATTCATCAATCAATTATGACAGAAAAAGAAAGATTATCAGATGTTTCATGGAAAAAATGGGGCTCTTATGTAAGCAATCGTGAATGGGGATTGGTGCGAGAAGATTATAGCGCAGATGGTGATGCGTGGAACTATACCAACCACGACATTGCAGAATCTAAAACATACAGGTGGGGCGAGGAAGGCATTTGCGGAATTTGTGATGATGACCAGAAACTCGTTTTTTCTGTCGGTTTTTGGAATAAGAAAGACAAAATTGTAAAAGAACGGTTCTTTGGTCTTTCAAACGGACAGGGAAATCACGGTGAAGATGTAAAAGAATATTTCTATTATCTGGATGCGACGCCCACGCATTCTTACATGAAAATGCTATATAAATATCCTCAGAATGCTTTTCCTTACGAAGATTTAATAAATACAAATGCGGAAAGAAGCAAAGAAGAGACGGAATATGAATTAATTGATACAGGAATTTTTAATAAAAACAAATATTTTGATATTTTCATTGAATATGCCAAAGAAAGTCAGAATGATATTTTAGTTAAAATTACGATTACTAATAAATCCGAATCTGAATCTCCTTTAATTATTTTGCCGACGGTATGGTTTAGAAATACGTGGAATTGGGGTTATGAGGATTATAAACCAAACCTTCAGTCTGAAGAAGCGACCCATATTAAGGTTAACCATAAAGATTTAGAAATTAAAAACATTTATGCAAAACAGTCTTCAAAGACTTTATTCTGCGATAATGAAACTAATAATGAAAAGCTATATCAATCAGCAAATAATTCAAAATATCCAAAAGACGGAATCAATAATTTCGTCATCACAGGAGATTCTTCAACAGTTAATCCGAAAGATATCGGAACTAAGGCATCATTTTTTATAGACGAAAACTTTAAAGCTAAAGAAACCAAAATCTTTGAATTAAGAATCAGTGATAAAGACTTGAAACAGCCTTTTAAAGATTTTAATGAAATTTTTAATAATAGAGTACAAGAGTCGGATGATTTTTATGCTGAAATTCAAAAGGAAATTACTTCTGATGATGAAAAATTGGTTCAGAGACAGGCTTTTGCAGGAATGCTCTGGAACAAAATGTTTTATCATTACAATGTAGAAAAATGGCTGAAAGGTGATCCTTCCCAGATGAATGTTCCCAAATCCAGGGAGAAAATCAGGAATTACGAATGGACGCATCTGAACAATTCGCATATCATATCTATGCCCGATAAGTGGGAATATCCTTGGTACGCAACCTGGGATCTGGCTTTTCACACCATCAGTTTTTCACTGATTGACCCTGAATTTTCAAAGCAGCAACTTAAACTTTTTCTTTTTGAATGGTATATGCATCCCAATGGTCAACTTCCTGCATATGAATGGGATTTTAGCGACGTCAATCCGCCGGTACACGCGTGGGCAGTTTTCAGAGTATTTAAAATAGATGAACAGATGCGTGGAAAACCTGATCTGGCATTTCTCGAAAGTGCATTTCAGAAACTTCTAATGAATTTCACTTGGTGGGTGAACAAAAAAGACAGCAACGGAAATAACATTTTTGAAGGTGGATTTTTGGGACTCGATAACATCGGAATTTTTGACCGGAATACACCGCTGCCAAACGGAGAACGACTGGAACAGGCGGATGGAACAAGCTGGATGGCAATGTTTGCTCTTAATATGATGAGAATTGCGTTAGAATTGGCGCAGTACAATAAAATTTACGAAGAAATGGCGACCAAGTTTTTCGAACATTTTCTTTCGATTGCGCATTCTCTTGATAATATGGGGGAAGAATGTTTCAGCCTTTGGGATGAGCAGGATGAATTTTTCTACGATGCGATTTCTTCGAATGATAAGAACAATATGTATCTAAGAATGAGAACGATTGTAGGACTGATTCCGATGTTTGCCGTTGAGGTCATTGATGATGAAATGATTGAAAAATTACCCAATTTTAAAAACAGAATGAATTGGATTCTCGAAAATAAACCCGAGCTGGCTGCACTGGTCTCTCATTGGGAAATAAAAGGTGAGAAATCAAAACATTTATTGTCGCTGCTCCGTGGTCACCGTTTAAAGAGATTATTATACAGGATGCTGAATCCCAGCGAGTTTCTAAGTGATTATGGAATCAGGGGATTGTCGAAAGAATATGAAGAAAATCCTTATCAATTACATTTAAACGGAACAGATTATTCTGTGAAATATACTCCAGCAGAAAGCGACGGCTCACTTTTCGGAGGAAACAGCAACTGGCGCGGACCAATCTGGTTTCCGATTAATTTTTTAATTATTGAAAGTCTGCAGAAGTTTTTCTTCTATTACAGTCCGGATTTTGTGGTGGAATATCCTACGGGAAGCGGAAATTATTCTAATCTTGAAGAAATTGCGGAGTCGTTGGGAAAAAGATTATCCAACATATTTCTTAAAGATAAGAATGGGAACAGACCATTTAATAATCAGTATCCGCAGTTCCAGACAGATCCCGATTTTAAAGATTATATTCTTTTTTATGAATATTTTCATGGTGATAACGGCCGTGGAGTGGGAGCTTCTCATCAAACCGGCTGGACGGGATTAATTGCCAAACTTCTGCAGCCTGAACCGGCGGAAAAACAATCACTAAAATCTGAAACCAGAACATCAGATATTTCCGGAAAGTAAAAAATTATTCGAAGATCTGCTGAATGATTTCTAAAGAATTCGGAGTTCTGAAATCAGGAATATGATAATGATAATATACTAAAATACTATCTAGAAAATTTTTCCTTTTAGAAGATGGTATTTTAGTTTCGTAAGGGTTTTGTGATGTCATAATGCTTTTCCATATTGAAGAATTTTCTTCATCAAAAATAGGATGCGTAGAGTTGTAAACAAAATTTCCTGTTTCAGGATCGAGAAATTTGCCTTCTCCTAAAAGTGGTGCAACTCCCTGGATTTTTAAAATTTTAATTAAAAAAATGAGATGCGACTGATAATTTTTGTTACTGAGTTGATCTGTAAATTCATCAATTGTGGAAAATAGAGGGAGATTTTTATTTTCATTTCGTAAAATCTGATTCAGAAAATCTGATATGAAAAATACTACCGTGTTGGCTTTTATATCTGTGTAAAGATCATGGAGATTTAGCAATTCAAATCCTGAAATGGTCTGCATGCCACTTCCTTTTCCGAGTCGTACAGAGAAATTTAGTTTATTCAAAGGCAAAAGGAACGCTTTCTTTTTACTTTTTTTGGTATAAATACCTTTTAGAAAATAAGTCTGAAAACCTTCCTCTTCTGTAAAACAATGCAGGATAGCATCGTTTTCTCCGTATTTTATAAAAGAAAGTAAAAAACCGTTTTGAGAATTCATTAATTAACAACAGCTATTTTTGCAGTCGCTTTATCGCTTGCATCTTCATTGGTCATCAAGACAAAATAAATTCCGGATGCTACTCTTTTACCTTTTTGATTATTAAGATCCCACTCATAGTATCCGTTTCTTGCAACTGCAGAATGTACGATATTTCCTGCGGCATCTGTGATTCTGATATTTGTTTTTTCCGCAAGACCTCGTATGGTTACATTTCCTTTAAATTGAGAATGTACCACAGGATTGGGATATACCAATACATTTCCGAAATTTGACGTTACATCTGCTACGTCACCTTGATAAGTCACGATTCCGTCATAAGTAACAAAATATACTTTTCCTGTTTTCTTATCAACTTTAATATCCGTCACCGAATTGGTAGGAAGAGGCGAATTTTCTTTTGTAAATCTTTTAATCACCTGCTCCCCGGAAGCAGAAAGATAATAAACTCCACCGCCGTCAATAGAAATCCATTTTTGATTTCCGCCGTCAACTTCTACCTGCAAAATCTGCGAATCTCTGAAAAGTTCTTCTGCAAGACCATTCTGTTCGATAACGATTGGCTCAAGCTGTACATTTGCATTTTTCACCTCATTGGCTGCGTTGGGAAGTATTCTTAATCCGCTGTCTGTTCCTATCCAAGCATCTCCCGACTTGTCGACCGCCACTGAAAGTGTTCCTCCGGAATTTCCCGGAAGCCCATTGGTAACGCTTAGTAAATATTGAGAATCATCAGAAAAATTTGATGTTTTTTTGTAGTCATAGACCAGAAAATTATTTGATCTCGGAAGTGGAACCCAAAATAAATCCTGACTGAAATATGGCTGTTGTGCGGCACTACTTGTAATTCCGAAATCTTTTACCAAAAACTGATCTGCTGCCCTGTCATAGAAACCAATTGCAGCAGTTGTTCCGGCACTCCCGGAATAGCCCATTGTCGCAAATAAATTATTCTGATCATCGTACGTGAAACCTACAGGCCTTCTCGCGTAAGGATCACTGGCTCCTAAATCATATCTTTTAACAAAATCAAAATCTTTTGATCCTGAGTTATATTTCATTTTGTAAACTCCAAATCCCGCTGCGGTATTATAGTTTGTAAAATATACTTCTGAAGCATTTGAAGGATCGGCAATGGCATCAAGAACGTTAAAAGTCGTGGAGCTTCCAATAAAAAATGTAGAGTAAATCCATTCTGTTCCATTAAAATAATAGAATCCTGGATTTTTCGGATTTGAAATTCCTGTATTAAACCCGCCCTCTCTACCACCGGAAGAAACCAAAAGTTGATTTTCGTTGAATATTCTTAATTTATAGGAATAGTTAAAATAAGGTCCGTCTGGTTTGAAAGAAATATTGTCTTCATTTTTAAGACCAGATAAAATTGTTCCGAGATAAATTCTTGAACCTACTTTCGTTGCAGTATTGCATTCTTCGCCTACCGTCACAGATCCGGCAAAGGTTCCGTTGGTATTATAAGTGTAAACTCTGCTCGCATCAGTAATCACTATATTATCTGCATTGACAACAACGTCACTCACATTCCCAAAAATCTGGGATAGCGGCGTTGAAACACCATTATTGTAAATGTAAGTTGTTGTCGGTGAGGAAAATGATACGATACTTTCAGAATCAATATCAGTAAAATTTCCTGCTAATTCTGTCACCCATGTAGAAAATACGGGGAAAGTTGTATTGAGTTCGTGTGTTTTTAGTCCGGTATTAGTCACCGAAAATACTTTATTATCTTTTATAGTGGCTTCGTTACTAGCCTGATAAACTCCACCAGACACGAAAAAGGCAGAATCTCCGAACTCTTTCTTTTTTAAATCAAAAATTGAAACTCCGTATCCCGCAGACACTACGGCTCTGTCTCCGGTAATCGAAATATGATTAATTTTTTTACTACCGTTATATCCCGTTGCGATAGGGATATCTACAATGTACGTTACGCCTTGTGGTGTTATAACGTCTAATGAGCCATCTTGATAACCTACAAGACCGATCTTAGTTTGCGGATTGTAATCAAAAGCAGCAATTTTGACTTCGTGCAACCCGTTGGCTTTAGAAAGCTTGCTAATTTCTCCGGTGGATATTGTATAGTAGAAAATTCCGTTTTCTGTGGCAGCAACTATTTTTCCGTTGTCTTCTTTGATAGCAAGAATATTATTGTAAGAAAATAAATCTGACCATTTTTTAGAAGAAATGTTCTGCGCAGTTACCTGTTGCAGAGATGCTAAAATACCGAGAGAAATTAAAAGTTTTTTCATATTATGCTATTATACTGCTGTCAATTGCCTGATTATTCCAGGTAATATTTTGTACATTTTTATTTTTATCAAAAAAGAAGTCTAGCCTTCCCAAAAGAAGTCCTGCCCAGCCAACCTGATTGACCAAAACATTTTTTCCCTGCCTGTTTTTATAAGTTTCCGGTGCTGGTAAAAATGTATGGGTATGACCTCCTAAAATTAAGTCAATATTTTCTGTTTTTGATGCTAAAATTTTATCGCTTATTTTTTCAGGCTCACCTTTGTAATCATAGCCGATGTGAGAAAGACAAATAACGAGATCACATTTGTGTTCTTTTTTCAGGAAATTAGAGTAATGCTGAGCAGCATCAATAGGGTCTGACCAAATTGTTTCTCCGTATTGTTTTTTCCCGACTAAACCTTCCAGTTGAATTCCGACTCCGAAAATTCCTACTTTGATTCCATTTTTATTGAAAATCTTGTACTGCGAAGTCTTTCCGTCTAAAACGGTGTTTTTAAAATCATAATTCGAACAGATAAAAGGAAATTTGGCGTTTGGTAAAACCTTTAAAAATCCGTCTAAACCGTTATCAAAATCATGATTTCCCATTGTGGAAGCATCATATTGCATCATCGACATCAGTTTAAATTCCAGTTCGCCTCCAAAAAAATTAAAATATGGAGTTCCCTGAAAAATATCGCCGGAATCGAGCAGCAAAAGATTGCTTTCTTCGCTTCTTATTTTCTGAATTAAACTTGCTCTTCTCGCGAAACCACCTTGATTAGGATTTCTAGTATAACTTTCATCGAAAGGTTCAATTCTGCTGTGTTGATCGTTTGTATGAAGAATGGTCAGTTTACTGGCAGATTTGATTGAATTTAAATTCAACTCGCTTGCCATCATCAGATTAGGAGCTAAGGTCATTGCCAAAGTTCCACCCGTTATTGTTTTTAAAAAGCCTTTTCGATCCATTACTTCTCCCCGATAAAATTTAAACGAATATCTTCTTTAGTTTCAATTTCAGAATTATTTTTAAAATATTCAATGAATAAATCTCTTAATTTAATTCCTGTTGAAATAGATTCACCTTTTGCGAAAAACTTCATATTGTCACCACCTAAAGCCAAATAATCAGAGGTTGCAATGTAATAATCCTGAGAAGGATTTACCGGTTGTCCGTTGATTAAAGTTTTAGATAAAAGTCCGTTACTTGTTTCAATATATAAATGAGAAACAGGATTGTTGACCCGGTTTTTTGCGTAATAATCAAAAAGTCCCTGCAGATCTGCACCTTTCATTTTCACAATGATGACTTCATTTTCAAAAGGCATCACTTCAAAAACGTTTTTCAGAAGAATGTCGCCTTTCCCGATTGTGGTTCTGATTCCTCCGATATTAATCAACGCGGCATCCACATTTTTTTGAAGATTAACTTTTGCCCATCGGTCGGCTCCGTCGAAAGTATAATCTGCTAAAAGATTTCCTAAATTGCTGTTGTCGCCCTGTTTTGTAAGATCTACATTGGTGTGAGAGATTTTTTGATTCATCTCTTTATCCAGTTTTTCTTTATAAGGATTGATGACTTTTACAAATTCCTCATCATTTTTCAGCTCGTTATTAATAGAAATATTGTTTTGAGTCTGCACATTTGATACCTGTAACGAAGTCGTTTTGCAGGCAGTAAGCGAGATCAAAGCAATTCCTAAAAATAAGAATCTATTTTTCATATGTTGTAATCATTTAGTTAAAGATCATATAAATAGCTTTTCATTGCAATGCTCTTTCATATTTCTCTTTAGTATATGCAAATATAATTATATGTATAATAAAACATTATTAATTATGATAAATTCTTAGTGTAATTTATTAAATTTGAAAAAAATATTTCTAAAAGATGAGCATTTTAAAAGGAGTAGGTGTTGCTTTGGTAACGCCCTTTAATGAAGATTTATCCGTAGATTTCGAAAGTTTAACGAAACTTATTGAGTACAATATCGAAAACGGAACCAACTACTTGGTGGTTTTGGGAACTACAGCGGAAGCTGCTACACTTTCTTCAGATGAGAAAAAACAGGTCGTAGAGCACATCATTAAAGTTAATAATAAACGTGTTCCTTTGGTTTTAGGAATCGGTGGAAACAATACTTTAGAAGTAAAAAAGCAGATCGAAGAAACCGACTTGTCTGATTTTGAAGCCGTTTTATCGGTATCTCCATATTATAACAAACCCAATCAGGAAGGTCTTTACCAGCATTATAAAGCTCTGGCATCTACCGGGAAGAATATTATCATTTATAACGTTCCTTCAAGAACCGGACAAAATGTAGAGGCAGAAACGACTTTGCGTCTGGCGAATGAATTCCCGAATTTATTCTTAATAAAAGAAGCCGCGCCCAATATCCTTCAGTATTTCGATATTTTAAGAAAAAAGCCGAACGGTTTCAATCTAGTTTCCGGTGATGACGAGTTTACACTTCCTGTGACTTTAGCCGGTGGAGCAGGAGTAATTTCCGTGATTGGACAAGGTTACCCGAAAGAATTTTCAACAATGGTTCAGTTAGCTTTCGATAAAAAAGTAGATGAAGCATATGAGATTCACAACAGGTTGGTTGAAATTACAAGACTGATTTTCGCAGAAGGAAATCCTTGTGGAATTAAAGTGATTTTAGCAGAAAAAGGATTGATTAAAAATTATCTGCGACTTCCGTTAGTTCCTGCATCAGAAGGACTTTACGCGAAAATTAAAGCTGAAATGGCGAAAATTTAAAGTGAATATTGGTATTTTCCATTTAACTTGAAATAATGAAAAGTGAAAGGTATAATGCTTTTCACTTTTTTTAGTATATAATTTAACTTTAAATTTTTAACACATTAGTTTTTAGGTAATTATGTTCTAAAATATTTTCATGATTGGTCTAAAAACTTTGTGACTCATTTGTTTAAATATATTTTCAAAATATGAAACTAATCAAAGCAACAGAAAAAGATATTCCTCTAATTCAGGATTTGGCAAAAAGATCCTGGGAAAATGCTTACGCAGAAATACTTTCGCGCGAGCAGATGAAATATATGCTTGAAAACATGTATTCCGAGATTGAAATTTCGCTACATTTAAAGAATCCTAACTATCATTATTATCTTGTTTTTGATGAAGTTTTAAATTTATTTGACGGATTTTTAGGCTACGAAAATCATTATGAAAATCAAACAACAAAGCTTCACCGAATTTATCTTGTTCCCGAAAGCAAAGGAAAGGGTCTGGGGAAAAAAACTTTAGAATTTTTAAATGAAAAAGTAAAAAAAAGTGGTGACAGTAGAATTATTTTAAACGTAAATAAATATAATTCTGCAAAGAACTTCTATAAATCTCAAGGGTTTGAAATTTATAAAGAAACAGTTATAGATGTAGGAAATGGCTTCGTAATGGACGATTTCTTGATGGAAAAAAATGTATAGATCATAAAAAGCGGGCTTTAGCCCGTTTTAGATTTAAATAAAATTCCATAGGCTTTAGCCAAAACTTAAACCTAAGAAATTTTACTCCACTTATTTTTTCCTTTATAATACTGTAGATAATAATTTTTGATAATCTGATGCTCCGGTCTCGAAAGTAAGGGATCTGCTTCGAGAATTCTTTCAACCATATTTTTGGTGTTTTTGATGATCGCAGAATCGTTGACCAAATCTAATCTTTTGAAATCGACAACGCCACTTTGCTGAGTTCCCAAGATATCGCCGGGACCGCGCAATTGCATATCGACTTCAGAAATTTTGAATCCGTCATTGGTTTCTGTCATAGTTTTAATTCTTGTTCGGCTTTCAGTAGATAATTTATCCGAAGTCATCAAAATACAGTAACTCTGTTCGGCTCCTCTGCCAACCCGGCCTCGCAACTGATGCAGCTGAGACAAACCAAATCTTTCGGCACTTTCAATCACCATAACTGAGGCATTCGGAACATTTACACCAACTTCAATTACCGTTGTTGCTACCATAATTTGCGATTTCCCTGCTGCAAAATAGTTCATGGCTTCGTCTTTTTCATCGGGTTTCATTCGTCCGTGAAGCATGATTACATTGTAATTTGAGAAATTTTCCATGACATGCTCAAGACCTTCCATCAGATTTTTATAATCTAAAGTTTCAGATTCTTCAATAAGTGGATAAACGAAGTAAATTTGCCTGCCTTTTCGAATTTCTTCATGACAGAAATTATAAACATACGCTCTGTCTTTTTCCCTGCGATGAGCGGTAATAATTGGTTTTCTTCCAACAGGCATTTCGTCAATTACAGAAACATCAAGATCCGAGTAAAAACTCATTGCCAAAGTTCGCGGAATCGGCGTTGCGGTCATGACCAGAATATGAGGCGGGATTTTATTTTTTGCCCAAAGTTTTGCTCTTTGCGCTACTCCAAACCGGTGTTGCTCATCAATAATTGCTAAACCGAGATTTTTAAACTTCACTTTATCTTCCAAAACTGCATGAGTTCCCACCAAAATTGAAAGCTCACCGTTTTCCAGTTCTTCGTGAATGATTTTACGTGCAGAAGCCTTTACCGAGCCTGTAAGGATGCTGACCTTAATACTGGTGTCTTTCAGTAAATCTTTAATTCCATTGTAATGTTGTTGAGCTAGAATTTCCGTCGGAGCCATCAAGCAGCTTTGAAAACCATTGTCTAGCGCAATTAGCATCGTTAATAAAGCAACCATCGTTTTCCCCGAACCTACATCGCCCTGCAAAAGTCGGTTCATTTGGATAGGCTTCTTCATGTCGAGCCGAATT
The DNA here is from genome assembly GCF_027945075.1 of Chryseobacterium sp. CY350. Classification (NCBI taxonomy): domain Bacteria; kingdom Pseudomonadati; phylum Bacteroidota; class Flavobacteriia; order Flavobacteriales; family Weeksellaceae; genus Chryseobacterium; species Chryseobacterium wangxinyae. Next base: position 3,486,363 of record NZ_CP116034.1, read on the forward strand.
TCTTTTAAAACTCTTTTTTGGGCGTTCGTTAATTCAAAAGGAAGGTGACTTTCATAAAAATCTGTAAAATAATCGCCAACGATTGGAAACGGATTTCCGTACGATTTTGTTTTGTGGTGAGCTTTTTTTAAGCCAAAACCTAATTGAAAAAAGAACGATTCTTCAAATTTTAATCTAAAATCTGCTTTCTCAAAATATTCTAAATTTTCCGGAAAATGAATGTTTAAATACGTTTGTTGCCGCGACAAAAACTTCATCGACTGAATCATATATTCCGAAAGATTTTCTTGAATAATATTTGGAATTTCTTTACAGATATTTCTTAAGATTACCTGAAAAAACTTCTGATTCAAACCTCTTTTGGTCAGCTTTTCCGAGCTTGGATAAATCGGTCTCAGGCGATTGTCTTTATCCTTATTTTCATCCAGTTCAATTTCCGGATGCGGCATCGAAAACTGATTGTTGAAAGCATTAATTTTTCCGAAAATAAAAACTTCCCGATTTACCGGAAGCTGTTCCTTAAGCCATTTCGAATACTGAAACCACACCAGATCCATACTTCCTGTGTCATCATTGAATTTGGCGGTCAATCTCTTTATTTTTCCGTTATGAATTTCCTGAACATTAGAAATTTTTCCTTTCAGCTGAATTTCAATGTTGCTTTCCTGAAGGTTGCCGATTTTGTACAGTTTGTTTTTATCAATGTAGCGAATCGGGTAGAAGTGCAAAAGATCTTCAACGGTAGAAATTCCCAACACATTCTTGATGAGTTTGGCTCGTTCCGGACCGATTCCTTTTACGTATTCTATTGAAGTTTCTAAAGTCAATTCGTAGAAAGCCACGAATTTCGGGAAAATTTAGAAATAAAAAAAGCTTTCAAATATGAAAGCTTTCATCGTTATTTAATTTTGATCTGAAAGAATTAACCGATATGAAGCTAATCTTTTATATTCGATTTAAATTTCTTCTGAAAATCTTCCCATTCTTCGCGGGTTTTTATTTTCTTATATAGATTATCTGAAATTAATGAAAGATAAGGTTCTAGCTCTTTTGCAGAAAGTTCGCCTTGTAAGATGGTAATTGGTCCGCCAATTTCGTCCAGAAAAACAGTACTTGGAACTGCTCCTACATTCATAAACTGAGTAAATTCATGCAGAGAGTTTCTTCCTTTTTTGTGAGCCGTGTTTTCGTTAGAAAATTTTCTTCCGAAGATTTCAATATCCTTCTTTTCTTCGGCGTTGAATTTAACCGGATAATAGTTTTGATTTAAAAAATCTGAAATTACTGCATTTCCGTATGTCTTTTTTTCCATTATTTTACACGGTCCGCACCAGTCTGCATAGAAATCGATCAGTATTTTTTTAGGCTGAACTTTCTGTGCATTTAAAGCTTCTTCAATTGTCATCCACTTTACCTGAGCAAAATTTAGAGTAATAAAAAGAGTAAAAAATGCGCTTATAATTTTTTTCATATCGTTTATGTATTTGATCAGCCTAGATGCTCATCGTTATCTAACCTCCTGCATTAATTTTTTGACTAATGGAGATATCAAAATTAATACCACACCGGCAATAACTGCATAGAGAGCCAATTGTTTGTAACCTTCTGTGTATGTTATTAATGCGTCATAATTGGTAGAGCCTTCTTTGGCGGTTGCCAATCCTGCTCCGATGATTCCTGCGACATACTGTCCATATGCGGATGCCAGAAACCACATTCCCATCATCATTCCTTGAAGGTTTTTTGTGGAAAGTTTAGTCATGATAGAAAGCCCGATAGGTGAAAGGCATAGCTCTCCTAATGTGATTACCAACAATGCAATCGTAAAGAAATTTAATGAAGTAATTCCTTGTAAATCAGCAAAAAACCTGGTGGCAAAAAGCACATAATAACCTAATCCCAAGAAAATAAATCCTAAGCCAAACTTAATAATCGTATTGGGTTCTATTTTTCTTTTGCTCATCCATATCCACAGTAAGCCAAGAAGTGGAGCCAGGAAAATGATGAAAAATGCACCACCTGAATTGTTGACACCATTGGGATCTAAGCCAAGTAAATCTTTATTTAAATTTTTAGCTGCAAAAATGCTTAACGAACCTCCGCTTTGCTCATAAATTCCCCAAAACAGGATCGAAAATAGAATAAAAACCAACGCTGCCCAAAGCTTTTTTCTTTCATTGGGTGTCACTTTCGACATTTCAAAAAATAAATAAATCAATGTCAAAGGGCCTACCGTCCACATAAAATAGTCGGTGTATTCCGGAACTGAAACCATTGTCATAATGATTGGAATAAAAATCAGAGATAAAATATAAACTCCGTATTCTTTCCATTTTGCCATTGGTGCAGATTTCACTTCATTTAAAGGATGTCCTGGCTGAAGACCGATTGTACCCAAACTTCTTTGAGTAAAAATAAAATTGATTAAGCTGATGACCATTACAATTGCGGCAAGTCCGAATGCAACATTCCATCTTAATCCTTCAGATATGATACTTCCGAAAAGTTCACCTTTTCCAATTGCAATGCATAAATAACCGCCAAGCAATGCGCCAAGATTAATTCCTGCATAAAAAAGTGAAAATCCGGCATCGGCTCTAGAATCGTTTGGTTTGTAAAGCTGACCAACCATTGAAGAAATATTTGGCTTAAAAAAACCTGTGCCTACGACGGTAAATGCAATTCCCAAAAAGAAAAACTTGTGCGGATCTGTTGCGAGAATTAAACTTCCTACGATCATTAAAAGTCCACCCCAGAATAGAGATTTTCTAAAGCCTAAAATTTTATCAGCAAAAAGTCCTCCTACAAAAGTGAAAGCATACACGAAAGCCTGCGTTGCTCCGTATTGAAGGTTGGCTTCTTTTTCGTGGAAATTTAATTGTGAAATCATAAAGAAAACAAGCATTCCTCGCATTCCGTAGAAGCAGAAGCGTTCCCACATTTCAGAGAAAAAAAGCGACCAGATTTGTTTTGGATATTTTCCTTTAAAATTTTGTATTTCGTCTAAAGTTAGGTTCATTGATAAATTGGTATTTGAAGCAGTAATAAATTTAATCAGTACTATGTTGAAATTAGTATCTTATTAATAATTTACTAATGTAAAAAAAAACCTCTGAAAAATCAGAGGTTTGAAAATTATTTTAATGATGAATTAGTTTACACCGTGCATCATTTTTTTCAAAATTGGCGAAATCAATGCTAAAATTGCTCCTGCAATTCCACAAAGGATAACAAATACCATGAAGAATTCAAATAAATTATGGATTTCAAATCCTGCGAAACTGTTGTAAACAGTAGAGATTTGTTCTTTATCTAAAAGAGATATTTGATCTGCACTTAAAGTAACTTTTTTATCTAAAACATCCTGCAGATTAATTCCCAGTTCTTTTGCTTTTAAGAATTTATCACCTGTTGCCGGTAAGATTGATCCTAAAGTTCCTGATAAAGCATAACCTGCGGCATTTGCGATAAAAAATACACCAAATAAAAGTGATGCAAATCTTTTAGGAGCTAATTTACCAACTAAAGACAAACCAATTGGAGATAAACATAATTCGCCCATTGTTTGAATTAAATATAGTAAAATCAACCATTTAACGGCAAGTAATCCGGTATTTCCTAAATCTTTAACATTGTAAGCAATTATTAAATAACTTAAAGCAATTAAACCAAGCCCTATTGCTTGTTTTAGAGGTGAAACAGGTTCTTTTTTATTGGCTCGTAATTTATCCCAAAGCATACTGAATGGAACTGCCAAAACTACAATAAAAAGACCGTTAAATATCTGAACCATTGATGGCGGCATATTCCAGCCCAAAATATGTCTGTCTGTCTGGTTATCTGCAATAAACGTTAATGAAGATCCTGCCTGCTCGAAAGCTGCCCAAAAGAATATAATGAAAAAAGATACGATATAAATTACCCAGATTCTATCTCTTTCGATCTTGTTTTCAGTAGCTGACATAATTAAATAAGCCAAAGCAAGTCCCATAGAATAAATAAATGGATAGATTACTGCTTTCACAAATTCTCCCATACCCACAGAACCAAAGCCAACTTTGCTAACAAATAAATACTGAAATCCGAAGAAAGTTACCAGAAAAACAACAACTGCAATACCGATAGATTTTCCGGAAAATTTAGCGGTTTGTGATTCGCCTTCTTCAAAATCTTCAGCTGTGCTTTCACTTGGTAAACCACCGATTGGTCTTCCTTCTGGTGTTATAACATATTTATTTTTAAGTAAAATGAAAGTCAATGTGCCGATTGTCATAGCGATAGATGCTGCCAAAAATCCCCATTTAAAAGCGTGAATGTCTCTAAGGCCGTTAGAATCTTTTACATCTCCTAAAAATGGACAGATAAATTGACCTAAAAATGCTCCCAAGTTAATCCCCATGTAGAAAATTGTAAATGCAGAATCTAATTTAGATTTTTCCTGCTTGGGATAGAGGCTTCCCACCATCGAAGAAATATTAGGTTTGAAAAACCCATTTCCAAAAATGATCACTCCCAAAGCAATCCACATTAATGTTTGTGCAGATCCCAGATTAGACCCAAATGTTGATGCACTCATGAACATTAAAAACTGTCCAAGTGCCATTAATGCGCCTCCAACGATAATACAGTATCTATTTCCTAAAAATCGGTCTGCAATAAAACCTCCCAACATTGGTGTTAGATAACACAGAGCTAAAAAGCCACCATATATGATGGTAACATCGCCTTCTTTCATTAATAGAGAGTTTACCATAAATAAGGTAAGCAATGCTCTCATTCCGTAAAAATTGAAACGCTCCCACATCTCTGTTCCGAATAGAACCCATAATCCTTTAGGGTGTTTAGTCTGCGACTGAACTACTGTATCCATATATTACTTGTTAATTTTTTGTTAAGATTGACAAATATAGTTTTTTTTGAGTTTTTGACAAGGTTTTAATTTGATTTAAACAAAAAAGCCGCAGAACATTCTGCGGCTTAAGATTTATTAAATACTCAAGAACTTAGCTTACACCTTTTTCTTTCATAATTTTGTTTAATCTCTTTAGAATTGATAATCCGAGTAAAGTTGCTAAAAGAAGCAGACCGCAGTTTACGATAAAAAAATTGGCTTTGTTGTCATAATCGTACCAAAAGCTTGCTAACACACCGGAAAGTTTGTTCCCGATTGATGTAGAAAGAAAAAACCCACCCATCATTAATGCCGTTAATCTCGGTGGCGAAAGTTTTGAAACCAGAGACAATCCCATTGGCGAGAGACATAACTCGCCAACAGTAATGACTCCGTATGCTGCAACGAGCCATAATGCTGAAACTTTAATTAACCCATTTTGTCCTGCATATACAGCGCCAACCATTACCAGACATGATAAAGCGGAAATAAATAAACCTAAAACAATTTTTGAAGGTGTACTTGGCTCTTTACCTTTTCTACGAAGCATCATGAAGAATGCAACGACAACAGGTGTTAAAATAATAACCCAACCAGGGTTAATAGACTGAAATAATTCTGTATTATATAAACTGACCTGCTGACTGGGATTAGCTTCTAATTTATCACGCTCAGCTTTTGGAATGTTTCTAAAATAAATATCTTTGCCCTGTTCTTTGATTGCATCACCGGCTTCATTTTTTTTAACCTGATATTGATCGTCATAAACCGATACTTCCTGACTTTTATAATCTTTTACATCAACTAAATAAATCGATTCTAAAGGTTTTTCGAGTGCTGCGGGAATGGTTCTGTCAGTATAGTTTTTTGCCCAGCGAGTCAATGCGGTTCCGTTTTGTTTAAAAACTGCCCAAAACATTAAGCTGACTGCAAAAATTGCAAGCAAAGCACCAATTGGTTTTTTATCTTCCGCATTGGCTTTCACATAAAGCATCACATAGAAATAAATTACAGGAACACATGCAAAAATGAACGCATCGGTACTGTCACTTCCGAAAATATTATTTGGAATAAACCAACCGATGAGCCCAAAAATAACTGCAGGTAAAAATACTTTCAATAAAACATCAGAAATTTTAGTATCGCCCTCTTGGACAGGCTTTAAAATATTTGCTTTTAAAATATGTTGTCTCCCGATCGTGAAAACCAACAATCCTATAAACATTCCGACTCCGGCTGTCATAAAAGCTGGTCCCCATCCATATTTATTACGCATAAAAGCTGCAATAATATTACATACAAATGCACCGATGTTGATTCCCATATAGAAAATATTGTAACCGGCATCCTTATTAGCTTTGTAAGGTTCTTCGTTGTATAGATTCCCTAATAATGTAGAAATACTTGGTTTAAAAAAACCGTTTCCGATAATAATTAAAGCTAAAGAAGCATAAAAAAGAGGAAGCTCTTTAAAAAAGCCAACCCCGAGATAGCCTAATCCCATCAAAAATCCACCAATGTAAATGGCTTTAATGTATCCTAGAACTCTGTCGGCTAAAAATCCACCTAAGAAAGGAGTCAGATAGGTTAAAGCGATAAATGTTCCGAAAATATCATCAGCACTTTTATCATCAAATGCCAATCCGCCTTTTTCGCTGTCAATCATGTACAAAACGAAAATTCCGAGAATAAGATAATAGCCGAAACGCTCCCACATTTCAGTAAAGAATAGATAAGGCAGCCCTTCAGGATGTTTAGTCTTCATAATTCAAAATTCAATTTTCACAAATATAAAATATTTAATATAATAATTGAATTTTATTAACTTTGAGTAAAATTAAGCAAATATGAATACAGTGTTTCATTTGTCATCTGCCGACGAAATCAATCAAGATTTAATTGAAAGTATAAAAGCTGCTTACAAAAAAAAGCCTATCTCAATCACTATTGAAGAAGATTTGTTTATTCCTAATTGGCAGAAAGAAGAAGTTTTGAGAAGGGCGAAATATGCTGAAGAAAATCCTGAGTCACTTTTAGATTTTGACAATTTTATTGAAAATTTTGAGAAGAAATTATTAAATGAGAAGAGCTAAAATTGTTATTTCCGAGAATGCTGATTTTGATTTAAGCGAGATAGCAGATTGGTATAATGAAATTAATAAAAAACTTATTTGGTTATTTTTAACAGATTTTAAAACAAAAGTAAAGTATATTGCTGAAAATCCTTTTTCCTGTGAAATCAGATATGGAAATTTTAGAATAGCATATCTAAAGAGATTTCCGTTTGGAATTCATTATGAATTTGATGAAAATAGAAATATTGTGAAAGTATTTTCAATATTTCATACTTCCAGAAATCCTGAAAATTGGCAAGAAAGAAAATAAAAACTCCGAATCTTTTATGGGATTCGGAGTTTTTATATTTTGAATATAATCGGAAAATTATAAATTCTCCAAAATAAAATCCGTCATCTTCTGATACAATTGCGGTCTTGTCTGTCCGCCATAAATTCCGTGGTTTTTATCAGGATATGCCATAAATTCAAACTGTTTTTTGTTTTGAATTAAAGCTTCAGAAAACTCCATTGAGTTCTGGAAATGTACATTGTCATCAGCAGTTCCGTGGATTAACAAAAATTTACCTTTCAACAAATTGGCATAAGTTGTTGGTGAATTTTCATCATAACCCGCAGGATTTTCCTGTGGAGTCAGCAAAAATCTTTCTGTGTACACAGAATCGTAATATCTCCAGTTGGTCACGGGCGCAACTGCAATTCCGGTTTTAAAAACATCTGCACCTTTCGTCATTGCCAGACTCGCCATGTAACCTCCGAAACTCCACCCGAAAATTCCGATTCTTGTTTTATCAATGTAGGATTGATTTCCCAGCCATTTTGCAGCCGTAATCTGATCTTCAATTTCGTACTTTCCTAAATTTTTGTAAGTTACTTTTTTAAATTTAGCTCCTTTAAAACCTGTTCCGCGGCCATCGACACAAGCAATGATGTAGCCCTTTTGTGCAAGCATTTCAAACCAAAGTGCGTTTCCGTTGTCCCAAGAATTAGCAACCTGCTGAGATCCCGGTCCTGAATACTGGAACATAAACAAAGGATATTTTTTGTTTTTATCAAAGTTTTTAGGCTTAATGATCCATGCATTCATCTGATCTCCGGCTTCATTTGGAATCGTGATAAATTCTTTTACTGTGAAATTATCAGCCTCAAGTTTTTTCAACTGATCATTATTATTCTGCAATTCTTTCAAAGTTTTCCCGGAACCATCTTTTAAAACATAAGTGTAGGGTTTTGCCACAGTAGAAGAAGTTTCGATGAAATAATTGTAATTTTTACTGAAATTCGCAGAGTTGTTTCCTTCTGCGTTAGAAATCATCTGAGCCTTTCCGTTATCAATATTGATTTTAGAAATCACCTTATTTATGCTGCCTTTTTCTGTGGTCTGAATGAATATTTCTTTCGATTTCGGGCTGTAACCATAATAATCTGTCACTTCCCAATTTCCTTTTGTTACCTGTTTTTTCAACTTTCCATCTTTGTCGTACCAATATAAATGACGGAAACCATCTCTCTCCGAAGCCCACAAAAATGAGTTGTCTTCAAGGAATTCTAATGTCACGTTATCCGTATCAATCCACTTTTCATCGGTTTCGGTAAACAATTTCGTAGCAGTTCCGGTTTTCGTATTAACTTTCAAAACATCAGATGCATTTTGAGTTCTCTGTGAGGTGATCAAAACAATTTCGTCAGGATTTGATGTCTGTACAACATTTGGGATGTAATAATTTTTAAACTGATCCAAATTTACTTTAGTCTTTTTTCCGTCTGCCAAATGATAAATGTGCGCTGAAGCTACAGAGTTTTTCTCTCCGGCCTTCGGATATTTATATCTCATTTCATTTGGATAAAGAGACTTTCCGTATATCGGAATGTAAATTTCGGGAACATCAGTTTCCACCAATTTTACAAATAGAATGTCTGCAGAATTTTTCGTCCATTCATACAATCTTGCGTGCCCGAATTCTTCTTCATAAACCCAGTCTGCCAAACCATTGAGTACTTTATTTTTTACGCCATGTTCTGTGATCTGAGTTATCTTTCCCGAATTGATGTCCTGGTAAAATAAATTATTGTCAACAATAAAAGAAACTTTCGTTGCATCAGGCGAAAATCTCGGTTCCTGAACGAATTTACCTTCATTAAGGCTCGTTATTTTTCCGGATTTCAAATCTTTAATATCAAATTTTCCTAAGAATGAATGTCTGTAAATCGGCTGACTTTCTTTTAAAAGAAGAATTTTAGATTCATCATCAGAAAATTCATAGCTTTCAAAATTTCCATCAACAAGATTGCCTTCTTTTTGAGAAGTTTTGTAAGAATATTTGGCGATTCCTCCTTGCTCAATGACAAGATAGTTTTCTCCGTTTTTCATCGAAGTGATTCCGGCAATACCTTTTCCACGGTAATATCCTGAATATATTTTGTCTAAAGTGATTTCCTGTGCTGAGATGTTGTGAAATGCAGCAACTATCGTAAGGGTAAGTAAGAGTTTTTTCATTTTTAAAAAATAAAGGAATCCAAAGATAACAATTTTATCAAATTATACTAAAAAGCTTTTATATAAAGTAATTTGGCAGAAAAATTGAATATACTTTAGCACTAAATTAAATAATTATGGAAACGAACGCACAAGACCAGAAACTGAATAAATATGAGATGGAAAATCAAACAGTTTATACTGGTTTTTCGAGTTTTACAGACGCAGAAGAGCACGCTCAAAAGATAGGAGGAACTTTGGTAGAGGTAGGATTTAAAGATGGAAATGATAATCCGCAAATTACTGACGATGCAGGATTGATAGAAAAAAAACTACATTATTTTGTAGATGCAGGAGAGGAGTATAAATTTATCCATTCTTCGGATCCCGGTTTTAGAGAATATGCAGATGAGCTTCAAAAAATTAAAGCAAAACTGCTACAATCACCTCCAGATGAAAGATATATTGCAAATTTCGAAATAGAAAATGCAGAAGACCCTATTATAGTTCTTAAAAACAATGAGTTTGAATCTGTAACATCCAGAGAGCGGTCAAAATATCTCAAGCATGCAAAAGTGTATGAGATAGGAGTTTCTACATCAGAATCTTAAAATAAATACATCATGAGCAAAACAAAGTATTCAGAAAAAGCTCAGGAAAAAGTAGGGAAGGTGATGGAAGAATTCAAAGAAGGAAAATTAAAATCATCTTCAGGAAAGAAAGTTACAGATAAAAAGCAGGCAGTTGCCATCGGAATATCTGAAGCACGAGAAAAAGGTTTAAAAGTACCTAAGAAAAAAGATAAAAAAAAGTAATGTAAAAGAAAACCGTTTAGGAATTTCCCGAACGGTTTTTATTTTTATTTGTTTTGTTTGTACATGATTTCGTAGTATTCGTCGGCCATTCTATCGCTGTTGAATTGATCTTTGACATCATTCATGGCGTTCTGCTGTACTTTTCGCCAGTCTTTTGGCTGATCGTAATATAATGGCAAAATTTCCTCTTCCAGGATTTCGTACAATTTATTGAGATCATAATTATCCTGTTCGTAGATACTCATATTTTCATAATCACATTTTGGAACTACAAAAGAATTTTCGCCGTGCTTCGCAAATTCAGGGATCCAGCCGTCATCCGTTGAAAGATTGACAGATCCGTTCATTGCAGCCGACATTCCTGACGTTCCTGAAGCTTCTCTCGGAACTCTCGGATTATTCAGCCAAAGATCAGAACCTTGCTTTAAAGATTTACTTAAAGAAAGCTCATAGCCTGTAAGCACGGCCATGTTTTTATGATTTTTACTTTCCTCTACAAGTGTATTGAATGTTGAGATTGATGAATAATCCATCGGATAAGGTTTTCCTGCCCAAATAATCTGTACAGGATATTTAGGATTATTCAATAATTTTATGAATCTGTCTTTATCATGCAGAAGCAAATCTGCGCGTTTGTATCCCGCAAATCTTCTCGCCCAAACAATGGTAAAAATATTCGGATCGAATAAATTTCCGGTCTGGTCGGCAACGATTTTAAAGAGTCTTTTCTTTAAAAGTTTTTTACGGTAATCAAAAATAGTGTCATTATTTTCATCTTTTGCGATGTAAAGCTCCTTGTCTCCCCAATATTTAAATTCCTGAGCATTGGTGATCGATTTGATTTCGCAAATTCCGGGATATTTACTCCACATTGCTCTAGAAACCACGCCGTGAAGTTGCGAAACACCATTTGCAATTCTTGCCATTTTCAAAGCGCAGAGAGAGTGATTAAACAATTCACCGTCAGAACCTTCCAGTTTTTTGGCTTCTTCCATACTTAATCCGGAAAAATAAGACATGTCATAACATAATCTCAGATTGTGTTTCTCGTTTCCTGCTTCTTCTGGTGTATGTGTTGTGAAAACCAACTTTTCCTTAACTTTCTGAAGGTTTCCGTTAAATTTTTTCAATAAATGAAATGCTGCTGGAAGTCCGTGTGCTTCATTAAGATGATAAACTTCTCGCTCAAGATTCATCTCATCAAGCAGTTTTGCGCCACCTTTTCCCAATAAAATATACTGAGCAAGTTTAGTCGATTCATTAGCATCGTATAATTTGTGACAGATTGTTTTAGAAACATGATCGTTTTCAGAAACATCGGTAGAAAGAAAAAACATGGGTGCCGTATGGAAAATTTCAGGATCAAGATAATATACTTTTACCCAAACCGGCGCACTGTGAATTTCGATCTGGAATTTGATACCGGTATCTTCCAGAAAACTGTACATTTTTCTCGTCCATGTAGGTTGCAGGGTCTGGTCATGATTTCTTGCCTGATCGTAGTAACCGAATTTCCAGAGAATTCCTATTCCTACCAAATCCTGCTTCAGATTGTAAGCACTTCTCATATGCGAGCCCGCCAAAAATCCCAAGCCACCGGAATATATTTTAAGAACCTGTTCTATGGCAAATTCCATAGAAAAATAGGCTACTTTTTTAGTGTATTTTTCGTTAACGCCGTAAGGTATTTTAAAATTTTTAAAATCCATAAAAAGATCAGTTTTGTGTTTAAAAGGGTAAAGGTATTAATTAAGAAAATAAACTTTACATTAATTCTATATAAATTATTTTTAAAACAATCTATCGAATAGTTTTTTTAATTACCTTTAAATGTAATTTTTTGATAATCAAAAACTTCAAGTTTTAAACGGGGGTTTCCGGAGTGTTCTTTAATAATTAAAAATCAGGTATGAAAAAATTATTCTCAGAGGAAGATTTGATTAAAAATCTAAGTTTGTACTACCTCAACCAGCATCTGAAAAAAAAGCCGATGGAGAAATATCACCGTACGATCGATGCATCTCCGCTTCACGACAGAGAAAAATATAAGAAAAAGGCTGAAATATTATTGCTGAATTCTTTTATGCATCATTTTCCCGAGGTTACTTTTGAAAATCTTACCTGCGAGAGTCCTGATTTTATTGCAAAATTTCACAACAAAAAAATCGGGATAGAATTGACTGAAGTGATCAATCATCTAGAAATGAAAAAAGTTGAGAGCAATTTGAATAAGATTTTCCGTCAGGCAGAAATATTGTTAGAACATGAAGACACTACGAGATATCGTGGTGTTTATTTTTTGTCGTTCCATGCCCATTTAAAATTTGAAACCCCGGAACAGCAACAGGAAATCATTCAGAATATTTATAAAAGCATCAAAAGGAATAAAGCAACAGGATTCGTAAAAAGCATTCGCAAATCTTCGCATCGCAGAAACGTATTTATCACTCATGAATACAATATGAATTTGTTTGATGAACTTTGCTCGGAGAAAATTTTAGAAATTATAGATAAGAAAAATGAGAAATTTCCTTACTACGACAGAACAGTTGACGAATGCTGGCTGGTCATTGTTTCCGATATGAATTCTCTGGCTTCACGATACACATTTATTCGGGATAAAGAACATTTGAAAGAGGTAAAAAGCCCATTTGACAAAATTTTTCATCTTGAAAACCTGTGCGGCAATATGACAAGTATTAAATGATTTAGGATTAATTAATAAAAATTATCTAAAGGATATTTAGTTTTAATATTAATAGTTTTACTTTTATCAATATTTGGTGATTATAATTAAATTTTGTTATATTTGGTAAAGTTTAATCCTTAATAACCAATTTGATATGAAAAAAACTTTACTTCTTCTCATATTTCTGATTTCCCAAACTTTTTTTTCTCAGGCAGACTGTTCTACGGCATTATCCGTTTGCGGAAACTCGAATATCACCTACAGTCCTACAGGAATTGGAGCGGTTAATGAATCTTTAGGTGGCTGTTTGATCTCGGGAGAGCATAATTCTATCTGGTACAAATTAACGATTGCAACCAGCGGAACACTTACATTTAATCTGGTTCCTAATGATCCAAATGCAGATTACGACTGGGCTGTGTATGGTCCAAACGTGGCTTGCGGTTCTCTCGGTTCGCCAATTCGATGTAATGCAGCAACCGTCATCGGCGTTGGTGCAGCTACAGGACTGAACATGACAAGTACAATTACCAATGCAGCGGGAGGCTCGGCAACTCCTTACTGTCAATATATGGATGTTCTGGCTGGCCAGACTTATTATCTGTATATTGATAATTGGGTAGGTGCAGGAAGCAGTACCACAGCGCCTTTTTCTCTTACATGGGGCGGAACGGCTACACTCGCTTCTCCGTTTACAGACCCCGCTTTACAGCCAAATCCTTTTGTTCCGCCGGGAATTCCCGCAGCGAATCCTGCAGATCCTAGAGAGATTTTGATCTGTGCAAGCCCGGCAGTTTTTGATTTCAGCACACTTACAGCGGGAATTTTGAATGGCAATTCTAATTTTGTAGTTTCTTATCATACATCACAAAATGATGCGTTGGCAGGTACAAGTCCTATTACGACTCCTATTACTGTAAATACTACGACTATTTACTATTACAGTATTCATTACCAGGATCCCACGAATCCGAATAATCCAATTAATTTTTGCCGTCAGATTGGGCCTTTTAAATTTAAACAAGGCAATATTACAGCACTTGATAAAACAATATTCGCCTGCAATAATAATAAAGCAGGTACAGCAACTTTCAATCTGAATTCTGCAAATGTTTTCTCAGGTTCAAATATTGTCATTAAATATTATCCTACCATGGCAAACCTGAATGCGGGAACCGGCCAGATTATTAATTCTACACAATATGTTTCTGCTCCGGGAACAGTTTATGCACTTGTTACCACTTCAGAAGGATGTTCAGATATTGCAGTGATTACGCTAAGCTTCTTTGCAGAATTTACTGTTAATGATGCAATTATCCGTTCATGTTCAATGATTCAGAATGTAAGTATGGCATCTTTTGATCTATCATCAGCTTCAGTTACCACACATGCCGGAACTACAAAAAAATATTATAAATCTCTAGCAGATGCGATCAGCGGATCAAACGAAATTACACCTTCGACAAATTATATCTCTCCGGGAGGCGTCGTTTACGTAAAAGTATCAGATGAGAACGGCTGTTACAATATTGCTAAAATTACTTTGGAAGTAATTCCTCCTGTTTATTCTCAGATTTTAAAAGATAAAATAATCTGTATAGAAGACCGAACTGTGCTTGATGCAGGCGCAGGATTTGACGGATACGAATGGAATACCGGAGCAACAACTCAAACAATTTCAGGTGTTGGTGTGGGTACGTATTGGGTGAAATTGAAAACCGGAGAATGTATCTCTTATCAAACGGTAAAAGTATATGCTTCTGATCAGCCAGTTGTTACAAGTATCGATATTTCTAATACCACCGTTACTATTAACGTCAACGGAGGGAAAGCGCCTTATAAATATTCTATGGATAATGTAAATTGGCAGGATTCTAATATATTTAGCAATATTCAGCGAGGTGATCATGTAATTTACGTAAAAGACTCGTACGATTGCGAGCCGATCTCAATTTCAATTGTGGTTCCTAATCTTATTAATGTAATCACACCAAACGGAGACGGAATTAATGATTTTATCGACTACTCTGCGTTATCTAATAAGGCCAATCTGATATTTACGATTTTCGACCGTTACGGAAACAAAATCTTCCAGGCAGACCGACAAAATAATTATAAGTGGGACGGAACGTCAGGAAATAAAAAAGTTCCTACCGGAAATTATTGGTACTCAGTAAGCTGGAATGAAAATGATAAGAAAAATACACCATTTAAATATACCGGATGGGTTTTGGTAAAAAACCGTGAATGATTATTAATAATAAACTGTAAAACCATCTCTCAGAGATGGTTTTTTATTTCGCTACTTATCAATTAATTTATTTTCTATGATTATATTTAATTATAAAAAACTCTGTGATCTTAGCTGTTGGAAAGCTTTTGCAGGTTTTATGTTAAATTAAGAATTATGAATAAAACGGATGATCAATTTTTTTAGAATACCTTAGTATCTTTAAAATAGTCAGAAAGATAAATGATTTTGCCTTGCTCAGAGAACTGTACAATTGTACAGATGTCATTCTCGTATTCGCCAGAACCAGACATATTTCCAAATGATGTTGTCTGATAAAAGTACTTTTCGTTTCCTAAATGAAATATTTCTGAGACCTGCCACTCAATATTCTCGTATCTTCTAAAAATTGCTCTGAAGAGTGCTAAAATTCTGTTTTTGCCAGAAATTTCTTTTGCAGGCGGAATCCAGATTGTGCTTTCATCAGTAAACCATTTTTCCAACTGATCGATTTTCAGGGAATTTAAATCACTCATAAAATCACTGATTTTACACACCATAAACTAATCTTTATCTTTATATACGTGAAAATTGCTGACTTGGTTTGAATTATTATGGTGAAATGTAAGGTTAATAATCGGTCTTCTAGTAATATTATAATTTAAATATGAAAAATTTTAAAATTAATGAACATAAAGGAATTATTTCTAATGAATTTCTAATTCGTGAGATTGATAATTTTTTAGATGCTTGTAGGTTTATTGCCGAATTGCCATACAAAAGAAATTCAGATAAAAATCAAATCAAGTGTGTATTCTATGATTTTGGCGGTACCTGCAGCACAAAACATGCGACGCTCAGGAAATTAGCTTTAGAAAATGATCAGCAAAATGTACATTTGATGTTAGGCATTTTCAAGATGGATTCTGAATATACCGTTAAAATTGATGACACACTGAAAAAATTTAAACTGAAATATATTCCTGAAGCGCATAATTACCTAAAAATCGATCAGCAGTATTTTGACTTTACAAATGATCATTCAGACTACAGTCAATTTGAGTCTAAAATTTTAACTGAGTTAGAGATTGAGTACGATCAGATAAATTTAGAAAAAATTACTTTTCACAAAGATTTTCTTAGAACCTGGATTCTTGATGAGAAAATCCCATACAATTTAGAGCAACTATGGAATATCAGAGAACAGTGTATTGTTGATCTGCAAAAAATTGAGGTTTAGCAATAAAGACTTTTATTTGATTAAAAATTTCTGAAATATAGGGTCATTATCAAGTATAGATTCAATCGATTTAAAATTCATATTTAAATTATTATCTTTGCAGTCATTAAAATTCAGTAAAAATAAATGTCTCATTTTCATAGAACTGCCGCATTTCATACTCTCGGCTGCAAATTAAATTTTGCGGAAACATCTACCATTGCCCGTCAATTAATAGATGCAGGTTATGAGAAGGTGAGTTTTGATGAGAGGGCAGACGTTTATGTCATCAATACCTGCTCGGTAACTGAAAACGCAGACAGAGAATGTAAATTGCATGTAAAACGAGCTATGAAAGCCAATCCTGAAGGTTTGGTTGTAATTGTCGGCTGCTACGCGCAGTTAAAACCAGAAGAGATTTCGCAAATTACAGGCGTTGATTTGGTTCTCGGAGCGAAAGAAAAATTCAATATTCTAAGTTATCTTGATGATTTGGAAAAATCTGAAAGTGAAGGTATAGTACATTCTTGTGAAATAGAAGAAACCGATTTTTTCATCGGAAGTTACTCCATAGGCGACAGAACCAGGGCTTTTCTTAAAGTTCAGGATGGTTGTGATTACAAATGTACATATTGTACGATTCCTTTAGCCAGAGGGATTTCCCGTTCAGACACCATTGAAAGTGTTCTTAAAAATGCCAAAGAAATTGCGGCGAGAGACATTAAAGAAATTGTTTTAACAGGTGTCAACATTGGTGATTACGGAAAAGGTGAATTTGGAAACAAAAAACACGAACATACTTTTTTAGATTTAATTAAAGAATTAGATCAGGTAGAAGGTATTGAGAGAATCCGTATTTCATCGATAGAGCCTAATCTTTTGAAAGATGAAAGCATAGAATTGGTCTCCAGAAGTAAAAGTTTTGTTCCTCATTTCCATATTCCTCTTCAATCTGGGAGCGATGATTTATTGAAAAAAATGAAACGTCGTTATCTTACGAAATTGTATAATGAAAGAGTCAATAAGATTCGCGAGGTGATGCCTCACGCAGCGATTGGTGTTGATGTGATTGTTGGTTTTCCTGGCGAAACTGAAGAGTTATTTATGGAGACTTATAATTTCCTGAACGAACTTCCGATCAGTTATCTTCACGTTTTTACCTATTCTGAAAGAGAAAATACCGAAGCAGCAGAAATGGACGGAATTGTGCCGATTCCTGAAAGAAAAAGAAGAAATAAAATGCTGAGAATTCTTTCTGAGAAGAAAAAGATGTCATTTTATCAAACTCAGATCGGGCAAACGCTTCCCGTTCTTTGGGAACACGAAAATAAAGACGGAAAAATGTACGGCTTCACAGAAAATTATGTGAGGGTGCAAAAAGATTTCGATTCTGCATCGGTTAATAAGATAGAATTTTTGAATTTAGAAAAAATCCTGTCAGATGGCACAGTTTCTGTGCAATCGTCTTACGAAAGTTTTTTAGCAAAAGCATAGCCTATTTGCTTTATTTCCACTACATTTAATTTTTAACTTTTAAAAATCTACATTCTTATGAGAGATAAATTTTTATCTTGGGGTTTGGTGTTGGTGATTGTAACGTGGGTCGTTGCATTACTCATCAGAGCTCATTACTGGATTCCTATATTTCTAACGGCAGTTTATGTCTTAGGAGTTTATAATACGTACCAGACGAAACATGCCATTCTTAGAAACTTTCCTGTTTTGGGATATTTCAGATACTTTTTTGAAGATATTTCGCCTGAAATGCAACAATATTTTATCGAAAGAGAAACAGACGGAAAACCTTTTCCACGAAATCAACGTTCTGCCGTTTACAGAAGATCAAAAAATCTCAGTGATACGGTACCTTTCGGAACTCAGTTGGAAGTTAATCACAGGAAATATGAAGGTATAAAACATTCTATTTATGCTAAATCTCCCAAAGAAGAACTGCCGAGAGTTTGGGTGGGCGGCGAGCAATGTTCGCAACCTTACTCTGCTTCATTATTTAATATTTCTGCTATGAGTTTTGGTGCGTTGAGTGACAGAGCTCAGATTTCACTAAACCGGGGAGCCAAAAAAGGTAATTTTTACCATAATACCGGTGAAGGTGGTATTTCTCCGCATCATTTGGAAGGCGGAGATCTTTGTTGGCAAATTGGTACAGGTTATTTTGGATGCCGCGATGATGAAGGGAAATTTAATCCGAAACTATTTACAAAATATTCTACACTTCCGAATGTAAAAATGATTGAGATTAAATTATCTCAAGGTGCAAAACCTGGTCATGGTGGAGTGTTACCTGGAGTGAAAAATACTCCTGAAATCGCAAAAATCCGTCATGTACAACCAGGTTTAACGATTGTTTCTCCGCCGTCGCATTCGTCTTTTTCTGACGCTGCAGGTTTGCTGAGGTTTGTTCAGCATTTAAGAGAACTTTCAGGAGGAAAGCCAGTTGGTTTTAAACTGTGTATCGGTGATACCAAAGAGTTTGAAGATATCTGTGTTCAGATGAATGTTCTGAAAATTTATCCTGATTTTATCACCGTTGACGGAGCGGAAGGAGGAACAGGAGCAGCACCGCCGGAATTTTCTGACGGAGTAGGAATGCCTTTGGAGCCGGCTTTAATTTTTGTTAATAAAACTCTTAGAAACTACAATGTAAGAAGTAAACTGAGAGTTATAGCGAGCGGAAAAGTTCTGACGAGTTTAGATATTCTGAGAGCGGTTGCAATGGGAGCAGATATGTGTAATAATGCGAGAGGATTTATGTTTTCGCTAGGCTGTATTCAGGCTTTAAGATGCAATAATAACAATTGCCCGACAGGAGTTGCAACGCAGGATAAAATGTTGATAAAAGGTCTTGATGTTACTGATAAAGCTGAGAGAGTTTACCATTTTCACAAAAATACATTACATACGTGTAATGAATTAATTGCTGCTGCAGGAAGAGATTCTTATGAGGAAGTAGATGCTACAATGTTTATGAGAGGAGATGAGTTTGAGCATCTTTCAGATAAATATTTCCCGGATATTCTGGGAAATGTGAGATAATAAAATTTAAATCCCAAAAAAAATCCGCTTCATAATTTTATGAAGCGGATTTTTTAATTTATTTATTTATTTATTTATTTATTTATTTATTGTTGATTTACAGGTCTTGTTTCTGTATGATAAATCTGAAAATTAAAGACAAATGTTGCATTCTGAAGATTATAAAAATTGGCATCTCTTGCAAACGCTGCTTTCGACGGAACAATAATTACACCCTGAAGATTAGGTAAGTTTTCGTTAGGAAGATTTTGAAACCCATTAAAATATTTTAAACCTTCCTGAAATCCTTCTATTTCGTAATAACTTCTCTGTTTTGCTGCTTCAGTAGATGCATTTTCTAAAATTGATTTTTTCACGTAGTAAAATCTAGGATCAATTGTAGGTGAAGCTTCGGCATCAATTGTATTGATAAGAGCACCTGCGGAAGTGAGAGCTACATTGCCATCAATATCTGTAGCACGGTAATAGGTACCTCTTATCATTGTTTTGATCAAACTTGCCGTCTCAGGTACTGTTGAATTGGTATTAATTGCCACTCCTGGATTTGGCTGGGCTCCCTCTCTTTTAATATAAATAACCCCTGAAGGAAGTCTCACCGGGCTTAGCTGAGATAATTTCTTGAAATTATCATCGGCAGCATCTGTACTGCTGAACGCTTTGATGTTCCCTTGTGTATCAAGGTAATTGTTATCCATAAATTTTTGGATAGCCTGCTCGTCTAGAGTATTTCTCGCTTCGATGTTTTCCGGCTCAATAAATGTAGCTACATCATCATCATCTTTCTTACAAGCTGAAAAACTTAAAGATCCAGCAAGGATATACAAAAATATTTTTTTCATTTCAAAAAACTTTAATTACTTTACAAATAATATAACGGCAAAAGTATAAAAAATTATGAGAATAGATAAATTTTTATGGAGTATTCGATTTTACAAGACCAGAAGTATTGCTACAGACGAAATAAAAAAGAACAGAGTAGCAATAGGAGAATCGGTTGTAAAGTCGTCTAAGGAAATAAAAGAAGGAGATGTTATAAAAATTCGTAAAAATCAGATTGACTATAAAATAAAAGTCATACAAATCCCCAAAAGCAGAATTGGGGCAAAATTAGTTTCTCTTCATATCAAAGATGTCACAGACAAAGAACAGTATGAGTTGCTTAAACTAAGAAAAATGTCACAAAGTTATTACCGAGATCGTGGCGAGGGAAGACCTACCAAAAAAGACAGACGAGAGATCGACGGATATGTAGAAAATGACGTTGATTCAGATTTTACAGACTGGGATGATTTTTTTGGAGAAAGCAGTTCGGAAAAAGAAGAGGAAAAAGATTCATAAGTAGAGTTTTTCAATAATTTCATTCATGATCTGTTCAGGTTCTTTAAAATCTGTACTGATATGATATTGAGCTTTACTGTAAAATTCATTTCTCTCGAATAAATGTTTGGCAATAAACTCGGGTAGGTTTTCGTCTGAAATATTAGCAATTAAAGGTCGTTTTTCTTTTTGTTTAGAAATTCTTTCTATCAAAGTATTGATGGATGTTCTTAGGAACATACTTTTTGAGTTATGGTTGATGATTTCCATATTATTGTAATATACAGGCGTGCCTCCACCCAAGCTAAAAACGATGTTTTCTTCGGTTGCTAAAATTTCTTCTAAAATTTCTCTTTCTACCTTGCGAAAGTAGATTTCTCCTTTATTTTCGAAGATTTCGGGGATCGTGAGTTTATTTCGTCTGGAAATTTCTTTGTCAAGGTCAATTAATTTAAAATTTATTTTTTCGCTTAAAATTTTGGAAATGTGAGATTTGCCACTTCCCATGTATCCGACCAGTGAAATTATCATGAATTTATTTTTAACAAATTTGCGAAAAAGTTTTGAGATAATGAAAAAAGTTCTATCTTTGCACCACTAAAAACAAGGGACATTACTTACGATGAAAACTTGATAATAAAGTGACCGACTCGGTAGCTCAGCTGGTAGAGCAATACACTTTTAATGTATGGGTCCTGGGTTCGAATCCCAGCCGGGTCACTAGCAAAAATATTATATATTTTTATAATTTTTTGCCTGCGTGGTGAAATTGGTAGACACGCCATCTTGAGGGGGTGGTTTCCTAAGGATGTGCTGGTTCGAGTCCAGTCGCAGGCACTGCAAAAAAAAAAAGTATTTGGTAAGTCTGAAATTTATTTTATATTTATCAAATCTAAAAACAAGACCGACTCGGTAGCTCAGCTGGTAGAGCAATACACTTTTAATGTATGGGTCCTGGGTTCGAATCCCAGCCGGGTCACAAGTTTACTGAAAAGTAAATTTTTTTCATATTAATATTTTGTGATTTGGTGTTCAAAGGCTTCCTTCAGGAAGCCTTTGATTTTTGGTACATGTTTCATTTAATCTAAATGCATATTGTCAATCAATCGTACACCGTCTACCATTACTACAATAAATGCTCTGTATGATTTGTCTTTGTAAAAAAAATCAGTTTCTTTTAAAGTCTTTTCATCAGCGATCAAAAAATATTCGAGTTGCATCCCTTTTTGATCGTCAAAAATATCTTGCACTCTGTTTTTAATCTCTGGTACAGAAACGGTTTTAAACCAATCATTCACTTTTGCTAGTGTTTCATAAATTACTTTAGAATCATCTCTGCGGTTTTCGGTGAGTCGTTGATTTCTTGAGCTTAAGGCGAGACCGTTCTTTGCTCTATATATTTCGACTCCTTTTATTTTAACAGGCAGGTTTTTTTTATCAACCATTTTTTTAATAATAGCCAATTGCTGATAATCTTTATCTCCAAAATAGGCGTTGTTTGGTTTTACCTGTCTGAAAAGTTCTTCAACCACAGTTCCTACGCCATCAAAATGGCCGGGTCTCGATTTTCCTTCCATTTCATTTTCCAAGCCGTCAAAATCGTAGTGCTGGCTTTCTGCTTTTTCGGGATAAATATCCTGAATCTCCGGAATATAAACAGCATCTACCAATCCTGATTTTTTTAGAATTAAAATATCTCGGTTGGTATCTCTCGGGTATTTTTTTAAATCATCAGCATTATTAAACTGAGTAGGATTTACAAATATTGAAGAAATAACAAGATCATTTTCCGCTCGAGCCGCTTCGTATAAGGAAAGATGACCGTCATGCAAGGCACCCATCGTTGGCGCAAAGCCAATCTTTTTACCCATTTCTCTCTGTCTTTCAATAAAGTCTTGAAGTGTTTTTTTGTTTTTTAGAACTTCCATAGTTTATTTTAATAGCAATTCAAAAATACTAAATTATCTTATATAAACTTTTAGGATTTGGCAGTTTGATCGTAGTGATTATCGTAAAAAAATGTTAATTACAATAATGTTGGATGTTTTTTTGTAATTTTGCACATTAATGCATTATTTAAAAATTATATAAAATTATATGCCCAATCAGAAAATACTGTACATTACCACCGAGATGTACCCTTATCAGGAAGATACAAATTTAGCAGCTGTGGTAAACAAAATGGCACTCAAAATGCACCAAGAAGGCAATGATGTAAGAGTTTTTATGCCACGATTCGGACAGATAAGTGAAAGAAAATTCCAGCTTCATGAGGTAATACGTCTTTCGGGAATGAATATTATCATCAATGATCTGGATCAACCTCTTATTATTAAAGTAGCTTCTCTTCCGGGAGAAAGATTACAGGTTTATTTTATTGACAACGAAGAATACTTTAAAAGAAAACAATATTATTTTGACGATGAAGGTGTTGCCTTCCCAGATAATGACGAGCGTGCAATTTTCTTCGCGAGAGGCGTTATAGAAACAATCAAAAAGCTTAATTGGGTACCAGACGTTATTCATCTTAACGGTTGGATGGCTTCTTTTATTCCAGTATATCTTAAAACTTTCTATCAGTCTGATACTTATTTTAAAGATGCCAAAATTGTGCTTTCATTATACAATGAAAAGGATGCTCCTTTAGATCAAAGTATAGCACAAAAATTACAGTTCGACAATATTTCAGGTCTTGAAGCGTTGAATAATCCTAGCTTTCAGAGTTTTGTAATCGAAAGTATGAAATATGTGGATGAAGTAGTAAAAGGCGACGAGTTTCTGGAAGGTGATTTAGATAAAGCTTTTAACGAAACTACTACATCAAAATCTGAGTATTTGGATGTAGATTCTATTAATAAATTATATTAAAAGACATTTGATGATGTACAATTTTAGAAAAACCTTCACCATACTTTCTTTGGTGATTTTCGGTGGTATGTTGGTTTATAATTGTGAACCAGACCCGGATTCTTTAGGTGAACAACTGTTTTTAGATGGAGCAGCAAACGAAAACGAAATAGCGTACGATGTTACCGCATTTAATATTGATAACAATGACAGTATAAGAAGTGATGCTTCGAAATTAGGATTAGCTACCTTGGGAGCTTTTTCCGAAAGTCAGTTTGGGATGCAGAAAGCAGCTTATTACACACAGGTAAGGCTTCCTGCTTACGATCCTGATTTTGGCGCAAGTGCAACGGTTGATTCTGTAGTATTAGTAATTAAGCCTATTTATGCTTCGGATTCTGTGACGACCACTACGGATGAAAATTATATTTATCCGGAAGGTTCTGTCGCTGCGAAAAAAGTTATCAACAGATATCCTGCAACAAAATACGGAAGAACAAAATTTAACAATGGAAACTTAACGGTTAAAGTAAATGAAGTAACAGAATTTTTGAATGGATATAGCGATGTTGCTTACTCAAATAAAATTTATGGTAGTGATCTGGAATTAGGTTCGAAAACTTTTAATGGTTATGTAAATTCTGTTGCAATCACAAAAGATTCAGATAACAGCTCTATATTCACTTCTGAAGTAGGTTTCAGAATTCCTTTATCAGCAAGTTTCTTTAAAACAAAGATAATTGATAAAAAAGGGCAGCCGGAATTGAAAGATGTTTCAACTTTTATAAGATATTTCAGAGGATTGAAAGTTTCTGTAACTGATGTGGATGGTTATTTGGTTCAGTTCTCACCTTCAACCGTGGAATTGATTATGTATTATAAGTCTATTGATGCAGGTGCTACAGCAAGTACTCAAAAAAAATACGCTTTCTCAATAGGAAACGGAAATGCTCATATAGGAAATTACATTTACGAACGAGCTAACTCGGCGGTAAAGCTTGCTAATTCAAATATTAACAGTACAACAGGCGATGAAAAACTTTTCGCTCAAGGAATGGGAGGTAATTCTATTGGAATTAAATTTCCTGCCAAAACCATTCAAGAGTTAAGGACTTTGTATGAAAAAGATAAAGCAGCTATCATCAGTGCAAAAATCAGAATGTTTACAGATAAAGCTGCGTGGAGTAACCATCTGAAAAAGCCTACGGTCTTAACAATACTTCAAAAGGTTATGGATAAAACGGATCCTAATAAGATAACGACTAGCTTTACGAAAGATCTATTAACACTCGGGGCAACGCCTAATTTTGCTTATATTAAAGCATATGATTTAGATAAGAACCCTGCGTACTATGACTTTACGGTTACACAATCATTGAAAGATATTGTAGAATCTACGGATGGAACTTTGGATGATTATACGCATAAATACTTCCGTATTGACGTTGGAAACTTCCTTCAGTCATCGACAGGAACTTCTCTTGCTGGTTATCAGTTTACATCAAGACCGTTTTCTCTAGACAGAGCTGTTTTTGTTGGAACAGATCCAAACAACCCGGATAAAGATCCGAGCAAGCCTTATGAAATTAAATTAAGAGTTACCTACGGTACAAAATAAAAATAAAAAACTCAATAAATTATGTGCGGAATTGTTGGTTATACAGGTTTTCAGGATGCCTACGATATAGTTATTAACGGACTTAGAAGGCTGGAATACAGAGGTTATGACAGTGCCGGAATTGTTTTGGAAGGTGAGAATAATGCATTTGATGTTGAAAAAACCAAAGGTAAGGTTGATGATCTTGTAAGCATTTCGGGTAAACTGAAAGGTTTTGCGAAAGTGGGTATGGGTCATACTCGTTGGGCAACACATGGTGTACCAAGTGATAGAAACTCTCATCCCCATTTATCAAATAATGGGAAGATTGCAATTGTTCATAATGGTATCATTGAGAATTATGATACAATAAAGATAATGCTTACCGAAAAGGGTTTTACTTTCAAGTCAGAAACTGATACCGAAATTTTGGTAAATCTGATTCAGTACTTTATGGATGTAAATTCTGAAATAGACTTTCCAACAGCAGTAAGATATGCTTTAAATGAAGTTTATGGCGCATATGCTATTACAGTAATGCACGAAGATTATCCGGGAGTTTTGGTTGTGGGAAGATTAGGTTCTCCTTTGGCTATAGGAATTGGTGATAAAGAATATTTCATTGCATCTGATGCGTCTCCGTTTGTTGAATTTACAAAAGAAGCCATTTATTTGGAAGAAGGCCACATGGCTATTCTTTCTTTAGAAAATGGAGTTGATATAAGATCAATTAATGATAACTCTAAAATTGTTCCTGAAATTCAGGAGCTTAAATTGAATCTTGAACAGATTGAAAAAGGCGGATACGAACATTTTATGCTTAAAGAGATCTTTGAACAGCCAAAATCAATCCATGACACGATGAGAGGTAGACTTCTTGTTGATGAAGGTATTATTAAGATGGCTGGTATTTGGGATCACCTTGAGAAATTCAAAAATGCGAACAAAATTACTATTATCGCTTGTGGTACATCATGGCACGCAGGTCTTATTGGTGAATATCTGATTGAAGAATTTGCGAGAATTCCTGTAGAAGTAGAATATGCTTCAGAATTTAGATACAGAAATCCTATTATTACAGATAAAGATGTAGTTATTGCAATTTCTCAGTCAGGCGAAACTGCAGATACAATGGCAGCTTTGAAGTTAGCTAAAGAAAAAGGAGCATTCATTTATGGTATTTGTAATGTCGTTGATTCATCGATTGCAAGAATTACAGATGCAGGTTCATACACACACGCAGGTCCTGAAATTGGCGTTGCTTCTACTAAAGCATTTACTGCCCAATTAACTATTCTTTCACTGCTTGCATTAAAATTAGGGAAGCATAATGGTAACTTAGGAAACGCAGATTTTATGAGTCTTATTGCAGAATTAAATGCGATTCCTAAAAAAATCGAAGAAGTTCTAGAAGCTACTCATAAATTAACTCAAAGTATTGCTAAGGATTTCATAGATGCTACTAATTTCCTTTATTTAGGAAGAGGTTACAACTATCCTGCAGCGCTGGAAGGAGCATTGAAACTTAAAGAAATTTCGTACATTCATGCAGAGGGATATCCAGCAGCAGAGATGAAGCATGGTCCTATCGCATTGATTGATGAAAATATGCCAATTGTTATTATTGCTCCTAAAAAAGGACATTACGACAAGATTGTAAGCAACGTACAGGAAATTAAAGCAAGAAAAGGGAAGGTAATTGCTGTGGTGAATAAAGGAGATACTCAGGTAAGTGCGATGGCCGATTATGTTATCGAAATTCCTGAAACATCAGAATGTTTCTCACCAATTGTTGCATCAGTTCCTTTACAATTATTAGCATATTATATTGCAGTATATAGAGGCGCAAATGTAGATCAGCCAAGAAATCTTGCAAAATCTGTAACTGTAGAGTAAATAATACTTGCAAATAAAATAAATTTAGATTTTTTTCGTTATTCTAAAAAAAATCTTAAAAGTTTCTTAAAAAAATTATATATTTACGGCTTAATTATAAAAATTAACATGAAAAGGATATTTCTTTTATTATTGTCTGCGTCGGTAGCATCGGTATCTTGTTCAGGTGGTGGATCTTCTTCTGTCGGGAAGCCAGGAACAAAAGGGGAATTGATACCTAGAGAAAAAACAAAATCATTTGTTGCAGAAAGACCTTATGGTATGGTTGCCATTCCTGGTGGATCTTTCGTTGCAGGTTTAGCTGATGTGGATTTCACGGACAGCCCTGAAAAAGCAGCTTTGAAAACGGTAACAGTTTCATCTTTCTTTATGGATGAAGCAGAAACTACAAATGCAGAATATAGGTTGTTCATCAACTATGTTAGAGATTCTATTGCTAGAACCATGTTAGCAGAAGCTGCCGGAGAAGGTGGTGACGGTGGTGGTAAAGGTACTGGCATTGGAGATTATGCATACCTTGCTAAGAAAGAAGAGAATCTTACAGCATATCAAGAATATCTTGAAGGTGCAGGTGGTAGAGATGGTTTTGATGATACTAAAAGATTAGACTGGAAAATTCCGTTGCATTGGAATACTTCTAAATATCCGGATGTAGAATATGCTGAAGTTTTAGAATCTATGTATTTACCAGCTTCTTCAAGAGTTGGAAGCGAAAGACTTCTTGATGTAAGCAAATTAAAATATAATTATAAATGGGGAGATATGGATGTTGCCCTTGCTGAAAACGAAAGAGGTGTGAATTACCTTAGAAGTGAAAGCATCGCAATTTATCCGGATACTACTGTTTGGGTGAAAGATTTTCATTTCACGTATAACGAGCCTTTATTTGAGCAGTATTTCTGGCATAAAGCCTACAAAGACTACCCTGTTGTTGGGGTAACTTGGGATCAGGCAAGAGCATATTGTAACTTCAGATCAAAATTAAAGTCTGATTATAACGAAAGTTTGAAAAGAAGAAAACAAAGACCATTAACTTTCCGTCTTCCTACTGAAATGGAGTGGGAGTACGCTGCTAGAGGTGGTAAGCAAAATGCTACTTACCCTTGGGGTGGTCCTTACTTGATGGACGATAGAGGTTGTTATCTTGCAAACTTCAAGCCAAAAAGAGGTAATTACATGGAAGATGAGAAATTAGGTACTTATACTTATGCCGCTCCAGTAAAAAAATTCAAGAAAAACAGCTTCGGATTGTTTGATATGGCTGGAAACGTTGCCGAGTGGACTGAGTCTGCTTACAACAATTCATCATACGGTTTTTCTTCTACTCTGAATCCTTCTACTAAAGATAAAGAAGATGCTAAAAGATCTGTAAGAGGTGGTTCTTGGAAAGATGTTGGATATATGTTGATGACTGGTTATAGAGATTACGAAATGAAAGACTCTGCAAGAAGTTACATCGGATTCAGAACGGTACAGGATATCCCTGAAGCTGCTGTTAAAGCAAAAAGAATTAACAGATAAGAATTCAATTATTATTTCCCGAAACAATATTATTTTAACATTAAAAAAAACTAACTTATATGTTTAAGACTAAAGATGCTTGGATGAATTTCTTCTATTCATTCGGTGCTGCAATTGTAATTCTTGGAGCTTGGCTTAAAATTACTCACATCTCATTTGGCCCAATTAACGGTAACATTGCACTTACAGTAGGGCTTGTTACAGAGGCAATTATCTTTATTATTTTCGCTTTTGACCCTCCAGCAGCTGAAGAGTCTTACCATTGGGAAAATGTTTATCCGGAATTATTAGATAAACATGCTAACCCAAACCCTTTGCATTCTAATATTTCTTCTAAAAACGCAAATGCTCAATTTGCAGAATTAGAAAACTCTCTTTCTACTAAATTGGATAAAATGCTTCAGGATGCAAAACTTGATGTGCAGTTATTCGACAGATTGAGAACAGGAATTGATAAGTTTTCTAACTCTGTAGATCAGATTAACCAAACGGTTGATGTATCTGCATCTACTCACAAATATAATGACCAGCTAAACAAAGCAGCTCAACACATGGAGAGCATGAACGCTTTGTATGCTATGCAATTGGAAAGCGGTCAGAGACAATCTGATTTTGCTAAAAAATATGTTGAAGATATGCAGAAATCTGCTGAGCATTCTGAGAAGTTTAACCAAGAATTACAAGGTTTAACAACCAACTTAAATAGCTTGAACAGAGTTTATGGTGGTATGTTAACTGCAATGAAGTCGTAATCCCAAACCATTAATTTAATAAAAAACTAAAGAAAAGAGAATGGCAAAAGGAAAACAGACTCCACGTCAGAAGATGATCAACCTAATGTATTTGGTGTTCATCGCAATGATGGCCCTAAACATTGATGTTGAAATTATCAGATCATATTACGATTCTACAAGAGCATTAAATGAAACAAGACATTTGACTGAAGATAAAAATCAGGACATTTTTGAAGTTACTCTGGAAGCGAAAGCTCAACAGGTTCCTGATACTTACGCTCAACCTTGGGAACAATACAAAGTTTTAAAAGGTAAGATCGACGGTCTTGTTGGTTCAGCTGAAGAAATTAAAGGTATTCTGAAGAAGAACTCAGAATTCTTTGACAAAGATCCAAAGACTGGAAAAGATATGGATGTCAGTGAGAATTTTTCTGCACTGAATAACAATGAGGCAACTACAGAATATTTCTTTAAAGAAGGAGACGAAAATAGTCCGTCTGCAAAGGCCTTAGAGCTTAAAGGCAAAATGGATGAAGTGAGATCTTATATTGTTTCTACTTTTGGAAATAACCCACAGTTATTAAAATTAGTTGACAGAGCAAACAGATCTATTGTTGCGGAATATCCTCAAGGGAAATCTCCAAACGGTAAAACATGGTTTCAGAATAAATTCTATCACCAGCCTCTTATCGCTGCGATTTCAAACTTGGAGATTATTCAGAATGATGCTAGAAATGTACAGTCTGATGCATTAGCATTAATGCTTCAGGAGAAAGTAGATGCGAGCATTAAGTTCAATCAATATGAAGCTATTGTTTCTGCACCATCTGACATTCAGTCTGGTAAGAAAGCTGAAGCAGTTATTATGTTAGGAACTTATTCTAACAGCAATAAAATCAGCATCAGTGGTGTAAGCAGACAGGAAAATGGTAAAGGATATCTTCCTTTAAATACCGGTGGTCTTGGTGAGAAGAAAATTGGTGGAGTTATTACATTAACAGACGCTACAGGAAAAGCTCAGCAATTCCCTTTCACTCACACCTATAATGTGATTGCGGGTCCTCAGCAAGTGAAACTTGAACAAGGATTGATTCTTTCAGCTGATAAGATGAATGTAATGTATAGAGGATTAGAAAACCCAGTAACGGGATCTATTCTTGGTGCAGATAATTCAAAACTGTCACTTTCAGCTCCTGGAGCAGTTGTAAAGAATACAGGTAAAGGTAAATGGAATGTGACACCTTCAGTAGGTAACACTATTAAATTGACTCTTTCCGGTACTGATCCAACAGGTAGAACCGTTTCTGAAGTATTTGAATATAGAATTAAAGGTATTCCGAAACCACAAGGACAGATTAGAGGTAAAGCAGTAAACTTTATGCCTGTAACATCAATTCCTAATCAGATTGTAGCAGCTACGTTACCTGATTTTGATTTCCCGGTTTCATTTACTGTAAACAGCTTTATTCTTAAACTTCCAGGAAGAGCAGGTACTATGATTCAAGGTAATTCTCTTTCTGCTGCAGAAGGATTGCTAAGAAACTTAAGAGCTGGTGATGTTGTTCAGATTTACGACATTCAGGCAACTGCAACTGGTTTAGGAAATCAGAGATTGAAAGAAATTTCACCTGTGACAATTAATGTTCAATAAGATAATTTGTAAAATCATATTATGAAAAAATATATTAGCAGTCTTTTAGTTTTAGCCTCTGGGTTTGCATTTTCCCAAACTATTCTAAATGCTTCTTCTCCAGAAGAGTTCAGACAAATGAGATCTGAAAATATGAAAAAAGTGGGAGATACTGTTATAAGTAATAAGGTAACACCACTAGAATACGGATTTGTAGATGAGAAAGATGTCTTAAAAAGTATGATGGTGTGGGAAATAATAGATATGAATGACAAGATCAATCAGCCTTTCTATTATGATAATCCTAATGGTTTGCTTTCTAAAAATACAAGATCTCTATATCAAATTCTTTTAGATGCTGCCATGAATGGTGCAATCGAAGAAGTTTATGATGATGAAAACTTTACAACAAAATTATCTCCTGAAGGTATTCAGAAGAAATTGGAAAGTGTAAGAATTGATGATGAAGCAATCGAAATTCTTAACTCTGGAAGACAATTGACAGAGGAAGAAAAGTTGAGACTAACTGACCGTATCAGAACTACTACCGAAAAAGTAAAAGTTCTAAAAATTATGGGAATGTGGTTCATAGATAAGAGAGATGGGCAAATGAAGTACAGACCTCTAGGTATTGCTGCAATGGGTCCGGATCCGACATCGCAGGGAAGACTTGATGCTGAAGGAAAACCAATGGAAGGTGCTAATGATTTAGTAGATTTGTTCTGGGTTTATTATCCAAAAGCTAGAGATATTTTGGCTAATAACTATGTATTCAACAGAAAGAATTCGTCTGCAGACTTATCTTTTGATGATGTCATCAATGCTAGAAGATTTTCTTCTGTTATCTATAAATCTTCAAACGGTTTAGGAGACGGAGTTATCAAAGACTACATTCCTAGAAATGCTGAAGAGCAGTTAGATGAAAGCAATAAAATCAAAGAGCAAATTCTTCAAATGGAGAATGATATGTGGAATTACTAAATTTCACTTGATATTTATAAAAAACCTGAGTACTTTTACTCAGGTTTTTTTATTATGAAAAATGTTGATTATATAATTGTTGGCGACGGTTATGCCGCGGTATTTTTTGCGCACCAACTTATTAAAAATAAAAAGTCATTCGTGATTTATTCTGAAGGACGAAAAAGTGCTTCTCAAATATCTGCAGGAATTATCAATCCTGTAGTTTTGAAAAAGTTTACTACATTTTGGTTAGCTCAACAGCAGATAGATTTTCTAAAAACTTCTCTGGATGAAATTGAAAAATATACAGGCAAGAATTATTTAATTGAAGCACCAATTCATCGAATCTTTCATGACGAAAATGAACAGAATCTATGGCAAAAGAAAGCGAAAAATGAAGACCTATCTGATTTTTTAAATACAGATTTTAGACACTTAGAAGATGTCAAAAACGATTATAATGCAGGAATGGTAAAGCAGTCTGCAAGATTAAACGTTCAAGGTTTTTTTAATGACTTATTGAAGTTCCATGAAGACCACTCTCAATTAATTAGAGAGAAGTTTGATTATGAAAAGCTTAATACAATTGACTCAGTTTATAAAGACATCTCATATAAAAATATTGTTTTTTGTGAAGGAATGGGCGTTAAATATAATCCTTATTTTTCAGATATTCAGGTGATTCCTAATAAAGGTCATCATATTAGAGTTGAGCTTTCAAAACCGATCACTGAAAATATAACTATTAAAAAGAAACACTTTTTATTTCCTTTAAACAATAAATTTTACTTCTATGGAGGAACGTATGACAGAGAACAAATGCATGAAAATATTGATGATTCTGCAGTTGAACAATTAAGAAACGGTCTGTCGGAATTCTACCAAAATGATTTTGAAATAAAAGAGGTGCATTTCGGGTTCAGACCGACAGTAAAAGATCGCAGACCTATTGTTGGGAGGCATTCTCTGCACCATAATTTATATGTGTTCAATGGTTTGGGAGCTAGGGGAATTTTAAACGGATGCTATTTTTCAAAAAGTCTCTACGACTATATTGAAAATAATATTGATCTTCCCGGGGAAATTTTAATTGAAAGATTTAATAAAAAAGACGCCTGATAGGCATCTTTATGTATTTTATTGTGCAGCCATCTTTACGTCTGCCTGTTGCTTTTTACCGTGAAATAAGACCATATCTACATCTTTCTGGAGGAAAGTGATTTCATTTCTAGAATCAGTAAAAAGATATTTATTGTCTTCGCTAGAAAATCCGGGAGTAGTTTTGTTTTTAAACAGTTCATAAGTCTTTCCGTTTAGATGCACTGTTACAATCTCCTTTGTATTGTTGGTGATAATTTCGATTTCGTCACCGTGACGGTCAGAAATTGTCTCTTTTATAATGCTGTCCTGAGATTTTTTTTCTTTAGTAATATTAGCAAGGTCAGGATCTTTAGAAGAGTGTTTACATGCTGTAAACGAGAGGATTATAAACAATCCCACTAGCGATTTTTTCATTTGTATTGTAGTTTTTAAGGTTTTCATCTTAATAATGATTTGGTGAAGCAAAAATACGACTATTTTTCTTTAAAATATGTTAATTTTTAATAATTTAAATAATTCTAGTGTATGTTTACGCTTATAATTTTATGTTAAATGCAATATTTTATTTCTGTCATTCACTTTTCAGGTTTTTTAAATTAGAGTTAAACTTTGTTAACATTGAAGTATGTAGTAAATTCTCAGCTTACATTTGCAACTTCTAATGAGAAACTATATCATATACTTTTTGACTTCATTATTTCTGCTTTTCGTAGTAGAAAGCAAGCTGAATGTCAAAACTCTGTATAATGATTTTTCAACGCACATTTCTCATAATTATCCTGACAAAACAGATCATTCAGCTCATGCACCTCAGAAGTTTTCTGTACAGCAAATTTCAGAGGGTTCTACTACTTTTTCATTTGATGTAGCTGAAGACGATTTTCAGTTATCAGACACTCAGCAGACCGTTTTGGCTTTTGTTTGTGTGTTTGCCCTTATTTATTCTTTCGGACTTTTATTTAAAAAAAGGTACAAACCTTCCGTTGCTGATGTAATACGTCATTCGCGGTCTGTAAAAACTTTTATTCTGATTCGTTCAATCAGAATCTAAAAAATTTTTCTCAATTTTCTTTTTTGTTCCCTGACCGGAATGAAAAAGCTATGCATTGTATTCCTTTTGATTAACAGTGCAAGATTTCCCGAATTTATATTCAAACTAAACATTTAACGATTTTAATAATACTCTAGATTATGATGAAAAGAGTTGTCTCAGGCGTTGTCCTAAGCAGTGTTATGTTGCTTTTTAGCTGTAACAAAAAAAAGGAAGAAAAACAGGAAGATTCTGTTTATCCGGTGACTACACCGGTGAAAATAGATACGATCATCAACAAAGATTTTGTTGCTCAAATTCAGTCGGTGAAGAACATCGAAGTTCGCGCTCAGGAAAAAGGTTTCCTTGAGAAGATTTATGTGGACGAAGGTCAGTATGTAAGAGCCGGACAAACTTTGTTTCGCATTATGCCCCAGATTTATCAGGCAGAATTGCTGAAGGCGAGAGCTGAAGTTGAACAGGCTTCTATTGAGCTGAAAAATGCAAGCACATTAGCAAGCAACAATATTGTTTCAAAAAATGAACGATCAATGGCTAAAGCTAAATTGGATGCTGCCAATGCAGAAATGAAACTGGCACAAATCCACCTTTCATTTACCGATATCAAAGCTCCGTTTTCTGGAGTGATTGACAGAATTCCTTTAAAGCTTGGAAGTCTGATAGATGAAGGTGATCTTTTGACGACTCTTTCAGATAATACTAATATTTATACTTATTTCAACGTTTCCGAACCAGAATATCTTAATTATCAGACTCATGTAGCAGATCGCGGAAGCCAGAGCGTTAGCTTAATGATGGCAAATGGCGAAATGTTTAATCAACAAGGTGAAATTCAAACCATTGAAGGTCAGTTTGATAACGAAACAGGAAACATTGCATTCAGGGCTAAGTTTCCGAATCCTGAAAAACTGCTCAGAAACGGCGAAACGGGAAAAATTCGAATGACTTTACCACTCAAGAATGCTTTGATAATTCCTCAGAAAGCTACTTATGAAATTCAGGACCAGAAATATGTCTTTGTGATTGATAGAAATGGTGTTGCAAAATCTAAAAATATCAAGGTTTCTTATGAACTTCCTGATATCTACGTCGTTGCGTCAGGAATTTCTCCGAATGATAAAATATTGTTGGAAGGCGTACAAAAAGTAAAAGACGATCAGAAAGTAAAGGTAAAATTCCAGGATCCGAAGAAAGTTCTTCAAAATTTAAAATTAAAAGCAGAATAGAAGAATTATGTTTAAAAAATTCATTCGCAGACCTGTTCTGTCAATCGTAATCTCGCTGATCATTGTTTTTATGGGAGTTTTGTCTTTAATGAAACTTCCAATTACACAGTTTCCTGCGATCTCTCCACCTAAAGTAAATATCACCGCATCCTACCCGGGAGCCAACAACGAATTGCTGGTGAAAGCGGTGGTTATTCCTTTGGAACGCTCATTAAATGGTGTTCCGGGAATGAAATATATGACTTCCGATGCCGGAAATGATGGTGAAACTTCTATTCAGGTGGTTTTCGATTTGGGAACAGATCCCAATGTTGCTGCCGTTAACGTTCAGAACCGTGTTTCATCAGCAGTGAATAAACTGCCGCCGTTGGTTGTACGTGAAGGGGTGAAAATTACCCGTGAAGAACCCAATATGTTGATGTACATTAACTTGTACAGTGACGATCCCAAAGCCGATCAGAAATTTCTTTTTAACTACGCAGACATCAATGTAATGTCGGAATTGAGAAGGGTAAGCGGAGTAGGTTTTGCAGATATTTTGGGAACAAGAGAATATGCAATGCGTATCTGGCTGAAGCCTGATCGTTTGACGGCCTATAATATTTCAGCAGATGAAGTAATGGAAGCTCTGAACGAACAAAGTTTGGAAGCATCACCTGGAAAAACCGGTGAAAGTTCCGGGAAACGTTCTCAGTCATTTGAATATATCTTGAAATATCCGGGACGTTTTAATAATGAAAAAGATTACGGAAATATCATTCTTAAAGCTAAATCTGCTGGAGAATTTGTAAGATTAAAAGACGTTGCCGATATCGAATTTGGTTCTTCGATGTATGATATTTATTCTACATTAAATGGAAAACCATCTGCTGCAATTACGGTAAAACAATCTTATGGATCAAATGCAAGTGACGTTATCAAAAACGTAAAAACATTGATGGCTGATCTTGAAAAAACCAATTTCCCGAAAGGAATGCATTATGACATCAGTTATGATGTTTCCAGATTTTTGGATGCATCAATTGAAAAAGTCATTCATACTTTGTTTGAGGCTTTTATTTTGGTGGCGATTGTGGTATTTCTTTTTTTAGGAGATTGGCGCTCTACGTTGATTCCGGCGATAGCGGTTCCGGTTTCACTTGTGGGAACTTTTGCTGTCATGTCAGCTTTTGGAATTACTTTAAATATGATTTCGCTTTTTGCGTTAGTCATGGCAATCGGGGTCGTCGTCGATGATGCGATTGTAGTAATTGAAGCCGTCCACGCCAAGATGGAGGAAAAAGGACTTTCTGCATTAAAGGCAACTGAAGAAGCAATGCACGAAATCAGTGGAGCAATTATCGCAATCACTTTGGTAATGGCGGCAGTATTCATTCCGGTAGCATTTATGTCAGGTCCGGTGGGAGTTTTCTACCGTCAGTTTTCAATTACAATGGCGTCGTCTATTATTCTTTCGGGAGTTGTAGCATTAACTTTAACTCCGGCTTTATGTGCTTTAATCCTTAAAAACAATCATGGAAAAGCAAAGAAAAAAGGTCTGATTACCATATTTTTAGATAAATTCAACAATGTATTTACAAAAGGAGCCGGGAAATATGAAAAGTTACTGAATAAGACAGTCACTAAAAAATTTATTACTCTACCATTGCTTTTAATATTTTGTGCATGCACATACTTTTTAAGCAACTCACTCCCTTCAGGATTTATTCCGGGAGAAGATCAGGGGATGATTTATGCGATTATTCAGACGCCGCCGGGTTCTACTTTAGAAAGAACAAATCAGATTGCTAAAGAATTATTGAAAGAATCTGAAGATATTGATGGAGTGCAATCTGTTTCTTCATTGGCAGGTTATGAAATTTTAACGGAAGGAACAGGTTCGAATTCAGGAACTTGTCTGATTAACCTTAAAAGTTGGGAAGATCGTTCAGAATCTGCCGCTGAAATTATTGAAAAACTTGAAGAGAAAGCCAAAAATATTCCGGGTGCCAATATTGAATTCTTCCAGCCGCCTTCTATTCCGGGCTATGGTGCCGCAGGTGGGTTTGAATTAAGACTTCTGGATAAAGCTGGAAGTGGTGATTATCAGAAAATGGAGCAGGTAAGTACGGATTTTGTGAAAGAATTAAAAAAACGTCCGGAATTAGGTTCTGCATTTACATTTTATTCTGCAAGTTTCCCTCAATATATGCTTAAAATTGACAATGATCTGGCCGAACAAAAAGGGGTAAGCATTGAGAAAGCAATGGATAATCTATCTACATTAATCGGTTCAAACTATGAAACCAGTTTCATCCGTTTCGACAGACCTTACAAAGTAATCGTTCAGGCGGGACCGCAATATCGTGCTTTGCCGAGCGATTTAATGAAATTATATGTGAAAAACGATAAAGAT
This sequence comes from Chryseobacterium sp. CY350, assembly GCF_027945075.1. Lineage (NCBI taxonomy): Bacteria > Pseudomonadati > Bacteroidota > Flavobacteriia > Flavobacteriales > Weeksellaceae > Chryseobacterium > Chryseobacterium wangxinyae. The sequence continues at coordinate 3,524,090 of NZ_CP116034.1, forward strand.
CAGATGGTTCCATATTCAGATTTTATGCATTTGGAAAAAGTATATGGTCTTTCTGAAATTACGCGACACAATATGTACAATTCTTCTGAAGTGAGTGGAACACCGGCGCCGGGTTACAGTTCCGGACAGGCAATTAAAGCCATTCAGGAGGTTGCCGACAAGACTTTACCAAGAGGTTTTGGTATTGACTGGGCCGGAATTTCAAAAGATGAAGTAGGTCGTGGGAACGAAGCCGTTTACATCTTTCTGATCTGTTTAGGATTTGTTTATTTAATTCTTTCGGCGCAGTATGAAAGTTTTATCCTTCCATTACCGGTAATCCTTTCATTGCCGACAGGTATTTTCGGGGCTTTTTTATGTCTAAAACTTTTAGGTTTAGAAAACAATATTTATGCACAGGTTGCGATGGTGATGCTCATTGGTCTTTTAGGTAAAAATGCCGTATTGATTATTGAATTTGCCGTTCAGAAAAAAGCAGAAGAAGGAATTCCTGTTGCTCAGGCGGCCATCGAAGGAGCAGCCATCCGTTTCAGACCGATTTTAATGACTTCATTTGCATTCATTGCAGGTTTGATTCCTTTGGTGATGGCAACCGGGCCGGGAGCGGTAGGAAACAGAACGATTGGCACTGCAGCAGCAGGAGGAATGCTTATCGGAACCGTTTTCGGGCTATTGATTATTCCAGGACTGTACTATATTTTCGGAACAATTGCCGATAAATCACGACTGGCAAAATATGAAGAAGAAAATCCTTTAACCGAACAAACCGAACCTTATCAACACGATAACAAACATGAAGATTTATAATAAATATATTACAGCCATTGCCATTTCGCTTGTTTTGGCAAGTTGTAAAGCTCCGATGGCAACCGTAATTCAGGACGATGTAAAAAATAATATTCCTGAAAATTTTAATCAAAATGAACAGCAGGACGCCAATACAAACACCGGAACTACGCCTTGGAGACAGTTTTTCACAGATCCGAATCTGGTGAGTTTAATTGAAACTTCTTTGAAAAACAATCAGGAATTAATGATCACGCTGCAGGAAATCGAGATTGCCAAAAGCGGAATCGTTGCCAAAAAAGGAAGATTAAGTCCGTCTGTAAGAGCTGGTTTAGGAGCTGGAGTTGAAAAAGTAGGTCGCTATACAAGTACAGGTGCTGGTGATGCATCTACTGAAATCGAGCCCAGAAGAGAAATGCCTGATCCACTTGGAAATTTCGAAGGCGGTTTGATGGCCAATTGGGAAATTGACATCTGGAAAAAACTCAGAACGGAGAAAGATGCAGCCGTTGCACATTATCTCTCTACGGTTGAAGGAAAGAATTTTGTTCTTTCTAATCTGATCGAAGAAGTGGCTGATAATTATTACGAATTATTGGCACTGGATAATCAGCTGGATATCATCCAGCAGTATATCAAATTGCAGACAAGAGCTTTGGAAATTGCTAAAATCCAGAAACAAGCCGCTGCAGCAACTGAATTGGCCGTTAAAAAATTTCAGGCTGAGTTGGCAAAGTCAAAGGCAACAGAATACACAATCCGTCAGGAAATTACTGAGAAAGAAAATCAGATCAACGCGCTTTGTGGACGTTATCCACAACCGATTCTGAGGACTAAAGAAAGTTTTATGTCGATCATTCCGCAAACAGTGTATACGGGAATTCCGTCGCAGTTGTTGGCAAACCGTCCTGATATCAAACAGGCTGAATTAGAATTAAAAGCCGCAAAATTAGATGTTGAAGCCGCAAGAAAAGAGTTTTATCCTTCTCTCGAAATTTCTGCAACTTTAGGATTAGAGGCTTTTAAACCTTCGTATTTGGTCAAGTTACCCGAGTCGATCGCCACAAGTTTAGTTGGCGAACTGGCAGGACCGCTTATTAACAAAAGTGCGATTAAAGCGAACTTTCAGACAGCAGATGCAAAGCAGATTCAGGCTTTGTACGAATATGATAAAACCATTCTGAATGCGTATTTAGATATTTCAAATCTGATGTCGAAAGTGAAGAACATCGATCAGTACTATCAGTTAAAGTCTCAGGAAACGCAGGCTTTAGACCAATCCATCGATATTGCCAATCAGCTTTTCAAAAATTCAAGAGCAGATTATCTTGAAGTTTTGTTAAACCAAAGAGATGCCTTGGATGCAAAGATGGAACTGATTGAAGCCAAACAAAAGCAGTTAAGTACCGTTGTCGACATCTATAAAAGTTTAGGTGGCGGCTGGAAATAAGTTAGTTTTTTTTATTCATATATCATTATTTCAATCGTGGAGTCCGGTTCTGTTATCAGAGCCGGACTTTTTAATTAAATTAGAATAATATGACAAATTAATAGTGGAGTAGAAGAGTGCAGTTTTATGAATCAATTATTTAATATTAGAAGAAAGAACACTAAAATTCTAATAAAAGTTGATGGTTTTGAGTGAATTCTAACTCTTGATCAAACAGCCGAACATTCAAAAGTGTGGAAGAGTATGTGAAAAGTTCACGGGCGATTAAATATGTTAGATAAGAATTTTCACGACAGTTATCGTGTAAATGTCACTAAAAGTTTAAATATAATTAAAGCAATTTTATACAAAACTATTCGAATGACTAATTTCTAAAACGATATTTAAAAAAGTTTATTTATAATTTGAGAATTAAAATTTTGATAGATAACTTATTGCCGAGTGGCTCATCATACAAAGGATGTGTGATGTTTTAGCGTCATTCATTTTATTGTCAAAAAAAACCATCATAAACTAAAAAGTAAATGATGGTCAGTTATTTTAAATTTCGCTTAAAACGAGATCATGTTTTATTAAAATCTTCAGTAAAAGAAAAATTTAATGATTATAAAAAAGCCCCTATTTCAACATTTTTTTCCTCATTTGTATCTTTGATCAGAAATATAGGGGCTTGTTTTTTTATGTCTCTATGGTTTCCAAAAACTCCACATTGCTCCGTTGTATACAGCAAGTTGTTTCTTCGTTAAATCATAAACCATCATACCTGCACTAGGGTTCAGGATGTTTAGATGCGGGCTGGCTACTCGCGGAAGTACCATTGCTTTGTTCGTATCCGTAAGGACAAGAATTCCGTCTACGCTATCTGTCGCCGCATTGCTTCCTATAGCTGTTTTAGCGGTCGGCTTTTCAACCTTTTCATTACCCTGGAGGGAAAGATCAACTACCCCTGAAGTATCCACAGTTAGGTCAAACCATGTGTTGGTTGCAATATCCTTCAGGTATTTTACTTTTTTGTCTGAAGCATCGTAGATAATGGTTCCGTTTTCTGTCATGCTGCTTTTATCAACAATATAGGGAAGAATCAATCCTCTATTTTCTGTGTCTGCAAATTCCAAAGACACAGATGCGTTGGTAACACTTGGCTTCCCCATTGCAACCTGAGATTTTACTCCGATCGTTCCTATAAGGAGGATAAGTGCTGTAGTTATATTTTTCATCTTTGTTAATTTTATAAATTTGAAAAAATTGAAAATCGAAAGCTTTTCGAATTGGTCTCTCGATTTTCAATTAAATATTTAAATTTAAGTACCACAATTGGTTACATTTTAAATATTTTTTTATTATGTAATATAAATTAAAGACCCAATTTGTCTAAAGCGTACGCCATTATATTATGAAGATATTTTTCCTGAGCAGTGTCTACATTTGTACCAGAAATATCTGAAGCTCTAAATACTCCTTCGTCCCAGAAAAAGATTACTCTGCCTCCAGTACCTGTAGTCCAGATACCAGCGTTAGCAGAAGCTACTCCACCTTCACTTGCCAGAACTTCAGATCCTGCTGCCAATTGAGTTTTCAAAACTCTTCCCATTGTTTGAGCTGCTGTAATTGCTGTGTTTCCAGCCACATTACCAAATACACCTGTTGAACCTGTAGTTCCTGCCACTGTGTAAGAATATGCCGATCCGCTTCCTACCGTGCCTGTTCCTCCAAAACCTTGATGTGCCGGTGTATTTCTAGTACTATCCAATAAAACAATTACTACTCCTCCGAGGTCTGTAAATTCTTTTATTTTTGCAATCGTTGCTGCATCTAAGTCTACGTTGAATTGTACACCCACACAAAATACATCTACCATACTTTTCAGCTGTGCTCCGGATAAGGTGCTCAACTCTTGTGCTTCAAACTTGAAAAAGTTGAATCCTTCTATTTTGTTGTACGTACCTGTAGTTCCGTAATTAAGCGGACTCTGAAGCTGAGAATTAAATGTTGGAAGTCCTGTTCCGCCTATTGCGTATTCATTCCCATCCCACAATCCGGCCCAATAACCGATGTTAATTTTTCTAGCTGTCGTATCTGGGCAAGTTTGAGTACTCATACAATGCCAAGCTGGTAAAGTACTTCCATCCTTAACAGTGTACATCTTAAGACACTTGTTGGTGGTGTCAAAAACCATCATTCCCTCTACAAAATTTGCTGATGCAATGCCTACAGGATTTCCTGAAACATCAAACGCAACCCTGTTTGGAACAAATCCTTTGGTTTTGGCTTCTAATGCCAACCAAGCGCCTTTTCTCGCCATAGGCCAATTGTCTGTATTCTCTGCTCCAGCTCTGCTAAGCGATGTAATACCTATTTTACTATCTAATCCTGTACCAGTAGCTCCTGGTTTGTAGCAAGTGCTTGCTGTAGCTGTAGTAGTTACACCAAATGTAAAGTATCTATTAATATTTTCAGGGTCAAAATCATTATTAAATACCCAGTTACTACCTACTTTCGTTCCTAGAACAAGCTTTACATTGGTTGTAAGATTTTCATTATCTGCAATAATCATGTAAGCTACAGCTCCGGTATCAAACTGATTTTCATAAGTTGATAGATCAGCTTGGAAATAGGTATTTCGTGTAGTACCTGTTCTCTGAGAAAGCCATTTTCTCTGAATTATTTTTAGTGCGTTTCCATTAATGGTGGTTGCCATCATTGGTAGAGAAGTATTGTTATTATCTCCAGCGACGAAAAATTCCTGATCATCAGAGATCGCTGTTCTGGAGGGGTCAAGGTTACCTGTAACGAAATCATTATTGGTAGCCATCGTAACAATTGTTCCACTATTTACACTTACCGATACCTTTTGATGTAAAGTACTGATGTCATCTCTTCCTATCCCAAATACATTATTATGGTATGTAGGATTGGCAATTCCGTTCCAAACTGCTGTACTATTTGATGACAAATAGTTAAATGTTCCGGTGTCAATGCCCTCATTACGCAAAGTAAGACCATATTTGATTCCTAAATAAGAATTAATTCTTTGATTTTCATTTCCAGATTTTGGAGATGTATATACAATCACTTCTGGGATTAATCCGTTCCATGGCTGATTAACACCATTGATAAAATCATTTCCGACAATAAAATTACCTGCCGGAGAACTTTGATTACCTCCTGTTCGGGCTGGGAAACCATCAAATTCTATTCGTGCAGTACCTGCTACAGCATGCTGCCAGTGACCAGACATCAAATAGGATTGTGATAATGTTATATCCGGGTTGGCGGCAGTACCGTACAAACTTGTCCACATCATAAACTTTGGTCCAGGATATGCACCAAGGTGGGGATTATCTCCGTTAGCTCCGACGCCAAGCAAAGTATTTGCTCCTGAATTTACTTCTAAAGATGCGACAGAGTACATAGATAGGCTGTTATTAACTCCACGATTGGCAACCTGATTATTACCCATAGCCTTATTAGCAAAATTACCAGCAGGATTATAGTTAAACTTCTTAAATGAATTTGCTAGAATAGGCTGCATTCCCGCAGTCGGCTGTGTTAGGTCATAATCATTTCCTGACTGATCTTTCCATAAAGATGGAGAAAAGTCCTTATCAGCTTTTGCCCATAATCCCAATCCAGTAACTACACCTCCGGGAGCTCCATATTTAAGTATGCCATATTTTAATCCTGTAATGTCAGATGTTCCTGCAGTTAGAGTCAACTGACCATTTGGAGAACCATCGTTGCCAGTCACGGTTGTACTTTCTCCTACGGTAGACCAACCCAAATTAAGTTGCGTAATCGGAGCCGGCTGACCGATCGTACCCGTATTTTTACTAAGTGAAAGCGAATAGGTTTCTCCTTCTGTAACATACATTGATGGTATGGTAAATGCACCTGCTGTTACAGTTGCAGAATAAACTAATAATCCATTAGTATCTATCAGGTTAACATATAAACCACCGCCATTAATGGGTAACCCGTTAATATTAGCAGAACCATCTATATCATGATATACATTTCCGGTTATGGATGGTTTTGCAAGAGGTAATAAAGGTACTATATTAAGACGGACAGCAGTAATTCTTTGTGCCGAAGATTTTGTAAGAGTGGTAGAAGCTGCCCCGTTCCGATAGGCGGTTAATAAGCTTACCCCATCTGGCTCATTGATTCTAAGATTAAATGCACTACCTGCGTTATTAGTAATCTTCATTTGATTAATATTCGTCCAACCTGCATCGAATGAGATATTTTCATCCATTGCAGTAGCCCCAAAACTTACATACATTACATCCGTGGCCGTTCTTCCAACCGGGGTGGCGGCAACTGTAGGAGTAAGGTTAAAGGTAGTGTTTTGGGTGGCTGCTTCAATCCAACTGTTGGAGCCTGTGGAAGTAAAGGAGGTGGATGGGCTTACATTTCCATAGACCTCAATGGAGACCGCAACTTCATCTGCTACATTAGCAGGAGTTATTATACCGGAAAAATCAAATGTGGACAGACCTGTTGGTAGACCTTGAGAATCCGACAGGGTATATCTGTAAAAAGAAGAAGACATTTCAGCAGTGGAGAAAGTACCACCTCCAACTGCTAAATGATATGTTCTCAGTACAGAGCTTCCTGTCATACTTTGCCCGGCTACAGTAAGCGGGAAATAATCTGCTCCCGAGTTTCCGGATGGGTAATTATTCGCAGCCCCTGGTCGGTGGTCTCTCTCGAACCAGAAATGGATAATCATTACCCGGTTCTGTCCCGCGGGTATGTTCCAACTAAGTGTGGGCTTTCCACCGGTTCCGCTACCTATGGCAGAAATAGATGTTTTTCCCAAAAGAGTTACATTCTGCGCAGATAGATTTCCGGAAAGGAAATAAAGTACCGCAAAGAATAGTAATATAAATTTTTTCATTTTAGTGGTTTTTTTGAAATTAATTGTAGGTCTTTTGCCTAGATATGATCATTTATAAAATTATTGGATATCTGTGGTTGATTCTTTATGTTTTCTCACTATTTATAAGTTACCTTAGGTGTTATTTCCAATTGATATACTTGAGTCTTATTTATTTTTCTATAATATAAAATATGGTGTGATGTGGATGAATTCTATACATATCATCTAAGGCTGTTACCAAAAAAATCAACAGACCAACACTGATTCGTAGTATTAGTCTGTTGATTAAAGAGATTATCTATTCTCAGTTCCTCCACCTCCATCACATACTCTGCTTATCTCACATTTTGTAGCAAGACAAGTAAGTGGAATACAAAGAAAATAAGGAGTCGAAACTTTATAGGTCACTGTACATTTGTTTTCAGTTACTTTAATATAAGTTACTACGATACATGTCTGTGTAGTTTCGGGCTGATTGTTTGAGATAGTGTTAGCATTAAGTGTTGCTGTTCCCATAGTTGCAAGTAGTAAACCTGCGAAAAGTGTCTTTTTCATCTTAGTGAATTTTTTTTATTAATTTGTGTTCTTTGTGAAATCCAGAATGGTTCATTTGTCCATAGATCTTTCTAAATGGACGATTCTGGAGTTTTGTCTTGACCCTTTGCTTTGGAATGGCAAGTAAAAAGTATGGATCTTTTTTGTAATATGCTGAAAATCTAGCTTAAAATTCTTTATACAAAATTCTGAACCTTCAGAAGCTGTATAATATTCTCTGTAAAAGACTGTGGGATTTTCTGCAAGAAGTAGTACAAAATACTTTTTACTTTACGTTGAAGTATGCCTTCGTAATCTTATCTCATATTTGTGTTTTTTTGTTTTTAAATACTATTTTTCCTATTTGAAAAAATGATGCCTTTCACAAATTTGAAAGCCATTCTTTTTGTATTTTAAGATATTTATCAAACTATAATTATATTAAAAATGTAACATCCTTTACAGGCTGCTCTATTATTGTATTTACAGTACTGACTTAATAAATTGCTGCAAAATTAGATCAATCTTTGATAAATTATTTTTTATGGTGTAAGAATTTCGGAATTAGTACTGTGTTTTAAGCGAAAAATACTACCCAATATGCACCCTTGATGATTTTATAATTGTCTATAAATCAAGCGTATTTACTTGTAAATTAAAAAAAATATGAATTTATCGCAGCATTAATCAATAAATTTACATAAGCTTCATTTTTTCGTTTGTATGATCTCAATATTGGTTACGTATTTGTTTAAAAAAAAAAATTTGAAATTATATTACTCTTTTAAAGAAAACTATAGTTGTAAATATTCGAGTGTTTTTTGTGGACTATGGATTTGTGTACGACGAGATCTATGATAATGGGATATTGTCGGTTTAAAGATGTAATAGTTAAAGATAACTAATGAAATAGACTTTTTTAGAAATATAACTGTATTGAAAGTTTAAGGTGCAAATTTAAACAATATCATTCTGCATTTATTCCTTTCTTTAATTTTATAGTATAAATTTTCAATAAAAAATTAAAATACCGCATCTGAATTTATTTAAATCATTATTTTTACTAAGATTTTTTTCATGAATTGCTGGAAATATATTTTGTTAAGTGAATATTAATGTTCTGATATATCATATATATATAATGTGGTATAAGTTATTTTAATTTTAAACAGAAAAAACCATATCAAAAACTATTAAGCTATTAAATATAAATTTCAATAAGATCTGCGCAAGATCTGCACAAGTATAGATTCGAATAATGTAAAATAATTAATTTTGAGAACATTAAAACAATAAATATCAATAATTTAAAAACCTATTGTAATTAACTAAAAAATACAAATTATGAACAAATATCAAACAATTTTTGATACACAAAAGGAATTTTTCTATACTGATGCTTCCAAAACTTATGAGTGGAGGATAGATCAGCTAAATAGGCTCGAAAGAATGCTTACTGAGAATCAGGACTCGTTTTGCCAGGCTCTGAAAACTGATTTTAATAAACCACCATTCGAGCAACTATTTGAGATAACCGTACCGTTGGGTAATATTAAATATTACAAAGAAAATCTCAAACAATTAATGGCTCCAGAATCAGTTGCTATTCCTGTCGGGCTCGATGAAACTGGTAACAAAGGAATTATTTTTAAAGAGCCTTTTGGTGTAACTTTGGTAATAGGACCGTTCAATGCTCCCATCTTATTGCTGCTGGATCCTGCTATTGCAGCACTTGCAGCGGGAAATCCGGTCATTCTAAAACCTGCCAATGTAACACCTACTGTTGCTGCTTTGTTTCAAAAACTTATTCCTAAATGTTTTGAACCTGAAGCCGTAAGTATTGTAACCGGTGAAAGAGAAGAGATTACTGCTTTACTTGAACTGCCATTTGACTTTATTTTCTTTACGGGAAGTTCTACTGTTGGCAAGGTCATCATGCGCGCCGCTGCAGAAAACTTAACTCCTGTAATTCTGGAACTTGGAGGACAAAATCCGACAATAGTTGATGAAACTGCAAATCTTGATATTGCTGTTGACCGGATTGCTTGGGGACATATGGCAATTTCTGGACAATGGTGCATTGCGCCGGGCTATGTGTATGTGCACGAAAGTGTTGCGACAGAATTTATAGAGAAACTAAAAGCTTCCGTAAAGAAAATGTATGGTTAAGATCCTAGTCAAAGTCCTGATTTTGCAAGGATGATCAGCGAGCATGACACAGAAAGAGTGGCATCATATATTATTCCTGAAAAAGTAGTGTTGGGAGGTCGATATGATATAAAGAATAGATATGTGGAGCCAACTATTTTATTTCCTAGTTCCTGGGAAGATCCGGCGATGCAGCAGGAAATTTTCGGACCTGTATTTCCAATTTTGGTTTATAAGGATTTAAAGGAAATTGTAGAAATTATCAAACGCAAACCAAAATCTCTGGCAGCATATTTCTTCAGTAAAAATCAAAAAAATATCGACTATTTTGTTAATTCTGTATCATTTGGTGGCGGTTGTATCAACCAAACCAACCTTCACTGCTGGATAGACAGTGCCTTTTGGTGGTGTAGGATATGCTGGTATGGGAAAATATTATGGAAAAGCAGGTTTTGATGCATTAAGTAATACAAAAGCGATGCTCATAGGAAATCCGGATCTGGAACTTGATGTTTTTCCTCCTTATGAGGGAAAGGATATTGCAAAAAACTTAAGTTTATTTGGCTCGTAGTATAACTTAAAGACAACAAAATGTATTAAAAATAAAACACGTCAAGTTTTGTCGCATTACAGTAATAGCTTTGAATTATAAATATTACAGCTATGAAAATTCCATTTTATTTAAGTTTCAGAGAATTTGAAAACGATTATTATAACAATCTTGAAATTTGGTTTGAGAACAATCAAAATACAAATGAAACAGACTTTCTTTTGGCTGTAAAAGAGTTTTATAAACCTTACCTCTGTTACAGTTTTGCTGATGATAAGTTGCAGACCGAAGCGTTGATAGAGGTAAAAAACTGTTTCTTTTCTTTTCTTGAGAATTATGGAATATCATTTCATATTGATGAAAAGACCAAAAATTCTAAGACAAAAATTAACTCAGTTTCAGAAGCGAAAACGATATCAATGATGGATTATGCACAATGTGTTTTAGATAAAATTTATACCTATTTTCAGCAATATCAAATATCAATGAAAGAAAATGAGACCGTACTTAATTATATAAATAATTACGAAATAATCACACTACGAGAAAAAAACGGATATTGCTTAGATTATGATATGCATCAGAAAACAATTCCTTTCTTAAAAGTATATTTGCCACGTTTTGGAAGCACGGTTGACATTTCTTTGTACAGAGATTTTTACTGTTCGGCTGTAAAAATTGCTGATTTTATCGATCAGAAATTAAAAGCAGTAGAAGCATTTGATCAGAGTATTTATACAGAATTAAAATCTGAAGCTGTCATGAAAATTCACATGAGAGGGCATAGTTTCCTTACGATCTGTAATTGATAACATCTTCTACTTTCGTTTTCTCTTACTGTTGTTGTGCAATCATTTGATTATACTAAGATAAAATCCAGACCTGTTGATCTGGATTTATTTTTTGAAATAAAGAGTTATATTTTATCTCTTTTCTGTTTCGTCATAATAATGCAAATTCTTTTCTGCTGACGTAGTTTTTGATTCAATTTCAGAATCCATATCCGGATAAATCTCGCATATAAATTTTTAATCGTTGGTGCAGAAATACGTCAATAAGTAACATGCCCAGAAACATTACAGTGAAACCAAGTGATAGTCCTTGAATATACTCTTTGTTAAACATAAAAAAGCAACCTACTGAGAGTATTAATAATCCTGCCCAGATGTACTTCGTTATTGTATAGCTTTTATGGTCTGATTTTGTTTTAATTAATTCACTATCAATTGTTTCTTGTGGGTTTGTTTGAAAGATTTCCTTTGTTTGTTCCCTATATTTTGGTCTGGAAAACATTAAATATCCACCGTAACCTAAGTTCATCATAAAAAGTAGACCGAGAGGAACCAGCATTCCTTTCTGAAGCAAATTGCCATTTTTGGCAAACAAAAAACAGACAGGCAGAATAATAATAATGGCTATTCCTATCATCCATTTTCCCTGATCAATATCAGCTTTTGTCCATGTTTGCAAATGTTGTATAAAGTCCATTTTTTAAATTTGAGAAGTAGTTTGTCCAAACTTTTCTTTGAAAGAAGTGTAAAAATGAGATAGATTTTCAAAACCTAAATCCAAATAAAAGTTGGCTGGTTTTTGGTTTTTATGTTTAATTAAATAATACGCTTCATCAAGGCGTTTTGCAAGCAGCCATTGTTTTGGCGTGGTCTCAAAAGTCTTGGCAAAATCACGTTTAAAACCTGAAAGACTTCTTCCGGTAAGTTTTGCAAGAGATTCCACAGAAACGTTAAACGTATAATTTTGGTTCATAAATTCTTTCAGATCCATTTTAAAAGGTTCGGAAAAATCAAATAAAATTTTTTTAAAATCTACGTTGCTTCGCAGCAATAATTCTATTGCTTCCCTGATTTTCAAATCTGCCAATCGTGGCGAAGCGTCTTTTTTTTTGTTAATGTAGGGTGATAATGAAACAAAGTAATTTTGTAGAAAATCATCTGCTTCAAAAAAAATTTTCTGTTGACCTTCATATTTTTTGTCAACGATGATTTTGTTTTCTAAAGCGTATTGCTGCAACGTAGCTTTGTCTAACATTATTGATAAAAACTGATATTTTCCAGATTTTGCAGGGTATTTAATTGTTCGAATCAGTTGATTTTTTTTAACCAATACTATTGTGTTTTCTGGAATAACTGTGTTTCCGTCTGCGTGAAAAGCGTGTGTTTCACCCGAAAGTTGAAATCCTAAAAAATGTTCAGGAATAAATTCTTCACTTCCTCTGTGCTTTTCATAAATACAAGAATAAACCAACTTGTCAAAAATTATTTCACGCTTTGTTTCCATCACTGCAAATATCTTAAATTTAATTGAGTGCAGCCACTCCGAAACTTGCAATTTCTTTATCTTGCTCTGGTGAACCTCCGGAAGATGCAATTGCACCAATAATGTCACCGTTCTTATTTTTGATTATAACACCGCCAGCAATAGTTAATAATCCCTCATTTGAATTTAACATTCCGTATCCGTGGATTTCTGCTCCTGAAACAATTGTTCCCATTATGTCGCTATCTACCCCGAACATTACGGCAGTTCTCGCTTTCTTTATCGCAAATTCGATCACGCCAAAAACGCGGTCTAATCTTGCAAACGCGACCAAATGCCCACCTGTATCAACTACCGCAAGGCTTACAGGTATGTTAAATTCTTTTGCTTTCTGAATAGAAGCATTTATTGCTTTTGTTGCTTCGTAATAATTAATGTTCATCTTTTTAAGTTTTTAATTAATAAAGAAAGCACAGTTTGAATAAACTGCGCTTTCAGGGATTTTAATTTAGCTTTTTGCTGTCCAAGCTTCTGCCTGCAATTGTTTTACAAAATCTTCAGTTTCTTTTGGGTGTACATTTCTAAAGTTTGAGTTATCATCCAACGCTACATCAACAATACAATCTGCCATAGATTGAGGGTCTAATTGATTTGCCAGAGCTTCTGCAGTTCCATCAAATGCAGACGGCGGAGTGAAATTAACTTTAGGATTGTACCAGCGATTGATCGTATCTACACCACGGTCATTGAAACCTGTACCAAAAATCCCAGGATTGCAAGTTGCAATTTTGATATTAAACTGAGCTAATTCGGTTTTTAAACCTTCTGCTATAGAGCCCATTGCGTGCTTAGATGCGCAGTAAGCAGCAACGTAGGGCACAGTCCATAATTCTCCCATAGAAGTTGTGAATACAATTTTCCCGGGTCTCTTCTCATCAATAAATTTTTTGATGAAACCCTGTGCTAGCTGAAGTCCGCCAAAAACATTAACATCAAACATAGAGCGGATTAAATTTACAGGTTGTTCTGCAATTGGGCCGCCTTCCATAATCCCGGCATTGCTGATTAAAATATCAATGTCGTATTTTTGAGTAATATAGTCGATATCAGTTTGGTTGGTTACATCCAATTTATCTACAGTTAATTCTATACCCAGCTCTTTGGCTTCTCTTATCAAGTCACTCATTTGCGGATACACTTGTGCCGTAGCAATTACTTTGTGTCCTTTTTTTTGCTAAATCGAAAGCAGCAAGTTTTCCAAAACCGCTTGCAGCTCCTGTAATTAAAATTCTTTTGTTCATATTTACATTTTTAAAAATTATAAACAAAATTGAACTAATTTAACAAAGTAATTAGTTTGTGAGAGGTTTAAATTTATGTTGGCAGAAAGTTCAAAGTTTAAGATTTGCTATAACTTCGGACGAAAACTTATATGAAGCATAATATTTTACTTTAATACAAAAAATGCAACTCTTCAGGAAATGTGAAAAAGATGTTGGCACATATAGATGATTTTGTAAATATTTACAAAATTATATATCATTCAATACGAATGGATAGTAATTTAAAATAAAAAAAGCGTTGAAAATCAACGCTTTTGCAGAGAGGAAGGGATTCGAACCCTCGATACAGTTACCCGCATACTACCTTTCCAGGGTAGCTCCTTCAACCACTCGGACACCTCTCTATGTTTTGAAGACTGCAAAAATAGTTTAATTTATCGAATTAGCAAATTCTTATACTCTTATTCGCTGATTTCCCCACAAATATTTCTTGAGAAATTCTCTGCAAAACTTCCTTTGTAACTAGGGTTATCAATCAGGTGCATCGATTTTGTGATGGCAGATTCGGCTGTCATATCTTTTCCACTGATCGCTCCGATCTTAGCGAAAATATTGCTGTTTTCATATTTTCCAAAAGATATTCCACCTGAAATGCACTGACTTACAACCACTATTTCCGTACCGTTATTTCTGATTTCCTGAAGCGTTTGCAATGTTTTCTCACTGCTGAAAATTGTTCCGGAGCCGAAAACCTGAAGAATCAGAACTTTCATTTTGGGAATTTCTTTAAAATGATTCAGTTTCATTCCCGGAAAAATTCTCCAGAACAAAACGTCCTCAGAAATATGTCTGTCTACATGAAATTCCACTAGACCGTCACCACGGAACAAATTGTCTTTGTCAATTTTCAGATGTACTCCGGATTGCCCCAAAATAGGGTAATTCGGACTAGAATAGGCGTCAAAATACTCTGCAGAATATTTCAAAGTACGGTTTCCTCTCAATAATTTATATTCAAAATAAATTGCAACTTCCTGAATCACCGCTTCATCTTGCTCATATAAACTTGCGTAATAAAGGCTCGTCAAAAGATTTTCTTTTGCATCTGTTCTCAAATCTCCGATTGGAAGTTGTGAACCTGTAAGAATTACGGGTTTTGTTAATCCTTTTAGCATAAAACTCAATGCTGAAGCGGTGTAAGACATTGTGTCTGTTCCGTGGAGAATTAAAAAACCATCATAATTTTTATAATTATCAAAGATATAATTGGCGATAATTCTCCATTCTTCAGGTCCCATATCCGAAGAATCGAGCGGTTTTGCGAAAGGATGTACGAAAACTTCGCATTCCATCAGTTTCATTTCGGGCATTTTCTCAAAAATATTTCCGAAATCAAAGGCACGGAGACTTCCGGTTTCGTAATCTTTTTCCATACCGATCGTTCCACCGGTATAAATAAGAAGGACTTTTCGCTTCATTTTTTACTTTAAATTAAAGATTTTGAGTTTCTTTTCAGGTTCAGAATTTCAAAATTACGTTAATTTGCAAAGATTTGAAAATAGATGGAAGATTTAGCTAAAACCTACGAGTATTTAAAACAGTTTTTAACCGAAGAAAGATTGAAAAAGATTGAACATTTCGCTCCCGAAAGTTCAGATTTTGTGCTTCCGGTTTTAGAAGATGTCTATCAGTTTAGAAATGCTGCCGCAATTGTGAGGTCTGTGGAAGCTTGCGGTTTTCATAAAGTCGTTGCTTTGCAGGAAGAAAATAATTTTGAACCGAATTTAAAAGTCACAAAAGGTGCAGATACTTGGGTTGAAGTAGAAAAGCTTCCCAGAAATATGGAATCTTTCCAGAAAATTAAAGATAAAGGTTACAAAATCGTTGTTGTTTCATTAGAAAACGACGCAAAAATGCTTCCCGATTATGAAATTACAGAACCTATTGCATTAGTTTTCGGGACTGAAATGGAAGGTGTTTCTCAGGAAATTTTAGATTTTGCCGATGAAACTTTGGCGATTCCGATGTATGGTTTTACAAGAAGTTTTAACGTTTCCGTTGCCGCTTCACTTTGTATGTATGAATTGAAGCAAAAATTGATGAAATCCGGTATTGATTATAAGCTTAATGATGAGAAATTATTAAGAATGAAAATCCGTTGGACAGTAAACTCAATTAGAAGTGGTGAGCAAATCTATAATAAGTATTTGAAAGATAATGATTTGACACATTAAACCATCTTCCCATAATTCCAGGCCGCTACAAAAACGCCCGCCGTTTCTGTTCGTAATCTTTGATTTCCGAGAGAAACCGCTTTAATGCCTTTTTCCGCTAAAAACAGAATTTCTTTATCCGAGAAATCACCTTCAGGACCAATTAAGAAAGTGTAGTTTTCTAGTTTTGGAATTTCATTTAAATTAATTCTTTCTAAATTTTCGTTGCAGTGCGCGACAAAAGTAGTTTCGGAATCTATATTTTTTAGAAAATCAGGCAACTTAACTAAATCATTAATGACAGGAAAATGAAATCTCAAACTTTGTTTTGAAGCGGCAACCGCCTGTTTTCTAAGTTTATCAATATTTAAATTTTTTCGCTCAGTTTTTTCGGTCTGAAGAATCGTAATCTCAGAGATCCCCATTTCTACGGCTTTTTCCACAAAAAATTCGATGCGGTCAATATTTTTAGTCGGAGCAATGGCGATATGAAGTTTTGGATTAAAATCTGGCGTTTCAGTTTTAATTTCGACAACTTCAATTCCTGCTTTTTTACCTTCAATGATCAAAATTCCTGAAGCTAAATTTCCTTTTCCATCCGTAACATAAATTTCTTCGCCATCTTTCATACGAAGAACTTTCACAATGTGCTGCTGTTCTTCGTCATTGATGATTGCTTTTCCGTTATTGATTTCTCCAAAAAAAAGTTTCATATATTGGTATTTAGAATCTGCCTAAAATTTTATTAATAATGAGTATCAAAGGACGCTTCGACAGGCTCAGCGTGACATCGCTACTACTAGTTATTTAATTTTCAAACTGTCAGGCTGAGCTTGTCGAAGCCTTAAAACGCAATTTCATTATCGCTCAAAAATGCCACTCCGGTTTTTATTGTAGTATAAATATCACCGTCACAATCTCTGTACGAACAAGCGTAGATCTCCTCAATCCACTTATTATTCATAAAAATAAGATTCAAATATTCATTTTTTCTTAAATTATTTTTGATGGATAAATAATCTCCTTCTTTCGGTTCGAAACTAAAACTAAATACATTTTCTGAATTTATTTTTTCTACAATTTCTTCCTTTACATTCTGCACATATCCAATTTCAGAACTGATCATGATATAATCTTCGTCTTCAGATTTTTCTGTAACTTCATTTTTTCCGGTAATCGTCTCTAAAACCCAATAATATTTTGAGTTCTTTTTCGATTGCGTTCCCAGTACTTTTTCTTCTAATAATATTTTCATCTGTAGAATCTTATTTTAAGTCTTTATAAGTCGTATTTTGAAATTGCCGTTGTTCTTAAATCTGTAAATTCTCCTCTTTCGAATTTAAGCTGGGCAACCATTGCAATCATTGCGGCGTTATCTGTTGTGTATTCAAATTTAGGAATGTAAATATTCCAGCCTAACTTCTGGTGATTGTCCTGCATAATTTGTCTTAAAGCAGAATTGGCAGAAACTCCACCCGCAATTGCTACTTCTTCTATGTTTAAATCTTTCGCTGCTTTCTCTAATTTATTCATTAAAATTTCAATGATGCATTTTTGGACCGAAGCACAAAGATCATTCATGTTTTCTTTAATAAAATCAGGATTTTTCTTAACTTCTTTTTGGATGAAATATAAAACTGAAGTTTTAATTCCGCTGAAAGAGTAGTCGTAATTTTCTAATTTGGGTTTGTTAAACTTAAATGCATCAGGATTTCCTTCCTTTGCTAAACGGTCAATAGTCGGTCCTGCCGGATAATCGAGATCGAAAATTTTTCCGATTTTATCGAATGCTTCACCTGCTGCATCGTCAATTGTTTTTCCAATGATTTCCATGTCAAAATAATCTTTCACCAAGACAATCATGGTATGTCCGCCACTTACCGTAAGACACAAAAAAGGGAATTTTGGCGGCACAGGATTTGCATCGTCGATGAAATGCGCCAAAATGTGCGCCTGAAGGTGATTTACTTCAATCAAAGGAACGTCTAAACTCATAGCCAGAGACTTAGCAAACGAAGTTCCTACAAGGAGAGAACCCAAAAGTCCGGGACCTCGGGTAAAGCCTATGGCAGAGATTGCATTTTGTTGTATATTTGCTTTGGTTAAGGATTTTTCTACAACTGGAATAATATTCTGCTGATGAGCTCGTGACGCAAGCTCAGGAACCACACCTCCATATTCTTTATGGATCTCCTGGTTGGCTGCAATATTTGAAAGAATAGAATTTCCTTTAATAATGGCTGCTGAAGTATCGTCACAAGACGATTCGATACCTAAAATTATAGAGTCACTCATAGTAATGGCAAAGTTAGAGAATAATAACGAAAATGAGCATAAAAAATCAGTAGCTGAAAACTTAGGAAATCAGGTACAAAAGACGGTTGATAACGTTCAGGAGAGTATGAAAGAAGCTTCTGAGCTTGCTTCTGATGCCATAAAACACCCAATTGATACCGCTCAGGAATTCGGTAAACAGGCGGCGAAAGATGTAACGAGCTACTCATGGTGGGCAAAACTTCTGCTTATCCTTTTTTGGGGTGTTCTTTCAATTGTGGTTCTCGCTTTTATTGCCATTAACCTTCCTGTTACCAAAAGATGGGCTGCAGATCAGGCTTTACAAATTGTAAATCGTGATTTTAAAGCAAAAATGTCTACCGAAAGTGTAGAAGTTGATTTTTTTGGCGATGTTACAATCAAAGGCTTACGGATAAAAGACTACAAAGATGTTGACTTTATTAAAGCAAGAGAATTTAAAGCTAATTCTGACTGGTTTTCTTTGGCCACCAATATCGGAAAAAACAATTCTTTAAGTTTTAATGGTTTAAGGCTCATTGATGCAGATATTAAAGTCATTACTTATAAAGGCGACAGTATTTCAAATTTTATTCGCTTCACGCAGCTTTTTGATAGCGGCAAAAAAAAGGATTCCACGAAACCTCCATTTCAGTTAAATTCAAGATTAGAAATTCTTGATTCTAAGGTTTCTATTGTTAATCAAAATTCTCCGGGAGAACCTGGGAAATGGCTTACTGCCACCAATGTCAATCTTATTGCTCCAAGATTGAAAGTAAATGGTGTCAACATCAACGCTACCATTAATAATTTTACTTTCACAACAAAACGATGGGGGAAAGCACATTTTGTAGATACTTTTTCGACAGATTTTTCCATGACACAAGATTTTCTTTTGTTAAAGGATTTGACCTTCAATACAGATCATTCGCTTCTTCAGGGAGATATAAAATTTAATTTAAATAAAGGTTCTTGGGCAGATTTTACCAATAAAGTAAAATGGGATATGAATCTCAAATTGGGAAGTCAGCTTAGCGGATATGATATTTCTTATTTTGTGACCAATTGGGACAATTATGTTCCTTTTAATATCAGCGGAAAAATGGCTGGTCCGCTGAATAAATTTAAGCTGGATAATTTCCTGATTAGAAATCCGTCGGTAAATATTGCCACCCAGAAAATGAATATTACCAATTTGCTGAAAGGTAATTTTTTAATTGAAACCAAAAATCTTTCCGCAGATTTTACGTACAAAGATCTGAAAGCCATGATGCCAAGTTTCATTTCTAAGAAAATGAAAAACTTCGCTGATGATTTCGGAAAATTAAAATATAATGGAGACGTAAAAGTGACACCCAAACAAGTTTACGTTTCTTCAGGAAATTTGATGACAGGAATCGGGCAGGCAAAAATCACCAATTTCTCACTAACAGATTTCAGTACAACGATGCCTAAATATAAAGGTTATGCAGAAGTTCGTGATTTGAATACATCGGTCATTACAAAAAGTAAAACCGTGGGTTTAATTTCTGGGAAATTCAATATTGACGGGCAGAGTTTTGATGTCAATACAATGAAAATCAGAACAAGATCCCAGATTTCGAGTATTGATATCATGAATAAAGAAATCAATAATCTTAATCTTGACGGTCTGCTGGATCACCGAAAATACAATGGTTTGATCAATGTGAATGACGAACAGGCAAAAGCAACTGTAAAAGGTCTGATTGATTTCAGTACAAAAAGAATTTCCGCCAATGTAGATGCAAATGTAGAGTATCTAAATATGAATTATTTTACTGGTAAAGCCGGTAATCAGATCGTGAGCGGACAGGTTAACGGAAAAATGTCGATGACCGATCTGAATGATTTGAATCTTGATGTGGAAGCCAATAATATCAATTTTGCTACTGCTACCCAACGTTATCAGATTCCGAATGCTACAGTTAAAACTTTTATAGAAGGTGGAAATCGTGTAATTGATGTAAATGCTCCAGGCGCTGTGAGCGGAAAAATTTCGGGGAGATACAATCTCGCTGATTTGGCAGGAATGGTAGAAAACGGTTTAGGTAAAATTCTAGTGGGACCGCCGCCGAGAAAACTGTATCGAGGGCAGACTTTTAATATGAATTTTGATGTTCAGCAGGGTCTGGTAAGCTATTTTATGCCAGATCTGAAACTTCCACAAGGTGCTGTAGTAGAGGGAGAATATGACGGAAATAGTAATAATTTAATTTTAAATCTTGATGCTTCTTCCCTCAAATATGTGATGACCAAAAAAGAGGAAATCACAGATGCAGATATGGCTTTGGCAAACGCAAATCCTGATTATAAAATCAATCAGAGAGATGTTATTACCAGAGACAGCGCATTGGTTGATAGTGTGATGGTGAGAATTAATACCGCAAATCTTGACCAGCAGCTTTATGCAAAGATCAAAAGAGTAGAGTACAATAAAAATATTCTGAAAGACATTCTGCTGACCGGAAAAAATGAAAATAATACAACGTTGCGGATTGCCACAAGTTTCAAACACGGAAGTCCGGAAGACGAGATTGATGACAATCTTAAAAATTATGCAATCAATTTTAATCAGTCTACAAACCCGGAAGGAGATTATATTTTCAGATTTGAACCTACAGAAGTCAGCTTTAATAATGTAAAATGGGCAATTGATACAAGTCCGGAGCTTGATCATTATATAAGTTACCGAAAAAAAACACAGGATTTTGAGATCAGAAACCTTAAAATCTATTCAGATAAAAGTTCACTTTTAATAAATGAATCTACATTTAAATCAGCCAAAGATTTTTACGTTGACGCAGAAGTGCAGGATTTTGCCATTGAGAAACTTCTGGAGATGCAAGCCGGAGGAAATCCCATGGATATCAAAGGTTTAGCAAATGGTAATGTGAAAATTAAGATGGATAAAAGCACGCTGCAACCACTTGTGGATCTTACAGTTGACGATATCATGATGAACGGAAATGACATGGGAGATCTTACGATTTCTGCTGTTAACGGTTTTTCATTAAATGTGTACGATGTGGATGTAAAGGTGACTTCTGCAGGTGTGATAGGAAATAATAACCTTCATTTGACGGGAACTGTAAATAATAATACGCCGTCACCCACAATTGATCTTACAGCAGAACTTCGTGAATTTAATATAGCATTTACCCAACAGTTTGTACAGACTGTTTTTGGAAATTTAAGAGGAAAAGCAACTGGAGATTTGAAGATCAACGGAACCCTGAAAAATTTAGATTATAGTGGAGATATTGGATTAAAAGAATTTGGATTAAAACTTTTGTTTACCGGCGTAGATTATTCTTTTGATGACACCGTGATTCCGCTTTCTAAAGGTCTTGCAATCATGAATAATATTGGCGTGCACGACGGAAGAACCAATTCAAAAGGAACGATATCCGGAGCCATACAGTTTGAGACTTTATCATCAATGGGAGTCAACCTCGTGATGAGAGCAGATAACCTGCTGATGCTTAATACCACACAAAAAGAATATGATCTTTTTTGGGGTAGAGTTTATGGACAGGGAGATCTGTACGTTGACGGGCCTGTTTCTGCATTAAATCTATCGACCCCGAATATGAAAGCTTTGAATGGAAGTACTTTTACTTTCAACTCTAGCTCTACATCAAATGTTGAAGAATTTAAGATGTTGAGATTCCTGAAAGAAGGCAAAGATGGCCTTGTAACTTTAGAAGACAAGAAAAAAACCGGAGCCAATATGAATATTGACTTCAGCCTGGATGTTGACAAAGGAACTACAGTAAATGTTCTGGTAGGTGACGACGTGGGAAATATTACTGTAAAAGGAATTGCTGATGACCTGAGATTTCAAATGGGAAGACAGGGGAATATTGCCATGAATGGTTCTTATATGGTAGACAGCGGAACTTTTGTGTCTAAAGCCATCCTTAACAGAACTTTTCAGATTCAGAAGAACAGCAGTATAAGATGGGATGGTAATGCGATGAAGCCAATGCTTGATATCACAGCCAACTATGTGAGAATGGTTTCTAATGCAGGCGAATATCTGAACATGGGACAGTTACAGCCGATCAGCATACTTTTGCAGGCAAATATAACGAATACTTTAAATGATCCTAAAATAGCACTTAATGTTACCGCTTTAGATGTTTCCAGTCAGGTTAAAGAGACGTTGGCAACCAAAATCAATCAGACGGAAGGTGAAAACGTATTACAGTTCGGATCTATTTTGTTACTAAACAGTTTTAATGTTTCAAACACCGGAAATCTGAATTTTGATGCAGCCGGTGTTGCAGAATCTTCAGGGTATAATATGTTGCTTAAACAATTGGGATCTGTTCTTAATACGATGAGTAATGAGTTTCAGATTGACCTGAATTATGTACGTGGAGATCAATATTCAAATACCGGAGACCGGGCAAATGCCGGAGTTAGTTTTGCGCTTTCTCCAAGAATTACCGTAAAGACCGGTCTGGGAATACCTTTGAATAAAACTGAAGGTGCAGATGCAAATTATCTATCCGGTGAGGGATCTATTGAGTATGATATTTCTAAAAAAAATGATGGTACATTACTTCTGAGAGGTTATTCGAAACCAACAAACATCGGAATGGGTGTGGGAACTGTGGGGACAAACGGATCTGCAAATCAAGCGTATGGCGGCGGTATTGTATGGAGCAAAAGCTTCAATTCTTTCTTCAAAAAGAAGAAAAAAGATAAAAAGTCGGTGCCTGATAATACTGAAATAAAAACAGATTCCGTAAAATCAGAGGTTAAATAAAATGAATCTTTGAATGATTTTTGTCATCCGTGTTAATTATTGTTAATGTTTGATATATTTTTCCTAGTTAATTTATTTTTCTTAATTTTGTAAAAAATTTATCGATTTTTTAGGAAAAATATAATTTCACTAATATGAACTATCAACTGGACGAAATAGACAAGAAAATTCTTGATTTCTTAGTAGAAAACACAAGAATGCCTTTTACAGAAATTGCTAAGCAGATGGATGTATCTGCAGGTACAATACACGTAAGGGTGAAGAAAATGGAAGATGCAGGTATTATTTTAGGATCATCTCTTAATTTAGATTATGGTAAATTAGATTACCATTTCACGGCTTTTATCGGAATTCTTTTAACAAAATCAAACCGCACTCAGGAGGTTTTGAAAGAATTGGGAACCATTCCAAACGTAGTAGAAGCAAGCGTTATCTCAGGAAAATATAATATTTTCTGCAAGGTAAAAGCTAAAAATACTGAAGACGCAAAGAAAATTATTTATCAGATCGACGACATCCAGGATGTGATGAGAACTGAAAGTATGATCTCTATGGAAGAGTTTTTGAGCGATAAAAACAGATTGATCAACGCGATCTCGATTTAATCAAATTTTAGACGATATAAATACCAAAGAACTTATGAAGTAATTCATAAGTTCTTTATTTTTGTACTATGGAAAAGGAATATAAAGAATACAGTTATTTTGATGAAGATCCGAAAAAAGGACTGGGTTTTATTTTAGCTTTAGCTGCTCTGATGCTTTTTACATTGATGGGAGTAGGCTTAGATTTTGATGAATACTTACAGCACGAAACTCTCAATATTCCATTCGGGTATTTCTATTTTATTTTTTCTGTAGATATTCTAATGATCGCAGGAATTGTATTGATGTATTTCTGTAGAAAAATTGGTATCTTTCTTTTTCCTGCGATGTTAATTTTGCATTTTTTCATGCATAACTATTACCTGTCGACTTTCTTATATTCTGATGTGACCAATCTTTTCCTTTTTACAGGATTTGGAATGTTGGCGATTATTCCTAAATGGAAGTTTTTTAGATAAATATATAATAATAGAGTGTTATAATTTATGCTTATTCTTTTGTTAACTAAGTTAATCCATAATGTCGAATAGGCTTTTGATTAAATGGATTAGTACTCCATTCTTCCCATTCTCCAGTATAAGGATTGTAACCACATTTTAAAGGCTTAGAAATGTCTAACCCTTTTGTGTTAGTTTTTGTTTGCTCTGTATAAGCTCTGCAATCGGTGCAGATATAACGGAATTCACAGTCCTTACATATCTCTATACGATCTTTAGTAAGATTCCAATATTTTTTAAATTCAGGATTATCGAGGGCATTTTCTAATTTTATATCCTGTATATTTCCAAAATTTTGGGACATTGAGGGACAATTTTTGATATTGCCATTTATATCTATTGATATTTTCTTGTGAAGACAAGAATTATGATTGATTGCCTCTAAGACCTTAGGAAGATTTGTATTAAAATACTTTAAGTCTATAGCTCCGCAAAATTTAAAGGTTGTAATTTTTTTTGTAGTATATATTCTATCATAAAAAATTTCATCATCCCAATTATTAATAATATTCCTATCTGCTTCAAAAAAAGTAATTTTTGTTAATTGCATTATCATATTAAGACCTTTAAGAAACTTTTGATTAATCATAATATCATGCTTGCAAACTATTTCTAATGATCTAATAGGAAAGCCTTCTAAAAATTTTGCTACTTCGTAAAATTCGGCTCGAGTGAGATTTTCATAAAATACCAATGTTAAACTCTCACATTGTAAAAGAAACAATTGTTTAATAATAAAATTCAAATTTCCAATATTTTCTAATTTGAGTTCAATGACTGCATTGCTTATACTTGACGGGTAATTAAAAGTTATATCTAATTTTGGAAATAAGTCATATTCATTTTCTTCACAATAAAACCCATATTCTTTCTCTTGTAAAAAATCCAAATATTCTATAATGATCTGTTTGTTTTCCAAACCATATTTATTACAAATTTCATCAATACTTTTTTTAGAATTTAACAATTGTATTATTTCAAATAAATCATTAGGAATTGTTTCAGACAATTGCCTTTGCAAATCAGAAATTACTGATTGTGTATGACCTTTTGCTAAAATACAATTTGAAAATATTTTAAAATAATTCATAATAAAATTGTTGGCTTATAAAAAGGTATTATATCATAATTATTAGTCTTGTGTATTTTGCTAAAAGCTACCTTTTTCGATATAATTCTTTCTTTACGTCTGTCTTTTAACACAATATTAATGATACTTAAAGGCATTTTTTCTTTATTATCATCAATAATTTTTAAAAATTCTTTCTTCTCCATATTTTAAATAATTTACAATTTCCTTTTCTAAATGATAATTACAAGGATTAGATACCATTCCAAACTGTCCAATGGGATTAACTTCTAAAAAATAATATTGCAAATTTTTAGAAACAATCATGTCAATAGAACCACAATTAAGTTTTAATTCTTCCATCAATATCTGTAATTTTTCTTCAATGTCTTTTGGAAGTGTGTACGGAACAGTTCTATTAGGCTTTTCAAAATTGTAATTTCGGAAATCAACAGTAGTTTTTTTGTCATTTTGAGAAAAAATTGCCATTGTCCAAAATTGTCCTGCTAAATAAAAAATCCTTAATTCATATCTTTTCTCAATATATTCTTGAAAATAAGTTGGTTGAAAAATTTTATTTTTCTTTATAATCTTTTTTGTAATCAACTTTGTATAAACAACTCCAAACTTTGTATCATCTATATCAATAATAGAAGACCCTGAAAGGGTTTTTGTTATAAGCTTGGGTGTGTCCACCATTATTCTTTGTAATTCATTTACTGAAGTTATAATATAGTCTTTTGGAACTAGTATTTTAATCTTCTTAGCTTTATCACTTACTATATATTTATTAACAGTTGAATTATTAAAGCTATTAATACTTTTTTTTGATAAAATCTCATAATTAAAAATTTCTGAAAGATTATCAAACTCTTTTTGTACTAGTACATTTAAAGGAACAAAATTTATTTTATCTGGTGAAAACTTCATATTGCCTCTCCTATAAAATACAGCTTTCACATCTGATAATAGTAGGGTTTCACTATCTTGCTCAATAACCAAACCGTCTTTTACCCAGTTTATATTAGCAGGATAGAGATTATTAATCAGTTTAAATTCGATTTTTAAATATCTGAACCAATTTACTACATCACTTGTAGATGTATCTGCTTCTTCGGAAAAAATTAATATCATAATTGTAATAAAAAGAGAAGAGCATTATATAATGCTCCTCAATTAAATGGTAGATAATAATGTTTATTACTACTCTAAACTAAATATAGCTTTCTTCCAAACAATAATTGGTCCTGTAGATACAACATTTCGATTATCATCATAAGTTATAGTTTGTGTATCAGATCCTTGAGAACTAACGCATGTGATATTCTCTTGGGGCTGGAGAGTTCCATTACCGCCTGTAACTAGTGATTGTGAATTTTTTGAAATAACATTGCTTTCAAATTAGAGATTGATTGTAATTTTTTCATAAGATATTGTTTTGATTAATATTTAAGCTAATTGTTTTGTTTTTTATATTTGTTTATATATCCTTTATTTTTCCATAAATAATTACTTACTGTAGGTAAACCTATTGATTTGCGCAAAGAGTCTAATTTTTTTTCATTTTGTACAGGAGCTATATTATAATCGGGGCCTAAATAACTTCCATATAATTGTTTTTTATCCTTATACAAATAATATTGATCTATCATGTTTGCATAATTGGTAGGGCTAAATTTTCCTTGCATTACGGCTCTTTTTAGCAGTGGAATAAAATAATTTAGTCTTATAGAGTCTCTTGTATGTAGTAATGGTATATGAAAGTTATTCGCATAACTATAATCTTCTGAATTTGTGTACATACTTCCTAGTAATTTCCAATCGGGAACACCATATTTTTTGAAAATTTTAACCAATAGTTTTTCATGTACCTTATCTATTGAGTCTATTTTTTCGAAATTATCCACATTGACTCGATAATACTGATCTTTTTTATAAATATTCACCAAAGTGTCTCTCAATCCTACATTGATTTTCTTTAAAAGTTTATTATTTTCAATGTTAACAAAATTTTCATCAATACCATATTCCTTAAAGATTAAACTCATAATACTGTCGTTTTTTGCACGACGATACGGATAACCGTATTTTTTAATGAAAAAAATTGTATTTTCCTTAATGTTAGATTTATTATTTGTTAAGTACGATAATTTAAGATAGTTTTTATATTCTTCATAATTAATTTCATTCAATGGCTCATAATTTTTGAACAATTTATCTAGTTTTTCAAAAGCTTCTACATTTTTACCAATCGCGCTTAAACTATCTGCT
The DNA here is from genome assembly GCF_027945075.1 of Chryseobacterium sp. CY350. Classification (NCBI taxonomy): domain Bacteria; kingdom Pseudomonadati; phylum Bacteroidota; class Flavobacteriia; order Flavobacteriales; family Weeksellaceae; genus Chryseobacterium; species Chryseobacterium wangxinyae. The sequence continues at coordinate 3,551,739 of NZ_CP116034.1, forward strand.
TTATATACCTCTAAATAATATAGAATATAATTTACTTTTTTAGTAGTAGAAAAACGAATGTAGTTAGTTTCTTTTACTTGTTCTATTTGACTTTTTTTTGGGTTATAGCCACTACACGCAGTAATAATTATAACTGCGCTAAAAAAAATTACCTTAAAAATTATGAAATAACTACGCATTCATTTATCGTATCTTATGATTGATTTTATAAAAGTAAAAAAAAAACAAGCTAAATGAATAAAATACAATTATTTAACATTTAATCATTTGATTTAAAAAGAAGTGATAGTTTAAGTGTATTTGATTTATTTTTATTTATAATTTGTAGTTATTAGTTTATTTTTTAAATAATGCTTAATATAATTTTTTATCGTTGGTGTAATGGAATATTCATTTTTTTAGTTAAATAAAAAAAGCATCCAATTTGGATGCTTTTAAATTTATTTCTAAAGAAACTTATTTAGCTAAAATTCTCTTTACCGCTTCAATTACAGCTGTAGAATCGATTTTATACTTTTTCATTAATTCAGCGGGAGTTGCAGATTCTCCGAAAGTATCGTTTACTGCAACAAATTCCTGTCTTGTAGGTCTTTTTCGTGCCAACATTCCCGCAATAGACTCACCTAAACCACCAAGATAGTTATGTTCCTCGGCAGAAACAATTTTACCTGTTTTCTCAACAGATTTTAAGATGATCTCTTCGTCAAGCGGCTTAATAGTGTGAATGTTGATCACCTCACAAGAAATACCTTCTTTCTCAAGCTCTTCAGCGGCAACCAAAGATTCCCAAACTAAGTGGCCTGTTGCAACAATTGTTACATCTGTACCTTCTTGTAGAAGAATACCTTTTCCAATTTCGAAAGGCATGTCTTCAGGAATGAACACAGGAACTACAGGTCTTCCGAATCTTAAGTAAACCGGACCTTCAAACTCAGCAATGGCTAAAGTTGCCGCTTTTGTCTGATTGTAGTCGCAAGTATTGATTACAGTCATTCCGGGAAGCATTTTCATCATTCCGATGTCTTCTAAAACTTGGTGTGTTGCCCCGTCTTCACCTAAAGTAAGACCTGCGTGAGAAGCACAGATTTTTACATTTTTATTAGAATATGCAATTGACTGACGAATTTGGTCATACACTCTTGAAGTAGAAAAGTTAGCAAAAGTTCCGGTAAAAGGAATTTTTCCTGTGATGCTCAATCCCGCAGCCAATCCCATCATGTTTGCTTCGGCAATACCAACCTGGTAAAATCTTTCAGGAGCTTTTTCGATGAATTTTTCCATTTTCAAAGATCCGATAAGGTCTGCGCAAAGAGCTACAACATTGGGGTTTTTGTCAGCCAATTCAGCCAATCCGGCTCCGAATCCTGAACGTGTATCTTTTTTTTCTGTATATGTATATTTCATGTGAATTTCTAAGTTTATAAATTGACTAATGATGTTTAATAATTGATATGAAAACAAAATTTTTAACTATTAAGATGAATTAATTTTAGTAAATAAATTAAGATAATAGCTGAAGATATTTTAAGCGTTATGCTAAATCAGATCTATCATATTCTTAAAAAATATTCAAAACTAAAATTTTTTAATATTTAAATATGATCATAACCCATTACTCATTACTTATAATTAATAATCTGCCGGAGCTTCTAAGTACAATTGTTTGAAAGCTGTATCCAGCTGCTCATCGTTCGGAGCTTTACCATGCCATGCGTGAGTTCCCATCATATAATCTACTCCGTTACCCATAATGGTATGAAGGATGATTACTACAGGTTTTCCGTTTCCGGTTTCGGCTTTTGCTCTTTCCAAAATAGCAATTACAGCTTCAAGATCATTACCGTTTTTCTCTTCCAATACAATCCACCCGAAAGCTTCTAATTTTGCATGAAGATTTCCTAACGAAAGAACGTTTTCTGTGCTTCCGTCAATTTGTTGTCCGTTATAATCGATGGTAGAAATAATATTGTCTACTTTTTTGCCAGCAGCGTACATGAAAGCTTCCCAAACCTGACCTTCCTGCAATTCTCCGTCACCATGAAGAGTGTACACCAGAGAATCGTCACCGTCTAATTTTTTACCCTGAGCAACACCTAGAGCCACAGAAAGTCCTTGTCCTAAAGAACCAGAAGCAACTCTGATTCCCGGTAAACCTTCGTGAGTAGTAGGATGTCCCTGTAATCTTGAATCTAATTTTCTGAAAGTTTTCAGTTCCTCTACCGGAAAGAAACCAAATCTTGCCAGAGTAGAATAAAAAACAGGAGAAATATGTCCGTTTGATAGGTAGAAATGGTCTTCGTTTTTACCTTCCATGGTGAATGGTAATTTATAATTCATTACTCTACCGTAAAGTGCTGTGAAATACTCTGTGCAGCCCAAACTTCCCCCAGGATGTCCTGAATTTACAGCATGAACCATTCTTAAAATGTCTCTTCTGATTTGTGTAGTAAGAGATTTTAGCTCTTCAATACTTTTACTCATATATTAGGATTTATTATTAGGATTGATGAATGCGAATTTACAATTTTTTGTCGGCTTACGGAAATGGGAAATCCGGATTGTGAGTCCGAATCTTGTCTCGACTAGTTTTATAAAAGTTAAAAATATCTCAAAAATTTTGACTTGATTTAAATTAAATAGGATCGGGCTTTAGCCCGATTTACTTTCGGACGTAATATATGGCTTTAGCCAAAATTTAAAGTTGGTAATAGAACAATTTTTTTAAGAAATAGAATTTGTCTCTAAGCTCTTTAAAATTCGGCCATCGGAAGTTTTCCATTCGGTTAGACCATTTGCATTTCTTCCCATGACTATTGCTGCGGCATACGAAGGGCTAGAGAAAATAAAATCTTCTGCAAATTGATTATTTATAATAATTTCTTTTCTCAAGAGTTCATCTCTAAAATTTTTAAATGTATTTGATAAAGATGGCGTTACAGAATCTGCAACCCTTGAACCCTTTAGCACTAAAAAGCCTTCGGAAGTCTGCTCACCCATTGCATCACAACCTATTGCTGCGGTTATGTACAAAATTTCTTTAACCTTAGTAGAAGATGATTGTTCTCTTTTATCTTCAAATACTTTATGACCAAGAGTGTTTACTAATAACAAAATATAATTTAAAAACTCTTCCATTTCTGCTCGATCAGATTCTGAAATAGAAGATTGGGTTGGAATGCATCCGTTTTCTAAAATGTATCTATTGGTTCTCGTGGCTATGTCATGAAGTCTATTTTCTAGATATTTGATATGAGCTTTATTGAGATTTTCATCTTTACTTGTAAAAACAATTGCTTCGTTCCAAAAATCTTTACTAGAAAGGTGTTGATTTAATCTGGTAAAAACATTTTCTGCTTCTCCTATATATACAAGGTCTTTATTATCATCATTTTTTCCTAACAATAGATAAATTCCAGTTGACATTAAATCTTTCCGATCAATGCAGTCTTTGATTTTTATTCTTGGGATTTTATAAGCTTTTCCAGTCCAGTTTGAAAGTTCACAAGACATTCTTCCGTTAGGATCTCCATCTATTAAAAATATTTTTATTGTTTTTCCAAATGCCATGATTTGTATTTATTTAATTTCTTTAGAGGTTAAGTATCACAGCCCGACTTGAACAGAGCTCTTTTTGTGAAACAAAAAAGCGGGAGGGGAAGGCGGAAAAAGCTGACCAAATAATTATTAAACCAACTTCAAATAATTCTTATTCTTTACCATCCACAACCCAATAAAGGTCAGCAATCCATTTAGAATAATCAGCTCCACACCAATTCTATAATCGGTGTAAGTAGTTACTGAGTAATTAATTAAATAAGTCAGAACCGGTGCTAAAAGTGTCACCGCAAGAATAGAATATTTTCTTGAAATTTTAAATTTGGTAAAGATTCCGAAAGCGAAAAGTCCTAAAAGTGGTCCGTAAGTGTAGCCCGCAATTTCCATAATCAGGTAAACAATAGATTTGTCATTCATCGCCTTGAAAACCATAATCAGGATGAAGAAAACTACAGTAAAAGTTAAATGGATCTTCATACGAAGATGTTTCTTTTGCTTTTCTGTTCTGGTTTTATCTTCGTTTAAATTTAATAAATCCACACAGTAAGAACTCGTCACTGCCGTTAATGCGCCATCTGCGGAAGGGAATAAAGCTGAAATCAATCCAATGATAAAAATGACAGAAATTGTCATTGGAAAATATCCGTTCAAAGATAAAGCCGGGAATAAATCGTCTCCCATGATATTTTTTACATTTCCTGCGGCATCTTTAAACCCGAAAATATTTGATACAACTTCTTTCCCCTCGACCATATTGGTGATCTGTGAATATCCTGCGCCATTTTGCAACGCAAAAAGATAAAGCAAACCACCTAGGAATAAGAACGCAAGATTTACAAAAAGCAATGTTCCTGCAAACGTCAGCATGTTTTTCTTTGAATTCTGAAGATTATCAACGGAAATATTTTTCTGCATCATTTCCTGATCAAGCCCCGTCATTGCTATGGTGATGAAAATTCCACCCAAAATGGTTTTTAAGAAAAATGTCTTGGAATTGGGATCAAAGTTGATGAAATGAGTATAGTTTTTCTGCTCCAAAATTCTGTAAGCTTCTCCAAAAGAAAGATTTAAATTTGATAAAATATAGACGATACACGCAATCAAACTGATAATCATAAACGAAGTCTGCAAGGTATCAGTAATGACAATTGTTTTTACACCACCTTCAAAAGTATAAAGAAGTACCATCACCAAAAGCACCATCGCCGTTACCCAAAATGGAACGCCCAAGCCTTCGAGTAAAAATATCTGCAAAACATTGACAACCAAATATAATCTCGCCGTTGCGCCAATCGCTCTTGAAACAATAAAAAATACTGAACCGATTTTGTGCGCTTCTACATTGAATCTTTTACCTAAATAGGTGTAAATTGAGGTCAAATTCATTTTATAGTAGAGTGGAAGAAGTATTGCCGCCACGATAAAATACCCGATGAAAAACCCAATCACCATCATATAATATTCAAAACCTCCGAAAATATATTCGCTTCCTGTCATTTTACCAACGGTTCCGGGAACAGAGATGAAGGTTACTCCGCTCAGGCTGGTTCCTATCATCCCGAAAGCAACGAGCCACCATTTGCTTTTTTTGTTGCCGATGAAAAACGATTGGTTATCAGAATTCCGGCTCGTAAAATATGAGATCACCAAAAGTCCAACGAAATAAACGAAAACAAACAGCAAAAGGATAGTTCCTGGATTCATGCTAAGATTTTAAATTTCAGCAAATATAGTTTTTTTTGTTTCTGTTAAAAAAAACCTTTCAGAGAAAGTTACTGAAAGGTTTTTAAAATTTTTAATCAAAAAGCTGTTTTATAAAACATCTCTTAAATCTTCGTTTTTTTGAAAAGTTGCTTTGGCAAACGGACAAAGCGGAATGATTTTTTTGCCTTTCTCTCTGGCAAATTCTACAGCCTTGATCAGCATTTCTTTTCCAACACCTTTCCCGTTAAATTCTTCTTCTACCTCTGTGTGATCGATGATGAATCTCTCTTCACCCGCCCAGGTATAAGTCATTAAGCCTGCTTTTTTTCCATCTATTAACGCTTCAAAGCTTCCGTGTTTTTCGTCGTTATTCTGTTTTACTTCTATCATTTTATGAAAATTTGGTTTGAATTTCTATTTCGTTGGTTAAAATTTTGTGTACCGGACAGGCATCTGCAATCGTATGAAGCCTCTTCAATTGCTCGTCGCTTAAATCTCCTCCTTCAAAACTAATATTTCTTTTAAAAACTGCCAATTTTGTGAGCGGAAAATTTTCAAGTTCTACCTCTACATCTATTCTTTCCACATTCCATTCTTTTCTGTCGATGTACATTCTCAAAGTTGCCGCCGTGCAGCTTGCCAGAGAAGTTGCTAAGATTTCAAACGGATTAAAACCTTCATTTTTTCCGCCTTTATCAATTGGTTCATCGGTGATCAGTTTATTATCACCGGCAACTACTTCTGTGTAATATTTTGTTTTGCCTAAGCTTGCTTTTACCGTAACTGCCATTATTTCTGTGTGTTGAATTGATAACTTAATGCTCCTGAAGGACAAAGGTCTATTTGATTTTTTAGCTCTGCCGGAGTTGCATTTTCCGGTTTTAGCCAAGGTTTTTCGTTGGGATTGTAAACCTGGGGAAGACTTTTTACACAGATTGCTGCGTGAATGCATTTTTTAGGCTGCCAAATGACGGTAATTTCGCCGTTTACATATTCATGTTTTTCCATATTTGTTTTTTTAAAATTTTTAATTCTATCTTATTGAATGGTTAATTTTTAGCTTCTTATGATTTTTTGATCTGAATTTTAAAACTTTCAATCTTATGATTTAAATCTTTCATCATGTCGGGATTGATGACGCCGCTTTCAAGATCAAAGTTTTCATAAAATTTAGGCAGAGAAAAAGTTTCTTTCACATCTGCACCAAACTGAGGGAAAAACGTTTTTGCGGTGTTCATTACATTTCCGCCACCATATCCGCCAGGAGAAGTTGACATTAACAACATCGGTTTGTTCTGAAAAACTTTCACATTAATTCTGGAAGCCCAATCGAAAACATTCTTAAAAGCTGCCGAATAAGAGCGGTTGTGTTCTGCTAAAGAACAAACAATAACGTCGCATTCTTCAATCTGTTTCAAAAAGTTGTGTGCTTCATCAGGAAAACCTCTTTTTTCGCGGTCAACGGAAAAAACGGGCATATCAAAATCATTAAGATCTATTAAATTAATTTCGTCGTCCTGAAAACTTTTCAGAACATATTTTACTAATTCTCTATTGATAGATGTGGAAGAGGTGCTTCCTGCAAATGCTAATATTTTCATGATTGATTATTTTTATAAAGCTATCAAATAAATTTAAGTCGAGATATATCTTCTTTTTTTAAGACATTACTGCTTCATAATTGATTATTGTTTTACTAATCTTAACTGTATATTAATTATTGTTTATTTTTTATGTATTATTTATGTTTTTATCACTTATACTTATTGTTTTTTATGCTAAGCATTGTTTTATTGAATTATATTTGAAAAAAAATATTTTTAATTAAGTTATTCATAAATTAATATATATTTGTAATACAGATAAAATCAAACATTTATGAAAAAAACTATCCTCATGTTGGGTGCTGCCTCGCTGATCTGCGTTACAGCATGCAAAAAAAACGAAATCTTCGGAACTGAGACATCCAAAAAGGAAAGTTCAGTTGCTTCTGAAGAAAAAACTTCTCCTGGATCCGGCGTTACAGTTGATGGAGTAGAAGTTCCGAAATTTAGTAATCAGGAAGTGCAGCAGTTTGCAACCGAATATGCACATATTGTCTCTGAAATGTCGGCCGCTTCAAGATCCGGTGATGTTGCAAAGAGCCAGGAGCTTACTGCAAAAGCACAGGAGTGGACGACAAAAAATGCTTCTTGGTCATCTAACATGACTCCTGATGATTCTAAACTTTGGACAGATTTTCTTACAAAACTTTCAGCAGCCGAAAGAGAGAAATAGGCTTTTCTTTTTTCAAAGCTAAAGCCACTTGTACAGGAAGTGGCTTTTTTCTTCTGTTTATTTCCTGTTTAATACGGCTTTCGGAAGTGGTACAAATTCATTTTCATCGCCAGGAACCAAAGGGAAAGCTTCGTGGTTTTGATCATTCCAGTTTATTTTTGCCTGATCGATTTTTTCTTTGTCAGAATTTACAAAGTTCCAGAAAATGAAACGCTCTTCATCAAAAGGTTCACCTCCGAAAAGATAAACTGTAGCATTGTCGCTCATCTCAAACTCACAAAGTTGGGTATTTTTGGCAATCAACAATTGTTTGGAGCCATAGCTGTTGTTTTCTATACTTACAGTTCCGTCCAGAACATACATTGCGGCTTCCCCGTAAAGATCTTTTCCGATACTTATTTTCTGGGCAGTTTTAGTTTTAATTTCAATAAAAAAAAGTTTGCTGTGAACAGGCACCGGAGATTTTTTTCCGAATGCTTCACCTGCAATTAATTTATACTGAACACCGTTTTCTTCCCAAACAGGAAGTTCGTCTGCCTCAATGTGGCTAAAAGTGGGTTCGCTTTGCTCAAGATGTTTCGGAAGTCCCACCCAGATTTGGAATCCGTGAAGTCTTTTATCGGTTTCTCTAAGATATTCAGGAGTTCTTTCTGAGTGTACAACACCTTTTCCGGCGGTCATCCAGTTTACTGCACCGGGTTTTATTTCTAAAGCGCTGCCGATGCTGTCTCGGTGAAAAATTGACCCTTCAAGTAAATATGTCAATGTAGAAAGCCCAATATGTGGATGCGGGGGAACATCAAGATTTTGATAATCTTTCAGTTCTGCAGGGCCCATATGATCGATAAATACGAAAGGTCCTACTGCTCTTTTTTCACGGAAAGGCAATAATCTTCCCACCAAAAAGTTTCCTATATCTGCTGATTTCTCTTCTATAATAAGTCCGATGTTTGACATGATCGTTTTGTTTTTTTTATTTTGAATTGAGCTAATTTAATTAAAAATTTCTTTTGCCAATCTTTATTACGTAAATTTAAATTTTGTCGTACCCTTCGAATCTTTCGTCAACAATGCGTTTCCATTCCGGGTGTTTTTTTATGAACGCAAATACGTATGGGCAATACGGGAGAAGTTTTTTTCCGCTCTCTTCAATATATATCAAGGTTTTTTCAACAACTGCTGCGGCAGCTCCTGTTCCTGCCAGTTCGGGCTCGGCTTCTGTGTGAATGAGCGCGATTTGATGACTTGTTTCTTTACAGTCGATAAATGCAAAATGACTGTTGTATTCTATTTCGAATCTCTTTTTTTCTTCGTTTTTTACCAACGGAATATTTTCAAATTCTGGTTTCATGATTTTTTATATTTTATGTTTTTGAATTAAATTTACGTTCTTAAATTAATCTTCCAAATAACCGAATTTTCCGGTATTGAAATCTTCGAAGGCCTGCATGATTTCTTCTCTGGAATTCATTACAAAAGGACCGTGAGGATAAATTGGCTCATTAATAGGTTCTCCGCTGATAATTAATATAATGGAATCTTCTGTGGCTTCTATTGTGAAATCTTCGCCTTCATTTTTAAACAAAACAAAATGATTTGCAGAAGCCTTTTGCTCTCCGTTTATAATGATGTTTCCTTCTATAACTAACGCCGCGGTATTGAAATTTGGAGGAAAATTAAAATCTGCTTTTCCACCTGATGTTAGTTTTGCATTCATAAGATTAACAGGGGTGAATGTTGATGCGGGACCTTTATTTCCGTTATGTTCACCTGCTATAATTTCGATAAAACCGTTTTCTCCAAGATCTTCTGTTATCATTTCTGAATTTGAGATCGATTGATATTTTGGTTTACTCATTTTGTCTTTCGCCGGAAGATTGACCCAAAGCTGTACCATCTGAAAAATCCCGCCCTGTTTAGACCATTCTTTCTCGTGATATTCTTTGTGAAGAATTCCGCTTGCTGCAGTCATCCACTGTACATCGCCTTCGCCAATGATTCCGCCACCACCTGCGCTGTCATGATGTTCTACTTTTCCCTGATAAGCAATCGTCACCGTTTCAAAACCTCTGTGTGGATGCACACCAACACCTTTTGGAGTTTTGGATGGATTAAAATGAAATTTAGAATTATAATCGAGCATCAGAAACGGATCCATTCTTTTCATATCAAGATTCTGTATACTCGGAATAAAATTATGCACCCTAAAACCGTCCCCTACAAAATGCGCCGGCTTCGGTGGAATTACCATTTCTACTTTTTTAGTTGTCATAATATGTTTGTTTTAACTTTAAACAAATGTAGAACAGTAGAAATGAATTGACATTGATGTGTGGTAAGTTCGGTTTTACGTGTTGAAAGATTGCAGAATAAGATTGAAAAGATGAGAATTTAAAAGATAATTCGGAAACGTTTTAGCTATTAATTCAAGATTTTTATTCTTCAGAAGATCTCATATTTCTACCATCAGAAGTGTGCAATCTGCGGAAAACCAAACTTGATAGGATGGTCAAAATTCCGACGGTAAGAAATGTATAACGGAAAGCATTATGAGTTTCATGCAAAATGAGTTCAGGACTGTTTTCATAGATTTTTAAAACAATTAATCCAAATGCAATCCCAAAACCAATGGCTAATTGCTGATTGACCGAGATTAGAGAATTTCCGCTGCTTGTCTGGAAATTTCGCAGATCTGCAATAGAAATTGTATTCATAGAAGTAAATTGAATAGAATTAAAAAATCCTAAAATTGCAATGATCGGTATAAACCAGTAAATAGAGGTGTGAATATCTGGAATCGAAAGACAGCAAATCAAAATACCAATAATGAACGTATTGACCATCAAGGTTCTTTTATAACCGTATTTGTTTAAAATTTTAAGAACAGAAGATTTTCCAAACATCGCTGTAAGTGCCATGGGAGCGATGATCCACCCGGAAGTAACCGCAGACTGACCGTAAGCAATCTGGATCATCAGGGGCAGCAACAGCGGAACGGAACTGATTCCTAATCGTGTTGCCAGATTGCCAATAATTCCCACTCTGAATGTACGAACCTGAAATAAATTTAATGGGAAAATAGGATTGTTCCCTTTCTTTGCGTGTCTGTAATAATAATAAAGGAATAAAAATCCTAAAATGAAAACAAGTAAAACCGGCGTAATGTTTTGTATATCCCCGAAAAGTTCAAGAGCTACGGAAAGAAGTAACGAGGCCGCTGCAAATATCAAAAATCCCTTCAGATCAAAATCGGTGTCACGCGAGTTGTAGTTGGGCATATATTTTAGTCCTAAAACGATTCCCAGAACCCCAATAGGTATATTGATAAGAAATATCCAATGCCAGGAGAGATAATCAACCATGTATCCGCCAACTAATGGACCGAGAACAGGTCCTATCAAAGCGGGAATGATCGCGAAATTCATAGCCTTTAGCAACTCATTCCTTTCAAAAGTTTTGATTAATGCGAGCTTCCCGACGGGCGTCATTAAGCTTCCTCCGACTCCCTGAACTACTCTTGAAATTACTAAATGCGTTAAATTTTGAGAAAGTGCACAAAACACCGATCCCACACTGAAAAGTACCAAAGCGAAAATAAAAACTTTTCTCGTTCCGAAACGATCTGCCAAAAATCCGCTTGCCGGCATGAAGACAGCTAATGTCAGAACATAACTGATAATTGCATTCTGCATATTCAACGGAGATTCATTAAGATCTCTCGCAATTGATGGCAGCGATGTATTCAAAATCGTAGAATCCAGCATCTGCATAAAAATAGCAGTTGCTAAAATGAGCGGGAGAACTTTTTTTACGGTCTGGCGTGGGTATGTAGTTGTCTGCATAATCAATAAATGATTTTAAAAGCAATTTTAAAACCATTTTTAACAATAAAAAAGTCCTGCGAATTATCGCAGGACTTTTGGGTTTATTTTCTAGGTTTTTCTACTCCTATCCACGCTTCACCTTCTCTTTTGACCTGGCTTAGTGTGAAAGTCTTAAAATCGTCTGTTTTGTATTCTATGTTATCTACGTTTTGCTCAAATGGCATGATGTAGAAAAAGTCTTTGTCTGTTTTATCTGCTTTACTTCCCTTTTTCACTGTAGGCATAAATTTTCTGTTGAATTTATATTTTGGCAGATACTGTTTCAGCGAAGCGTAGAATTTCTTGTCTTCTTTTTCGTTAGGAACAATGTCTACGATATTAAATTCATCTTTTTTCTTATCAACCCAAAGATAGTAGATTGTTTCTTCCATCGTTTTCTTGTTGAGAGAAGCAAATCCGAAAAATTCTTTCGGTACCAGTTCTTTTATTCTTTCTGCGTCTACCTTAGTGAAATATTCACCTTGAGAAGGATCTACATATGTTTCTAAATTATATAATAAAACCTGATTGTCTTTAAAATTTTTATTTTTAAAATATTGATCCAAAGATAATTCCGCAGTTTTTCTTAACTCTTTTCCTCTCTCATCCAGTTTTTTTGTCGGGTTTTGAGGATTTACTTTCTTTACAAAGTTGTATAATACGACAGGTTTTATATCTGCAAGATGAGGAAAGGTTTTCAACTGTTCAGCTTTTACCAACCAATAATATTGCTGATAGTAATCATCTTTCTCGGCAGGTTTTACGGTTTTATAAGTAAGTGCCAGCTTTTTAGAATTAAGATATTTTCCATATTTACCTTGTCCGAAAGCAAAGCTTACAGATAATAAAGCAAATAAAATAGTAATGTTTCTTTTCATGTTACAGCAAAGATTTTTTTTATTTTTCAAATATAATTATTTATTAGATAATAAGTTTAATAGTTAGTTAAATTATCCAAATATTCTTGATTTTATTTAAGAAAAAATCCTGTACGAATACAGGATTGATAAATTTTTTGATTTTTAATAAGAAGTTTCATGCACTTTTACTGCTCTTCCGCTTGGGTCATTCATTTTTTTAAATGCTTCATCCCATTCTAGAGCGATAGGAGTGGAACATGCTACGGAAGGTACAGAAGGAACGGTTGCGGCCGCAGTTTCACTTGGGAAATGTTCTTCAAATATCGTTCTGTAACGGTATTCTTCTTTGTTTTGAGGCGTATTTAATGGAAATCTGAATTTTGCATTTGTCATCATTTCATCAGTCACATATTTTTCGGCAACATCTTTTAAGGTGTCAATCCAGGAATATCCTACACCGTCAGAGAATTGTTCTTTCTGTCTCCAGGCGATTGATTCTGGTAAAAGGTCTTCAAAAGCTTTTCTTAAAACCCATTTTTCAATTTTCCCTTCTTCTTTTTTAATCATTTTATCCTGAGGATTTACGTTCATCGCAATATCCATAAATTCCTTATCCAGAAAAGGAACTCTGCCTTCAATTCCCCAGCTCATCAACGCTTTGTTGGCTCTTAAGCAATCATACAGGTGAAGTTTACCTAGTTTTCTCACCGTTTCATCATGAAATTCCTTTGCATTGGGAGCTTTATGGAAATACAGATATCCTCCAAACAATTCGTCTGCGCCTTCGCCGGAAAGTACCATTTTAATTCCCATAGATTTTATGACTCTCGCCAAAAGGTACATCGGCGTAGAAGCTCTGATAGTCGTGACATCGTAAGTTTCCAAATGATAAATCACATCACGAATTGCATCCAAACCCTCCTGAACCGTAAAATTTACTTCATGGTGAACCGAACCGATATGTTCAGCCGCTTTTTTTGCTGCCGCCAAATCAGGAGAACCTTCCAAACCAACTGCAAAACTGTGAAGTCTTGGATACCACGCTTCCTGAGTATCACCACTTTCAATTCTCTGTCTGGCGTATTTTGCTGTAACTGCAGATATAATAGATGAATCTAAACCTCCCGAAAGCAAAACACCATAAGGTACATCGCTCATCAGTTGTCTGTGAACGGCATCTTCCAGGCCTTTTCTGATGGCCATAATATCTGTCACGTTATCTGTCACAGCGTCAAAGTTTCCCCAGTCTCTTCTGTACCATTGTTGAAGTTCTGCTCCATCAACACTGTATACATAATGTCCCGGAAGAAAAGTGTCAATTTTTTTGCAGACACCTTCCAGGGCTTTTAGTTCAGATGCGATATAGTAGTTTCCGTTTTTGTCCCAGCCTTGGTACAGAGGGCAGATTCCCATATGATCACGCGCGATCAGATAAATATTTTTTTCAATATCGTAAAGTGCAAAAGCGAATATGCCATTTAATTTTTCGATAAAATCTTTTCCATACTTTTGATATAAAGCTAAGATAACTTCGCAGTCAGATTTGGTTTGAAACTCATACTCTGGAAATTCTTCTTTCAGTTCACGATGATTGTAAATTTCTCCGTTTACGGCTAAAACAATTTTTCCGTCTTTAGAAAATAATGGCTGTTTGCCGGAAGTAGGATCTACGATGGCGAGTCTTTCGTGAGAGAAAAGTACTTTCTCATTTTGGAAAACTCCGCTCCAATCCGGACCTCGATGACGGATTTTTTTAGACATTTCTAAGACTTGAGGTCTTAATATTTCAGTTTGTTGTTTGGCGTCAAACAAGCATACAATTCCACACATTTTATTTTTATTTAAAAGCAAAACTAAATGATTTAATTAAATTTTAAAATAAAAATTTGATTAAAATTAATTTTTTACATTAAATTATGATTTTTAATTAAAAATATTGTAAATGTATATGTCTTTATTTAGTCTCCGATTGATTTTTTTAACCGAAAGATTTCAGATGGAAGAGGCGAAAAAAGTAACAAGTTTTAAAAAATTAGGTGACTGATGTTTGTTAATTCAAATATTTTTCGTTCCTTTGTTGCTCGAAATAATTTTTTTTCATCATTTGTGTTTTTACCTCCTTGTAATAATATTGCAAGGAGGTTTTGTTTTATTCAAAACCTAGCAGTGAGCCAGAAATATTCCATGCGCTGAAACTGGTTCCTTCCGGTTTTCCCTGAGGAATTTTCACCTGAATGGTATGTTTTCCTGCTTTTAAATCTCCCAATTGAATGTAATTCGGATTGGTAATCGTTCCCGGACACCAATTTGAGCGGCTCAGGTCAGAAGATGAAAGTCCGTCCGGAAAATTACCGGATGCAGGATTGTAAAGTCTATAAGATCCGCAATCGGTTCTCCACGGTGTAAAAGAAAAAATCATTTTGCCGTCCAGAAAAATAGAATTTGCTTTCGGGATAAATTCGTCACCATTTTCCCAACCGCCATGACCAGTTGTGATGTACCGTAACTGACCATTTTTTAAATCTTTCGCTAAATTGAATTCCACAAAAAGGCCTTTATCGTTATCAAACATTGTCGCGTAATCCTGTCCGGCCATTTCCATAATATTCGTTGTGTTGAATAGTGGGATCACTTTATTATTTTTATGTACAATCTGATCGCTTTTGTGAATTGTGATTTCTAAACTCACTTTGTGACCGCCTTTGTCGTAGTTACCGATGAAAACTCCCACCCAGATTTCTTTCTCAGACAGTGAAGGTTTTAATTCGGTGATATCCTGGCGAAACGGATTAATCGTTTCCCATGTTTTATCTTTTAATTCTAAATTATTAAACTTATTGATTCCAAAAGCAGTAAAAAACCGCATCATTTCTACAGTTGGTTGATAATTTTCACTAGAAATAATTCCGAAATACTGTTTTCCGTTTCCATTTTCATAAAGCGGAAGTGTTTTTACTCCTTTTTCCAATCCGTCAAAAAAAGATTGTGATTTTTCTTCAGGAATTAAAAATACCGCTCCTGTTCTGTCGTAAGCATCACCGTTCGATTGCTGTTTTAATTCAGCAAAAATACTTTCGCCTTGAGAAATTTTTGGAAATTTTATTTTCTTTAGAATTATGGTTCCATTAGCAAATCTTTTGATATTTTCATCAGATTTCGACTGGTCTGAGAAATTGATGATTTCATTTTCAAAAACTTTTAAAGTTGTGAATCTGCTTTTCCAAAGTAGATCTTTATAACTCAAAAGATCTGTGGGAGTTATAGGTTTGTTGATAATGTTTTCTATTCCTGATTTTTTGATTTTTTTCAAAGAAGTTGCGGTCGTTGCAGAATTTCCGTTGCGTTCAATTTCTAAGACTAAACCTAAATTTTGCCCAAGACTCGATGGTCCGCCTTTCATTTTCAGATCATTCGTGTACCAAACTTCAATAGTGTTTGAATTGATTTTTGTGACCGCATGTTTACAATTATATCCTAAAATTTTCTTGGTTTTATCAGTAAATTCAAAACTTTGTTTTGCTACAGCTTCGGAATCGGAAGTTGAAATAATTTCGCCAAGCTTCAAAAAACCGTAAGAAACGATTTTATTTGAAGGTTTTTCTATCTTACTGATTTCAAAAGGATATTCGCTTTTCTGTTCTTTCGTTTTTACATTTAGGATAAAATTGTCACTTTCATTGACCCAAACAATTGTAGGATTTTGATTAGGCTGAACTTTTCCGTTGTAAGAACTGGTGTATTGAATTTCGTAGGTCTGTGCGAAATTTAAAACAGATAAAACTGTGAAGAAAAAGAGAAGTAGTGATCTGATCATGATATGATAATGGTTTTTCACAAAGGTAAAGTTTTGGATAAAAAAAACTACTCCAAAAAATAGAGTAGTTGATATATTATATTTAAAAAAAATTAGGCCAGTCTTTCGATCAAAGCCATGTAGAAACCGTCGTAGCCTTCGCTAGGCATTACTTTTTCGTCTTTTATTAATTTAAAATCAGGATTGTTTTTCAGAAATTCTGCCACCTGTTCATTGTTTTCAGAAGGAAGAATAGAACATGTTGCGTACACCATTTTCCCACCTTTCTTAAGGATTTTTGAGTAATCCTGAATAATTTGCTGTTGTTCTTTTTTAATTCTGTCGATAAACGCCTGATCAATTTTCCATTTGCTGTCTGGGTTTCTTTTTAAAACTCCCAAACCTGAGCAAGGTGCGTCAATCAACAATCTGTCTGCTTTTTCATGAAGACGTTTGATTACTTTGTTATCAGAAATCATACGAGTTTCGATGTTGTGAGCTCCGGCTCTTTTTGCTCTGCGCTTTAATTCAGCCAATTTCCATTCGTAAATATCTAAAGCGATAATCTGACCTTTATTGCCCATCAATGCGGCAAGGTGAAGGGTTTTTCCTCCGGCTCCTGCACAAACGTCGACCACTCTCTGACCTTCTTTTACATCAAGGAAATAGCCAATTTTCTGTGATGTTGCGTCTTGTACTTCAAATAATCCGTCTTTAAAGGCCGTAGTTAAGAAGACATTCTTTTTTTCTTCAAGCTGTACAGCATCCGGATAATTTTTCACCGTGTAAGCTACTACATCTTCAACGGCAAGATCTGAAATTAATTCTTTTGCTGAAGTTTTCAATGAATTTGCTCTTAAAACTGTCGGAGCTTGTTCATTCAAAGCTTTCATTTCTTTTTCCCAAATCGGACCCAGTTCTTTTTCTAAAGTTTCAGCCAACCATTCAGGAATTGAATATTCGATAGATTTTGTAGGAACGGTTCCTTTTTTTAGTTTGGTGGTGATGTCGGCAATTTTAATGCCTTCAAATTCTTCAAATCTTTTGTAGTTAGTTTTACTATAAAGACAGTAAGCAACAATTAATTTATAAACATTGTCAGGTTTTACGCTTTCACCCATGTAATATTCAAGGCGTCTTTTCCAACGAATGATATTGTAGAAAATCTCCGAAACAACTGCTCTGTCTTGGCTTCCCCACTTTCTGTGAGCCTTTAAAAGTCTTTCGATTACTTTATCGGCGTATTTATTTTTCTCAAAAAAAGTTTCTTGTAGAGCATCGTGAATTCCGATGGCCAAGTTTCTGTGTATTAATTCCATTATTGCAGTATGCTGTTTGAACTTGCAAAAATACGAATTTTAATTGAAATGTTGTAAGTGACAGACTATGAGTAATTTCATCTCATCATAAATCACTGTATTTTTAAATATTTAATTTAATCTTACATTTGCAAAAATTTAAAAATATGAGTGATGTTGTTATCTGTCCTAAATGCAGTTCAGAATTTACCTACGAACAAGATGATTTAATGGTTTGTTCGCAATGTTTTTATGAGTGGAATCCTAAGGAAACTGCCTCAGAAAGCGAAAACTCTGGGAAAATTTTGGATGCTAACGGAAACGAACTGCAGGACGGTGATTCTGTGGTTGTAGTAAAAGATCTTCCGGTGAAAGGCGCTCCGAAACCTGTGAAAGCCGGAACTAAAGTTAAAAATATCCGTTTAAGACCAGAAAGCGATCATAATATAGATTGTAAAATTGACGGTTTTGGTTCGATGGCTTTGAAATCTGAGTTTGTGAAAAAAGCTTAAAGAAATTTTCTTCAATAAATATAAAAATGCGTTCCGATTGGGACGCATTTGTTTTATAAAAAAAAGGAAAAGATCGGACAGTGTAATCTTCCGAGACTTTCATTGCTGGAGAAAGCTAATTTCAGTCTTTTTGGTGGAAGAGAATTGAACCAAAAGTTTCCTTATATTGTTGTAATCAAATTTAAAAATATTATTGAAAATCAAACAGATAAAACTATTCTTTTTATCCACATACTAACATGATGGATGTGAGGGTTTTGTTAACTAAATGTAATTTTTATATCACCATTAATTTTTTCCTGAGTATAAATGATAAGTTCTTTATTTTGTGAAATAATTTTATTCCAATAATGATTTCCTGCAAAGCGACTTTCTAAAACCTGAGCAGCAAAGCCTTCTACTGAAATTTTTATATTCTGCGGAAAGTAGGCGAAATTTGAAATTTTAAAATCTGATTTTTCAGCTTCAGAAAATATATTGACTTCCCCGAAAAGTTTGGCTACATACTGATTATAAGGGTTTTTGTAGGTTTCTTCGGCGTCATCGGTCTGTATTAATTTTCCGTGGTCAAGAATGACAATCTGATCCAACCAGGGGATAATATCCTGAATCTCGTGCGTAGAAATAATGAGAGAAATATTTTTTTCTTTAACATATTTAAAAAGTTTCTCACGAAGTTCTATTTTCCGTGCAAAATCAAGATGGCTGAATGGCTCATCCAATAAAAGTAATTTTGGTAAAACAGAAAGAGCTCTCGCAATGGCAACTCTCTGTTGCTGTCCACCGCTAAGGTTTTTGGGAAGTGTATTGGTAAATTCAGATAATCCGACAACATCCAGAAGTTCATTGACGGTTTCTTTTTTCTTCGCTAAATTGATATTTGATATGAATTTTCCGACATTTTCAGCAACTGTCGCATAAGGCATTAAGTCAAAATTCTGAGCTACAAATTTCATTTCGGGTTCTCCGGGAACGAGATTCCCTTTTGGTCCCATGAGTTTTTGACCTTCAAACAAAATTTCTCCTCGCTCCCAGTTCAAAAGTCCGTAAATAAGACTCAGTAAAGTAGATTTTCCGCAACCGCTTTCTCCTGCTAAGGCAATAATTTTACCTTCATTCAACTTGAGATTGAAATTTTCAAAAAGAGGTTGATCTTTTGTATGTGAAAAATATAAATTGTTTATCTCTAATAGCATAATACAAAAATATGGTTTTTACAGTAGACTGGCATATTTTTAGTAATTTAGCATAACGTTAAAATTAGCATAAAAATCGCTGAACAGGGAACTTTTTCAAAATCTATCATGCGATTTTTAAATTTAAAAAATACTTATTATAATATGAAAAGAAAACTATTTTCCCTTGCTGTTCCTGTAGTTTTTGCTGCAATAGTGGTATCGTGTCAGAAAGAAAAACCTTTAACCAATGAGGGAAGCGAGGTTACAACGACAAAGAACGGAAACAAGTACGTGCTGGATACACTAAACAGTAAAATAGAGTGGAAGGGTTATAAAGTTTTTAAATCTGAAAATACAAGTCATTTTGGGACAATCACGTTTGAAAGTGGTGATGTTACCGTAAATGAAGGAAAGCTGGAAAGTGGTAAATTTGTTGCAGATATGAATTCTCTCACTTCCGTTGATCTTAAAGATGATGCAGAAAATTTAAATAAACTGAATGGTCATCTGAAAAGTGGCGATTTCTTTGAAACAGAAAAGTTTCCTACCGCATCATACGAAATTACTAAAGTAACTCCTTCTGCCGAAGGTGATTACAATACATTATTAGATGGTAATCTTACGATAAAAGGAATTACAAAACCTTTGCAGTTTAAAGCGAATGTTTCTGTAAGTGAAGGATTGGTAAGCATTGCTACTGAACCAAAAGATATTATGAGACAAGAATTTGGAGTGAACTTTAAAAGTCCGGCTGAAAATGGCGTGATTAAAGACGAAGTAACGCTTCAGATTAATATAAAAGCTATAGAGAAAAAATAGTTTCTGATGAATTCTTACGAAGGCACTTATGATTTCGGATCTTCCATCGCTCCATCAATTATTTGCGGAATAGTATTTTTGGTAATTTATTTTACCATTCGTTATATCAGGAAAAGGAAAAAGTAATTTTGAAAAAATAAGACCATCTGTCTGCAAAGGCAGATTTTTTTATGATAATTTTTAATTGGAAAAACCTTATTTTTGCATTTACGTTTTTGAAAGGGTTAATATAATGACAGAAAAGATAGAAGAATTACTGATCGAAGTAAACAGCTTCAACGCGACATCCAAAGATGAAATTGAGAATTTCCGAATCAGGTTTAATGGCAAAAAAGGAGTTTTAAATGATTTTTATGAAACATTAAAAACTATTCCCAACGACCAGAAAAAAGATTTCGGACAGAAAATCAATACTCTGAAGCAGGCTGTTGCAGCCAAATTAGAAGACTTTAAAAGTACTTCTGAATCTTCTGTAATTCTGGAAAAAGAAGATCTTACCAGGCCAGCTTTCCCGTTAGATTTAGGATCAAGGCATCCTATCAATCTGGTAAAGAACAGAATTATTGAAATCTTCAAATCTATAGGATTTGCCGTAGCAGACGGTCCGGAGATTGAAGATGACTGGCATAATTTTACTGCTCTGAATTTACCGGAATATCATCCGGCTAGAGATATGCAGGATACTTTTTTCATAGAACAAAACCCTGATATACTGTTAAGGACACATACTTCTTCGGTTCAGATTCGTTATATGGAAGAAAATCAACCGCCAATAAGGATTTTGTCTCCCGGAAGAGTCTTTAGAAATGAAGCGATATCTTCTCGTTCGCACTGTATTTTCCATCAAATTGAAGGATTGTATATTGATGAAAAGGTAAGTTTTGCAGATATGAAACAGACGATTCAGTTCTTTACGACAGAACTTTTCGGAAAGTCAAAAATAAGAATGAGACCTTCCTATTTCCCGTTTACAGAGCCAAGTGCAGAGATTGATGTCTATTGGGGTTTAAATTCTGAAACAGACTACAGAATTACGAAAGGAACAGGCTGGCTGGAAATTATGGGTTGCGGAATGGTAGATCCGGCAGTTTTGAAAAATGTAAATATCGATTCCGAAAAATATTCGGGTTATGCTTTCGGAATGGGCATTGAGAGAATTACAATGCTTCTTTACCAAATGAGCGATATCAGGATGTTCTTTGAAAATGACAAAAGAACACTAGAACAGTTTAAGACATTATAATCAATTTATAATTAAATTAATTGAATTCCTGTAAAATGCTTTTTTACAGGAATTTTTTATTACTTTTATAAGAATAATACACAAAGGATGTTTAAAAAGATGTTGAATTTTAAGTTGAGAAAAATTGTTCTTTATTCTCTTATTATATGTATTTTACTGATACAGGTTACGGTAGCCGCATTTTTCTATAATGAATTTGTAAACCGGAAAAATTTAACTTTTATCGAAAACCAGCTGAAGGAAGTTCAAAAACTGGAAAATCTCACAGATAATTCTCGGGAAGAGCTTGTAAATGCGCAAGGTTTTTTCCAGCAATATGTGGTCACAAACAATGATAAACACTTAAAATCTTATTTTAAATCTGTAGATAAACTCACGAAAACTTTAGACAGCATTAATCATTTTAAGTATAAAAACCCTAAGTTGAAGAAGGTTTTCACTTCAATTAAAAATGATTCTCTGGAAGTGAAAAATCTAAAACTTCTTGCAGATTCTACCTACCAGATTTCTACAAATTCAAATTTTAAAACCCGTGATGAGGTTCCAAAGCTTAAGAAATTTGATTATGATTTTAATTTCGATAAGTTTGAGGTACAGAGAACAACATATGTAGATCCTGTAAAAAAGAAAGGCTTACTTGGTCGTCTCGGAGATGCAATTGCCGGAAAAGAAAATGTAAGAAAAGACAGTGTAGTCGTTACGGTGAAAAATGGCATTGTTCCCGTTGCGAGCAGAATAAAAAGTGAGATGGACAGTGTTCTGAATCTTGTAAATAACCATTATACCAGAGAAATTCAGAAGATACAATACAACGTGACCAAAAAAGAAAATAACAGCGGTAAATTCTACACCACTTTTAATCATCTTTTGGTGTACAGCAATGAGTTGATGAATATCTACGAGTTTGCAGTAAAAGATTCTAAATCTAAACTTGAACAAGAATATGCCGATCAAAATTCTGAGAGTAATAAAATCAGAAAATATCTCGTATTGGGATTGATGATCTTGATGTTTGTTGTATCGGTTTTGATCATGTATTTTACCAGAATAGCCTTTATCTACGAAAAAAAGCTAAATTCTGCCAACAGACAAATCAAAGAAAATTTAAATTTTAAAAATAGAATATTAGGGATGTTAAGCCATGAATTGAGGTCACCGCTGAAAATTATTGGTATATTTATTAATAGAATTAATAAGAAAACAACTGACGAAAGCATCAAAGAATATCTGAAGTCAATAAGTTTTACCAATAATACTTTGTTAATGCAAGCAAATCAAATTCTTGAATATACTAAAAATCAGCATGTTGAAAATAAATTAAATCCTGCAGTTTTCAATCTTAGTAACGAGATTGATTCTATTCTAAATTCTATAGAACCTTATATTCAGACGAGAAACAATAAATTTATTGTTCATAAAAATATTGATGCTGATCTGGTTGTCTTCACTGATTGCACCAAAATCAATCAACTTTTCATGAATATTCTTGGAAACGCAAATAAATTTACTGAGAACGGAGAGATTTCGGTAACAACTTCTACAGAACCTGTTGATGAAAATACAGTTGCGCTGGTTACGAAGATTACTGATTCCGGAGTTGGTATTTCGAAATCAGATTTAGAAAAGATCTTCGAGCCATATTACCAAGGAATCATTTCTGATGAAGTTGAAAACCTGGGAGCCGGCCTTGGTTTAAGTCTTTGTAAAGAGCTTGTAGAGCTGTATTCCGGGAAAATATCCGTTGAAAGCGAGTTACAACATGGTACAACTGTTTACTTTACTTTAAATTTAAATATCAGCAAATGAGTCAGTTAGAAAGCGGTACGGTAAATATTCTTCTTGCGGATGATCACAGCCTCATCAGACAGGGCATTTCGTTTATTCTGGAAGATGTATTTCAGAATCATATTGTGCATCATGCTTCAAATCTACAGCAGACTTTAGATGTCGTGAGAATTAATGAAATTGATATTGCCATCATTGATGCTCATTTTCCAGATGGCAACAGTCTCACTATTGTGCCCGAAATAAAAAAAATACGTTCGGAAACTAAAATTCTGATCTTCACAGGAATTGATGAAAGTTCGCATTCTCTCAAGTTTCTTAATGCAGGAGCCAATGGTTTTCTGAGTAAAATGAGCGAAGAAGAAGAAATAAAGCGTGCAATTTTTAAAATGAAAGAAGAGGGCGAGTATATTTCTGCTACTACGCAGATCTTGCTTATGAATTCTCTTAAAGACAGAAATCTTATCAATCCTTTATTTAGCCTTACGGATAGAGAGCGCCAGATCGCCGATATGTATGCGAAAGGATTAGGGAATTTGGAAATTGCTAACCTTCTTGATCTAAGGCAAAACACCGTCAGCACTACAAAGAAAAGAATATTCGAAAAACTGAAAGTTGATAATCTTGCAGAATTGATAGAGCTGGTAAAAGATCATCAATAAAAAAAATATGAATACGTCTCCAGAAATGCGTTCTCAAAATCGTTTCTAAATATTCAAAAAAAACAACTTTTGTAGATAAATATCTACAAGTCTTGCGACATTTATCTATGCGTCTTGCTGGGTTTGTATATTCATATCTTAGTACTTTTGTATTAAGATTAATGAAGACGATTAATCCTAACAAAAACACATTTTTAAGAAAAATTTATTACCGACACTTTAACTCTTGAGTTGGGGAGGTAAAAACACAAATGAAGAAAAAAAAGGTAGTTTTTTACAGAGTCGAAAGACTCTGTAAATACTAACTTTAAAAATTAGATCGAAACATTCTAAAAACACAATTGTTGAAATCCTTAGTATAGTCGCAGAGCATTTGCTCTGTGACAGATACAGGAAAATTCAGAAGATTCTGAATGGTAATTTTATTAAATAGTCAAATAATAACTATACTATATTAGCCTTTTTTTTTAAAAGCGATTTCTGAAAAGAAATCGCTTTTGTTTTCTGTTATTTATAAGACTACTTATTAAACTTTAAAGGATATTTTACATTTTTAAAATCATCAATACTTGCTTTCAGAGAGCCAACTGCTAATTCGGCTTTCAGGAGAAGAGGAATATGATTAGCATCATTGGAAACCCACATCGTAACGCCTTCTTTTTCTTTAAAAACCCTGCCGCTTTTTACTGACGGAATTATTTTTAAAGCATTAATGGTACCGAATTTAGTCTTTAAATTCTCAGTCCCCACTACTTTTAGCTGAAAAGGAAACATTTCGTCGTCTATCCACACATTCATATTAAAAACAGTGCCTGTTCTGAGTTCTGCTGGTGTTTTACTTCTTAAAAAATAGAAGCATGAGAGCATATCCTGAACGCCTTGTACAGATTTTATGGTTTTAGATCCGTTAGCAGGATTTTTCTTATCTGTTAAAATCAAAGTGTGATTACTGTGATTAAAAACAGTCTGAAGATGCTGTGTGTAACTTCCTTCTTTTACATTTCTCACATAATAACTTGGGAGCTCAGTCTGCATATTGATATAACTTTCGTAAAGATCTTCAACCTTAAAAAAAGCTTTTACGGCTCCGCTTGTATAGCCTGTTCCTTTCACATATAAATGCGGAACACCTTTATAATTTGTCTTTTTTGCAGTAAGATTAGCTGATCCTGCCGTCAAAAAACCATAGTGAATTCGTAGTGTTAAAGACTCTCCATCATTAATATTTGTTATTTGGCCATGACCAAGAAAAAAAACAAATATTGCAATTATACATAATAATTTATTCATAATACAAATTTTACAAAAACACTGCCATATAAACGCGGCTTTGTTACATACGAGATTTGATAAATCTCAGTTTTTTATTTAATTCAATTAAAATTGCTTCGCATTAAAATTAGTAAATTTGCATCTATATACAATTAAATTATCTTCATATTATGATAACGACAGACATATTGATTATTGGAGCGGGGCCAACGGGACTTTTTGCTGTATTTGAAGCAGGTTTGCTTAAAATGAAATGCCACATCATTGATGCGCTTCCTCAGCCTGGAGGGCAATTGGCAGAACTATATCCTAAAAAGCCGATTTTCGATATTCCTGGTTATCCTTCTGTAAATGCAGGTGAACTTGTAGATAATTTGATGGAGCAGATCAAGCAGTTTCAGCCTGGTTTTACCCTTGGCGAAACAGCAGTTTCTTATAAAAAAATAGATGAAGAGTGGTTTGAAGTGGTTACGAATAAGGGCACCATTCACAGATGTAAAGCAATCGCAATTGCCGGAGGTCTCGGTACTTTTGAACCAAGAAAACCTACAATGGATAACATTGCAGACTATGAAGAAAAAGGTCTTGAATATTTCGTTAAAGAGCCGGAACATTTCAGAAACAAAAAAGTAGTCATTGCAGGTGGCGGAGATTCTGCTTTAGACTGGAGCGTTTTCTTATCAAACGTAGCAAGCGAAGTGACGCTGATTCACAGAAGAAACGAATTCCGTGGAGCTTTGGATTCTGTAGAAAAAGTTCAGGATTTAAAGAATCAGGGTAAAATTAAATTAATCACTCCTGCTGAAGTTACTGCCATCAAAGGTGACGGAAAAGTAGAAGCTATCACGGTAATTAGAGACGGTGAAGAGGCATTTGATATCGAAACCGACTATTTTATACCATTATTCGGATTGACACCGAAGTTGGGTGAAATTTCTCAGTGGGGACTAAATATTGAAAAAAATGCGATCGTGGTAAACAACGCATTAGATTATCAGACCAATATTGAAGGAATCTACGCAATTGGTGATATTAATACTTATCCCGGAAAATTAAAGTTGATTTTATGTGGTTTCCATGAGGCTACTTTAATGTGCCAAAGCGTTTACAACAGATTGAATCCTGGTAAAAAATACGTTTTGAAATATACGACAGTGAGCGGAGTAGACGGTTTCGACGGAAGCCGTAAAGAAGCTGAAAAAGCAGTGGTAAAGAAGATAGATTAATTTTGGTTTACAGTTTTTAGT
This sequence comes from Chryseobacterium sp. CY350, assembly GCF_027945075.1. Taxonomy (NCBI): domain Bacteria; kingdom Pseudomonadati; phylum Bacteroidota; class Flavobacteriia; order Flavobacteriales; family Weeksellaceae; genus Chryseobacterium; species Chryseobacterium wangxinyae. The sequence goes on from NZ_CP116034.1 coordinate 3,577,807, forward strand.
TGTCGGTTGTTCGTTAACACCTTTCTGAAAACAATCAACCATAACTAACAACATTAATTAGAATGAGCGATATAAATATAAGAATTACAGATAGAGAGGGCTTAACCCACGATATTGTAGCGCCTACCGATATGTCTATGAATCTGATGGAGATCATCCGTTCTTATGAGTTGGCAGAAGAAGGAACCATTGGAGTTTGCGGAGGGATGGCGATGTGTGCCTCTTGTCAGGTTTATGTAATAAAAGATCCGGGTCTCGAGCCTATGGGTGACGAAGAAGACGCTATGCTTGGCGAAGCATTTCATGTAGAGCCAAACAGCAGATTGGGTTGTCAGCTTCATATTGCAGAGGCAATGGAAGGTCTTGAGGTGGAGATTGCTCCTTATCCTTAGAAGAAATTAAGATTATCAAATAATAACACCCTTCGAACCAAATTCGAGGGGTCTTTTTTGTGGTAGAGATAGTTTTAAATGATTGTAATTTCGTATCTAACTAATCCTGAGGCGTTCACGAGCTATCCTGAGACGTTCATTAATGATTCGCCGACGTTTTTCACCGCTCAGGATACGTCTTCAAGTAATCCGGATACGTCAATCATCTGTCTGTTGACGTCGTACGATGGTTCGATGGGGTCTTTTATCTATCCGGACATGTAAATTACCTCTCGGAATAGGTGAATAGACGTATCGACATCTATAAATAACGTCTCGGCTGGGGTAAATGACGTGTCCAGATGTCTGAACAACGTATCGGGGATGGTTGTGCAACGTATACTGATAGATGTAGAACGTGTCTCGACTGTTAAATGACGTGTCGGGATAGGTTGCGGACGTGTCGGATGAGGTTCTGAACGTCAATTTTAGGGTTTTAGACAGTATTCCGTAGTCAAAATTTTCAATGATTCATCTTTTAAGAACAATCGTTTGATCTTTATTAATAATATAAAAGCGAAACAAACTTTATACTTCTTAAACTATAAATAACCTTCATGGTTAAAATAAAAAAATATCCAAAATCAAAAGACTTTGGATATTTTTATTAAATGATATTTACCTTTATTTCAAAGGAATATTTGCTAAAATATCCTTCGTGAAGCTCCAGAATTTCTGTGTTGAAGAAATATTTGCTTTCTCATCTGGTGAGTGCGCACCTCTGATGGTTGGCCCGTAACTTACCATTTCCATTTCAGGATAATTGGCTCCGATAATTCCACATTCCAATCCTGCGTGACAAGCAACAACGTGAGGCTTTTCTGTAAATTTTTCGGTGTAGATTTTCTCCATCATCTGAACGATTTCAGAACCCGGTTTTGGTTTCCAGCCAGGATAAGACCCGCTGAATTCTACATTCATTCCTGCCAATTCTGATACTGATTTCAACTGTTCGGCAACAGAATCTTTGGAAGAATCAACAGATGATCTTGAAAGGTTTAAAATCTTCAGACCACCTTCTTTTAATTCTACTCTGGCAACATTATTAGAAGATTCTACCAAATCCTGAACATCCGGACTCATTCTGTAAACGCCGTTGTGAAGAGACTTCAAAACCAAAATGATTTTTTTAGAATCTTCCTCCGAAAGTGCTTTGTCAGAACTTGTAGAATTTTCGATATTAATTTGAAGACCCGCTTCAATAGAAGCAAATTCTTCTAAAATTTCTTTTTTAATTCCGTTGGTTACGTTCTCGATAAATTCACCAGCATTTCTTACTGAAATTAAAGCCACTGCTTCTCTCGGAATCGCATTTCTCAAACTTCCGCCGTCGATAGAAATCAACTGGATATTTTGATTTTCCAAAGCTTTGTAAAGAATTCTGCCCATAATAATATTGGCATTTCCGAAACCTTTATGAATATCCATACCCGAATGTCCGCCTTGTAAACCTTTTATTTCAATCCTTACAATTTGTCCTTGTGCAGCTTCCGGAGAATAGTTTTGACTTACTGTAACGTCGATTCCTCCGGCACAGCCGATGTCGATTTCGTCATCTTCTTCTGTGTCTAAATTTAAAAGAATCTGTCCCGTCAGTTGTCCAGGTTTTAAACCTAAAGCTCCGGTCATTCCCGTTTCTTCATCTATCGTAAATAAAGCCTCCAAATCAGGATGCGGAATGTCTGTACTTTCAAGAACCGACATAATGGTTGCCACTCCCAAACCGTTGTCAGCACCCAAAGTTGTTCCTTTTGCTTTTACCCAGTCTCCATCAACTTCCATCTCAATCCCCTGAGTTTCAAAATCGAAATTCACATCATTATTTTTCTGACAAACCATATCCAGATGTGATTGCATCACGATCGATTTTCGGTTTTCCATTCCCGGAGTCGCAGGCTTTTTGATGATGACGTTTCCAACTTCGTCAACTTTAGTTTCCAAACCTAAGTTTTCACCGAATTCTTTGATGAAAGCGATTACTTTTTCTTCTTTTTTTGACGGTCTCGGAACAGCATTTAGTTTGGAAAAATTCTTCCAGATAATCTGCGGTTCTATGTTTGATAGTTCCATAAAATTTATTTTGATCAAAATTACGAAATCGCTATGATTTAGAAGCGTAAATACCAACTAAAACTCGGCGATTGAATATGAAAAAAAAATAGATAAATACATATGAAATAAAAAATGCTCCTGAAATTCAGGAGCAGTATTTTTGCTAGAAGCTAGAAGCTAGAAGCTAGAAGCTCATTAACATCCGCATTCACCATAGATTGGCATTGTTGTAACGCTTCCATCTGGTTTTTCAATGGTTAAAGTACCTTCAAATAGTAAAACCTCTTCATTTTTTATCTTCTTACCTTTTACGGAAATTTTATAATTTTCGTTTTCAATTTCTTTGTTCAGTTCTTCATCTACTTCCATGTCACTGGATGAAATCAAATTCATTGCGATTCTTTTTCCGTCGAGTTTCATGTAAGCCGTTTTTCCCGCATCATCTGCATAAATGTACCTTTCGTTTTCAAAATCTGCTTTATTTCTTGCAAAATAGCAAGAACATTCTTTGATTTCTTTCGGGAAAGGAAATACATCAACTAAAATATTCGCAGGTTGAGCATCTGTTTTTGCAGAATCCTGAATGAAATTCAGAGAATCTTTGGGTTTAGAATTATTTGAAACGGTTTCTTTTTCCTTTTTGCAAGCAACCAATAAGAATGCTGAAAAGAAAATGATTAAATATTTCATTTTTTGTTTTTTTTTGAATGATACAGTTTTTTAATTAAACAAGTTTCAAATGAGTTTAATGAGGTTGTTTTTGTTCTATTTTATCAATTAACTTTTTAAAATTTTTCAACTCAATTGAAGGAAAATCATTGATTATCATTGACGAATCACTAAGAATAATACGATTAAATATTCCACTGTGAGAAGGTGTAGGTTTTCTATTGATTTTATTCTCAGTAAGCTCATCAATGATTTTGATAATTAAGTCGCTGTCTTCATCAGTAATTTTTATACGCTTAACTGATTTTGTGATTTTCGATTCACTTACATTGTCACAATTTCCAATTTTCTCTGAATAATCTGCAAGCAATTGGCCTTTAAAATCATCTCGGTAAATTATAAGCTGTTTTTGGTCTCCACCCCATTCTCCACATTTATCGTCGACATTTAATATTTCTAGCTTATTACCATAATTTACATTAAGTAATCTTTCTTCCTTTTGACAAGAAATGATAATAAACGCTCCAAATAAGATAAGAAATATTTTTAAAAGTAATAGTTTTAATATTTGTTGCAAATGAATTTCCAAAAGCTATTATCCTCTCGCTCTTTCTAAAAGAACCATCATCAATAAAGACAAAACCACTAAACTTTCGTCTTCGTCATCAATATCAATCATTCTTTCAAGCTGGAATCTTCTTCCGAACATTGACGGCATTTTTTTGAGCTTAAAATATTCTTTTCCATCGATACCTCTTACGGTGTATGATGGATTTAGAAAATATCCTGTAAACATTCCGATGATTGGAATTTCACCCACCATTCCGTCAAAAAATTTAACCCAGGCGTTGTCTTCTGTAATAGTGAATTTTTGCTGATCTGCTTCGTCCAAAACATTGTAAGAAGACTTCCAGATAGAGCGCATTCCTTTTCTTGCCAATCTTCCAAAGTTTTTCCCGATAGAATCTTTGATAGAGTAAGATGCATTAAAATCAATCCATTGGTTTGCCTGAATTCTGAAAAGCTCCTTGGTTTTGCTTTCGTCATTGAAAACGATAACGTCTTCTTTCAGTTTAAACATTTTCTGACGCACATACGCTACGTAATTGCCATTTTTGTCTGTAATGTTGAAATCGCTGGCAAGAGTGGTGATTTTAAATTTAAAATCCAGCGGATAATTAAGATTGTTAAGAATCATTTTAGTTAATTTTCTGTTTAATATTTTGATGATCAAAGATAATGGTTTTTTCAGATTTTTAAATGATTAATTGATAATTCTGATCTGGAAAAAACTCAATTTTAATTCATAAAATTATCATAGTATTTGACTGTTTACTATTTAAATTTTACAACTATAATTCTTATTTTTGTTTTATGGATTACCCAAGTAAAGTATTGGCAAAAGCAGTTGAAGAAATCTCCGGACTTCCGGGTATTGGAAAGAAAACTGCCTTGCGTCTTGCGCTTCATTTACTTAAACAACCCAATTCCAGAGCGACAAGTTTGGGGACTTCAATCATCAATCTGGTGAATGAAATTAAATACTGCAAAGAATGTCACAACTTTTCAGATTTTGACGTCTGTGAGATTTGCAGCAACGATAAGCGCAGTGATGAACTGATCTGCATTGTTGAAGATGTACGTGACGTTATTGCCATCGAAAACACGGGAAAATACAGAGGAAAATATTTGATTTTAGGTGGAAAAATTTCTCCGATGGAAGGAGTAGGACCTAATCAATTAAATATTCCGAGTATCGAAAAGAAATTACAACAAGGTTTGGCAAAAGAATTTATTTTTGCTTTAAGTGCAACGATGGAAGGTGATACCACGGCTTACTATATTTATAAAAAATTCAAAAATTCGGGAATTCAGTTTTCTAGTATCGCACGAGGGATCTCGGTAGGAGACGAACTGGAATATGCAGACGAAATTTCCCTTGGAAGATCAATCACCAACAGACTTCCGTATAACGAAAAGGATTAAAATGACTTACAAACTTTCGATCATCATCGTTAATTATAATGTGACTCAACTCCTGAGAAACTGTCTTCTTTCTATTGAGAAATATACAGAAGATGTAAAGTACGAACTCATAGTCATTGATAATAAATCTACTGAAAGTTCTTGGAGTGATCTTATTCCTATATTTCCAAAAGTGAAATTTATTGCTTCGGAAAAAAATGAAGGTTTTGCTGTTGCAAATAATAAAGCAATAGAAACTGCTTTAGGAGAATATCTTTTGATTCTAAATCCTGATACCGAGTTCGAAGGTTTTTATTTAAATGAAATTTTAAATTTTGCTGATTCTAAAGCGAATTTCGGATGTTTAGGAGTTAGAATGCATGACGCGAACGGAAATTTTTTACCGGAAAGTAAACGCTCGGTTCCGGATATGTTCAATTCTTTTGAAAAGTTATTTACGGGTTTAAAAAAGAAAAATTCAAAATCATATTATCGAAATGATGTTGGAGAATTTGAAATTGCTGAAGTAGAAGTAATTACAGGAGCATTTTTTCTGGTTAAAAAAGAGGTTTATCAAAAAGTTGGCGGACTTGATGAAAAATATTTTATGTACGGCGAAGACATCGATCTCTGCTACACTTTATTAAAAAACGGATTCACAAATTTTTATTACGGAAAAGCTTCAATTTTACATCACAAAGGTGAAAGTACCATAAAAGATGAGGCTTATCTCGAAAGATTCTACGGTGCGATGCAGATTTTTATAGATAAATATTACCGAGAATCAAAACCCTTGCAATATTCATTTCTCAAGGCTGGTTTAAAATTAAGACATAAGATAGAGCTTATTAAACTCAAATAAAAAGCAACTCAAATAATTGAGTTGCTTTTGTTTTATCTTAAAAAAATAATTTCTTATTTAGTTGCCGGAACACTTACCGGAGCAGTAGTTTTAGAAGCAGGAGCTGTTTGATTAGCAGGAGCTTCAGTTTTTGGCATTGGTGGAACAGGCGGTGCAGATTGTTTTGGTTTCCCGGTAACAACTACGCTGATTAAGATAAGAACGATAATTACCGCTCCCAAAGTCCATGTAGATTTTTCCATAAAGTCGTTGGTTCTCTGTACTCCGAACTGTGCAGAAGAAGCACCTCCGAATGTACTTGAAAGGCCGCCTCCTTTAGGGTTCTGAGCCATAACAACGATTACCAATAAAATGCTGGCAATCATAATAAGAACCATCAATAGTGTAAATATAGTATCCATTAATTCTAATATCTTTTTGAATGGGCAAATTTAATGTTTTTTTACAGAACCGCAAAATAAAGATTTCACTAAAAACAAAAAGCGGCAACAATTGTTGCCGCTTTTTTATGATATGCTAGTTTCTTATTTGAAATCTGAATCTTTTGCCTGATTTACTTCGTAAGATTTTACATTCATTGTCATATCCATACCCATCTGACTCATTGTGATTTTGTAAGGCATTTTCACACCTGCAACATCTTTGTAATCAGAATAAGTTGTAGGAACAGTAAATGTTTGCCCCTGAGCTTTTTCAACTTTAGTTTCCCCAGTCTTTAAACCGGTTTTTACACTGTAATAGTAAGTCTCATCACCAGCTTTGATTGCGTAAGAATCTTCACCGTTTATTTTTTCGATGCCCCCCAATTGGTAATCACCAGATTTTGCGAAACCTAACTCTTCGAAAAGTTCAGTATTTTTCAGGTTGTCAGCAATTTCTTCTTTAGTCATTGGTACTTTCTGACCTTGTTGCTCAGAAAAACCTGTTTTACCATCAAAAACCTGTTTCTGAAGAGTCATTGCTCCCATAGAAACTAATTGTAATTCTTTTCCTCCCTGTGCTTTGATAGTTTTGATATCAATGTTTTGTCCCTGCATAGACATTGAGCCAGTCATTGTGTAAGAAGAAACTTTAGCTAAGTTTGCTTTACCTCCAATTGCTGTAATGTATTTATCTACAACAGAAGCTACCGTTACACCAGCATCAATTTTCTGCGCAGTTGGTTTTGCAACAGGATTTGCATTCGTATCATAATATTTTACAGGGTAACCTAATTTTTCTAAACCTTCAGAAATATCAGATGCTTTACCAGCGATGAAAATTCTGCTTTGGTTTGGTAAAACTGTAGCTTTTACAGCGCTTGATACATCTGCAGCAGTCACTTTATCGATTGATTTCAGATAATTTGTATAAAAATCAGCAGGAAGGTCGTTAACTTTCTGACTAACTGCAAATCTTGCGATCGTTGCAGGCTGCTCCAAAGACATGATGAAACTTCCTTTCAATTTAGCTTTTGCATTTGCTAATTCGTCTGCTTTTACGGTAGAAATTCCATTGATTTCATTCATGAATTCTTTTACCGCTTTATCAGTAACTTCATTTCTTACGCTTGCTTCCGCTGAGAAATCAGGAGAATATTTGCTCGGGCTCATGCTAGAGTATGCACCATAAGTAAATCCGTTTTTCTCACGAAGATTCATGAAAAGTCTTGCTTCACCGCCGCCGCCTAAGATGTAATTGGCAATAGTAGCAGGGAAGTAATTAGGATCTTTCATCTTCAATGTATTGATGTTTCCTACAGAAACTACAGATTGTACTGCAGATGGAACGTCAACTACGTTAATCTCTGTTTTGGCAACATTTGAAGCCGGCTCCAAAGGTGCAAAAGTGGTGTTTGCTTTTTTCCAGTTGCTGAAAGCTTTCTCCACCAAAGGTTTCACTTTGTCAAATTTTACATCACCTACGATTACCAGATAAGCATTATCCGGAGCGTAATATTTTTTGTAAACATTCTGAACATCTGCAAGCTGAATTTTATTTACGGTTTCTACTGTTTGAAATTCTCCTCTTGAAGTGTTTTTTCCGTAGATCAACGCGTTAGAAACTCTTGAAGCGATAGATGAAGCATTTTTTTCTTCACTTTTGATACCTTCAATAGATCTTTCTTTTGATTTTTGAATTTCGTCAGCAGAAAATTTAGGATTGATAATCGCATCAGCCATTAAACCTAAAACTTCCGGGAAATATTTTGAAAGTGAGTTAGAAGAAGCTCCTGCAGAACTGAAACCTAAGTTTGCTCCCAGGAAATCAATCTTTTTGTTGAATTCGTCTTTGCTTAAAGTCGTTGTTCCGTTACCCAGCTGATCTGCCATGATTTCGCTTACTCCTGCAACATCACCCTCGTAATAAGGTTGTCTGTCCATAGAAAGGCTCATGTTTACTCTTGGTAGTTTGTTGTTTTCAACCACCATTACGGTCAAGCCGTTTTTAAGCTGAAAAGTTTTTGGCTGCGCAATGTTGATTGCAGGAGTTGGTCCCGGCTTCGGCATTGCATTCAGGTCAATTTTTTGTGCAGAAAGCATTCCTGTGAATAAAAATGCTACTGCTATATATGTTAATTGCTTTTTCATTTGTAAAAATTTAATTTGAATAATCCTTGATAAATTGATCATTGTCTTGAGATTGATAAAAGACGCTTGAAAATGTCGTTTTAATAATCTAAAATCCTGAATCTATTTAATGATTATTTTTTTTCGGGAACGTAATTAATGATTACTCTTTGGTTAGGATTAAGATACTTTTTAGCAGCATTTTGAAGATCTTGCTTCGTGATCGATCTGTAAATGTCGATTTCTTTATTGATCAAATTAGTATCTCCCATCAACACGTGGTTTGTTGCCAATGAAGCAGCAATTCCCTGAATGCTTGAGTTTGCGTTTACAAACTGATTCTCAAACTGATTCTGAAGTTTTTGATAATCTTCCTGAGAAATCAATGTAGTCTGAAGTTTTTTGATTTCTGCATCAATATCTGCCTGCAAAGTCTGCTTCGTTGTAGCTCCCATCGGGATTGCAAAAAATGCGAAAATTCCGTAGTCTTCAAGACCTTGATTAAATGCCTGTACCTGAAGCGCTTTTTTCTCCTGATCAACCAATTTTTTGTATAAAACTGAAGATTTTCCGCTGCTTAAGTAAGAAGAAAGCATATCTAAGATATACGCATCTTTTTCTTTGTTAGCCGGGGTTCTATAAGCGAAAACGTAAGCCGGAAGCTGAATATTCGGGTCAGTAGCCGTTACTTCTTTTTCCTGAGTGATTGGCGCATCTTTCGGGAAGTTTTTAGGATAAACAGTTCCTTTAGGTATGCCACCGTAGTATTCCATAATCCATTTTTTGGTCTGCTCAGGCTTGATATCACCTGCTACAACCAAAGTTGCGTTATTCGGAACGTAATATTTTTTATAAAAAGCTTTAAATTCTTCTAGTTTTGCACCATTTAAATCCTCCATAGAACCGATAGTCGGCCAGTTGTAAGGGTGATTGGTGAAGAGGTTTTTCTGTACCGTTGTGAAAAGATTTCCATAAGGCTGGTTATCCATTCTTAATCTTTTTTCTTCTTTTACAACTTCTCTCTGTGTATCTACACCGATTTGGTTGATTTCTGCATGACGCAATCTTTCAGCTTCCATCCAAAGTCCCAATTGCTCGTTGTTAGACGGGAAAGTTTCGTAATAATACGTTCTGTCGTTTGTCGTGTTTGCATTGTTTTGTCCTCCGTTTGAAGAAACGATTTTGAACCATTCTCCTCTTTTAATATTGGGAGTTCCTTCAAATAAAAGGTGCTCAAAAAAGTGAGCAAAACCCGTTCTTCCTATAACCTCGTCTTTTGCCCCGACGTGATACATTACCCCTGTTGTAACTACCGGTGCCGAATTATCCTGATGAAGAATTACGTGTAAACCATTTGGCAGATCATATTCTTCGAATTTGATTTGTTGTGCATTCAGCATTACTCCAAAAAAAGCAGCTGCCGCAGCACTAAGAAGTCGTTTTTTCATAAATAGAAATTGTTTTGTCAATTAGTGCCAAAAATACATTAAATGTTACATATTTTTAATTAAATTTTGTAGTTTTAAAAGTTAGAATCATCATTTGATCTTAATCATACAATTCTTTCATTATCAAGAATTAATTTCGAACGCAATTATCCGGACTTCATGAAAAGCTTTATAGAACAGAATATTTCACAGGAATCATTAATCACTTTATTCAGCCAGGCTCCTGTAGCAATGTGTTTGTTGCTGGGCGAAGATCTTATTATTGAGAGCGCCAATCCTCAGATTTTAGAACTTTGGGGAAGAGATTCTAGCTCGGTTGGTCAGCCGCTATTTGACGTGCTTCCAGAAATCAAGTCTCAGGGTTTTGTAGAAATTTTTGAAAACGTTTATCATAAAGGCGAGGTATTTAAAGGAAATAAACTATCCATTTTTTTGGAAAAATTCGGAAATTTAGAAGAACATTTTTTCGACTTTATTTATTCACCGGTTTATCATGTTGATAAAAAAATTATTGGGGTAAGTGTTGTTGCCACTGAGGTTACAGATCAGGTAATGTCTGAGCGTAAACTTAGAGAAAGTGAATATCGATTTGAAGATTTAATTAAAAATTCTGACTATTCTACAGCAATTTATCGTTCCGATGATCTTTATATAGAACTTGCCAATGACCTGATGCTCAAAACCTGGGGCAAAGATGCATCAGTAATCGGAACAAAGCTGGAAGATGCTTTGCCGGAGCTCGAAGGTCAGCCTTTTATAGGAATTCTAAAAGATATTTTCAAAACCGGGCAGACGTATACTGCAACCGAAGACCGTGTAGATCTTGTGGTGGATGGCAAACTTCAGACCTATTATTTTAATTTTTCCTACAAACCAATCAAGAATCAAAACGGCGAAGTGTATGCGATTCACAATATGGCGGTTGATGTTACAGATTTGGTGATTGCCCGTAAAGAAATTCAGCAAAGAGAAGAAAAATTCAGAGATCTGGCCGATTCTATGCCGCAATTTGTATGGACTTGTGATAAAGACGGAAAAATGACTTATATGAATGATAACTGGTATCGCTACACGGGTTTCGACAGAGAAGAAGATCCAGCGATCGGTGTAAAGAAAATTATTCATCCGAACGTCTATGCAGAAGTGGAAACTATTTGGGAAGAAAGTCTGAAAACAGGAAATTCTTTTGAAATGGAATATCAGTTTTTAGATCCGAGTAATCCTGAAATTTACCGATGGTTTTTGGGAAGAGCGGTTGCCGCATTTGACGATTGTGGAAACATCAAACAGTGGATCGGAACTTTCACAGATATCGACGATTTTAAGCAGCTTCAGACGCAAAAAGATAATTTCCTCGGAATTGCAAGTCCGAACTGAAAACACCTTTGACGAGTTTAAAGATTTACACTCAGTTTATCGAAAAAAATCTTGTTCGCCAAAATGATCTGAAGAATGCTCAGGTTGCCAGAAAGATGGATGACCAGATTGATCTTTTAACCGATCTAATAAGTGATCTGCTTGACGTTACAAAAATTCAGAATGGCAAAATTCAACTCAATGAATCTGAATTTGATTTTGATCAGCTCGCAGAAGAAATTGTTGCCGAACAGCAAATGTCTGCAAGGCATAAGATTACATTTAATCACTCTCAGGTAGGTAAAATATTTTCAGACAGACATCGTGTATCACAGGTAATGAGCAATCTCATAAGCAATGCCGTAAAATATTCTCCCGATGCAGATGAGGTGATTGTTTCTACAAAATTAGTAGGCGATCACGTGAGATTCTGTGTAAAAGATTTCGGGATTGGTATTCCTGAAGATAAACAAAAGAAAATTTTTGAACAGTATTACAGAGTGAGCAATGCGAAAGAGCATACTTTTCCGGGGTTGGGATTAGGTCTATACATTTCTTCAGAAATTATCAAACGTACAGGTGGCCGCATTTATGTGACGTCAAATGAAGAAAAAGGGTCTGATTTTTGCTTCGAAATTCCCAAAAGTAAAAACGTACAACAAAATGCCTAATGCGACAAAAGTTTTAGTGGTAGATGACAGTCCTGCGATCGTAGATTCTATAGAAATGATGCTGGATTTTGAAGGATTTGAAATAGAAAAATTTTATAAAGGTTCAGATATGTTGAAAACTTTGAATGCAGATTCTAAACCCAATGTTATCCTCATGGATATGTGGCTTTCCGGGGAAGACGGCCGAGATATTTGCAGAGAAATAAAATCTGATGAAAATTTAAAAGATATTCCTGTTTTGATCATGTCGGCAAGTCGTGGTTTAGAACAGTCGGCTTTGGAGGCTGGTGCAGACGCTTTTATCGCCAAACCTTTTGATCTGGGAGATATGGTTGACAGATTAAAGACTTATGCTAAATAAATTTTAAAACTTACAATACACAAACGATCAGCAGAATTTATTTTGCTGATTTTTTTTTTGCCTAAATTGTAAAGAATTACTCGGAAATTATAAGGCAGACATTTCGATACAAAATTTGAATTCTCCTTATAATACACTAATTTTGTGTTCCCAAATTTTTTTGCTGTATGGATTATCTGAAAGGACTCAACGAATCACAATATGAAGCCGTTACCACTTTACAAGGACCTCTCATGGTGCTTGCAGGAGCCGGTTCCGGGAAAACACGTGTGCTTACGATGCGTATTGCGCATTTGATTACAAATGGGGTTGATCCGTTTAATATTCTGGCATTGACCTTTACCAACAAGGCAGCAAAGGAAATGAAAGAACGTATTGCAAAAGTGGTAGGACAAAGTAATGCACGAAGTCTGTGGATGGGTACTTTTCACTCTGTTTTTGCAAGAATTCTGAGAAGTGAGGCGCATTATTTGGGCTATCCTTCCAATTTTACGATTTACGATCAGCAGGATGCTTTAAATGTCATCAGAAAAGTTTTGAAAGACATGAATATTGATGCAGATCTGTATAAGCCCAAAAAAGTTCAGGCAAGAATTTCCAATTATAAAAATAACCTGATTACCGTAAAAGCATATTATAACAATCCTGAATTAATTGAAGCTGACGAAAAAGCCAACATGAAATTCATCGGAAAAATTTATGAAAAATATGTTGAAGCCTGTTATAAAAACGGCTCGATGGATTTTGATGATTTATTGCTGAAAACCAATGAATTATTAACAAGATTTCCCGAAGTTTTAGCTAAATATCAAGACAGATTCAGATACATTTTGGTAGATGAGTACCAGGATACGAATCATTCTCAGTATTTGATTGTGAAAGCTTTAGCCTCAAAATTCGAAAATATTTGTGTGGTAGGTGATGATGCACAGTCGATTTACTCTTTTCGTGGTGCGAATATTTACAATATTTTAAATTTCAAAAAAGATTATCCGGATGCAATGACGGTTTCTCTGGAACAAAATTATCGTTCTACCCAGAATATTGTAAATGCTGCAAACGTAGTAATCTCTAAAAACCTTCAGCAGTTTAAGAAAAATGTTTTTAGTGAAAACGAAGAGGGAGAAAAAATCAAAGTGTACAGATCGCTTTCTGATGCTGACGAAGCCAATTTCGTTGCCGGGAACATCTGGGAACTGAGCAACAGAGAACAAAAGAAATTCAGCGATTTCGCAATTTTATACCGTACCAACTCACAGACAAGAGCGTTTGAAGACTCTTTAAGAAGAAAAAATATTCCGTATAAAGTGTATGGCGGTTTGTCTTTCTATCAAAGGAAAGAAGTGAAAGATTTGATTGGTTATCTTCGTCTTCTCGTCAATGAAAATGATTCTGAAGCGTTAATGCGAATCATTAATTATCCCACAAGAGGAATTGGTGAAACTACTCAGAATAAATTGATTGTTTTTGCAGATTCACAAAATATATCGGTATCAAAAGTTCTCGACAATCTCGGAATGTACGCGCCACAACTAAAATTTAACAATGGAGTTTTAACTAAGCTGAGTGATTTCTGGTCGATGATCAAAGCATTTCAGGTTTTGCTTAAAACGGAAACCGCATACAGCGTTGCGATGGAAGTTGCCAAGCGAAGCGGTTTAATTAAATTTTTAAAAGATGATCAGACTCCAGAAGGTATTTCCCGTGTAGAGAACGTTCAGGAATTAATGAACTCAATGCAGGGCTTTATTGAAGAACAGCAGCAAATTGAAGATGGTGACCCAAGTTTACCAAATTTCCTTGAAAACATCGCACTTTCTGCCGATACACAAAGGAAAGATGATAATGAAGATATGGTTTCGCTGATGACGATTCACCTGTCGAAAGGTCTTGAATTTCCGGTTGTACATTTGGTTGGATTGGAAGAAAATTTGTTTCCGAGTTTTATGAGTTCGGCCACCAGAGAAGATCTGGAGGAAGAAAGACGTTTGTTTTATGTTGCATTGACGAGAGCCGAAAAACAGGCATTTTTCTCCTACGCAGTTTCTCGTTTTCAGTGGGGAAAAATTACCGATGCAGAACCGTCACGATTTTTGAGTGAAGTCGATGAGCAATATATTGAATTTTTAAATCCTGCGATTGAGAAGAGATTCATCAATAATGCCGGAATTACCTCTAATATATTTGATGAGCATCCTTCTGAAATGCGAAGTTTCAAAAAAGTGGAGAAGAAGACGATCGCTAAGTCTGAAAACGATAAGCCGATTGCAGAACCTAGAAAACTAAAACCGGTAGCGACAGCAAAAATTATCAATCCAAGTGGTGCTTCTTCGCAGGATATCGAGGTGGGTGACAAAGTGAGACACGACCGTTTTGGTATTGGTGAAGTTAAATTTTTAGATGGCACCGATCCTCAGAATATCAAAGCGAAAGTAGTTTTCTTACATGAAGGTGAGAAGAATTTAATTCTGAAATATGCTAAACTGACAAAAATTTAAGTCTAAAATTTGATAATACATATTAAACAGACTTTTTCTGAAGGTCTGTTTTTTTATAATTCATATCTTTAAATTCCAAAAAGAATACAATGAAAAAGATTCTCATATTTTTATTCATAACGATTACTTCAATACCCTTATTTTCACAGGAATATCAAACCCTTCAAAACGTTCACTACTACGAAGAAACAACGAATAAATCTGACGCTTACATTAACGAAAGATGTGTTTTGGATGTTTATGTTCCAAAAAACACAAAGAATTTCTCTACAGTAATCTGGTTTCACGGTGGCGGGATTACAGGTGGCGAAAAACATATTCCCGAAGAGCTTAAAAATAAAGGAGTCGCAGTAATTGCGGTCAATTACAGATTGTCTCCGAAAGTGAATGCTCCGAAATATATTGAAGACGCTGCAGCTGCAACAGCCTGGGTTTTTAAAAATATTAAAAAGTATGGAGGAAGTGAAGATTTAGTTTTCATCTCAGGACATTCAGCGGGCGGATATCTTGCAATAATGGTTGGTTTAGATAAGTCTTATTTGAATAAATATAAAATTGACGCCAACAAACTAGCCGGAATTATCCCGTTCAGCGGACAAATGATCTCCCATTTTACCACAAGAAAAGAAAAAGGAATCGATGAACTGGATGCTAGAATTGACGAGATGGCGCCACTTCATTTTATCCGTGCAGATGCGCCGCCTTTGCTTTTAATTACAGGTGACAGAGAAAAAGAACTTCTCGGAAGATATGAAGAAAACGCATATATGTGGAGAATGATGAAGCTGAAAGGCCATAAAGAAACCACACTTTACGAACTTGATGGCTTCGATCACGGCGGAATGGCTCAACCTGCTTTTCCTTTGTTACTGACCGAGATAAAAAGAGTTGAAAAAGTGAAGAAAAAATAAATATTTAAAAATTTTGATTTCTTACCTGTTCATTTAGTTTTATTTTTTTTGTGAAATAATAAAATTGATCATAGCTTCATTGAGCTCGTTCTGATAAGATTTTTCTGTATCTTTAAAACCGTGATTTCCTTTTTTTACTACGATCAGCGAATGTGGAGTAGTTGTTTTATCCAGCATTTTAATCAGTCTTTTTGAATGTCTAATTGGGGCAACCTTGTCTTTATCACCGTGCAGTATCAATGTGGGAACGCTGTTGTCGGTGTAATTTAAAGGTGAAACTGTTTTGCAGATCTCAATCACTTTTTTCCTGTCAGTCTTTATATCGTAGCCTGTAATTCCTTTGGCAAGTTTGGTTCTGATGTCAATAATTTCTTTAGCGATTAAACCTACAACAAAAAGTAGCGGCTTTGGTGCTTTGGTATGTAACAATCTATTCATATCCGTTGGGCCAAAATTATCAACTACATAATTTACTCTCCCGGAATATTTTGATAATTCTGAATCGCCAATAAATTCACTATCAGTTGTATAAGCAGAAAGTAAAGAAAGATGTGCCCCCGCGGAAACGCCCCAATATCCAATGTTTTCTGAATCAAATCCGTATTGAGCAGCATTTTTTCTCACCCATCGCACCGCATCTTTTGAGTCTTCCACAGGACCAGGAAAATGAACAGTATCGCTTACCAAACGATAATTGACACTTAAAACTGCAAAGTTTTTTTCTGTAAGTTTCAAAATAGTTTGTTCAACATAATTGTCCGGTGCGATTACCTTATCGCCAAGTGCCCACGCGCCGCCATGTAAAAAAACAACAACTGGTAATTTTCCAGTTGTAGAATTTTTTGGTTTGTAAATGTCTAACTGAAGATCGTTTCCCAGATCGTCTTTTTTATAAGTAATATTTTCAGAAACTGTGGTTTCTTCTTGAAGTAAAGTGCTCTTTTTTGTCTGCGAAAATAGTGATGCCGATAAGAAGAAAATAAAAAACAGGTTTATAAAAACCCTGTTGATATGTGTTGTGGGAAATTTAGAATTCATAAAAATAAATTTGAAAAAGCGTTATTTTACTAACTCCTCAAAAAGTTTACCAAACGTCTTTTCCAGGTCTTTAGATTTTCCGGGATGAGGTCTTGAGGTTTGTACTACAGCACTTCTCAACGCCGTCAACCAGCGGAATCTTTCAGGAATATCCATGTGAGCAACCGGACCGCCATCTTTGGCTCCGTAGGCTATCTTCTGGAAACTTTCAAGATTTTGAATAATATCATCATAATCCAGTTTGCTTCTCATGAGTTTAAATTTATCTGGGCAGAGATAAAATTCTACACGGATAAATTTTTCTTTCTTTGAAAACATCACCAGTCCTATATTGAAAAACTCTTCTCTTTCAACTTTGGGAACCAGCCGTATAACTGCGTATTCGTATATTTTATCCTCTAGCATTTTTGGCTTCTTTTAAAAAGATTTGAGAGTTTTCCAATCGCGTTTTCATAAAATTAAAATACACTTCACGAATTTCGTCTGCATTTTCTTCGGCATCTTCCCATTGCAACCAGTCTTCCGGGATAAGATTGACAATGTCTCTGAAAACAGAATCATTTAAAATTTCATGAGCAAATTGATCAGCTTCATCCAATTTTGTTGCCTGAGGAAGAAGAACGTGATCTTTTACATATTTAAACGGAGTTTTTGCCGCCGTGTCAAAATTTTGCCACGAATGATGAAAGTAAAAAGAGGCGCCATTGTCAATGACCCACAGTTCTTTATGCCACATCAAAAGATTGGTGTTTTTAAAAGTACGGTCGATATTGGTAATAAAAGCATCTAGCCAGACAATTTTTGAAGCCAAAAGAGGATCAACTTTAATACTTGAATCAAAAGCAATGGATTCTGACAAGTAATGCAAACCCAGATTTAAACCTTCTGAGTTTTTAAGTAAATCCTGAATTTCTTCATCAGCTTCCGTCCGTCCAAAATCCACATCCAGATTTGCAAAAACTAATTCCGGAATTTTTAAGCCCAAAATCTCGGTAATTTTACCGCCCAGCAATTCAGAAATCAACATTTTAACTCCGTGACCTGCACCACGAAATTTCAGAACATATTTAAAATCATCATCGGCCTCTGCCAAAGCAGGAAGTGAGCCACCTTCGCGCAGCGGGAGAATATAGCGCATTACTGTAACCGTTCGTAAATCCAACATAGCGCAAAAATAAGATTTTACTTTGTGTTTAATTCTATTTTTAATATTTTTAAATGAAAAAGTAAATTGGTCAGTTATCATTTAGAAGTCTATTTTAAAATAGTTTTATTCATTGAGCTTGTCGTTTCGTAAAACCTCAACATTTTAATCAATAAAATATTTTATATTTTCAAGGAATACGCAGTTGCTTCGAAATTTAATACTGAACCTAAAAATAAAAAATATGGAAATCATAAAAGAGCAAAATATCGTCATTCAAAATCCTGAAACCAAAGATTTTCTTGCCGACGCATTTTATATTAAAACTGATAAAAAATTGCCATTGGTAATTTTTATCCACGGTTATAAAGGCTACAAAGATTGGGGTGCGTGGAATTTGATGGCAGAAAAAATTGCTGAAGCAGGTTTTTATTTTGTTAAATTTAATTTCTCATACAACGGAACAACTTTAGTAAATCCGACAGAATTTGATGATCTTAAAGCTTTCGGTGAAAATAATTACTCAAAAGAATTGTCAGATTTGGGACTGGTGATTGATCATTTTAGCAAGAATCCGCAAGTAGATGCAGAAAAAATAATTTTGATGGGTCACAGTCGGGGAGGAGCGATTTCTATTGTGAAAACCTGTGAAGATATTAGAATTAATGGCTTAATTACTTTGGCAAGTGTAGATTCTTTAGATCGATTTCCGAAGGATGATGGTCTTGAAGAATGGAAAAAGAAAGGAGTTTATTACATCGAAAATGCAAGAACAAAACAGGAAATGCCGCACTATTATCAGTTTTATGAAGACTTTAAAAATAATGAACATCGTTTTGATGTAGAGCGCTCAATGGAGATGGCAAAAGCTCATGTTTTGATTATTCACGGGACAAAAGATGAAGGAGTAAGTGTGAAGAATGCTGAACACCTTCATGTTTTGAACCCTAATTCTGAGTTGTTTTTAATTGAAAGCGGAAATCACGTTTTTGGAGCAAAAGAGCCGTGGGAAGAAAAATTTTTACCGGAAGATTTGAATAAAGTAGTTGAGAAATGCATTGATTTTCTGAATGATAAAATAGTGCATGAATAAAAAAGATAGCCTAAAACTATCTTATTTCTTAAAGTGAATTATTGGTTTTTATAGAATTCTTTTTTACTGATTTTAGAAGACTTCTAAAGTTTTTCATCGTCATCATTTCGGTTGTCGGAGTAAAAATTGTTGCTTTCTGACCCTTTTCAACAGAAACTTCCGAAGATGCTTTTAGTGAATATATTTTTTTCAGTGTCGTAATATCATATACATCCATCATCGCAAAAGTTTCATTCTTTTTGTAGTCATATTGTTCACCAAGTGCGCCGTCTAAAGCGTTCCGAACTTTAAATGTATAAACATTTACCAAAAAATTGAAATCAGTGCTGCTCTTTAAAGCCTCAAGATCTTCAGTCTGAGGATCAAACGGAATATTGTTTTTAATAATATTTTCAGACTTTGCAGTTTTCAGATCAAAAGCATTACCACCGCTCAAATCTTGAAAGAGTTGTAATGTTTCCTCACTCATCATTTCTCTGTGATGAGAATCTACTGTAGTATTGATATTGTTGATCAGCCATTTTTTATCTTTCGAAAATACAAGTGATTTACTATAAATGCTGTAATCTTTTCTGACAGGATAATAGCACGACTGTAGAGTAATCAAGACAAATAATAAAATAACACTTTTCTTCATCTGATATCTTTTATCAATTTATTTCACCAAAAGTTTCCACGCTTCCTCAATCCTGTTTTCCAATAGCAACTTTTGTGCGTCAAGATGTACATTTTCATCATCATGACAGTTTTCTGAAGGTAAAACTTCCACATTTGCCAGCATTCCCAAATCGTTTCCCGTAAATACTTTGCTGTATTTTATGGCATCAGGAAGAAGATCAAAGCCAATTCCTTTTGTGACCAATGGTTTGGGAACTTCAAAAAGATTGTTCTCATTATTTCTGGAATACCAATTTCCGCCCAAACGTGCAACCATATCTAATTTTGCCTGGTCTAAATTTCCTTCCTCATTCAAGTATTCTTCCCGTATATGAATTTTTTTTACTTCACAAATTACCAGATTTCCTGCGCCACCTTGATCTCCCAAAGATTTTATTTCTAAAACTTTGCATTCAAAATTTACAGGACATTCTTCAATCAATTTTGGTTTTACCAAATCAGCATCTTTCATCGTCAATCCAGATTTGATAAATTCATTCACATCATCTCCATATTCAGTGGAAGCCAAAGAAATCTGCTGTACGATTGGGAAATTTACGGTTCCGATCACAACTTCAGGAACTTCCAAAACATTCTCCAAAGTATGTTTGGTCGTATTGTCACGAACTCTTCTTGATGGTGAAAAAATCAAAATAGGTGGAACGGTACTGAACATATTAAAAAAACTGAACGGCGATAAATTGCTGTTTCCATCTTTGTCCACGGTTGAAGCCAACGCAATTGGCCGTGGTGAAACGGCTGTCTGCATAATGGTTTGTAGCTGAACGGGAGTTATTTCGTTTGGGATAAGTGTTTTCAAAAATATTTTAATTTAAAATTTAATGAAGTAAATATTATGTTTGTCATTCCGTAGGAATCTTAGCAACATTGAACTATAATAGCTGAGATTCCCTCGGAGTGACAAACTTGGTGTAGATTATTTTGTGGTTAAATAATTTATTTAGTTGGAATAATTTTACCTGAAACCTCCCCGAAACCAACTCTCACTCCATCTTTTTCTGCCCAGGCTTTCATGGTCACGGTGTCATTATCTTCGATGAATTTCCTTTCCTGTCCGTTGGTCAATGTGATTGGGTTTTGACCTCTCCAAGTTAATTCCAGCATAGAACCAAAAGATTTTGGATCACTTCCTGAGATTGTTCCGCTCGCATACATATCTCCAACCTCAAGATTACAGCCATTTACTGTGTGATGAGCCAACTGCTGAGTCATATTCCAATACATATGTTTGTAATTGCTTTCAGAAATAAGGTTTTCTTCACCGTTTTCTGGCTGTATGTAAACTTCAAGATTGATATCGTAATTTTTATCTCCTTCAAATTTTAAATAATCTAAAACCTCGGGATCCTGTGTTGGAGAAGTTGTTTTAAATGGTTCAAGTGCTTCAAGTGTTACTACCCAAGGCGAAATTGATGAACCGAAATTTTTAGCTAAAAACGGTCCTAATGGAACGTATTCCCAAGACTGAATATCTCTCGCTGACCAATCATTGAAAACCACCATTCCGAAAATTGCATTTTCAGCATCTTTAGTAGAAACGCTTTCGCCCATTTCGGTATTTTGATTGATAATGAAAGCCATTTCTAATTCGAAATCCAGCTGTTTGCAAGGTCCAAAAACCGGCTTTTCTGCATCTGCAGGTTTCATCTGACCTTTCGGGCGGTTAATTTCTGTTCCTGAAACAACAATTGATGACGCTCTACCGTGATAACCGACAGGCAGATGTTTCCAGTTTGGTAGCAAAGCATTTGCGGGATCGCGGAACATTTTTCCGACATTTGTGGCGTGCTCAATGCTGCTGTAAAAATCTGTGTAATTCGGAATATGCACAGGCATAATCATTTTTACCTGATCCAAATCGTAGAATGCATCTTCTATCGTTTTTTCATCTTTAGCTAATGTAGAACCTTCTTGCAACAATTCCTGAATTCTTAAACGTACGGCGTTGGTTACCGGTTTTCCCAATTCAATAAATTCATTTAAAGTATATGCTTCGAAAACATTATCGTCTAAACCAGCAATTTCTTCAAAATAAGATAAATCGTACAAAAGTGCCAGATCTACAACCTGATCGCCAATTCTTGTACAACAAGCGATAAATTCTTTATTAAAAACAGCAACCCCGAACGGAATGTTGTGAATAGAAAAATCTGATTCTGAATTGTATTCTACAAATGATTTCATAATATAATAGTTTGATGTTTAGACTTAAAAAAGTCATTTTGATTAATTATTTTGATTTTTTGGCGTAAGCCTCTTCATCGATCCATCGATCGCGGGAATTAATGTCGATGAGGTAAAGAATTTCTTTTTGTTTGGTTAAAAGAAGTGTTTTAGCAACAGGAATCGGGATTTTTTTATTTTCCAGTTTGTCTGCTCTTACGGAAATGATATTCTTTTTTCTGATCACGTCTCCGGAAAAAACATTTGATGTACTTTTTGCAGTCGCTTTATCATCAAACATTTCTACATAAGTAACGTCTTTTCCTTTGACAATAAGAAAACTTCTCTCGGTATGGTCATTAAAATCTTTGAGGAGTACAAATTTTTTATTATCAATACTCACGTTTTCAAGATGTTGATTGATGCCTTTTCTTTCCTCCAGTCGATCAAGGATTTCATTGATCGCTCCATAGTTTTGAGCATTTAATGCAAATCCGGTAAAAAATAATGTTAAGACAAATAATTTTCTCATAAGCTGTGTTTATAAAAAAGTTTTGTCAAGATCTGCATCCTGACAAAACTCTATGTTTAGTTTAAAAAATTAAAGATTTCCTCTTTTTTCCTGTTCTCTTTCTAGAGCCTCAAAAAGAGCTTTGAAGTTACCAGCGCCAAAACTCTGCGCACCATGTCTCTCAATAATTTCAAAGAAAAGAGTAGGGCGGTCTTCTACTGGCTTTGTAAAAATCTGAAGTAAATAACCTTCTTCATCATGATCAATTAAAATACCAAGTTCTTGAAGTTTCTTAATATCTTCGTCTATATGGCCAACTCTATCGGGAACCATGTTGTAATATGCTTCCGGTGGAGGAGAAAGAAATTCTACACCACGCTTTTTAAGCTCAGTAACTGTGTGGATGATGTCTTTTGTGGCAACGGCGATATGCTGTACACCTTCTCCTTCATAGAAATCAAGATATTCTTCTACCTGAGATTTCTTCTTTCCTTCAGCCGGCTCGTTAATCGGGAATTTTGCAAAACCGTTTCCGTTAGACATCACTTTAGACATCAAAGCCGAATATTCTGTGTTGATCTGTTTGTCGTCAAAGGAAAGAATATTCACAAATCCCATTACTTTTTCGTACCATTCAACGGTTGGGATCATTCTGTCCCAGTCAACATTTCCTACGCAATGGTCAACGTATAATAAGCCTGCTTCCTCAGGTTTGTAGTCACTTTCCCACTTTTGAAAACCTGGCATGAACGGACCTGTGTAATTTTTTCTTTCGATGAACATATGCACGGTTTCTCCGTAAGTGTATATTCCGGACATTCTTACTTCACCGTGTTCGTCGTTTAAAGTTACAGGCTCCATATACGGTTTTCCACCTCTCTTTGTGGTCTCTTCAAATGCAGAATATGCATCATCAACCCAAAGTGCAAGAATTTTCACTCCATCACCATGTTTTTTTACGTGTTCGCTTACCGGCGAGTCAGATTTAAGGCCTGTAGTTAAAATCAATCTAATTTTTCCTTGCTGTAAAACGTAAGAAGCACGATCCCTAACTCCGGTTTCGGGTCCTGCATAAGCGACAGACTGAAAACCAAAAGCGGTTTTGTAATAATGTGCAGCCTGCTTTGCGTTGCCTACATAAAACTCAATATAATCTGTACCGTTGATCGGCAAAAAATTCTCAGCCTGAGCAATTTTTTCGGCAAATGTAAGTGTTGACATATTTTTATTTTTACTTTTTATTTATTGGTTGCAAATTACAAAATTCCTTTAAATAATTAAAAACATTATTCTTGTGTAAACGATTGCAGTATATTTAAAAATTAACTAAGTTTAATTAAGTATATTTAAGTTTATTGTTTTTATGATATTTTTTCTATATTTGTAGCAGAAATCCCAAGTGGTGAAAGAAAGTTATAGAAACAAAGAAAGCCGTAATTATTACGGCTTTTATCTTTTAATATTAAGTCTTCCGGCATCAGGATTGTAATTATCCCAAATTTTCCAGGTGTTGTCTATTTTACGAATAAAATAAATCTGAGTATTAAGCTGATTCACAAAATGTTCTTCTCCTGTTTCGCCTACTTTAAAAAGCAGATTCCAAAACTCCTGTGTTTCAATTATTTTTTTCTCCGGCTCATCTGTCACTACATGAATATCA
Organism: Chryseobacterium sp. CY350; assembly: GCF_027945075.1. Lineage (NCBI taxonomy): Bacteria > Pseudomonadati > Bacteroidota > Flavobacteriia > Flavobacteriales > Weeksellaceae > Chryseobacterium > Chryseobacterium wangxinyae. The sequence goes on from NZ_CP116034.1 coordinate 3,601,867, forward strand.
AATACTTCAAAATTCGATCGGTTATTTTTCGTAACCAGTTCAAATTTTCTTTCGCACAGCTCTTTACTAAACTCTGTTGCCCTTTCTAAAAACGGAGAATTCTCAAACACCAGATCTTTAAGTAGATCAGGATTGTGGACAGGAAAACTTTTATATAAATTAAAAACGGTCGAACAATAAGTATAAACAATATCGGTAGAAAAAACTCCATTGTCGATCATTTCTAATTCCATTTCGTTCCCTTTGAGGTGATGAATGTAAGAATTGAGGTCTTTAAAGCCTAAAAAAATGCAGATTTTATCTAAAGTCTTCAGAAAGCGGAGATCATTATGTGTTTTATCATGATAATCATTTTCAAAAAACCTCTGTAAAGTAATGTGAGAAATCGTGTTACCAAGTTCGAATTTTTTATCATATTTCATCTCTTCAGAAGACGCAAGCTCATCTTTTATGATTTCTGAAAGAATGATGTAATGGCTTCTTTTCCATTGATGCACCTTACCTAAAATTGAATCCTGAATTGTGGGATGACGGTTCACCTCATCCTTTATCGAATTATATATTGTCCTCAAATGTGTAATATTTTATATAAAAGTAAGCAAAAAATATCCTTAAAATCTCATGATGTTGCTATGAATTTATATTTTTATTAAATATACAGTATTTTTAATTTAATATTAGTAATTAGCATAAGGACAGACCAATTTCTAGGTTTAATTAAATTCAATGGAGTGAAAAAATACTGCTGTTACATCTTAAATCTTTCATTTGCTGCTCTTTCCAGCATTTCTCTGTCATCGGGATGTGCAATACTGATGAGCTCCTGCGCTCTCTGGCGAAGATTTTTCCCATAGAGATAAGCGGTTCCGTATTCTGTAACCACCCAATGGATGTGACCTCTTGTTGTTACCACTCCCGCTCCCTGTTTTAGGAAAGGGACAATTCTTGATACACCACGTTTCGTTCTTGATGTGATGGCAATGATCGGTTTTCCGCCTTCGCTCAATGCGGCGCCTCTCATAAAATCCATCTGGCCGCCAATTCCGCTATATTGTAGAGTGCCGATAGAGTCTGCACAAACCTGTCCTGTAAGATCTATTTCGATTGCCGAATTAATTGCAACCAATTTTTTATTCCGCATAATATTGATCGGGAAATTCACAACACTCACGTCTTTAAAAGCAAAAATGGTATTGTCATCTACAAAATCGTAAAGTTTTTTGGTTCCAAAACAGAAGCTCGTGATTGCTTTATTATCGTTATAACCTTTATATTTATTATTGATGACATCATTTTGAATTAAATCAATCACTCCGTCACTCAGCATTTCGGTGTGTACACCGAGATCTTTATGATTGCTTAAACATTTTAGAACAGCATCAGGAATTGTTCCGATTCCCATTTGCAGAGTTGATTTGTCGTCAATCAGTTCGGCTACGTTTTTTCCGACAAGCATTTCGTCTTCACTCACTTTTGATCCGTAATCTACCGTTGGAAGTTCTTCCTCATGCCAAACGAGTTTGTTGATTTTACTGATGTGAATCATTCCGTCACCATGCGTTCTCGGCATTAAAGGATTCACGATTGCTACAACCAATTTTGCAGTATCTACGGCAGATCTTGCAACATCAACAGAAGTTCCTAATGTGCAAAAACCATGTTTGTCTGGCGGTGATACCGTAATTAAAGCTACATCAAGTGGTAAAATATTATTTCTGAATAAAATAGGAATTTCACTTAAAAAAATAGGAACATAATCACCATTTTCAGAATTCACAGCATCTCTCACCGGCCCGGAAACAAACAATGAATTAACGAAAAAACTCTTTTTGTATTCAGGTTTTGCAATTTCTACATTTCCCTGCTGGGTAATCGAAACCATTTCTACGTTTTCCAGTCTGTGAGATTGTCTTGCCAACTCGTCGATCAAATGATTTGGCGTACATGCACTTCCATGAAAAAACACACGGTTTCCGCTCTTGATGGTATAAATAGCTTCCTCTGCACTGATATAATTATACATATTCAAATTTTTAAAATGTGTTACCCTTTAATTTTCTATTCTAAAGATAAGTCATATTCACAAGATTTAGTCTGAATCTATATGGTTTTTTTTGTAATTTTTGTCATGTTTTGTCAGGTCGTAAAATAAGAAGGATTCAACGTTTCCATTGAATCCTTTTAATTTATATTATTGAAAAACTACTCCTGCAAACGGTCTTTCAAGTCATGATCTTCATTTTCCAGCCAAGAAGTTTTGTACGAAGGATCTTCCACTTTCATTGCTTCTTCTGTGATCTGCAACGGACGGAACGGGTCAACCATAACCGCATATTCTTCAGTGAATTTTTTGCCGATACTTCTTTCCATCGCTCCCGGATGAGGTCCGTGAACAATTCCTCCAGGATGTAAAGTGAAATCCATCAAATCAATATGATTTCTACTCATAAAATCTCCTTCTGTGTAAAATAAAACTTCGTCAGAATCAATATTTGAGTGATTATAAGGTGCAGGAATTGCCATCGGATGATAGTCGTACATTCTTGCGCAGAACGAACAAACTACAAAATTATGCGCTTCAAAAGTCTGGTGAACCGGTGGTGGTTGGTGAATTCTACCTGTAATGGGTTCAAAATTTTTAATATTAAATTTATAAGGATAAAAATAACCGTCCCAACCTACAACATCAAAAGGATGTGTCGCATAGATGAAATCTGTAATCTGATTTTCTTTTTTTACTTTAATTAAAAATTCCCCTTTTTCATCTTTCGGTTCTTTAAAAGTAGGAGCTATGATGTCTCTTTCGCAAAACGGCGAATGTTCCAAAAGTTGCCCAAACTCGTTTCTATATCTTTTCGGAGTGTAAATCGGCGAATGACTTTCCACCACAAAAAATACAGTATCATCAGAATTTACCTCGACCTGATAAATTGTTCCTCTCGGAATAATAAGGTAATCACCAAAAGAAAATTCCAGATCGCCAACGAAAGTTTTTAAGATTCCGCTTCCGTTATGAACGTATAAAAGTTCGTCACATTCGGCATTTTTGTAGAAATAATCCATCGATTTCCTTGGCTTCGACAATCCCATTTTCAGGTCATTGTTTACCATCAGAAATTTTCGGCTGTCCATAAAATCGTCTTCAGGAGTGACATTCATTCCTTTAAACATTCGTGGAGTCACGTTTTTACTCACCGCAATTTTCGGAGAAACGTCTTTCGGTTCACCAATCGATTTGATCTGTGTTGGGCGATGAACGTGATAGAGCAAAGATGAAATTCCGTGAAAACCTTCCGTTCCGAAAAGCTGCTCGTAGTAGAATTTATCTTCTGGAGATTTGAAAATCGTATGCCTTTTTGGTGGGATATTTCCCGATTGATGGTATCTCATTTTACTTTTATATCTGGAATCTCAAATTTAATATTTTTTAATGAATTGAAATTTAAAAACAATATTTTATTTAAGTTTTGCTGTTCTAAAAATAATTGTTAGTTTTGACTAACAATTTAAATTTCATGAGGCGAATATTATTTTCTGTAGTTTTTCTGTCATCTTACTGTTTCTCTCAGGAGACGGATAGTTTAGATTTAAATCAAACAGAAAAGATAGATTCTGTTAAGATTCCGTCAAAAAATGAAATCAAAACAAAAAGTATTGATGATGTGGTGATTACCGGAACGATAAAGCCGATGAGCAGATCGAAAAGTCCGGTTGCAGTTGAAATTTACAGCCAGAAATTTTTTCAGAAGAACCCGACTCCGAATGTTTTTGAAGCGATTGCAATGGTGAACGGAGTAAAACCTCAACTGAATTGTTCGGTTTGTAACACGGGAGATATTCATATCAATGGTTTGGAAGGACCTTACACGATGATTTTGATAGACGGAATGCCAATTGTAAGTTCGCTCTCAACAGTTTATGGTTTAAGTGGAATTCCGAATAGTTTAATTGACAGAATTGAGGTCGTAAAAGGCCCCGCTTCTTCTCTTTACGGTTCTGAAGCGATGGGCGGAGTAATTAATATTATCACCAAAAATGCTTTGACAGCTCCAAAAATAAGCGTAGATCTCATGACAACAAGCTGGGCTGAAAATAATTTTGATCTTTCCACAAAATTCACTTTCGGGAAAAATATTGCTTCCATTTTAAGTTTGAATTATTTTAATTTTAACAAAAAAATCGATCAGAATAATGATAATTTCACGGATGCTGCACTTCAAAACAGAATTTCCGTTTTCAATAAATGGAACTTCCAAAGAAGAGAAAACCGATTGGCAAGTTTTGCTTTAAGATATCTTTATGAAGACCGTTTTGGCGGCGAAATGCAGTGGAATAAATCGTATCGAGGAAGTAATGAAGTTTATGGGGAAAGTATTTATACGAATAGAATAGAAGCTTTTGGGGTTTATCAATGGCCAATAAAAGAAAGTGTAATTACTCAGTTTTCTTATAATTTTCACGATCAAAATTCATTTTATGGAAGCAATCCTTTTACAGCAACTCAAAAAGTAGCTTTTGCGCAAACTTATTGGGATAAAAAACTGGGAGATCACGATTTGATTTTGGGAGCAACTTTCAAAAAAACATTTTATGATGACAATACTCCCGGAACTTTGTCAGCTGACGGATTCACAAACAATCCGATGAAATCACCCATTTTCGGAGCTTTTATTCAGGATCAATGGGAGATTAATGAAAAACATACTTTGCTTTTAGGTTACAGATTTGATTATGATAAAATTCATCATTCTGTACATTCACCAAGATTTGCATGGAAGTTTTCTCCAAATCCTTATCACACTTTAAGATTAAATTTCGGGACGGGTTTCCGTGTTGTCAATTTATTTACAGAAGATCATGCCGCTTTGACGGGTTCGCGCGAAGTGGTTATTCAATCAGATTTAAAACCTGAAAGATCTGTCAACGGGAATTTAAATTATATGTGGAAAATTCCGGTTGGTGATAGAATGATCAATTTCGATGCTTCTGCATTTTACACGTATTTCAGCAATAAAATTGTGGGAGATTTTGATTCTGAACCTGATAAAATTATTTATGATAATCTGCAAGGTTACGGTGTTTCACGAGGTTTATCTTTGAATCTTGATTACAGTTTCAGTTTTCCTTTTAGCATTAATCTAGGAATAACCTATTTAGATGTTTATCAAAAATTTGATGGCGAAAACGAAAAAGTTCAGCAGCTTCACGCCCCGAAATGGAGCGGAACATATAGTTTAACGTATAAATTTCCTAGTAATTTGACGATAGATTTTACCGGACAATTTTACGGACCGATGCGACTTCCTGTTTTACCAAATGATTACCGACCGGAATATTCGCCGTTTAATTCTTTGGCAAATGTTCAGGTTTCTAAGAGTTTCGAATCAGGATTTGAAGTATATTGCGGTATTAAAAATTTATTCAATTTCACTCCAAATGATCCTTTGATGCGACCTTTTGATCCGTTTGATAAAAACGTGAATGATCCAATTAATAATCCCAATCATTATACTTTTGATACGACTTATGGTTACGCTCCGATGCAAAGAATCAGAGGTTTTTTAGGAGTGAAATATAATTTGAGATGAAATTTGATTTATTTTAAAAATTAAGATGTTTTAGTTTTTAAGTTTTTTGAAAATTTAGATAAATCTAAATTAAACATAGTGCTAAATAATATCTTTAGATATTTACTTAAAAAACATTTTAAACTTACTGAACTTAATGTTTTGAATTACAATTTTTAGGGTATTTATACATTTAAACAGAATAAAAAGTGATGAGGTCTTTTTTATTTTTAATAGTATTGAATTCAGGATTTTGCCTTTCGCAGATGAAAACAATTACATTTTCAGATTTGGAAAAATTGCAGAAAGAAAGTCCAAAACCGATGATCATTCATCTTTACACCGATTGGTGCTCGGTTTGTAAAATCGAATCTTTTCAAATTAAAAAAGATAAAAATTTAATAAAAATGATCAATGAAAATTTTCATATGATCAATTTTGAAGCAGAAAAAACGAAACATACAATCAATTTCCAGGGAAAAGAATTTAAATATTTACCCAACGGAAATTCCGGAATTCACGAGTTGGCTTTGTCCTTATCTAAAAATAAAAAACAACCAGTTTATCCTTTATGGATTTTTATAGATAAGAATCAGAATTTGGTATATTATCATGAAGGGGAATTTAAACCTGAAAAAATGAAAGAGAAATTAAGGGAAATTTCTACTTTATAGTCAAAGGAAAAATTTATTTCAACAAAACAGCAATAATCCCTAAAATCGCAGGTAAAGCCTGTACGAAAAATATTTTCTTGGTTGCTGAAATGGCACCGTAAATTCCCGCAATCGCCACACAAATCAGGAAAAATAAAGCTACATTGGTTTGCCATTTCGGATCTTCAATGAAGAAAGACCATATCAATCCTGCAGCTAAAAATCCGTTATACAATCCTTGATTTGCTGCCAAACCTTTTGTGGGTTTAAACATTTCTGCAGGTAAAGCAGCTTTGAAAACTTCTTTTCCTTTGGTTTCCCACGCAAACATTTCCATCCAGAGAATGTAGAGATGTTCTACTGCGACCAAAGCGATCAGAATTTTTGCAACAATTTCCATGATTTATATTTTTAATCATGTAAAACTAAAGAAATAAAGTTAAGTTTGGATATACAATTATTAAAATGGAAACATTCAAAACACATTTAGATAAATTTATTAAGATCAATGACGAAGAATTTTCTTCGGTATTTTCTTTTTTTCAGGTTTTAAAAGTAGATAAAAAGCAGAATCTGATGTTGGAAGGGGAAATCTGTAAATCAATGTATTTTGTTCTGAATGGTTGTCTTAGAAAGTTTTTTATCAACGAAAAAGGAGTAGAGCAGACTACAGAGTTTGCCATAGAAAATTGGTGGATTACTGATACTTATGCGTATGAAAGGCAAACGAAAACGGATTTTAATATTCAGTCGGTTGAGAAATCGACTATTCTTGCCATCGATTTGCAAAATCAGGAAGAATTGCTGAAAAAACATCCTGTGATGGAACGATATTTCAGAATAATTTACCAAAGATCGTATGCTGCTTCCGAAAGAAGAATCCGTTTTTTATATGAGATGACCCGAGAAGAATTGTATGTGCATTTCAGCACGCAATACCCGTGGTTTATCCAGAGGATTCCGCAATATCTGATTGCTTCTTTTTTAGGTTTTACGCCGGAATATCTAAGCGAAATCAGAGCGAAATTACGATCTTAAACCAGTTTAAGATTTTTGCGATTTTTTAACAAGACATTTGTACAATAAATTTTAAAACAATAAAAAATGAGTACACGTATCAAAATTTTAAGCGCAAATTCTGAGTCTTACAAAGCAATGATGAATCTGGAAATGACTTTGCAAACAACGTCATTAAGCAATATTCAGAAAGAACTGATAAAAACCCGTGCGTCCCAAATCAATGGCTGTGCTTTCTGCCTGGATATGCATACGAAAGATGCATTGAAATATGGTGAAACAGCTCAGAGACTCTTTCTTCTCAATGCCTGGAGAGAAACAGATCTTTTTACCGAAGAAGAAAAAGTGATCTTAGCTATGACTGAAGAAATTACATTAATCAATCAAAAAGGACTGACTGACGAAACCTACGAAAAAGCGACACAGTATTTTGACGATGAGCAGATCAGAAGTATCATCATGGCAGTTATCACTATTAATATGTGGAACCGAATTGCAATCAGCACGCATTTGCAGGTTCCTAAGAATTAGAATTTTACATAATAAAAATAGCTTTTCTGATGTTGAAAAGCTATTTTTTTGATTTATTGCTGGCAACTTAACTGCAAAACATTGGCGTTCAAAGGTTGCTCTATTTTTCTTTCTAATTTTTTGTCGCTGACGGTGATATAGATTTCAATAGAACCTGTGCCAACGTGCATTGATAAAATGTGTCCACCAAAAGCTTTGAATTTGTCGTCTGTTGCAACACCGTGAATATGGATCGATGCACCTTTTTCATTCCAGGCGATTGATCCTGTGAGGCTTCCCATTTCTACTTTTTTAAAAGTTTTAGGATTAAATTTTTTTGCATTAAAATCATAAAATCCGAAAGTAACATCTGCTGCAAAACCAATTCCTGTAAAGCTTGCTGAAGGTATATTTTCCGTTTTCGCAAGATTTTCTATTCTTGAAATTACATCATCACCTTCACGAAGAACCATCAGAAATCCGGTAGGAGTTTTTGTATATCTGCAGATTTCTTTTTCCTGAGCCGAAAGGTTGATCACAAGAAAAAGTGTAAATAATAAAGCTGAAATTGATTTCATAATCATAATTTAATTTTCAATATGAAAAATCTACACCAAATGAGCTTTTACAAAAACTTAAATAATTTCAGTCAAATAAATCTGAGGTTTTTCCTGCAGTTTTTCATCAATTAAGTCTCCGAAAGCTTTAATGTAAGGCTGTTCATTATGTTTTTTTAGCCCTTCGTCACTTTTCCAGATTTCGTAGAAAACAAAATGATTTTTATTTTCGATTCCCTGATGAAGTGTATACAATTCGTTGGATTCCTCTTTACGAGTCTCTTTTACCATATTCCGGAGAACTTCTAAAACTTCGGTTCTGTGCTCTTCTTTTGTTTTGATGATTGCCGTAAGATATATTTTCATGAGACTAATTGTGGATTTAATTCTTTTTCGAATACGTTTTTCAAATGCTCTCTGTAAATGCTCATATCACGTTCGATATTCGCGTTTTTTTCAACGTCATGAAAATGGAAACTATCCAGTTTTTCCAGAGAAACGAAAGCATTCATTCTGTGAAAACCGAAAAGCGGTCCGTCATCAACACTTTTCTCGTTGAAAAATTCGCCTGGAAGCGTAAAAGCAGTTTCGGGTGCATTCCAGCTTGTAGTAAGCATGTATTTTCTGCCGCCAAGCATTCCGCCGGTTCCGTAGTTGATTTTTGGGTTGTCTGAAGTTCTTCCGTCATTCATATAAATTCCTTTTGCATGGCCTGCTGTAAAAACTTCGTCAATATATTTTTTGAAATCATTTGGAAGTTGAAACCACCAGATTGGAGTGTGATAAATAATAAAATCTGCCCAAACAAACTTTTGAACTTCTTCGTTTTTATCGTAACCTTCGCTGATGTTGGATATTTTTATTTCTATATTTTCAAATGATTGTAAGACTTCCAAAGTGTTTTCTGCAATGGTTTGATTATATTTTCCTCCGGAATGTCCGAAGTTTTGTCCACCGTTAATTATTAATACTTTTTTCATTTTGGTAATGATTGTTTAAATTTTATGATGCAAAGTTATGGCAGCTTTAAGTATAATTAAAATAATATAGCTTATAGTTTAGTATTATAATTATGATATTAAAACTATCTTTTTTTAAAAACTTACTGCTAACTTTGCAGAAGAGAAATTGACAATTCAACGATCAGTAAGCCACAATATATAAGCAGAAGTAATCTGACAAATCAAAGAAATCATGGTAAATTTAGAATGGTATCGAACTTTCAAAGCGATATATAAAACAGGAACATTGACGGGAGCGGCCGATTCTTTGTTTATTTCGCAACCCGGTGTGAGTCTGCATTTAGGTTCGCTGGAAGCATATGTTGGTTACAAATTATTTGACAGAACCGGGAGAAAAATGATACCTACAGAAAGAGGAAAAGTTTTATTCAACGCAGTTTCTGATCCGTTGACAAGATTGGAAGATGTAGAAAAAAACTTTCAGAAATCAACAGAAAAACATACGCCGACAATTAGTGTAGGAATGTGTTTTGAAACTTTTCAGACGACTTTAGAACAATATGTTTCCACATTACCGTTTAATTTAATTATCAGTTTTGGTGAATATCCAGAAATGCTGGATCAGTTGGATAAAGGAATTTTAGATTTAATTATCACCCCAAAAAAGGGAGCTTCGCCTAATATTTTACATGAAGCATTTTCTTCTGAACAGATCATCTTAGTTGGCGGAAAAAATATTGATAAAGAAAGTTTCAGAGAAACTGTAGATTCAAAAGGAATTGAGCATGCCGAAGAATGGCTGAAACAGGAAAAATGGTACGGAACAACAGGTGATATGGAACATCTTTTTCAATTCTGGACTTTAAATTTTGGCCATAAACCATATTTCCGCCCTAATTATATTGTTCCTAATTTAAATTCGATCATTCGTTGCCTGAAAGGTGGAACGGGATTGGCAGTAATTCCTGACTTTTTATGTAAAAGCGAAATAGAAAGTGGTGAAGTGAAACTTATTTGGGAAGGCGAGAAAAAACTGGAAAATACACTGTATTTCGGATGTCGAAAAAAGACAATTTACCAAGAGGAAATAGATCATATCAAAGGTTTGTTCCGAGAGATGATGGGGAAAATTAATTAAGAAATTACGAATTACGAATTTTACAGATAATATTTTTAAACTAAAAAAAGCGATTATGCAACAAAAAACATACACAGGACAGCCTGTACTTACATTGAACAACGGAGTTGATATTCCAGCTTTAGGTTTTGGCGTCTGGCAAATGGAAGACTTGAAAGAGTGCGAAAATGCTGTTATTAAAGCTATCCAGACTGGTTACAGAATGATTGATACGGCATCCATTTATCAAAATGAAACTGCGGTCGGAAATGCTGTGAAAAATAGTGGTGTCAATAGAGATGAGCTTTTCATCACATCAAAACTGTGGGTTCAAAGTCATGGTTATGAGAACGCTAAAAGTGCTTTCCAGAGAACGCTTGACAGGTTGCAGCTTGATTATCTCGATATGTATCTTATTCACTGGCCTTTCGGAGATTTTTTGGGAGCCTGGAAAGCGATGGAAGAATTGTACCAGGAAGGAAAAATAAAGGCAATCGGAGTCTGCAACTTTACAATTGAGAAACTGGAAGAATTAAAGGCAAACTCAAATGTGCTGCCTGTGATTAATCAGATTGAATTGCATCCTTTGTTCCAGCAAAAAGAACTTCAGGTTTACAATAGGGAAAATAATATCGTTACTCAACCGTGGAGCCCGCTTGGTAACGGAAACGCAGGACTTTTAGATAATGAAGATTTAAAAAATATTGCAGAAAAATATCAAAAAACTGTTGCTCAGATTATTTTAAGATGGCATTTGCAGGAAGGTTTCTGCGTGATTCCAAAGTCTGTTACTCCATCTAGAATCGAAGAAAATTTCAATGTTTTTGATTTTGAATTATCAGAAGACGAGATTAATATTGTTCGCTCTTTAAATACCGGAAAAAGATTATTTTTTGACCCGAAAGATCCGGCTTGGGAAGAAAAAATGCTGAATTCTGTTGCGGATATTTAATTACTGATAAAATTCATCTTTGAAAAGAGCATATCAACTAAAGAAGCAATCTATTTTGCTTCTTTTTTTATTACATTTAAATAAAATAACTTTATGTTTTTCCCGGATATAATTTCACAAAAAAACTCAATATAAAATATCCCATTATTCAGGCTCCTATGTTTGGAGTGAGTACGCCAAAAATGGTTGCTGCTGCAAATAATGCAGATTGTTTGGGAACTTTAGCTTTGGCAGATCTTACTGCGGAAAAGTCGGTTGAATTGATTCGTGAAACCAAAAAACTGACAGATAAACATTTCGCAGCGAATATTTTCGTTCACAAAATTCCTGAAATTACGGATTCTTTGAAGTTGAAATTTATCAAAACAAAACAGTTTATCGAGCAACTTGCCACAGAAAATAATCTTAAAGTCAGTCTTCCGAATCTTGAAGAAATCAAATTAAATTCCTATCACGAACAAATCGATGTAATCATTGATGAAAACTGCAAAATTCTAAGTTTTACGTTTGGAAATCTTGATGATAAAAGCATTCGGAAATTAAAGGAAAATGGAGTTACATTGATCGGAACTTGTACTTCGGTTGAGGAAGCTTTAGCTCTCGAAAAATCAGGAATCGACATCATTTGCGTTCAGGGAATTGAAGCAGGTGGTCACAGAGGAAGTTTTGAGGCTGAGAATATTCCGAAAATTGGCGGTTTGTCTTTGTTGTCGCAGGTTTACGATTCTGTAAAAGTTCCGTTAATTTACGCAGGTGGAATTTACAATGATAAAACTTTAAAAGCCTCAAAAGAATTGGGAGCGCAAGGTTTTCAGGTAGGAAGTATTTTATTGGCTTCTCAGGAAAGTGCTTTGCAACCGTTTGAAAAAGAAAGACTTAAAAATGTAAATGAAAAAGAAATTCTTTTAACTAAAAGTTTTTCAGGACGTTATGCAAGAGGAATTGAAAATACATTTATCCGGACTTTAGACAATTCAGAATATATTTTGCCATATCCTTATCAGAATAAATTGACAAATGAATTGAGAAAAGTTGCAAAAGCCATGAATAATTTAGATTTTGTGAATATTTGGGTAGGACAGTCGATTCATAATTACAGCGAATTTTTAACGGAGGAAATTCTCAAAAAATTAATTCAGGATTGCGAATAACAAGCAAAAATCCTTTCAATTTGAAAGGATTTTTTATATTTTGATAAATGAAAATTAATTATTTCGTCAAATCTAAACCACCAAAATTACCCGAACTCATCATCATATAAACACCTTTGGTTTTATCTAATGAATCCCAGTACGCATGAAGTTCTTCTGCATTGGCAAAGACTTTAAGATTCTCATTCTTAAATTTTTCTTTGATTAAATCAGGAGAAATAGGCTCCATTCTTTTGATCTTTAAAGCATCTTCAGAATAGAAAACAATGGCTTCATCCAAACCGTCCATTGCGTGATCATATTGTTCTAAAAATATAGGGTTTAAACTTGAATAGGTGTGTAATTCCAGAAAACCGTATTTTTTTTCATTTTTAAATTGCTCACAGAAAGCTTTTACCACAGCTTTGACTTTGCTTGGTGCATGTGCGAAGTCTTTATAAAGAATTCCTTTATCTTCTCTCTCTACTTTTTCGAGACGTTTTGAAGCACCTTTGAAGCTCATAATCGCATCATAAAAATCTTCATCCATGATACCTAAAGTATGACATATATGCCTTGCTCCTTCAAGATTTAATAAATTGTGTGCGCCAAAAACAGAAAGCGGAATATCTCCCATTTCGGTTTTTAAATGAACTTTTCCATTCACGATTTCGTATTCCGGAGTTTTGTAAGGGATTTTTCTGAAGTAATTTTCAGCATTTTCAATTACTTTTACGACTTCCACATCTTCTTCGTTGTATACTAAAACTCCGCCCGCAGTAATACTCGCAACAAATTTTCTAAACTGATCAATGTAATCATCAAACGTTTTAAAAACATTGATGTGATCCCACGCAATACCGCTTAGTAAAGCAATATTCGGTTGATACAGTAAAAATTTGGAACGAAGATCTATCGGAGAAGAAAGATACTCGTCACCTTCCAAAACCATAAAATCATTGTCTTCCGTTAGTTTTACCATACAGTCGAAACCTTCAAGCTGTGCTCCCACCATAAAATCTACGTCTTTCTGGTGAAAATTCAGAACATGAAGAATCATTGAAGTGATCGTAGTTTTCCCATGCGAACCTGCGATGACAACGCGTGTTTTTGTTTTTGCCTGTTCGTATAAAAATTCGGGATAAGAGTATATTTTTAAACCTAAATCTTTCGCTTTTGCCAATTCAGGATTGTCCTGATGAGCGTGCATTCCGAGGATAACAGCGTCAATATCAGAAGTTATTTTATCGGGAAACCATCCCAACTCTTGAGGAAGAATATTTTTTTTTTCTAATCTTGATTTTGAAGGTTCAAAAATGGCATCATCTGAGCCGGAAACTTCATATCCTTTATCTTTTAACGCAATGGCAAGGTTGTGCATGGCGCTTCCGCCGATGGCTATGAAATGGGTTTTCAAATCTATTGAGTGTTTTTTACGTTTTTAGTAATGATGTCTTGAAAAGCACTGACAACACGATCCCAATTATTTTTAGATTGAGGCATTATCATGCTCGCGTCAGTTTTATTGGCACTGTTTTCACCGTTTTTCACATTGATGGAAACAGAAACATGGTCGTAAAGCTTTTTGTGGTCTTCTACAATCTGTCTGAACTTATTCTGAGTCAGGGTTTTGTTCAGATTCTGAATATCTTCATTGGTAAGCTTAAAGTTTGTTTTGATTTTTTTCCCCTGTCCTTCATAAGAGTAGCGAGCATTGTTCCCTTTTATTAGAAGGTTTTCGTAGATCGGCGTTAAGCCGCCACTTTTTGAATAACTCATATCAAAATCTGAATACATTTTCTGACTGTTGCACGAAATAGTAATCACAATGGCTATTAATATTGCTATTAAATTTTTCATAATGACCTAAAATTTTTTATAAATTGTGGTTTTCAGATTTTTTTGCTTTGATCTCTTCATCGTAGGTGTGTAAAACATTGAAGTCTTCCGTCTGCTCAATGGCAGTCATTATTTTCAGAAGAATCTGTTGTGCATTTTCATGATCGTAATCGATGTCTAAAGGCTTTTTAAATTCCATTGTAGGTTTTACGCCGGTTACTTTTACACGAAGTCCTTTTTTATCAAATGCTCTTCTGAATCCGTTTATTTTGATGGGAATTACAATTGGTCTCTGGTTTTTGATCAGTTTTGCTGTTCCTTTTCTTCCCTGTGCAAAAGCTGCGGTCGTTCCTTGCGGAAAAGTGGCTACCCAGCCGTTGTCTAGGGCTTTCATGATATTATCAATTTCACCCAGATCAACCATTCTGTTGACGTTTTTACCTTCTGCCCTCCATGTTCTTTTTACGGTTACAGCTCCTGCGATTTTGAAAATTTTAGGAAGAATTCCTTTATTCATGGTTTCTTCGGCGGCAACATAGTAAAAATCTACTCTTGGATTGAGAAGATAAATCGGGTTTTTTATTGTATTTAAATATCCGTTGTTCACTGCGCAAAATGCATGATACATTGCCGCTACATCAGCAAAATAAGTCTGATGATTGGATACGAAAAGTACATTAGAATCCGGAAGGTCTACCAAATGCTCAGTTCCGGAGATTTTAAGCTTATTAAAGCCATTAAATCTTCTGTAGGAAACGATTCCTAAAATGAAGATGATAAACCTTTTTAAAAAATAAGGAGTGCCGAACGAATCGGTAAATATGTTCTTCTTCGCCATTTTTTAATTAAACATAATATCTGCAAAGTTACATTTTTTTAATCAACTGGCTGAATTCGCTGAGTATCATTGCAGTTGCTCCCCAGATAATATATCCGTTGAAATTGATTACAGGAACTTCTTTTCCGCCTGCTCCCGGCAATGCCATTATTTCCGGTGAATCCGGAAGGTTCAGAAATGATGTGATCGGAAATTCTATAACTTCTACAGCCTCACTTTCTTGTAAAATAAACTCAGGATTTCTTTTGGAATAAGAAATGTAGGGATATACGTAAAAATTACTCGGCGGAATATAAATCGGTGACATTTCGCGAATGATTCTTACATAAGGTTTTTCCAGACCTATTTCTTCGGAAGTCTCTCGTATTGCGGTTTCGGCAAAATCCTGATCAAATTCTTCCCGCTTTCCTCCAGGCAAAGATATTTGTCCGCTGTGTCTGTCGCGCTCATTTTCTGTACGTTGTATGAGCGGGAAATACCATTCGTTATTTCTAAGGTAAAGAACAATATTGACGGCAGCAAATTTCGGGTTTTTTGCTAAAATCTCATCATTGGAAAATACTGCACGATAAGGCGGCGAGAAAATACCATGTGCGTTGGCGCCATCCAATTGAGCATTTTTAAGCTTTTTTAGTAAATCTTTTCCAAAACTTTCCATATCTCAAATTTACTAATATTTCTTATTATAAAGAAATCGTATTGATGGCAATTGGTGATAAATCTCAATAATAAAAAGTACCGTATTTATACCTACGAGTACGGTAACTGATTGTAATGATACCACAATACCGGAAACGGTTACGAATTAAACTGTATCTGATGATATTTACAATTTACCCTTTTATGATGGTTTTTAGGGCTCGGGAGAGTTCTACATTTGTATCACTAACCAATAAAATTTTTACCATGAAAAAATTAGTAACAGGAGCTTTTGTTGTATTATCAGCAAGTTTCGCTTATGCTCAAAACAGTGATAATACTGTAAACCAGTCAGGAACTAATAATACTGCTGCAGTAACACAATTAGGAAGTCAGCTATGGGGGAACGAAAATACCTCAAATCAAACAGGTTTTGGTAACTCTGTCAATGTTTATCAAAAAAGTAACAGTGCCCGTAACAAATCAGAAACTACTCAGGATGGAACTTTAAACGTTGCGAACGTTTCTCAAGGAAATGGTTTCTCCGCAGGTGGAGTTGAGGTTTCTCAGGATCAGGATGGTTTAAGAAACCGTGCAACTGCGACTCAGCAATTTTCTTATGGCTCAAAAATGAATCAGACTCAGGATGGTACTTTCAACACCGTAACTGCTACACAGGGTGGTGGAGATGTGAGATCTACTATTGATCAGATTCAGGATGGTAATTTCAATACGGCTACTGCATCTCAGAGTCAGGTAGGATATGTACGTCCTACAGGAGTTTACAGCACAGCAAATGATATTGATCAACTTCAGGATGGTAATTTAAATATGGCTACTGCGACCCAGGTAGGATATTTAAATAAATTAAATCAAAATCAGGACGGAAACATGAATAATGCTTCTTCAAGCCAAACAGGAACGAGACATGAAGCTGTTCAGACTCAGGATGGAAATTTAAATAACGCATCAAATACACAGACAGGGACTCATCAGATAGCGACTCAGACTCAGGATGGAAACCTAAACCGTGCAACTTCTACACAGTCTGGAAACGATCATTCTGCTTCTCAGTATCAAAATGGTAACTCAAACCGTGCAACTTCCACACAATCCGGAGGTTCTTCTTGGTTGGTACAATCTCAGACTGGGAACAGCAACGTTGGTGTTGTAAACCAATCTGGTGGAACGTATAATGGTGCAATGCAGGTGCAAAATAATAATAATAACAATGCATCAATCGATCAGGTAGGAAACAGCAACGGAGCCGGCCAGTACCAAACAGGATTGAGAAACATGGCAGATACAGATCAAACCGGAGCAAACAACTCATCAGATACCAACCAAAATGGTAATGATAATGAGGCTTACGTTGTTCAAAATAATAATTACAACAGAGCTGAGATCGACCAAATTGGAAATGATAACTACGCAAGCAGCGCACAGAGCGGAACTTCAAGCAATGCAGGCAACAGCAACAGTGTAACAATGTATCAGGATGGAAGTGACAACAGCGCTATGGCAACTCAGTCTGTTGGAAGAAGCAATTCTTTAGTTTCCAATCAATATGGATCTATGAATCTTATAGAAAGTGATCAAATGGGTAGCAGCAATACAGCAACTATCAAACAGGGATCATCAGCAATGGATGCAAATAATAACGAAGCATATGTAATGCAGAATGGTACAAGCAATACGCTTACTCTAAATCAAATGTCTAACGGAAACATGCACACATCTAGCCAGATGGGTAGCGGAAATTCAATTGTAGTAAATCAATAATTACAGGAGAGTAATTCCTGTAAAGTATTTTTAAAGCAGCATTTGCAGACAGAAAATCTTTTGAAGTCAGGGTTTTCACAGCGCACAACTGTTATTTAAAAACACATAACTTTATTATATTTATACATCAAGGAGAGACTTCGGTTTCTCCTTTTTTGGCTTCATCATTTTCTCCGTAAAAATACGGTAGTGCATAACGGCAATCAGTGATTTTAAGCTCGTAACCGTTTAACGTGTTTTGTATATAACGGTATTCCAGTACCTTTAAAAAAAAATAAGAATGAAAACCTTTGAGAAAATATTTATTACCCTTGTACTTCTCTCAACGATGTTGGCGAAGTCGCAGCAGATAGACTGGAGTCTTATCAACAGCCAGACAGCAATTGGTATCATCAATACGCCAGTTTCAGATCCTTCATTCATTACATCTTCGGTTTCACAAGTCTTGCAGGTAGGAGATTTAAACAATGCTGATCTCCGGATCAATTCTAAGACCAATATTATGGTGCAGCAGTTTGGTGATCAAAATAGTATTTATTTTAATAATGCTTTTTCTTCAAAGGAAGCTAAAACAGTAATTACCACGCAGGGAGACAATAATATCGTAGACATTACCGGAACCAACAGTATCTCAGATAAAATGCATCTGAACGTGCAGGGTGAGAATATGGCGGTGTTTATGCGAAATTATTAAACAATCGACTATGAGAAATTTCGTCTTCTATAATGTTTTTTTTATTTTTTTGTCTGTTTGCGCGTACGGACAGGAAGACAAAAAAATAGTTGCAAAAATTGACAAAGAAGTCATCGAAAAGCAGTTGAAAATAAAAGCTTTGGTCAATAATAATACCTCAACATATCAGGAACTGAATTATCTCCTGATTTCAATTAAAAAAGGTGCAGGCGGAAATCTCTCAAATAATAAGCAAAGCGGTAAATTTTCAATAAATCCGAATGAAAGCAAATCTTTATCTGAAATGAGTGTGAATCTGGAAAAAGGAGATGCATTAAAAGCATTCCTTTACATTCGGGACGAAGAGACGCAGAAACTTATCGCTAAAGACAGCCTGGAAATTAATCAGGATTTTTTTAAGCAAACAACAGGCGTTGTAGAAAAAGAAGAAGCTTTCGAACTCAGCGGATTGACGATTGACGATACAAAAAGTAAGATCGGGAAAGATTTTTATGATTTGTTTTATATTCAGTATAATCAGATTCCTGACAAGAGCAATTCTGCGATTACGATTACAGAACTTCCTGCAAGAGGAACCAGCGGTCAGATTAATATTCAGATTGATGATAAAGTAATTTACAGTTTTATGACCAATCCCAGTGAAGATTATCTCAAAGAACAGTTAGATTTCACGCTCAGATATATTAAAGATTTCAACTCCCGAAAGAATCTTATTAAAAACGAATTCATCTACTAAAAACTAATAACCATGAAAACTCTTTTAATAACAGCCTTCTTTTTTTTAGGATTTTTCCAGCCAAAATCTCAACAGCTGGTGTACAAACCGATCAATCCGGCCTTTGGTGGCGATACATTCAATTATCAGTGGCTTCTAAGTTCTGCAAGTGCTCAAAATCAATTTGATGATAAAGACGGAAGTAATCTCACGGGAAATTCCGGATCTCTGAGCAATTTCACAGACAGTTTAAACCGTCAGGTTCTAAGTGAGCTTTCCAGGAAATTATTTCAGGATCAGTTTGGCTCCGGAGGCGTACAGGCAGGAAACTATATGTTTGGTTCCCTTTATCTTCAGATTACCAATACGGCACAAGGAATGATGATCAGTATTTTGGATACCAATACGGGGGAACAATCCGAGATTGTAGTGCCAAAATAAAAAACTAATAAAAGAAACTAAACATGAGATTTTTTACTACTATCAGAATTTTTTTCTGGATACTTTTTGCGTGTATACTGCAATCTTGTGGTACTGCAATGAGTTTTACTTCTAATAAAGAAGTGTCTACAATGGGAGAAATCACTTCTTACACTACAGAATTGAGAAATTTACCTTTACCTAAAGAAAAAGTGGTAGTGGGTGTCTATAAATTCAGAGATCAGACCGGGCAGTACAAACCTTCTGAAAACGGAGCCAATTGGAGTACAGCAGTGCCTCAAGGCACAACAACCATTCTTATTAAAGCATTAGAAGACAGCAGATGGTTTACACCAATCGAAAGAGAAAACATCGCCAATCTCCTTAATGAAAGACAAATCATAAGGTCTACACGACAAGAATACCTGAAAGATGCTGACAAAAACAGCCAGGCTTTACCGCCATTGTTGTATGCAGGAATGCTTTTGGAAGGTGGAGTGATTTCTTATGACAGCAACGTCATGACCGGCGGTATCGGTGCAAGATATTTCGGAATTGGCGCATCATCACAATATAGACAAGATAGAATTACGATATACCTTCGTGCTGTTTCTACTTTAAATGGTGAAATCTTAAAAACGGTTTATGTTTCTAAAACCATTTTATCAACAAGTATCAACGGAAGTTTTTTTAAATACATCGATACCGAAAGGCTAATGGAAGCTGAAGTTGGCTTTACACAAAACGAACCCATCCAGCTTGCTGTAACAGACGCTATAGAAAAAGCTGTAAAATCTTTAATTGTAGAAGGTATTAAAGATAAAATCTGGGGAAAATCATTAGGCGATCCTGCAGATTATCAAAAATTGGTAGACGATTATGATTTTGAGACTAAAAAAAATACAGACAGACAGGTGGGAAATATCTATCCAACTGCTGAAAGATCAAAGCTTTCTATGTTTGGACAGGTTGAGGCCAATCAGGTAAGAAATGATTATGTAAATCCTGTTGCTCAATTTGGCTTAAAAGGCGGAATTAAATATTTTTTTGATAAAAATTTTAACATAGAACTCAGCGCTGCAGCCTATCGACTTGAGAACGAAAAAATTATAAGACGTACGTTCATTTCACCGGAACTTAATTTAGAATACTTTATGCTACCCAAATACAAATTTTCCCCATTAGTATACGCAGGGGTAGGTGCGATGTTTTCCAGAGAACCCGTACGATATAAAGCTCAATTTGGAGGCGGTTTCGAGTATTTAGCATTCAAAAAACTTGGGGTAAGATTATCTTCCCAGTACGATGTAGGATTCAGTGACGATTGGGATCTTTTGATCAACGGAAAAAGAAAAGATCATGCACTGAGATTTGGGTTGGGTCTTAATTTATATTTAGGCAATAAAAAATAAAAACTATGAAAGCTTACATTAATATATTGATTATTTTGATTTCTTTTTTTTCGTTCACTTCTTGCAGCGAAGAATTGGTAGATCAGGCGCAAACCGGGATTTTGCGTGGTAGAGTAGTAAAAAAAGGCACCAATGAACCGATCGCCAATGCAAAAGTTTTTACCACACCAAGTACACAGACAACGTTCAGTGATAAAGACGGCATGTTCGAAATTAAAGATATTCCTGCAGGTAATTATTCTGTGAAAGCTGAACTTTCGGGATATGTTTCCAATTTTCAGGCGGTTAATATTCAGACAGAAAATCAGGTGGTCACCATTGTTTTTGAGATGGATGATGATGAATCTTTGAATTCACCGCCTTCCGCGCCAACATTACTGAGCCCAATTGACAACGCTGTAAACCAACCCTTGAGTGTACAACTAAGCTGGAATGCTACAGATCCGGATAAAACTGATAGTCTTACTTATAAACTGACGGTTAAAAATAATATCAATACAGACGTTATTCAGGTAAATGATTTAAAAGTTAAATCCTATATTTTATCTAATTTACTTTTTGGAGTGAGCTATTTTTGGCAAATTTCAGTTTCGGATGGTATTCATCCTGATGTTTTAAGTCCGGTATTTAAATTTACAACAAGTGCAACACCTGCCAATCGTTATCATTATGTGAGAAAAGTCAATGGGAATTTTGTTATTATGTCGAGCGATGTACAGAGTAATAGTTTTCAACTCACTAATGCTTCAAACAGCAGTTGGCGGCCAAGAAAAAACAACAATGCAGGATTGATCGCTTTTTTAAGAAATGATGCAGGTGGAAGTCATATTTTTACTGCAAATCCTGATGGTTCTAATGTCTTTAAAGTAACTCAGATTCCGGTTGCCGGATTTAATCAGAATGAATTAGATTTTTCATGGAATACGACAGGAAGTGTATTTTTATATTCAAATTTCGACAAACTTTATAAAATCAATAAAGATGGTACCGGTCAGCAGTTGGTGTACACAACTACTGATGGCAGCCTGATTTCTGAAGTTGACTGGAGTTATGATAATACCAAAATTGCTATAAAGACCAATAATTTCAGCGGTTATAATACTAAGATTTTCATTATTGATATGTTAGGTAATGTTCTGCAAAATGTGTTTTCAGCTGCAACAGGAGCAACAGGCGGACTGAATTTTTCGGTCGACGGTCAAAAACTTCTTTACACACACGATGTTTCAGGTTACCAAGATGCTAATTACCGACAGCTAGATTCTCACATATTTATTTATAATCTTGTCAACAATACGATTATTGATGCTTCTGCAGAAAGTGACAAACCTATTGGTACCAATGATCTTGATCCGAGATTTTCACCGAATAATTCTCAGATCATCATGGTGAACACCAGTAATGATAATGTTTCTCAGAAAAATATTCTGACAATTGATCTTAATAACACAGGGGTAGATTTCGTAAGAGCAATATTATTTTCCAACGGAGAAATGCCGGATTACGAATAGAATTATAAATGCTTATTGCAAAAAAAAATCAAAACCCAGATTGCGGTTTTGATTTTTTTTGTTTTTCAAGAACTTGTTTCTAGCTGAATATGTTGTTTTCCATTGCATATTTTACCACGCCTACAGAATTTTTTACATTAAGTTTCATCAAAATTCTCTTTCGGTGAGTTTCTACCGTATTGATGCTGATGAAAAGTTTTTCGCCAATGTCTTTACTGCTGTAGCCATCACAAATTAATTTCAAAATTTCCATCTCTCTTCTCGTCAGTGGCTCTTTAATATTTGGGCTTTGTTTCTCCTGCTCGCTGCTTATAAAATTGATCATCATTTTTTTTGCATGTTCACAAATATAAATTTCATTCATAGACAGAGCATTTACCGATTTTAGAAATTCGTCGTAATTGCTGTTTTTGTCGAGGTAACTTTTTATGCCTTTGTTAAATAATTTTCTGATCACTATCACATCGTAAGAATTACCAATCACTATTATTCTTACCGTGCTGTCTTGCGAAATAATTGTTTCTAAACATTTGTAAAGATCGCTTAGCAATAAAATATTTGAGCTGATCATTAAAAACTGTGGAGTATTCTCTCTCAGGTGACTGTATAAATTTTCACAGCTATTAAAAACGTTCACAGAATTGAAAATTTTTTCTTGTATGAGTAATTTGGAAAGGCTTTCTGTATATAGAAGTGGCTCATCTAGAATTGCTAAATCTGGTTTCATCGGTTACTAGTTTTCAATAACTAAATATACGACATTATTCATAAAATTTTGGTAAAAAAACGTAAATTTTTACCGAAAAATTCAATATAAAGATAGTTATTTTCGTTTTTCCGTAATTATACGGTATCAAATCTTTATTTAGTGAATTATTTGAATTTATTATGCTTTTTACTTCTTTAAAATCCTGTGACAGCAATGGTTTACAAAGTTTTATACCATGATTTTAATTCAGGTAGGGATATATTTCTGTTAAATATAGTACTGGAATATTTTCTGAATTTTTTGGCAGACTCTGTGCAGAGCAACATACAATTTGACTCTCTAAAAAAAGAAAAGCCTTCAGAAATTCTGAAGGCTTCGTTGTGTTGTTTTTTTAGTTAGAATAGCCGCTTAATTCTTCTTTTTTAGAATTATAGATTTTGTATTCTAAATATTTAAAAGAATCCCGTGGGATAATGGTTACCCATTTTTTGTATTTCAGAAACCATTTCATCTGTATACTTTTGATTCCTTTGGTAAGGAAAGCTTCTACGAAAGGATGTACATGCAGGTAAAGTTTTCCTTTGTCTTTTTGCATGATGGTTCTTATGGTGTCTTCCATTTTCTCAACAATGACGATCGGTGCTACGATTTCTCCGTCTTTGTTTGGGTTTTCTTCTTTTGTGTCGATTTGTTTTTCCGGACGGTTTCTCTGTCTGGTGATCTGTATTAATCCAAATTTACTTGGAGGCAGAATCTTGTGACGAGCTTTGTCGCGGCTCATTTCTGTTTTCAGATGTTCAAACAAATCTCTTCTGTGATCGGGGTTGGTCATGTCGATAAAATCTACAACGATGATACCACCCATATCACGCAGACGAAGCTGTCTTGCTATTTCTGTTGCTGCCATTTTGTTCACGTGGAGTGCGTGTTCTTTATTGGCAGAATTTCCGGCTGTGATATTATTTCCGGAGTTTACGTCGATTACGTGCAGTGCCTCTGTGTGTTCTATTACCAGATAAGCACCTTTTGAACTTGGAATATTTACGTGTTTTCCGAAGCTTTGTTTCAGCTGCTTTTCAACGTTATAATATTCGAGGAGAGGAATGTGAGAGTCATAAAACTGAACGATATTTTTGCGTTCAGGAGCAATAACTTCCACATAATTTTTCATTTCTTCAACCATTTGTTCGTCGTCACAAAAGACATTCACGAAATCCTGATTGAAGTTATCTCTTAAAATAGATGAAGCTTTATCATCTTCACTCAATACTTTCGACGGGACTTTATTTTTCTGAATATTCTTAAAAGTATTTTCCCATTTTTGAATCAGTTGATTCATATCATTGTGAAGATCAGCTACTTTCTTTCCTTCAGCGACAGTTCTGATGATGACACCAAAACCTTCAGGTTTTATACTGTCGATCAAGGTTCGCAGTCTCACTTTTTCCTCGGAACTTCCGATTTTTTTTGAGATAGAAACCTTATTATCGAAAGGTATTAAAACCAAAAAACGTCCCGTAAGAGAAATCTGTGTAGAGATTCTCGGTCCTTTTGTAGATATAGGTTCTTTGGTAATTTGTAAAAGAACAACGTCATCTTTGGCGATGATTTTGTCTACCGTTCCGTTTTTGTCAATTTCGGGCTGTATTTCGAAATTTTTTAAACTTGAAGCATTCTGTTTCTTAGAAACCGTGTCTTTTAAAAATTTTTTGTAAGTAAGATATTGTGGCCCAAGATCCTGATAATGCAAAAATGCATCTTTATCGTATCCGATGTTTACAAAAGCTGCATTAAGGTTGGGAGCCAGTTTTTTTACTTTTCCTATGAACAAATCTCCGACTACAAAATCATTTTTGTCTTCTTCCTCATGAAGTTCACATAGTCTTCCGTCTTCCAGCAAAGCAATCTTTGTAAGCTCATCTTCATGCGAAACTATTAGTTCTTTCTTCATTTTGTTATAAGATAATTTTTAGTTGATTAGAGATACGAAGAGATTTTTTTTTTAATTTAAAATTTGATAATTATAAAGATAAATTATTGAAATTTTAATAATCGGAAAAAATCAAACGTTCAAAATCATATGGTAACAAACAAAAATATAGTCGGTGATTAATAAATAATTTAAAAACACCAACTATATTGTTATATGAAAATTCCCGCAGGAAAATTATTTTTTCTTATGTCTGTTCGCTCTTCTTCTCTTCTTTCTTTTGTGTGTTGCAACCTTGTGTCTTTTTCTTTTCTTTCCGCTTGGCATAATGTTAAATTTTTTGTGTAACTAGTTAATATTCAATTGTTATTCTTATTTTACTGCAACTTTAGTTTTTACTTTCTCTACAAAAGATTTTGAAGGTTTGAAAGCAGGAATATTGTGTGCAGGGATTTCTATTGCAGTGTTCTTAGATATGTTTCTTCCCGTTTTCGCTGCTCTAGTTTTAACGATGAAAGAACCAAAACCTCTTAAGTAAACATTGTCTCCATTATACATAGAAGTTCTGATCTCCTGCATAAAAGCTTCTACAACTTTCTGTGTTTCATTCTTTTCTGTTCCCAATTTATTTGAGATGGTGTTTACCAATTCTGCCTTTGTCATTTCCTTTTTTAATTTTAAATTTTAGGTGTGCAAATTTAGTTAAAAAAATTGAATAGAAGCAAATTAGTACAGAAAATATTTTGGTTAAGAGGCTGACAATTTTATATTTAGTCGCATATTATAACAAGAAAAGTGCCTTTACATACTAGAATTATAGTACCCATTTTCTACACAGAAGCGAATGAGGTGCAGTTTTGTTTTTAAACCAAGCTTTTCTGTGAGTCTGTTTATATACGTGTCGATGGTTCTTGTGCTGAGGTTTAGTTTTTCGCCTATCTCCTTATTACTGAAGCCTTCATAGCAAAATTTCATCAGCTGAATTTCTGTTGGCGAAAGCTCATCCTGGCTGTGTTTTTGTCTGTTCATATATTCCTGAACGGCGAGCGGCTGCTGCTTCCAGCTTTCAGAATAAGCTTCATAATCAAAGTCCTTTGAGGTGATTTTTCCTTTGATAAGATCTTTAATGATATTGCTGTTTTTTTGACAATAATAGATATTCGGAATTTTTTGCAGTAGATCTGCCATATCTTCTTGATACGTCCCGGAATAGGTGATAATTGGCGTTTCGCTGTTGTTTTTGCGGATGAACTTTATGGCTTCGAGACCGCTGAGAACAGGCATGAAGAGTTCTACGATAAAGACATCTTCCTGTTTCCGGTAGATCCTGTTGATGAGCTCATGACCGTTATTGCAGTCATTAAGAAGCATATTAAAAGGGTTTTCCAATAAAGTTTTGATCATTATTTTTTTAAAATAAAAATCGCTGTCTGCAATCGAAAACCGAACCGTATTGGCCAGTATTTTACTCATTTTATTTTTGTGATTTGGTATAAATAAAATAAAATTATGATCACTAAAGTATGAAAATCTTTCGGAATTTAAAATTAAACTTAATATTAAGAAATTGTGAATACGTTGAAGAGTTCATATTTAATTTTGTAAATAAATATTTTTTTTCTATTTTCACATTCCAAACCATATCACAATTATGTCTACAATTAGAGATAAGAAATTGAATAGATCCGACGTCAGGATTGCAATTTGGAAATTTATCCTGTCGTTCGTCGTTTTATCGTTAATTTCATTTTGCGCTATTTTTTTCTTTTTTAAAAGTTACCATACCCAACGCATCGGTATGGAAGCAAAAGCAGAGCAATATTCACAACTTCTGGGGCGCAGTGCAGCGCTGAACATCAAAGTCGACAGCATTCATACACTCATGACACTTTTAGATATCAATAAGGTTCAGAATGATATTGTCCTTAGCAGACAGATCACGGGAGAACTTTATGATGCACGAAGCATAATGGGTGCAGACAGTGTAGATAATCTAAAACATTACGCAGTACTTCTGAAACATATTGAGCCGATGATTGATCTAAAGTCAAAAATAATCAGTGTTGCCAATAAGAAAGAGTATTTTAAAACTCAATATGAAAGATGTAAGGGCAAAAATGCTACGGTTGTACGAGAATTAAGAATCGATCCTACAAGAAAATACGCAGGGAGAAGAAGATAAATTTACATAAAAGATTGAGTTATGCAGGGACAAATTACCTTATCAAAAAAAGAAAAGAGATTCCAGTTTTTATATCTTATTCTGATGCTTTTGGCGGCAATGATATTTTTAGGAATAATCTTTCTGAATAAATTTGAATCGCCATTCGATTCTTCAGATGTTGTAAGCTTAAAGCGTCTTGAGCAGAAAGCTCAGTTTGATCTTGAGCAGAAAAAAATACAGTCTGTGGTAGACAGCACTTTTACAAAAATTTCTCATCTGGATACAGAAAATCCTGATGCGATGACCGTTCACGATATCGAGAAAAACACAGATTTTATAAGCTCTACCAACAAAAGATTCAGTACTCCCGACGAAAGAGTTGAAGGCTATCCTTTAATTGCAGATTTTTACGATATGTACATGGATGACAAAAATATGATCACTTACATGACTGAAGATGTAAAAAGACTTGAGGCAACGGTAAAAGATTGCGAAATGGGCTATAAACAAAACGAACAACGTCTTTTTGACCGGGCAAACGCATTAAGATCAAAATAAAAAACCAACTATCAAAACACATCACAACAATTAAATATGAACTATTTTCAGAAAAACAGAAAAAACATCATCATCGGTGTCGTCGCTACTTTGCTGGTTGCTGCCCTCATTGCATTGTGGCTTCAGAAAAAGGTAATTCATTCATCAGATGATATCGTAGGATCGGTATACCCAATGTCCCTCACGGTAGGTGATACGCTTCACTTTTACGATAAAACACCTTTTGCAAAACAGAGAAAATGGAATTTTGCAGACGGCAATACATCTGATAAAGTAAAGGGATTTCACTTTTTCAACAAGCCCGGCTACTACAGCGTTACTTTAATTATTGATGATAAATACACAAAAACTTATCCTATTGTAGTTTCATCAAGACGTACTGTCACAAAGGATAGTGTGAAAATGCCGACTACCATTGATGCGCCAAATCAAGCGATGCAGTTTGAGAATGTAAGTTTCCGGGCGCTTTCTGACGGAACACTTTTTACATGGAAATTCGGAGAAAATGCGGGCATCGATTCTAAAGATAAACTTGCAACATATTCCTATAAAAAGCCGGGAGATTACGTTGTGACACTATATACAGATGTTGATAGGGAACCCATCCTACACAGAATAAGAATTGTGGCAGAATATAATGAGGTCGAAGAGGAAGTCGCTGTGGATGATTTTTATGAGAAGCGAGACAATGATTTTAAATATCATCTTCAGCAGATCGCAAATGGTAACAGCTTCAATATGCATTACAACTACTTGCTGAATACGTACTTATGTAATAACGAAAACTCTATCGTACAGGTAAGTGACAGTAAAGTCAATAACTTCTATCTGTATTGCGCAGGTTTACAGTTTGATAAAAACAATGTGATTCAGACTGTCAAATTAAATTATGACGACGCGCAAAACTGCGTAACCAAAGTAGATATCAACCAAAGTAAATAATCTGTACGGTTTGCTCGTACATCACACCAATTATAAAGAAAATTAAGATGAAAAATAAATTTCCTCTCGCTGCATATTATATAGGTTTTTCGGTACTTCTTACGGCGTGCCAGGTAAAACTGCCTTCCAAAAAAACGCCTGAACCCAAGCAGTACGGTTCAATAGATCACGCTACCGTTATTGATGGTTTTCCTAAAAAATCAGTACCGTGGATTGCCATTTCAGACCGCTCCAGAAATACCGCTTACCTTGATAAAGATGACGAAAAATCTTACAAAGAAGTGAAATTTTTAGAACCGTTAATGGTTTTAAAACACAGAGACGGAATGGTAAAGGTTGCAGAATATATTCCGGATGCTTTAATGAAAAAAGTGTCTCCGAAATCTGTAAAAACTTATGGCTGGATTCCCGAGTCTGATCTTCTTTTATGGAATAGTTCTTTAAAGAGCGAAAAAACCGGTTATCCTGTGAAAGTAGCAGTAGTGCCTAGTCATCCTGAAGTCATCCGAAGTGCTGAGAGATATTACAAGAATGATTCGATCATGGTATTTAATTCTCCCAGCCTCATAGAAAATGCCAATGTTAAAATTCCTAACGGGCAGATGGTTTATGTTTACAAACAGGCGGAAAATAATAAAAGGTTTCTCGTAGGGAAAAAACCTTCTATTGATATGGACAGCATCAGCACAGGACTTTACGGCTGGGTAAGTTCGGATGTTATTTCAGCTTGGGGAGAGCGTTCTGCTATGAAAATGAAGAATACGACCGGGATCAAAGAGACATCTTTAGGAATTCACGAAGGTTCTCCCGGAGGAACCGATGCAGAAAAGAGAATAGCCGTTTTGTTGACAGATGTTGATAAAAGAACGCCGCTGGAAAATATATATCCGGTTAATTTAAATTTAAATGAAGAAGCAAAACCTGATACAAAAACAAAATATTTTACGAATGTTTTAGATTACAGTAAAAACTTCGTTTACAATGTTTTAGGTGAACAAATTTATTTCGACAGATACAGAGAAATTACAGATCGCAATAAAAAAGCAAATATCGTTTTTGTGCTGGATGTAAGTGCTTCAAACACGCCTTATACGCCAATTGTAAAATCGCTTTTGCAGGATCTTCAGTTGAGATTTGAAAAACCATCTTATTTTAATTCAATTAAATACGGTGTTGTTTTATATAAAAATAATCCTTGTGGTGAAAATGTAGTTCCGTCTGTTTTAAGTAAAGATTACAGTAAAATCACTTCATTTATTGATGAAAAAATCAACGAAATGAATTGCCAGAGTACCGGTGGAAATCAACCTGTAAATGAAGGTTTGATTGCTGCCGGAAATATGCTTTCTGAACTTCCTGATGAAACCAATATCGTAATCACGATTGGTACTTCTGCCAATAGCGGTAATATGTATGGTGTCATTAATTCTCTTACACAGGCGCAGGCAAAACTGATCATGTTTCAGACGAGTGCCAGATCTTCAGATACTTACAATGATTTTGTACTGATGGCGGAGAATATTGTGACCAATACAGCAAAAAACGTTGCTGAGCTTAAAAAACAGAGAATAATAGATCAAAATAACGTTCTTACAAAAAATAATTTTAATCTGATAGAAGGAGAATCTGGTTTCTATTCCCTAGATTATCCTAAGCAGAGCATGGCTCCCGGATTTGTTATTTTTCCGAAAAAAGGTGATATCACAGCTCCGGGTTTTCTGAAAAAGTCGGTTGACAGTTTGATTGCTCAGGTAACGTTGGATAACGAGATGATTGACAAGTCGTTAAATGAATATTTTCATTCTTCTGTAGGTGCCGGAAAAACAGATGTAGATTTTAAGTATAAATATTTGTATCCGGGTCTTACCAATCCTGTTCCTGCCGGCATAGCAGCACAGCTTATCAATTATGGAAATCCTTTTTTGGTGAAAGGTTATATTCCTAAAGAGCTGAAAGATTTTAAACCGGGAATGGAGAAAGGTATATTAATATCTGAAAAAGAGTATGATCAGCTTAAGGCTTTCTACACCGAAGTTTATGCAAATACAGGTGCAGGAAGAACAGATTTTAAACAGGCAAGAGCTTTGCGGGAATATGTGAAACTTCTAAAGAAATATAATTCTACCTTAAAATTTTTAGACAAAGGTGAATTGTATGAGCAGCCAATGTCTTATGCGGTGGGTATAAGTACAGGTTTTGATAACTCTGATGAAGAGAAAATGTCTAAATACAAGCTTAAAGGCTGGAAAAAATCTAAAATAATTACCAATGAAGAATCCAGAACTTACTTCAAATATTACAAAGAATTAGCAGACAGAATGCTGACACACAGAAAAAATCCTGCCGTAAAAATTGAGCAGAACGGGCAGGAATTCTATTGGCTGAATGAATATTTTATGCCAACAATGCTTCCTGTAGAAGAACCGGAATATACTCAACATTAATAACTTATAATAAAAAAAACGGAAATTTAATTTCCGTTTTTTTTATGTTTAGATTACTTTTTGCTATCTTTGAGTACCAAACATCACAAAATATGTCAGAGCAATCGTCATCTCATGACGGCAAACACTTTGTCGTTCAAAAAGGGAAATGCCAGTGCGATCAGGGCGACCAGTTTCCACAGCATAAAGTTACCGCGCATCAAAAACATTATTGGAATGATGCAGCGGGCAGCGCAGATTATCTTGCCGTAACGGAAGATGATTTACAATTTAATCCATCAGGACCGAGTTTCGGAAAATGTAAGCTAAAACCTTCATCTGGAGGCAATCTTCCGTGTTCATATGCGCCGGCGGGCAAATGGCAGAAGACGTATGACAAAGTAATGGTGATGGGCAAAAAAGTCGTTACGGAAGTTTCCGAACTTCAATGTACAGTTGGTGGCAAAATCACTATTAAAGATCACGGGCAACGAGGTGAAATGAGTAAACAGAACGTGAAAAAAGCTGACGAAAAAGTTATCAGACATGCAAATCCTCTTGTGGATGTAAAAGAGTTTAAAGAAACTGCTTTTGAGAGTGAATTAGACGCTTATTAATCTTTAAATTTATTCTGAATGTCAAAAAGAGGAGTTTCAAAAATAGCAGGAAATCCTTCTCCCAAAATTGGAGAAGCAACCACTTATACCGTTACAGATTGGTATTCATCGACCCCACAAGCACAACGAAATATCGCAGCTGTTACCTGGGAACTGTTCAAAAAACGTTCCGACGGAAGATTTACATCGACTAATATTAAAAAAACAGGCTTGGGAACTTTTACTTTCGGAGAAGTTGCTCAGAGAAATACTTATCGTTTAGAAGCTTATTTATTTGAGCCGGAAGGTAACGGACCTACTACAATAGATATTAACCCTCAACCTGCCGTGATCCCAAGAATCAATAAAGTAGATCTGAATTATGTAGATGATACGCCAGGATCTGTTTTTAGTTTCACAGAAAAGATGAGAGCCAGGGCTCATTGTGTTAATCTAAATGGTAAAAAGCTGAAATTCAGCTTGTGGGAAGATGATGCAGCAGGCTCGGGGCACAGTGCAGGCAACCTTTTGATAGAAACCAAAGAAGCAGTAGTAAATACAAGTGGTGTGGCAACTGCGGAGTTTATGCTGACCAGAGCATTGATGCAGAAAGCCATGCAAGGTGAGACTGATCCTAAAAAACTTGAATTTTATGTTACTGTAGAGTATTTTGAAAACCGCAAGCATGCAACAGATAATGTGCATGTCAATAATCCATTAAATAGTCCGCCGCCAAGACCACAAAGTCGTCCTCAGACGAACGCAACTCCAAATTCCCCGCAACAGCCTGCAAATAATACACCTCCGAGAGCCGCCGGATCTCCCGCAGCACAAAAACCGCAATCGCAAAAAGAGGAAAAAGGTATTGTAGAATCTGTTACAGAATGGTGGAATAATCTCGAGCTTTGGGATTGGGGCGAATCTTCAGGAACGATAGAGCCTACACAGCCGCCAACTCAGCAACCTGCTGACGGAAGAACTGTGAGTGTTGTACAAGATTCAAATGTTGAAGATCTTCTGGATGCTTATTTTGCCAAAAAGGTCTACACAAAACTTACGGGAGAAGCTGCAGGAACTGTGGATTATACCGTTGGAAGTAACGGAAACAAAACTTCTACTGATGCAGAAAAAGAAAAAATTGCTAAAATTATCCTTGCAAAACCTGCAATCAAAGCTTTAGCAGATAAAAAAGAATATACCACGCTTGAAGCCATCAAGCAAGCTCTCACAAAAGAGGTCTACAATAAAAACGAAAAGGTAACGATTCAGACTTTTAAGCTTGGAGCAGAATTTAAAAAAGTGACAAGCGCACCGCTGGAAGATAAACTTTATCTTGTAGCACGAACGTCAGGTCTTAACGGTAAGCAGGCGACAATTATCATTAAAGAAAAAGACGGACAATTAAAGGGTGCCGCCGGAGCTGTTTTACCGGTTCTCGAAATTACCGAGGCTCAGATGGAACAGGCCACACCTGCAGGAGGCGAAGTTCAGGGGACAGAAAAAACACAGTTTACTGCGACGATAGAAAATGGGATTGCAAAAGTTCCTATTCATCTGAGACCGAAATCTGATGATGAACTGAAACAGTGGAAAGAAAAACTCAAAAAAGGAAAAAAAGACGGTGAATATTCTTATAGTTTTGCAGGCGCGACAGCAATTGCTGATGAAAACGGAAAGAAAAATATAGCAAAAGCAATTCTTATCAATGCTAAAGAAGGTAAAAGAGGGAACCCTAAAATCGAAGAAGGTAAATCTGCCTATTTGGAAGATATCGAAAAAGCTTTAGAAATAAAAACATACAATCCGGGCGATAAAATCACTTTTTCGCTGTATAAAAAAGATCCGGAATTGCTATATTTAAATGCAAAAGCACAAGGCCAAAAACAACATGATAAAGACTTCCTGAAAGCAGACGGAGCGTATTTCACCGTTGGAAAAAATTGCGAATGCGAGCAGAGAATAAGAGCTTTTATGAGAATGTTGAGAATAGGCGAAGGTACAGAAGGCGAAAAAGGTTACACTACACAATACAGCGGAACCCAATTTTCCGATATGTCTACACATCCGGAAAATGTGATTACTGCAGGAGCTTATTCGTCTTCGGCAGCCGGAGCTTATCAGATTATGAGATACACATGGTGGTGGCTGAATGGTGAAAAACTTACGAACGATAATAAAAAAGCAGGCGTTTATGAGGAAGCGCACGATTATGTAAAAAAATATTCCATTCCAGATTTTACAGCAGAGTCTCAGGATAAACTGTGCATTGTGATTTTAAAACATAAGAGAGCCGGTAGTTTAGAATTAATTACAAAAAATCAAATTAAAGAATCTCTGGAGCAGTACGGCAGTTATGAATGGGCAAGTTTACCACCTGGAAGATACGGCCAGCCAGCTCAGACAATGGATGTTGCTTTGGCTAAATATGAAAAGTTTTTAACTGAAGAGCTTGCCGGTACGAGCGATCTTCATCTGAAGAAAGGGTTTTTGAAAGAATTTGGAATACCCTGCAATTGCGGCAACGAAGGCGGAAGTTCAGATTGGCATCATCCGTTAGACAGAATGGAGCTTCGAGGCTGGTATGGCAGCGGTTTTTATCCGGATTCTAGTGATCACGGTAACGCACCGATCAGACATAGCGGTAGCCACGACGGGTTAGATCTTTACGCACCAATAGGAACTCAGGTTTATGCCTGTGTATCCGGAGTTGTTCATGAGGTGTATGAATCTACAACTTATGGAAACACAATCAACATTAAAGGAGATTATAAAGGAACGACGTATTACTTTTTCTATGCCCATTTATCAGAAGTGAATGTGAGTGCTGGAGATCCCATAGATGCCGGAAATCCTATTGGCAAGACCGGAAAAACAGGAAATGCGTCGAGTCAGGAAGCAAAAATGAATCACCTCCACTTCGAGGTACGAACGACGGGAAACAGAACTGGCGGAAGGGTAGATCCTCTCACAACCATTTCCGAATTGACGACAGGTGTAAACACAAATCCTGATCAGACCACTCAAATATAAAGATAATGAAAATTAAGAATTTAGTGATTAGCAGTCTGTTTTTAGTGACTGCCATTGCCTGTAAAGAAGGCAAATCATATGCGAAAAGTACAGATATTTCTCCGACACAAGATACAGTGGTTGCTAAAAAGGCAGATCAAAAAGACATCTTCATCAATAAAGAATTTTTCTCCGGAGATGAGCTGGTAGATGTCGAAATATTTAAAACTGGAAAAACAGATATTGATAGTGTAAATTATAGTATTTATAAGAGCAGGAACTCCGGTAAATATATTTTTTCACTTGAAAAATTTCTGAAAAATGACGATGTTGAAAAGTACAGAATTACCGATACCGTCAATTTAAATTCGCCAGACATCGCAATTAACGTTCAAACTGTGGGCGACAAAAAATTGTTGTCTTTAAAATCTGATCAAAAACTGCTGAAAGAATGGAGTTTTAATAATAAAACAGTTTCCGCAAAATCTAATGAATGGGTTGGTAATTTTTCTTGTAGATTTTTGAGGATGAAAGAAGAATCCGGAGATCCGCGAGCGTACGGAATGATCAATTTAAATATTTCAAAAAGCAATGCAGACTTCAAATTAGACAGTTATGTAGAAAATGTAAAAAAAGATCTGATGGTCATCGAAAAAAAACCGGACGAAATTATTCTTGCAGAAAAAAACAATAAAAACGCCACTTTTAAGATCACAAAAAGCAACAGTAAATATCTCCTTAAAAGCGATTTTATTAATACAACGGTTGGCGAAAACGACACTTACGAATTAACAAAAAAATAAGATCAACAAAATAAATTCATCGATACACAAAAATCTATGACGGTACATTTTATTCTACACGGTGAGACCTTTCAAAGTATTGCCGATCAGATTAATCTGGAAAACCCTTTGTACATCAAAGAATTCCACAACCAGCATTGTGCGAGAGAAGATTTTATCTACGAAGATCTGGTTCCTAGAAAAAAACTTTTGCTTCCGGATGTTTTTACCGTTCATAGATTGAATGCGAAGAATGATGCACCATTTAAAGACCCCGACAGAAACCCAAAAATCAGTTTTAATCCGGATTTTTCAGTGTACAATTATAAAGTTTTTATAACTGAATCTTCCGTTGACAGCCTCGGAAATTCTAAAGAAACTTCTTTTTCGTATCAATTTTCGTTAGAGCTTATTCAGACAGAATTTGATGTTCATACTTTTCATCTTTCTAAATATAATTTCTCTACAATCAACGATACCAAAATGGGGAATCTTGCAGTAAAATGCATGCAAGCTGTTGAGCCGGTAGAAATTCTCACCAATTTGAAAGGTGAAATAATATCTGTGAATCTTCTTCCGGAAATCATCGATAAATTTCATAAAATCAAAGAAAATCTGCTCGATCTTTTCCCCGATAAATACGCAAAAATATATATTGACGAGTTTGAATACGTTGTTCGCAATCAGAACCTATTTAATAAAAAAATGAAGCAGGATTGGCTGATAAAGACTTTTTTTTCGGCAATACGAGGTGACTTTAAAAATGGTAAATCATATTTAAAAATATTTCTTGAAAATAAAGATTCTGTAGTTGAGATCGAGCAAAGCGGAATATTGATCAGGGAAAATGATGAGGTTATTCTCACACAATCAACACAGTCTGAGAATAAAGACATTGATTTTTCTGCAAATTATATAGTTTCCAATCAAAATGGAATGATAAAATCGATGGATGTCAAAAACTCTTATTCACAGTATGATATTCTGTATACTACACAGATAAAACTGGAAAAAGTTTAAATATTTAAATTAAATTATTAACAAAAACTTCCTAGTGTTTGTGTCAAAATTCGCATTATGAATAAATACGGATAATCAAGATGTTTAAGAGATTATAGCAGGTGAAAAATGTTTTCATTTTAAGTATGAATATAATATTGAATTATTATTTGAAAATCTTTAATAAATTAATGTTTCAAATCGTAATCATTGGTAAAAAAAACTTATTTTAGTTATACCAAAAAATAAATGTCACCACAATATTAATATCGAAAAATAAATGGGAGTATTAGTTACGAACGAAACTGTAAAGCAGCTTTTTCACATTGCGCAGTCCATCGCCAGAGAAAATTATAATGCAACTTACGACGGGCCACATATTCTGCAGGCTTTAATGCATAAGGACATCGGGCTCAATGAGTTCCTGAAAAATATCGACAAAGATCCCGGATATTTCTATGAATGGGCAGATGTAAGAATCGAAGATTATCCCAAAACAACCCATCTTCCAAGTGAAGTTGGTGAGGGCGAATTTGTAGATCAGATTCTTGAAGAAGCAGACGATATCAGATTAAAATTAGGCTTGGATGAAATTACCCCAATTTGTATTCTAACAGCCATTGTAAAACCGCAGGTTGCGTTTACCTTACAGCAACTTAAATCTCTACCTCTCAGAGAACACGAAATTTTTAATTTATACAGAAAAGATACCCCTTACAACTCATCAGAAAATAGTGAAATTTCATCTCTTTTTTCTAATGGAGCAGACTATTCTGACAATTCTTTTCCTTCCATCAAAAGTTATTGTATAGACAGAACTGCACAAGCAAAACAGGGAACTTTAGAAAACATCATTGGCCGAGATAAAGAGCTGAGAATGTTGGTGGAAATTCTTTGCCGAAGAACCAAACCCAACGTGATTATCATCGGCGAACCCGGCGTTGGAAAAACAGCTTTGGTAGAAGGTTTTGCTACAGAAATTATCAAAGGAAATGTTCCCGAAATGCTGAAAAATGCGACACTTTTAGAATTGGACACGGGAGCTTTACTGGCAGGAACTTCTTATAAAGGAGAAATTGAAGACCGTCTGAAAAAAGTAATCAATGAGTGCAAAAAGATTGAAAAAGCAATTCTTTTTATTGATGAAATTCATGCACTTTTAGATCCGAAAGGAAGCATCGGAAACATTGGAAATATCCTGAAACCTGAGTTGGCAAGAGGCGAAATTACCGTCATCGGAGCGACTACTCAGGAAGAATACAGAAAAATAATCGAGCCGGAACAGGCTTTTAACCGACGGTTTGAAGTTCTTACCGTCAACGAACCGGATGAACAGACCTGTGTGAAAATGATCAATGTTCTTTTAGATGGTTATAAAAAACATCACGCCATTGAGGTCGACAAATCTGCTTTACCTGAGTGCGTACGTTTGGCAAAAAGATATGCGAAAGGTAAAAAATTGCCGGATGCAGCGATCGATTTGCTTGACCGAACGATGGCTGCCATCAAAATGCTCGACGAACTTTCAGAAAAAGAACTTCAGGACTGGAAGGAAAATTACGAAAATATTCTGAAAGAAGAGTTTCTGGATGATAAAGATAAAGCCGACGAACTGATCTGGAATTATAATTTATTGAGAGACAAAATAAGTCCGATTTTGTGGGGTTCTTTGAGAGAGCAGCCACAGATTGATAACTCAATGCCGATTGAGCATCTTCAAAAAGTGATTAAAGATACTTTTACAGAATTGATAGAACATGCTTCGATAAAAAGAGAAAAGGTAGGAAAATTGGAATTGGCGGCTGTAATGGCAGCGAAAACCAATATCCCGATTGGTAAACTTCAGGCTCAGGAAAAAGAGAAATTGCTTAATATGGAATCTCTTTTATTGAATAGAGTTGTCGGTCAGGATCATGCATTAAAAGTTCTATCAGACGCGATCGTTGAAAACCGAAGCGGATTAAACAAACCCGGACAACCAATCGGATCATTTTTTCTTCTCGGACCAACCGGAACAGGAAAAACAGAACTTGCAAAATCTATGGCAGAATTGCTTTTTAATGATGAAAAAGCGATGGTGCGTTTCGATATGTCAGAATTTAAAGAAGAACATTCTGCGGCACTTTTATACGGTGCGCCTCCTGGATACGTAGGTTACGAAGAAGGAGGAATGTTGGTGAATAAAATCCGTCAGCAGCCTTATACCGTTGTTTTGTTTGATGAAATTGAAAAAGCTCATCATTCGGTTTTTGATGTGTTTTTACAGATCATGGATGAAGGAAAAGTGCATGATAAGTTAGGCAAAGAAGGAGATTTCAGCAACGCTTTAATTTTATTTACTTCAAATATCGGAAGCGAGGAAATTGTAAAGCAGTTTGAAGAAGGTAATATCCCGGAATCGTCTTCTCTGATGCAAATTATGTCTAATTCTGGTAGATTCAGACCTGAATTTCTGGCTAGAATTACCGAAATTATTCCTTTTGCGCCAATCACAGAATCAATTGCTGAAAGAATTTTTAATATTCAGTTAAGATCTCTTCACAAATCTCTCAATAGATTAGGAATGTCGCTTTCTATATCAGACGAAGCTGTGAAAAATCTGGCACTGGGAGGATTCAGCAGTAAATATGGAGCAAGACAAATTTCAGGTGTAATCAGATCTCAACTGGCAAGACCGATCTCAAAAATGATCGTTCGGGAAGAAGTAAAAACCGGACAAACGCTAAAGGTTGACTGGAATGAAACCAATGATAAAATCGAGTGGAAAGTTGAATAAATAAGAATTAAAATATGAAATCCGGAATTTTTCAGTCTCAAATATTCCGTTTTTAAAATGAAAATGCTTAAGATTTTAAGATGAAAGTTTTTACGAAAATAATTTTCCCGGTTTTATTTTTATCCTGTTTTCAAGCACTTCAGGCGCAATTTCTTTCTGCTACAGATACTTCAGAAAGCACGGTGAGAAAATATAAAAGTATTATTAATACAAATAAAGAGATCGTTCAGTTTATAGAAAATTCTCTTGCCAGTAAAGGTCTTCCAAAACATTTGAGAAATTTAGCTTTAATTGAATCTCACTTTGATCGCAATATCACCTCACATGCAGGAGCTGTGGGAGTTTGGCAGTTTATGACGGCTCATGCCAATCAATATGGGCTCACAGAAGACCGCCGTAATGATTTGTACCGAAGTACAAAAGTGGCCGTGGTTTCATTGGGAAATTTATACAAAAAATACAATAATTGGGTAACCGTTGTCGCAGCCTACAATTGCGGTGAAGGCAATATTGCGAAAGCAATGCAGTCTGCAAATTCTACGCAGTACCATATTTTTTCTAAATATTTGCCGGCAGAAACCATCAATCATGTAAAAAAATATCTTAATGCATGTTACGCAACGGGTGAATTGAGTGGAGTTTTGACCAACTATAATAACTCAAGGATGAAAGCTCTTTTTGAATCTCGTACGGGCGTGAAAGAAGGTTCGTCGCTTTCGGAAACTGAGATTAACGCAGGCTTTAATCTGAAAATTATTGCTGAAGAACTGAAAATTGATCTTGCGGAATTGCTGGCGTGGAATCCCGGAATTGAAGAAGAACTGCAGAGTAGTGGTGAGAGTACATTTTATCTTCCTACTGATCTTATGCCGGATTTTCTTCTTCGAAAAAATAAAATACTTTCCCGTTCTGTAAAAGAAGGAATTAAATAATATTTAAATTAAAACCAAAAAAGACTTCTCCAATAAAGAGAAGTCTTTTTTTTTATTTGCTTAAAATGTTTTATTTCACCAAAAATTTCAGATTCAATTCATCAAGTTTAAGAAAATACATTCCTTGTGGCAATTCATTAACCTTAATTGATTGTCCGTTTTTAAAAGGTTTACTAATAGTTTGCATTACTTTTCCCTGCAAATTATAAATTGTAGCTTTTAGAATATTTTCAGTTTCCCCTTTCACAAAAATTTCATTACTTGAAATAGGATTTGGATAAACCTGTAATTCTTTTACTTCGGTGTTTTCTAGTGAAGAAAAGCTTTGTCTTGCGCTTCCTGCAGAGCAAGTCCATACCAGATTATCAATGGCAACTCTGTTACTCGATGAATTGTTTACCAACGTCAGAACCACGTTTCCGGAGACATTGATGTTGTTGATCGTTGTAGTCGTTGCGGTGGTACTGTAAGGAATTGTTCCCACATTCACACCGTTTACAAGTACATTTAAATTTCCGTTGGTTCCGCTGAATTTCAATTGTGTAGTGACTGTTAAAGAAGTAATTCCGTTAGCAAAGCTGCTTGATTTCAGTGATCCGCTTCTTACAGTGATTGCTTTGTTAGATATAGTTTGATCACTTCTGGAGTCAGTTGCTGTCCAGGTAATTCCTCCATTAGTCCATGTTTTTGTTGTGTATGAAGATGCACTTGAAGTTGGAATAGTTTCAAATGTTTCATTCACGCAATTTGTTGAAGGTGTAGTTCCTGCATTGGTAGTTCCGGAAACTGTTGGGCTGTTTGCAGAAGCATTTCCCGCAGCATCTTTTGCTTTAACATAAAAACTGTAAGTAGTAGAAGGATTTAAACCTGTAACAGTTGTTGATGTAGAATTTATATTAGATTTAAAACTTCCGTTCATGTAAACATCATACGAAGTTACCGCAATATTATCAGTTGAAGGATTCCACGTTAATGAAATACTGCTTGATGTTTTTGAAGGAATTGTAAGATTGGTTACCGTTGTCGGAGACTGTGTATCTTGAGTAGGAGTTTGTGATCCCCAGATTTGATTTACATAACCTGGATTGTCGATAAAAGGATTTCTGTTACCCTGAAAAGCGTAAGAAGCATTGTTTCTGTTGACTTCTGCCTGCGAAACAGGATCTTGATTGTGCCACGCCAAAAGTACATTGAGTTCCCACGTCTGTAATCCCGGAAAAGCCGAGCTTCCGAGCATATTACCTGATGAAAAAGAAGATAACTGATTTTGATACCGCGTCACAAAATAGAAAACCATTCTCGCCACGTCTCCCTTAAATTCGTCAATAGGCTCAAAAACAGTTCCCGAAAAACCCGTTGAAGAAGAACTTCCAAGTTTCGATCCGTTTTGAGATGTAAAACTTGTACTTCCTACTTTCCCAAAAGGATAATTTGATCGCATTCCGTTTACTTTTCCATCAGTAGCTCTTATAAAATGAATGTCATTTCTCATCGGAGAAGCTTCATTAAAAAAACTTTGAGGAACAATATGTTCACGGTTATAGCAATTTCCTTCCGTAGAATATGTTCCGCATTGATTATTGACCACAGTGAAATTGTATGGATCATTTGAAGTTGGTCTTTCAGAATAAATATCTAGAACAGATCCGTCGTTCTCATAATTTTTATCAATATCTGTAGTTTTATAAGCAGTCCAAAGACCTGCATATCCCTTATCCTGATGCCCACTGGTGATATTTGAGCTGAGTGCAGTTTTTAACGACGCTCCCGAAAGTCCGTTCGCCGAAGAATAATAACCGGATGGAGCCTGTGCATTGACGATCTGTGCCAATACTAATAGTAGTAGTTTTTTCATATTAAATAATTTACTGTATGGTGATTACAATTTTACTAATATATAATTACATGGTCATCAATTTTCTTTAATTATTGCATGAATTTTTATTAAGATTAAATTAGGATGAAAAAAATATGGTTTGATGATCAGCAATAAAAAAAAGTCAACACCCAATGTATTGACTTTTTTTTATTTAAATCTGTTCAGATTATTTTTTCTTCATTCCCGGAGGGTAGTTGGCCATAATTTCGGCTACAATCTGAGGGATTTGTTTCTGTTTTGCCTGCGGTCTGTCGACAGAAATTCCGCTTCCTATACCCTGCCAAACCAGTTTATTGGTTTTAGAATCAATAAGATCTATAATAATTGCACCTTCGTTGTAGTTGCTAGACCAGGTTCTGTTCATGCCGATTCCCCAGCCAAAACCTCCGCCCCAACCCCACATTCCGCCAGGATTAGAAGTTGTAATGTCGGTTACTTTTTTGTGGTTGGCTTTCACATTGACGATTAAGTCCGGACTTTCCCCTGACTGAAGGCCTCTAGTTTGAAGTTGTTTGGATAGCTCATTCAAGACTCTGTCTTTATCAATATCATTCAGTTTCAAATCATCAATTCTTATTTTATACGTTTTATAAGAAGAGAAATTTGCAGTTTCTGCATAGTCTGAACGTACTTTAAAAGGACTGCAAGAAGACAAACCTAAAGTTGCTGCCAGCAAAATAAAAATATATTTCTTCATTTTCTTTATTTTTTTTTAGTGATTTTTATAAATGTGTCGGTCTTTTTATCGTATCCGTATGGGCAGTGTCTGCAACCGCTTTTGCAGCAATATCCTCTTTTAAGATGAAACTTTTCTGTAAAAACTTTATATCCCTGCTCATTGTAGTAAAAGTCTTCATGTTCTTTGATGTCAAAATGCGCCATAAGTTAAAACAAAACTTTTATATTTGTTATCATGATAATTGTGTGCCAAAAGCTTCTCAAAAATACAAAAATAAATGGCATTACGCTTTATCCTTTTATTTTCATTAAAAATCCTGAAGATAAGAGGAATAGAGTGTTGTTGAACCACGAGAAAATACATCTCAGACAGCAACTGGAACTGTTGATTATTTTCTTTTATTTCGCATATATTACAGAGTATTATTACCATTTATTTACTTTAAAAAATGCTCACAGAGCTTATCTTGCTATTTCATTTGAAAGAGAAGCATATGCAAACGAACACGATCTTGATTATCTTAAAAAAAGAAGATTTTGGGGTTTTTGGAAATACTTAAAGTAATGAAAATATAAAAATTAGAAATTAGATTGCACTATAACTTTCCGAAATTCCCCTCCTTTGGAGGGGTGGCGAAAATTCAAAGAATTTTTGACGGGGTGGTTTAAAAAGCAATATAAAAATTACTCGTAAAACAAATATCATTTAAAACAAAAATGCTATTAAAATATCCAACCCAACCAATTCCGATTCAGGAAATCTCAGTTGAAAAAAATATTCGGCTTTTCATCAAAAGAGAAGACCTTATTCATCCTGATATTTCGGGAAATAAATATTGGAAATTGTTTTTTAATATTAATAATTATCTTGAAGATAAACCCAAAAATCCGTTAATTATTACATTCGGCGGCGCGTATTCCAATCATATTTCTTCGATTTCGGCTGTTGGAAAGTTATCAGAAACTCAAACTTTAGGAATTATCAGAGGCGAAGAACTGGAAAAAAAGTGGATCGACAATCCCACTTTAGTTTTAGCTAAAAAAAACGGAATGAACTTTAAATTTGTTTCCCGTGAAGAATATCGTCATAAAGAAAAACTAACCGAAATTCTCCAGCAGGAATTCCCCAATGCGCTCATCATTCCTGAAGGTGGAACGAATGAAAATGCAATTAACGGTATTAAAATGATGCTGAATAACGATACAAAAGATTTTGATTATCTTTGCACCGCAGTTGGAACGGGAGGTACGGTTTCGGGAATTTCAGAGTTTTGCGAAGACAATCAGAAAGTTATCGGTTTTAAAGTGGTTGATGATGATTCTTTACAGAACAAAATTTCAGAATTAACAACCAAAAGAAATTTTCATCTAAC
Source organism: Chryseobacterium sp. CY350 (assembly GCF_027945075.1). Taxonomy (NCBI): domain Bacteria; kingdom Pseudomonadati; phylum Bacteroidota; class Flavobacteriia; order Flavobacteriales; family Weeksellaceae; genus Chryseobacterium; species Chryseobacterium wangxinyae. Next base: position 3,645,932 of record NZ_CP116034.1, read on the forward strand.
GGATGCGTCTTATGGTGGTTACGGAAAAATAAACGATGATAATATTCGTTTTATCAATGATTTTAAAATGAAGTTTGAGATTCCGCTAGAACCTATTTATACAGGAAAAATGATGCAGAAGATTTTCGAAATGATTGATGATAATTATTTTCCTGAAGGAAGTAAAATTCTCTGTTTTCATACAGGTGGTTTACAGGGTATTGCAGGAGCCAATAAGCTTTTAAGAAAACAAAACAGAAATTTGATTATTTAAATTTCAAACATAAAAGACGATCAGAATACACATTATAAGCATATTTTGAGAGTGTTTAATTATTCTTTATAAAAAATAAATAGAAACATGAAAAGACTTTTCTTACTAATTAGCCTTTTAGTTTTATCAAAATTCTCAGCTCAGACCTGGGCTACTGAAGATCAATACATCCAAAAATTTGCGCAATACGCGGTGGAGGAGATGGAAAAATATAAAATTCCGGCTTCAATCACCCTTGCACAGGGACTTTTGGAAACCGGTGGCGGCCAAAGTCGTCTGGCGCTGGAAGGTAAAAATCATTTCGGTATTAAATGTAAAGAAGACTGGACGGGGAAAACGATGAAGCACACCGATGACGCACCAAACGAATGTTTCCGTGTGTATGAAGATCCCAAACAGTCTTATGAAGATCATTCTATATTTCTGAAAACCAGAAAATATTATACAAAACTTTTTGATCTTGATATGAAAGATTACAAAGCGTGGGCACATGGTCTGAAAAAAGCAGGTTACGCAACAAATCCACGTTATGCATCAATTCTGATAGGAAAAATTGAAAGATATAAACTGTACGAGTTTGATGAAGTGAATTCTAAGGAAGTACTTTATGCAGTTCTAAAGAAATATCCGGATCTGAAAGACGACAGAACTTTCATGGCACGTCTGGAGCCTTCTAAAAAAATGAAAACTGAGCCTGTAACCGTAAAGGTTCCTTATAAAGCAACTTCTTACGCCCAACAGCAAAAGAGGGTAGAGCGCATCAAAACTACAGCGGAAATTCTCAATTCTATTTTAGTTAAAAATCATCCGAACGGAGGTTTAAAGTATGTAGTAATACCCGCAGACACCAATATTCAGTTAATCGCGAATAAATTTAAAATCAGTGACAGTAAATTGATTAAATGGAATGATCTGCAATCTGATGTTCTGAAAAAAGATGATATTGTATTTCTTGAATCAAAAAATTCAGATGGCAACACGCCAACTTACAAAGCCGAATTTGGTGAAGATATGCATGATATTGCACAAAAATTCGGAGTAAAACTAAACAAGCTTTACGCAAAAAACAGAATGGATGAAGGTCAAAAGCCTTCTGCCGGACAATTGATTTATCTAATTGACAAAAAACCCAGAAACTAAAATTGGTTGATGGTTTTAGTTGATCGTTGTTGGTTTAATTACTTATGACTGTTCGCTATTTATCATTAACTATATGACAATCAAATAACTATAATGAAATACCAAAGAAGTTCAGCTTTATTCGAAGAAGCTTACAAATATATTCCGGGAGGTGTAAATTCTCCTGTCCGTGCCTTCAAATCTGTAGGGGGTGTTCCTGTTTTCATGAAATCTGCAAAAGGTGCCTATCTTACTGATGCTGATGATAATATTTATGTTGATTACATCAATTCATGGGGTCCTGCAATTCTGGGTCATACGCATCCGGAGGTTTTAGAAGAGTTAAAAATTCAGGCTGAAAAAGGTTTTTCTTTTGGTGCACCGACAGAACTTGAAACTGAAATCGCAAAATTCATCACAGAAAATGTTCCGAATATTGATCAGATAAGAATGGTCTCTTCAGGAACGGAAGCGTGTATGAGTGCAGTGAGATTGGCGAGAGGTTTTACGGGAAGAGATAAAATTGTAAAGTTTGAAGGCTGTTATCACGGTCATTCAGATTCATTTTTAATTAAAGCGGGAAGTGGTGCTGCTACATTCGGAAACCCAAATTCTCCGGGAGTTACAGAGGGAACTGCAAAAGACACTCTACTTGCAAGATATAATGATTTTGAGCAGGTTCAGGATTTGTTCAGACATAATCAGGGTGAGATTGCCGCGGTTATTATAGAGCCGGTTGCTGGAAATATGGGTTGCGTTTTACCGGAAAACAGTTTCTTACAAAACTTAAGAAAAATCTGTGACGAAAACGGTGCCTTATTAATCTTTGATGAAGTGATGACGGGTTTCAGATTGGCTTTTGGAGGAGCTCAGGAATTATACAATGTAAAAGCAGATTTGGTAACGTATGGAAAGGTAATCGGTGGTGGACTTCCTGTGGGTGCTTTCGCCGGACGCAATGAAATTATGGATCATCTGGCTCCGAAAGGTGCAGTTTACCAAGCCGGAACTTTGAGCGGAAATCCGTTAGCAATGAGAGCAGGTTTAAAGACTTTGCAACTCATTAAAAATGATGAAAATTTCTTTAATAATTTAAATAAAACTACAGAAACCTTAGATTTTGAAATCGGGAAAATTCTTAACGAAAAAGGAATTGCTCACAAGATCAACCGGAAAGGATCAATGATGTCTGTGTTTTTTCATATCAACAGAGTCTCAAATTTTGATGAGGCTCAACAGGCAAATCATGCACTCTTTAATAATTTCTTCCACCAAATGCTGACCAACGGAATTTATCTGCCGCCAAGTGGCTACGAAACCTATTTTATCAGTGATGCCATCAAAGACAGAGAAATTGATATGACTCTGGAAGCCGTGAGGAAATTTGAATATTCTTAAATCATTTTAATATAAATTTTAAAGGAGGAAACGCAAAATTTCATCCTTTTTTTTAAGAAAATAAAAATCCCTCAGGAAATTTTCCTGAGGGATTCAATTTAATATGAAGAAACTAATTACTTAAATTAGATACCTGCCCATCCTGCAGCCCAAGTAGGCGTTGCTGTACCGCTTCCAGCTCCAGTTGCTGTAGCGTCTTCTGTGTAGGTGTTTGGTAATAATGTAGCAGCAGCACTTCCTGTAGTAGCTTTCACAGATGCTTTAGTTGTTACGTTATCAAATTTCACTTTTGTGATCTTGTTTTGACCGTTGAAATAAGATACAGATTGATCGTGTTCTACGTTGATACCAGTAGTCCAGTTAGATAAAACTACATTGTCAATTGATGCATATGTACCTTCTCTTAATTTCAAACCGTCAGATTCACCTGAAGTAGCGCCGATAAATGTTGCGTTCTTAATAGTAGGATTAGATCTAGGATTTGCATCTTTATTATCAGCATTGTTGTCTGCTTCTATTCCTCTGTTTCCAACTCCTGTTGATCTTCTTTTTGTGAAGATATTCGTTGCAGTACCGTTCCAACCTTCTGTCCAGTCAAAAGCATCATCTTCGTTTGCTACAGAAATTACATTAGAAACATTTACAGTTCCACCGAAAAATTCAATACCGTCATCAGATCCGTTAATCATTGAGATATTATCAATTACAGTTCCGTTACCTACTCCGAAAAGAGAAAGTCCGTTAAATTCTTTAGTTCCTGTAAATACAGCACCTGCATATTCTATTCTCACATATTTTAATGATCCTGAATTGTCATTAGCAACTGTACCGCCATAGATAGAGTCACCAACTTCTGAAGTTGCAGTAGCACCTCTGTTGATAGGAGCTTTACCGCAGATTACCAAACCTCCCCAGCTTCCCGGTGTAGGATTAGGTGATGTAAATACAACAGGATTTGTTGCTGTACCGTTAGCGAAAATTTTAGCATTTTGCTCTACAACGATAAAAGCAGAAGTACCTCCTGAAGCTTCAATTCTTGTTCCTGCAGGGATTACTAAAGTTCCACCGCCTCTTACAATTACAGAACCTGTAAGTTTATATAATTTTGTAGCATCCAGAGTTACCGTCTCACCAGATTTTACTTCACCTTTGAAGTTGCTAGGATCTAAAGCGATCCCTGTTCCTGGATTTGTGATGATCAATTCTTCGTCTTCATTATCACTACATGAGTGAAATACTACAGCTGTTGTTGACATAATAAATGCAGCAGCTAATAATTTTAAAGTGTTCTTTTTCATTTTACAATATTTTTATTTATTTTTTATTTAGAATTCATAAGAAACGCTTGCGCCGATTCCGGATCCTCTTTTGTATTTTCTTGAAACAAGTTCTCCGGCTTTATTGTCTTGCACTCTTGTGAAGTAAGGATTGATTAAATTTCTGCCAGTCAGTGAGAATCCTATTCCGCTGCCAAGTTTTATTTTCATCGTGGCATCCAGCGTGCTGAATGCTTTATCTACAAGGTTTCCTTTTTCCTGTGTACCAATGGCATAGATGTTATCAGAGATATAAGAGTAAGAGACTACAAAATCCATCGTGTTTTTGTCACCCCATTTCTGCTCCAGACCTAAGTTTGCATTGGCTAAGAATTCAGAAGCTCCCTGTAATTTGTCTTTTGTAACACCTTTGTTCAGCGTTACATTATATTTTGTGTTTTCTTTTCTTACTTTATTTTCATCAAGATCCTGCTCTGTATTCAGATAAGTACCATTTATGAATGTATAAAGTCTTGTTTTGCCAGAGTCGTAAATATCTTTTCTGATTTCAGCTTCCAGACCAAATACTCTACCTGTATCACCAATGTTCATGAAAGAAACTATGTTTGAAGCAGATGCAATTACAATTCTGGAAATAGGATTTTGAATGTACTTACCAAAAGCCGTTAATGAGATCAGCTCGTTCTTTTTCGGAAACCACTCCCATTTCAAATCTACATTGTAGTTATCTGCAGGGTAAGCTTCCGGATTTCCTATTGTAGACTCATCAATATCTTCGTACTCAAACGGTGCAACTTCTAAAAGTAGTGGAGTTGTGTAGGTCTTTGAACCTGCTAATCTGAAATTATGTTTGTCGTTTAAGCTGTATTTTAAATTAAATGCAGGTAGAATTTTAGAATAATCTTTGTTTACTTTTCCGCCATCAGGATAAAGTGTGGTGTTGTAAACAATTTCTTGTTGCAAATTGTCGTAACGCACACCAACCTGAGCCGTGAATTTTTCTGAGAATTTGTAATCAACATTTACATATCCCGCATTGTTCATAATTTCAGATGTAAAGAATTGAGGTACAAAAGCGGTTTCCGGATTGTATTTTACATCTCCTCTGAACGTTACGATATCAAAAAATCCTCCCATCTGATAGTTTCCTATATTAAAGAAAGAATCGTAATTTTTTGGATCTACATAATAAGTTCCCTGCGCAGGCAAAATTCTAAAGTTGTATTGTGTAGCCTTAAAATCACTGTCTTTATACCTTCCGCTATATCCCAAGGTGATTTTTGTATTCTCTCCCAATTTATAATCTGCATGCAAATCTCCAACAAAATCATTTTCCAATAATCTGTCGTAATATCTGTTGTTTGCTCCGGGATTAGAACTTGCAAAGAAGCTGTAGTTCTGAAGTTTATCCAGAACAGTAATATTTTGTTGTCTATCTGGTCTTCTGCTGTCTAGTCTGTTGTAACCTAAGTTCCAGATAATTTTTAGTGGCTCAGATAAAGTATGCTCACCTTTTAGTTGGTTTACAATTAAATCGTTGGTTTTATAAGTGGCTCTTCTAATCTGAGTTACATATCTTTCTTGCGAAACGTCGTTGTCGTAATAATCTCTGTTGTACCCACTATAGTTACCCAGCTTCTGTTCTGTGGTGTGGATGTAGTTAGATGAAAAATTAATATTATTCTTACTGTTGATTCTGTAGTTAACATTTATCAACCCTGTAGTATTTGTAGAATATTTAAATTCTTCAGAATTATCATAAATTTTATTGGGACCTGTGGTAGTATCGAAAGACCCTCCTGTAATTCCCTGGAAATAATCATAGCTATTATCAAAACCGCCATATCCAAAAATACTAAGTTTCCCTTGCTCACCGATTTTGAAATTGGTACCAAAATCAAAACTTAAAGCAGAATTAATAGGATTATTAATTTCCTGATCTTTCAGAGAAGTTGTGAAAACATAACCTCTGTTTAAAACCGCATTTTTAGATGGTTTTTCAAGAATTTTTGATCCAAAAAAGTTCGGACCATCCTGTAAGAAATAATTGTTTTTCTGAACTGAATTAAAGTTTACAGAAGATCCAAGATTCACTTTAAAATAAGGCTTTCCTGTATATACTTTCGTTACGATATCAACGTTTGCTCCAGACATATCACCCCAAAGTTTTGGGTTATATACCTTTTCCAGACCGATGAAATCGATCATATCAGTTTTAATGATACTCAGATCAATGTTTTTGTATAAAGGATCGTTTGAAGGAACCTGTAGTCCGTTGATGGTTGTAGAGTTGTTACGGTCACCAAGACCACGAATGAAAATCTGTCCGCTTCCTTCTTGTTTTTGCGAACCTGTAGCCTTAGTTACCGCCACAGAAACGTCGCCTACACCTTGTTTTTCTAGCTGTACAGAACCTACTCTTTCTATAACTTCTACAGATTTTCTCTGTACGCTGATGATATTGGCTTCACCACCTTTTTTTGTTGTACCTTGAATGATTACTCCTTCAATTTTCTTTTCTTTTTTTACGGTGTCATTTTTCTCTTGAGCGTAAAATAAAGTTCCGGATGTGGTAAGGAACAAAACAGCGATACTCAGTTTTCTAAAATTCATTTCTTTTTTACTAATTACTTTCGGTGCAAAGGAATAAAAGATTAGAGGTATAAATGGTTTAGTTAAATTTAAATTTTTCTTAACTAAATATTACGAAACAGCCTTTAATATTAAGTTTATGTGAATGAAAACTAATTATCAATCATGTTGCTTAATTTTTGTTAACTTTGAATTGTAAAAATTGAAAATGAACCAAAAAAAGATTCTATTAATTGATGATGAACTGGATATTCTCGAAATTCTTTCATACAATTTAGAAAAAGAAGGCTACGATATATATACTGCCACAAATGGTAACGAAGGTATAGAAAAAGCCAAAGAGATTATTCCGGATCTTATCTTATTAGATGTCATGATGCCCGAAAAAGACGGCATCGAAACTTGCCAGGAGCTGCGCAAAGTAAAAGAACTTCAAAAAAGTCTTATCGTTTTTCTATCCGCTCGAAGCGAAGAGTTTTCTCAGCTTGCAGGTTTTCAGGCAGGAGCAAACGATTACATTGTGAAGCTGATTAAACCGAAAATTTTAATTTCTAAAGTAAATGCTTTATTGCAGCTGACTTCTCAAGTTTCGGATAATGCAAAACTGATCGAGGTAGGAGATTTAATTATTGATAAAGATAATTTCAGAGTTTCGAAAAGCGGCCAGCAGTTTTTACTTCCGAAAAAAGAATTTGATCTGCTTTATCTTTTAGCTTCAAATACCGAAAAAGTTTTTAAAAGAGAAGAAATTCTTGAAAAAGTTTGGGGTAATGATGTTATTGTAGGCGAAAGAACGATTGATGTGCACATCAGAAGATTGAGAGAAAAACTTGGCATCAACACCATTCAGACTCTTAAAGGAATAGGATATAAGCTGATTGTTTAATTCAGAATTCCTATCTTTACTTATAACCCCTAAATTTTGTAAAATTGAAATTTTACAGACTCAGTTTCATCTCCGCTTGTCTTTTGACTTTGGTGATGCTTATTTTAGTCATCATATTTGATGCTCTGCATGACCGCTATTACCATAATTCGTTTTTCATAAGCGGAATAGCGGTAAGCGTGCTTATCATGTTTGTGATTAATTACATTGTTCTAGAGCTGCTATTTAATTATTACGCCAAAAAGCAGGTAAGAAATATTTCTAAAATTTTACCCGAAGAGATTGTTTACGACAATCAGGAAAATATTACCTTGAAAGAACTTGGTGAAAGATTTTCTGATTTTAACCAACAGAAAGTTACCGAAATGGAGGTAATGAAAAAAATGGAAAGTTATCGTAAAGAATATATCGGAAACGTATCTCACGAACTCAAAACACCATTATTTTCCATCCAGGGATATGTTGAGACATTAAGTGAAGGTGGGGTGGAAAACCTGAATATAAGAGACAAATATCTTGAAAGAATAGGTATTTCGGTTGAACGCCTTATCGCTATCGTTAATGATCTTGATATGATCAACAGGCTGGAGTCTGGTGAGATTAATCTTACCGTTTCGAAGTTTGACGTTAATATTCTTGTGAAAGAAATTTTTGACCTTCTTGATCTGGAAGCCGAAAAAAACAATACCGTCTTACAGCTGCAGACTTTACACAGCCAGATTTTTGTGGAAGCCGATAAACAGAAAATTTCGCAGGTTTTTATTAATTTGATCTCAAATGCCATACATTATGCCAACCGACAGGAAGCAAAAGTGGTGGTAAAAACCAGCGTCTTAAGAAACAAAGTTCTTATTGAAGTCATCGACAATGGTATGGGAATTAAAGAAGAACTTCTTCCAAGGATATTTGAACGATTTTACCGTGTGGAAACCAGCAGAAGCAGGAGACAGGGAGGTTCTGGTCTCGGCCTCGCGATTGTGAAGCATATTCTGGAAGCTCATAATGAAAACATTACCGTAGAAAGTGTATATTTGGAAGGAACTAAATTTAGTTTCATGCTCGAAAAAAGCAAATAGACTGTTGGAATGTAAGCAAAAAAAAATTCTAAAAAATTAGTAAATATTCTTTTCTAAAATTTCATTTATTATATATTTGCAACAGAAATTGATCAATTAGAATAAGGCAAAAATAGAAATTGGAATAGTAGTATGGTTTACAAAATCCGTGTAATATTAGATACAAAAGAAGATATTTTCCGTGATGTTGAGATTAAAGGAAAACAAACGCTCTGGAACCTTCATTTAGGAATCAAAAGTGCTTTCAACCTTAGCGGTGATGAGCTTTCTACCTTTAATCTCCTTGAAGAAGACGGCACCATTGTGAAAAGTGTTCCGTTGGAAGATATGAGTGATGAAGGTGATGGCGAGATAATGTCAGACGTTTACATCGATGAAGCATTTGAAACCGCTGGTGACAAAGCGCAGTTCCAGTATGGTTTATTAGATCTTTGGGAATTTTTCTGTGAACTTGTAGAAGTTATCGATGAGACAAAGGGTGTAAATTACCCGATTACAGTCTACAGATTCGGGAATGCTCCTTTGAAAGCCCCTAGCAAAAGTGGAGGCGCAGGTTCTAAAAACAAAAAATCAGCAATGCCTTTGATGGATGATGATTTTGGTTTTGAAGAAGATTTTGCTGTCGGAGGAAACAGTTTTGCTGACGAAGATGATGACAACTTTGACGATGACGAAGAAGATGACTACAACGATGACGTTTTCGATGATGAAGACGACAGCGACGATGATAGAATCTAAAAAATATAAACCCTGAATTTAAAATTCAGGGTTTTTTATTAAGAAAAGTAATAATTATTTTAAATAACTAATAACTAATAATTAATAATTAATAATTAATAATTAATAATTAATAATTAATAATTAATAATTGTTTAACTATATTTAATCGACTTCACCGGAGAAATTTTGCTGATCAGATAACTCGGAATAATTAATGCCAGTCCGGAAATCAATAAAATACCGGCTGAGATTGAAAGAATCACGATAGGGTTCAAATCTACCGGAACGGTGCTCACATAATAGTTTTCTGGATTTAATTTAATGATTCCGAAAAATTTCTGAATCAATAGAAGTCCTAGACCAATCGCATTTCCGTAAAGCAATCCCGGAACCATTATGATCAACGTATAATTAATAAAAGTTGCACGAATCTGCGCGTTTGTGGCGCCTAAAGTTTTCAGTAAACCAATAGAGTTCGTACGCTCAATAATCAAAATAAGAAGAACCATAATGATGTTGATGATCACTACAATCAGCATTATAGAGATGATTAAAGCTATGTTTACATCAAAAATACTAATCCAGTCATTGATCTGAGGGAATTTTTCAGTTGCTTTCTCAGCGTAATTTTTATAGCCGATCAGTTTATCGATTTGAGAAGAATCTTTATCGATATCGTTCACGTTTTTGAAGAAAATATCTATACCGCCAACATCTTCAGGAGTCATATCCTGAATTTTCCGAACCTGATTGATGTCGCCCATTACAAACTGATCATCAATCATTTTAATATCGGTTTTATAAATTCCGACAACCTGAAATTTTCTGTAGATCTGTTTCTGATCTTCCTTCGCAAAAACGGTTACAATGCTGTCATTAACTTTCAGATGAAGGTCGTGTGCAATTTTTTCTGATATAGTGATTGCATTGCTGTAGCCATCTTCAGTAATTTTCGGTGTTTTTCCTGAGATGAGGAATTTCTTAAATCTTAAACTGTCAAAATCTTTTCCTACACCTTTAAATATAATTCCTGCAAAGCTGTGTTCGTTACGCATAATTCCCGTTACCATTGAGTATTTCTGTACACTTTCTACATCCTCAAGTTCTTTCAGTTTTTTAATATTTAAACCTTCTTTGTCTAATACAGAAGTGTTATAAGAAGAGTTAGAGCGGGTAGATTTTACGGTAATATGACCACTAAAATCTGCCAGTCTCTCTTTGATAGCTTTTTTTGAGCCGAACCCTGTGGAGACAGTAATTAATGAAACAATAATTCCCAAGGCCACAGAAAGTCTGCCAATGAAGATGATCACCCGAGAAAGGTTATTTTTGTTATCTTTGGAAAACGCTATTTTTCTAGAGAAATATAAAGGAAATTTCAAGCTTATGAATTTAGATTTCAAAATTAAAACTTTAGTTCTTATTTGCCTAATTTTTTTAGGAGTATTCAGCCCATATTATTCTCAGATTCAAGATAAGGATTGTTTCAAAACGGGTGCAGACAGACCTGAGTTATATTTGCCACTATTGAAAGGGAAAAATATCGGAATCGTTACCAATCAGACTGGTTTGATGAAAGATAAAAATCATGTGGTAGATTATTTAGTAAAAAACGGCATTAAGATTAAAACAATTTTTGCTCCAGAACATGGTTTCCGGGGTGATGCCGATGCGGGCGAAAAAGTAAAAAACGGAATAGACATCAAAACGGGAATTCCTATCATCTCGCTTTATGGTCCCAATAAAAAACCAAAGCCGGAGCAATTGAAAGGTTTGGATATTGTAGTATTTGATATTCAGGATGTTGGAGTTAGATTTTATACTTACATCTCTACTTTGACGTATTTGATGGAAGCCGGAGCAGAAAATAATGTTAAAATTTTAGTTTTAGACAGACCAAATCCGCATGACGGATATATTGATGGGCCGGTTTTGAAGAAAAAATGGGAAAGCTTTGTCGGTATGCACGAAGTTCCCGTAGTTTATGGCTTAACGATTGGCGAATACGGAAAAATGGTGAACGGGGAAAAATGGCTGAAAAATGGAGTACAGGCTAAATATACGGTGATCCCGATGCAGAAGTATCATAAACAAAACCGCTATGCTATTTTAGATAAGCCGTCTCCAAATTTACCCAACGATAAATCGATCAATCTGTATCCGAGTTTATGTTTCTTCGAAGGAACGCAGGTTTCCGTGGGACGAGGAACTGATATTCCGTTTCAAGTCTATGGTTCACCTTGGACAAAAGATTTACCTTATCAATTTACTCCAAAACCTAATTTTGGAGCCAAAGATCCTTTTCTGAACGGACAATTATGTTACGGTGAAAATCTCTCAAATTATTCTGAAGATTTAAGAGAACTAAATCTGGATTGGTTGATTAAAGCCTATAAACAGTACAAAAATCCTCAGCAAAGTTTCTTCCTGAAAAATCTTTTCTTTGATACCTTAGCGGGAAGTGATGAATTAAGAAAACAAATCGTTGCCGGAAAATCTGAAGCTGAAATAAAATCTTCATGGAAATCTGATGTGGAAAAGTTTTCAAAAATCAGAACCAAATATGTGATGTATGAAGATTGAAAATGTGGATTCTAATCGTTAGTGCTCGTAAATTTAAAATTGACCGGCAAAGCGAAATTCACAATTGATAAGTCACTGTATATCAGTCAAAGTTCTGCGGCGGATTTTTATCATCTTTTCCTTTATTCAAGATAAAAAGTCCGATCGATAAGCCGATAACTCCTGCAAAAGCAGTCATCAAAGCGCGCTCTAGTTTGTCAGCTTCTTTATTTCCCAAATAATTCATCAGGAAAAGAATAGCAAAAGTGATTACTGATATAATGATGTGGTTTTTTCCTAGTAGTTTCATATTATTTTAGTCTGTAACAAATCATGACACCGCCACGATAAGGTAACCATTCTCCGCTTCTGTTAAAGCCCTGCGCGCTATCATATCTTTCACCTGTTCCTCGAACGTAGCCTTTATAAAAATCCTGAGAATTTCCGATACCTGCAAAAATATCCATATTCCAATTATCTGCAAGTCTAAACTGATAACCACCTTCTACTCCTAGCAGAAAAGAAAAGCCTTTTTGATAAAGTTGTGAATTTATATATTGAGTGGGAACTCCTACCTGAGCATCTACAAATGTATTATCATTCCAATAAGTAGGTTTCTGTAGTATGTAAGTTCCTACGGAGAAATTAGCTCCGACGTGCCAACCTTTAAATGCCTCTTTAAAATAATATCTTCCCTCAAGAGTTCCCATGTAAATCTGAGCTTCATGTCCTGCAAAAGATTTCCATGGCGAGATTAATACATCTCCCTGCGCTGTAAATTTATTACTCAACTGATATTCTAATCCTGCATTGATTACTCCAATGGGAATAAGTAATGCGTTGCCTTTTACATAAAGTTTCTTTTCAGAAATCGTTTTCACATCTGATGTTGAATTTTCCTGAGCATCAGCATTGATGAAGGAAAATAAACTTATTAGTACGATGAAAATTTTATTATTCAATGTGACTCTATTTTATTTTACTTAGTAGTTCTTTAGCCAATGTAGCGTCCTTTCCGGCACTCTCCGCCATATTTCTCGACATTTCAGCATAGTTTTTAGCGACATCTGTATTTCCTAATTGATAATATATTTTTGCTAAAATATAAGTGTTTTCAGGGGTTTCACTTTGCATTACAGATTTTTCTGCCCATTCAGCTGCTTTTTTAAGGGATGGTTTTGACTGTATATGATCAGAAAAAATCCAGGCTGCCTTCAAAAGTTCATTGGGTTGAAACTGATCTGAATTTTTATAGTAAACCAAAGCAGCTTTTTCATATTCTGCAAAATTACTATTCTGCTCATAATAGCTAAGTTTAGTCTGATTAAGCTTAGTCATTGCAGCTTCTTTTCCTACCAGCGGCTCGGCTGTTTTCATGAAATATTCTTCATTAATTTCTTTTTTGTTTTCGTCAATTGATTCAGCGACGATTTTAGAAAGTACAATTTGGTTATTAAACTCATTATAAGTTTCTTCTGGTAAATACTTAATGATGTCTGTTTTTCTTGCCGTAAAAAATTTGTAGTTGGGATCTTCTGTTGATTTAATGAAATAAAGCAACAAACCAACTTCATCTTTTGAGATTTCGTCTGTTTTGCTTTTGTTTTGAAAATATCGTTCTGAAGCTTTTTTAGCAAAATCAAAATCTGCATTAGCATTAAGTTTCATAATGTTAATCAAAAATTCAGGTGACTTTTCTCCTTTTGCAAAACGTTCTTTCAGCGACCCAGATTTATTGTTGGGCGAGTTAATATCCTGAGCCATTGTAAGGAAAATGTTTTCTTCCATATAGCCGTAATTTTGAGAAACCAATTCTCCGTCACCATTCAGGAACAGATAAGTAGGGTAGGAGCGAACACCGAATTTCTGGGCAACTTCTCTACCTTCACCTTTTTCCATATCAATTCTTGCGTTGATAAAATTTTTATTGTAAAAGTCGCCGACGGTTTTTTTTGTAAAAACATTTTTTTCCATCATTTTACAAGGGCCGCACCATGAGGCATATGCGTCGATGAAAACAAGTTTGTTTTCTTTTTTTGCTTTTGCTATCAGATCTTTGAAAGGGATATCCTGAAACTTGATTTCGTCTTGTGCAAAAGCAAATATTGTGATAAAAATAAATAATCCGGAGATGATCTTCTTCATTTCTTATTCTAAATTATAATAAGCGAAGATACTTATTTTTGATTTATTGCGATTGTTAAATACTTTTAAAATATACTCAGATTTTGAGCACACAAAACCACCTCGTAAAAGGTGGTCGTTTTGATCTTTGATCAATAAAAATTTAAAAACAAATTTACTTTTAAAATTAAAAGCTGTTTCTTTTAGTAATATTTTAGTCAAGACCTTCTGACAGCAGACGACCATTTAAGTTGATAAAACCACTGTGATCAAGAATATCACTAAGTTTCGCATCATAAGCTTCCATATATAAAATATTGTCCTTAAAAGTTCTTCTACCGCTATAAACACTTATGTTTATTAAAACATCTTTACTACCTAATAAATCATAGAGTTCTTTTGGAAAACTTAAATCTTTAACATCGAATACATTTGACTGCTTGATGTCCTTTTTTTCAATATCAATTGATGTCAGCTTAATACCTGTCGGCCCCATCAGTTTTTTAAACTTTGTTGGAATAGAATTTTCGTCTGCAACCTCCCCATACAGGTAAAGTGAAGCTATTACAGATTCTTTACTGTCCTTCAGTTTCGTAACCGCTTTGTCAGAAAGGTTAACTTCTAATCGAAAATCAGGTAAGATAATTTGCTCGCCCTGTATCTCTAATTGTGTTTTTTTAGCAGGTAATTCTGTAACCTGTTTTTCTTTTTTGGGTTGGGAAAGTAAATTTTGATCTTGATCGTGTGTCACCTCTTTTGCTTTTTCCTTGCAACTTGATGTTAATAAAAAAGTAATTATGGTGAAAGCTGAAAGTACTAATTTCATTTATTTTTAAATTTTACAGGAGTATCAGGGTATATATTTTATAAAATCGGCGTGCAAAACATCTTCGGTAACATTTGTTGACTCTGTCGTTGTATTCTTCATCCATTGGCGATGCTCAACCGTATTGGATGATGAAGTTGAACCAATAATTCTCTGTTCCATGTTATAAAGAATAACAGCATCAGCACCTTTTTCTTTGGCCGTCTGAACCACTTTATCCTGAATTTCCTGATAACTTGATCCCAATACGCCTGAAATTCCGTCAACCTTTCCGATTACTTCATAGTTTTTCTTGACATCATTAGTATCCAAAAAAACATCAATATTCTGAGTAGGGTTGTAATTTTTGCCGATATAATTAACGGTTGGGGAACAGCCGATCATCGATACAAGTACACCCACAAGAAGTATGTTTTTAAATATCTTATTATAAGTATTCATTTTATTTAATAAGTAAAGATTATTTTAATTTATATGCTTTAGTCTAGATAAATAGATAGAAAAATTTCCATCAGATCATCATTTGATTAAATAAGCTTTATATCTTTAAATTTTAATTATTTCATCTCGGTTTGTCCAGGCTCAACAACATTGTTGTCATCATCATCGTCGTCATCTCCTTTTTTCATTTCTGTCTGACCTGGCTCCGGTACATCGTCGTCGTTCTGAGATTTCATTTTATTTTGACCAGGTTCAGGAATATTATCCTGATTATTGTTTGATTGGTTTGCGCCCTGTGTTTGCATTACAGTCTGTCCCGGTTCCAGAGGTGCATCATAATTTGTTACCGTTCCGCAAGAATTTAAAAGTAAAAGCAGCATGGCGGCAAAACCTGTTTTGATTGAATTTTTCATAATATTTATATTTGATTTATACTTTACGAATGTACCACTGTTTGCAGATATAGTCACTAAAAGTGATCGATGTAGGTGAGATAATTTCTTATTTTATTACATCAAAATATCTTCCGAAAAGGCCCTGTATCATTGTTTTTTGTATAAAATCATCGATCATTAAAACTGACTTCCGGTGGCTCCAGAATTGGTGGAAAATTAGAACAGTTTAAGAAAATTAATCATTATAAAACTTACTGAATATAAAATAAAATTCGAACAGGATAAAGAATATAACCATTGCTCCGTAAAGAGATGCTTTCTTGCTTTTCAGAAATGCAAAAATACCTAGTAGTGAAATATGGCTGATCATTCGTATGGCATAGACAGGCATCAGTTTCTCTAAATATTCGGGGCCTTTAATTAAAGTATCAAAAATGTCAATTAAAAAAACTGCAATCAGCAAAAGAAAAAGCCATTTTTTTCTGGAGTAAAAATAGTTTTTATAATCATCCCCGTAATCTTTTACATCTGCCGGATAAAGAAGCTGACACGACGTGAAATAAATAATAATGTACATAATTATAAAGATGTATTCTGTGAAGGTCCACATTCTGACTTCCCGTAAATTATATTCCCACCACCAGAAGTGGATCATGAGGAGGAATAAATAAAAAACCCATAGCAGATGCACCCAATAAGGTTTTGTTCTCTTTGGATGTTGTACAAATTTTACAGATCCATTCAATAAGCAACCTATAGAAAGTCCTAGAATTATGCTGATTACCGTTTTAATGTGGTTGAAAAAATCCATTTTTATTTTAATTTAAAAAATTATTCGTTGAAATGATTTAACAGTAAATAATTGATTTTTTAATCGTTTGAAATTGTAGGGTTGATTCTTGGCAGGCCATAACGCTCGTGATTCTCATTATATTTTTTCTGATATTTTTTATCGCTTTTTAAACCAAATGTTGACATAATACCACTAATCTGCATTTTGATCCAGTAGTTAAAAACAAATTTGTTAGCATCACGCTCTACAAACATCATCGATGATTTGTGATGACTATTAGGAATTATTAAGTTGGCAGCAAATGTTTTTACCTTTGACGATAAATGCCAACCGTTTTTACCTTCCGGATTTAGAAATTTTACTTTTAATTGATTATAACTGAAATTCATAGTTCCGGTTGCTGCATATTGATTTCCCGACCAGCTGCTGTATAAGTTATCAGCATATCCGGAACTTATGTCTAATGAGCCCATTGGACGAGAAATATTGCTGAATTCTCTTAGATCAATTCCCGTAAAATGAACATTTGCAACGAATCCCGCCAGCGAATCAGCATAAGATTCTTTATATGAAAAGCGTTTGATATCAGATCGAAATAAATTACCGCTAATATTCAGTTCCAGGCTATCTTTTCGGCTTGCCTGATTGCTTAGATTAATGATATTTCCATTTAAAGAAGAAAATGGGATCTCACTCCAAGCTTTCGACTTTACTTCAAACTCTTTGTAAACGACAGAGTTATTTTTTAACGAAATGGTATCAACGGAAAAAGGTTGTTTTATTGAACTTATTAATTGAGTAGGCATTAATTTGTGTGCTGCAGGTTTTCTGGGTAGAGTTTTGTCTCTTGACACGATCACATGAAGGCCGTCCAGAGTGATTTTCTTCAATGAGATCGCAGAATCTTTCGAAAAGCGGCCTGCCTTTGCAAGTGATAAGGATATAGAGTCACCTTGTAATTCAAGATAATTATCCTGAAATTTTGAGTTTTTAAAAAATATTTCTCTACTGATAACAGGATGCAAATTTAAATTAGTTAAATTGAATGTGTTTTTTGACGAATTCCAACCGTACTTTTCAATGTCTGCCGTAATTGCAGCATTTTTGTAAACAATTTTCCCACCTTTAAAATTAACCTTTTGCAAGATTTTTTCTATGTTAAATCTCGTCGCTTCGTTAAAGAGAAATTCATTATCAACAAAACTACCGGAATTACCATTTGCCTGTAAACGCATGCTGTCTTTTTGAAATTTAAATGATGCGCCAGACCAATCAACAAGTACACTGGAAGAAATTGTTGTCAGATCATTTTTACGAAATACATTCCATCCGTTTAAATGGAGCGATAATTTTGGAACATTCAATTGAAATTTTTCACCATCTACATTTGAGTTCAGTACTGTGATGCGTAGATCATCAGATTTTAACATCTGTGAATTTTCATTAAAACTTCTTATATTTTGCGCTGCCAGATTTACTACACCTTTATATTTAAATAATTCTTCGTTTTTTTGTTTAATATAGTTGATATTTAAGTTGTTGATTTCTAATGATTTAATCTGTACGGGTGTTCTCGGTACATGAAACGATTGGGAGTTGCTTTTCCCTTTTGCGTAAATTTCAATTTGACCTTTATCAGCAGACACTGATTCAAAAGCAATGACTTCCGGTTTGGTAGAATTGAATTTTCCATTGAAAAAAAGTGCGGGCAAAGAAATTTTTTGAAATCCTTTATCTGAATTAGAAATGAAACTTAAATCATGTATGCTTCCCAAGTTGTTTTTAATATAAATTTTCGCAATATTTCCTTTTGCGTGTTCTCCCAGCAGTCTGAAGTTTGAGATATCTAAACTCACATCTTTCCAGGTAAAATAATTGGCGTGGGATCGTACATCCGTAACTGAGATATTATTTCCTGAAAATCCTATGAAATCCTTTGCTGTTTTTCTGCTAAATAAAAATTTATCAATCTTCATTTTAGCAACACGAATGGGCGGCAGATTCTTTTTATGTCGGGAAACTGTTTTCTTAGGGCTATTGTTTATATCAGAGATAAGCGTATTAATGTATA
This sequence comes from Chryseobacterium sp. CY350, assembly GCF_027945075.1. Lineage (NCBI taxonomy): Bacteria > Pseudomonadati > Bacteroidota > Flavobacteriia > Flavobacteriales > Weeksellaceae > Chryseobacterium > Chryseobacterium wangxinyae. The sequence continues at coordinate 3,664,465 of NZ_CP116034.1, forward strand.
AAGAATCTACTTTTATAATTTCAGATTTTTGGAAAAGATCCCAGTCGAATGCTTTCCAATAAATATTTTTTGCTTCTACAGCATTCTTGTTTTGTTGAAATTTTAAGTTTTTTGCCCAGTTTTCCCGGTAAAGTCCAGCGAATTTATAGTTATTGATATTCAACAGAAATTTGTCTGATCTCAAATAAATATCACCAATTTCCAGCTTGTGGATAGAGTGCTTGATATCTACTAAAGAATCACTTTTAAGCGTTTTATTGAGGATAATTTTGGCATTTAAATTTTTCGCATGAAGAGCAATGTGGCTTTTAGACGAAATGTTGTAATTGATTGTACCATCTAATATTACTAATTGATCTACATTGATCATCTCTTTCATCTGATGCAATGTCAGAAAAAAGCTGGTGTTTTTTTTATCTTTTACAATTTTTGATCTGGTTTTTTGATCTGTAGTTCTTTTTTTCTGATCAATAATTATTACTGGTTTTAGCAGCTCAGCCTGATCAGCAACTAGCTTTTTCTTTAATAATGCTTCAAGATTTACATTTCGCAAAATGAGAGAAGGTGCAGAAAAAACCATCGCTTTCTGTATTTTCTGTTGAGTAGTCGGGCGGTAGTTTACATGACGGAAAATGATATCATTATTCCTGAAAGAAAATTCTTCAATAGTGAGTTTATGAAGACTGTCTTTTGAAAAAAAGGCAATTTGATCCATATTCAAATGTACACTGTCTAAAGTGATCTTTGGATCTTTTCGTGTTCTGAGAGATAGATTGTAAACCGTCAAATTAGCAGTTTTCCCTGCTGAATTTTTCAACGTTCCGTCAGCTCTTTTTTGGACTAAAGACGCATTTTCTATTTCAAAAAATTTAATGTTGATCAGATTAAATATTTCATTTTTTGCCTTGCTGCGTTGTGTACTGTTTCGCTTTATTTTATTTTTATGATCATAAAAAGTCATCACCGGATTGCTACATCTCACCGTGTCAAGCAGCAGCTGTTCTTTTTGATATGTGGCAGGAAGATGTTTAGAATTAAAACTGAAACGGTCTGCTTTAAATTCCATCCGTCCGTTTTTACGGTCATCTTGTTGATCAATCAGCAATGAATCGACGTTGAAATATTGATTTTTACTATTGAAACGAACGGAACTGAAGGCAACGGTAAGATTTTGATCAGGCAGGGAAATAGTTTGTTTTCCAACAGAGAGATCTATATGATCTGAACCCAGTAAATGGCTGTCGTCATTATTAACTTTTTTAAAATTCCTGATTGATAAATTAATGTTTTTAATATTAATAGCTTCTTTTTTACCTTGTTTGTAGCTAATAGATGCATTCTTTATCGAAAGATTGCTCAGGTTAAAAGATTGCTGGGTTTTCTCCAGAAAAGATAAGATGTCGGACGGCCGAAAAGCAGTTTTATTTTTTAATCTTCTTTTTGAATTTGAATAGACTTGAACTTCCGGATTGATGATTTCCAGGCTGTCAACCAGGATCTTGTTTTTAAACAACAATGCATTCCAGGAAGTGAGAGAAAATTTTAGTTTTGATAATTTTACGTTGTAATAAGAATTTGCTTTAGTGGTGTCTTTGCAAACCAGCACAGATTTCTCAAGTAAAAGAGATTTTGACCATAGGGAAACTTCAGCGCTCCCGGCATTGAAAATATACTGACCATTCGTTTGGTTATGAACAATAAACTTTACACTTTCCTTGAATCGTTGAATAATGACAAAATATAGCAGTCCCGACATGAAAAAAAGAATGCCTAAAAAAGCAATAACATAATACTGTATTTTTTTTTTCAGACTTTTCGATTTCATTATTGCCAATATTTATTGTAGATTTCACTCTGATTTAATCCTGAAGATTGGCAGTCTTCATTTTTTGCTTCCGGGATCATTCACCAACTTAAAAGTATAGATTTTTTTCTACATTTAGCACTTTGTCTCTTCAATAAGTGTGACCCAAAAAATCAATATCTTATTTAATTAGAAAAAGGCCATACTCATGATCTCAGCAACAATTGTAAGTATTCTTAAAATACAGAATATCTTCTATCGATATAAAATTGCTTGCTTCGGCAGGTCGCTTGTTGATGTAGTTTGTTTGAAAACAGTATTAGATCCTGCACTGCTCAATGTTCCGTCTGCTATCGATGCACCGTTTTGATCTCTGAATCGTATATAAGCAATACCGTCTTTCACATAGCCGTTCACAGATAACATTCCGGTATCCAGCTGTTCGTCTTTTGTGCTGTAGTTTGCAATGCCCTCAATTTTGCTTCCTGACTGAGTAATTTCAAATGATAAAATCCCCTTCGCGGTAGTATCTCCTTCATTTGAATATTTTCCTGTGTAGCTTCTGCTGGTGACCACTTTTTTTTCTGTTGGTGATTCTTCATTTACAGGATACAAATATGCAGCATTTGGTACGATCGGAGATTTGGTAGTCTGTATGAAATAGACTGTCGAGCTGTTTTTAAAAATAATAGAACCGTCAGCTACTACATTTCCTCTCTGGTCTCTAAAACGAATATATCCTTTTTTATCTTTAACATAACCGTTGACTGAAAGTGTACCTGAAGTGTTGTCGTCTTTATTAGACATATAATAACCGATGCCTTCTAGTTTAGATCCTTGCTGAGACAGTTCAAGCGTCATTAATCCCGGTGCCGTAACATCGCCCTCGCTGGAAAATTCTCCTGTAAATATATTTGCAGTTTGCGCCTTTATGTTTGATAAAAATGTGATGCAAAGAAGTCCAGCAATGATAATTAGAATTTGGCGTATTTTCATCTGTATTTATTTTAGTTTAATAATTAAATTTTATAGAATCTTAATAAAGTTAAATCTTCGATTTTTCTTGCTCATCAATGTATTCATGGAAAACAGCTCACCATAAATACTGTCTGATAAGTAATTTTTATACTGAAAAATTTTAGCTACAAATCTAATGCGATTACTTTGATATACCACATTGCCAAGCCGTATTGTTGTGATATATTCGTAATTTATTACATTAAAATAGTGGTTTTCAAAATGCTATTATTTAGTATTCACGCAATGTTTTAACTAATCTATCTGCAAAACTGCTGCTGATTGAACTTCTAAAATGGATGTAAAAATTTAAATATATTTACATAAAAGTGTATTTTAAAAAATACCTAAATGATTGGAATTTTGAATGTTAAATGAAATGGTAAACTTTCATTTAAGATTTTTACAAATCAAATATCAATTTTTTATAAGTAGTTTTTTCGGAAATCATTACAACAATATATTGTGATATCACTGTCGAGTTTATAAAATTGCAAAATTATAAAGTTCACCAATTATAGGTTTATATGTTTTCGAGTGGCGTTGAAGATTAAATTATGTCTCTTTCAGAATATGATTATTTTAAATCTTTTTATATTTTGATAACCTTTCAAAAGAAATGCTGCAGTACACCAACATTATAATTCTTTTTTTAACTGATGATTTGGACTTAGTAATCACTGATCTACACTAATTAAAATACTATGAAAAAAAAACTATTTTGTTTATCGCTGAGTATCTTTCCGTTTGTACTTCACTATGCGCAGGATTCTCTTGAAGTTCAAAAAATATCACCAATTATTGAGCAACAGGATTCTAAAGTGAGAAAACCTTTTTTCCAAAGGGAATGGGTAAAAATGTCTACGGCACCAGTATTACTATTCGGTGCTTCGGGTGCGACTTGGGGAGAGAGAAAAAATATTCGTGAAATTAGAAATCGATATATTCCTACCTTTAAAGTAGGTTATGATAATTATCTTCAGTATGCTCCGGCTGCAACCGTATACGGACTAAAGCTTGCAGGAGTAAAGGGAAGAAATAATATTGGAAGAGCTACATTGTCGTATGCTGCCAGTATCGGGATCATGGCTGTGATTGTAAATTCCTTAAAATATACTGCAAAAGTAGAACGCCCCGATGGTTCGAGTAAAAACTCTTTTCCGTCCGGACATACTTCGATGGCATTTACCAATGCGAGTTTTCTTCACAAAGAATATGGTGTAGTAAGCCCCGGATACAGTATTGGTGGATATGGCGCGGCTGCTATTACTGGGTTGGGTAGAAATTTAAACAACAGGCACTGGATCTCTGATGTGTTGGCCGGAGCCGGAATAGGAATACTTTCCTCAGAATTAGGATATTTTTTTATTGATAAGATTTATAAAAATAAAGGTGACAATATCGGAATGTTAGCTGATTTGGAAGGAAATGGCAATCCATCTTTCGTATCTCTAAAAGTAGGGTCAGCCTTATCAACAACAAACTTTTTAAAAGAGTCTGAACTTACTGATAAAAAAGAAGTCGGTTTCGAAGCGGGTATTGAGGGAGCGTATTTTTTTTCCAAGAAATGGGGAGTTGGAGGAGACTTCAGTTTCAGCAGTTTTCCCATAAACCCAACAAGATTTCCGTTAGACGGAGATATTGGGAGCTTTGACATCACCACAGAATCTTTAGGATTTTTAAATTTTGGAATTGGTCCTTATTTCTCTCACGAAATATCTGATAATTTTAATGTCGTATTAAAAGCTACAGCTGGATATTCTTCAGGAGCAAGCGGAAAGATTTTTGTTAAAAGTGAAATTTTTGACTTGCCGACAGATGAATTTCAAGTGGCAGAATATAAACCATCCAGCAGTTTCAGATGGAATACCGGTGCGGCATTAACGTACAAATTTAACCCGGAGTTGGGAGTAACGCTTTATGCAGACTACAACCAGACCCAATCAAGTATTAGCTACCATTTCAATGATATTATTCAAAATGATCAGGATATGGCAGATAATTTAAACAACGATATTTCTCGTGAAAAAATAGAATACATGAGCGTGGGTCTAAAATTGACTGCATATTTTTAAACTGTTTTAGAAGATATTTAATCACTATTTTACTGCACATCATTCTTTCTATAATCATAATACGTTTAATATTTTATCTAGAGATATATGAGAGGATGAGATAAGATAAGAGCCTACCACAAAATGGGCTCTTATCTTTTTGAGAGCAAGGCGATGTAATGAAAATTTTGATGTTGACGAATAAGAGTAAAAAATAACCCCTCAAATCATACAATTTGAGGGGTTTGTTTGAAACTTTTAGTTTCTAGTGGTTTCTCCAGGAATCGAACCAGGGACACATGGATTTTCAATCCATTGCTCTACCAACTGAGCTAAGAAACCATTTGGTTTACTTTGTTGTTTAAAGTGGCTGCAAAAATATGATATTTTCTATTGCCATGCAAATTTTATTAGCTATTCTTCTAAATAATTTCATCGCTAAGTTCTATGACTTGAAATGGGGTAAATGTAATTTAAAAAAAAACATTACATTTTGTGATGGAAGTGAATTGATAGGGTATTATTCAACGAAAAGCATTCTACCAGCTCCAAAAGTCTTTAAAAGATTTAGAAAATTAAACACAAAAAAACCCTCAAATAAATTTAAAGGTTTTTGTGGTTTCTCCAGGAATCGAACCAGGGACACATGGATTTTCAATCCATTGCTCTACCAACTGAGCTAAGAAACCATTTGGTTTACTTCGTTGTTTTAAAGTGATGCAAAAGTAGTATCTTTTGGTATATCATGCAAGTAATAAAAGTTTTTTTTTAGTTTAAATTAAAAACTTACTGATTTTCAGGAGTATTATTTTCCTGCTCCTTTCTTATTTGCTCGCTCATCTCCTCCAATACAGGTTTTATCGTGCTTTCAGGCAGGTCACTTATTCTGATATACATTAATCCGTCAATAGCATCATTGAAATTCGGATCAACATTGAACGCAATTACTTTTGCATTTTGTTTGATGTATTTTTTAATTAATACGGGTAGCCTCAATTCAGGTTCCAGATCGTCAATAATTTTATCAAGTTTATTTAGATCAGATTCCATTTCGTCAAAAAACAAATTTTTATCTCTGTCGCGAAGTTTTACCTTATATTCATTTCTCGGTGTAATATACTGTGCAACAGCAGAATCGTAATAATTTGAACGCATAAATTCAATCATCAGCGACTTAGAAAACTCCGAAAATTTATTTGAAATACTTACACCTCCCATCAGGAATTTATGATCAGGATTTCTCAGGCAGACATGTACAATTCCTCTCCACAAGAGGAAAAGAGGAAGCGGTTTCTGCTGATATTCTTCACAGATATATGCTCTGCCCATCTCAATCACTTTTTTAAAGAACGGATGGATATCCTGTTCAAACTCAAATAATGAACTGGTATAAAATCCTTTAATTCCGGATTTCTTCATCACATCCTTACCCAAAGCCATTCTGTAAGCACCTGCAAGTTTTTCTGCCGCATTGTCCCAGAGGAAAAGATGATGGTAATGTTTATCGTATTCATCCAGATCAAAAGGTAAATTACTTCCTTCACCCACCGCCCGGAACGTAAGTTCGCGCTGTCTTCCAATTTCCCGCATTATTGAAGGAATTTGATCGTAGGTTGTAAAATAGATCTCGTAGTTACCATTGCTGAAGAGCATCTTGTCTGTGCCTTTCAGTTTACTGATATCTTTTAGAATGTCTTCTTTGGGAGTTTCATCGATAATATTCTGAACGATATTTTCTTCACGTAGCAACTGAAATTTTAAAGATAAATTTTTCAGATTGATAGCCTGTGCCAGAGATTTTCTTTTTTCGTAATAAGATTTCATCATATAAACCTTACGTCTTAAGAATTCTCCCAGTTCTTCGATGGTCTCCATATCGTCCATCGCTTTTACCGTGATGGGTTTTCCTATTCTTATTCTGATAGGTTTTTCACGGTCATTCATCATTTCAGCAGGAAGGAGTAACGTCTGTAGATTTGGATGAATTTTTGAAACCTGATAAAAAAGAGTGCTGTTTTTTGCATGAAAATACATAGGAACTACCGGAACTTTTGCCATTTTGATAAGCTTTAAAGCCGGTTTTTCCCACTCTTTATCCAGAATTTCTCCATAAGGATTATTTTTGTTAGAAACTTCTCCTGCCGGGAAAATTCCTACACAGCCACCATTTTTAAGATGTTTTAAAGTTTCGCGCATTCCCGTGGAGCTGTTGCGTATTTCTTTCTTTCCTTCGAAAGGATTTACAGGAATTACATAAGGCTCCATAGGTTCTATTTTCTCTAAAAGGAAATTCCCCATCACTTTAAAATCCGGTCGCACTTCAGACAAAACCTTGCACATCAATATTCCGTCAATGGCGCCTAGCGGATGATTCGAAACCAATATGAACGGTCCTGTTTTTGGTATTTTAGCCAGATCTTCAGCGAACGCGATATAACTCAGGTTACGTTCTCTCACAAATGAGTCGAAAAAATCTTTGCCTTCTTTATATCTCAGTTTATCATACAGTCTGTTTACTTCATTTATTTTGGTAAGGCTCATCACTGCAGACGCTATAGGATTCTTGAGAAATCCCAGTCTGTTGAGTCCGGAGGCTTTGATTAAATCATTTTTCGAAATTAAACTCATGTGTTTTTGGTCGTCATTAATTTTATTGTGTTACCATTTGAAGGGTATTTTTGGCAATCTGCTCCAATAATACACTTTTTTCCTGGTAAAATTTCCCGATGTTTTCAATTTTTGCATTTCTCACCGTAAATAAAGATACATTTTTTATGACATCGGTTTCAAATACTTTTTGAAGCTCTTTATTAAGCTCATCTATTTTTAAAAATTTATCTTCTAAGCATAAAGCTAACGAAATTGCAGAGTTCTGCATCAGAGAAACTTTAATTTTATATTTAGATAAATATCCGAAAACTAGACTCATATGGTCTTCTGCAATGAAGGAAAAATCTCTTGTTGAGATTTTCAGTAATGTTTGATTTTCTTTTAAGATATATGATTCTTCACTTTGGTTTTTCTCAGAAGCGCCCACTTTTGTTCCGTCTTTGGTAGGATCTACGAAAGATTTCACATAAAACGGAATGTTTTTCTGTTGTAAAGGCTGTAATGTTTTTGGGTGAATGATGCTCGCACCGTAGTAAGCCATTTCAATTGCTTCCTCATACGAAATGTTAGAAAGCAGAGAAACGTCTTTAAACTTTCTGGGATCGCCTGTCATCACTCCCGGAACATCTTTCCATATCGTCATCGCGTTGGCATTCAAACAATAGGCGAAAATTGCAGCAGAGTAATCTGAGCCCTCTCTTCCCAGCGTTACTGTGAAATTATTGTCGTCAGAACCTATAAAACCCTGAGTCACATAATTAATTGAAGGATTTAAAGTCGCAATAAATTCTTCTGTTTTCTGCCAGTTAACGATACCGTCTCTGTAAGAATCGTCTGTTTTTATATAATCTCTGGCATCAAGCCATTGGTTGGTAAACTGAATATCATTCAAATATTCACTTACAATTTTAGTAGAGATCATTTCGCCACAACTTACTACCTGATCGTATACAAAGTTGTAGTTGGGTGATTTATTTCTTCTTAAAAATGATACGATGTCATCAAAAAAAAGATTGATCTCACCAAATACTGAATGATCGTCGTTGAAAAGGCCTTTTGCAATTTCGGTATGTTTGTGTTTTATCTTTTCAGTTTCAGTTTGGTAGTCTTCTTTTTTAAAATAAAGTTCTACTACTTTTTCCAGCTCGTTAGTAGTTTTACCCATTGCCGAGATGACAAGCAGACATTTTTCAAATCCCTGGCTTTTTAAAACCATGGATACATTTTTTACACTTTCGGCATCTTTCACCGAAGCTCCACCAAACTTGAAAATTTTCATTTAAAATTAAAAATAAAATTGTTAGATAAATAAAATTTTGTGAAACCGCAAAATTATAAATTTACGGTGAGATATGAAAGTGCACAATTTGGTGATTAATAATTACTGCATAATTGTTTGAAATATCAGATTATTGATGATAATAGCTTGTTTAGTAGTTATTTACGTAATATAAAAGAAAATTCTTTCAAGTCTAATAATTTTTACGAAATTTGAAGCAAACGTAAAAGTATAAAAATGTCAGATCAACCATTACAGACCTTAGGAGAATTTTTAATTGATAAACAGGAAGATTTCCAGTATTCTACGGGAGAATTTTCGCGTCTTCTAAGTGCAATAAGACTGGCGTCAAAAGTAGTCAACAGAGAAGTTAATAAGGCCGGAATTGTAGATATCACGGGAGCAGCCGGGAATCAGAATATTCAGGGCGAAGAGCAGCAAAAGCTAGATGTTATAGCGAATGATATCTTTATTACAGCTTTGTCACAAAGAGAAGTTGTCTGCGGAATTGCATCAGAAGAAAACGATGATTTTATTGATATCAAATGTGGAGAAAATGGTCATTTAAGCAAATATGTTGTTTTAATTGATCCTCTTGACGGTTCTTCTAACATCGATGTCAACGTTTCTGTAGGTACTATTTTTTCGATCTACAGAAGAGTTACTGAACCTGGAACACCTGTCGAGCTTCAAGATTTTTTACAGAAAGGAATTAATCAGATTGCTGCAGGATACGTAATCTACGGTTCTTCTACAATGATTGTTTATACCACTGGAAATGGTGTTAACGGATTTACACTAGATCCTTCTCTGGGAACTTACTATTTGTCTCACCCCAATATGATGTTCCCGAAAACAGGAAAAATTTACTCGATTAACGAAGGAAATTACATCAAATTTCCTCAGGGAGTAAAAAATTATCTTAAATATTGCCAGATGGAAGAAGGCGACAGACCATATACGTCAAGATATATTGGGTCCTTAGTTGCTGATTTTCACAGAAATATGCTGAAAGGTGGAATATATATGTACCCATCATACTCACAAGCTCCCAATGGAAAGTTGAGGTTGCTTTATGAGTGCAATCCTATGGCGTTCTTAGCCGAGCAGGCAGGTGCAAAAGCTACAGATGGTTTCAGAAGAATAATGGAAATCGAACCAACAGAACTTCACCAGAGAATACCTTTTTTCTGCGGAAGTGTAGACATGGTAGAAAAAGCAGAAGAGTTTATGCGAATTGACAGCGTAAAATAAATGAAAGCAGAATATTATAGATATTTATTAAAATTCAAACGCCCGAGTGGAACATCTCGCGGCGTTTTGTATGAAAAGGAAACCTTTATTCTGGAAATTTCAGAGAACGAAAGAAAAGGTACAGGAGAATGTGCAATTTTCAGAGGGTTGAGCCATGATGACCGTCCAGATTATGAAGAAAAATTAAAATGGCTTTGTGAAAATATTCAGGCTGATCACCAGTTTTTAAAAGAAGAATTAAAAGATTTTCCTTCCATTTGGTTTGGTTACGAGCAGGCTCTGTTAAATCTAACGCATGGTGGAGATCTTTATTACCCAAGTGAATTTACAGAAGGAAAATCTTCAATGATGATTAATGGTCTCATCTGGATGGGCGATATTGGTTATATGGAAGAGCAAATTCAGGAAAAGCTGAAAGAAGGTTTTCATTGTATAAAACTAAAAATAGGAGTCGATTGGGAATCTGAACATAAAATTCTACAAAAATTAAGGAAAAAATTTTCACATAGTAAACTGGAACTGCGTGTTGACGCCAATGGCGGTTTTTCTCAAGTTGAAGCAAAAAAAGTGTTGCAACAACTGGCAGATTTAAATATTCATTCGATCGAACAGCCAATAAAGTCCGGTGACTGGAATTCGATGGCTGAACTTTGTGCCAGTACTCCCACGCCAATTGCTTTAGATGAAGAGTTGATTGGTGTTATACATCATAGCGAAAAACATCGTTTATTAGAGAAAATAAATCCGCAGTTTATCATTCTTAAACCATCATTAATAGGTGGATTCGCAGGGTCTGATGAATGGATAGCACTTGCTGATCAGAAAAGTATTGGATGGTGGATTACTTCCGCACTAGAAAGTAATATAGGGCTTAATGCTATCGCACAATATACATTTACAAAAAATAATACGATGCCTCAAGGCTTGGGAACCGGAGGATTATTTACCAATAATTTTCAGAGTGCTCTAGAATTAAAAGGCGACCAAATCTTTTTTAAAAAATAAATAGTAGTTTTTTTTCTATAAGATGTTGTTTAAATGAAAAAAAAGTGTAATTTTAAGATACTTAAATAACATCTTTGATAAAAATGGTTTTCTTAATATATTCCAGTAGATAAGAAAATTTGCTTTTTACTTTTTTCATAATGAATATTTTAATTTGAGGTAAGGCAAAGTCTGTACCATTATTTGTGTGAATTAAATTTTTGTCCATTTTCTTTGATGATTTTTATTAAATTTCTGATTGATAAAGCTTTATAGTTAGGTGATCTGTTAGAATTCTTATTTAATAAATAATATTTACCAACAGTATTTGCGTTGTTCTACAGATCCTGAAAAACAGATTTTCAACGATATTTCCAGATGATATCTCTCTTTTATCAAGAAATTATCTGTTTTTAAAATTTGAAGTATGGTAGATTTTTCGAAATTTAGAATTGATTTATGTCTTTCGGAAGGAATCAGATGATGTACTTCTCAGACATAATATCTTTTTGTAGCTGAAGATGTTACAGTTCATGTTAATAGTTTTAGTGAATTAGTTTTGGTTGTATAAATTTAGATATAAATTTTCAAAGAACTGTGAATTTAATATTAAAATTATCATTTTTTTTAAACCTTAAAATTTCTTAAATTTGCAAATTGCTGTTAATTGATGCAGCACTGTAAGTTTACTGCAATGGAAGAAGAAAAAAAATCTCTCAATTTTATTGAGCAAATTATAGAAGATGATTTAGCAAACGGTATGAGACAAGATCAGATCCGTTTCCGATTTCCGCCGGAACCCAATGGTTATCTGCATGTAGGTCACACAAAAGCGATCTGCATTAACTTTGGTTTGGGCGAAAAATACAATGCTCCTGTAAACCTTCGTTTTGACGATACAAACCCTGAAAAAGAAGAGCAGGAATTTGTAGACTCTATCATGAAAGATGTAGAATGGTTGGGTTTCAAATGGGATAAAGTATTGTATGCATCAGATTACTTCCAACAACTTTACGATTGGGCAGTTCAGTTGATTAAAGACAAAAAAGCTTATGTTGACGAGCAACCATCTGAAGTTATAACCGAACAAAGAAAAAATCCTTCCGAACCGGGAGTAGAATCTCCTTATAGAAACCGTCCTGTAGAAGAGTCTTTAGAATTATTCGAAAAGATGAAAAACGGTGAATTCGAAAGTGGCACGATGTCTCTTCGTGCAAAGATCGACATGGTATCACCCAATATGAATATGCGGGATCCTGTGATGTACAGAATTCTGAATAAACCTCACCACAGAACCGGTACAGCATGGAAAATCTATCCGATGTACGACTGGGCGCATGGTGAATCTGACTATTTGGAGCAGGTTTCTCACTCGCTATGTTCATTGGAATTTGAAAATCACAGACCACTTTATAATTGGTATCTAGACCAGGTTTATGAAGAAGGAAAAGTGAGGAACAAGCAGAGAGAATTTGCTAGAATGAACGTTTCTTATATGATTACTTCCAAAAGAAAACTACAAAGGCTGGTCGCTGAAAAAGTAGTTACAGGTTGGGACGACCCGAGAATGCCTACCATTTCAGGAATGAGAAGAAAAGGTTTTACGCCAACTTCAATTAGAAATTTTATTGAGAAAGTAGGTGTGGCTAAGAGAGAAAATCTTATTTCGATTCAACTGTTGGATTTCTGCGTACGCGAAGATCTTAATAAAGTTGCGAAACGTGTCATGGCAGTTATTGATCCTGTAAAATTGATTATAGAAAATTATCCTGAAGGACAGGAAGAATGGTTAGAAACGGAAAATAATCCTGAGCAGGAAAATGCTGGCACAAGAGAAGTACCTTTCTCCAGAGAATTATATATAGAGCGTGAAGATTTTCAGGAAGAGGCCAATAAAAAATTCTTCAGATTAAAATTGGGCGGCGAAGTTCGTTTAAAATCTGCTTACATCATTAAAGCTGAAAGAGTAGAGAAGGACGACAACGGAAATATTACAACGATCTATGCTACTTACGACGAAAAATCTAAGTCGGGAAGTGGTACAGAAGAGAGTTTACGAAAAGTGAAAGGAACACTTCATTGGGTTTCTGCTGCACATGCAATTCCTGTGGATGTAAGAGTTTACGATAATTTATTTACCGTAGAACAGCCTGACGCTGAGAAAGATGTGGATTTTTTAGATTTCGTCAATCCGGATTCTATGTCTACAATTCAGGCGTTTGCTGAGCCTGGTTTGAAAGATGTTGCTGTGGGAGAACCACTTCAATTCCAAAGAATTGGATATTTCACCAAAGATCAGGATTCAACGGATACCAAGATGGTATTCAACAGAACCGTAACCTTAAAAGACTCCTATAAGCCGGAGTAAAATCTATTTATATCATTATAAATGAAACAGGGCTTAATTTTTAAGTCCTGTTTTTTTTCGTCAGTTCGAGTTTTTTTGGAAATGATATGAAGAGAAATGTATCAAGAACCCGTGATCAAAAAACTTGTAAATCACAAACTTCTCGATATGATGTTCTTCAAAAAAAAATTACTCGATGCGACGGAATTAAACATAAAATCAAAGAAATTGTGAAACTTATAAATATATACACAAGTTCCTACAAAGGACTTTCAAAAGAAAGCTGGATGTTGGCATTGGTAATGCTGATCAACCGCTCAGGCTCCATGGTACTTCCATTTTTGGGAGTTTACATGACTGCGCATTTGAAATTCAGCATAGAAAACACCGGAATTGTCCTGAGTTTTTTCGGGATCGGCTCCGTAGTTGGTTCATGGTTAGGCGGCTTTATCACCGATAGAATCGGAGAATATAAAGTTCAGTATTTTAGCCTATTATTAAGTGTTCCATTGTTTTGTTTAATCCCGCTTTTTAAAACTGAAGCGGGTGTTGCATTTATTATTTTATTGCAAAGTATTGTAAGTGATGCTTTCCGTCCTGCAAATTCTGTAGCGATCACAAAGTATGCGAAACCAGAAAATATTACACGGGCGTTTTCACTGAACCGTATGGCGGTGAATTTAGGATTCTCGATTGGTCCCGCTTTAGGCGGAATTTTATCTGCAATTTCTTACGATTTTTTGTTTTACAGCAATGCTTTAGCGGCTTTTCTTGCTGGCTTACTTTACATTTCATTCTTTTATAAACGAAATAAAATCGCAAAAATAAAAGCTAAAAAGGTGAGTGAAGTGGTAGAAATTAAAAAAGAAAATTCGCCTTACCATGACCGGAAATTTCTACTATACTGCTTTCTGTGTATGTTATTTTCGATTTGTTTCTTTCAGTTGTTTAGTACATTGACGATTTTTTACAAAGATACTGCGCATTTGAGTCAGCAGAATATCGGCTTTATCTTAGGGTATAGCGGATTCTTAGTTGTTTTACTGGAAATGGGATTGGTACAGATTGCTGAAAAATATTTCAGCTTAGGAATTACAATGCTTATCGGCACTTTTATTTGTGGGTTTTCTTATGCAATGCTGGCTTTTGATTACAGCTTATTTGCATTATTACTTTCGATGACTTTGCTGTGTATTGGTGAAATCTGGACGCTTCCTTTTATGTCGACAATTACGGCTTTACGTTCAGGGAAAAATAATAAAGGAGCTTACATGGGTTTAAATGGAATTTCATTTTCAGTCGCGTTCATCATTACACCTTACTTAGGAACTTCGATTGCAGAAAAATTTGGTTTCAGCATCTTATGGATCGGCACCGGAGTTTTAGCAACCATTATCGCCATCGGGTTTTATTTTATCGTTCCTTGGATGATAAAAGACAAAAAAGTTTAAACTAAAAGATTTTATATGAAAGCTGCAATCATCAATTGCAGCTTTCCTTTTTTATTCGAGTTTTACGAAGCAATTCCTAAAAACTGTACAATTTTTGCTGATGCAAGTCTACAAATTACTTCATGAACAAAATATACCTTCTCATATTCACGTTTTGCACCACGATAATTTTTTCGCAGAAAAGAGATTCTGCAACTTTAATTTCAGAAGTAAGAATTGATGCTTACAAAAAACCAACCTCTTTTATCGCCTCCACAAAATCGGTTTCTGTAGTTTCAGAGAATCTGCTAAGTCAAAATCCGCCGGAAAGATTGCTGGAATCTGTCAATCAGATTGCCGGAGCAAGAATGGAGGAACGTTCGCCGGGAAGCTATAGAATTTCTTTGCGTGGTAGCACTTTGCGGTCGCCATTTGGTGTGCGAAATGTAAAAGTTTATTTAGACGATTTTATTCTTTCTGATGCATCGGGAAATACATATTTTAATGTCATTTCTCCTGAATTAATCACGAGAATGGAGATTTTCAAAGGTCCGGAAAGTGGTGATTTCGGAGCCGCTACAGGCGGTACGGTTTTGTTGCAGACTCAAAGTAGCGAACAAACTTTAGCCAATCTTTCTGTCGGAAGTTATGGAACATTTAATGAAAGTGTTAATTTTTCAAAACAGTTCAGAAAGCACTTTTTCCAGATTTTTCAAAATTATTATCGTACCGATTCATATCGCAAGCAATCTGCTGTAGAAAGAAAACAGATTTTTATAAAAGACAATTTTCAATACTCGAAAAATGCCGAGTTGAAAGCCATGATTCTTCTTTCGGATCTTGATTATCAGACTCCAGGCGGTTTGACTTTAGAGCAAATGCAGCTCGACAGAAGGCAGGCAAGACCAAAAACTGCTACTGTTCCTGGCGCAAAACAGCAGGATGCAGGAATTCGTAACAAAATGATTTTAGCAGGAATTTCTCATGAGTTTAAAATTCTTCCGGAGTTATCACATTATGTTCTGGTTCAGGGCTCGTATGTAGATTTTGAAAATCCTTTTATTACCAATTTTGAAAACCGTTTTGAAACGAATTATGCCGTAAGAAGTCATTTGAATTATAACCAAAACTGGGGGAAAGTTTCGGCAGAATGGCGATTGGGTTTCGAAGGTGGAATGAACAATATTTTCGTTAAAAATTTTGATAATAATAAAGGAGTAGAAGGCAACCCGCAGAATTTTGATAAGGTTAAAAACAATTCGGGATTCTTTTTTGTTTCGCAGAAATTGAATATTAACGAAAAACTGTTTTCAGATAGTTCATTAAGTTTAAACTCAAATTTTTACGAATGGGAAAAGATTTTTCCTGCTACTGAAAATGGGAAAACTAAATTTAAAGATCAGTTTCTTCCTAATTTCGGATTGACTTATCTGATCGGAAAAGGTTTTTCGGTTCGCGGAAAAGTGGGAAAAGGAAATTCTGCTCCCACCAATGAAGAAATCCGTTCCTCCAATCAGGAATTCAATTTAAATTTAGTTCCGGAATACGGATGGAATAAAGAAATAGGCATCAGAAAACAATTTGGTGCTTTCCTGTTTGCAGAGGCCAGTTATTTTGATTTACGAATGAAAGATGCGATTGTGAGAAGACAAAACGAGCGCGGACAGGAATTTTTTGTCAATTCGGGTGGAACCGTCCAAAAAGGAATAGAAGTTCTTTTGGAATCGAAAAATTTCAATCTTAAAAATGATTTTCTCAGCAATTTCAAATTTAGATTTTCAGGAAGCTTTTATCAGTTTAAATTTCAAAATTATCAACAAGGAGCAACTGATTTTTCTGGAAACGATTTAACAGGAGTTCCGAAAAATACGATCAATAGTTTACTCAACTTTACCTTTTTTAATAAACTTTCTGTAGATTATTCTCACTTTTATACTTCAGAAATACCGTTAAACGATGCAAATACAGTTTGGTCAGATGCCAACATAATCGGAAATATTCAGTTCAGATATCCTGTGCAATTTGAAAATACAATTCTGAATTTATTTGTTCAAATCCAGAATCTATACAACACCGATTATGTTTTAGGCTTTGATATCAATGCTTTCGGAAATCGTTATTACAATCCGGCTGCCAAAAGGAATTTTGTTTTTGGAGTAAAGGTAAATTTTTAGCTTTTAGAATAACATATCAGTACTTAGAAATAATATGTTGAACGATCATTTCTGCATGAATCCTCGAATTTTCTATAAACCAAAGATGCGTATCTTTTCCGCCGCAAACTACGCCGGCCAAGTACAAATTTGGAATATTAGATTCCATTGTCTCAGCGTTGTAAACAGGGTTAAAAAAATCTCCTTGCAAATCAATACCTGAATTCCTCAGAAAGTCAAAATCGGGAAGATAACCGGTCATTGCCAATACAAAATCGTTTTCAATTTCTTTAATTTCCTCTTTTTCATCTTTAAAAATTACAGAACTCTCTTTTATTTCTAACAGTTCAGAATTAAAATGAGCTTTAATGCTTCCTTCGTTAATTCTGTTTTCAATATCTGGTTTAACCCAATATTTTACATTTTCAGAAATAGAAGACTGGCGGATAATCATTGTCACGTCGGCACCTTTTCTATACGTTTCTAAGGCAGCATCTACAGATGAATTGCTAGATCCTACTACAACAATTTTCTGTTTTGCATAAGGGTAAGGTTCTGTGTAATAATGTTTTACTTTATCTAAATTTTCCCCTGGTACCTGCATTAGATTCGGAATATCATAAAATCCTGTGGAAATTATCACGTTTTTTGACTGATATTTTGATTTTGAGGTTTCAATTTCGAAAATCTCATCTTTTTTAGAAATTTTTAAAACCTTCTCATACAAATTGATTTTCAGATCTTTCTGTCTCGCAATTCCTTGATAGTATTCCAACGCTTCCTGTCTTCCGGGTTTTGGAGCAGCAGAAATGAAGGGAATTTCAGCAATTTCTAATTTGTCGGCGGTTGAAAAAAATTTCATGTACAGAGGATAGTTGTAAAGCGAGTTTACAATCGTTCCTTTCTCAATAATTAAATAGTTTAAATCATTTTTTTTGGCTTCTAAAGCACAGTTTAAACCAATTGGTCCGGCGCCGATAATGAGAACGTCTAAAATTTCCATCTAACAAATTTACAAAAATACATGATCTAAAAAGTCTAGACTTAGCGCAAAGAATATCATTTATTTGTGAATTCTAAAACTTCAGATTTAATGATGGCATCGCTTTTGGTCATTTTTATAAAATTTTAAGATGAGAAAAATATTGATCATATTGTCAGTGCTTTTTATTTGTTCGTGCGAAAAAAAACAGGATAAAAATCCGACAGTTTCAACAGATAATCTCAAAAGATCAAATGAAAGAACCGATGCAACGCAAGATGTTCTTTCGACAGAAGTGGCTTTAAAGAAAACTAATGATGAAGTTTTACAGGCAATGAAAGTTGGTTATTATGATATCTTTGCCAACTATATTCATCCACAAAAAGGCGTTCGTTTTTCAATGTACGCTTTCATTAATAAAGATGAGGACAAACATTTTTCAAAAGAAGAGTTTGAAAAGTATTTACCTTCAAAAACTATTTTTACGTGGGGTTCGCGTGATGGCTCTGGAGAGATTTACAAAGCAACGCTTAATAAATATCTTCAGAACTGGGTTTTTAAAAAAGATTTTACAAAAGCTGAATATTCTTTCAATTCTTTTTTGGCAGGCGGAAATTCTCTTAATAATTTGAAAGAAATGTATCCAAATACCAACTTTACGGAGAATTATATTGCCGGATCAGAGAATAGTGGAGGCATGGATTGGAACGCTCTTCGTTTTGTTTTTGAAGAATTTAACGGAAAATATTATATCGTTGCCGTCGTCAATGATGAGTGGACAATTTAATCAGCCAGAATCTAAACTTTACAGTATTTCGGATAATTGTTTTGTTAAATTTCGTCTTGTAAACTGTTCAATATTTTGACTATTTTTCAATAGATTTCCGCTCTTCCAAAGTTCAAATTTCGCTAAAATAAACTGTTTTATTGTTTCCGAATCACTATAACTAAAATGTTTTCCAGCTTTAGTTTCTTCCAGTATTTTAGAAACATCAGCTTCATCAGGACCAAAAGAAATAATCTGGTTTCCTGTAGCGAGATATTCAAATATCTTCCCTGGAATGATTCCTTTGGAAGATTCATTCGGGAAATTTGTAATGATAAGCATAGTAGAGTTTGACATTTCGTCAATCGCTTTATCGTGTGATAAATAGCCCAAATTATTAATATAATTTCTTAAACTCGATTTTTCTATAGACTCTAAGATCCTATCATCAATTCTACCAACAAATTTTATCGAGAAATTTTCCGCAAAATCAGGATCTGTTTTCACAAGATCATCAAGTGCTTTCCAGAGATTTTCAGGATTTCTAAGTTGCTCGAGAACGCCAATATAACTTAAGGTGAATTTTGTTGAAGACACTGAATCGGCAGAAGTTTTTGAAGCATCACTTTCATCAAAACCATTGGTAATACACAATGCATTGGCTCCGTTTTTTCTAAAATTTTCAGCATCGGTATAGCTGGTTG
The DNA here is from genome assembly GCF_027945075.1 of Chryseobacterium sp. CY350. Lineage (NCBI taxonomy): Bacteria > Pseudomonadati > Bacteroidota > Flavobacteriia > Flavobacteriales > Weeksellaceae > Chryseobacterium > Chryseobacterium wangxinyae. The sequence continues at coordinate 3,683,849 of NZ_CP116034.1, forward strand.
CTAACGTAATATCTGCGTTTTTGAAAACTTCACTTTCCAACTGACGGTGTTTTTTGTCTGATTTATTGGTAAGTTTTAAATGTTTATAATAAGAAATTTCTGTCCACGGATCACGGAAATCGGCAACCCATTTTATATCAGAAAATTTCTTTTTTATGTTTAAACCGATGAGATGCAAAGAATGCGGCGGCCCTGAAGTGACAATCACATCGATCTTGTTGTTTTTTAAATACTCTTCCAAAAATTTCACAGAAGGATTTACCCAAAAAACCCTCGCATCGGGAATGAAAAAATTTCCACGGACCCAAATCGAAAGTTTAGATTTCCAACTTTGATTATTTCCCACATCAAACTGTCCGGCCTTGAATTTTTTATTGCTTTTATTCAGTTTTTCGGCCAATTGATAAGGTTCCCAGATTTTAGTTTTTATGATTTCTAAATTTTCGGGAACATCCTTCATTAAGCTTTCGTCAATCAAAGGATAACTTGGGTTTTCCGGAGTGAATATGATTGGTTCCCAGCCAAATTCGGGCAAATATTTTGCAAATTTCAACCATCGCTGAACTCCCGGTCCACCTGCAGGCGGCCAGTAATAAGTGATGATAAGGATTTTTTTTGTATTCATCTTAAATATGAATTCTATCGTCGTTCACTTCAGCGAATCTTGAATTTCCGCAGAAATCCGGACAAAGTTTTAAATTGATTTTCAAGAGTTACTTAGATTCCTAAGGAACGATAAACAGAATTTAAACTTGTTCTGAAACTAAAATTTCTCTTTTGCCTTTTTTGCGGTATATAAAATAAATTCCACCAGCACTTAACAAAATAAATAATCCGAAGCAAAGTAAGGAGATCCATTTTCCGGTTGCGATCACTTCTGGTTCAAAAATCATTCTGATGTTGTGATTTCCGGCAGGAACGTGTACTGCTCGCAAAAGATAATCTGCTTTGATGTATGGTACTTCTTTGTCGTCGACAAACATTTTCCAGCCGTGAGGATAGTAGATCTCTGAAAATACTGCTAGCTGCGGAGTTTTCGATTGAGATTTAAATTCCAGTTCGTTGGCTTCATATTTTGTTAAATTAATGGAAGCTGTAGAATCTGCCTGAACCTGTTTTCCGTTCAAATAAGCTTTGTCTGAAACGTTGATAACTGCAGTCTTTTTAGAATCGATGTTTCCAAGTAACTTTATTTCTTCATCCGGAGTATTTACAAATTTTACATCAGCAACAAACCATGCATTTCCGTTTGCATTAGGATTCGGAACAACTTGTGGCTCCTGCGGATTTCCGAAGAGTATGTATTTTGTGTTCAGTAAATTCAGAATTTTTGGTGTTTTTACACTGTCAACATTAGAGATATATTCATTCAACAGATCGTCGTAACGTCTCAGTCTTACCGCGTGGTAACCGCCGATTGAAGATGTAAAATAAGATGTGTTTGTTTCACTTGTAACTCCCAGAACCTGATTGTAAACTCTGTAATGTTTTTTGTCTTTTTCAGCAATTGTTTCCAAGGTTTTATTAACCGGAATACTTGCTAAAATCGATTGTAAGTTTTGATTATCACCTACTTTCTCAGCAAGATAATCTGAACCTTCAGTCTGGAAAGGATTTTCTGCAAAGATCTTATCGACGTAATTTTCGTCATTCAGATAACGTTTGTTAACGGTCCAAAGATCAAATAAACTTACGGCTCCAATGATAAGTAAAGCAACATTTTGATTCAATTTATGTTTTAAACTAAAGAAGAGAACGGCAGCTGTAATTCCGACATAAATCAATGCTTTGATCGCGTCAATTCTAAATAATTTAAACCTTTCTTCTGTTAAATAATCCAATAAAAATGGCGGCAAATATGTTTTTTCATTATCGGTATGGAAACCTAATAAAGATTTTCCGAAAAGAATGAATAATACAGTTAAACCTAAAACTCCTCCGCTCACATAAGTAAGAATTTTCTTTTTATAATCTTCTTCTAATGTTGAATCTGTATAAAATCTGTACAGTCCAATAATTGCGATCAAAGGAAATAATAATTCCACCACAACCAAAATTGAGGACGGTGCCCTGAACTTGCTGTAAAATGGAACGTATTCAATAAAGAAATCTGAGAGCGGCATGAAGTTGCTTCCCCAGGCCAAAAGAATGGTAAGGATGGTTGCTCCTAAAATCCAATAGCGGTATTTTTTCCAGGCAAAAAAGAATCCTAATAATGCAAGAAAACATACAATCGCTCCCTGATAAGCGGGTCCCGAAGTTCCTGGCTGATCGCCCCAATAAGTAATGCTTCCAAAACCTTTGGAAATTCTATCATATTCAGCCTGAGAAGTCACATTTTCCTGTACAAGTTGCTGTACTTTTTCCATCATTTCCTTTCCTTCCGGTTCCTGGCTTCCACCTCCCATCAATCTTGGAATAAAAAGGTTTAAAGTTTCCAGTTTTCCGTAGCTCCACATCAGAATGCTCTCTTTATCCATCCCAGAGTTTCCTGCGGTATGGTTTTCAGTATTTAAAATCTGTTTTCCTCTTACGGTTTCTTTAATATATTCGGAGTTGGCCATGATTCGCTGAGAATTCATACCAACACCGATTGCTAAAGCTCCGGCAATAATTCCTGAAGAAATAAGGAAATGTTTCATCGGAGTTTTCTTTTGGATGGCTCTGATTAATTCAGATAAAAACAAAAAGCCAAGTCCCAGAAATAAATAATAGGTCATTTGCGGATGATTGGCAGCGACCTGTAATCCGAAGAATAGGGTAGTGACAATAAAACCGAGGACATATTTTTTTCTGATGTAAACCAATAGAATTCCCGCTAAAAGTGGTGCGAAATATTCGATGGTATTTACTTTTCCATTATGTCCGGCTGCAATAATGATATAAAAATAGGTTGAAAGTCCGAAAAATGTGGCTCCCAAAAGTGCGTATTTCCAGTTTCTAACCGCGACCATTCCCAAAAGGAAAAATCCTGAGAACAATAGAAATAAATAGTTGACTGGCCTCGGAAGAATATTCAGATAACTGTCTAATTTTTTAATAATATCACCTTCAAAACGGCTTCCCATCTGGTAAGTCGGCATCCCGCCAAACATAGAATCACTCCAGTATGTTTCTTTGTCGTAAGTGTCTCTGTAGTCGATAAGTTCTTTTGCACCGCCCCGATACTGCACAATATCATGCTGGAAAAGCTGTTTGCCCGTAAAGACTGGTGTGGAATATAAAAATGCTAAAACCAAGAATGCAACGATGGAGATTGCAATGTAAATTAAGTTTTTATTTTTTGCCATTTTGGTTATCAGTAGATATTAAATTTAAGATGTTTTGAGATTCAATATTTAATAGATTATCTTTTCTCTTTCACTTCTTCATAGTCCACAGTTTCTGCGTCCCATTTTACTTTTTTCTCAATATTTGTTTTCGATTTTTTGGTTTCTTTTTCCTCTTTATTGTTAGGTCTGAAACCGGTGTATTTATAAAATTTGTTAAAGAATATTCTTTTTAAAATATTCCAGACGAAAAAAATAATAATCGTAATGAGTACTAACTCAAAAATACCTTTAATAAAAGACATATTTATTTGTAATATTTAAAAATTCAAGATTCAAGATTCAAAATTGATCATCATCTAAAATATCGCTGAAAGTCTTACACTTCAGAATTTACTTCGCAGCAGGATTCACCATTACAGACGAGTTTGATACACTTTTCATGCTTTGAGATTGTTTGCCGTCAGAGATTGCTTCAACCTGAGTTGTTTTTACCGTGATATTCTGATTTGTGATCCAACCTGTATTTTGGTCAAATTTTATGGTTCCGTTTTGCGCCAGTTCGCTACTCATGCTGTGAGTCATTTCACCCTGAGATTTTTTCTCTTCTTTTTTCGGGATTCCTCCGGTTACAGAAATTTCTGCGATACCGTTTCCTACACTTTTCAGAACATAGTGTGAGGTAACTTTATATTTTCCGCTTTCATCTGCGCTCTCGCTTGTCGTCCACTTTTCACCAATTTTCACTCCTTTTTTAGGAATTATGGTTAAATTTTTCGAGAATTGATCTTTTAAAACTTTTTCATTAAAAGTCTGTTTTAGTCCTGCCACTGCACTTGCTTTTTGGTTCGCATCTTTTATAAGCGTCCCAAGCGCATTTGAAATTTTCGTATAGATCGCATCAAAACCTGTAATTGAAATTACATTTCCTTTGCTGTCCATTTTCATATTCAGTTTGTTTCCGGTCAATGCGCGGTTAACGTTCCAGATCATTTTCAGATTATCTTCTTTCGGAATTGCCTGTTTTGTGTCCACAACAATGGTTTTTCCGTCAGCACTTTGAGAGTTTCTTTTTCCGATAAGGTTGATGGTGATATCGTAAATTCCACCTTTCACATCATTGACTGTAAAAGTCATTTCATCAGTAGATTCGCTGGTTCCGTTTAAGGTTTTTCCTGAAGGATCAGTCATTGTTTTTACATCTCTCTGATACGTTGTCAAAGGATACGTTTTTCCTTTTTCAAGTTTAAAAGATTGCGTGAAAACTCCTAAAGAATCTTTGATTGCAGGGTTTGCTTTTACTTCAGCCACAGAATCTGCAGGAACTTCTACCGTAATTGTTTTTCCGGTTTTAGGGTCTACTTTGGTGATGGTTGCAGTTTCTTTTTTACAAGAAACGATGGCTAAAGAGATAAGTGCTATTGCTGCTATATTTTTCATAAAGATTTTTAAATTTGATTAATTGATTTTTACTAATTTCTGTCTCATTGCTTCGTAAAGGATTGCTCCACACGCTACAGAAACGTTCAGTGACTGAGTTTTTCCTTCAATCGGAAGTTTTATTTTTTCATCTGAATGATGTAGAACTTCTTTAGAAATTCCTGTTTCCTCGTTGCCCATCACGATTGCGCATGGTTCAGTAAAATTAACATCGTAAATTAGTTTTTGAGCTTTTTCCGTTGCTGCAAAAACAGAAACTCCGCTCTGCTGTAAATAATCTACAACATGCGCCAGATTATTTTCTTTACAGATTTTAATATTGTACATCGCTCCCGCAGAAGTTTTAATTGCGTCAGAATTGATCGGCGCTCCACCTTTTTCCGGGATAACGACTGCGTGAATTCCTACACATTCTGCTGTTCTGCAGATTGCTCCGAAGTTTCTTACATCAGTCAATCTGTCCAAAATCAAGATGAAAGGTACTTTCCCTTCCTCAAATAATTCGGGAATGATATTTTCAATTTTGTGAAAAGGCACATCTGAAATAAACGCCACCACACCTTGGTGGTTTTTTCTTGTGAAACGGTTTAGTTTTTCAACCGGAACATAATTCGGACGAATTTTATATTTTGCTAAAACTGCTTTCAGTTCTGCATATATTTCTCCCTGCAAAGCATTCTGTACAAAGATTTTGTCAATTGTTTTTCCGGCTTCAATCGCTTCCAGAACAGGGCGTAATCCGAATATAAAATCGTCTTTTTTATTAGGTTCTGAATTTCTGAATTCAGGTTTTGAGTTCTTATGTTGAAAATCTTCCAAAATTTTTATTTTATTTTTTTAATGAATAAACTTAATTATTCAACTTATTTTATTGACTGTAATAACTTTTTAACTAAATCTGTATTTAGAACTTTTCGCCTAAAATTGCTCTTTTCTGCGCCATTGCATAGCCATAATGAAGGCTTTCGTGCATATTATTAAAGATAATCGCGTCCTGAATACTTTTAAGATCCATTCCAAAACTCGTTGTGTAAGGCGTGTAATCTGAAAAGAAATCGCTGTCGTAATCTTTCATCAAAATCTTCGAAGTTTCGGTTAAAAGAAATTCAAGATCTTCAACTTCAGACTTCTGGACGTTCAGATTTGGCATTGTTCCTTTTTTGTACGTTTCGATCCAGTATTTATCGATTCTGAAAGGATTTCCGCTTAAATAGTAATGCAAAAGCTGCTGTGTAGCAACGGTATGTGCAATATTCCAATACATATTGTTATTAAAACCGTCGGGAATTAATAAAAGGTCTTCGTGAGAAGTGTCCTGCAAGATATCCAAAAGGTTTTTTCTGACCTGCCTGTGAGCTTGAAAATGATAATTCATATTTCAAAAATTTAATCACCAAAAATAGTTTAATAAACTGAAAATGACAATTTTTGAGTAGGGCTTTAAGGCAAAATTTATGTATTTTTTATGATTTTATAATTAAAAGAAATTCAATTTAAGATTAAAGCCGTTCCGAATCTGTCATAGCTGTCAGAATATTTAACAAATTTTAACTCAAAAATGGCATTTATTGTGTTGATTAATGCAAGTATTTATTAGAAATTTACCAATTATTTTAATTTAAACTATGTCAGATTCATATCAAGCAGAAGACATTCGTCAACTCACGGAAAAAGTAAGAGAACAGAATTATTTCTTTTCACTTTTGAGGCAGGAAATTAATAAAGTTATTATCGGACAAGAATACATGATAGACCGACTTCTGGTTGGGCTTTTGGGTAACGGTCACGTTTTGCTTGAAGGAGTTCCCGGGTTGGCAAAAACATTGGCAATCAAAACTTTAGCGGAAGCTGTACATGGTGATTTTTCCAGAATTCAGTTTACGCCCGATCTTCTTCCTGCGGATGTTGTGGGAACGATGATTTATAATATTAAAGAAAATGATTTCTCTATAAAAAGAGGTCCTGTTTTCGCAAATTTTGTACTCGCAGATGAGATCAACAGAGCGCCGGCAAAAGTACAATCCGCTCTTTTGGAGGTCATGCAGGAAAAGCAGGTAACTATTGGTGACGAAACGATGCATTTACCGAAACCATTTTTAGTATTGGCAACGCAAAACCCGATTGATCAGGAAGGAACATATCTTTTGCCGGAAGCACAAAGCGACCGTTTTATGCTAAAATGTACGATTGATTATCCGGAATTTGAGGACGAAAGAAAAGTCATGAGAATGGTTTCCACATCAGTTCAGTACGATGTAAAACCTGTGATTTCTTTACAGAATATCGTCGAAGCAAAATCGATTGTCAACCAGATTTATTTAGATGAAAAAATTGAAAAATATATTCTTGATATGGTGTTTGCAACCCGTTTTCCCGATAGATACGGTCTTTCTGAATTGAAAAATTATATCAGTTTCGGAGCTTCACCAAGAGCATCGATCAACTTGGCTATTGCATCTAGAGCGTACGCATTTTTAAAAGGAAGAGCTTTTGTAATTCCTGAAGATGTAAAAGAATTGGCAAAGGATGTTTTAAGACACAGAATCGGATTAACCTTTGAGGCGGAAGCTGAAGAGATCACTTCTGAAGAAATTGTGAATAGAATTTTGGCTAAAATTCAAGCACCGTAATTAATGTAGCAATTTACTAATGTATCAGTTTACCTATTTTGAAATTGTTATATTGAAAAACTGATACATTGTTACATCTGAAACTATGCAGATAAAAGACATCATAAAAAAAGTAAAACAGATAGAAATCCGTACTCGCAAGAAGACGGAAGCTTCTTTGATGGGACAATATCACAGTGCTTTTAAAGGACAAGGAATGACGTTTTCTGAAGTTCGTCCTTATCAATTTGGTGATGAAATTCGGAGAATCGACTGGAATAAAACAGCACGTTTCCGTGAGCCTTTTGTGAAAGTGATGGAAGAAGAGCGTGAACTCACAATGATGATTCTGGTTGATATTTCTGCTTCAATGGATTACGGAACAAAAACTCAGCTAAAAAGAGAATATGTTGCAGAAATTGCTGCAAGTTTAGGATTTTCAGCTGCTGGAAATAATGATAAGGTTGGTTTGATTTTGTTTGCTGATAAAGTGTATAAGGTTATTCCGCCACAAAAAGGAAGGAAGCATATTTTGTCGATCATCAGTCATATTCTGACTGCCGATTATATTCCTGCTGTTTCCAAAATTGATAAAGCTTTAGAATATATGATGGGGATTTTTAAAAGAAAATCACTCGTATTTTTACTTTCAGACTTTGGAGATGATTATGATTCTAAAATGCTTCGAGTTGCTTCGAAGAAACATCAGCTTCTGGGAATGAGAATTTTTGATGAAAAAGATAACGAAATTCCTGATGTAGGTTATACGCTTTTCAATGATGTTGAAACTGGAAAACAAATTTGGGTCAATACATCCAATGCGAGGTGGAGATACACTTTTGCTGAAGCACAAAAACAGAAATTAAAAGCTTTGGAAGAAGATTTTGCCAACAGTTCGGCAAGCTTTATGAATATTAATACCGGAGATGATTATTCGAAATTATTGTATCAGTATTTTCAGAAACGATAAATTTAGATTTAAATTAAATTAGGCTTTTGCCAAAATTGACTATTTAGAATTGAAAAAATTAGTATTACTTATATCATTTTTCGTCTGTGCGAATGCTTTTTCACAGATACTTTCTTCAAATCTTGAAAAGAAAACTTTGGCTCTCGGGGAAGTCAACAGGTTCACCGTGAAAATTGACAACCTGAATAATCAGGAAGTGAGAGCTGCTGCAAAAGATCAGTTGTTGCCTTTTCATTTTGAAGAAATTAAAGACAGCGTTGGAATTCAGCCAAATTCTTATGAAAGAAAAATTGAATTTTCCATTTTTGATGAAGGAACTTACACCATTCCCGAACTTGAATTTAAAGTTGGAGACAAAATTTTAAAAACAATTCCATACGAAGTAGAAGTTATAAATACTGCACAAAAAGGTGATGTTATTAATGACATCATGAATAATAAAGAGGTCAAATTAGATGTTCAAGATTACTGGCAACTTTATAAATGGTACGTTTTGGCGGTATTGGCTTTGATAGCATTAATAATTGCTATTTATATGATTGTAAAATATGGCAGAAAATCAAAAGATTCTCCTGTTGTGGCTACCAATCAGACTTTAAAGGAATTGGATTCTTTAAAAAAGAAAAAATATATTGAAGAAGGAAATTATCGTTCGTTTTATGTTGAATTAATAGATATTTCCAGAAAATTTATTGCTAAACAATACAGAATTCCTGCAGATGTTTTGCTGACTGATGATCTTGTTCATTTAATGAAAGAAAACAACACGATTTCGCAGGATAATGAGAAAATTATTGAAGATGTTTTCTTCAGAGGTGATTTGGTGAAATTTGCCAAAACTTTTCCGGATCAGCAGATGATGGAAAAAGATTTTAACGAAATCAAAGACTTTGTGAAGAGATCATCAAAGGATATAGAATTTGAAAATCTTAGAAAAGATGTTTAATTTTGAGTTCTACAGTCCGTGGTTTTTATTTCTCTTTATCTTATTTATTCCTTTACTGGTCAGAGATTTTAGTAGAAAAAAGCTAAAAGGAATAAAAATTCCTACTGTTGAAAATATGAACAGTAGCAGCGGAATTGTTCCTGTTTTATTTTTACTTAAAATTTCAAAATACATCATACTGTCATGTCTTTTTGTAGCGATGGCAAGACCGAGAACTTTTACGATTTCTCAGGACAGAGACGATACGAAAGGCGTAGATATCATGTTTGCAGTTGATGTTTCTCTAAGTATGCTGTCTAAAGATCTTTCGCCGGATCGACTGACTGCATTGAAAGAAATCGCCATTCAGTTCGTAGAAAAACGGCCGAATGACAGAATCGGTGTGGTTACTTATGCTTCAGAAGCTTTTACAAAAGTTCCCGTCACTTCAGATCATCAGGTTGTTATTGATGAATTTAAAAATCTTAACACTGCCGAACTTTATCCCGGAACAGCAATCGGCGAAGGGCTTTCTGTTGCAGTTAACCATCTTCGTACAAGCAAAGCGAAAAGCAAAATCATTATTTTGATGACCGATGGTGTTAATAATGTTGAAAACGCCATTCCGCCACAAATTGCTGCAGAATTGGCAAGAAATAATAATATTAAAGTTTACTCGATTGGTGTGGGAACAAACGGTATCGCATTGATGCCGACTCAGGTTGATGTTTTTGGAGATTTAGTTTTTACAGAAACGCAAGTACAGATCGATGAGCCGGTTTTAAGAGAAATTGCTCAGGTGACGGGAGGAAAGTACTTTCGTGCTACCTCAAACAGCAGTCTGGAAGAGGTTTACAGCGAAATCAACCAGCTTGAGAAATCTGATGTGAAAGTTTCAAAGCTTTATAATTATCAGGAATATTTTAAGATTTTCCTTTGGATTGCTTTGGGAATGCTGTTTTTTGATGCGTTATTGAGATGGGTATTATATAAATTTTTAAGCTGATGGAATTGTATTTAGGAAATTATTGGTACTTATTATTGTTGCTGCTGTTACCTCTTCTTGCCTTTTTTCTCATAAGATATTTAAGATGGAAAAAGAAAAGCAGAGATTTATTTGCTGAAACTCGTTTCCACGAAGTTTTATTTGAAAAAAAATCAGGTTTTATAAAAATATTTCCTGCTCTGTATTTTTTAGCGACCTTGTTTTTAATTTTTTCGATTATCGATTTACTGAGCGGATCTGAAGAAGTGACAACCAATCAGAAATTTAATAATGTCATTTTTATGTTGGATGTTTCAAATTCAATGAATGCTGAAGATATTGAGCCAAGTCGTTTGGTTGAAGCAAAAAATCTGGTGATTCAGACTATGCAGAAACTAAAGAATGATAAGGTCGGAATGATCATTTTTGCAGGTCAGGCAACTTCTATCATGCCTTTGACGACAGATTATAATTCAGCAGAAACATATATAAACGGAGTTGAAACCAGCTCTGTAAAAATTCAGGGGACAGATTTTCTAAAAGCGATGGAAACAGCCGTAGACAAATTTAAAAATGTCAACAAAGGATCTCGGAAAGTTATTTTGTTGAGCGACGGTGAAGACAACGAGGGAAACGATAATGCAGCCATTAAATTAGCCAACAACGAAGGAATAATGGTGACATCAGTCGGGATTGGTTCAGACGAAGGAGCGCCAGTTCCGGAATACGAATTCGGACAGTTGATGGGATATAAAAGTGATATGAACGGACAAACCGTTATTTCCAAAAGACAGATCCAAGCGTTAACTAAAATTGCAGAGTCAACAGGTGGAAGTTATATTGACGGTAATAATATAAACGAAGCACCGGATAAGATAATTGAAGCACTCAACAAAAAAACTTCAACTACAGAAAGTATCGTCAAATCTCAGAATGCTAACCATTACTATCAGTATTTTTTGGCGGTTTCAATCTTCTTTTTTCTTATCATTTTTCTGTTTAATCCAAAAAGAGATTTTAATATTTAATTTGCTTTTGTTGAAATCTTACTCTGGTGAATACTTTAACCCAACTTTAACAAATAAGAGACTGTTTCTTAACATATAAAGGAATAATTTTGCAAGTGATGAATACTAAAATTTTATTTTTGTCGTTAATGATTTCTTTTCTTTTCCCGAATACATTATTTGGGCAAAAGAACTATAAAACTTTGGTATACGAAGGTAATCAGAAATTCAAGAATAAAGACTATGACGGTGCATCATCAAGATATATGGAAGCGGTAAAATCTAATGAAAAAGAATTTACTGCACATTACAATCTGGGTAATGCATTATACAAAAGTAAAAAATACGAAGAGGCAAAAGCTGAATTTGAAAAAGCTAAAAGCCTATCACAAACTATTCCCGATAAGGCTGCTGCTTTACATAATCTTGGAAATTCATATATGCAGATGAATCAGCCGGAGAAAGCTGCTGATTATTACAAGCAATCTCTAAAACAAGATCCTTACAATGAAGCTACAAGAAAGAATTTTGAAATCGCAAAACTGAAAGAGAAAGAAAAGAAACAAAAAGAACAGGAAAGCAAATCTGGTAAAGGCGGCGGTGGCGAAGACCAGCAAAAGAATAAGGACAAGAATGGTGATCCGAAAAATCAGAATAAAGGCCAAGGAAAGGAAAATGAAGGTGAAAGCGAAAAAGGAGATCAGCCTGATAAAGATAAAAATAGAGAAGGCAGAATGCCGAAAGATGTTGAAAACGCTATCCTGAATAAAGTAGGTGAAAAAGAAAAAGAAACCGCCAAGAGGATTTTAAATAAAAATTCTTACTCACTGCCTCAAAGCAACGAGAAAGATTGGTGATGACACAAAAATTATTTTACATATTAATGACTTTTGTCTCTGTAATTGCTTACGGACAGGTAGAACTTAGGATGAAACCTGATAAAAGTGATTACAACGGTAAAGAGATTGTAAATCTTACCATCACATTAGAACTGAATGGTGACAATCTTGAACAGCAAAGTAAAATTCAGCTTCCGGATCTCTCAAAATTTAGTATGATCGGCAGCGGTTCTTTTAATCAGGCTGTCAGAGATCCTGAATCTAATGTCGCTGTGGAACAGTATATCACGAGAATTGCACTCGAACCTAAACAAAAAGGTAAGATAAGAATTGGTTCTGTGCTGGTGACCGTAAATAACAAAATCTACAAAACTGAGCCTTTCGATATCTTCATACGAGATGTTGAGAAAAAAACTGTTGCAAAAAACACAGATAATGACGTCTATCTCAATATGGAAATTGAGGATAAAGATGTTTATCAAAACCAGCCAACATTAGCTGTTTTACGGGTTTACTCTAAGAATATTGATAATTTGCGAAAAGTAAAGAATATTAATCTTCCTGAGCAGGATAATTTAAATGTACATCCCGTAAGTTTCCGCAGATCGGAGATTGATCCTTCAGGTGTTTACAATATGCCATCGCAGATTCTTTCGATGTTTATCGTCTTTCCGGATGAATCGGGATTCGTTGAGGTTCCGTCGGTTTCGGCTTCGGTAAATTCATACTCAAATAAGAACAAAATTGTTTCAAATAAAGTAAAGTTAAATGTAAAAAAGCTTCCGGAAGGTTCTCCCGACTGTTTCAAAAATGCGGTAGGAAACTTTAAAGTTGATTTTTATCATGAGGCGAAGGAAAAAATTGAAGCTAAAAAACCGATAAATATTATTCTTAAAGTTTCCGGAGAGGGCAATTTATCCGACATGGAAATTCCAAAAATTCAGGCATCGCCAGATTACGAAGTTTTTGCACCAAAGATAACATCAAAAGTAAAGACAGGAGTAGAAGGAATCAAAGGGTATGTCTTGGCCAATTATATACTGATTCCTAATAAAGCTGGTGTTCTTAATATAAAAACTGAGGAATTTGCATTCTTTAATCCCGCAGAAAAAGAATATGTAAATTTGGGTCAGGAAACGTTGAATCTTACGGCATTCTCACACGATCAGGTTTTAGAATCGCGTACCACCGTAGAAAAAGTGAATGAATATACCAATACTTTACTGGAAACCGTTAACAGTCCGGTTTTAAAAACCACAACTTTTAAGGTTAAAGAAAAAAGCAGATTCAACTGGAAGGTACTTTTTATTAACCTCGGAATTCTTTTCGGATTATTGATCGCTTACCTCATATTTAAAAACTGGCAAAAGAAGAGAGATTTAAAAAAGGTAAAATCTGCACCACGAGATCTCGGATCAGTTGCTGAAACTGAACGAGCAATCAGGGAAAACTTAAAGACTGACGTTGGAGATTACTTCAGTTATCTTGAAAACCTCAAAGACAGTCAAAATTTTGATGCTTTCTTTAAAACAGCCGAAGAGCTGGATTCTGAAGTTCGAAATCAATATTTTCAGAGTTCAAAAGAAGATTTCAGACAGTTTTTGGAAAGCTATAAAGGTAGTTTAGTAGCTGAAGAATATAGAAATCTATCACAGAGAATTCAGATTGAGAAATTTACTCCCGTAAAATCTCAGGAAGGAATTAGCGAAATACTAAAAGATATAATCAATTTATATTCTCAGATTAGCAAATAATCATTTTTTATTCATAATTTTGCGAAATTAATAATTATCAAATGGTGGAAGTTTTTCAGGATTTTTCTCTTAAAGAGACAATGACGTGTTTTATGGTTCTTTTTGCAGTGATCGACATCATTGGCTCAATTCCTATTATTGTAAGTTTAAAGCAGAAATTTGGACAAATTGAAGCAAAACGTGCATCAATTACAGCGGGATTGATCATGATTATATTTCTGTTTGTTGGAAATAAAATTTTAAAATTTATTGGTGTAGATGTTAATTCATTTGCCATCGCGGGTGCATTTGTAATCTTTATCATCGCTTTGGAAATGATTTTAGGGATTGAAATCAATAAGACCACCGAAGCGAAAGCTGCATCTATTGTTCCGATTGCTTTTCCTTTGGTTGCCGGAGCCGGAACTTTAACCACAACTTTGTCTTTACGTGCAGAATTTCATGACATCAATATCATTCTTGGGATCATTCTCAATACAATTTTCGTATATTTGGTGCTGAAATCAGCGCCTTGGTTGGAGAAGAAAATGGGAGAGGCAACGTTGTCTATTCTACAGAAAGTTTTCGGGATCATCCTGCTTGCGATTTCAATTAAATTATTTACAGCAAACTTTGCACAATTGGTGCAGAATTATATAAATTTTTAGATCATGCAGAAGTTTTATAAAGTATTTTTAATCGTTTTTATCGTGGTTATTGCTATCAATATTTACGCGATCGACTGGCATTCAGAGATTTCGTCTGAAGACAATATGAAATATGTAATTTCAATTATTTGTGGTGTGGTAGGACTTTTCTTGCTTTTCATCATGAATACATGGAGTAAAATCGGAGTAAAGAAATAATCTTTTTCAGATATAAAAATACAATCCTCTCTCAGGTTCTGAAAGAGGATTTTTTATGTTCGTCAAACACGTTTATCTTGTCGTCAATTATTTGTAATTAATATGTAATGATTATTTTGTCATAAGGGAGAATTTTGCAGCAGCAAACCTACACAATTTACAAAATTTGAAAGTTCACCGTAATTAAAATTCTGTACGTGATTTTAGCTTAAAAGAGAGAGATTTTTCAGAACAGCTTCAGACTTCAATTCAGTTTCCATCCATTCTTTATCAGGATCGCTCTCAGCCGTGATTCCGCCACCCACGAAGAGATGTACAGCGTCACGATAAAGTTTTGCACAACGTAGATTCACAAAATACTGGATGAATTCATCAGTTTCAATTCTTATAAATCCTGCGTATAATTCTCTTGGAAATTTTTCCAGCTCCTGAATTTTCTCTTTGCAGAAATCTTTCGGGATCCCGCAAACAGCTGGGGTGGGATGAAGTTCTTCAATAATTGCATCAAGATCTTCAGCGCTGATTTTCAATTTAAAATCAGTTCTTAAATGCTTGATATTGCCAGATATATGATCATAGGTTTCGGATTCCCAAATCTCTGAATCTTTTCGGAATTTTTGCAAGACATTTCTGATGTACGAAGAAACGGGTTTCTGTTCTTCAATTTCTTTTGTACTCCAGGTTTCTGATACCGGAATGGTTCCCGCTAAACTCATCGTTTCAAACTCGTGCGTAGTTTTATTATATTTTCCTAAAACTTCCGAGAACGCACCAATCCACGTATTTCCATTCTTTGTAAACAGATATCTGAAAGCGTTCGGATACGATTGACAGAGGTTTTTAAAACTCTGTTCTAAATTAATTTCACTAAAGTCTTTGAAAATTTTTCTTCGTGATAGAACCAGCTTTTGAAGATTGTTTTCTTTAACAATTTTAATAACCTTGTGAAGTTTTTCCAAATATTCATGGTGAGATTCTGGTGAAAAATCAGATTCTTCCTGAATTAATGATTTGCTGGAGAGTCTTTTATCAATGTTGCTTGCTTCAAAAATATTTCCATTAAAATTAATACTTTCCGCCTGATCAAAAGACTTGAAAATAACCGACTTTTTATCTGAATTTTCTTCTATGGAATACATTTTTTCGTTAAAAGGAAATTTGAAGTAAATCATAATCTAATACTTTTTAAAACTATTATCTGGAAATAAAATAGGCAACTCCCAAGTTCAGTTTTCGTTCAGCAAAGGTATTATTAGTCTTAAAAATGTCAAAATCAAACGAGCTGTTTTTTAAAGATAAATTGTTAAGTGAAAACTGCTGATAATCTGATGTTACGGATATTTTGGGGGAAATCTGATATTGCAGTCCAAACGAAAAGCCAATATTGAGTTTGTAGCTTCTAAAATCGTTAGGTTTATTAAGGTTTTGATTTTCGGGCACCAAAAACCGCATTTTATAAATGTTTTTATTGACAGCAAATCCCGCAAATGGCCTGAATTTTTTCCACTCGTACAATATTTTCAGTTGCCCTGTATATTCAAAATGTTTATTGTTAAATCTTTGAAAAAGCAGTGGTTGATTGTCTTTTGTAAAATAAAATCCATTCAAATAAGTTTCGTCTTCATTGGCATCAAGATCAAAAGTAGAGTTCCAGCGATAAATATTGGCTGATAACATCAGTAACAAATTTGAACTTACCTTTTTGGAAAACCATAATCCCAGATTTTCCCCAAACTGCAGTTTGTCGCTATGCAATGCTCTTGCCCAACTGTTGTTTTTAAAACCAATTCCGCCTTCTACGCCATATTGTAAACTTTGGAGAAAAGTTTTTTTAGGTGTTATTTTCTTTACTTTAAAAATTCTGTTTTCAACAAACTGATCTTTTACAGTTGGAAGGGAAATTTGAATTCCGTTCACTCTGCTTTTTACTGCTTTCTCTAAATAAATTGTGTCGTAAACGATCACTTTTTCATAAACAAATATAGTGTCTGCTTTCTTTTTCTGCGCCTGTGTAGTTTGCAGTAATAAAACTGTGAAAATGAAAATTAGTTTTTTTAAAAACATGTTCGGGTTTTTAGTTAGGTCGTTCAATAAAAATGGTGTCTCTCTGGATTATTTTTTTTATGATAATTACTTTTTTAAGAGCATTATCAACAGAATCTTTTGAATGTAATTTTTTTTCTTTTGTAAGAATTGGTCTTGAAATATTCTCTTGATTTTCTGTCTTTCGATTTAAGTCGATTTTATTTAATTCTTCATTTTGAATATCAGTCTTTTTAATAACTTCTGATTTTGGTTCCGTAGAATTTTTATTTACATTATTTTCTATCTCATTTTTCATGGTCGATTCAGCTAGTGAAATTCCTTGCTTAAATGATTTATTTTCTTCAAAAGCTACGATCGAAATGATAAGAGTAATAAATAATGTAGCGGTAATAATCAGTTTCTTCAGAAGATTTTTGCCGGGACCTGAAAAAGAAACAGTAGTCGAAGAAACATTATTCGGAATTGAAAGATTTTTTGACGGCGTAATCTTAAAATCAGCAAATTTACTTTGAAAAGTCTGTGCCCACATCAAGCTGCCAAATCCTAAAAAAACAAGTAATTGAGTAACTTTTTTGTTGTTTTTAGGAGTGTCTTGAGTGACGAAATTGTTTAATAAATAATTCTGAACAGATTTTTTTGCTCTCAGCAAATGTGATTTTGAAGTGTTAACGTTTATACCCAATAGTTTTGCAATCTCCTGATGAGAATTGTTTTCGATGAAATATAAATTGAAAACCGAACGGTGATGCAATGGCAGACTGTCGATAGACTTCAACAGTTCTTCTCTGGTGAAATCGTAGGCTAAAACGTGATTTTTTTCTGTGGAAGAGTTATTCATTTCGGTCAATTGTTCCGGGATTTCTGATATTTCTGTGGATACGAAAATTTCTTTGGAGTTGCTTCGTAAATGCTGTAAAGCACTATTGACAACAATAGTTTTGAGCCAGCCAAATAAAGCTTTTTCGTCTTTTAGCTGATGGCTTTTTTGCATCGCCAAGATAAAACTGTCCTGCAAAAGATCTTCCGCAGTCTGTAAGTCTGCGACATATCTGCGACAAATCCCCAAAAGTTTCGGGGAATAGTCGAGATAGATTTTTTGCCAGTTTGTTTTGTGCATATACTACTTAGTTTTGAACTACAAATATGTCGTTGAAACATCCTTTTGTTGTGTCTGTTATAGTCATTGTATCTACATTGTTGATGAAAAATTTCACAACACTATTTTTCGTTCTTGTCATGTAAATATTTTGATCTTTTACTAAAAGACGTCCGATTCTATTAAATCCTGTAGGATCATTTATTTGTATGAGATTATTATTTTTGTAATAGAAATCATCACCAACGTAATATTTGTCATTTTCATTCCAGTATTCATAATTAATTGGTGTAGATGTTATAAGTGCAGGAATGTTAAGGGTTGTATTAGTAAGAATATTCTTGTAAATTCGTATGTAACTTGAAGTATATGGGGGATTTGTATAATGTTTTTCAAGCAAAAACATTTCCGAAGAATTTTTAAAATAGCCTTCTGGCATGGCAGAACTATTAGTAGTTGAAGAAAATACAATTCCATTTTTATAATGCATAAGATCCCAAGTCAAATTGCTGTAATTGAAATTTTTACGTGTTGCAATATAAATATCATTATTAAATAATTCAAATCCGCCGATTGATTCATCACTAACATTACTAACAACTGTTTTCAATCCGTTTTTCCAGTAGCATATTTGATATTGATCTAAACTTGAGGTCGGATTTGGATTTTTTATCGTTCCTGCAAAATAAATATCTCCATTCTTAACGATCATTTTTGTTAAAAGAAGTAGGTTGTCTTGTGCATTTGTATTATTTGCAGCTACATTGAGGTATTGGGCAACATTATATTTTACTCCGTTTTTCCAAAAATACCAAGCACGAATTTGATCCATATTTTCAATGTTTACAGCCAATACGTAGACGTCATTTATCCACTTCAATCTGAACTCCATTAAGGTTATCACCGCCGGGCAAAATGGTTTTCTGATTATTTTTCCAAAAGCACACTTGTAGATTTTCTGTTCCACCAACATATACATCGTAAGAATTGACTTTTTTCTCAAGCAATCCGTAATCCTCACTTCTACAAGAAAACACTAAAGTCAATATCAATAAAAAAGGTAAAATTAAATTTTTCATGGTAGTTATTTTATTATAGGATGCAGAAAAGTCAAAAGGTTGCAAATAAATTTATTGAAATATAATCGGTTTTGTGCTTTTAGGAATTTTCACAATATGATAGGGTTGCGTTACAACTGCCGTCACGTTTCCTGTTAACAGTTTTTCAACATCAACGATGATGTTTTGAGGATTTTCGTCAACAGCAATAATGTCGATAGAATGTCCGCCATTGGGAAAAACCTGATCAAAGGTTGCAATAATCATAAACTGATTAAAATCTACATTAGTTTCTGTGAAACCACCTGAAATATTATTGGAAGCATCTAAGTTATTAAGAAGAGTGTTCCATTGTGCAGAGGTTGTGATGACGGTATTTTGCTGCGGAATATTATTTCCAACCAAATCACCTTTCCCGATTAGCTGTACAGTTACAGGAGTTTTGCTTTCAGTATTCTCTTCTTGATCCCTACACGAATTTAAAATAAAGAAAACCGAACAAAATAATAGAAGTAGATAATTTTTCATAATTGATCATTTTTTGGTTACAATTATAAGATGCAGAAAATTCAAAAGGTTGCAGCAAGTATATAAAAAAAGACTCAAAATTTTTGAGCCTTCTATATTTTAATTTTAAATATCACTTTTTAATAATATTATTCGTCATCGTTGTATGACTGATTAACTGGTCTTTTTCGTCCCGAATTTCAATTTCAGAAACGTGCATTGTTTTTCCTTTTCTGATGAATCTTGCTACTGCCGTAACGATTCCGTCTTTTTTGCTTCTTAAATGATTCGAATTTATATTTGTTCCTACACCGAAATATTTGCTTCCGTCAATGAACATATTCGAAAGGCTAGAACCCATAGTTTCGGCTAATACACAAGTTGCTCCGCCATGCATAATCCCGAAAGGCTGATGAATTTTCGGCGTAACAGGCATTGTTGCGGTAAGAGTTTCGTTTTCGAGATCGATGTCGATGAATTGTATGTCAAGAGTTTTTGCAAAGGTTTCTTCACCCCAATTATTAATAAATTCTAAGATCTCTTTTTTTGTTTTGCCTTCTGTATACATGTTTTAAATAACTAATGAGTAATTGCTAACGGTAATCTTCCTTCTAACTTCTAACTTCTAACTTCTAACTTCTAACTTCATCTCCTATAATATTCGGATTCCAGTTGGATGGAATTTTAGGACCGATATCGTATTTGATATAATAATTTTGAATTTCTTCCATGATTTCCAGGAAAGATGCCGAAGCTATTCTTTCATACGGAATTGTATAGCCGAGGTAAACAATATTTCTCTTGAAATCTCCCGCTGCCAAAACAATCGGAACCTTCGCTGCCAAAGCCATGTGATAAAAACCCTTCCGCCATTTCGGAACCCAGCTTCTGGTTCCTTCAGGAGTAATTACAAGACTAAAATCATCTTTCTTAAATTCATTGGCTACGAAATTAATCAGATCATTTTTCTGGCTTCTGTCGATGCCGATTCCTCCCAGTCCACGAACTACCGAACCGTACCAAGCTTTAGTGTGAGCATCTTTAATGATGATTTTCAAAGGTTTTCCGAGAGTCCAATAGGCAAGATTTCCCAAAAGATATTCCATATTGTGCGTGTGTGGTGCTACCACCAGAATACAACGATTGAGACTGTTGGCATCGCCTTGTAAAACGACTTTCCAACCCAGAATTTTTAGCATCAGTTTGCCAATCAGCTTTTTCATTAATTTAATTTTAAAAACAAAAAAGTATAACCAGATAGTGGTTATACTTTACAAATATATTGAAATATTATGTCTCTTAAAATAATCCGCTGATTAAATCTGCGATTTTTACTGCGATCTCTAAAACTACTTGTACCATGATTTGATGTTTTTGTGTTGGTTAAATTTTTTACGAATATAAGACTATTTTAGTATATAAACCACTAATTAATGAAGAATTTTTAGTTTTTATTGAGAGTAGAAGGGTGTGGGTTTCAAACATTTGCTATTCATCCACACCTTCATTCACTCTCTCAGGTTAATTATTTGGTTTAATCGAAAATTCTTTTTTACCGTCTTTTATCTTGATGTCTACATCCTTCATTTTATCGATATTCATCTTCATGGTATCCATGATTTTTTCAGCTTCATTTTTTTGATATTTCTTTCCATTAATGATCACGCTGTCTTTATCATTATCGCTGTATTCGATGGTAGCACCGTTGATTGAGATTTTATTTTTTTCAATTTGAATATTACCGGTTTCATCATCATTGTCTTCTTCGTCATTGTCGTTGATACCGTTTCCGTCTGTGTCACCGTCAAAATTGATTCCGTCTTTCTTTAAAGGGATAACGACTGCGTTTTGCGGAATTACCAATTCATAATCAATGCTGTAATCTCTGAAACGGTGATCATAAGGATATTTAATATAGTTCGGAAGAATTACTTTATTTCCAACGATTTCTACAGGAATACTTGCGTTAAGCGGAATATTATAACCTTTAGCTTCTTTTTTAATGATTAAATATGGTGTTTTAATATCAGCTTTTCTCGTTACATCTACATGAACCCAGTCTTTTTCGTAAACAGATATTTTATCAGAATAGATATCGTCATCATATCCTTTAAAGTTTTGAGGTATCGTAATTTGCTTAATATCAACATAAATACTATCTGAAGTTGTAGGAATGGCAATCTCTTCTGTATCCTCTTTATGACCTTTTAAAAACATATCTTTTTTAGCCATGCTGATTCCGAAATAAGTGGAAACTGCGATTAATGCAAGAATCAATGCTCCGATTACCCAACCTGTATTTCTCAGTTTTGTTTTTGGTGAAATTAATTTCATGCTCAATAACCCAAATAACAATGCCGGAATCAGACTTCCTAAAACGATCATTACCATAATGATGTATTTCATTCCATCATTATCAAAATAAAAATCCATTTGATTGATTGGAGGAAAGCTGTCGTTGCCCATGAAGCCAAAGACTACAAAAACACCAATCAGACATCCAAATGACATTAATGCAAAAATTCCTCCTAGAAAATAACGGATTACGTTCCAGATTCCGCTTCCTGCATTATTGATATAAGGTTTGTTTTCGATGTAGATTTCTCCGACTCTCTGCGTAGATTCATTAGCAAACTGTACAAGTTTGTTAGATTCGTTTTTAAGATTGTCGAAGTTCATAGGCTTTCCCTTCATTTTCAAAAAATCTGCTGCCGTTTCTGCTTTTGGTAAAACAACCCAAAGTATAATGTACAGAAGACCGATCAAAGACGAAGAAATTGCTGCCGTAAAAATCCCCAGAACGAAAATCCCTAACCAGATTGCTCTCATTGCCGTGATATCCATCCCAACGTAATGAGCCAAACCTGCACAAACACCGGCAATTTTTTGTCTTTCAGGATCACGGAACAATTGTCTTTTGTCTGTGTACGTTGTTCCTGAGCTTTCTCTTTTTGTATTTTTTTCAGAATAATAAGCTTCTTCCTGCTCTTCGATCTTTTCAGGAGAACCGATTTGAGCAATTACTCTTTCTACGTCTGTATCGTTGATTACTTCTCGTTTTCCTAAAGTATCTCTGAAGATTTCAACCATTCTTATTTCTATATCGTGCATTACCTCGTCTGCTTCAGAAGCCTCTAGTGAGCTTCTAAGAGCGTTAAGATAATCGCTGAGCTTTATATATGCGTGTTCTTCTATAGTAAAAGAAAAACCTGCGAGTCCTATTGAGAGTGTCTTGTTCATAGCTTTTGTTTTTAAATATTTTGAGTGATTTGGTTTACAGAATTTGTCAGTTCTTTCCAGGTATTTTGCAGTTCAGCTAGAAAAGTTTTGCCTTTTTCTGTTATCTGATAGTATTTTCTTGGCGGCCCTCCGGTAGATTCTTCCCATCTGTAAGAGAGAAATTCTCCGTTTTTCAATCGGGTTAAAAGAGGATAGAGGGTTCCTTCCACTACATCCAGTTTTCCTTTTTTCAGTTCATCAATTAAATCAGAAACATACATTTCGCGATTATTGATGAGGCTTAAAATACAGAATTCCAGAATCCCTTTTCGCATTTGCGCTTTGGTATTTTCAGTATTCATCTTTATTAAGTTTGTTAATTAGTTATATAAAATCAGATTTCGTTTCTAGCTAGTTAAACCTTCTCCGATTCTACATTACAAAGATATGTAATTAAAATGGTAATATGCAATACAAAGTAGTGAAATTATTTTTAAATTTACATTAAAGTATTGAATATCAGTGATAAATATTTTTATTTCTATTTATCACTATCAATTCATTTTCTTACAAAGCAGTTAGATTCCTTACTTTTTCTTATTTTTGAAGATGAAAATTAAAAAGGAAATTGATTTTATTATCGCAATCGATGCTTTAAAAAATGTCCAGAGAAGAAATTATAACGCCGACGATTCCCGAAGAGAAAATACTGCCGAACATTCTTGGCAGATCATTATATTGGCGCAGATTCTCTTTCCTTACGCAAAAAACAGAGCAGACATCGATTTGTTGCGAGTAATCAGAATGCTTTCAATTCATGATTTGGTTGAAATTGAAGCAGGTGATACCTTTATTTTTGATGAAGCAGCAATGGTGGGCAAGTTCGAAAGAGAAAAAATATCAGCTCAGAATATATTTGGAATTATAGATGAGCCAATTCGTTCAGAATTTTTCAATCTCTGGTTAGAATTTGAAGAAGAGCAAACTCCTGATGCAATATTTGCCTGTGCAATTGATAGAATAATGCCTTTCATTCTCAATTCTCATACATCAGGAAAAAGCTGGACGGAAGCTGCGGTAACCGAAATACAGGTAAGAAACATGCTCGAAAATGCGATAAGCAGAGCTTCTGACGAGATGGGAGAGGCTTTCCAATTTTTAATGATTAAAAATCTTGAAACGGAGAAGGTTTTGAAATAATTTTTTTAAAATTTTAAAATACTTCTGAAAACTTTGGTGTGCTGATTGTTGTATTTCCTAAAAAAGGTATGCAGACAAAAGATTACAGCAGAGAAGATCTACAATATCATCAAAGTGAAAATAACTACACGCTTTCGATACCGAAAAAGTTTTTGAGTGTAAAAGATCTTAAGGTCTTAAAAAAAAATCATGACGGCAGTTTTTCGGATGCTGATGTAACGGTACGTGACGAAGAACATAATATTTTGATTATAACGACGATCCCGATAGATATTCGGCTTGAAATTTTAGATTAAATCTGAAATTTTCGTTAAGGTGGAAAAAAGGTTTCGGCGGGCAAAGCCCGCCGAAACCTACCTGAATTTATAGTATTTGAATTGGTTTCTTAGATTCGTCAATCGCTACAAAAGTAAAATCACCCACTATTGCTTTTTCCCTTTCGTAAGAATACATTTGCTCGGTGTAGATTTCTACATTCACCTTCATACTTGTTTTTCCTACATGAGAAACTTTCCCGATCAGTTCTACAATCGTTCCTGCCGGAATTGGTTTTTTAAAATCGATTTTATCGCTGCTTACGGTTACCACTCGTTTCCTTGCAAAACGTGTTGCGGTGATAAAAGCAACTTCATCCATCAACTGCATCGCTGTGCCGCCGAAAAGTGTGTCATAATGATTGGTTGTATTGGGGAAAACCGCTTTAAAAATTCGCGTTTCGGAGTTTGTAATTCTTTCTTCTGTAGTCATATTTCATTTTTAAATTAATGCGAAAATGAAAAGATTGAAACAAACAGAAACAGCAGGAACATGAAATTCCTGAATACCATAAGATCAACAAACTTCAGATCGCGAAAGTTTTTGTCTAAAGAAAAATGGCAGGTCTCCTGACTTGTAACATCTTTATTTCCTTCCCATACACCTTGCACAGTGGTTTTTAATAAAGACTCAGTTACTTTACAGTTGCGCGACAGCTCGTGATTTTCACACGATTCCCTTTTCATCTGCGGTTAAGCAGAACCAATTTTCGGGAAAGCTAAATTTTAACTTTTCCGTGGGCAAAAATAATGATAAATAGATGAATTATTCAGGATTTTTAAAAATAATCTGACTGATTACTTTTCCTTCCTTGATAGTCCAGAGCGTCGTGTATCTGTTCGCTCCCGAACCGTTGATCATATAAAGAAAAATATGATCGTCGTCGATAGAAGTCACTCCGATGTTTTCGAAATCCATCGTAGGTTGAAACATATTCTTAATGGCTTCTCTCACAAAAACAGAACCTCTTCCTGGTTGTTGTACTCTGATCGATTTGATCTCGGTCATTCCTACAGGCAATTCCTTATCAATTCCCCATGGTTTTACTTTGTCGATCGAGGTGATATTTCCATCAGTATCTTTTACCTGCTTGCGGAACCCGGCATTTGAAGGGTAAATATCAATAACGACTTTACTTCTCTGCGCTGTCGGAATTTTTGGGTTGTTGTTATCGGTGAAAATGATAGATTTTCCGTTTTTAGATTTTGACGGTGTAAATTGTGGAAGCTGATCAATAAAAGCGATACGGTCTTTATTCACCATTCCTTCTTTCATCAGGCTGTCGTATCTTACAAAAGGTTTTTCGGTTTCTTCTTTTTCCGGATATTTGATCCAGATCCAGTCGGTTTCTCCCGGAGCAGGCTTTACATAAACAAAGACATCACCTTTTTTCATTCGGATTTTGTCAACGATTTTTCGGTAGTCTTCTTTGTGAACACGCACCATTGCATAACCTTCGGTTGCTTTTACAACTCCGAAAGGCACTTTATTCTGTGCAAAAAGCAGCGAAAAAGAAAAAATACTGAATACCGATAAATAAATCGCTTTGTTGATGAAAGTCATTTGGAAAGAATATTTATACCTCAAAGATATAAATTAAATATTTTTCGGAAGATAATTAAACCTTTGCAATTCTGTTAAATCTTTTATTGGTTTTAAATAAGCATCGGAAAGCAGATAAATACGATCTGAAATATCCAAAACGTCCTGATATTGATGATCAGAGATGATAAAACCTTTATTTTCTGATTGTTTTTTAATCATATTCTTTATGCTGGAAACTATTTTTGGCGAAAGGCTGTGAAATGGTTCATCCAATAAAATAAATTCGGCTTTTGAAAAAATGATCAGTAAAACTTCTAAAATTCTTAATTCGCCACTGGAAATGTTTCTTGGAATTTCATTTATAAAAGGCTGAAGTAATTCTGACTGAAAAAGTTTTGCAGAATCTGCCTTATCACAAAATAAGCTTATGAGTTTTTTAATTCGAATATTTTGAGGAAGAAAAGAGGACTGTGGTAAATAAGAAATCCTGTTTTTACGGTCAAATTGACTCCTAACGATAACGTCATTCACTTTCACATATTGACCGTCACCTTTCATGGTTCCAAAAATAATTTGGAATAGCGTCGATTTCCCGGAACCGTTTCTACCAAGAATTCCTATGATTTCTCCTGTTTTGCAACCTAAATAAATATCCTCCAAAACTTTCTTTTCACCAAAAGATTTTGTAACGCTGTCTACATGAAGTGTACTCATAAAAATAGAGTGATAAATTTTATCATTAAACCAATAGACAAGGTGAAAATCCATAAAAACACCCTTGAAAACCCAAAATTGGCGTAGAAAAAATATTCATTTTTAAATCTCAATTCGTAAATAAAATAATGCATTAAAGGTAAAAGCAATATAAAACACAAACCGAAAATTTCAAAACTCATTCCAGCCATGAATGTCATCAACAAAGAAAATAAAACTGCGGGAATCAGCAGTTTTCTGTAAAAGATCCATAAAATTTTAAGATCGGTTAGCATTTTTAAAAATAAGAGTATTATTTACCATTTGTATTGGATTATTTATACCAAATTTAGTGAATAATTTGATAATTTACATTAATTTAGACAGATAACTAAAAATCAGAAAATATGGCAAAAAAACTACTTTTTTTATTACTTGTCTTATCAGGAATTTCAATTTACCAAAGTAAACATTTAGATAAGAACTTATTAGAAACACCTTTCACTGTTCCTGCAATTGTTGTAGTTTCTAATATTACTGCAACTTCTGCTACAATAACTTGCAGTTCTATACCAAGCTCAAATTATCTGTTTGAGTACAGACCTTCCGGTGTAGGAGCTGCCTGGAATTCTGCTCAAACCAATGTTCCGATACTCACAATAAACTCTTTACAATCTTGTACAAAATATGATGTGAGAATAAGAGATTTGAGCAATCCATCGGATGTTTCTGTAATTGTGGTGTTTACGACATTGTCGGTTGATAATTGCGTATCTTCGTCTACAGATTCGGGTTTAATGCATATTTCAAATGTGACCGTTACACCACCGCCTCTGTTCGGGGTTTTGCCGATGGTAAGCAATTCCGGAACATCAAATTACACAGACTATCGTTCTGATCCTACCAGAAAAGTAAATTTGGTCTATGGTTCTACAAATAATGTGTTTTCCATGACAAAAAGCGGACCGGTCAATCCGTCTGCTGCGTATGTAAATGTTTGGATAGATTACAATGCAAACGGAATTTTCGAAAGTGCTGAACTGACTGTGAGTGCTACATCCAATACCAACAATACGATCGCCAGTTCTTTTAATGTTCCAACTTCTGCAGCAATCGGTAGTGTCATCAATTGTGCAGTGACAATGAGGGTTATCTTCTCAAATACTTATGTATCAAACGGATGCGGGAATTTTGGGTATGGTGAGGTAGAAGATTATGGCGTTTATTTATCTACAACTCCAAATCTTGCTGTTAATGAGATTGAAAAAAACAAAGAAATCAATATCTGCCCAAATCCTGTTTCGGATATTATAAATATCTCAGGAATATCTTCAGAAACAGACTTTGAAATTTACAATGCAGCCGGACAAAAAGTGAGTTCAGGCAAAATTTCGGATGGAAAAGTAAATGTTCATCAGCTTTTGAAAGGAATTTATTTTATTAATATCAATAATAAAGAAAAAACAAATCGATTGAAATTTATTAAAAAATAAAACAAGAAGAGAGTGCTTATAAACACTCTCTTTTTATTTAAATTCTTTCCAATTCATCGGCACTAATCACCGTTTTGAAACTCCCGTAATTGACGGTCACCTTATTTTTAGAAATTGTTTCAATTGTTCCTACGCTTGTGCTTCCGGTAATTCTTACACGCTGCCCGATTTTCATCCACACCGCGCGATCGGTTTTACGTTTTTCCTCTATTTTTTCGTTGGTTTCGGAGATTTTTTCAATAACATCTTCTTTTTTAAGCTGCTGAGTGATTTTTCTCTTAACAATCTGCATTCGCTTACTTTCATCTTTATCGGCTCCGATTTTCCTGAATTTTTCCTGCTCAAGAATCTTTACAAAATCTTTCACAACATCTTTTCTGGATTTTCCTTTTACATAACTGTCGATAAAACCTTCAATCTTTGTCCCGAACTGAAGTTTTCTGTGCTCTTCTTCATACAGTTTCTGAAAGTTGAAAAGCTTTTGCTGAAGCTGTTCGTTAAGTTTCTGAAGATTGTCTCTTTTGTCTTCCACGGAGCCTTTTCTTTCGGCAAGATCGGTTTTCAGTTTTTCAACTTCGTATTTTTCCTGCTGAAGTTTGACGATGGTTTTATCTAAATTAACAATATCATGCTCCACTTTTTTCTTCGCAGAATGAATGATAAATCGTGGGATTTTATTTTTCTCAGCAACTTCAAACGTGAATGAACTTCCGGCTTGCCCGACTTCTAATTTATACATCGGTTCCAAAGTTTCTTCATCAAAAAGCATTGCAGCATTAATCGCGTTCGGAAGTTGTTCTACAACCAGTTTGATATTGGTGTAATGCGTTGTAATGATCGCAAAACTCTTTTTATCATAGAAAAACTCAAGGAAACTTTCGGCTAAAGCTCCGCCCAATTCCGGATCTGAACCCGTTCCAAATTCATCGATCAATAAAAGCGTATCAGGATTAGATTCACGAATGATTCCACCCATTTTCTTTAATCTTGATGAATAGGTCGAAAGATGGTTTTCAATAGACTGATTATCACCAATATCGGTCATGATTTTATCAAAGAAAAACATTTCGGATTTTGGATGTGCAGGAATTAGAATTCCGCTCTGAATCATCAATTGAAGCAATCCGACAGTTTTTAAAGTGATCGATTTTCCACCTGCATTCGGTCCGGAAATACAGATAATTCTGTTGTGTTCTGTTAAACTTAATGTCTGCGGGAAAATCGTTTTATTTTCTGCTTTATTTCTCAACCAAAGTAATGGATGAAAGGCTTCTCTTAGCTTTAAAGTTTTGTGACGGTTGATTTTA
The DNA here is from genome assembly GCF_027945075.1 of Chryseobacterium sp. CY350. NCBI lineage: Bacteria > Pseudomonadati > Bacteroidota > Flavobacteriia > Flavobacteriales > Weeksellaceae > Chryseobacterium > Chryseobacterium wangxinyae. The sequence goes on from NZ_CP116034.1 coordinate 3,712,971, forward strand.
GGCAAGATACCATTCACCAATTCCCCGAATTTCGCTTTAGCTCTTGTTAAATCTAAATCAAAAATATAAATCTGATATCTCCAAAGCTGTGGCTGGAAAACCGCCAGTTCTGCCGTAAGCTGTCTCAGAATTTTATCGATTTCTTTCTTCTCTTCTTCCTGATCTTCACGAAGTTTAAAGTAATGCTTCACAACGCTGTCCGGCTGAATAAAAGTAATCGAACCTGTTTTTGAAAGTCCTAACACTCTTCCCGGAACTCGTTTTTTATACGCAGATTTTACCGCTAAAACTCTTTGATCTTCTATAATACTTTCACGAATGTCATCCAGAAAATCACTCTGACTGTAATTGAATAAAACTCTGTTGAAATTTTCCTGAATCGCTTTTTTTGACACCTGAATTTCAGCTCTCAATGTTTTCAGAATCGGGGAAGCTTCACTTTTTACTTCTCCAAAACGGTTGAATACTTTATCAACTTTATCGATGATTTCTTTTTTATATTCCAAAGCAGAAGCATCATTCATCAGATTTGGAAAAGTATCGGGCATGGTCGGGAAAAACTTCTGAAGCTTTCCTATTTGTTCGGTAAGCGTTTTTATTTTGATGAAAGCGACGTTTTCAAGACGGTAATTCTCGATGAGCATCAGTTTCAGTTCGCTCTCAATATCTTCATATTCATCAAACGGGATCGCATTTGAACTTTCAAAACTCGACAGATATTCTGAAGTTTTTTTCAGTGAAAGTTCAGCCTCATCAATTTTCATCGGACGAAGCTCAAGGATTTTTTCTTTCGTTTTCGGAGAATATGCAAAAGGAGCAATTTCCGCGAGCAATTGCGGAAACTCTAATTCGTTTAAATCTTCTTTATTTATATACACAGTGCAAAGATAATTAATTTGAAAATGAGTTAATTTATTTTAAACCATTAAGATTTTATTAAGGAGTTAAGAATATGAAGTAAAGATTCGAATATAACGTTTGGCTTAAAAAAAATCTATAGATTTTACTTAATTAATCTTAACTTCTTAACTCACCTTAATGGTTTATTTTAAAAATTAATTTAATTTAAGATATGTTTTTTATTACATTTGAAATATGAGAATAGAAACTGATCGTTTGATTTTAAAGGAAATTGATGAAAGTCACGTTGAAGATATTTTAAAAATCCGAAGCAATGAAGTTGTCAATCAATTTGTGAAAAGAATTCCACCAAAAAATAATTATGATGCACTGGATTTTATTTTAACGATCAAAAAAAGAAATAAGAATAATGAATCTTTGAATTGGGGAATCTCTTATAAAAACCAACAAAACCTTATCGGAACGATCTGTCTCTGGAAATTTTCTGAAAACAGAAGCGAAGCGGAAGTTGGTTACGAACTATTGCCCGATCATCACAGAAAAGGAATCATGTCAGAAGCTTTGACTGCCGTTTTCAATTTTGGTTTTAATGAATTAAATTTGCTGGAAATTTTAGCTTTCACCAATAAGTTCAATGAAAACTCAAAAGGACTTCTACTGAAAAACGATTTTGTTTTGCAGGATGGAAGGACTGATGATGGTTTTCCTGAAAATTTGGTTTTTAGTTTGAAAAGAAATATTTGATTTAAAAAAACAAAATTATTGTTTGAAAATGGCAAAGATCATTATTAATCGCTCATCGGAATACTCAAATAACTTACGATCCATAGGAATTTATTTGGATGATATAAAGATTGGTGAACTTTTAGATGGCGAATCCAAAGAGTTTGAAATAGAAGAAGGGAAGCATAAAATTAGAGCTAAAATTGACTGGTGTCGATCCAATTTTGTTGATTTAAATGTAAAATCAGATGAAACTTACCGATTTAATCTAAGTGGCAGAAATCCGTTTTTGGCATTATTTTATATCACATTTGGAAAAGACAACTATCTGGAACTAAAATCTATAAATTAATATTATCAAATCATCAAAAAAATATGACCTGGACCGAAATCTTAGCCCCAATAAAAAGCACACCTTACTTCACCAATCTCTGGGAAAAAGTCAAGCAGGAATACGCAACCACAAAAGTTTTTCCACCAAAAAACCAGATTTTCAGAGCGTTAGAAATTACACCTTTTGATGATATTGAGGTTGTGATTATTGGTCAAGATCCTTATCATAATGATTTTCAGGCAAATGGTTTGTGTTTTTCGGTTTCCGAACAGGTAACTGCTCCGCCGTCTCTTAAAAATATTTTCATTGAGCTAAAAGATGATTTGGGAGTTGAAAGAACTTCAAAAGAATTAGACGATTGGGGAAAACAGGGAGTTTTACTGCTGAACGCAACTTTGACTGTTCGTGCTCACACTCCAAATTCTCACAAAGATCTGGGCTGGGAAACGTTTACCAATTATATTATTAAAGAAATTTCAGATAAAAGAGAAAATGTAGTTTTCGTGTTATGGGGCGCTTTTGCACAAAAAAAAGCCGAACTCATAGATCCGGCTAAACATTTTATTTTAAAATCGAAGCATCCTTCACCATTTTCTGTTTACCGAGGGTTTTTCGGAAGCAAACCTTTCTCAAAGATTAATGAATATTTGGTTTCAAAAGGTAAAAAGCCTATTTCGTGGTAGAATCTTTTCCGCCTTTCGTTATCACCATTCCTATTCTATATTTTCCGGCAAGAGCTTTTGCTCCTTCTCCAGAAGCTGGAGCGGGATTTACTTCAATTAAAGAAATCGTGTATCCGTTAAAAAAAGTTGATTTCTGATAATTTCTTCCTGCATTTTCTGTGGTCGCTAACGGAATTGTAATAGGTCTTGTAGTTGTACCCATAAATTCTATATTGGCAACGGCTGCACCTTCCCAAACACAGGTGACACCTTCAGGACAACGGCTGTCTTCAGAAATATTTTTGAAAGTAACATTCATCTGATATTCCGGGAGAAATTTATTTTCTCCTTCAGCAAAATAAATAATTTTTCCTTCCACATTTTTATTGCTTTTTGAAATCACTTTGTCAGAATTTTTTGTTTCTTTCTGGGAATTGCAGTTCATTAAAAACATGAAAGCAAAGCCTGATATGATAATTTTATAAAACATATTTTTTTAAATTACATTAACGATATCCAAAACTACAACAAATAACATTGCCAATCCTACTACAAGGCTAAAACCTGTACCGTAAATAAATCCTATAAAAGCTCCTTTCGTCGACTGCAAGGCCTTTTTCATGTCTTTGCTGTCATGAAGAAGTTCACCAATAAAAACTCCTGCAAACATTCCTACTAAAAATCCCAGCGGAATGGGAAGGAAAATCCCAACAATAGTTCCGATAATTGATCCTATGCTTCCCCATCGCGTTCCTCCGTACTTCCGATTGGTTTTTGCAGGTATTACATAATTTAAAACTACTGAAGCCAGCGTAAGAAAAACAAATGCCCAGATGTAAATTACAGACATATCAGAATCTGTTCCGTATTTGTAGATTAAAAGTCCCCCAAGACTTAAAACGAGTCCGGGCAAAACTGGTAAAAAAGTTCCGAGCACTCCTAAAACGAGTAAAATAACTGCGATAATCGAGATAATTGTATGATCCATAATTTAGTTTTAATAAAAAAGTGACTCCGAAAAGTCACTTTTGGTAAGTATCAATTTTCAAGCCGATTTGCTAAAGATTAACAATCACATACTGTAAAATAACTCCGGCATTACCGATGTTTCCTGTGGCGTGATTATGAAAAGTAGTGTAGTAAATATAACCACTTCCTGACGCACCTGAACATGGACCAACGGTTGCTCCGAGTGCTACTAAATAAGGAACCGCAACTGTAGGAACTGAAATGCTGATCTGAATATTCCCCGGAAGTGTAATACAAACAGTTGTGAAAGTTGTGTTGGGAGCGTTCCCGATCGGTGTATTAGGAATTCCTGTCGCTGTAAACAGATTGGTTCTCAACATTAATGCTTCATTGGTCATGGCATCTTTCACTAAAACTTCCCAATACGCAGGATCATAAGTGATAATTTTTTGCCACGCTCCCAAGTCATAATTAATATTTAATGTATTAAATCCAAGCGCAGCAGTCAAACCGGCATTATTTACACTTGCTGCAAGAAGACCTGTTGAGCCAATATTTTTTGAACATAATTTTGAGTCAGGAACAAATCCTCCTGAAAGAGAACAATTGTTGGTATTGTCGGTTCCGCCAACAAGATATGAAACATCCCAATCTGAAGCATAAATACTTCCACCATTAGCAACGAAAATTGCCAAATTGGTATCAATTAAAGGATAAAGCGATTGGTTTGCTGCGTAATTTCGGGAACCGCAGTTTAGAAATACAATATCGTACTGAGCGAGTGTATTGATGTTTGCCAGATCAACATTCGTAATTTCGGTTGCAGTATATCCAAGGTTTGCTATGATGTCTTCAATTTTATCATACGATCCTTTTACGTAAGCAATTTTTGCAACCTGATTTAGTTTTGTCTGATTTGCCGTTAAATTTACAGTTTCATTATCTTTTACCACAGCCGAAATTTCTGTACGGAAATTGCTTCCGTTTCCGGTCTGTATGTACACTGTTTTTGCGCCAACGGGAGCTTCCAAAACAAAATTACCTTCGGAATCTGACAATGTATGATAGATTTTATACTTTTCGTCAAATGTAAAAACTGAGGCTCCACCTATCGGTTTACTTCCGTTTTGCGACATAACTTTTCCTGATAATTTTCCGGTTTTCATTACACTTTCCGTGATTTCTACAGGAGTTTCTGACTCAGAGCGACAGCCTCCTAAAGATAGCAGAATGATGAAAATGAAAAAAAGATTGAATTTTCTCATGATCGTAGTTTTATGGTTAAGACTACTAAATTAATGAATTTATTATTAATTTTACTTTTATTTTTAATAAAATTTATCAATTTTGTAATAATTTAAACAAAATGTTATTGAAAATTGTTATGGTAAAGGTTTTGCTGATTCTAATTTTATTAAATTTGCTATAATGAAAGACGAGTTAAAAGATACAAAAGACTTTTTGCAGAACATAAGTGATCAGATCCATTATTTTGTAAAAGATAATGTTTACAGCGATCTTGTTCTGACCGTTCAGATTTTATTGAAATTTATTTTTCTGGCGGGGCTTATTTATACAATAGATTTTATTTTAAAGTTAGTAGTGAATTTGGTATTCAGGAGATTTTTTGATAAAGAAAAGTATCCTGTTTTCAAATCAATTTACCAATCAAGAATTACCAATTCTATAGCTCATTTATCTGCTTTATCTTTTGCGGGATCAGCACTTTTTTCCATATTTTACAGACATCCGAAAAGCTTTACATTTCTTGAAGTAATTGTGAATCTTGCAATAATTTTTGTAATAGCAGGAATGCTATTCAGGGTACTGAATACTTTCAGAAATTACTTTGTCATCAAACAGGATTTTTATAAAATAATGGCTCTCAATGCAATTTCCGAATCGGTTAAAATTTTCGGAATTTTCATTCTGACTGTGATTGGGATTTGTACTGTCTTTGGTATAAAAGGCGGAACAATTCTGGGAAGTTTAGGAGCCATTACAGCGGTTTTGGTATTGGTTTTCAGAGATACGATTTTGGGATTTGTTACAGGTCTTCACGTAGCAACTTCGCGAAGTCTGAAAGTTGGCGACTGGATCGGAATTCCAAAATATAATATTGAAGGAAATATTCTGGAAATAAATTTGCTGACTACCAAAATTACCAATTTTGATAAAACAATTTCATCAATTCCCACTTACGATTTGTTGACTACAGAGATCAAAAATCTTCAGGTGATGTCGGAATCTAATACAAGAAGAATTAAAAAATCAATTTTCTTTAATATCAATTCATTTAAATTTTTAAATAACGAAGATATAGAACGCTTGAGAGAGATTAATCTCATCTCAGATTATCTGAACGAAAAAACTTCAGAAATTACTTTAGAAAAAGAAAATATACAGCACAAAGACAAGACAATCAACGGAAGACAGCTCACCAACGTTGGTGTTTTCAGATACTACACACAAAAATATCTTGAAAATGATCCTGAAATCGACAAAGAAAGTCCGATCATGGTTCGCCAGCTGGAGATTACAACGCAAGGTCTTCCTATGGAGGTTTATTGTTTTGCAAACGATTCGAAATGGGAAAAATTTGAGCAGATTCAGGCAGATATTTTCGATCACCTGTTGGTCGCTTCAAAAGAGTTTGATCTTCAAATCATGCAAATCAGTTTGCCGAAATGATGATTATTTTCAATCGTAACAGTAAATGTGAATTTTAATAAAATTAAATTTTAAAAAGTGATAAATTTGAGAAGTTACAATCATCGGGCTTCCAAAATTTATCATCCAACAAAATAATGACAAAACTAAGCGTAAATATCAATAAAATTGCAACCATCAGAAACGCAAGAGGCGGGGAAACACCCAGTGTAACAGAAGCTGCAATCAAAATTCAGGAATTCGGAGCGCACGGAATCACCATACATCCGAGACCTGATGAAAGACACATTACCAGAAAAGACGTTTATGACCTGAAGCCTCTGGTGACGACAGAATTTAATATTGAAGGAAATCCACACAGAGATTTTATCGATATGGTTTTGGAAGTGAAACCCGAACAGGTAACTTTGGTTCCGGATGCTGATGACGCAATCACTTCAAATGCAGGTTGGGACACCAAAAAACACTTCGATTTTTTAAAGGAAATCATTGCTGAATTTAAAAATGCAGGAATCAGAACTTCTGTCTTTCTAGATCCGACTCCCGAATTGGTAGAATATGCTTTCAAAACAGGTGCAGATCGAATAGAATTATACACAGAGTCTTTTGCAAAAAATTATCCTATTAATAAGGAACAGGCAATTAAACCATACTACGATACGGCTGTTATTGCCAACGAATTTGGTTTGGGAATCAATGCAGGTCACGATTTAAGCTTAGAAAATTTAAAATATTTTGCGGATAATATTCCAAATCTTTTGGAAGTTTCCATTGGTCATGCTTTAATTTCTGAAGCTTTATATATGGGAATGGAAAACACAGTTCAGGCATATTTGAAGAGATTGGCAGTTTGGTAATCATAACTTATTATAAACAAATTGTTTACGTAATGAAACATACGATTTTAATGCTTTTTTCGTTCTTAATACTTTTCTCATGTGAAAAAAGTGAGAAAATAGCACCACGAATTGAGAATTCGAAAATTAAAGAATTTCAAATTTGGAAAACGCTTGAAATCAAAACACGTTATCAAACTCTTACGATTTTTAATTCTGCTGATTCTGCCGATTATGAGAATGTCACTTATGATGATGGAATTTATGATATTCCACCAAAATATGACAATAAGAAAGTAGAAAATAGAAAAATTTATTTTAGTGAAACCGAAAAGGATAGTTTGGCTAAATTTATTTACTCATCTGTTACAACGCCGAAATTTACTAACAAATTCGTTACGGATTATGTTGGAAACGTAAAATTAAAATTCAGTAAAATAAACATGAGTTTAGTCTGCGAATATCAATCAGTTGGAAACTGGAATGAAGTATCTGAAAATACAAAAAAGATTTATGATATTATTCAAAGTAAGGCTCAATTTTCAACACAATAATATCATATTCAAATTTTAAAAAAAATGGGTATAAGATTTATACGATTGTCCGTAATTTATTATCATTGAAAATACTTTGTATTTCCTCTTTAAGTTAACGCCTTTGTATAACTTAAAAACGTTCGAAATCTTTAATCCTTTGTTTGGCTTTGCGTTAAGTCAGGAATTATCAAAAATTACGGATATATAATTAAATTCATTTATTAATGGAAATTTTACATTCAAAAATATTCGGCGAAAATTTATCGTCAACACCACTTTTAGTATTTCATGGTTTATTTGGTATGCTAGATAATTGGGGAAGTTTCGGGAAAGAACTGGGCGAGTTTTTGCCGGTTCATTTAATTGATTTAAGAAATCATGGAAGAAGTTTTCACTCGGAAAATATGTCACATGACGATCTGGCGAATGATATTGCTAATTACATGACTCATTACGGGATCGATAAAGCGCACGTTTTGGGACATTCTTTAGGCGGAAAAGCCGTGATGCAGTTTGCATTGAGTTTTCCCGAAAAAGTCGAAAAACTGATCGTTGTGGATATTGGTCCAAAAGCATATCCTCCACATCATCAGGGAATTATAAAAGCTCTTGAAACGGTTGATTTTGAGACCGTAAAATCACGAAATGAAGTTGAATCAATTCTCAGTCAATATATTCCTGAAAAATCGACCATTCAGTTTTTAGCTAAAAATTTGTATTGGGAAGAAATTGGTGATGCTAAAAAACTCAATTGGAGATTTAATTTGAAAACACTTTCTGAAAAATACAATCAATATGTTTCTAACGCGATTAAATTCGGAGTTTTTGAAGGCGAAACTTTATTTATTGCAGGAGAAAAATCAAATTATATTTTACCACAAGATGCATTTGCGATCAAACAGCAATTTCCCAAAGCTCAGATTATAACCGTCAAAAATGCTGCACATTGGGTTCAGGCAGATAATCCAGTGGAATTCAGCGAAGTGGTAAGAAATTTTTTAGATTTAAATTAAATTTAATAAATAGGATCAAAATCTTTGAGATCTTAGCTGAGTGGAACGCCTTTGCGAGCTTAAAAACAGTTAGTAGTTAAAAAAATCTTAGCGAACTTTGCGTTTTAAATAAAAAATAACCACATAAAATTTGCAAATTTGCAGGAATTTGTAATTCACTAATCAAGCAGGAAATAAATTAATGGTTTTTGTAACAGGAGCAACAGGAATTTTAGGCAGAATCATTGTTTTGGAACTTTTGAAAAAAGGTAAAACGGTTCGTGCTGCGAAAAGACCTGCGAGCAATATTGATGAAGTAAAACATTCTTACCAGTTTTACACAGAAAATCCGGATGATTTATTTAACAAAATTGAGTGGGTAAATGTCGATTTTGACGATATTCATTCTTTACAAAGTGCTTTAACTGGCGTAACTGAAGTTTATCATTGTGCTGCAAAAGTAAGTTTTCATCCCAAAGATGAAAAAGAGATGTATCACACCAATATTAATGGCACAGAAAATCTCTTGTTTGCTTGTGAAAATTCGAGCGTTCAAAAGTTTCTTCATGTAAGCTCGATTGCTGTTTTAGATGGTTTTAATGAAAAAGGTGAACTGGATGAAGAATCTGATTTTAATCCAAAAATTGAACATTCGGATTATGCAATTTCAAAACATCTCTCTGAGATGGAAGTTTGGAGGGCATCTGCAGAAGGTTTAAATACCATTATTATCAATCCCGGAATGATCATCGGAACTGGAAATTGGCAACAGAGCAGTGGAGAATTATTTTCGACTTTTGAAAAAAACAGTTTTACATTTTCCGGAGCATCAAATTATGTTGATGTGCGCGATGTTGCGAAAATTTCTATCGATTTAATGGAGAAAAATAAATTCGGAGAACGATTTATTCTAATTTCTGAAAGTAAAAAATATTCTGAAATCGGCAATCAGATCAGAAGAAAATTAGGTTTAAATGATGCAAAAATTCTCTCTCAATCGATATTAAATTTCGGAAGATTGCTTAATTTTTTTCTTGGATGGTTGATTCCACAATTGAAAATGGCAACCAGAACCAATATCGAAGCGGTGACATCGTCAAGCGTTATCTCAAATAAAAAAGTGAAAAATACTTTAGATTATCAATTTATTCCCGTTGAGGAAAGCGTTGATTTCCATCTCAATAATTATATTAACGACAAAAAGCTGAAACAATTATAATGAATCTGGCAGAGGCAATTATCAGTAAAAATGCAGAAAAGCATTCTTTCAAATCAGCAGTCGGTTTCAAGAAGAAAGAAGGCTGGAAAGAATTGAGTTGGAAAAAATTCAGCGAAATTATTTATAAAACTGCAAACGCACTAAAAAATAATGGTGTCGAAGAAAATGACAAAGTCGCCATCTATGCAGACAATTCTGCCGAATGGATGATTTTTGATTTGGCAGCAATGTCAATTGGAGCGATTACAGTTCCCATATATTCTACCAATAATGCTGAACAGGCAGAATACATCATCAACGATTCTCAGGCGAAAATTATTTTAGTCGGAAATCAGGCGCAATATGATGCCTGTTTTGAAATTGTGCAGAAAGAAAACAGTCTTCAAACTATAATTGTTTCTAAAAAAGCAGTTTGGGTAAAAAAAGAAAACACTTTTTATTTAGAAGATTTTATAGCTAAAACTTCCTCGAAATTTGAGATTATTAAAAAAGAATTTGACGATCTAGCAACAATTATTTATACTTCCGGAACAACCGGGACGCCAAAAGGTGTGATGCTTACCCATGGAAATTTCATTAAATCTTTTGATGCTCATTTTGAATATTTTAAGTTTAAAAATTTCGAGAACGAACTTTCTTTAGCTTTTTTACCTCTGACGCACGTCTTCGAAAGATGCTGGAGTTTGCTTTGCCTTTATGGTGGCGCAAGAGTTTATTTTCTTGAAGATCCAAAAGATATTGCGGCCACTTTGGAAGAGGTGAAACCAACGATGATGTGCGCTGTTCCGAGGTTTTTCCAAAAAGTGTATGCAGGAGTTTTAGAAAAAGCAAAAGAAGGTTCATCATTCAAGAAAAAAATCTTTGATTGGGCTTTAGAAATAGGAAAACAAACCGCCGAATTGAGAAGGATTGAACGATCAGTTCCTTTCGGATTGATGATAAAACATTCTGTTGCAAATGCTTTAGTTTTCAGTAAAGTGAAACAGAAAATGGGCGGAAGACTTTGGTTTATGCCTTGTGGTGGAGCATCTGTTTCGCCCGAGGTGACACAATTGTTTGAGGCAATGGGACTTCATATCACCGTCGGTTATGGTTTGACGGAAACTACAGCGACCTTAACTGCCTTTCCTTTTACTCATTTTGAGCATGGAAGTTGCGGGAAACCTTTGCCTGGAGTAGAGCTTCGCATAGGAGAAAATGACGAAATTCTGGCAAAAGGAAATGGAATTATGAGAGGTTACTATAATAAACCTGAAGAAACCGAAAAAGTTTTCACGAAAGATGGATGGTTTAAAACCGGCGATGCAGGAAAAATTGACGAAAACGGAAACCTTTTTATCACAGATCGTATAAAAGATTTATTAAAAACTTCGAACGGGAAATATATTGCTCCACAACAAATTGAAAATCTTTTAACGAACAACAATTTCATTCAGCAGATCGTTTTGATTGCGGAAGGACGGCAGTTTGTTTCAGCCCTGATCGTTCCGAATTTTGAATTTTTAAAAGATTATTTAAAGAAAAACAATATCGCTTTTAGCAATTGGGAAGAAATTGTACAGAAAAAAGAAATTGTCGATTTTTATAAAGATAAAATTAAAGAATTACAGCACGAACTTTCAGATTTTGAAAAGGTAAAAAAGTTTACTTTAATGCCTTCTGAGTTTGAAATAAGCAGCGGAGAAATTACGCCGACATTGAAAGTAAAAAGAGCAGTAGTTCTGAAGAAATATGCCGATTTAATTGAAAAAATGTATTAATATTTCGTGGTTAGTATAATCAACTTTTAGTGAATTAAAAACTATGACAACACAAGACTTCTTAGGAAAAGAAACTTTTAATATACAATCTATAACAGTTTCAGAAAGCTGTCCTTCAAATATTGCCTTAATAAAATATTGGGGAAAATATAAAGATCAGATTCCGGCAAATCCGAGTATCAGTTATACTTTAAACAATTGTAAAACCAATACTACGATAGAATTTTTGGCAAACGAAATATTTTCTGTACAAACTTTTCTTTCTGGTAATGAGGAAGTTAAATTTGCTGAGAAAATAGAGAAATATTTCAGAAGTATCGAGCAATATCTTCCCTGGATCTTAAAGGGAAAATACGTGATCAATACAGAAAATACATTTCCTCACAGTTCAGGAATTGCAAGTTCGGCCTCTGGTTTCGGAGCGATTGCAAAATGTTTAATGAAATTGGATGAAACGTTTTCAGGAAAAAGTGCGGAAGAAGAATCTTTAAGAAAAGCCTCTTTTTTAGCCAGACTGGGAAGTGGAAGCGCTTGTAGAAGTCTTTACAACGGGTTGGTTGTCTGGGGAGATTCTGATGAAGTTAAAGGTAGTTCAGACCTTTTTGCAGTTAAATATTCTGACGATGAAATTCATTCAGTTTTTAAAGATTTTAACGATTGGGTTTTACTGATTCATGAAGGCGTAAAAAGCGTTTCATCAACAGTGGGGCATGGTTTGATGAATACCAATCCTTATGCGGAAAGAAGATTTCAGGAAGCGAGAGAAAATTTTGTCCCGATGAAAGAAATTCTGAAGAATGGCGACATGAATGCTTTCATTAAATTAGTTGAACACGAGGCTTTAACGCTTCACGCAATGATGATGATGAGTGATCCTGCTTTTATTTTGATGAAAACCGGAACTCTTGAAGTCATCAATAAAATATGGGATTTTAGAAGAGAAACTGAGTTGCCCCTATTCTTTACTTTGGACGCAGGAGCCAATGTTCATTTACTTTTTCCAAATGACGGTTCGGAAGAGAAAATTAAAACTTTCATTGAAAGCGAATTACTGCAACACACTCAGAAAAATGGTGTAGTGAAAGATGTGATGAAGTTTTAAGAAAGAACTTACCTATAATGAAAGCGGACTTTGGTTCGCTTTTTTTGATTATGCTTAAGCTTTATCCAAAACTATAAAACCACCCCGTCAAAAATTCTTTGAATTTTCGCCACCCCTCCAAAGGAGGGGAATTGATATTACTTAAAAATATCAATCCTCTGTCACTACTGCATCTCGTTCGCCGTCTTCTTTTTTTCCTTCTTCAATTATTTCTTCGGCTTCGGTTATCTCTTCAGAATCAGCTTCTTCCACTCGTTCTTCCTGATCGTCATTATGATGATCGATAAAAAATTCACAATAAACCGGAAGGTGGTCTGAGCCAAAGCTTTCCAGTGTTTTTAAATCTTTAATGAAAATATCTTCACTGTGAAACATCAGATCAATCGGAAATCTCAGCAAACGTGATTTTGCGTGAAAAGTCGATACGAAGGCATGTCCCACTCGGGGATCAATCAGATGACTTGTTTTTCTGAACAGAATTGAGGATTTTGACCATGCTACATTGTTGAAATCGCCAACCACAATTACTGGTTTTTTGATGTCTTTTACACGCTTGGCCACGCTCAACAAATCGCCGTCTCTTTCTTTTGAAGTTTCTTCCTCGGTTGGACTTGGCGGCGGCGGATGAACCCCAAAAAAAACAAATTCAAAACCGTCATCAGTCTTTAAGTGTGCTTCAATACTCGGAATATCGTCTGCAACAAAAAAATGGGTTTTAGATTCTTCAATTTTCATTTTAGAATAAAAGTGCATTCCGTACGTATTTTCAAGTGTCACTTTATGTTGGTATGGATAATCTTTTTCTAAAACCTGCAAAGCTTTTTCCCAGTCGCCGTTGCTTTCCATGGTCAAAAAGATTTCAGGTTTGTTTTTTTGGATCAGAGCGATGAATTTATTGAAATCAGTGTTAAACTGATATACATTTGCTGAAATGAAATGATATTTTTGTGATGAATTTTCGGTTTGCGGATGCTTTTTAACTTTATAAAGTGGAGTATACTTAATTAATGCAATTCCGTGAAAGATAATCATAGCCAACAATAAGCCCTGCAAATACCAGAAATATTCGGTTTTTTCAACGATAAAACCCAGAATTAAAGTAATGATAGTAAAATAAGTAATCTGAATTTTACCAAAATCGGGAAAGCGAAAAATCCAATGCGGGCTTGGAATTTTTGGTAATATGGTTAAAATCAATAATAAAGCAGTCAGAACAAGGTAAGTTTCCCACATATTTCTTAAAATAAACGAATAAAAATACGTTATTTTGAGGTAATTTCGTATCAGTTTTATTTAATATTTGTTCATAAAGTGGACTTGAATCATAATTTTTAATTTTATAAGCTTAAATATCAATCATGAAGATATTATTTGCATTTTTACTGTTTGTAAGTAGCCAAATTTTTTGTCAAAAAGCGGAATATGTTGTCATACGAGAAACTGTAGAAAAGCTTTTCACAGGAATGAAGAACGCAGATACAGTCATGATAAAGTCTGTGTTTGCTGAGAATGCTATTTTGCAGACGATTACAAAAAACAATACTGTAAAAACGGAAAATGTACAAGATTTTGTAAATTCAATTTCTCAATTTTCGGCCAACGATGCAAATGAAAAAATTACATTTGAAGCGATTCATCTTGATGGAAATTTGGCAAGCGTTTTCACACCTTATGAATTTTATTACAAAGGAAAATTTTCGCATTGCGGAGCCAATAGTTTTCAGTTGGTCAAACAAAACGATACATGGAAAATTCAATATTTAATTGACACAAGAAGAAAAGAAAATTGCCAAAAATAAATCCAATGAAAATACATCATATTGCCATTATCTGTTCAGAATATGAAATCTCAAAAATGTTTTATACTGAAATTTTAGGATTAAAAATCTTACGGGAAGTATATCGCGAGGAGCGACAATCATATAAACTTGATCTCGGAATTGGTGATCATTATGTCATTGAATTATTTTCTTTTCCCGATCCTCCAAAACGACCATCAAGACCTGAATCATGTGGTTTAAGACACTTGGCTTTTTCTGTAGAAGATATAAATGAAAAGCGTGAAGAATTAATTCAGAAAGGCTTAAACTGTGAAGCGATCCGAATTGATGAGTTTACCGGAAAAGAGTTTTTCTTTACCCAAGATCCGGATGGTTTGCCTTTGGAGTTTTATGAAATGTGAAACGTTAGGTTTTTACAAGTGTGATGACATGTAAATTGTCTTTTCTTTTTTTAATTCCCTTAACAAGATATTTCTCGCTTTTAATCTTATTTTTAATAATTAAAACTAAGTTTTCACCATCAATATATTCAATCTCATACCAATCATTAGCAGTAGTAACTGTGGATAATGCTGGCTCAATACAAACATTAGTTTGATTGCTGATAAATTTATTTTTTGTGTAAAAAGTCCATTCAATATATTTACAGCAATCTGACTGGCTTTCAAATGAGTTTTCGAACATATTTATTTCAGAACCGCCTTTACTTTGGCAAATTTTCCAAGAATTTTCTCCAATTGATATTGTAGATTTTTTAGGCTGTAAAATACTTTTTTTGAATATTTTTTCAAGTTCTTTTTTGGAATATCGGTTTTGACCTAACAGTGAAATTACGTTAAAAAATAGTAAAAAAAGTATTAGTACATTTTTCAATGTAAACTTAATCTAAGTGAATTTTATTTCAAAGGAAATCAATGCGCATATCCTGTTACGAAACTGATAATCATGATAATTAAAACGATTGAGGAAATCAAGACATAGAGATAGTCTTTCTCTTTTAAATATCCTATCAAGGCAAAGATAATTCTCATTAAAGGCGTGAAAATCAGCATCAGAATTCCCAGTTGTATAATGGCCATCCCTTCACCTTTGCAAAGTGTTTGCCAGAAGTGACTCCAGACTTTTTCAGATGAAGTTCCCATGTCGAGAAGCTTATATTTCCTGGGCATTTCAAAGCCTTCCATGAAGAGTTTTACAAAACCTATTAATGATGTGATTACCGACAAAATTACACCCAGACGAAGCAGGTTTCCTACGGAACGATTCAGATCTACGTCAGTGAAATTTTTTCTCATGAGAAGTTGCTTCTAATTCCGTTATACATCATATACACTGAAAGGATCGTGATAACAATGGCGAAAAATGTCTTAAGTTTCTTTGTTTTAGAAACCATTAAAGTTTTTGATCCTATGAAACTTCCGACCACAACGCCAACTAAAACCGGAGCAACAATTACGGGAATAATTTCACCTCTCTGGAAATAAATTAATGAGCTTGCAACGGCAGTTACACCAATCATAAAGTTACTCGTAGTGGTAGATACTTTGAAAGGCAGTCTCATCATATTATCCATTGCCAAAACTTTTAAAGCACCCGAACCAATTCCTAAAAGTCCGGACATTGCTCCGGCAAACATCATCATAAAAAATCCCGGAACGGTATTTCTTGCAGAATAGCTTTTCAGAATTCCTTTATCAGGAAAAGTTCCGTATAATCTTAGTTTATCCTCTAAAGTTCCTTTAATACGCGGTTCCTGATGATCAGGTTTTCCTTTAAGATTCAAAATCACGGTAAGAAGCAAGATGCTGGCGAAAATAATTCCTATTGTATTAGGATTCAGCATTCCGGAAACCAAAGCTCCTACAATGGCACCGGCCGTAGTAGCAATCTCCAAAAACATTCCAATTCTCATATTTGTGAATCCTTCTTTTACGAAAGCAACGGCAGCTCCCGAAGAAGTTCCGATCACAGAGATGAGCGAAGCACCGATTGCGTAATGCATTGGAACTCCGAAACCAAGCGTTAATAAAGGGATGATGATAACTCCTCCTCCTAAACCTGTAAGCGAACCCAGAAGCCCTGCTGAAATAGCGCCAAGAAAGAGAATAATGATTTCCGACATGTTACAAATATAAAACTATTGGCGTTTTTGGGCAAACTTTAAGGAAATATTATTTCATGAGTATTTTTATGGTTGAAACAGGCACATTTAAATGCTTGTAATAAGTGAAATTTAGTTATTATAATGAATTTTATCTCTTGTAAAATGTAACAAATAAGCCTTAAACTTGAATAATAAATATTGCAGACATACTTTAACTGATGCAAATATTCTTCATTATTAAATATTCATAAGCAATAAAAATCGAACGCTTTTATCTGAATTTTTTGAATTGTATATTCATATCTATATTCCCAGACAAACTGATTTTCTGATAATGTATTTATTTTCGCAAAGGTTTGTAATTATTTTAATTTTAAAAATTTTAATTCTTTTGTTCAGAATCATGTAGGAATTTAATTCAGTACGGATCTGGTTTTTTGGGGTAAATTAATATTTCTGAAATTTCATCGTTTTTAAGTAGAGTGGTTTTCGGGCAAACGTTCACTCAAGATTATTTTTTGACGTATTTTTGCAAAAATTAATTTGAAAATGAAGTTGTTTTACATCATTCTTGGCGCCACACCGAAGGGGAGAAATATTGAGCAGCACGATGTGTTTTTCGGAATTGCAGAAACTCTGAAAGATCTTGTTCCTGCAATGAAAGACTTTTGGCTGGAAGCCAAGGGGAAAATTCATATTGATGCCTATCAGGAAGTGAAATTTGCTGACGGCTATGAAATCTTTGTAGAACCTAAAAACACATTTGAGAACGAAGAAAAACTATTTTTTGTAAATCTTGGAGGTTATAAGGAAGAACATTTCAAAGAGTTTCATGAGCAGCATCTGATGGTTGGGAAAACATTGGGTGAGGTGGTGAAAAAATCGAAAGCAACAGAGTTTTATCAGACAATGGGTTTTAAAGGAGCTGGAAGTCATATTGATGAAAAATTTGGGGTCGATATTGATGACATCTTTAGCGTAACAGAAATTCTTCCCGAAGAAATGAAGCAGAAGTATTCATTAAAAATCAGAAAATCTGATCTTGAAAATCAGGATAACTATACATTTTTGGGTTATCTCATGCTCGATAAAATTAAGTAATTTAAAAATTTAAAAAATGAAAATAGGAATTTTAGGAGGCGGACAACTGGGAAGGATGCTCATTCAGGAAGCATTAAAGTATGATGACGACTTTTATACTTTAGATCCTGCGGCTGATGCGCCTTGTCACAATATTTCGCATTTTACACAGGGAAGTTTTAATGATTACCAAACTGTTTTAGATTTTGGACGAGATAAAGATGTTGTTACAATTGAGATAGAACACGTGAATGCTGATGCTTTAGCTGAGCTTGAAAACCAAGGTGTAAAAGTAGTTCCGAATGCTCAGATTATTAAAACAATTCAACAGAAAATCCTTCAGAAAGAATTTTATAAATCACACGATATTCCTAGTCCTGATTTTGAAATTATGGATGGAAGTTCAGATGAAATTAAAATTGCTTTTCCGTTTGTTCAGAAACTAAATACGGGAGGTTACGATGGAAAAGGTGTACAGATTATCCGCAATTCTGATGACCTGAAAAATCTTTGGACGGAAGATTCTGTTCTCGAAAATCTTGTGGATATTGATAAAGAACTTTCGATCATTGTGGCCATCAACGAAAACGGCGAAACCCAGACATTTCCCGTAACTGAGATGGTTGCCGACCCTAAGTTAAATTTACTCGATTTTAATATCTGTCCGGTTTTTTTAAGCGAAGAAATAGAAAACCAAATCGATTCAATTACTGATAAGTTTTTGAAAGCGGTCAATTCTCCGGGGTTATTTGCGATTGAATTATTTTTAGATAAAGACGGGAAAGTTTGGGTGAACGAAACGGCTCCAAGACTTCATAATTCTGGTCATCAAAGTCAGGAAGGCAACGCAAATTCACAATTTGAACAAATGTATCGTGTTGTGAAAAATCTTCCTTTAGCAGATACAGATGCTATTATTTATAGTGGAATGCTAAATTTAGTCGGGGCAGAAGGTTATTCGGGAAAAGTAATTTATAAAGGAATGGAAGAGGTTTTAAAACTTCCTGAAACATATATTCATCTTTATGGAAAAACGGAAACAAAACCTGGTAGAAAAATGGGTCACATCAATGTTTTGGCAGATTCCAGAGAAGAGCTGATGGAAAAATTGGTACAGGTAAAATCTATGGTGAGCGTGATTGCTTAGACATATGAAAGACTGCTTAAAAGCAGTCTTTTTTTTATTTTTTCATAAATTTCTATCCGTTTTACAGTGTTTTCGCTTTTATTCGGGTAAGTTCAACTGAAAATTTTGCGGTGCAGTTGTCAACGTTTATCGTTCGGCTTCCTTTGATGACCTCTGGCGAAATTTCATTTAATAAGATATTCATTTCTACATTTTTTTTGGCCGTAGAATCAGATTTGTAACTCAATTTCACTTCATTGTTTTCTACTTTGCCGAGATATGTTCTTACAAGATTATTATTGTTAATGATTTTAGTTGAAAGCTGCAAAGAATCACTGTCAAATTCCCACTTGTCGACACGCTGATCTCCAACAGCATAGTCGCTGCAATTCGATTCTGTACAGATTACTTTACCACTCCAAGCGCCGGAAATTTCATTAGGCCAAAGAACTATTTTTACTGAATCTTTCTTCATGAAAATACTGTCACGCATTTTTAATAAAGCCTGATATTCTGATTCTTTTTCAGCAAATAATTTCTCTTTTTTCTGCAGTTCTGCCTCTCTTTCTGCAAGTTTATCGTTTTTTTGTGTATTGTCGCAACTGATGGTAATGATCAAGATTAAAACTAAAAGAAATGTATATTTTTTTATCATAATTGAAAGAATATTGTTCTGATAATATAGTTTAAATTAATGAAAATAACAAATCTAAAGTGGGAAGATTTAAAGGTAAGGTGAATGTTTAATGCCCTGAAGCGCAATTTATAATTCGATTCTTCTTTTTTTAAACATCTGAGGATTATAATTGATGATAAATACGCCAAGAATAATTAAAACCGCTGCAATGATAAATTTTGCTGAAATACTTTCGTCTAATATCAACCAGCTGAGGAAGATAGAAATTACAGTGTTGACATAAGCTAAAATCGAAACCTGAACCGGCGAAATTTTTGTCAACGCATAATGAAAGGCAAAAAAAGCAGAAACAGAACCGAAAACAGCAAGGTAAATCATCGCCGAAATACTTTTGATACTCCAGTTTTCGTAGTTGTAACTTTCTGAAAAAAGAAAGGCAAAGATAAGCTGTACAATTCCTGCAAATGCAAACTGATAAAATAGATTAAGTGAAATATTTTTGCTTTGAATATTCAGTTTTTTAGTGAAAATAGTTCCCGAAGCCCAGCCTCCGATGGCAATGAATAGATAAATGATTCCTAAACGGTAATCTGGGTTTGCCATATCAGACAAACCATCCCAAAAGATAAATAAAATACCGCTAAAACACATTAAAACCCCAAAAAAAGCCCGAAAAGTGAACTTCTGTAATCCTATGGCTACACTTCCAAGAAAAACAACAATGGGAGAACATGCACTGATAAGAGACGTTAGACTGCTGGTAACATCTTCTTCTGCTACGGTGGTCATTCCGTTTGCTACAATAAGCATCAGTGTCGAAAAGATCAACTGATAGCCTAGATTTTTCCAACCTATCCATCTGAATTCTTTTCGGTATAGCAATAAAAAAAGCATGATCATTGCCGCAAGAAATTGCCTGATTCCAGCAACAAACCACGCAGGGATAGTTTCTACAGCGACACGGATCGCCAAAAAAGTAGTTCCCCAAACGATGGCAACAGTAAGTACGGCAAAAATAAGTTTATAGTCTCTCAAAATAATGCAAAATGGTGTGCAAATATATTTATTTTTAAATGAAAAATTATGCCATACTTGCTATTCAGCCCAATTGTGTGCAATGAATTTTTTATTAGAATAAATTAGGCAGACAAGTGATAAGGCTGATTCCTGCTCATTCAATTGAAGCCGAAAATTTCATTCGAGATGCTAAAATTCTTATCTTTGAGCAATCTAATATATTATAGAAATGGTAGGAATTATCATGGGAAGTCAGAGCGACTTGCCAATCATGGAACAGGCTGCGAATTTTTTGAAAAGTTTAGACATTCCCTATGAATTGACTGTGGTTTCGGCTCACAGAACGCCTGAAAGAATGTTTGACTATGCAAAACACGCCAAAAAAAGAGGATTAAAAGTGATAATCGCCGGAGCGGGAGGAGCCGCACATCTTCCCGGAATGGTTGCAAGCTGTACTACTTTGCCTGTAATTGGGGTTCCTATTTTGTCAAGCAATTCTATTGACGGATGGGATTCTGTTTTGTCTATCCTTCAAATGCCGGGCGGAATTCCGGTGGCAACGGTTGCCCTGAACGGAGCATTAAATGCCGGAATTTTAGCTGCAAAAATATTAGGAACAGGAGATGAAAACGTGGCCGAAAAACTTCAGGTTTATCAGGATACGCTGAAAGATAAAGTATTGGGAACTGTAGATGAGATTAAAGCAAAACATCCCAATCTTTACGACTTGTAATGATTCAGATTTAATATAAAAACAACAAAGCCTCGCAAGATCGCGAGGCTTTGTTGTTTTATTTTTTGATGAATTTAAAAGTCTGAATTTTTTCTTTCGTTAAAATCTGTAAAATATAATTTCCCGGTATAAGATCTTGTATGTTGATGTAATCTTTTGTCACATAATCATTGGCTATCAATCTTCCGCTGAGATCTGTGATGATATAGCTTTCAGCATTCTTGATATTTTTAAGATAAATAAAATTCTCGGCAGGATTAGGATATATTGTAAGGATACCTGCCGATTCAATGTGTGAAGCAGATAAAAAGCAACTTCCAACAGTATCTCCCGAGATCGTCCAGCCTTTATTGATGAGAATGTTTCTTTTATTAGTAATATTACTTGCATATTGCATAGGTGAATTCAAAATAAAAGATACATTATTAGCTGTATTAGGATTATCTGCCCATCCTGAAATAGTTTTACTGTAGTTTTCGCAGTCTATTGCAGAATTCCCAAAAGCGCTATTTCCATCAACTAGCGAAGAAAGATTCCAGGTGGCAAGAGATTGATTATATGATGTCGCATTGCGAAAAATGCTGGTCATTTTCGTAACATTACTTACATTCCATAAGTCTAAAGGCTGATTAAATTGTGTACTGTATGCAAAAGCTCTGTTCATATTTGTGACGCTGGAAGTATTCCAGTTACTTAAAGATTGATTAAAAGAAGAAGCATTGAAAAATAGATCATGCATGACCTGAAGGCTGGAGGTATTCCAATTATTGAGAGGCTGGTTAAAAGCGGAACAAATTGCAAACATCCAACTCATGTCTGTTACGCTCGAAACATCCCAGGAATTTAAATTTTGGTTAAAATAAGTTCTGCCCGTAAACATATAGCTGAGATCGGTTGCTGATGACATGTCCCAAGCACTAATTTCAGAGGGATTAAAACCGGGAACAGTTGGCGTATATTCTATTCCTAAATGGTGTTGTGCAAACATAAAACTAAAATTTTGGATATTTGAGGTGTCCCAATTCTGCATAGAGCTTGCGCCCAGAAAACTGTTGGTAAGATAAAACATCAATGAAGCATTGGTAACATTAGATAAATTGGGAGAATCTGTTGCGGTGAGAGTCATTCTTTGGCAACTCGCAAAAGCTGCATTCATTGAAGTCCAGGCAATATTTCCCCAGTGTTCAATTTCAAGTAATTTGTCTGCACTTCCAAACATTTGCAAACTAGGAACTAATGTTTCAATAAGAGGATTAAAGTTCTGATGGGATGCAAATTTGATTTGTTGGAAAACTCCGTTTCCATTAGATACCTTCACACGGTACAGTGTATTTGATCCACCTCCTTCAGAATGATTTCCAAAATCGATAAGAACCTGACTGGTAGAAGTTACATTGGTCATTGTACCATTATGCTGAGGAAACCCAACCTCCTCCCAAGTGATGGTGTAATTCTGGCCAATACCGGGAAACCAAATTTGGTTTGAGTTTGCCTGAAAAGGAGCATTCACTGTGACAAGAGAAGCTATACCGGGTTGCCATACTGTAGTAAACTCATTTTGTGCTTTTGTTACCTCGAAAGAAAACAATAAAATGATAACAAATATTAGTTTTTTCATGGAATAATTTTGAAATCGCGTGTCTGAGGAAATATTTCTTTATTTTTTAATGACTTTAAAAGTCTGAATTTTTTCTTGGGTTAAAATCTGTAAAATATAATTTCCGGGTGAAAGATGCTGAATGTTGATGTAATCTTTCGCCAGAACTTCTTTTGAGATCATTCTTCCGCTGAGATCTGTGATGATATAGCTTTCAGCATTCTTGATATTTTTAAGATAAATAAAATTTTCAGCAGGATTAGGATATATTGAACCTGTATTTTTTATCATACTTTCATGAGTAGATAATTTTCTGCATTCTCCAACGTTATCGCCTGTAATAAGCCATCCTTTTCCAAGAAGAATATTTCTCTGCGGAATAACATCAACGGAGTACGTGAATGGTGTTAAAAAACCTAAATTGATATTATTGGCAGTATTCGGATTATTTCCCCACCCAAAAAGTGTATCACTATAATGATCACAATCTAGACCTGAAGCGAAAAGCGCCAATATTCCGGATGTAAGCGAAGGAAGATTCCAGGTTTGAAGGCTTTGATTAAAACTTGATGCAGATGAAAATACAGTATTAATGTCGGTGACCATGCTCGTATTCCAATTGTTAAGAGGTTGATTAAAAGCTGTGCAACCGTGAAACATATGAGAAATATCAGTTACTTTTGAAATGTCCCAGCTATTAAGAGGCTGATTGAAGTTTGGATTAAAGTGGAACATCCACTTCATATCAGTTACGTTTGATGTATTCCAGTTGCTCAAAGGCTGATTAAAAACCTGAGTTCCGGAAAACATATAGCTCATATCTGTAACGTTTGATGTATTCCAGCTATTTAGATTTTGATTAAATGCAAGTCTGTTT
Source organism: Chryseobacterium sp. CY350 (assembly GCF_027945075.1). Classification (NCBI taxonomy): domain Bacteria; kingdom Pseudomonadati; phylum Bacteroidota; class Flavobacteriia; order Flavobacteriales; family Weeksellaceae; genus Chryseobacterium; species Chryseobacterium wangxinyae. Next base: position 3,736,587 of record NZ_CP116034.1, read on the forward strand.
TCAAACATTCTGTGGAAATTTGTAGCATTTGAAGTATTCCATGCACTAATGGGCGCATTAAAATTATCAGGAATCTGCAATATTGCCATATTTGAAAACATGTAGCTGAAGTTTTTAATGTTTGAAGTATTCCAGTTTGCCATTGAAGTATTTCCTGTGAATGTATTATCATTATAAAACATGAAAGATGCGTCTTCTACAGCAGAAAGATTTGGTGTATCTATAGCCGTCATCTGCATGTATCTACAATGTGAAAATGCGTTGTACATTGTTTGCCATTGGATGTTTCCCCATTGTGAAATTTCCAGCAATTTATCAGAATTTCCATGATGACTCCATGTTATTGCTCCTGCTGGGTTTATTGCAGCAGAGGCGAATTTAATCTGATTAAAGACGCCGTTTCCATTGCTTACTTTTACTTTGTAAGTAGCTTGTGAGGGATTTGGATTAAGAGGCGTACCGAAACTTAAAAGAATTTTTCCGATAGAAGTTACATTCGTCATTGTTGCGTTATGCTGAGGATAATTCACCTCTTCCCACTCAATGGTGTAATTGAGTCCTGTTCCGGGAAACCAGATTTGGCTCGACGTGGAAGGGTTTTCGCCTGTCACATTCGTTACAAAGCCGGTATTGATTCCTGTAGGTTTCCAGACTGTAATAAACTCATTTTGTGCCTTTGCTAGCTGAAAAGATATCAATATGACGATAAAAAGTACAAATTTTTTCATAGTGTAAAAGTGTTAATTTGGTGCGAAATATAGTTTTTGTTATTTTTATAAACTTGAAAATTTTAGTTTTATTCAATTCCTGGATCCGCACCTTATTTTAATTTGCCTGCGATTGCGCATTTGTACTAACCGTTGGATTGCTAAATATTCACAGTGATAACAAAATAATTTTACGATATTGCTAATATGATGAATAGCAAAGATAATAAAATTTTAGTCATGTCAATTATTTGTGAAATAATTCTTACTTGCAAAAAATATGCTCATCAATTTGATGAGCATATTATGTTATTTAAATCTTGATATTAGTCTTCCATCATATTGTCACGGGTATTTTTCTGCACAGCAATTGCGCCGAAGAGTGCCAGCAAAAATGCAAAAGCGTAAAATCCTTTCTCACTAGGTAAAATAGTAGCATTAAACAAACCTACCGTCAGCAAAACTATTGAAGATAAAGTAGCAAACCAGCAGATTCCGTAGTAGATGTCTGTTACTTTTATGTTTTCCATTCTGTCACGAACCGCTTTTTGTAGAGAGACTACAGCAAATAATCCGTAAAGAAGGATTGTAAAATAATATCCTTTTTCATTCAACTGCATTTCTGCTCTTACTAAACCGACAATGTAGCCTACCATTCCGGCTCCGAGGGCCACCCACGACGCGGCTACAAATGCATTAGATACTCCTTGTTTTTTCATGATTATGTTTTATTTAAGTTTAATTGATTCAAATATATTATTTTTTCGCGAAAGCCTCTTACTTATCTCATTTTTGTCACCTTTTTAAATTTGAAGCTTCAGAATTGAGTTTGTAAAATTTAAGTAAAAAAAAATAATATTATTTTATTGAGTAATATATTCGTAATTATATTTCACGTAAGTACTTCCATTCGAATTTTTGCCTATCACCTGCGTCGGCAACTGAGCACTGTTGTACTGAACATCATAAATAATGTGTTGGTTCTGTACCCAATTTCCTGAACCGTCCTTATAACTGATTCTTTCGGTTGTATAATTATTTTTGCTCAGAACATAAGCTCCACCAAAGGAAATTTTTAAATATTTATTAGTATATGTAAAAGGATTCAGCTGATTATCATATAAATACTCATGCTTGGTCGGAGAAGGAAATGTTCCGCCGATCACAGAAGTTTCTACAGTGATATTTTCTCCGTTATAAGTATAAGACGACGTACTAGGATTTGAGCAGTTTGCCGATTGGCATAGAGTAGAAGTCATCACTTTACCATTATCATAGGTGTAACTGAGGGTTCTGTTGAAATCAGGATTGGTGTAAATTGCTTTGATATTTAAAAGCTGATCTCCGTTATAGGTGTATGATGAGTAATAATCTAAAGTTCCGTCGGCATTATAATAATTTGTTTTTATCGGTTTGCCTGTAGCGTCGTATTCATAATTTGAAGTTCTTCCTTCAGATATGACTTTTGTTAATTCTCCTTTGCTGTTGTATGTGAAATTTGCAACATTTGTTTGCGGATTCGCAGGATTGTCATAATACACTGTGGTAACTTTGGTCAACAATATTTTAGGCTCCGCAAAATTACCATCAAGATCAATCACATCTTCACTTTCGCAACTGTTGAGGAATATAACCGAAGTCATTAAGCTTAGGAAAAAGTAGTTTTTAATTTTCATTTTTAAATTTAAAGCTCAAAAGTAAGGATTTCAGTGAAAGTTTTAGAATAAATTAAATAAAAAATCCCACTATTTAGAATAATGGGATTTCTTTTATATGTTTTGCTTAGACGAGCTTAGCATGACAATTTTAGTATCTGTAATATTCAGGCTTATAAGGTCCTTTTACATCAACACCAATATAATTTGCTTGTTCTGGTGTAAGAGTTTCTAATTCTACGCTTAATTTTTTAAGGTGTAATTCTGCAACTTTCTCATCCAAATGCTTAGGAAGCATATATACTTCGTTTCCGTAAGCTTCAGAGTTTGTCCAAAGTTCGATCTGAGCCAAAGTTTGGTTAGAGAAAGAATTAGACATTACAAAACTTGGGTGACCTGTTGCGCAACCAAGATTCACCAATCTACCTTCTGCAAGAATGATTACTTCTTTACCTTCTTCCAAAGTATAAATATCCACCTGTGGTTTCACTTCAGATTTTGTGTGACCGTAGTTTTCGTTTAACCATGCCATATCGATTTCGTTATCGAAGTGACCGATGTTACAAACGATTGCCTTATCTTTTAATTTTAAGAAATGCTCTTTTCTTACGATGTTAAAGTTACCAGTTGTAGTAATTACGATATCTGCGTTATCAACAACAGTATCCAATTTTTTAACTTCAAAACCATCCATTGCAGCTTGTAAAGCACAAATAGGGTCAATTTCAGTTACAGTAACGATAGAACCAGCACCTCTGAAAGAAGCAGCAGTACCTTTACCAACGTCTCCGTATCCGCAAACTACAACTCTCTTACCCGCTAACATAATGTCTGTAGCTCTTCTTACAGCATCTACAGCAGATTCTTTACATCCGTATTTGTTGTCAAACTTAGATTTAGTAACAGAATCATTTACGTTGATTGCAGGCATTACCAAAGTTCCGTTTTTCATTCTTTCGTACAATCTGTGAACTCCGGTAGTAGTTTCTTCAGAAAGTCCTTTAATATCTTTGGTGAATTCAGGATATCTGTCAAAAACCATATTTGTTAAATCTCCACCGTCATCAAGAATCATGTTCAATGGTTTTCTGTCTTCGCCGAAGAATAGAGTTTGCTCGATACACCAGTCAAATTCTTCTTCATTAAGACCTTTCCATGCGTAAACAGGAATTCCGGCAGCAGCAATAGCAGCAGCAGCGTGATCTTGCGTAGAGAAAATATTACATGAAGACCAAGTTACTTCAGCTCCAAGCGCAGTTAAAGTTTCGATCAAAACTGCAGTCTGAATGGTCATGTGAAGACATCCTGCGATTCTTGCACCTTTCAATGGCTGAGACGGCCCGTATTCTTCACGGATTGACATCAAACCTGGCATTTCTGCTTCTGCAAGTGTAATTTCTTTTCTTCCCCATTCTGCCAGAGAGATATCCTTAACTTTATAAGGAATGTATTGTGTTGTAGTACTCATATTTATGAATAATTTAATTCAAATAATTATCCTGCAAAATTACGACATATAATTAAGATAAAAAAACAATGTGCCTGATAACCATCATGAATCAAAATAAATCGATCTTCCATTTTTATTATTCTAAACTATGTATTTTTGCTTAAATAAATCTAATATGAATCACACGCAGACGAAGGAGGAAGCACAGCGGCAGGCAAAACCCATTGTACCCAAAGTAAAAGAATTGATCGGCAGATCCAAAAGCATTATTCTTGCGACAGTAGATGCTGATGGTATTCCCAATTCCAGTTATGCGCCTTTTGTGGAAGTCGATCAACAGTTTTTTATTCTGGTGTCTTTTATGGCGAAACATACCAGGAATCTGTCTGAAGGAAAAAAAGCGTCAATAATGTTTATCGAAGACGAATCTGCTACAAAACAAATATATGCTCGCGAACGCCTGACAATTGAAGCTACAACTACCCAAATCGCAAGAGATTCTGAAAAATGGAACGAGGTCATAAATCTCTTAAAAGATACGCACGGCAAAGTGGTTGAGGTAATTGCTGAAATGAAAGACTTTATCTTAATTTCTTTAAATCCTGTGAAAGGTACTTATGTAAATGGTTTTGGAAGTGCTTATTTTGTAGATGAAAAGCTGGAAATTATGCAGCACAGAAACGAAACAGATCATCAGTCTAAATAGATACCGCAGCTTGGTCAAAAGATTAAGCCCTTGCTTTTGAATTATTTAATTAATTTAATACAGAAAGTCAGGGTAATTGACTGGTCAATTTTCGGTATTAATCTTATATCTTTTTGCTATTTTTACATCATAAATTTGCAAAATGCCTCTTTACCGTGATTTTTCTGATAACAACGCAACAATTCTTGTATGGAAATATGAGGAAGGTGAAGAGCTGAACCCCGATGAACTTCTGGAGCCTGAAAATGCCGATAAAGTAAAAGATTACCACCCGAAAAAACTACTGGAGGTCCTGATGGTACGTAAGCTTCTAAAAAGTTTAAAACCAAATTCTAAAATTCTTTATAAAGAAAGAGAGCCATACCTTTCCCCAAAAGATGCGGAGATTTCGATCACGCACTCTTTTCCATTTGCTGCTATTGCAATTTCTAAAAATAAAATAGGTATTGATATTGAAAAATTTAATCCTAAAATTTTAAGAGTAATTGATAAGTTCACATACGAAAACGAAAGAGATTTTATTCCGTTTGACAATGAGGTTACTTTTTATACCATTATCTGGAGCGTGAAGGAAAGCATGTATAAAATACATCACTCAAAACACTGGTCACTGAAAAAACACTATGAAGTAAAGCCTTTTGAGCTTAAACATCTTTTTGATATCAGCTGCAGAGTGCACGATGATAAAATTTCGGATGAGTTGAAAGCAAGTGTAAAGTTTTTTGATGATTACTGTTTTACGATTGTGGAAGAGTAGTGGTTTCTGCTCGGTATGTCTGAATTACTTTCCGCTGTTCTTTTGCAACATCGTAAATTAATTCTAAAACATCGTGAATATTTTTAAGTTCAGTTAAATGAGAGATTTTGTTCGGATCTCTACGGTCAAATGCTTCATTTTCCAATAATTCTGTTTTTCTTTGAAGCAATAAATTTTCTATAGAAGAATCTTCCGGCTCCAGACGACTGTCCATTTTCAGAGTTTCTGTAATTTTTTCGCCGTTCAGCAATACTGAAACCTGATTCATCTCGGCTTCTATTTTTTTTGTCCAGCTTTCAGAATCTATTTCCGGATATTTTTTATTGTTTTTAGAATATTGAGAAAGTGAAGCAGTATAAGCTGTGATCAAATGTGACGTCGCGACAAACTGATGCACCACTTCCAGTTTTTTCTGCTGATTTTTAGGATCAGAAATCATTCTCTGGAAATTATCTGAAAGGTTTGCCAATGAAATAATGGCGTTTTTCCGTTTTACTTTATAATCTTCAATATCAAAATCTTCATTCAGAAATTTTGCCATCACACTGTGAAAATAAATAAGATTGCATTCGGCAGATTTTTTCATTAATTCTAAATTCTGCGTATGTTCCCAAACAGGAAGTACGATGTAAGAAACGACGAAAGCAATAATACCGGCAATGATGGTGTCAACAATTCTGTCTTTAAAAATAACATTCACATTTCCGGGATTCAGGAAATTAAAACTCATAAAAACATACATCGTCATGAATAGAACCGCCCAAAAGTATCTTCCTTTAAGCAAACTGAAACACAAAATCATGCTGAGTAACAAAATCGCAAAAAGTACAGCATTAATATTTACAAAATATAAAATCGCATAGGCAATCACGGCACCCACAACGGTACCACAGAAACGCAGAAAATTACGCTGTTTGGTAATAGAATAGGCCGGCTTTAAAATCGCAACAACGGTAATTAAAATCCAGTACGTATGACCGATTACTAAAAACGGCAGTAGAGAAACCAGATACCCCAGAAATAAAGCAACGGTAATTCTGATCGCATGACGAAAATGAGAGGAAGAAAGAGAAATATTACTTCTCAAAACTTTAAAATTTATTTTTTCTTCATTGGGCAAAAACTTTTTCAGATCAAGACCTGTGGAAAGGCTTTTTGCCAGTTTTACGTTTTGTGCAAACACTTTGTAAATTTCGCTGATTTCTTTCGTTATCTCATTGATACGCATCATGATCTGTCTCAAAATCATGAAATCTTCCAGATTTTCGGGAGTCATTTGCTTATTTCTGAGTTCAAAATAGTGAACATTAAGATCCTGTGAACGGGCTTCCAGATTGAAAATAGGTTTTGCGCGTGTACTGCTCTGAAGCGATATCCCGATATTGGCAATTTCGTCTGAAAGTAAATTCAGGTAATCATGAATATTTACTAAAATAGTAGAATCTTCAAAACTCTGTTGCAGTTTTTTGTAATCGCTTTCTGAGGTCATCAGTTTTTCGTGTAGATCCAACGAGTTCAAAAATGTAAGCATGAGAAGCCGACTGATCGTCGTCGATTCGTTGACGATGGTACGGGTTTTAAAGACAGTTTCGCGAGTTTCTTCCTGAAGATTTTTAATCTCGATCTGTTTGGCAATTACCTGAGTTTGTAATCGGTCAAAATCCGGATTTTTCTGATAAAAGTTGGCTTTAATTTTTAGAAACTCTGCGAGTTGAAGATAGTTTTCGCCAATCATCTGGCTTGCAAGTTTATAAGGCTGAATGGTCGTAACAACTAAAAAAATCAATAAGAACCAAACACATCCGGCTGCAAAAATCAACAGACTCTTTAAAATATTGGCTCCCGTTAAATGGCCATCAATAAAAATTGCGAGAACGACCAAAGCTAATGATCCGACAGCAGCAAGTCGCTGTCCGTATACGCCGATCAATGAAAAGAACATTCCGAAAACGAAAATCTCCAAAAGAACTAATGGAATTATTCCTTTGACCAAACTTGCAATAGTAGAGACGACGATAAAACAGAAAATGGCAAATGTTAACGAATTTCTTCTTCGGATGAATGGTCCCGGTTGGTCTGTTAATGCAACAAAACTGGTTCCGAGGGGAAAGAGGAAATATTCTTTGAGCAGGCCAAAATAGGAGAGTACTAAACAAGGGATAACCGTAGCTAAGGTAATTCTTATGGAAGAATATACATATTGGCTGGTTACGATCTTTTTTAGCTCCGCAGAATAGTTCATTTTACAAAAATAATTATTGAAAAGTAAAAATCCCCATTATTGGGATACTTTTGTTAACATATTTTGTTAATGTTTGATTTTAGTTATGCGCATATTCCTGTTTAGAATTAAATCTATAACGCAAAAAAAGCTCCAGTGAATGGAGCTTTACAATTGTATGTTTAGTTATTTTTAGTAATCTACGTTTGAAGTTTCGTCACCAATGTTCCATGTAAGACCGAAACGAAGTGTGTTATCCAAAGCGGTATTAATTTTAGACATATTGATAAGGTAAGAAATATCTAATCCGAAAGAACGGTATTTTAAACCAATACCTGCAGTCGCAAATTGTCTCGCTCCCTGTACATCACTTTCGTGGAAATAACCTCCTCTTACAGCAAATGCATTGTCATAAGAATATTCTAAAGCACCACTGTACATGATTGATTCAGGATTTTTGAAAGATTTTCCGATTCCGGACATTACTCCAACGTTTGGTACAGCGTAGATCGGCTGTCTTGTATTAGGATCGTTTCCTACAAATTCTGAACCTGGTACTAAAATTTTAGAACCTTCAACACTTAGTCCCACTCTGTTTACATCATCAAGATACATATCGTAACCAATACCTAATCTCGCCATTGTAGGTAGATAAGATCTTGATTCTTCATCACCGGTATAGTCTAATTTCGGACCAAGATTGGTAACTGCAAAACCAGCGTTCAATTTACCATCATAACCTCCAAAGCTTGAAAATTTAGGAGAAGTGTAGTATCCCGAAACGTCTACCGCAAAAGAATTTGCAGGCTTCAGTGTAGTATCTGTGTTGAAACCTCCGGCCAAATCTGAACGAATGAATCTACCTGTAACCGCCATTGAATATGAATCTGAAAGTTTCAGTCCGTATGCGATATCAATAGAAAATTCGTTTGGCTTTGAAGTACCGTTTGAAGTAACTTCGTTTCCTACAAGAGAAGTAAGATCTACCTCACCCATATTAAAGTAATAGATACTTGCAGAAATTGTAGATCTCTCTTCCGAACCTAAAAATTTATGGAAAGCTCCATAGAGTAAAAATACATCATTAGTAAGTTTTCCCATGTATGGAGTATAGTTGATACCCACAGAAGAACTTGTTCTGCTAAAAGGATATTTGGCTGCATTCCAAAATTGAGAGAAAGCATCCGGGGAAGTAACAACCCCTTGATCTCCCATACCACCTGATCGTGCATCTGGCGCAATTCTCAGGAATGGAGCTCCGGTTAATACAGGTCTCACCTGACTCAAATCCTGTGCATAGCCTAAAAACCCAGCACTTAAACCAATCCCCAAAAGCAGTTTAGTAGTTAAATTCATATGTTGTCTTTTATATATTATCAGTTTTTTATTGATATTCTTAAATGTTTGTTATTTTACTTCAAAAGTACCATTTTTTCTACAGCTGTAGCACTTCCTTTGCATTTTTCTTGATTTTGACTTTTTGCAAATATCTTAAAAATATACGTACCTTTTGCTACTGTGTCACCAAAATCATCTTTTCCGTCCCATTCTATTGCCTGACGTGGCGTTCTAAAGCCCTGTAGGAAGGGTTCTGCAACTACAGGCTGACTTAAAGTTCTTACTAATTTTCCTGTAATTGTATAAATCTGAACGTTCACATCTAATATATCATCACAATTATGCTCAAAATGTATGTACGTTTTGTTGGTAAAAGGATTTGGCCAGTTCAGCGGTCTGTTGATTACCAGATGCTGATCTGCTTCATCTTTAACTTCAAAGTTTAACGTTTCAGTTGTCGAATTATTGTTTATATCCCAAACTTTAAATGTCAACTGATGCTGTCCTTTCGCAAGGTTTCTGAAAGGGTAGGTTACATTCCCTTTCTGATAATCTGCCAAGCCAGGATTAAGACATCCATTTCCTTCTCCTGATGCGAAAAAATCATTCAAAACTACGGTGTTAATAATTTGTCCGTCCAAATATACAGTAATATCGTGACCAATACCAGATCCTGTAGAATTTATTCCTGTATCATCTGTGACACAAGCAAGAAGCATCGGGTTCTGATCTGTAATCCCACCGTTGGCAAAATTGGTGTTATTCATATATAGTTTCACTTTCGGCGGTTCATTATCATTGATTCCGTTCGGATTAATATCACCTACCTGCACTGCCTGATTATTAAATACATCAACAGATTTATTATCGGCATATCCTAATAATCTACCTTCTCCTACAGCATAATTGATATCTTTCGGAACGTAAAATTCTACAGTGAAAACACCGTTTACTGCTGTGCCTGAAGCCTTCACGATCGCGCTTCCTTCTTCTGTGTAATTTAGAATAGGAGTAAGACCTCCGTCATTATTTAAAGTTGTTTTATTTAATTTTTTATCAAAAATGTTGATAACAACTCTGCCATTAAATGTCGTGTTGGTTGTTCCACTGGAATTATTGATATGGCCTTTTATTTTCACAAAATCCAAACCTCTGATTAACCCCGGAACAGGAGTTTCTATTCCGTCGATTACCAATAATCTCTGTGGTCTGCTCAGTTTCATGGCAGGATCTCCTAATAAATTTACTTTTAAGTGATTAGCATCTCCGGGTTTCAGTTTTTTAGCATTAAGATGTGCATCTCCTACAGGAATAAAATCATCATTTACCATTTTGAAGATATCCTTAGTGTAGAGATTGGTAAAATCTAAACCATAGCCCACACCTACTGCACGGCTTGAGGTAATCATCGCTGCGGCACCGCCTTGCTTCAGTTTCATCAGCTGTTCTCCGGCAGAAGCCGTTCCCGGCTCGTCCCAAAGTGTAAATTCGCAGGTTATAGTTGATACAAACGGAAATCTGCTGTAGACATTAGAAAAATTATTGGCATTTTGAATTTCGTCTAAAGTAAAAACTCTTTCCTGAGACCAACCGTTGATTCCACCGTGTCCAAGATAGAAAAGATACAAGCTGTTACCCAGATCATTTGAAATAGCCTGGTTAACCTGAGGATATCTTTGTCCTCCTGCCGTACTTTGAGCCTGAAAAGCATCAAGATATAGTTTTCTTACATTATATTCTTTCAGCATTGTACTCGCAGGCACTTCGAATGTACTTTGTAATGTATTGTTCATGACAGTATGAAAAGGAATTCCACCGTCATTGTCATCGTCTACCACAAAATCCAGCTTCATTCTCCATTCTCCGAAAGGCGTAGATTGGCCGGGTAAAGAATTGTAGTAGGCCAAAGTTTTATCAATCATATTTCCTGCTTCCGTGGCATTTGCTGCAGGAATTCTTCCTACCGGAAGATCGGGTAAGTTATTTGCTAAAAATGGATCTGTTTGTGGTTTTGTCATTACGATATAATCGTCTGTGACGTACGAGCCAACGAAATCGCTTGATTCTTCACTTTGATAGCTTGATACGACATTTGAATTATTAGGGACTCTGTTTTTGTAATCAAATGACGCATCACCCAAAATGAAAGTATATTTTAAGCTTCCAAGAGGTGTATTTAGTTTTGTGATAAAATCTCTGATTGCCGTAAGATCTCTGCTTCCGCTGCCAAACTCATTGTAGATTTTTGCAGGATCTACAATCTGCACATTATAGTTGTTTTTCGTTTGGTGGTAATTGGAAAGTCTCTGAGCCTGAGCCATCATTTCCGGCGGTGCAATAATTAAGTAGTCTACATTTTGAAGAGCAGATAGATTTTGGCTGTTTATTCTTTCCACAAACTGAGGTCCGTAAGCGGCATCTGCCCGGAAAGCAACAAACTCATTATTAAAAGAAGTATTAGAAGCATTATAGCCGAAATTAAAGCTACCGCTTCCTGTTGCTTTATTTACACGTCGGTTTGCGTTTGTAATATCAGTAACGTCCCAAACCTGTTCCATATTAGAAACTGAGGAAATGCTGAATCCGTAATTGGTATTGGTACCGCTTTGAAGAGAAAAGTCTCTGAAATTCATTTGAGTTCCATTAAATTTTAAATCTTCTTTATATTGTACTTCAACATAATCCAGGTGAAAAGTTCCGTTAGGATTAATTGCTATTGTTGGGTTGTATTTAATATTGATTTGATTTCCACTCAAATTAGTCACAGTTCCAAGATATCTGAATGGTCGAAAATCAAGATCTGAAGATACCGAAGTATCAGTCACAGGATTTTGATTATTAATAGAAAAAGCCATGCTGTTTCCCTGGGCACGGTAGCCCACGACCTGAGTTCTGTATTTTATAACGTCAGAACCCTGAATAGGTGATTTTAAATTAAATGTTAAAGTTTTCTCAGAATTTATTGTTTGATTTTCTACCCAGATTCTTCCAACTTTCAGCAGGTTTCTTTCGTCATTATTAATGACCTGATAGTCGTCATATCTAGTAATAGGTGGAGTAGTAGGCAAATTTAAATCGACAGTCTGTACCCTTTTTCCGGCTCCTTTATCGAAGTTGATGTAATAATAAGAAAAGTCTTCGTAGATATTCTTTACATTCTCCATCTGGTCATTTCGGCTGTCTCGTCTTTTGATACCGTTTCCGTTATTTGTATTATAAAGATTATAACCATTAGGGCCTTGAGCATAGAAAAGTGCATAATCGGAATCATTCCATACATTATCTTCTTCCCCTACAACCTGAATAGAATTTTCCTGCAGTGCGCTGTATTTTACATCCTGATTAAATTCAGGAAGCATAATTCCGCCGTTGCCATAAATTCTGAAGTTTTTTGGATTTACGTTCGAAGGATTTACTCCGATATCTCTTAAAAATTGAGCTGTGATTTTGAAAATTCCGGATTTATCGACCTTTATTTTGTAGAAAACTCCCGAAGATAATGGGTTTACTGTTGTTCCTACTTTTTGTGCCGAAAAATTTGCCGGCGAATTTGATGATGAAATTTCAAATGATGAAAGCCTCTGCACACTTCCTTTTACGACTTTAAATAGTGCGATATTGGCATTTGCAAATCGCTCGCCGTCCTCATAAAAATAATTGACACCGGCAATATCGTAGTCCGGTAAAAGGCTTTTACTGATGTCATACAATTCTCTGTTCGAAACAGTTTCCCACACAAGATTAGAAACTTTTACCTGGCTTTCACCTACTTTTTGCTTATGAAGGATAAAAATGTTGTTTTGGCCGTACGAAAAACCCTCATTTTTGAAGTTCGGAAGATTCCGTTTTATATCGCCAAAGTCTTCGATTTTGGCTCCGTCCCATTCTATGGTGATTCTTTGAGCCCAAGCCGTTGATATAAAGGCAAATAGGAATAAAAGAGTTGTTTTTAGTCTCATGTTTGTTTTTGAAATTTCTAAATTACAAAATAAATGAAAATTTTATAATAAGTAGCGATACAATAAAATTTATTTGCAAACGTTTTTCAAAAAAATCAAATCTTTATTTGATTTATTGAATAATTTATTTTTTCTTTGTACTTTGAATAATATTTATATCGACTATGAAAAAACTAAAGTTGTTTTCATTAATAGCATTAAGTTCTACACTTGCATTAACCAGCTGTGGAGGGTCTAGTACCAGCAAAGGAGGCGGCACTAAAAAATTTGTCAGCAAGACAGGTTGGAAACCAAACGAAAAACAAGGTTGGTTTTTTGCAGGAAAGCAACAAAAGCAGAAAGGTTGGCCAGGAATGGTATATGTAGAAGGTGGAACTTTTACAATGGGATTAGTGAAAGATGATGTAATGCATGATTGGAATAACTCGCCTCGCAGAATGCAGGTAAGCTCATTCTTTATCGGTGAAACAGAAATTACTAACTACGAATACCGCGAATACCTGACATGGTTGAAGTACGTATTCCCACCAAGTGATCCTAGTTTCAAGGAAATCTATAACGGTGCCCTACCAGACACTTTATTATGGGATAACAAATTATCAAGAAATGATCTTAACGAAACTTATTTCAGAGATCAGAATTATGATTATTATCCGGTAGTAGGAGTTTCTTGGACTCAAGCAAACAGATACTGCGAATGGTTGACAGACAGAGCAAACGAAAAAGCTCTTATGCAGGCAGGTATCATTGCTAAAGATTTGTACATCAACGAATCAAACAACCAAGGTGGAACTGCATTTAATATGGATAAATTCAAATCGAATGATCCTGAAATGCAAGGGTACATCAACGAACAGAGATTACAGCAAAAATCTGGTATGAAAACGACCAACCAAAGATTATTAGCTGCAAACAGATCTCCTAGTTCTGCGATGGTAACAAAATTCAGACTTCCTACAGAGGTTGAATGGGAGTACGCAGCTCTTGGTATGGAAAAAAGCAGAGAGTACAACAACTATCTTGAGAAGAAACCACAGATCGATAAACTGAGAGGTACCAAAGGTAAAGACAGAGGGATGATCTTGGCAAACTTCAAACAGGGTAGAGGAGATTATTCAGGACCTGCAGGATGGAAAAATGACGGTGCTGCTCAGACTTCAGATGTTAGACAATTCCCTTCAAACGATATCGGTATCTACGGTATGTTCGGAAACGTTGCAGAATGGACGGCTGATGTTTACAGACCAATCATTGACGAAGATTTTACAGACTTCAATTATTACAGAGGAAATATGCCTCAGGCTATCGTAAGAAACGGTGACGGAACTTACAAAATGGTAGACGAAGGTTCGATCAAATATGATACTTTGGCTGACGGTAGATTAGTTTACAAAAACTTACCTGGTCAGTACGAAAGAGAAACAATTGCTGATTACAGAAACTATAGAGATGGTGACAGAATGTCTTCATTAGATTATAGAAACGCCAGCGATTCTTCTGCTAATTACAACATGTATAACGCGCCTACAACAAGATTTGTAGTTGACGGAAACGGAAAAGTAGTAATGCAGAGAGATACTAAAGAAAGAACTTCAGAGATGACTAATGATATCAGAGTGATCAAAGGAGGTTCTTGGCAAGATTCAGCTTACTGGCTAGATCCGGGACAAAGAAGATACAAAAGCCAGGCTTCTGGTTATGGTTGGATTGGTTTCCGTGTTGCTCAGGATGCAAGAGTTAACGATAAGGCTAGAACAAGAAGATAATATTTCAAAATACTTACAAAAAACCTCCCGATTTTTCGGGAGGTTTTTTTATTTTTGATACATGAATGTAGAACAGTTTTATCCTTTGTTTTTAAAGGCAGAAAAAGTAACGATTGACAGTAGAAAAGTCAGTTCTAGTGATATTTTTTTCGCCTTCTCCGGAGATAATTTCAATGCGGCATCTTCAGCACAGAAAGCAATTGAAAGTGGAGCTTTAGCAGTAATTGTTGAAGATAAAAATTTTGAAAATGAGGATAGAAATATTTTCTACGTTCCCTCAACTTTAAAGTTTCTTCAAAAACTTGCAGTATATCACAGAGATCAACTGGAAATTCCAGTTATCGGTCTCACTGGAAGCAATGGTAAGACGACCACCAAAGAACTGATTCATGCCGTACTTTCGCAAAAATTTAATGTGCAGTATACTTACGGTAATTTAAATAATCATATCGGTGTTCCGCTCACTATTTTATCAATTAAACCAGAGCATCAGATGGCGGTTATTGAAATGGGAGCCAATCATCAAAAGGAAATTGAGCTTTTATGTACTTTAGCAAAGCCAAATTTCGGGTATATTACCAATTTTGGTAAAGCACATTTAGAGGGCTTTGGAGGTCTTGAAGGCGTAATTAAAGGAAAATCTGAATTGTACGATTATCTTAAAATAAATAAGCGAACAATTATAATAAACGAAAATGATCATATTCAGGTAGAAAAAACTATTGATTATGATCCAAAAATTACTTTTGGAAAAATTACCTCAGATTATTTTTTCCAAATTTTTTCAGATGAGCATTTTGTAGGAGTAGATTATCAGGATGTAAAAGCTCTATCTCAACTTACGGGTGATTATAATTTTACAAATCTTTGTGCAGCAGTTAGTTTTGGGCTGCATTTCGGTGTTTCAGTAGATCAGATTAAAGATGCGATCGAAAATTATACACCAACGAATATGCGCTCTCAGCTTGTAAAAATAGATGATAAAACGATGGTTTTAGATACTTATAATGCAAACCCGAGTTCAATGATTGCTTCTCTTTATAATTTTATAACATTTGAAGGCACAAAAACCGTTATCATTGGTGATATGCTGGAACTGGGAGAAGAAAGCAGAATTGAGCACATGAACATTCTAAAAACGGCTCATGATCTTGGTTTTAACGAAATTATTACAGTAGGAAAACATTTTAAGGCAGTCAATGATTCATCACAATCTTTTGAAGATACTTCAGAATTGATTCAATACCTGAAAGCAAACAAAATTCAATCTGAAAATGTTTTGTTAAAAGCTTCGAGAGGTATTTCGCTAGAAAAAGTAATTGATTTTATTTAGTCTTGGTTTCCCAGAATTCTTTAATAATCAATTGAATGTTCTTAAAAGTACTTGGGAAGACTTCGCTTTTTATCTGTGAAGTATTTTTCCATGCAACTTCGGTAATTCCCTCCTCCAGTTGAGGTTTTGAAGTGTCTTCACCGTCAAAATTCATTTCAAACCAATGAGTGTATTTTAAGACTTTGTCGCCGTTTCTCTCAATATAAATATGATAAGTGGTGTTGATGAAATCTAAAAGTTCAACATTTTGCAGGTTGGTTTCTTCCTCAATTTCTCTCACTGCAGATTCTTCACGAGATTCGCCTTTTTCCATTTTACCTTTTGGAAGATCCCATTTCCCGAGTCTTTTAATGAAAAGAATATCTCCGTTTGGTCTGTTGACGATACCTCCGGCTGCTTCAATGATTCTGAAAAGCTTTCTAAATTCTTCCCATATTTCGTCGATCTGTTCTCCAAAAACATTCAGTTCTTTTACTGATGTATTCTGTAGAAGATCAAGCGCAATCTCTAAAGTTGTGAAACTTTCATATTTCAGAGTTTTTTCTAAGTCTTCGGACTGCTTAGAGAGTAATAATTTTTTTTCGTTCACAAAAACTTTATACATTTGTAAGAATTTAAATACAAAAATAAAAAAATGAATTTAGAAGGACGAAAAATTATTGTCAATAAATCATCTAAAGAGTTATCTGATTTGCTGAGAACACCGGAAAATTACAAAAATTTTATGCCAGATGGTCTTCAGAAGTTTGAAAGCAGAGAAGATGGGTTCAAATTCGGACTTCAGGGAATGCCCGAAATCGCTTTAAAGATTGACGAAGTTACAGAAGAAAAGGCTGTGCTGAAGTCTGCAAGTTCCAGTTTAGATTTTGCTCTTACGGCAACTCTAAAATCTCTAAGTGAAAATCAGACAGAAGTTCAGATGCTTTTTGAAGGAAAATTTAATCCTTTCATTAAAATGATGGTTGAGAAACCGCTTCAGAATTTCATTAATACATTGACAGATAAGATTGAAGCTTATAAATAAGATCAAAAACCTTCAGAAATGAAGGTTTTTTTTATGCAATAATGCCGGAACTGTGATCTGAAATGCTTCCCGTTGCGGAAGAAAGTACATTGATTTCGTTATTTATTCTTAAGACTCCCATAAAAGCAAAGATGAGTGCTTCTTTGAAATCGATTATTTCTTTTTCAGGAACAATGATTTCCGAATTTGTCTTTTCCTTAATTTTTTCAATTAAATAAGAATTGTAAGTTCCGCCGCCCGTAAATAATACTTTTTCAAGTTGATATTGATTCAAAACTTTTGAAATCTGTTCTGCAGAATGTTCGGTAAAAGTAGCCAAAACATCCATTGAATCTAAATTGGCAAATAATGGAAAAATGTTTTCATTACACCATTCTACTCCCAATGATTTCGGATGCGATTGGCTGTAAAATTCGATCGAATTCAGTTTATTCAGTAATTCTGTAATTATCTTTCCTTTCCTTGCTAAATCGCCATTTTTATCGAATTTCTGGCCGTAATCTTCAGCAAGATTATTTAAAATAATATTGACGGGAGCAATATCAAATGCAATTCTCTCATTGTTTAGCTTTAATGAAATATTAGAAAATCCTCCAAGATTGAGGCATGCGTCATATTGAGAAAAAAGAAGTTCATCCCCGATCGGAACAAGCGGAGCTCCGTTTCCGCCCATTAAAACGTCCTGTGAACGAAAATCGTAAACAACAGATAAGCCAGTTTCTATCTTGATTGCGCGGCCGTCGCCAATTTGTAAAGTGAATTTTTTTTGTGGTTGATGAAAAACAGTATGACCGTGTGAAGAAATCACGTCAATATTTACAATTTTATTTTTTGTGATAAAATTTTTAACCGCTCTTCCTAGATAAAATCCATATTCGGAATGCAGTTCTAAAAGTTTTTCAGCAGATAAATGAATAGGGTTTCTCAGTTGATCTTCAACTTCTTTCGAATAGGAAACAGTTTCAGCCTTTAAAATTTGAAATTTCCAGATAGAATTTTCTTTTTCAAACCTCGCAAAACAAATATCCAAACCATCCAGGCTTGTTCCCGACATCAATCCGATTGCATGAAAAGTACTCATTATTATTATTTATCTTTTAGACTCGGCAATTTTTGTCTTACTGATGTCAAGATCACCAGAATTATTATAGAAAGTGTATTCTGAAAAGTCATCTTTTGCGGTCATTCCGTTAGCATGTACAAGAGTAGACCCGTCTTCCATAGTTGCATAAACGGTATCTCTTGTGTAAATTCTCTTCTTTCTCTGATCCCAAAAAACGCTTTGTGTGGCAAATCTCTGTCCGTCACTCGTAAGGATTTTTACATTTCCCCGAGCTTCAAAAAACTGCTTATAATCATAGATTTTAGCGTATTTTGCAGTAATATTACCAGGATTTTTTGGCTTTTTCTTATCGAAGAACTCAATTTTCATTCCTTTTCTGGCAACTGTATATTGGCTGTCGATCAATTCATATTTTTCTATAATAGGTGCCGTCGCCCTCAATTTCACAAAACCGGAATCTCGTTGAATGATTTTCGCATTTTTTATGATCTGCGAAGGGAAATTTTTGCTTAGGTTTTCGTTTTTCTTGGTAAGATCTTCCTCGCACGATATGAGCACAAAAAATATAGCACAACTAAAAAGGTATGCTATATTTTTATATGATATGTTTGAAATCAAACTCATCTTAGTTGTAAAGAGATTTTCTGAACCACTTGTCAGCAAAGTTGAATCCTACTTTTAAATTTACATAATTTTGATTGATCAGATTATTTTTCAGAGTTCCTCTTTTTCCAAGTTCAACTCCGATCTCCAGACCGCTCATTCTTGTAATACTGCTGGTTTTGAAAGGAAGCATTACTCCCGCAGAAATCCCAAATTTGTTGATGTCTGTTCCGGCAATTTTCAGGTTTCCTTTTTCATAAAACGCACCATAACGATAGACTACTCGCGAGAAATAACTTCTAAAGTTGTTATAGTTTGGTAAATACCAACCACCGGCAGATATTCTGTAAGAATCGTTAAAATCAAATGTATTTCCGAAGTAACTTATGGTTTCTCCTTTTTTATAATCAACCTGCCCAGATACAAACCATTGGTTTTCGCTTCCGTAACCTACACCCACAGATGCCTGTAAAGGAAGAAGGTTTTTAGAATTTGTACTTTTCTGATCGATTATTTTTTGTCCGGCTTTTTCTTCGCCATCTGTATAATAATATGTGCTGTTCAGATATTCTGTAGTCATATTACTTGTGTTCCCGAAGGTAGCAGTTGCACCAAGTGTAAATTTACGATCTGTGCTTGTGTTCAGTGCTTGGTAACTTGTACCCAAGGTGAAATTAAAATTCTTGATCGTGTTTTTTGTCTCGTATCCGTTGATTAATTCAGCATTTGATGTCGTAATTTCATTGGTGTCATAAAGATTACCAAAATAGAAATTGGCACGTGCACCAACAGCAAACTGAGGACTAATTTTATAAGATAATGCGGCCTGTGCAGTGTTCAAAGTTCCGCTGCCTCTAAAACGGTTACCGATAATGGTTTGCTGACCTGTTATTTCCTCTGTTCTGGTTTCTGTATTGATGATGTCATAGCTTTTTGAGCTATATGGTTGATACAATAATCCCATTTTGATTTTCGAAGAAATAGGAAATGCCAATGAGATATTAGATAAATACGTAGAATGTTTGGTAGACTTTGTATTGTTATAATCAGTTTTAAAGTAATTATTCTCGTTTGTAGCTTCAAGTTTTATGCTTGTCAGTTCGAAATTGCTGTTATTCGCAGGATTTCCGAAATTAAAGTTACTTGTAAAGTCACTAATATAAGCAGTTGAGATACCTCCCATTGAGGAAGTTTCAATCGTATTATCATATTTTACATCACCAATTCCATAAGTTGCATAAGGTGAATTGCTCAAACTTTGCGCGTTAAGGAAGTACCCAACAGAAATGAATGACAGTACAAAAATTTTTTTCATTCTAGATTTTTAAAATAATGCGCAAATATCTTAAATATTAATGAATTGTAAAAATTTACCGAGGTTAAAGTTTGTTAAGGGGATTTCGCTGTGATTTGTCAATCTAAATAAGCTTTGCTGTCAATTTTTAGATTCGTCATTTGCTTTCGAGGTAAAATTGATATTTGACCAATTTAATTTTCTGTAAAATTCTTTTATCTTTGAAACATGAATTGGGAAAACATCGCCGGACAGGAAAATCTTAAAAAACTTCTTCGAGACAGCATTGCCGAAAACAGAGTGAGCCACGCCCAGCTTTTCGTAGGAAAAGAAGGCTACGGAACGATGCCTTTGGTTTTAGCCTATGCAAAAGAAATTCTTAAACGCGAAAATGAGCACGCTGCCTCAAAAGTAGAACATCTGAATCATCTTGATCTGCATTTCAGTTTTCCTGTATTTACCGACAATAAAAATTCTCTGAGTAAAAATAAATTTGAGCAGTTCCGCGAAATGATGTTAGAATCGCCGTATGCAAGCTACGACGATTGGACGGCATTTTTGGATTCAGAAAATAAGCAGCTTTTTATTTCGGCAGATGAAATTGATGATCAGAATCAGAAATTTGCTTTAAAAAGTTTTGAGGGCGGAACCAAAATTCTTATCGTTTGGCGAGCCGATAAAATGAATGTTGCGGCTTCAAACAAATTTCTTAAATTCTTAGAAGAGCCGCCCGCAAAAACGATCATTCTTTTAACAGCTGAAAGTACAGACGATATTCTTCCGACAATTATATCAAGAACTCAGATCATTGAGGTGCCAAGAATAGCTGATGAAGATCTAATGGATCACCTGAAAAATCAATTTTCGGCTTCCGATGATCAGGCGAAAATGGTTGCTCACGAGGCACAGGGAAATTTAAATGAGGCGATTAAACTTTTGAATGCCGAGATCAAAAATCCCGAATTTGAAAGACTTTTCGTTCAGTGGGTGCGAGATGCCTTTCAGGTAAAAAAGAAACCGGAATTTCTGAAAAATATTATCGTCTGGGCAAAAGAGATTGCCGGATGGAACAGAGAAAAGCAAAAGAATTTTCTAAATTATGCTTCTGAAATTTTCAGATTGGCCTTGCTTCAGAATTATCAGTCTGAAGAGTTGGTATATAAAAAAATTGATGCAAACGGATTTAATTGGAATGGTTTCTCGAAATTTATCAGTGGTGCCAATATCATCAGTATTTTGGAGGAAATCAATGCTGCAGATCATCATTTAACCCGAAACGGAAATCCTAAAATCGTCTGGACAGATCTTGGAATTAAACTTTCAAGATATATTCATAAAAATTCATAACACATTATCATTTAAGACTTAGATTATTCTGAGTCTTTTTTTTATAAATAAAGTACGATCAACAAGAAAATTAAGATTTATTAAATTTTAATTAAAAACCAATCAATCGTTTGATTTTATCCAAATCTTGCTTATCTTTGCCGCTTCAAAATGAAACTTGATGATTTCAAAAGAAGAAAATATTTTATTTGCTGCTGAGAAACTTTTCGCTGAGTACGGTTTTAAAGGAACCTCAACGAGAGAAATTTCTAAAGCAGCGAACGTTAATATCTCTATGATTTCTTATTATTTCGGCTCAAAAGAAATGCTGTATGAGAAATTATTAGAGTATAGAATGAACGAAAGTCAGTTTTTCTCAAAAGACATTCTCGAAAGAACAGATATTGACGAATGGGAAAAAATTGAAAAGATTATAGACCAGTTTTCTGGCAGAGTAAGACATCAAAAATGTTTTTATAGAATCATGCAGCGAGAGCAGCTTCATGCAGAAAATCCTCAGATTGTAGAATTTCTGAAACAGACTAAACTTGGCTTTATTGCGATGTATTCAAAAATTTTAGAAAGCGGTCTTCAAAAAGGTATTTTCACAAAAAACCCGCCTATTTACTTGTTGCATTCCACCGTAAGCGGAACTCTGTTTTATGCCTTTAATGGTAAAGAAATGTACAAAGAATTTCTAAACAATACAGAAAATGAGGAGGTTTTTGATGAGAAATACTACACAGAACTCAATAAACATATAAAACATATTTTAAAAGACCTTTTAGGTTATGAAGCGAATAAATAACTCAGTTATTGCTCTTTCCTTATTCTTAGGAATCGCAAATGCAAATGCTCAGGAAAGAAAACAACTCAGCCTCGATGAAGCCGTACAGTTGGGAATCCAAAACAGCAAAAGTTTAAAAATTGACGCAGCTAAAATAGAAGAAGCGACGGCAGATCTTTTGGCCGCAAAAAACAGACAGCTTCCCGATCTTTCAATTTCAGGAACCTATCTTTATCTTCCATTAAAACCGAATATTGATCTGAAGATTCCGGGAGTTGCAACGGCTGGAGGTCCGGAAGTTCATCAGGTTGCTTATGGATCAGCAAACTTAAGTGTTCCGATTTACAGTGGTGGAAGAATTAAGTACGGTATTCAGTCTGCAAAATATCTGGTAGAAGCATCAAAATTGAGTACAGAAAACGACAAAGTGGCTATTGCTTATAACGTTGCTCAGGCGTACAATAATTTATTTAAAGCCAATCAGTCAATTAAAGTTTTAGAGGAAAACCTTTCTGCTTCACAAAAAAGAGATGAGACTTTTCTTAAACTGGAAAATAATGGTGTGATTGCCAGAAATGACCGTTTAAAAGCAAATCTTCAGACTTCAAATATCGAATTACAACTTTTAGAAGCAAAAAATAATTACAATATTGCCAATATCAATATGGATCTCCTTTTAGGACTTACTGAAGCGACCGAAATTGAAGTCGATCAGCAATATATCGACGAAGCAGATGATGTAAAACCTGTTGATTTTTATTTAAATGAAGCAAGAGAAAACCGGAAAGATCTTCAGGCATTAGACCAGCAGAGAAAAGCAGCAGAACTCGGAACGAAATCGGCCAAAGCAGAAAATCTTCCGTCTATTGCTTTTACAAGTGGTTATGTTGCGGCAGATATTCCAAAATTTTTAACGATTTACAATGCCGTAAATGTTGGTGTAGGTGTTTCTTATAATTTATCAAATCTTTGGAAAGAAAATTCTGCCTTGAAGCAGTCTAAAGCTAGAGAAATGCAGTTGTCGGCTACCAACGAAATGATGAATGATAATATTAAATTAGAAGTCAACAGAGAATATCAAAATTCAGACTATTCTAAAAAAAGAATTGCTGTTTTCGAAAAAGCCGCTGTTCAGGCGAATGAAAACTACAGAATTACAAAAAATAAATACGACAACGGTTTGGCAACAATGACCGAACTTTTGGATGCTGATGCAGCACAAATTGCAGCAAACGTAGGTGTGATTAATGCAAAAGCAGATGCAGCATTGGCATACAGAAAACTATTACAGACTACAGGAACCTTAACAATCAAATAAACAGAACGATATCCAAATGGAAAATAACAATACTCAAGCAACTGAACCGAAAAAGAAAAAAAGTTTAGTTTTCCCAATCATTTTAGCGGTCATCATCGTTGTAGGTGGGATCTACGGTTATAGAACTTATTCTTACGGGCAGGTTCACGAAGAAACAGACGATGCTCAAATTGCTTCAAACCTCAATCCTGTGATTTCGAAAATTTCAGGTTATGTAGCAGAAGTAAAAGTAAAAGATAATCAGTTTGTCAAAAAAGGCGATACTTTGGTGATTTTAGATAATAAAGATCAGAGAATGGCTTTGGAACAGGCTCAGGCAGCTTTGTCTACGGCGAAAAGCAATATTTCTTCTGCACAATCATCTACTAATGCGACTTCAAAAAATATCAACAGTTCACAAGCTGCGGTGGCAACTGCCAATGCGCAAATTGAAGCTGCAAAAGTAAATGTCTGGAAAACTTCTCAGGATTTAAAAAGATATTCAGTTTTAGTTAAAGATCATTCGATTACTGAGCAACAGTATGAGCAGGCTTTGGCAGCAAAACAGTCTGCGGATAAGCAATTACAGGTTTTGGTAGATACACGAAATCAAATTGCCCAGCAAACAGGGATCGCTTCTTCACAGACAGAAGCAAGTTCACAACAAATTTCTGTAGCAAGTTCTGTAGCAAAACAGAGAGAAGTAGATGTTGAAAGTGCAAGATTAAATCTTTCTTACACAGTAATTACAGCTCCGGAAGATGGTTTTGTGGGAAAAGTTCCTATTCAGGCAGGTCAGTTTTTACAGGCAGGATCCCAGTTATTCAGCCTTATCAAAAATGATCAGAAATGGGTAATTGCTAACTTTAAAGAAACTCAGGTTGCAAAAATGGTAGAAGGTCAAAAAGTGAAAATTGAAATTGATGCTTTTCCTGATACAGAATTTGAAGGAGTTGTTAGTTCGTTCTCTCCGGCAACAGGTTCTACATTCTCAATTTTGCCTCCGGACAATGCAAGTGGAAACTTCGTAAAAGTGGTTCAGAGACTTCCTATTAAAATTGATTTTGTAAAATTGGATCCCAAAATTGCAAAAAGATTAAGAACAGGAATGAATGTGAAAGCAGAAGTTTCTTTAAAGTAGATTAAATAATTAAAAGATTCAAACATTAAAAGATTACAGGACAGATAAAATAATATTATGCAAGTTAGTAATCTTTTAATTCTTTAATTTTTTTAATCTTTAAATTAAATATTAAATGCAAGATTCATTAGTAGAATATGGAGCCCGAAGAGTGATCATCACGATCACGGCAATTCTTTGTGCTTTGCTTGAAATTGTGGATTCCACGATTGTGAACGTTGCCCTCAACGAGATGAAAGGTAATCTGGGAGCCACACTTTCTGAAGTAGGCTGGGTGATTACAGCTTATGCAATTGGTAACGTAATCGTTGTGCCAATGACAAGCTGGCTGTCCCAGCAGTTTGGGAGAAGAAATTACTTTGCCGCTTCTATTGTAATCTTCACTATTTTCTCATTTCTCTGCGGGAACGCCGATAACATTTGGGAACTAGTGTTTTTCAGACTTTGTCAGGGAATCGGAGGTGGAGCATTACTCGTAACTTCGCAGACAATTATTACCGAATCTTATCCGGTGGAAAAACGAAGCATGGCTCAGGCGATTTATGGTCTTGGAGTAATTATAGGCCCTACATTGGGTCCGCCGTTGGGAGGATATATTGTCGATAATTTTAGCTGGCCGTATATATTTTATATTAATATTCCGATCGGTATTGCTGCGACTTTAATGACGTTACAGTTTGTGAAAAGTCCGAAATTTTCTGAGAAAAGAAAAGCTTCGGATGTTGACTGGCTAGGAATTATGCTGTTGGCTTTAACCGTAGGTTCTTTACAGTTTATTCTGGAAAGAGGTCATGAAGAAGATTGGTTTGAAAGCGGAATGATCGTCACCTTTACAACGACAGCCGTTTTAGGATTTATATGTTTCCTGTGGCGAGAGCTGACTTTCAGATATCCAATTGTAGAACTTCGAGTTTTGAAGAATGGAAATTTAAGAATAGGAACCGTGATGTCTTTCGTTTTAGGGTTTGGTTTGTATGGTTCAACATTTATCGTTCCTTTATATACACAGAGTATTTTAGGATGGACGGCACTACAATCCGGAGCATTGATGATTCCTGCGGCCTTAACAACGGCTTTTATGATGCCAATTATCGGAAGACTACTTTCCAAAGGTGCAAAACAGCAGATTCTGGTTTCATTAGGATTATTCATCTTCTTTATTTACAGTTTTTGGGGTTACAAAATATTAACACCTGATACCAGTAAAGAAGCGTTCTTCTGGATGCTGATCGTCCGCGGAATGGGACTTGGTTTACTGTTTATTCCAATCACATCGCTTTCCCTAAGTACTTTAAAAGGTCAGGAAATTGGTCAGGGAGCCGCATTCACAGGGATGATGCGACAGCTGGGAGGATCATTCGGAATTGCTGCAATCACTACATTTATTGCCAACGCAAGTCAGAAATACAGGGTGAATTTAATTTCTCACTTAGACAGTAACAGTCTCGATGTTCAGCAACGTTTAGCAGGTTTGAAAGCTAATTTTATTGCTAAAGGAATGACGCCCGACGCCGCAATGAATGCCGCTTACAAAGTTTTGGATCTCACGGTCACAAAGCAGGCGACAGTACTCTCTTATATGGATGTATTTCTCTATCTCGGAGTAGTTTTCTTAGTCTGTATCCCTTTTATTTTATTTATAAAAGAAAGAAAAAGCAAAGAAAAAATAGATTTAAGTGGCGTACACTAAAAATAAAACCTCTGAAATTTTCAGAGGTTTTTTTAGTTTATCTCAAAGCTCTTACATTTACTTCCGGTTTTTCTCCTGAAGGAACAATGAAAATTGCATTGTCGCTAATGATATCTCCTGAGTCAAAATAGTAACTGCCGATTACGGGAAGTACATTAGAAACAGATTTTCCGGATTTGTCATAGGCAGAATAACTCACATTAATCATCTGAGTTTTCATTTTAAGCTGAATTTTCTTCGATGTCAGTTTTGCTCCCGTAGCGTTCACACAGTCAAGCTCTACAATGCCTGTGTCTAAAACAATTTGCGGGTAAGAAGTTAATCTGATAGTATACGATTTGTCTGACGAGTTTTTGACAGAAGCTGAAACTTTGTAGCGGTCAAAAGGTTTTCCGCCAACCTGTACACTTTCTTTATTGGTAATATTTAAACTTACCTGCAGGCCGTTAACATCTACAGTTTCCCCATCACCAATTTTTTGAGCTTGAAAGAACGTTCCGAAACTTATCAATGAAAGTACAAATAGAAAAATTGAATTTCTCATAGTGAATTGTTTTTATGATTGATGATTAACAAATTTACTCATAATCATCCTAAGCGAGGGAGATATTTATTGAGAATTGTTAATTAAAGCTGAAAAATTTTATCGGTGCTGACTAACGGTTGTCAAAATCACACAGTATCTTTGTCCTACTTAAAAGTTTATCTAAAAATTATCACCATGAGCTATTGTTCCGCAATCGAAAACATGCAGCCTGAAAGCAGAAAAGAGCTGCACAAAAAATACCACGACAATCATTATGGTTTTCCAATTCATGATGATAACGAATTGTTTGGAAGATTGATTATGGAAATCAATCAGGCAGGTCTCAGTTGGGAAACTATTTTGAAAAAAGAAGAAGGTTTCAGAAAAGCTTATGATCAATTTAATATTCAAAAAGTTGCAACCTATACCGAAGATGACCGTGAAAGACTATTAAGTGATCCCGGAATTATCAGAAATAAGCTGAAAGTAAATGCGGCAATAGAAAATGCCAAAACCATCCTCAAACTGCAGGAAGAATTCGGCTCATTCGAAAAATGGCTGGAGCATCATCATCCAAAAGATTTACAGGAATGGATGAAGATATTCAAGAAAACATTCAAATTCACAGGTGGAGAAATAGTAAATGAGTTTCTGATGAGCATCGGTTTTTTAAAAGGCGCTCATGATGAAAATTGTGCGGTGAATGAGGAAATTTTGAAACATGATCCTATGTGGAGGAAAAGTTGAGGTAGAGGCAGAATTTTTATTTCATCTGACTCTTCAACCTTTCAATCAGCATGGTGATAATTCTTTTATTGAAAACTTTGCTGTCAGATTGATATATTTCCAGTTCCTCCAAAGTGAACATTCCGATTGTCATGCCAATGAACGTGTTTTTCAAGACCGCATCTTTTTGCAGGCTTTGCTCGATAAATGTTTGCTTTTTGAAAGATGATAACGTAGGGAAATCTGCTTTTTGTCGCATTGCATAGTTTGTAAACAGCGACAGGTAAAGATCGTTCTGCAGTTTTAAAACAGGACGTAATGTTTCATTTTGAAATATTTCTGCGGGAGTGGTTGTTTCTGAATTGGGTAGGTTGAGAGATTCTCTGAGGTTTATTTTTGTGGTCATGGATTGTTATTTAATTTTAATGAGCTTGATGTCGCAGATTTGAAATGCGTGACTATATATTGTTCCGTGAAGATAAAATATTGTTGTTTTGTAATAATTAACACAGATTGTAAATTTCCTTTATTGGGTGTTATTTTGGATACTCCTTAAAATTTATAATTATATTTTCAATATTTTGAAACCAATTAAACACTTTTAAATTTTTGGTTATTTCTAATTCTTCTTCTTCTGGAAATGGTTCAATATTTTCAATCATTCCAAATTTAAAGTCTGTTAGTTTATTAGAAGTACAAATAAGAACAATTTTTTTTGATTTATAATTATTCCAAACGCAAAATCCTTCAGCTGCCAATTGCATTGAAATCATAATGTGTTCGTGCTTCATATTACTACCATGAAGAACCATAGCAAATACAATATCATTAACTGTTCCGTATCTTCTAGCAACAAAATAACCATTTTCCTCTTTGTATCTACCCCAAAACTCAAAAAAGGTTTGCCCAAAAATTCTCCTTTCAAAACGACTTAATGAGAGTAATTCTGTTGCAATTTTAATATTATTGGAGTCTCCTTTATAGAGAACTTCTCGTTTTACAAATTCGTCAACAAAATAACTTATTTGATCTTCTTTCTTTTTATTTTCAACTTCTTTTCGTGATAAATAATTTTGCCATTTGCCGTCCATTTGGATAAATGCACCATTCACACCATTTGAACAGAGATTTTCACTAAAATTTCTTTCATTAAAAAAATAGTCTGCTAACAAGTCAAGTTCACTACCAGAAAAAAGAATAAAATGTTTGTTTTCGTTAATAAGTGATTTGTTATATTTAAAAAAAGAGTCATTCGTTTCCGTATCCCAATCTTCCTCATTTCCTAATATCATAATAAATTCTTTCCCTGTAAAAGTTGCTTCTCTTTTGTTTAAATAATTTATAAAATCTGGGATTGTATCAAGTTCATTTACTATTCCAAGAAATGAATTCCAATTGAAAATATGACAGAATTCTTGATTTTTTGTTTCAATGCCACCAGGATGAAATAAAGGTACAGTATTAATATTTATAATTAAGCGATGAACACTGTCATAAGAATTTGGATTTAAATCAAAAATCCCAGTCTCAGGATGACTAAATTTTACATTAGAATTTTTTTTTAAGAGTTTTCGTTCTGCGCCATGGATTTGTGAAACAGCTTTTTCAAGAGTAGATTTGAAGTACCTTTCATAATTTCCTTTAAAAGAATAATTTTTAATGGATATTATCAAAAGATGGTTTTGAAAGCATATTAGTAAATCACAAATTTCCTTTTTGTCTCCAAAATCATCTTTTGGATTTGGAAAACACCAATATTTCAAATATGTATTAAATGCTAGTTCATTTACTGCTTGTTCACCCTCAATTCCAATCTTGTTACTATCCATTTTTTTATGTTTACTAAATAATTCATTAAAAATAAATCTACTTGTCTTTAGAAAGTGATTTTGCTTTATAAGATAATTTTTTTAGAACTTACCCCACCGTCTTCGTATCCTCCTCCTTCAAAATCTTTTTCTCCTTCATCGCAACCATCATTCTTTCGCACTTATATTGTGCCCAGTCAAATTGATTGAGAAAATCTAAAGCGGCAGAAAATCCGGCGTTAAAGAGCTGTTCTTTTTCTTCCCTTTTCATAAAGAAATTCAGCCAGCTGCTTGTTCCGCAATTGACGGTTTTGATGCTGTACAGATTGTAGAAAGAGTATTTAGTCAGAAAAGTTTTGTCATTAAAATTTTTTAAAGTTCCGATGATATTTCCGGCATAGGAGAGGGGAGTTTTTAGGATTTGTTCGCTGGTTTTTCCTTTTTCACCTAAGATTTCAGAATCACTTGTGAGTTGTACCCCAAACAATGGAAGTCGCGGATAAAAAATATCATTCATGTGAAAAAGATCGATCGGGAAATTGGATAGTGTACCGCCATCGATGAAAATTCCGACAGGGTAGATGTCTTCTTTTTGAGTATTCATCCAGAATTTCCAGGCGTATTTTACAGAATCATCATCCTTATTGATGAGTTTTTGCATTGGTTCAAAAAAGAAAGGAACAGACATTGATGCTCGCACGAACTCTGCCGGATTACTATGTTTCAGTTCTTCCTCAGACCAATACAGATTCGCCATTGTCGGTAATTCGACTTTTATCTTTGTATTGATGTCGGTGGTAATGACAATATATTCTGTCTGAAGTTGGTAAAAAGGATTGTTTTTGTAATAATCATTATTTTCGGCACTTTCGAAGAATATGCGATAGCGGGTTTCATCGATGTGCTCGAGGTTATTCATCTTGATATCCTCAATTCCGTTCAGCGCGTTTGTGTAAAATTCCATACCGTTTCCGTAGCGGTAATTGAGATTCATTTTGTCTTCTTTCTGAATAAATCTTTCGTTGAGTTCGGCGACAGTTTTAATTCCGAATCCATTCATCACGTCGGTCATTTGTTTCAGAAAAACATTTCCGGGGTTCAGTCCGCTGTTGCTTTTCGTGAAATCATTATAAAATTTTTTAAAACAGAAAAATCCAATAATAACAGGGATCAGCGGAACTAAAAATAATAGTTTAGCATTAAGGATTGTTTCAGACGAAATAATAAACGGCAGTGCAACCAAAATCAGCATAATCGCAACAATGATCATCAAATTAATTTTAATGAAATTTTTATTGTTAAGCATCGCATGAATGGTGGTTCTCACATACGGTTTACCATCCATAAAATCTGAAAAATCCCAGTTGAAAAGAATGTCTTTAATAACATCTGCTTTAGCTTCCTCTTTTGTTTTACAAGCTGCGATCAACATAGTGTTGATGGCTCCGGCACTCGTTCCTGCAATTTTCAGAAACCTGATTCCGAAGATTTCTAAGGCATAAAGATATCCGACCAATGCACTTCCCCAAACGCCGCCACCTTCCTGTACGAATTCGATATACTGATTTCCTTCAGCATCAAGAATGTCCGAAAACTCCTTTTTACTAATATTTACCTGCAAAGCTTTAAGCTTTTCCTTTGATTCCTGGGAAAGTACATCGTCATCAAGGATTTGTTGAAGAATTTCGGGTTTCATGATTTTGGTTTGGCGTTTTGTTTTTTCTCGCAGATTTTGCAGATAACGCAGATCTTTTTTGATCATGCGATCAGCTAAATCAGGTTAAGCAGCGAGAGATTATTATATTTAGATTCCTAATGAATGACAAACAATATTTATAACTTAAAATGAATTACCACTGTTTTCTCCTAGCATAAATAAACGTACAAATCACAATCACAGCCATTAATCCCAACGTATAAAAATAACCGTGTTTGGTATGAAGTTCCGGCATATTGTCGAAATTCATACCGTATAAACCGGCAATAAAGGTGATCGGTAAAAAGTAAACCGAGTAAATTGCCAAAACTTTCATCACCTGATTGGCTTTTTGATCAGATAATGCCAAAAACATCGAAATTAAGTTGGTAATCTGAATATTAAGATGATCAAAATCGGCAACCACGTCTTTCTGTTTGTCCTTTAAATCGACTACTTCAGAATCCTCCAATTCGAGCACTTTAAATTTATCGATGGCATCATTTGAAATCGTTAAAACTCTGGAATTTAAACCCGATTTTCTTTTCAGTTTATACAATCTTCTGATTTGATTGGTATGATTGGTGTTTTTTAGGAAAATTTCGTTTTCAATATTATCCATCGTTTCAAAAAGGCTGATCGCTTCATCATCAAAACTTTTCATAATGACGAGAGAAATCATCAGCGCAATTTTATGAGTATGTACCTTATCCTGACTTTCTGCCAATTGTTTTTTTGTTTCCGTAATACTTTTTGCCTTCATCCTGTGTACTGTAATGATGGTTTTCTCCAAAAGAAAAATTCCTATTTTAGTACTGATGTCACTTATGGTGTTGAGGTTTTTGCGTTCAAGCTCGGTGCTTTCCCGCAACAGGAAAAATTTTACGTTTCCGTCTTCTTCATATTTTGGTAAATGATTAGGGTCTAAAGTATCTTCCAAAAGCAGATTGTTTATTTCATATCTTTCATGAAGGTACTTCATATCTTCGTCCGTAGGAGCCTCTACGTCTATCCATTCGCATCCCGAATCTCTGTAAATTGTGTTAATAGGCATAAAGTAAAAATACTATAAATTTTAAAAAACGATGTGTAAAATAAAGTTTTATCTTTACCAAAATTAAACAAACTATATGATTAAAAGTACAATAAAAGGGATCGGATTTCACGTTCCGGATCATGTTGTCACCAATGATGATTTAGCCAAATTAATGACCACAAATGATGACTGGATCACCGAGCGAACCGGCATCAAAGAGCGAAGACACAGAATCAATAGAAATGACGCTCAGGAAACTACAACATTTCTAGGTTTCAAGGCTTCAGAGAAAGCGATAGAACAGGCTGGTTTAACTTCAAAAGATATAGATTACATTGTTTTTGCAACTCTTTCACCGGATTATTATTTTCCGGGCTGCGGAGTTTTGCTTCAGGATATGTTGGGTTGTGATACTATCGGAGCTTTGGATGTGAGAAATCAGTGTTCCGGTTTTGTGTATGCAATGAGTGTTGCCAATGCTTTTATTAAATCTGGAACTTATAAAAATATTTTGGTTGTAGGTGCCGAGGTTCATTCTTTCGGGCTCGATTTTTCAGATAAGGGAAGAGGAGTTTCTGTAATTTTCGGGGATGGGGCAGGAGCGATTGTACTTTCTGCAACCGAAGATGAAAATGCAGGAGATATTTTAGCCATGAATATGCATTCGGAAGGAAAATATGCAGACGAATTATGTACGCAGTTTCCGGGTTCAAAATATGGCTGGAGCGACAGAATGAGAAAAGAACCGGAAAATGTAACGGATAAGGAAGTCTATCCAATCATGAACGGAAATTTCGTTTTCAAACATGCCGTGACAAGATTTCCTGAAACGATGATGGAAGCTTTAAATAAAGCCGGAAAAACCGTTGAAGATCTCGATATGTTTATTCCGCATCAGGCAAATCTGAGAATTGCTCAGTTTGTTCAGCAGAAGTTTGGATTACCTGACGAAAAAATACATAATAATATTCAAAAATACGGAAATACAACTGCTGCTTCTATTCCGATTGCGTTGAGCGAAGCAATAGAATTAGGGAAAGTAAAAAGAGGAGATTTGGTTCTTCTCTCGGCTTTCGGTAGCGGATTTACCTGGGGAAGTGTTTTGTTTCAATATTAAATAAATATTACTAAAGATTTAAAATACTGCGTTATTTAGAGTAAGGTTTTTTTAAAGAAAACAGTATCATGAGATTTGTGATTTTTAGATTGCTTATCATTACGGGTTCTCGATAGATTTTCTTCGCTTTGCTCCGAAATACACTCGAACTGACGGATTTACTTTGGTACTTCGTAATTTGCGTCAGTTCGAGTAGGTTTTTAAAAACTGTATCGAAAAATTTACATGATTTAACCGAAGGTTCTCGATACGCTTCGCTACTCGAACTGACGAAACTTATTACTACTCAATAATAAAAAAATCCGCTGAAATAAATTTCAGCGGATTTTTTTATTATTTTAGATTAAAGTAGTTTTTATAAACTCTTCAATATTTTTTCTGTCTCTGCAGTATCTTCACCAGCAGCTTTTCCTAATGCAACAGACTTTTCTGCCCACATTTTAGCGTTTTTCTTGTCACCGATTTTATTGTAAAGATTGGCAAGTGTATCTGTGTTTGCATACTCTTCTTTTTTCTTTACAGATTCCTGCGCCCATTTTACAGCAGTTTCAAGAGAAGATTTTGTGTTGACGTTTTCAAAGAAATTCCATGCTAATGAATTTAATTCTTCTGAACTTGCAGCAGAATAATCTTTATAAAGATCAAGAGTCATTTTTTCGTATGTAGCAAAATCTTTGTCCTTTAAAGCTCTGTTCGACTTTGCTCTTTTCAGTAATTTTTCAGATTCTTCTTTTGTTAAAAACTTTTGAGTTTCAGTGTAAAAGTAAGCGTCATTCCATTTTTTTGTATCAGCGCTGTACGTTTTTTTCATGATCGTATTCAGCTTTACATTCTTGTCGAACATATCATATCGGTCAGCAGGGAAAACTTTAGTGATTTCTTCTTTTTTATTTTGGAAAATCTTATACAACGGACTTTCAGTGCTCTGAGTTCCTGAAAGAAGCATCTGAACATCTTCCTGATCTAAGGTTGTTTTTGCGCTGAAATAACGGTCTAAAACTTTTCCTGCAAAATCTGCATCATTATAAATGGTAAGACCTGCAAGATTTTTCAGAAATTCAGGATTTTTTTCTCCGTTTTCAAATTTTTGCTTCAACGCCGTAAGTCTTTTATTAGGATCTCCTGCATCCATCGCAAACTGAATAAAATCTTTCTCTTCTACATATCCCAAAGTTCTGTGAACCTCTTCGCCATCACCATTGATGAAAAGATAAGTAGGGAAAGCTCTTACGTTGTATTTTTTCGCCAGATCTATACCTTCACCTTTTTCCATGTCGATTTTGGCATTGATGAAATTGGCATTATAATAATCACCGACAGGTTTTAGTGGAAAAATATTTTTCACCATCAGTTTACAAGGTCCGCACCACACGGCATATGCGTCTATAAAAATAAGTTTGTTTTCTTTTTTAGCCTTAGCCAAAAGACTTTTAAAGTTACCTTCTTCAAATTTAATTCCCTGTCCGAATGCAATTACTGCGAAGAATAGGAATGATAATATTGCTGTTTTTTTCATGAAATATTTTATTGAATACAAATGTAATAATTATGTGAATATATGGCTATAAAATTATTAATAATTCAATACATAAGTTCAGCATTAAATAAAGTGAATTAAACGAAATAAAAATCCACAGTTAAAGCTGTGGATTTTACTTATCTTGAACCTCCTACCTTCGTATTGGGATTTGATTCTTTGCTTTTGTAATCTGTTGGTTTTTTAAGCGTATCATTGGCAAGATTTGTAGTATCACCAGCATTCTGTTCTGAATTTGCTACTGCAGAATCTCCCAGATCGTTTCGCATATAATCTTTGTTGTGATCAGTTTTAAATTCTTCTCTGTTTTCCTTTTTGTCGGCACAACTTGCTAAAAAAAGCAATCCTGAAATTGCTGCTATCCATAATTTTTTCATAGTAATTTATTTTATTTGTTATTCAAATATAAAAAAATCCGCAGAAGTTTTATCTGCGGACTTTCCATTTTTACAATTAGACTTTTATCTGCTTGCAGGAGCCGCCATACTGTCGACTTTCGCAGAGTCCATTGGCATGGTCGTTGTCATCGTATCTGCTACAGGTGGCGCAACTTGCATAGTTGTATCGACCATTGTAGAATCTGTGTTACTAGATGACATCTGTTTTTCTTTTGTTCCGCAGCTTGCTGCAATAAATCCTATTCCTAAGGTTAAAACTAATAGCTTTTTCATAATGTTTGTTTATGGTGTATGAGACCGTATTCAATAATTATTCCGAAAAATTTAATTTTCTAGCATTATGTGCAATTATAGTATTAAATAATTGTTAAATCCTGTACAAACAAAAACCCCGGATAAAATCCGGGGTTTCTATAATGAACACGTTTTTTAATCTTGATTAAGTCTTAACCCAAATATGGATATTTGTAATCTTTAGGAGAGACAAAAGTTTCTTTAATGCTTCGTACCGATGTCCATCTTAGTAAATTCATTTTAGAACCTGCTTTATCGTTGGTTCCAGATGCTCTTCCGCCACCGAAAGGCTGTTGTCCTACGACTGCACCTGTCGGTTTATCATTAATGTAGAAATTTCCTGATGCATTTTCCAAAGCTTTGAAAGCTTCATCTGTTGCATATCTGTCTTGTGAAAATACAGAACCCGTCAACGAATAAGGAGAAGATGAATCTACAATTTTAAGAGTTTCAGACCAATCCTGATCTTCGTAAACGTAAACTGATAAGATAGGCCCGAAAATTTCTTCCACCATACTTTCGTACTGAGGGTCAGTGGTTTCAATCACTGTAGGACTTACGAACCAACCTTTAGAATCATCACATTTACCACCGATGATTACGTTGGCATTGCTGGATAATTCTGCTCTTTCAATATAACCTTTACATTTTTCGAATGAATTCTTGTCGATTACTGCGTTCACAAAATTTGAAGGATCTTCAGGTGAACCAATTTTAATTGAAGCGATCTGAGTTTCCATCACTTTTTTCACATCTGCCCAAAGTGATCTTGGAATATAAGCTCTAGAAGCCGCAGAACATTTCTGTCCTTGATATTCAAAAGAACCTCTTACCAAACCTGTTGCTACAGCTTCTACATTTGCGGAAGGATGAGCAATCACGAAATCTTTTCCACCAGTTTCTCCAACGATTCTTGGGTATGTTCTGTAATTATGAATATTGTCACCAATCATTTTCCACATTCCCTGAAAAACTTTTGTGGAGCCTGTAAAGTGAAGACCTGCAAAATCTCTGTGAGCTAAAACTTTCTCAGCAGTTTCTTTACCGTCTGTGAAAATCATGTTGATTACTCCTGCAGGAAGTCCTGCTTCCATTAAAACATCCATGATTACTTTAGCAGAATAGATTTGTTTGTCTGAAGGTTTCCAAACGACTACATTTCCAAGCATTGCCATACAAGCAGGTAAGTTTCCTGAAATTGCAGTAAAGTTGAAAGGAGTAACTGCAAAAACGAATCCTTCCAATGGTCTGTATTCTACACGATTCCAAATTCCTGCGTCGGAAACCGGCTGCTCAGAATACATTTCTGTCATGAATTCTACGTTGAATCTCAAGAAATCAATAAACTCACAAGCTGCATCAATTTCTGCCTGATGAACATTTTTTGACTGTCCGATCATCGTTGCAGCGTTAATCACGTCTCTGTAAGGTCCAGCTAAAAGATCAGCAGCCTTTAAGAAAATCGCTGCGCGGTGTTCCCAGCCCAGTTCATTCCATTTTTTCTTTGCAGCTAATGCCGAATTGATGGCATCTTCTACATGCTGCATCGTTCCTCTATGGTAAAAACCAAAATCGTGAGCGTGATCCTGAGGAGACTGAAGCTGAACTTTGTCGTCAGTTTTTACTTCTTTACCATTAATAACCATTGGAATCTCGATTTTTTCTGCCCACATTTTTTTGTACTGAGCGATCAGAGATTTTACTTCCGGAGAACCTGGTGCGTAAGAATTTACCGGTTCATTTACTGCAAATGGTACTTGCGATATTGCTTTTGACATATTACGTTGTATTATTTTTATAATTTGCTAATCTTACAAATTTACAACTTTTATTCAAGTCTGTTATTAATTTTGAAAAGGCAGATTGTGAGGCTTTTTTAATTTTATTTAAATATTGATGCTTATTTTGATCCCAAGTATTATTTAATTCAAATATTTTAGCGATCAAATTAATACTCTGTAAAATGAAGATCATATTTTAAAATTTAAATAAAAGTTAGATTCATCAAGAAAGGAAATATTTTAAGCTAAATACTTTTTAGGTCTGATATTTGTATCTTTAGTTCAAACTCAATGGCCACCTACTATTTATGAAAAAATTATTTTTAAAGCAGTCAATCTTTTACACTTTATTTTTTGCGCTACTTCTTACTTCATGTAAAAAAGAAAATGACAAAATAAACGATCAACAGCAAAGTACCTCAGAAAATGTTCAAATTGAAGATGATTCAGATTCTACAGCAACGAAGGCTGAAGTAAAAGAGTCTGTGCCGCCCGCAATTCAGGAGAACGGCTTTTATAATGCATTTCCAATTCCAAAAGATAAGAAACAGAGAGATTCTCTCTATGCAATTTTCAGTAAAAAATATAATGAAAGGGAACGTTACGCAATTTTGGCGCTTAACAGATTAGATTCCAAAAGCAAATGGAATTCTGATACGTTGGTGGTTCCTGCAAAAATTGATACCACTTTGATGGCTTATTCGCCTTTCCCAATGCAGCTTGATGTATTGAGTGATGTAAAGAAATTTGTTGTTTTTTCTTATCCTATTCAGGCTTACGCGGTTTATTCTAATGGTGCTTTAGTAAAATGGGGTCCTACAAGTATGGGAAAAAAAACAGCGCAGACCACGAGAGGATTAATGTTTGCTAACTGGAAAAAGAAATTGGCGATCTCAACAGTAAAAAGCGAGTGGAAACTACCTTATAATTTTAATATTCACAATACAGGCGGAATCGGTTGGCATCAATATGATCTTCCAGGTTATCCTGCCTCACATTCTTGCCTTAGATTATTAATGAAAGATGCAATGTGGCTTTATAATTATGCCGATACTTGGATCTTAAATCCCGGCGGAGCTACCAAGAAAGCAAATGGAACTCCTGTCATCGTTTTCGGAGATTATCCTTGGGGAAAAAGAAAACCGTGGAGAAATCTTCTCAATGATCCCAATGCCAACAATATTTCTGTTGAAGAAATGACGAATCTGGTAAAACCACATGTTGAGAAAATGATCGCCGAACAGACCAATAGAGAAAAAGTTTCAGATTCTATAAAAGCTGCAAAAGCGATGGAAGCGCAAGCTCCGAATGAAGAACCTGCAGTCTCTAACTAAATTTTCTTTTCAAACTGGAGCGTAGATTCTTCAGCAAACTGTCTTAGCTTTTTCATTTCGTCTTTTGCTTTACTTTGCCCGAATCTTGCTGCTGCATATGTTGCAGCAATACAAAACAGCATCACAAACGAAGCATTTAAAGCCCACGGATATTCGAAACTCTTTATTTGCTTTTCAACATAATACATGGTGAAAAATGTCATCCACATGATTGAAAAAAGAAAATAGAGGAACATGAAAAAAGTCCAGACTGCAGAACTAGGTCCGAAAACTCCGCGGATTACTGTTTGATCGTCTTCAATTTCTGTTCGAAGTGATAATCGTGGTTTCCAGTAATTATCGTATTCTGTTGCAACGCAGATCGTCGCCATTTCTTTGTTGATGTTTCCGGTAAATTCGCCTTTGTGCTCGGCAAGATATTTTTTAAGATTTTCCGCGTAGGTTTCTTTATCAAGATGGGTAAACATCTTAAATCTCGGGCGGTTTCTGATTTTATTTAAGGTCGTTTCCTCTGTCTGCATATTGTTCTTGATAAGGTATTGGGTCTTCTAATGTAAAGCTGAGACGAAGTTCCTGATTTTTTCTTACAATCACCACTTTTATTGTCTTTCCTTCATCAGATTTCATCAGTTCCATAATTTTTTTGAGGGTCATTTCTGAAGTTTTTCTTCCATTTATAGAGATGAGCTGGTCTCCTTTTGCAAAACCTGCTTTATCGCCCGGTGAATCTTTACGTACTCCAGAAATAGAAAACAGAGGTTTTAAAACAAATTTATACTGCAAACTGTTATTAATTAGTTCGACTCCGGTAGTGCCATTATCTTTTCTTTTACTCTCTAAATTGACCAGATCTTTTTCCCACTGCATGCCATCCTGCTGAAAATCTAGACCACTCATATTAAAATGAAAATGATCGTCGTAATTTCCGTTTTTCTTTAAATATAATTTTTGATTAGGATAATCAAAAGCGGCAGTAAACCGTCTCATGATTTCTCCGCCCAAAGAACCTTTTCTGTCACCCACCAAATTTACATGCTGAATCGAAAATTCGTCGGGCATCGCTGTCAATGGTTTTACAAATTTAAAATCACCCAGATAAAAATTGTGAATCCTACTTCTTTTACCATAAATATCTCCGTTGAAACCTCGCCCGAGAAAATCATCAATATTGGGACGGTTGTAGACAAAATTTTTAATCAAAGTAGGGAAGAGCCATATTGCATCACTGTTTCCTAGATCGATGAGAAGTTTCGAACTTTTTTTATCATTTGTCATTTCTACATCAGCAAAAACGTACGGCTTGTTTCTTTCTATAGAAATAGGAAGTTCATTAAATCTTTTGATTTTTTTCTTAAAAACCTCATTGTTCTGATAAATCGTGATCTTTTTAGAAGCGTAATCAATGATCAAAGGGTGATTTTTAAAAAAATGATATCCTATAATCCCATTCACAGGAATTCCAACATGAGATGAAATGTTAAAATCCTGATCTAAAATTATAAACAGCGTAAATGATTCATTCACAAAATTTTCCCCGATTTTCCCGATATTGTGATCAGACTTGAAACCTTCAATACTTTCATTTCCTCCCAACCCCGAAAAACGCATTTTTTCTAAAGGGGCAAGTATCATTTCTTTATTTTCCAGGCTAAAAATTGTAGTTTCTGAAACACCGGTATCTAGCATAAAAGTAAGATCAGCTCCGTTTACAGTAATTGGAATAAAAATTAAATTATTGATCAGCTTAAAGGGAATAACCGTTTTTTTTGCATCTTTTAATTCAAAACTATTCTGAGCATAAGTAATAATGCTGAAAAAAATAGTAATTAAAAGTAGAACGGATTTCATTTAATGAAAGTAGTGAAATATTTAATACATAAATAAAAAACATTCTTAAATGATAAGAATGTTTTAATATTATTGATGGAAATTTCGTTATTTAGAAAAGAATTCCATTAGATCGATGTAGTTTTTCTGGTTGACGCCGTGA
This sequence comes from Chryseobacterium sp. CY350, assembly GCF_027945075.1. Taxonomy (NCBI): domain Bacteria; kingdom Pseudomonadati; phylum Bacteroidota; class Flavobacteriia; order Flavobacteriales; family Weeksellaceae; genus Chryseobacterium; species Chryseobacterium wangxinyae. The sequence continues at coordinate 3,776,947 of NZ_CP116034.1, forward strand.
CCGCTCATATATTCTCTGAAAGTGAAATAACAGCTTAAATCATACAAAAGATCGGCAGCTTTTCTTCCCCAGTCCATAGGGATAACTGCATCGTCAGTTCCGTGAGAAACAAAAAAGCGCAATCTTTCGAGTCTTTTTTTGTCTTTTACAATATCCGTCAATAGTTTTTCTTCAGGGTAACTGCTTAAACAGGCAACGTAATTAAAAAGGTCAGGATTTTTTAAAGCTAAACTGTAACATAAAATTCCACCCTGGCTGAATCCGCAAAGATGCGTTTTGTTATCAGTAAGTCCGTATTTGTTGCTGATCGCCATGATATTCTGCAAAAGACTGTCTAGTACATCGTTTGCCTGATCGATATCAATAAAATGTTCAGGATTATTAAAATCTATGTCAAACCACGAATAACCTTCAAACTGAGTTGTTCTGGGAGCTCGGAAACTTACAAGAATCCAATCAGCAGGAAGACTCTCTCTGAAACTGAATAAGTCTTGCTCATTGCTTCCATAGCCATGAAGCATAAAAAGTATAGGTGTCTTAGAATCGATATTTTCCGGTTCTCTTACAATGTAATCTAAATTCATAAAAGGAATCTATTTTTATTTATTTGTACCGCCTTATTTTAAGCAATTTATTTTCTTCATTCAGCGATTTTCAAAGAGCAAAGATAATTAATAAAGATTTATTTTAATTTTAAATAATCTGCTCTGAACATTTAAATTCTAGTAGGTAGCATCTTCATAACCATTTATTGATTTGATATTGATTGCAAATCTTTGTTGGAAATTTTTCATAAAAGTTATTTTTATATTGATAAAAATCCTATATTTGAAACATTAAAAATCTATTCGGAGAAATGAAGCAAATTTACAAATCAAAAAAAATACATAGACTTTCATTTTTAGTAGTCGCATTATTTTCGGTAATATCTGTAATGAATTCTTGTAAAGAGGACGACGAAGACGAGTTTCAGGAACGCCTTGTACAGTTTGAGGTAAAGGCAACCAAAGGTACAGGACCTGGAGATCCGGTTTTGAAAACTATTGTTACACAAGTTGGAGTAAGCCAGAATACGACGTTTAATCCACCTGGGATCTCTTGGAAGAGTGATGAGTTCTTTGTAAACTCGAGCCAGTCTCAGCTAAATCTAGATGCAAATGCTGTTTTACCAAATGCAGATTCCAAATTGATTGTTACGCTTTATGTAGATGGTGTCGTAGCAAAATCTGATACTGCTACAGGATCAGGAACACAGGATGCATCGATTGATCACAGCTTCTTAGAATTATAGGAAACATGATTTAATAAATATAAAAAAACCGCCGATTGGCGGTTTTTTGTTGTTATATAAAGATCATTATACTGCTTTTACAATAAAATAATTCTTTTTTCCTTTTTGCAGAAGCAGAAATTTGCCGTCAATAAGATCAGTTTCATTTGCAGTATACACTTCATTTACTTTTTCTTTATTTACAGAGATAGCATTTCCTTTCAGTTCTCTTGTAGCTTCACTTTTAGATTTTAAAAACCCGGATTTTTCAGAAAGTAAATCAGTAATATTAATACCTATAACATCAGCTTTAAGAAGTTCTTTTTGCGGAACACCGTCGAAGATTTCTAAGAAGATTTCCTCATCAAGACTTACCAAATCTTCAGCAGTAGATTTGCCAAAAAGAATTTCGGATGCTTTTACTGATCTTTCATATTCTTCTCTTCCATAAACCCAAACTGTGACTTCCTCTGCTAATTTTTTCTGAAGTTTTCTTTCGTGAGGAGAAGTTTGATGTTCTTCAATTAAAGATTCAATTTCTTCTTTTCCTAAAAATGTATAGAATTTAATAAATCTTTCTGCATCAGAATCGGTTGCATTCAGCCAGAACTGGTAGAATTTGTAAGGTGAAGTTTTCTTTTTGTCTAGCCAATAATTTTCTCCGCTTTCAGATTTTCCGAATTTTGATCCGTCAGCTTTCGTAATTAAAGGAACCGTTAATGCAAATGCAGTTCCCTGCGCTTTTCTGCGAATCAATTCTGTTCCGGTTGTGATATTTCCCCACTGATCAGAACCTCCCATCTGAAGTTTTACGCCGTTATTTTGATATAAATGAAGGAAATCATATCCCTGAATTAATTGGTAAGTAAATTCTGTAAAACTCATTCCGTCAACACCCGCTTCTCCGGTAAGTCTTTTCTTTACCGAATCTTTCGCCATCATGTAATTCACTGTGATATTTTTCCCAACATTTTTAGCAAAATCAAGGAAAGAAATCTGTTTCATCCAGTCATAATTGTTCACCAATTCTGCCTTATTGCTTTCTTCACCGTCAAAATTTAAAAATCTTGAAAGCTGGTTTTTCAGGCATTCCACGTAATGCAAAAGCGTTTCTTCATCAAGAAGATTTCTTTCTGCAGATTTCCCTGAAGGATCGCCGATCATTCCTGTCGCACCACCAACCAAAGCAATCGGCTTGTGACCGTGTTGCTGAAAGTGAGCCAGAATTTTGATCTGAATAAGACTTCCGATATGTAAAGAATCTGCGGTAGGATCGAACCCGATATAGGCAGTGGTCATCTCCTTATTCAGTTGTTCGTCAGTTCCGGGCATCATGTCAGAAAAAAGACCTCGCCATTTCAGTTCTTCAATAAAAGAGTTCATATTTTTTGTTTAAAATTTAATAAGCAAAGATAAGTAAAATATGGATTGTGAAATATACGGACTGATCTGCCATAACGCTTAATTATTTAAAACGACAAATCTGTAAATATTTTGATTATTTAATCTTTTAATTTTAATAAATTTGTTAGTAATGAAAGACGAACAATTATTTTCTCTCATCCAGCAGGCCAAGGAAAAAAATCAGAAAGCTCAGACAAAACTAATCAATGTTTTTTGGGTAGATGTTTTTTCGTTTGTGATGAAAAAAGTACGTGATGAAAATGATGCCGACGAAATTACCGTCAATGTTTTTTCTAAAGTTTTATCGAAACTTGATATGTACGATCCTCATTTTCAGTTTAAAACATGGGTGTTGACAATTGCTCAAAATACGATTATCGATTTTTGGAGAAAGCGGGCAAGAGAAGCTCAGGATCCTACGGAAAATTTGGATAAAGTGAAAAATCAATATGCCAAATCACCTGAAGAATTAATGATATCAGATGAAGAGCAGAAAAAAATTATTCAAACAATTGAGTCTTTAGATGCTAATTATCAAGATATTATCAGACTTAGATTTTTTGAAGAAAAAAGCATTAAAGAAATCGCCGAAGAATTGAAAATTTCTGTTGCCAATACAAAAGTACGTGTCATGCGTGCTAAAAAAGTTTTAGCAGAATTATTAAAAAATAATGAGTTTGAGGATAATTAAACTGAAATTATCATGGCTTTATCTAAAAAAGCTTGTCATTCAGGAGGAATCTATATTCTACTTGATAATACTGTGCTGAGATTCCTCCTGAATCACAAAAGCAATGTGAATTTTTAATTATAAATATACTTTTTCTTTAGTCTTAGGAAGTAAGATTTCTCTTTGCTTTTCCTGATGTCTGTTTTGAAGATTTATTTTTAAACCTTTCTTGATAAAGATTTCGTTTTTAGATTTTCCATATTCTTTGGTATTTGTAACTTCTTTGTCAAAAACTAATTTTCCTGTTGAAAGATTAAAATCAACTGTCGTCCAATATTCGTCAGGTTTGCCATTTTCTGATGAAATCCCGATTAATTCAAAATGCCCGTTTTGAAATCTGTATTTATCTGTACCTCCCCATTTCCAGCTGCTTCCTCCGTAATGAGTTATATTTAAAATACCATTCTCAATGGTCGTGTTTTGATAAGGATCGCCCATCATTCCGCCGTCTTTACTTCCGTAGATTGCTTTTCTGGATTTTTCCAAAATAGTCCATATATTATTAATCTTTTTCAAAATCTGAATTTCACGAATGTCTCCCGAATCGTCATTTGTCGGAATATTATAAACGATAACCTTCTCAGGAATTTTATCACCATCAAGATCACCGTTAACAGTTTCATTTATCGTAGCGTTTTTTGGCTGAAATTCTTTTTGAGCAAAACTTAATGTGCTGAAAATTATCGACAGAAAGCAAAATATAGTTTTCATAAATTAAAAATGAGATTTAAAATTACTAAATTAACCTGAGTTCGGTTTAATCAAGATTTAAAAATAATTGACCGTCATTTACTTTTTTCAAATTAAGTGACGGTTTTTTTGGAAAGAAACAGTATGCTGTAAGCCCTCCCAGAATATTCATTATAAAATTGTTCACACTGCGATGTCTCGTGTGTTCAACCTGACAGTGATTCTTCAATTCATCATTTATGGTTTCGATGATGGCTCTTTTTCTGAGCAAAATCTTGTCTTCCATAGTCATAATATGATTTTTCATATTCTTTCTAAGTTTGGTAAAGAGTTGAATTCCATCTGCAAAAAGCATCTCCCACAAGGTTTTTGAAAGGTATCCTTTATCGGCAAACAATTTCCCAAACAGTTGCTTGGTCATCTTCTTAATGTGTGTCGGATTTCGATCATCCACATTTCCTTTTGTCACATAAAAAGATAAAAGTTCTCCCTTTTCATTGCATACCAAATGCAGTTTAAAACCGTAGAACCAACCCATTGAGGATTTTCCGCGTTCTGCTAAACCTTTGAAAACTTTATGATTATGTATTCTTTGGTTTCTGTAAACTTTCAAAGTTGTACTATCCATAAAGCTTATTCCTGTGCATTTTCCCAGACATTTTTCTTTTAAAAATAAGGCAAAAACAACAAAACATCTTTGTTGAAGTTCGATAAACCTATTGTAGGAAAGACTGTTTGGAAACAGATCTTTCCAATATCCACAAACTATTTCTTTGTAATAATGCTTAAACGTTTTGTGAGCTCCTAAATGAAAACCGATCATGATTGTGATAATTTCAGAATCAGACATTTTTGAATTTCTGTTCCTTCTCTTCTTGCTATCTCCTAACGCATCAAGCTTTAATTTTTTAATTTGCGCATCAAACTCTTTACAAAAATCATCAATTTGTACAAAAATATTTGTAATTTTGTCTTTCAAATTCATAGCAATAAATCGTTTAAATATTTGAATGTCAGAAACTTAAATATACGAATTATTGCTATTTTTTACAAATTATATTTCATTTTTTATCTCGAACTCAGGTTAAATTATCTGTTTCATCAATCTCTATCTTTGATTGTTTCGATAAAAAATTCCTTAACTTTGAAGTCAATTTTAGAAATAAATGGAGAATTTAGTTCAAGATACTACCGTTCAGAAACCAAAATGGATTCGTGTAAAACTTCCTACCGGGAAAAATTACAGAGAACTTCGAACCTTGGTTGATAAATATAAATTAAATACAATTTGCCAAAGTGGAAGTTGCCCAAATATGGGAGAATGTTGGGGTGAAGGAACCGCTACGTTCATGATTTTGGGAAATATCTGTACCAGAAGTTGTGGATTTTGCGGTGTAAAAACCGGAAAACCGATGGATGTGAATTGGGATGAGCCAGAAAAAGTGGCTCGTTCGATCAAATTAATGAAAATTAAACACGCAGTTTTGACTTCCGTTGACCGTGATGATTTGAAAGATATGGGCTCTATTCTTTGGGGCGAAACCGTAAACGCTGTAAGAAGAATTTCTCCAGGAACAACAATGGAAACGTTGATTCCCGATTTCCAGGGATTGACAAAACATCTCGACAGAATGGTTGATGTTGCTCCTGAAGTGATTTCTCACAATATGGAAACCGTAAAACGTCTGACAAGAGAAGTGAGAATTCAGGCAAAATATGAAAGAAGTCTTGAAGTTTTAAGATATTTAAAAGAAGCCGGACAAAACAGAACAAAAACCGGATTGATGCTTGGTCTTGGAGAAAATAAAGATGAGGTTTTTCAGACCATTGAAGATATCAAAAATGCAAACGTAGATGTCATTACGATGGGACAGTATTTGCAGCCGACTAAAAAACATCTTCCAGTAAAGAAATTTATAACTCCTGAAGAGTTTGATGAATTTGGTGATTTTGCAAGAAGCTTAGGTTTCAGACACGTTGAAAGTTCGCCTTTGGTTAGAAGTTCTTATCACGCAGAAAAACATATCCATTAAAAATATTATCGCTTCTTTTTGGGAGCGATTTTTTTGTAATATATTTTGAAGACATAATTATTATAAATGCGACATCTGATCAATAAAATTACGTGTTAACCACCCCGTCAAAAATTTCTCTGAAATTTTCGTCACCCCTCCAGAGGAGGGGAATTGTTACGCGTCAAATATTAGGATTCGACTTTGTTCAGGTGCTTTTTCTTAAAAGATGTTGGTGTTTCTCCGATGTGATTTTTAAATAACTTATTGAAGTAAGAAAGACTTTCAAAACCAACCTGAAAAGAAACTTCAGAAATACATAAATTCTGCAACAGCAACATTTTTGCCTGATTAATTCTGTAGTTATTAACAAAGTCTGTAAATGTCATATTGGTCTGTTTTTTAAAATATCGGCAAAATGCGGGAGTACTGAGACTTACCATTTCGGCAATTACATTGACGTTTGGATTTTTATCATAATTTTCGTTGATGTAATCGTAGATAGTTCCCATTCTGATTTTGTCGTTTAAAAACCATTTTACACGGGTATCTTCTTTATTCAGTTCTATTACTTCAGTTGATTGAGAAAGGATTTGCAATACTTCCATCAAGGCAATAAGCGATTTGAATGGATTTTTTTCTTTAATTAAATGAAGCTTTCTAGAAACATTTTTTTTTGTTTCTCCATAAAATGATAATCCGAGATAAGAGCGGTCTAAAAGCTTTTTTATATCATCAAATTCAGGAACAGGAAGAATCATTTCATCCAGAAAATTTTCTTTAAGCTGTAAAACGATCTGTTTGTATTCGGTCTTAATTCCATAGTCAAAATTTAGATGTGGCACATTTGAACCTACCAAGAGAAGGTCACTTTCCATAAAGCCGGAAATATCTTTTCCAACATGGCGAATTCCGCTTATTGCTTCTACATAAACCAATTCAATTTCCGGATGGTAATGCCAGAAAAAACGATGTTTCATAGAAGCTTCAAAAATTTTGAAAGATTTATCCTCTTCAAAATCGATGATTTCTTTCTGGATCTTCATAAGGCTCTATTTTGATTGATAATTATTGCAAATTTATTTAAAATTGTCAATACAGAGCAATAATTAATCATTTTAGAACAAATAAAACCCGTTATTTCTATCGAATTTTGCACTTTGAAATTGGATTAAGATGTTTGATAAAAGAATTTTGCCATTGGCAATCGGTGGCTTAGCGATAGGAACTACAGAATTTACGATTATGGGATTGCTTCCCGATATTGCAAAAACGCTGGAGATTACGATTCCGCAAGCAGGTCATTTAATTGCGGCTTATGCGATGGGAGTGGTAATTGGAGCGCCAATTTTGATCGGATATTCGGTGAAGTTTCCTCCAAAAAAAGTGTTGTTGGTTTTGATGGTGATTTTTACCATTTTCAATGCACTTTCGGCCATTGCTCCGGATTATAATTCTATGTTGATAATAAGATTTATGTCTGGTTTACCACACGGAGCATTTTTCGGAGTAGGAACTGTAGTTGCATCACGAATGGCAGGAAAAGGGAAGGAGGCACTGTATATTTCTTTAATGTTTACCGGATTGACGGTTGCCAATTTGGCGATGGTTCCTTTGGTTACGTACATCGGACATGCATTTCACTGGCGTTGGTATTTTGCTATTGTAGGTATACTTGGTCTGGCAACTTTATTGGCTTTAAAACTGTGGCTTCCCGCAATAGATAAAAAGGAAGACAGCCATTTTCTTGAGGAATTAAAATTTTTGAAAGGCAAACAATCTTGGTTGGTGTTAATGATTACAGCAATCGGTTTTGGTGGTTTATTTACCTGGTTCAGTTATATAACTCCTTTGATGACGGTTGTTTCAAAAGTTGAAAACAGTTATATGGCCTACGTAATGATTCTCGCCGGTGGCGGAATGGTGGTTGGGAATCTGGCAGGAGGTTTTCTTTCGGATAAAATGGGTCCGGAAAAGACTTGTGTACTATTGTTATTTTTGATGATGTGTTCTTTGTCCGGGGTATTTTTCCTTTCAGAATATCAAAGTATTTCTCTGATATTAACTTTTATCTGTGGAGCTCTGTCGATGTCGGTTGCCGCACCAATTAATATTATGATGATGAAAGCTGCACCTAAAAGTGAAATGATGGCGGCTGCTTTTATGCAGGCTGCATTTAATATAGCAAATGCGATGGGAGCTTTTCTGGGAGGAATTCCTCTAGAGTACGGTTTGCCTTACAATTACCCATCGCTGGTGGGCGTAGGGATGACAATAATTGGTTTGATCATCAGTATATTTTACTTTTATTTATACCGAGCTTCGAATAACGCTACCCAAAAAGATAATGTAGCAAATTGTATTACCTGTGATCAATAAATGAAAAGAGAAGCTATTGCTTCTCTTTTTTTATACTTCAACTTCGTTACCGTTATGGCACCAAAAAAGGGCGTTATAGAGATTTTCTTTAGGGAAGGATTTAAATTCTCCCGGCATTAGAACACTGAAAATATCAGTGAAATTCTGTACACCTTCTTTATCTGTTACAATGGCTGCTCTGTTCCATTTGGTAATGTTTTTTATTCCTAAAAACACGTCCTGAAGCCACGCTCCCATTGTAAAGTTGCTGAGATCGGTATCAAGATAAAGTAGATAATTGAGTTCATCAAACTCTTCTACCTTTTTCTTCACATAAGGAATCACAAGGTTTTCGAAATCTTCTTTTGTCACATCTCCGGTAGCGTTGAACGCAGCTACGTTTTCTGGCGCGTCATTAATAATTGATATCATATTAAGATTTTTTTGGTTTGGTATTCTGAGATGATCAATAATTAAACCATAAATCAATAAATAACCTTTGAAAGGCTCAATTATTGATGTCGAAGAGAAAACTGATTTGCATGGATTTGAAATCTAACGAACCTTTCTGGCTTTTAAAAAACGGATTGATCTCATCCTATCCTTCCCTGAAAACTGATGAGATATGTGATGTTCTCATCATCGGTGGCGGAATAACTGGCAGTTTAATTGCCCATCAAATGGTAAAAGACGGTTACAAAACGATATTGATCGATAAACGTGAAATATGCAACGGAAGTACCTCAGCGACAACCTCGATGTTACAGTACGAAATAGATATACCGCTGTACAGACTGATTGAAATGATAGGAGAAAAGGGCGCAGTAGAAAGCTACAAAGCCTGTTCAAAATCTATAGATACGATCGAAAAAATAGTGAAGGAAATAAAATCCCGGTCTGGTTTTAAAAGAAAACAGTCTCTTTACTTTGCAGCAAAAAAGAAAGATGTAAGGTGGCTTCAGAAAGAATACGAAGTAAGAAAGAAAAACGGCTTTGATGTCACTTGGATTGATCCTGACGAGATAGAAGAAAGATTCAGTTTTCAAAATACGCATGGTGCTATTTTATCGAAACAGGGTGCAAGCATCGATGCTTTCAAATTTTCACACGAACTTCTTAGGTTCAGTCTCAGTAAAGGTCTCAAAATTTTTGATAAAACAGAAATGAGATCGGTAAAATATCTTAAAGATCACAACTTGGCGCTCACCAAAGATGGTTTCAATATAAAAGCAAAGAAAATTATCTATTGTGTTGGTTATGAAAGTACTAACTTCATCAAAGAAAAATTTGTAAATCTCAAAAGCACTTTTGCAATGGTATCTGAGATCGATAAGCATACCTTTAAAAATATGGAGCAAACCTTAGTTTGGAATACAGACCATCCTTACGTATATATGCGGTCTACCGATGATGAGAGACTGTTGATCGGTGGAGGAGACGAAGATTTTGTTGATCCTGAAAAACGAGACTCGATGCTCGACAAGAAAGAAAAAGAAATTCTGAAAAATCTTAAAAGGATAAAACCCGATTATCATTTTTATACAGATTTTATCTGGGCAGGAACTTTCGGCGAAACAAAAGACGCGTTACCATATATCGGTGAGCACGAGAATTTTAAAAACTCATATTTTGTTTTGGGGTTTGGAGGAAACGGCATTACTTTTTCTGTGACAGGAATGGAAATGGCATCTGCGTATATGAAAAATAAAAAGCATAAACTCTCCGAATATTTTAAATTTGGCAGATAGTTTACTTTAAAATTCTAAATCAAAATGTTTCAAGATTCAGCATTTGCCGAATCTTGAAACAAAAAATAATAAACTAAGTATTTTCAATATTGACTTCGTTCTACAAACTGTAACCATTTTTTAAACCAATCTCAAGGATAGATTTCTCGATTGCTTTTCCTAAATCGTCTCCTTCAGCATTTCCACGCTTTTTTAATTCGGAGTCTATAAAACTTTGTCTTTGCTTGGCGAGGATTTCAATTTCTTTTTGAATTTTATCACGTTCTGCAGATTTTTGGCTGACAATTTTATTGATTTCTTCTTTGCTTTTACCTTTTAATTCAGAAGGTAACTCTTCTTCTCTTATAGACGAAATGTAACTTTTATCTTTTTCAGCTTTATCCACCAAATCCCAATGATCATTTTTGTAAGCATTTTTCTTAGACTTACTTACGGTACGTTCTACAGCAATGGAAGCAGATTGCATTTCAGCATTAGAATCCTGTGTTGTCTGTTTACTTTTCATTTCAGAACCACGGCTTCCGTAGGAGATGTAGGTGTCATTCAGCTGAGAATTAAACTGAGATATTTTCACATCATAAGGTGTTGCAATATCAATTACTTTTCGGTCGCTGTCGATGTTGAAAAATTTTCCGTCACCAAGACTTGCTCCGTTTTGCCAGAAAGTTTGAATTCCCTCATCCCGACTTCCGCAAAAAATGGTATTCGTATAAATATTTTTCGCTTTAGCTTTAGCAATCACATCTCTATAATTAATCTTTCCCTGGTCAAATGGTTCATTTCCAGCAATATAAATCAGTTTCATGCTCTTTTCGTTTCCGTCCCAATTCAGATTCGTTGATGCTTCACGAATCACAGCTCCGCAATATTCGTTTCCGCCATTGGTTCTGAGGGCAAAAAGTTTTTCTGAAACCAGATCTAAATCTTGAGTCAATGCCGTGACTTGTCGGATATAATTTTCATCTTTCAAACCGTCATTTCCGTATTCATATAGAGCAATTTCTATTTGTGGAGCTTGTCCGTTGTACTTTAAAGTGGTTAAAGTATTGACGATATTCCAAAGTCTTGATTTTGCCTGATCGATCAGTCCATCCATACTGTTTGAGGTATCCAAGAGCAACGCAACCTGTATTTTATTATCTTTTGAAACTGTAAATTGTGGTTCGGCAGCAATATTACCTTTCACCACTTCTCTGTCATGGGTTTTGTTGCTGCAACGGATGTCTGAGATTTTTCCTGCACTTAAAAAAGCTGCTACACTTGCGGTAAATGTTAAAAATTTGAGCGTATTCATAATGATTTTTTTAAGGATTAAATTTTAAAGAATTTCGTATTTTGTTTTGATGCTGTATTTCAGTTTTATGTTTTCAATATTATCAAAAGAATAATCTACAGTTGCATCGGCAGTTTCCATTTGTACATTCGCTAATCTGCTTTTGAAAGCCATAGGTAGTACAGAATCACTCATATAATCTTCTATTTCTACAATTTCCATCGGTGTTCCTGTTTTTTTATTAATGCTTTCCAACAGGTAATCTGCCTTTTCTTTGGCTGCTTTCAGAGCGTTTATCTTCACTGTTTTTCTGAAGTCTGCAATTTTTGTATTCTTGATTTCAGCAATATTCAGATTGATTACCCATTTTTGATTCAAATCTTCAAATATTTTACTCATATTAGTTTCTGCATTCACTTTAAACTGAAAACTCTTGGTAAATTTTTGTGTTTTAGAATAAATATTTTGATACATTGATTTGAATTTTATATCCTCATTCTTCACTCCATTGTTTTTCAAATTTTCAAATAAGAGTTTTTCATTTTCAGCAAGCTGATTTTTGTTGTCAGCTTTTATCCCGATGTTGAAGATGATTTCATCCGGTTCTACTTCCATTTCGGCAACTCCTGTCACCTCAATTACATTTTTTTTGATTTCCTGCGCATTTATCAGACTTCCTAAAGTAAATATTCCGATAAATAAAAAATGTTTCAATTTCATAATGTTTTGTTTTAAATTCTAAAGTAAAATTAGCTTGATTTTAAACTAAGAAAGAGGCAACTTGGTGAATTTGGCTTTTGACTTGGTGAAGGTTTACTTATTAGATTTAGGAATATTCAAATCTCTCATTTCACCATTCGGTGTTATCAAAATATAGGATTTGTTATCTCTGTTTTCACTTTTTTTCTCTTTGGTAATGAGTAATTTCACTTCATACATTACTTGAATTACAGGTTTTAAAATGGTGGGATTTATCACAAAATCAAATTCTTTATCTAAAACAGGTTGATAATATAATGTAGTAGATTTATTCGCCTGATTAATGTTGGCTAATCTCGACAAAGCTAAGGTTGAGCTATTGTGTGCTTCATAAGATTTGTACATTTCGGTTGGAAGTTTTATTTGAAATCCTTCGTTGATTGTTTTTTCGCTATTAGCAAAAGTTTCTCCAAGTAAAGATTCGTAGGATTTTACTTTTTCCTGAAGCGAAATTTTAGCTTTATTCGCCAATTCTTTTTTAATTAATTCAAGATTGTTTGCGAAATAATCAACCCTCACTAAATCATATATTTCATTTTTTGCTAAAATTTTGATTAATTCGTTGAGTTGAGAAGGGTCAGAAAACTTGACATGCAGATTTTTTTTGAGTTCAAAACCTGTCGGAACTTCGTTGTATGTTTTTTTGCTAAAAATCTTTTTTTCTACAGCATATTGATAAACCGGAACAAACGAGACCATATCAATATAAGTTTCAATTCCTTTATTAATTTTTATTTCGGTTATTGATGAATTTAGACGTTTGTCCATCAGTGAATTAACTTCTTCTGAGGTCTCTGCAACTTGTGTAAGGCTAAAAATAGCCACGTATTTATCTGCTGTTACGTTTGCCATTCCTTTGATGTTGATGACAATATTATTTGGTGTGGGAAGATTAATATTGATATTGTTTTCTGCGTAACGTACTTGGTTTTGATAATTTATATTCCCGGAAAACTGTGCAAAACTCAATTGAAATGCTAAAACCGATGCAAGACATAAAATATTTTTCATGATGATTAATTTTAAATTATGTTGCAAACTTAATCGCCAGAAAAGTCTTGAAACGGCAGATTTGGTAAACCACAGTTTTCACTTGGTGAACACAAAAAAAAAGACAACTCTGAAAGAATTGTCCTTAAATTTTTATATGAAAATAAATGTTTACGGGATAAAATAAACCTTTGAAATTTTCCCATCTTTAATTTCATAAATAGCAGAAGCAACTACTTTTTCACCCTTTTTCATCCCGGAAATACTTTCCTGATCTATGACGAAATTACCATTTACGATTCTGTTTTTAATTTCACAATGTAACTCGGGAAGGTCTTTAAACATACTCGAATAATCTTTTCGCATCGCTTCTTTTCCTTTGCTGATTAATTGATTGGGAAACATGTATAATTCAACATCTTCAGCATAAGGTTTTAAAAAAGCATCAATATTTCTGGCATTGTAGCCTTCAACTTGTTCCTGAACCAAAGCTTCAACAACAGTTTTCTTTTCTTGAGCAAATGAATGATTTATTGAAAAACAGATAAGTAGGAATAAACAAATTTTTGATTTCATGATTTTAAGTTTTAATATATTCAAAGTTAATCAATGAATTTAATTTGAAGAAGATTATATTCTCATTAAATACATTGTTTATTCAAAACTTCTCATATTTCTATAACGTATAAGGGCTTATTGTAGACTTGGTAAACCACAGTTTTCACTTGGTGAATAGTTTTTGGAAGAAGTATATATATGTATATCTTTGTTTTATGAATTTGATTCGGTTTTTTGCGTTTATTTTTATCCTTTTTGTGAATAGCATTTATTCGCAAAGTAAAGCAACGCAGGAAGTTGTTGCCGAAACTTCAAAACTTAGAAAAGCGGTAGATACTAAAAATGAAGCTGCTGAAGCCGAGTCGTACTACAATATTGGAGAGACTTTTTATAACAACGGCAACTTCCCGAAAAGTGAAGAGTATTTTATTAAATCTAAAAATATTTACGAGAAACTAAACGATAAACAAAATCTTGAAAAGGTAACGAGAAAGCTGGCGCAGTCGCAGGAAAATCAGAATAAACTCAAATCGGCACTTACCAATTATGAATCTGCTTCAAAAGTTGGCTATACCCAAAGCAGCAGAGCTATCAACTCTAATGATGTTTCCAGATTGGCAACACCTTCCGCAGCAAAAAAGACTGAGGCTATTCAGAATAATATAAAAATCAGCGAAAAAGATAATAACAAAGAAGATCTTGCGGCAAGCTACAGCCAAATGGCAGACGTTAATATAGAGCAGAATAACATTCCAAAAGCAGAAGAAAATCTTAATAATGCTTACAAAATATCTGTGAAAGAAGCTCCGCAACAAGCATTGGCAATCAATCAAAAACTCACTGATTTTTATATTGATAACAAAAATTTTGATAAAGCGATTGAAGCTAAAAAGGAAATATTAAAAGAAGATTTCGTTAAGGATAATTCTCAGAAAAAAGTAGAGCAAATTCAGGAACTTGCAGATATTTACATCAAAAAAAATGATCCTGAAGGAGCCATTGTTTTACTGAAAAATGCATACGATATCGCTCTCAACAAAGGTCATACTCTAGAAGCCCAAAAAAGCGTACAAAAACTAGACAGCCTGTATACAATCTCTGAAAATACCGAAGCTTCCGTACGATTGTACCGTGATTTTTTAGGTAAAATTCCCGATCTGGTTTCCAAAGACCGAAGTCTGGTAGACAATAAAATTCTGGAAGATACCGAACAGAGAATTTCGCAGCTGGAAAGGGAAAAAAAACTGAAAGATGAGCTTATCCGTAAGAAAAATATCTTTAATTACAGTTTAATATTTGCCGTTTTCGTTCTCGTAGGAATGATGTTTTTTATTATCAGGACATTAAAGAAAGTTCAGATTAAAAATAAAAAAATTGCACTTCAATCGTTGAGACGAGAAATGAATCCCCATTTTATTTTCAATAGTTTAAATTCTGTAAATCAATTTATTGCAACTAATAATGAATTGGAAGCGAATCAATATCTAACTAAATTTTCAAAATTAATGCGTGGCGTCATGGAAAATTCTGCCGAAGATTTTATTCCGTTTCAGCAGGAAATAGATTTACTTCAGAATTATCTGGCGCTAGAAAAAACACGTTTTGCAGATAAATTTGATTATGAAATTATCGTCGACGAAGATGTAAACCAACAGAATCTACAAATTCCAGGAATGATGATTCAGCCTTTTTTAGAAAATGCAATTTGGCACGGTTTGCGGTACAAAACTGAAAAAGGATTTCTGAAACTCAGTTTTAAAAAAGAAAATCAGCAGTTAAAAATAGAGATAAAAGATAACGGTATTGGTATCGAAGACAGCAAAAAGCAGAAAACCATGCATCAGAAAAACAGAGAAGGTAGAGGGATGAAAAACACGCTTGAAAGAATACGTCTTCTCAATGATTTGTACAGAAAAAATATCGTTTGCTCTGTAAAAGACTCTCCGGATGGAGTTCTCGTTCAAATTTTAATGAATTTTTAAAAGTAAAACATGATCATTAATCTAAACCTGAAAACATGAAAATAAAATCTGTCATTATAGACGATGAAAAAATTGCAAGGGATGTTCTCAGGAATTATCTCACAAAATATTGTCCACAGATTGAGATTTTGGGTGAAGCAGAAAACATAAAACAAGCCGTACCTTTAATCGAGGAAAAAAAACCGCAACTGCTTTTTCTGGATGTAGAAATGCCTTTCGGAAATGCGTTTGATGTGCTAGAAGCAACAAGTGAATTTTCTTACGAAACTATTTTTGTCACTGCGTTTTCGCAATATTCTCTTCAGGCTTTAAACAAATCTGCAAGCTATTATATTTTGAAACCAATAGATATTCAGGAACTTATACTGGCGGTAAATAAAGTTGCAGAAAGTTTGGAAAAGAATGAAGACATCAACCGAACCAAAATTTTACTGGAAAATTTAAAGTTAAAACCGGAAAAACAACAATTGATTTTGCCAACTCTTCAGGGTTTTGATGTTGTAAAAACAGAAGATATTGTAAGACTTCAGGCAGATGGAAATTTCACGCAGGTCTATCTCACAGACGGATCGAAAAAGATGGTCTGTAGATTTCTTAAACATTTTGATGATTTGCTGGAAACTCCTTTTGTAAGAGTTCACCGTTCTCATATCATCAACGCCAGTTTTGTAAAGTCATACCATAAAAATGGTACAGCAACTTTATCTGATCATACCGAAATTGAAGTTTCAGGCAGTTTTAAAGATAATTTTCTTAAGGTTTTCTCATAAAGTGAAGCTTAGAAATGACAAGTTTTGATTTCGTAAAAATCTTAATTGTTATATTAAACTACATAGGCATCATTTTTGAATTTTTAATTTAACAATAGTAATTTATTATGAAAACTTTTCAAAAAATAGCCATTCCGCTTTCTTTAGGTATTTTCGGACTACTGGTTCTTAGTTCTTGCTCGGTAGGAATTACAAAAGGCGCAACTGCCGTAAAAAATTTCGATTCTGATAAATATCTGGGTAAATGGTATGAGATTGCACGTTTCGACTATAAATTTGAGAGAAATCTTGACAATGTGACCGCCGATTATTCGCTAAATCCAGACGGAAGCATTAAAGTTCAAAACAGAGGTTACAATTATGTTAAAAAAGAATGGAAAGAATCTATAGGTGAGGCGAAATTTGTGAATGAAAAAACGGAAGCAAGACTGAAAGTGTCGTTTTTTAAACCGATCTGGGCAGGTTATAATGTAATTGATATTGATGATAATTATCAAAATGCATTAGTGGTAGGGAACAGTACAAAATACATTTGGATCTTGTCGAGAAACAAAGAAATTCCAAAAAGCATCAGAGAAAGATTTTTAGCAAAAGCTCAGAAATTGGGTTATAAAACAGAAGATCTGATTTGGGTAAAACATAATTAATCATCATTGCGAATAATGAAATGAATATTCAAACCTAACAGATGTCTAAGATTTGTTAGGTTTTTTTTTGTCCAAATCTTAATTCAAATTTTTATATTCTTTCCATTCCTGAAAACGATGATCAATTATTTGTTTCATCACATCATAATTTTCATAAGTATCTTCAATATGATAAAATGTTTCATACTCATAATCGTTTTCCTCGGCGATGCTGTCAAAAATATTAATGTAATCTGTAGCAAATGAACTGAATTTATCACTGAAATCTGTCTCGTCTACGTAATAATCTTTTGCAAAAGCATTTCCCATTTCGATGAGATCATACTCGGAAAATTTTCCGTCTAATGCATCAATGACAAAATCGGCTCCGGTTATTTCGCGTCTCTTGAGGCTTTCACATTCATTTTGGTGGTCTTCCATTAATTCTTCAGAGTGAAAATTATTAGTAACGCACCAATTAATAAACATTCCTGTGTGGGTTGCTCCATTTTTTTTGTCTAATTCTGCGGGAAAATCTCCGCTGTAATGCCATGACGCATCATCATATTTTGTCATACTATTCTAGATAATTTCTGCCAGTTGAAACCAAAGATAATAAAATTCATTTTCTTTTGTTCACTACATAGATTTTCACGTCATTTGTAATGAAATTTTTTCAAATTTAAACTATGCAAAATGCAGTCCTTATAACCATTGGTGACGAGATTTTATCAGGAAATACCGTTGATACCAATTCGAATTTTATTGCTACCGAACTCAAAAACATAGGAGTTAAAGTCGTTCAGATTTTCACTATTTCAGATGATATTGAAACTATTAAAAATACCTTAAAATCTGCCTTTGAAATCGGAGATTTAGTCATCACAACCGGAGGTTTGGGGCCAACGAGAGATGATAAAACAAAGAAAGCACTTGCTGAATTTTTTCATGATGAAATTGCTTTGGATGAAGTCACTTTCGAACATTTGAAAGGTTATATGGAAAGGCGTGGACGAACAGAAATTTTAGAAAGAAACCGCGAACAGGCTTTTGTGCCTACAAAATCTACCGTTTTTCAAAATCATTACGGTACTGCACCTTGTATGATGATGGAAGAAAACGGAAAACTGTCGTTCAGCCTGCCCGGAGTTCCATATGAAGTAAAACCTTTGATTAAAGATCAAATTGTTCCTTATTTAAAAGAGAAATTTAGTCTGAATTATATTTCTACAAGAATTGTTTCTGTCGTAGGAATTCCCGAAAGTATTTTGGCTGATCAAATTGAAGATTGGGAACTGGCGCTGCCCGAAAATCTCGCCTTATCATATCTTCCTGTCGGAACGAGAGTAAAATTAAGATTGACCGCAACAGGAACTGATGAAGACAAATTATTAATTCAGCTGGATGACGAAATTCAAAAGTTATTCCCGATTATTGGTGAGAATATTATTGCAACTTCAGAAGATAAAATCGAGAAGATTCTAGGTGAAATTTTGATCCAGCAAAAAATGACTGTCTCAACAGCCGAAAGTTGTACAGGCGGAGAATTGTCGCTCTTGATGACTTCTGTCCCGGGAAGCTCAAATTATTTTATGGGAGGAATTGTGACGTATGCAACACAGAAAAAAATCGATCTACTTCACGTTTCAGAAGGAACTATAGAACGTTTTACGGTGGTAAGTGAAGAAGTTTCGCGCGAAATGGCTGATGGTTGTCAGAATTTATTTAAATCAGATATTTCGATCTCCACAACAGGAGTTGCCGGTCCCGGAAAAGGCGAGGACGGAAAAGATATTGGCCTGGTTTATTATACAATTAAGGTTAAGAATCAATCTGAAACTTTTAAACTTTTTCTTCCTCATCTCGAAAGAAAAGATTTTGTGTATTTTGTCTCACAAAAAATTATTCAGGATTTGGTAGGGATTTTAATCAGGAAATAATTCATTTAAAACTGAAAATATTATTCTAAAAACCACTTCATTCTATGTTGTTGTTTTCGTAAAAAGTGAATTCATAAAATAAATTAACTTTACCGTAACAAAATTTAATTTAAATATACTTATTGTATAAATTATTATCATAATGAAAAAATTAACCCTTTCTTTGTTTTTATTAGCAGGAATTTGTTCGCAAAATACGCTGAACGCTCAGGCTAAATCAACAAAAACAGTATCGACTACAGATAAAGGTTTAGACATCAGTCTGATGGATAAATCGATTCGCCCTCAAGATGATTTTTACAATTACGTGAGCGGTACCTGGATGAAAACTGCTAAAATACCTTCTGATAAACCAACTTGGGGAAGTTTCAATAAATTGGCAGACGATACAGACAACAATTCGATGACGATTTTAAATTCTCTTCTGAAAGACAAGTTTGCAGACGGAAGTGAAGGTAAAAAAATCCAGGATCTGTATGCAACGTACATGAATATGGAGAAGAGAAATGCTGACGGAATAAAGCCTATTCAGGAAAATATCAATAAAATTGATGCGATTAAAAATCTTAAAGATCTTCAGAATTATTTAACTTCTGTAACAAAAGAAGGCGACAACGCATTCTACAGTTGGGGAGTGTATTCTGATCTTAAAGATTCTAATATGAATGCAGTCTATCTTGGTGATGCATCTTTGGGAATGGGAAGAGATTATTACCAAAAAGTAGATGTGAAAAACACTGAAGCGCTTGCAGAATACCAAAAGTATGTGGCTTCTATGCTGAAAGAATTAGGATACAAAAATGCTGATGAAGCTGCAAAAGGAGTCGTAGATTACGAAAAAAATATTGCTAAAAATTTACTTACCAACGAGCAGAGTAGAGACAATACTTTACAGTACAACCCAAAAACGATTGCCGAACTTTCTTCTTTGGTAAAAAACGTAGATCTAGCTTCTTATCTTAAAAAAGTAGGCGTAGATACAAACAGAGTAATCATCGGTGAAATAGGATATTACAAAAACTTTGATCAGTTGGTGAATGAAAAGAATGTTCCGGTAATTAAAGATTATCTTAAGTTTCACATGATCAATGGTGGAGCTTCTTATTTAAGTGAAAAATTGGGAGATACTAAATTTGCTTTTTATGGTAAATATTTAAGAGGTCAGCAGGAGCAGAGAGCTTTAAACAAAAGAGGTTATGAGTTGATCAACGGTTCTTTGGGTGAAGCATTCGGTAAGCTGTATGTTGAAAAATATTTCCCGGCTGAAGCAAAAGCTCAGATGGTAGAACTGATTGATTATTTAAAGAAAAGTTTTGGCGTTCATATCAATAATTTAGCGTGGATGTCTTCTACTACGAAGGAAAAAGCAATGCAGAAATTAAATAAATTTACTGTAAAAGTTGCTTATCCTGATACTTGGAAAGATTATTCTAAATTAAATATCACGCCGGAATCTAAAGGTGGAAATTTATATTCAAATCTTCAGAATATTGCAGAATGGCAGTACAATAAAGATTTAGCCAAAATCGGAAAACCTGTAGATAAAACAGAATGGGGAATGACGCCTCAGACGGTAAATGCATATTACAATCCGGTATACAATGAGATTGTTTTCCCTGCTGCAATTCTTCAGCCGCCTTTCTTTAATCCTAAAGCTGATGCTGCTGTTAATTTTGGTGGAATTGGTGCAGTTATCGGTCACGAGATCAGCCACGGTTTTGATGATTCTGGTGCACAGTTTGACGCAGAAGGAAACTTAGTAGATTGGTGGACTCCTGAAGATAAAGCCAACTTTGAAAAAGCAACAAAAGCTTTGGCTGCACAATACGACAAATATGAGCCTGTAAAAGGAACTTTTGTGAACGGAACTTTCACAAACGGTGAAAATATTGCAGATTTAGGTGGTGTAAATATCGCTTACGATGCGTTACAAATGTATTTGAAAGATAAAGGAAATCCTGGTGTAATCAGCGGTTATACTCAGGACCAGAGATTTTTCCTAAGCTGGGCAACCGTTTGGAGAACTTTATCGAGTGAGAAATATATGGTAAACCAAGTAAAAACAGATCCGCACTCTCCTGGATATTTCAGAAGTTTCGGTCCGTTGACAAACGTTGATGCTTTCTACAAAGCATTTGATGTAAAACCTGGTGACAAATTATACAAGAAACCGGAAGACAGAATTAAAATCTGGTAATCAATAAACAATATATCGAAACCGCTCAGCTATGAGCGGTTTTTTTATTCAGTAGGAATGGGTTTTAGCCCGTTTTTTTAACGAAAATATTCAAATGGCCTAAGCCAAATTTACGTTTTCTTGTTAATGATTAAGGATAATGAAAATAGTAGCAAAAACAATTTAACATAATTTCTTATATTTGATCAAACTGATTACAATTCAAAATTAATTCAATGAAAAAACTAAATATTGCAGTACTTGCATTCTCGGGTATTGTCTTTTTAAATTCTTGCGGAACATCAAAAAATATGGAAACTCCAAAAGCTGAAACCACAGTTGCCGTTGATGAGCCTGCAAAACAGGAAACCAAAGAGGAAGGTTTAAATCTATCTTATATGGACAAAACCGTTCGTCCACAGGATGATTTCTTTAATTATGTTAACGGAAATTGGGTTAAAAACACTCAGATTCCTTCAGATAAAGCGAGCTGGGGATCTTTCAATGCTTTGAGAGAAAATGTGGATGATGCTTCTTTGAGTATTTTAAATAAAATTTTAACTGAAAAATATTCTGAAGGATCAGAAGGTCAGAAAATACAAAATCTGTACGCTTCTTTTATGGATATTAGCAAGAGAAATGCTGATGGTTTAAATCCGATCAAAGGAGATTTAGCCAAAATTGATGCAATAAAAAATGTAAATGATCTTCAGAAATATCTTTTAGAAGCCACCAAGCTGGGCGACAATTCATTTTATGGATGGAGAGTCGGTGCAGATATGAAAAACTCAAAGATGAATGCAGTTTATCTTGGCGGTCCAGATCTTGGTCTGGGAAGAGATTATTATCAAAAAGTGAATGAAGCAAATACAAAAACTTTAGCTGAATATCAAAAGTATGTAAGCCAGTTGTTTGGAGTTTTAGGCTATAAAAATTCTGATGCTGCGGCAAAAAATGTGGTTGATTTTGAGAAACAATTAGCGAATTATTTATTAACTCTAGAGCAAAACAGAGATGCCAATTTAAGATATAACCCTAAAAATGTCTCTGAACTATCAGGATTGGTAAAAAATGTAAATCTCCCAAAATATCTAAAAGAAGCTGGTGTAAATACCGATAAAGTAATCGTTGGTGAGTTAAAATATTACCAAAATATGGATCAGTTTATCAATCAAAAAAATCTTCCTTTGCTGAAGGATTATTTGAAATATCATGTTGTGAATGGTAATGCAAGCAATTTGAGTGAAAGTTTAGACGATATTCGTTTCAATTTTTATTCTAAGTATCTTCAGGGCCAGAAAGAGCAACGTGCGATGGATAAACGAGGTCTTGCTCTTGTTAATGGTGTTTTAGGTGAGGCTTTCGGGAAATTATATGTGGATGAATATTTTACGCCGGAATCTAAGCAGCAGATGGAAATGTATATTGATTACATTTTAAAATCATTTAAAAACCATATCAATGAAATGGATTGGATGTCTCCGGAAACCAAAGTGAAAGCTCAGGAAAAACTATCTAAATTCACTGTAAAAATAGCATATCCTGATCAATGGAAAGATTATTCCAGATTAAAAGTAGATGCTCCGGCTCAGGGCGCGACTTTATATTCAAACTTACAGAATGTTTCGGCTTGGCAATATGAAAAAAGTCTTGAGAAAGTAGGAAAACCTGTTGATAAAACTGAATGGGGAATGTCTCCGCAAACTGTAAATGCTTATTACAGCGGTTCAAATAATGAGATTGTTTTCCCCGCAGCGATTCTTCAGCCACCATTCTATAATCCTAAAGCTGATGCAGCCGTTAATTTTGGTGGAATTGGTGCGGTTATCGGTCACGAAATTTCTCATGGTTTTGATGACAGCGGATCAAGATTTGACGGTGATGGAAACTTAAATAACTGGTGGACGGAGCAGGATCGTAATAACTTCGATGCAAAAGTCGCACAGTTAGCGGCTCAATACAACGCTTATGAGCCTGTAAAAGGAAGCTTTGTGAATGGGAAATTTACCAGCGGTGAGAACATCGGTGACTTAGGTGGAGTAGCTGTTGCTTATGACGCACTTCAAATGTATTTGAAAGATAAAGGAAATCCGGGACTGATCAGTGGGTTTAATCAGGATCAGAGATTTTTCATGAGTTGGGCAACAGTCTGGAGAACCAAATCTACAGATCAATATATGATCAATCAGGTGAAAACAGATCCGCATTCGCCGGGATATTTCAGGGCATTCGGGCCGCTGGTGAATCAGGATGGGTTTATAAAAGCTTTTGATATAAAACCGGGAGATAAATTATACAAAGCTCCGGAAGAAAGAATTAAAATCTGGTAGATTTTTAAACAAAACTTAATATTGAAAACGCATCATAAGATGCGTTTTTTTGTTTATTTTTCATAGTTTAGTATCACTTAAAATATTTAGTTACTATAAGATATATTCAATATATTTGATTTATTTAAAGAAATATCATTACAAAATTTTGTATGTAACAGTTTTTTTATAAATTTAAACAATAGATTGGTCAATAATTTGCTAATCCAAACCAAAATCAACAATCTCAAAATAATAATAATATGGCAATGTTTAATTACGGTGTTGGCGGTAACGAGGTCAAAGTCGACGCTAATGAAGCAATTCAGGAAATCCAGGAAAACAAATCGCTCATCGTAAGTCAGCTTACAACCGATGAATCTTATGTTCCCGAAATCGTAACTGGTCTTAAAACTGTGGATGATGTCTTCAGACATTTTCAACCCTCTGTAGCTGTACAGCACGAGACAGAAGACGGAAATGCAGTAGAAGAAGAGTTCCGTTTTCAGAATCTTGCAGACTTTACTCCCAAAAATTTAGTTCAAAAATCAGATTATCTCCAAAAACTCAGTATGGAGCAGGAGCAGTACAATAAAATTGTACGTCAGCTGAAAACCAATAAAATTCTTAGGAATATGCTGGAAAACGAGCAGACTAGAGCTGCATTTGTTGAAGCATTGAAGGAAGTGGCTCAGGAACTTGAAAAATAAATAAAACACCTACACAAATATTATGGATAGTAAGTTACAGGCTGCAGAAAGCCAACAGCATAATCAACAGCAGCAATCCGGAAAACCGAAAGCAAGTCCTGTTGAAGAATTAAACAAAATAGGCGGTTTTGGCTTTATAGAATCTGTCGTAGATGGCATTGCCAATATGAACCCGACGAGAAAAGCACGAAAAGAAATTTTCCTAAACGATGCGAATAAAGCTGAGGAAAGGAAGGAGCTTCTTCAGAAAATCAATCTCTGGGTTGAGCTTTTAGGAAGTAATGAATCTGCGGAGAAAATGGCAGATACCTGCAAAACAAAAGCACAGGCAGCCGAGCAAAATTTAAAAACAAATCTGAAAAACACACTTGATTCTGTTCGTCAGCTTGAAACTAATTATAGAACTGTCGCACAGTTTTACAAAAATACTGAGCTTGATAAGGTTGATAATGTAAGTATTGTGAACGCGAGTTTAGATCAGGTTTCAGATCTTGATAATCCTTTATTTATTGATGCAATAGCTGAAGAATTTAAACAATATTATGACCGTTTAGATTTGCGTGATAATTATTCGATTTTAGCGATACCGGGATATTTAGGATCAAATAAAGTCATAGAAAAGTGGGCAAAAATCTGCAACGAAAACAAGGTGATGATGGTTACCGATTTCGCCAATCTAGACAAACCAGATGACGTTGTTGATTTATTCCATTCTGCGAATCTTACAGGTGGCGAATTGCACAGAAGTAATGTCATCATGACGTGTAACTGGCTTGTGGGTAGAGGCAGAGCAGAAGAAGTAGGTGAAGAAGAAAATGTAGAACTTCCACCATCCACTTCATTAGCAGGAAAAATCCATAAAACATTAATGTCTCAGGTTGCTGCGGGTAAAAAGCACGGTAATATCAATGAAGTGGATGCTGTAAAATTTGAACTGAAGAAAAGCGAAATTTCCCAGTTAGAAAAAATGGGCCTTGTTCCGATGGTCAACGAATATGGGAAAATCATGGCGTTCTCGGCAAAAACACTGTTTACAGGCGATAACATTGGTCTTCAGACGTATTCTGTAGTTCGTGTATTCGATTATGTAACCAAAGTTTTATTGGATTTCCTAAACAGAAGAGCCTTCGAAAACTGGAATGCAAGAAATGAGGACGACTTAAGAAGACAGATTGTAACATTCTTAGACGGAATTAAAGGTGCAGATAAACTGATCGAAAAATTCAAAATCGTACGTTTCGAGCAGGATAAAGTAAATAAAGACAGAGTATGGTTAGACATTCGTTTGACACCGTATTTCCCAACAAAAAGTTTTGTAATTAAACTTGACGGTCACAAAGGAGATGACGGAAACGAGTGGGATGCTGAATATATTCAGGATTAACGACTACAAAATGAATTTAGAACCGATGTTAAAAAGCATCGGTTTTTTTGTGAATTTAATTCTTGGTACATATTGTTGATTGTGCTCCTTAGGTGTAATATCGGTAGAACTTACCGTCATAAGAAAATCGGTGCGCTCCGTAGGAGCGCTATCTCCGTTGCCTATTGAAATAAATTTGTTTGTTATTTTGTACATATTGATATCTCGAAATAGTAAAGCAACAACAAATAATAAATTATCTTTGCCAATTAAATGAGACGGCTTTTTGGAAAACAACAAAAAAACATCAGACTTCCTTCATATCGGTAACAAGCTACTAAAGTGGTACGATAAAAACGCAAGAGATTTACCTTTCAGAAACACCAAAGATCCCTACAAGATCTGGATTTGCGAAATTGTTTTTCAACAGACAAGAATCGCTCAGGGACTCAATCATTACAATAATTTTATCAAAAGATTTCCCGACGTTCAGACCTTGGCGAAAGCTGAAGAGGATGAGGTTTTGTTGTATTGGAAAGGTTTAGGCTATTATTCAAGAGCGATTAATATTCATAAAGCGGCACAGCAAATTATTAACGATTACAAGGGAGTTTTTCCCTCCGAATATGAAGAGATTTTAAAATTAAAAGGTGTTGGTAAATATACTGCGGCAGCGGTTTCAAGCATTTGTTTCAACGGAAAAATGCCGGCAGTTGACGGAAATTTCTACAGAGTTTTAAGCCGAGTTTTTGCTGATGATTTTGATGTTTCAAATTCCAGAGCATTTAATTATTTTTCCGAACTCGCTCATTTAATTATACCTGAAAATGTAGGAGATTTTAATCAGGCGATGATGGATTTAGGTTCTGAAATCTGCAAACCACGAAATCCGTTATGTGGAGAATGTCCTTTAAATAATGATTGTTTAGCATTTTCATTGAGCAGAATTTCAGAATTTCCTGTCAAAACAAAAAAAGTAAAAGCGACTGATTTAGAGTTAAAATATTATTTTGTTCACAGAAACGGAGAATTTTTAATTCAGCAGAGAAAAGATGATTTCATCTGGAAAAAACTGTTTGAATTTCCACTTGAAATTTCTGAGGAATTAAATTCATTCATTAAAAGTGTGAAAGCCGTTAATCACAAACTGACTCACAAAAATTTAAGTATAGAAATATTTAACGTAGAGGTAGATTCAGAAAAGG
The DNA here is from genome assembly GCF_027945075.1 of Chryseobacterium sp. CY350. Classification (NCBI taxonomy): domain Bacteria; kingdom Pseudomonadati; phylum Bacteroidota; class Flavobacteriia; order Flavobacteriales; family Weeksellaceae; genus Chryseobacterium; species Chryseobacterium wangxinyae. The sequence continues at coordinate 3,803,820 of NZ_CP116034.1, forward strand.
TTTGGAGAAATTTTACTGCTGAAAATGATTATATGATCACAGATGTAGAAAATTCTCATGAAAAATCATTTCCGAAACCTTTGGAAAATTATATTCAAAATTATCAAACAGCTTACAGATTTCACTAAAAATATTGATGTTGAAAGTTTATATTATCGAAAGTATGACTATTCTGCTATTTGCTCTTTCAGAATTATAAAGTGAAAAAAATAAGGTTAGTTTTCTTTGCTAAGTGGAACGGCTTTGCAGACTTAAAAACAGTTAGTAGTAAAAAAAACTTTGCGAACTTTTGCGCTTAAATAAAATTCTTGATAAATCAAATTTCAAAACTCATTGAAATGCTGAAAATTGTATCATAAAATCTAAAATGGAATTTGTATTTTTGCAAAATGATTAGAAAAGTCATTCTTGTTTTCGTTTCATTACTCCTTCTTTCTTGTGAGAAAGAGACTCAGCCGAAACCTTACGGTGAATTGAGATTAGAATATCCCGCACCGAAATACCAGAAATTTGATAAAAACTGTGCGTACACTTTTGAATATTCAGATTTTGCCAGAATTGTTGATGCTAAAAAGCCGTGTTGGTATTACATGAATTATCCGACCATGAAGGCGAAAGTTTTTATTACTTATTTTCCGATAGAAGGAAATTTTGCTGATCATGTGAGAGAATCTGAGAAAATGGTTTACGAGCATACCATTAAAGCAAGTTCGATTGAAGCAAAATCATTTCGATATCCTGATAAAAAAGTGTACGGAAACTTTTATGAGTTGAAAGGGCAAAGCGCTTCTAATCTACAGTTTTATGCTACAGACAGTACAAAACATTTTGTAACTGCTTACTTATATTTTGATACAAGACCAAAACCAGATTCTCTGGCTCCGGCAGTAGATTATATCAAAAAAGATATAAAACATATGCTGGATACTTTTGAATGGAAAAATTAATTTAATAATGATTGAATTATCTAAATCTATAGGATTCAGTATAATTAAAATATAAAAAAATACATATGACATCGCAAGATTCCATATGACCTTTAAAAAAATAGAAAAATACATATGACATCGCAAGATTCCATATGACCTTTAAAAAAATAGAAAAATACATATGACATCGTAAGATTCCATATGACCTTTAAAAAAATAGAAAAATACATATGAAACTTTTAGTTGTAGGAAGTGTTGCGTTTGATGCAATAGAGACACCATTTGGTAAAACAGATAAAATTTTAGGAGGAGCTGCCACATATATCGGAATTACAGCATCTGTAATGGGAGTAAAGTCAGGAATTGTTTCTGTTGTGGGAGGAGATTTTCCTCAGGAGCATTTAGATATGTTCACAAAAAGAGATATCAATATTGAAGGATTGGAAATTGTGAAGGACGGAAAAACTTTTTTCTGGTCGGGCAAATATCATAATGATCTTAATTCAAGAGACACTTTGGCGACGGAAGTGAATGTTCTTGAAAATTTTGATCCTAAAATACCTGAATCTATGCAAGATGCAGAGATTTTGTTGTTGGGGAATCTTCATCCTGGTGTACAATTGTCAGTTCTTGAAAAAATGAATCAGCGTCCGAAATTGGTTATTCTTGATACCATGAATTTCTGGATGGATTCTGCAATGGATATTCTTAAAGATATGATTGCTAAAACTGATGTTATCAGTATTAATGACGAGGAGGCCAGACAGCTTTCTGGAGAATATTCTTTGGTAAAAGCAGCGAAAAAGATTCACGCAATGGGTCCTGAGTTTGTGATTATTAAAAAAGGAGAACACGGAGCAATTCTTTTCCACGACGGTAAAATATTTGCAATTCCGGCACTTCCTCTTGAAGAGGTTTTTGATCCGACTGGAGCTGGAGATACATTCGCAGGAGGTTTTGCGGCGTATTTGGCTAAAAAAGAGAAATTTGATTTTGAAACAATGAAGTCTGCATTGATCGTTGGTTCTGCAATGGCTTCGTTTACGGTTGAAAAATTCGGGACAGAGAGAATTGAGGAAGTAAATGAATCTGATATGCTTGAAAGAATCAATCAATTTAAAGAATTAACGACTTTTACTGTTGAGTTGTAATTATTTCGGCTCTTTTAAGAAATATTTATAATAAAAAATTGAGTGTAATTCGCTAAGAATTATAAATTTGCAACTCGTTTAAAATAGTATAATGATAAATAAATTAAAAATCGCTTTTCTTTTTGGAGTTTTTGCTTTGTTGTTTTCAGCAAATGTACAGGCTCAGCTAAAGCAAGGTCAGTTGATTGATGGTATTGCAGCGGTGATTGGCGATGAGATTGTTCTGGAATCTGATGTAGAAGAACAATTGAATTACGGTAAACAGCAAGGTGCCGGAACCACAGACAGATGTGAATTTCTGGAAAATCTTGTCAATAACAAATTTCTTGTTTACGAGGCTAAAAAAGATACGCTGATAGAAAATCGTTCTGCGGCAATCAAAGATCAGGCAAATGCTAAATACAACCAATTGCTTTCTCAGTTTCCTGACGAAAAATCTATGTTGACTGCATATAAATTCAGAACCGGCTACGAAATGAAGAATGCTATCGAAAAAATAGATACAGATACGTATTACGGACAAGCAAAATATCAGAGAATTACAGAAAAGGCAGATGTTACCCCGAATGAGGTGACAGACTTCTTTAATATGTTTAAAACTCAGTTGCCTGAAATTAAAGATGAAATTTCTATCTCTCAGATCGTGATGAATCCTAAATTGACAGAAGCTCACAAGGAAGAACTGATCAATAAATTAAAGAAAATCAAGCAGGATATTGCCGGCGGCGAAAGTTTTGAAAGCCAGGCAAGAATTTATTCTGAAGATCCGGGTTCTGCGCCAAATGGCGGGTTAATGAAGAATGTTTTTAAAGGTCAGATGGTAAAACCGTTTGAAGCTGCAGCTCTGAATCTTCAGGAAGGTGAAATTTCAGATCCTATTGAGTCAGAATTCGGTTATCACATTATTCAGCTTGTGAAAAAATCAGGAAAAGCATACGATGCAAGACATATTCTCTTGATGGCAACACCTACTGCTGAAGAAATTACCACGGCTAAAAAGAAATTAGATAGTATAAGAGGTTTAATTTTGGCTGAAAAGCTTACTTTTAAAGATGCTTCATTTAAATTTTCAGATGATAAAAGAACAAAATTCAACGCTGGGGTAATTCCTGGAGCTGACGGTTCTAATAAGATCGAAAGAGAAAGTATTTCTGGAACAATCAGCTATGAATTGGCAGGTTTAAATAAAGGAGATATCACTGCTGCGTTTGAAGATGAGGATGACAGAAAAAGAAAGGTCGTTAAGATCGTAAAGATAGAAGATGTGATTCCGTCACACCAGATTACACTGGAGACAGATTACGACAGAATCAAACAAATGGCTCTTCGAAAAAAGCAGGCAGAAATGGTTGAGAAATACGTAAGTTCAAAAATTTCAACAACTTTTATTTCTATAGACGGTCGATATGACACCTGTAATTTTAAAGGAAACTGGAAAAAAGAATCCATTAAAAAATAGACTCAAAAACCTTCAGAATAATCTGGAGGTTTTTTTATGTAATTGTTGACAATAAATCTTACAGAAATTCAGTTTTTAGTATTTTTACAGCATGAGCAATTTTATAGATTTTAATTCAGCAAAAAAACTTCACGATATGCAGGAAAATCAAAACAGAATCACCAAACTTTTTGAAATTCAGTATCCTATTATTCAGGGCGGCATGATCTGGCATTCAGGTTGGAGATTGGCCTCTGCTGTTTCAAACTGTGGCGGATTGGGTTTAATAGGTTCAGCAAGTATGTATCCCGATATTTTACGCGAAAATATTCAAAAATGTAAGAAAGCTACCGACAAACCTTTTGGGGTAAATGTAGCTCTGCTTTACCCAAATTTAGAGGAAATCATCAACATCATTCTGGAAGAAAAAGTGAAAATTGTTTTCACTTCTGCCGGAAGTCCCAAAACCTATACAGAAACTCTTCAGAAAGAAGGTTTGAAAGTTGCCCACGTTGTTTCATCCACGAAATTCGCGATGAAATGTGAAGATGCAGGCGTTGATGCTATCGTTGCAGAAGGATTTGAAGCGGGTGGTCACAATGGAAGAGATGAGACGACCACTTTCTGCCTTATTCCCAACGTAAGAAATAATATATCAAAACCCTTGATTGCTGCGGGCGGAATTGCATTAGGCTCACAGATGAAAGCTGCTATGATTCTCGGTGCAGATGGCGTACAAATCGGAAGCCGTTTCGCTGCAACCGTCGAAGCAAGTGCCCACGATCAATGGAAAAAAAGAATAACTGAATTGAATGAAGGCGATACTCATCTTACATTGAAAGAACTTGCCCCTGTACGAATGGTGAAAAATAAATTCTATCACGAACTTGAAGACATCTACAATACAGGAAGAAATTCTGAATCTCTGATTGCTGCTTTGGGAAGAGCAAGAGCAAAAAAAGGAATGTTCGAAGGCGATTTGGAAGAAGGTGAGCTTGAAATCGGTCAGGTTTCGGCGTTGATTAATGATGTTCTTCCGGTAGAAGCGGTTTTCAATAATTTGCTGAAAGAATTTGAAGATGCAAAAATGCCTAAGTTTTAAGTTGAATTTTGAAATAGAGTAATTTGATTAAATAATCTCCGATACTTTTTTAAATAAATCTGTTTAGTTATAAATTCTTTAATAAAATAATACACTAAAATTCCCCTCCCTTGGAGGAGTGTCGAAAATTCAAAGAATTTTTGAAGGGGTGGTGATAACAGAGATTGTTGACTAAAATTTGTACTTAATTTCGCAAACTTTTTAACTCAACCTCAATATTTTCTTTCGCCTGAAGTTCATATCGATCACTAAAATCCTCAGTTTTAAAAATATTTTCGAGCTCCAAAAAATGCTGCAAAACCTTCTTTCTTCCTGGTTTATAAAGAAAATCAGGATATGTAGAATACTCTTTTCTTATTTGTTTAGTGTATGCAAGATAAATTTTAGAATCTTTTCCCAAAATAGACAAATCAGCATCTAATAAATAATTGATGTCTCTTTTTACCGACTTCTGATGTGATTTTGTGGCTAGAATCTGTTCTGAAATTTCTGAAAGATCTGTTTTGTTTAAACCTAATTTTTGAAGTCTTGCTTTTGCAAATTCTGCGCTTTTCTCTTCATTGATTTTTGAAGTTACATCATAAATTACATCATGATAAAAAACTGAAAAACAAATAGTATTAAAATTCAGGATTTTGTCTTTCACCAATTCCAGCTCTGAAAGCATATTTTCCAGATGCTTCAGATTATGATAATATCTGCTTTTTTCAGAATAGTGAGTTTCAATTTCCCACCACAGACTTTCAATTGTAGTTTGATTATTTGTATAATCGAAACAAATCTGGAAAAATATTTCTTTTAAATTCATTCTTAAAGATAAAAAAAGGAACTTAAAAAGTTCCTTCATTTGCTTCTAAATGCGCTTTCAACTCAGCCCAGCCGCCACCGTTGTAGCCTTCTTTTAATCCTTGAGATTCAAGAAAATCAAGAGCTTTTCCGCTTCTGTTCCCGCTTCTGCAAAATAGAACGACAGGTTTTTCGATAGATAAGATCTCTTCTTTTCTGTCTTCTACTTCACCCAAAGGAATATTTTGAGCTCCTTCTATATTTCCGTCCATTTCCAGTTCCATTGGTTCACGAACATCGATGAGTGCATAATTTCCTGATTTTAATACTTCTGCTAATGACATAATATTTGTTTATTTAGAGTTTAATGGATAATTGTTGAGTGAATTTTTCACAAATCCAAAGACCAACAAATTTATAAAATAATCTTAGTTTTGCAATGTAAATAATGAATTCAAACTCAGAAAAATATTCAGACTTAATTAAAACCAAAGCCAAAAGTTTTGGGTTTCAAAACTGTGGTATTTCGAGAGCTGATTTTCTTGAAGCTGATGCTAAACATTTAGAAAAATGGCTGAAAAATAATTTCCACGGCGAAATGAAATATATGGAAAATCATTTCGATAAGAGACTAGATCCCAGATTGCTGGTTGAATATTCGAAATCTGTAATTTCTCTTTCCTATAACTATTTTCCGGAGGAAAAAATTTCAAGTTTAGAAAATTTTAAGATTTCAAAATATGCATATGCAGAAGATTATCATGAAGTTATAAAAGAGATTCTTCGCGAAATGGTTTCTGAATTACAGCAGGAAATAGGGGATTTTGGTTTTCGTGTTTTTGTAGATTCTGCGCCCATTTTAGAAAGAAGCTGGGCGAAAAAATCCGGTATCGGCTGGGTTGGTAAAAATGCAAATTTAATTACAAAACAGAGCGGATCATTTTATTTTTTGGCGGAAATTATCTGTGATTTAGACTTAATTCCTGATCATGAAACCACTGATCATTGCGGGAGCTGTAGAAAATGCATTGATGCTTGCCCTACGGATGCGATTGTATCAGATAAAATAATTGACGGAAGCAAATGTATTTCTTATGCAACGATAGAACTGAAAAGTGATATTCCTGATTATTTTAAAGATAAAATGGAAGACTGGATGTTTGGTTGCGATATTTGTCAGGACGTTTGCCCGTGGAATCGTTTTTCGGTTCCGAATGTTCAGAGTAAATTTAAACCAAACGAATTTTTAAAAAATTTCAAGAAAGGAGAATGGAAAGAAATTACTCAGGAAATATTCTCAGAAATCTTCAAAAAATCTCCTGTGAAAAGAACGAAATTTGCAGGATTAAAAAGAAATATTGAATTTTTAGACCGATCTTAAAATTTTGTAGCTCATTTTATGGGGCTATATATTCTGTTCGGAATTTTAAGTTCCAAAATAAATAGGGTTGTTGATCTTGCCTTTAAGCTTAGCTTGAAGGAGATTCTAAGATTATTGTCATTAAACTTAAAAAAGTTTTTCCTATAGAAAAATTGACTCTCAGGAGATAAAATCTCTCACAAATCAACGTTTTTTTGGAACTCTTTTCGGTGCAGTTTTTACTCTTACTTTGAATCTTTTTTGAGATTTCGTGGTTTTTTGCATATTTGCGAAAGTTTGATATCTAAATTTACTTATTTTTCCAACTAAAACAAATACTTTTACGCAATATTGAAATTAAATTTTATTAATCTAAAGTAAAAACATGAGTGCAAAAATTATATTGATCTATTTTTTAAAAACTATAGGGATCATTCTGGGAATTGTTGTGCTTTACGTGCTTCTGGCACTCACACTACCCTTAATTGAGGTGTCAGCAAAAAACGACGGTGAGAAAAAAGAAATCCCCATCTATATTTATACTAATGGCGTTCACACAGATATTGTAATGCCAGTGAAAAATGATTTGTACGACTGGAGTTCCAAAATACCTTTTGCGAATACAAAATCCAAAAAAACAGATTACAATTACGTAGGAATTGGATGGGGCGATAAGGGCTTTTATCTTGATACGCCAACCTGGGCAGATCTGAAATTTTCAACAGCTTTTAACGCGGCGTTTTGGTTGAGCGAATCGGCGATGCATTGTTCATACTATAAAACCATGACTGAAGCTGATGACTGCAAAAAAATAATGATCAGCAGAAATCAGTATAAAGATTTGGTAAAATTTGTGGATGCTAAATTTGACAGAGATCAAAACGGAAATTTTATTTTAATTCCTACCAATGCTGTATATAGCGATAACGACGCATTTTATGATGCAACGGGAAGATATAGCTTTCTCAATACCTGCAATACGTGGACTAATGATGCCTTAAAATCAGCCGGACAAAAAGCTGCACTCTGGACACCTACTGATTTTGGGATTTTTCAACATTATAAATAGCAGTGAAAACGCTATCTATATTTTTTATTCTGATTTGTTTTTTGTCGTGTAAAAACAAGCGAGAGATTAATGAACGTAATACTTTACAGAATACGATTATTAAAGAAGTAGAGAAACCCAAGTTAGATTTAAATAAAACAAAGAAGAAAGCTGCTGAAGCTCTGGAGTTTTGCAAAAGAAAAAAGATGAATACCGACTTCTGTATTCTGATTGATATGAGTTTGCATTCCGGAGTTAATCGTTTTGTGGTGTGGGATTTTAAAGCCAATAGAATCAAAACGAAACATCTCGTAGGTCATGGTTGCGGCAATAATAAGTGGAATAGTGATGAATCTAAAGAAAGCCCAACTTTCAGCAACGAAGATGGAAGTCACCTTTCATCATTGGGCAAATATAAGTTATCTGAAAGAGGTCAAAGCGATTGGGGAATTAACGTAAAATATCTCATGCATGGATTGGATGAAACCAACAACAATGCGATAAAGAGATTTATTGTTTTTCATTCGTGGAATTTGATGAGTGATAATGAAGTTTTCCCAAACGGTTCACCGGAAGGTTGGGGTTGTCCTACAATTTCCAATAATGCGATGAGAGAAATTGATCCGATGATTCAAAAATCCGAAAATCCGGTTTTGATGTGGATCTACAATTAATTTTATAGGTCTAAATTTTAATCAGGTGTGGCAAAGATTTAAAAATCAACAAATCAGAAGCAATCTAAATTCATCCTTATTTTCCTTGGGAGCCCGGTGGATGCATGGCAAAACCTTTTGTTCGGGATGATCTACGGAAAGCTTCCACAGATGCCCGATACCTAAATTTATTGGCTGAGCATTGGGCTTTGGCTCGTAATGAAGATCGAAAAAATATTCTTCCAGAAAAGTATTAAAGTCTTCATATGATCCGGTGTGCAATTCTCTCAACTTTGCTCTAATCTCTGGAATCATGATCTTTTGAACCGCCTGATTATTAGGCAAAATTTCACTTGGGGCTCCGTAATATGTACATAAAATAGTACTTGTAGGAATAGGAGAACGGTCTACATGAAAGGAATAAACATCTGTCGAAATAAAATCAAACTCTAGATCCCGCTCATAATTTTTCAGTAGATTAAGGGTTGGTTTTGCTCCGGAATCAGATAATGTTTTCAGATCATTTAAAATAATTTTTCTTGCAATATCACCATTTTTAGAGAGATGTAGCGATAGAATATCTTCGGGAGAAATTTCCGTAATATCATCTTTTAGTGCAAGTTTTGAGACAACTTCTACAAAATCTCCTTCCAGATTTCTCATCCAGAAAATTGCATTTTTCTCACCTTCAAAAGCGGTGTCGATAAAATCTGAAAAAGTGGAAACGGTTTGTATTTGTGTACTTTCAGGAAATAATTCTTTCATAAAATCGGTTACAAATTTATTCTATTCGTTCGTAAGAGGCAGAGTAAACCAGAATGTACTACCTACGTTTAATTCTGTATCGACTCCAATTTTTCCACCGTGATTCTTAATTATTTCTGCGCTGATGTACAATCCCAAACCTAAACCTGTAAATTTCTGTCCGTGGTAATTTGTCCTGTAGTAACGCTCAAAAAGATGTTGCACCTTTTCTTGGGGAATTCCCGGTCCGTGATCGATAACGCTTATTTTGATCTCATGATCGCTTACCCGGTCTGCTTTGATAATGATTTTATCTGATTCCGGAGCATATTTGATAGCATTCGTTATAAAGTTTACCATCACCTGACCAATCTGCTGGTGATCTGCTTCAAGAGTCTGCGATGTATCACCTTCAAAAATAATTTGCTGAGTAGTATTTTGGATAACGCTCGATCGACAGTCTTCAAAAAGTTCTGCAATAATCAAGGGTCGTTTTACTAATTTAAGTTGACCTTGCTCAATACGTGTTGTATCCAAAAGATCTGTTAGCAAATGAGAAAGTTTATCTAAACTTTTGATTGACTGATCTAAAAGTTTGGTACGAATTTCACTTGAAAATTTATCGTGTGACCGTTGTAAAAGCTGCAATGATGCTTTAAGAGCAGTTACGGGAGTTTTAAGTTCGTGACTTGCGATACTGATAAAATCGTCTTTTCCCTGTGTGATCATTCTTCTTGTGGTAACATCCATAAAGGTTCCTATCCCGCCGGAAAGGTTGCCTTCTTTATCAAATATTGGTGCTGCATTGATCGAAATATAAAATCGCTCTCTATCTGGCGGTTGTACGCCAATCTCGTGATCAAAGACAGGTTTTCCTGTAGCCATCATAATTGCCATAGGGTGCTCTTCTGCGGGAAGCGGTGTGCCGTCTAGCCTTAGATTCTGCCATTTGGGATCGTCAAAAGTTCTGCCTTTTATTACGCTTTCACTTAATCCCAATATTTGCTGAGCCATCGGATTGGCATATATCAGTTGTCCGGTATTATCAATAACACCTACGCCCTCTGCCATAGTTTCCAAAATACTTTGCAGACGCTGTTCGCTTTTTCGGAGAGTCTCTTCTAAATCACTTTTTTCCAAGATGATCTTATCGCGCTCTTCAATTGCTATCATCTGCGGAGTGACTTCCATGGCCATGTCTATAACGCCTGTCACTTTTCCGTTTTCAATAAATGGAGTGTAGGTAAAATTAAAATAGCCTTTTTCCAGACTGCCTCTTCTGTTCAGAAGAACAGGATTAGAGTAGTCAGTATGCGATTTCCCTTTTTGATAGGTTTCTATAAGCATATTGGCGGCCAATTGCCCTTTCAGCTCAGGAAGTTCATCAAATAAAGGTTTACCAATCACTGAATGATCTTTGCCGATTAATTCAAGCATCGAAGCATTAATCATGGTAATTATAAAATTGTCTCCCTTTACCAGCAATGTAGCAACAGGCGCCTGATCAATTAGATTGCTAAAACTGATCTCGCTATCTGAAAGTTTTTTATTAAGCTGAAGAATCGTTTCGTTGAGTTCTTTCAATTCTCTGTTTCTGAATTCAAGAATTTTATTAGAATTGTTTAGGTCAATAATCGTCTGCTGCAGTTCTTTATTCGTCTCGTCAAGTTGGCTATTGGTTGCTGTGTATTCTTTGTTTAAAGCGCTCAGTTCTTCGTTTGTGCTAAGAATTTCTTCGTTCAGGGCCGTTAGCTCTTCATTCGTTTGCTGCTCAGTCTGCTCTTTCTCATGAAGGAGTTTCCAGGCTCTTTCGCGCTCTGTAACATCAGAAGCGGTATGCAGAATACAGTAGATTTCCCCCTTATTATCGATAATCGGTTGGTAGATAAAGTCAAAATAAGAAGTCACCATTTCTCCGTCAATCTCTAAAGTTGCCGGCGTACTTACTGCCTCGTACGTTTCAGCTGTTTCCCAAACATTTTTCAGAAGTTGTGTGAAGGGCTGTCCTTTCAATTCGGGAAGTGCATCTTCGAATTTTTTTCCGATGATGGAGCGGTCTTTGCCCCAAATTGTAAGCATGGCATTGTTTGCCAGCTGAATATTGATATCAGAGCCGGTGTAAATTGCTGTTGCAGTGCTTGACTGGTTGAGGATTTCAAGAAGCGCTTCGGTACCTAAAGCATTGAAAAATCTAATCATCGACTCAAAAAGAGATTTATTTGGGGATTATTTGTAAAGGTAGTATAAAAAAATCCTTTCGAAAACAAATGTACAAAATTGCTCGATAATCCTATTATCTAAATGATTTGGATATAAATTTTCTTTATGACAAGCAAATTTATATCTATTGATGCGGAAAAATAATGGTCAGACTTTTGTGAAGAGGTTCATTATATCTACAGATCAAAACGATAGCTTATTATTTGTAGCATAGAATTTGATTGCAGACTTCTAAGAGTTTTTAGGAAAAGAAAAAAAATCATCATCTGAAGCGCTTCAAAATTCTGAGCTGTAACTCAAAATATTATTGTGTTGAACTGATCTCTGTTATATTCATTAGCCTAAAAAAGATCATAAATTCAAAAAAATGAATGTACTGATGAATCAGGAAACCAAACATATAGAATCAGAGTCAGACTTGCTCATCATGATGAAAAACAATGATGTAGCAGCATTTGATTATCTGTATGATCAGTATAGCAGTTTACTTTTCGGTATGGCTCTGCAGTCTGGAGCATCGTCTAATGACGCGGAAACGATTCTTCAGACAACATTTCAATACATCTGGTATTCTATTCAACTTTATCATTATCAATGTGTTCCTTTCAAAATTTGGGTGATAAGAATTCATCTTAACTCTATGAAAGAATTTTCAGAATCTAAAAGCAAAATTCAAATAACATCTGACGATTTTGTAATTTCGCAAGAGACGACCACAGAAATGATATCGGTTGTTTAATATCATGTCTTTAATAATAAACTCTTCCTTTAATAATTTTTACCACTTTTTCGGTTTGTAGTTTCTTCAAAATTCTGATGACCGTTTCTATCCTCAAACCCGTTAAAGACGACAGCTCTTTTCTGGTAAAAGGCACTTTGTAAGAGTACTGATCTTCACCATCTTCAGTTTCTTTTAAACGGTCCAAAACAGTAAGTAATTGATGGGTTGCGTCTTGTAAAGTGAGGCTGTTGAGAAAGACATAGTTGTAGTAGGCATGTTCTGCACAATTTTTTAGAAATTTCATCTGAATACTAAAATCTGATTCTAACAACTGCAAAAGCCTGGGACGCTCTAAACGCAAAACTGTACAATCTTCCATTGCAAGAGCGTTGACAGGATATCGGTGATGTTTGCAAAATAAAAAAACTTCACCTACAGACTCGCCTTCTTCGTGAATGCTGTGTATAAATTCTCCGTCTCCGGGTTTGTGATTAGAAAGTTTAATTTTACCTTTTGTAATCTGATAATAATAAATAGGAGGAATATCTTCCTGAAAAAGAAATTCTGATTCTGATAAGAGAATACTTTCTGCTCCGAAATCAATAAGCAAGTCTTCTTTTATAGCCATAATTCTGTCTTAAACCAATTTCACAATGAGATAGCTGATAAGCTGTGGTGGTAATATTAAAATCTACGTATCACAAATATACATGCATAATACATTTTCTATTATGATCTAAATCATTGATGATAAAAGATGATACCATAAAACAGTGTTTCGGTTTCGTTTATAGTTAAATAAAAACTGCAATAAGTTTACAAACAATGATTTAAGTAACTACTTGAGTTGTGTATTTTTTGGGAATTACAAATTATTTCCATATAAAATAAATTTATGACCTAGATCATATCATGTGACTTAACGATCTATTTATCTTTGGCAAGACTAAAAATACATTGTACAGTTTTCTAAAATGTGAAATACATTTTAACTAAAAAAATTAAACAATAAAAATTGCAGTATGGCTATCGAAGAAACACTTTTACGGAATTTTAATGCAACAGAAGAGCATTACGATGAAGGTGATGTCATCTTTAGTGAAAGTTCGGTTCCGGAATATTATTATCAAATTGTAACAGGTGAGGTAAAACTGAACAGTTTTTCTGATAAAGGAAAAGAATTTATACAGAATATTATCAGTGGTAAATCCTGCTTTGGAGAATCTATGCTCATTTTGGGGAAGCCATATCCTGTAAATGCAGTTGCTCTTTCTGATTGCACGGTTCTGAAACTCGCCAGCAAAGAATTTTTTGTATTGCTTCGAGATCATCCCGGTGTTTTTGTGGATATGTATTCGAGATTAGCAGATAATACGTTTGAGAAGCAAAAACTGATGCGGGTTATTACAGATCCCAATCCCGAAGAAAGGATTATAGAAATAATGGAACTGCTGAAAGAATCTCACATCAACAAAGAAAAATTTTCTTTGGAAATTCCTCACAGCAAAGAGCAGCTTGCATCGCTGACTGGTCTTTCACTGGAAACTGCGATCTCGGCAATCGATAAAATGGAGCAGAAAAATATATTAAAAATCCAGGGCGAAAAAATATTCTATTGATTTCATTAAAAAAATGTTTAGAATATTGATGTTTAATTTTTCATGCAAATCTGCAAATCTTTTAAAATTCAGATCAAAGAAAACCTTCCGCAAAGGGAAGGTAAATCACAAATATTAAATCTTAATCACGAAAATTCGCTTTACAAATTTAAAATGTGTGCTGTCATTTTTTTTATGACAGGAATCACAATGATTTAAATTAACAGCGATATCTTCCAAACCTTTCACCGTTGTATTTTATCTCTATGATCATAGTCATAGGAATCGATTTTTCATTACACTAAATTTGATTTGCATCATCACGAGATGCAGTTTAGACCTTAAAAAAACTTTAGACAAAAATAAAATAATCATGAAGAGTTCTGTTGCGCGACCGAAGTATTTGGTTTTGTTACTTGCAATATTTGGATGTTTATCGTGTGTTTCCTGCAAATGCGATCTTCCGGAAGAGGTTGAAGATGAGAAAACAAAGCGAAATACCTCAGCACAAAAATTTGAAAATGATAGTGTCAAAGTTTGATCCGGAAAACAGAGTAGTAATTAAATAAGTACTTTAAAATCTTTGAGCTAAACAAGTTCGAAATCTATTTTTTCCGTGCAAGAGCTGAATTTTAATACTAAAAAGATAAAGATCATGGATATTAATTTCAAAAATAAAAATGTAGTTTTTTTTGACGGAGATTGCGGATTTTGTAATTTTTGGGTTCAATGGATTCTTGAGCGGGATCGTAAAGATCGATTCTTATTTGCATCATTACAATCTGAATTTGGTCAGAAATTTCTTTCAGATCACAATCTCGAAACAAAACAATTCAATACACTTTATCTGCTGAAACCAGACGGAAAATACCTTAGTAAGTCTGGTGCTGTTTTGAAAATTGCCAGACTTTTGGGAGGTATTTATGCTCCGCTGAATATTGGGATAATACTTCCAAAACCATTGCGAGATCACATTTATGATTTAGTATCCCGCAACAGAATGAAACTTGCAGCACAAAAATGCTTCCTTCCTGATCCACATCAAAGAAAGAAATTTATTGAAATTTAGAAGAAATTTTGATATAGATTTTTAAATAAATACTAAATAGCACGACGAACATTATGCGAAATTCCAGATTACCATACGCAACTGCTGTACTTGTTTTGGGTATCTCATCAATTGCTCTTTGCTGCTGCTACGGTTTGCCGGGAATCATGACGGGTATTATTGCACTTATATTATACAGAAAAGATATAAGATACTACGAGAAAAATAAAATGCAGTATGATAATCTTGATAGTTTAAAAACTGGTAGGAAGCTCAGTATCATAGGTATAAGTATGAGTTTGGTGTACATTCTTTATCTTATTTTTGCTTATTATATTGCAGGAGCCGAAGCGTTTTCAGATCCTACAGTAATTTGGAAGTAGCAATTAAAAAACATTGATATACAGTTTGCTGTTGTGATAATTTTAAATCGAATTTCATCAGCAGTATTTTGGTTTTTTCAATTTTATCCGAATTAACAATTTGATTGATAGTTGTTTGTGATTTTTCTTCTTCTCTATGACTATAATCATAGGAATTTTTTTTTGTTGTTCTTAGCTTTGAATACCAAATTAAAATATCATCATATGAAATCACTTAGTACGGCAGTTGTTGCCCTAGTCTTTGTTGTCGTCAGCTGTAAAAAAGATGTTCAGTCAACTTCCAATAATACTGATAACCTTACGACTGCAGATTCTACCAATACGAATTCTACACCATCTACAACCGATAATGCGACGGCAGTTTCACCTTCTACAAGTGACACGGCGAATTCTCAAACCAGAGATTCGACAATGTCGGTTCCAAATAAATAATTAAACTTTCGCAGGTCTTGTTGTAATTTACAACACCTTCAATTTTTCAACAACTTCAGTTACATATCAAAATATTGATGTGCTGGGAAACTAATGTATAAGATTAACATGATTTGTTCTAATTTTTTTCGGGAATGTGTTGCTTTAAGTGAATAATAAAAGTCGTGATCTTCGGAGATTTTATATTATTTAATTTAAAACGTAAACAGATAATGCTAGAAGTATTTAAGCAAATAAAAATTATATATCATAAACTCAAATAATTATGGAGCCTCAAAAATTTAGTTATGACAACGCAATTGTTCGTGCTTTTTTATATGCGACCGTTGTTTTTGCCCTTATTGGATTTCTGTTCGGACTTACCGCAGCCTTACTGCTTTTCTATCCCGAGCTGCCGGAGTTTTTATTTGGTACTGATGATCCTACGATCAGATCAATATCTTCTAAAAACATTCAGGGATTGATGAGTACTCAGGGAGCTTTCGGATTTGGAAGAATCCGGATGCTTCATACCACAAGCGTTATTTTTGCTTTTGTTTGCAATGTCGTTTTCGTTGGTGTTTATTATTCTCTTCAAAGATTGCTGAAGACAAGAATGTATAGTGATGTCATGTCCTGGGTGCATTTCTGGACATGGCAGCTCATGATTGTAGCTACATACATTACTTTTTTCATGGGAATCAATACTTCAAAAGAATATGCCGAACACGAATGGCCGATAGACATTCTGATTGCCTTTTCATGGATTGTATTTGGTCTTAATATGTTTTTTACCATTGCCAAAAGAAGGGTTCGTCATCTTTATGTTGCGATATGGTTCTATATCGGTACCTGGATTGCGGTTGTGATGCTGCATATCTTTAATAATCTTGAAGTTCCGTTAAGTTTCACAGGCTGGAAATCGTATTCAGCTTATGCCGGTGTAAAAGACGCTGTAGTACAATGGTGGTATGGTCATAATGCGGTTGCTTTTATTTTAACAACTCCTGTGTTGGGTCTTATGTATTATTTTCTCCCAAAAGCTGCAGACAGACCTGTGTTTTCATATAAACTGTCGATCATCCATTTTTGGTCGTTAATATTCGTATACATTTGGGCCGGTCCGCATCATTTACAATATACATCTCTTCCTGCGTGGGCGCAGGCCGTGGGTACCGGTTTTTCTATCATGCTCATCGCTCCTTCATGGGGTGGGATGCTCAATGGTCTTCTCACCTTAAGAGGAGCTTGGGATAAAGTTCGCGAAAGTCCGATTTTGAAGTTTTTCGTTGTTGCAGTAACGTGTTATGGTATGGCAACATTCGAAGGTCCTTTGCTGGCGACAAAAAATATTAATAAGATTGGGCATTTTACAGATTGGGTAATTGGTCACGTTCACGTGGGAGCATTGGGATGGAACGGTTTTATGGCATTTGGCGTTATCTATTATCTCATTCCTATATTGTGGAGAACGCAGCTATGGTCGGTGAGGCTCGCTAACTGGCACTTCTGGCTCGGTACGCTTGGGATAATATTTTATGTAGTGCCTATGTACATATCGGGTTTTACACAAGGTTTGATGTGGAAGCAGTTTAATCCTGATGGTACATTACTTTGGAAAAATTGGCTAGACACGGTGACGGCAATAATTCCTTATTTTAAACTTCGGTTTGTGGGTGGGCTCTTTTACTTTACAGGAGGCATTCTTATGGTTATCAATTTAATTGCGACTGTACGAAAAGGGTCATTCGAAAAAAATGTACACGCAGAAGCTTATGCTTTAGCTGATATCAGCAGAAAAAGAAAAGAAGGCGAGGGCGCTCACTTGTGGCTGGAACGTATGCCTGTGCTTTTGGGGATTCTGTCTTTTTTCGCATTGTCTGTGGGTAGTCTTGTTGAGATCATTCCTACATTGTCTATGGATCGTTCCGTTCCTATAATCACTGTCGTAAAACCATACTCTCCGCTGGAACTAGAAGGACGAGATTTGTACATACGTGAAGGTTGCAATGCCTGTCATAGCCAGATGGTTAGACCGTTCAGAGATGAGGTGATTAGATTTAATGGTAAAAACGGACAATATTCTAAAGCAGGCGAGTTTGTATATGACCGTCCGTTCTTATGGGGATCAAAAAGAACAGGCCCGGATCTTCACAGAGAAGGCGGAAGAAATCCCAGCTCTTGGCATTACAAACATATGTACAATCCCAGAACTACATCAGCCGGATCGATCATGCCGCGATATCCTTGGTTGATCTCAAACAATCTCGATCGCTCTGTGATGATTGAGAAGATTAAATTAATGAAAAATGCATTTGATGTTCCGTACACAAAAGCTCAGATAGATTCTGCTGATCGCTGGGCAGATAATCAGGCTGCCGCAATTGTGCGAGATATATTTGTAGAGGCTCCGGATCTGAGAGCTGCCTACGCGTCTCGTCCACAGAAGGAACTGGAAAAAAAGGAGATTATTGCGCTTATCTCATATCTGCAGAGACTGGGAACAGATATCAGGACAACAGAAATCAAAACAGCATTTAACAATAATTAAAAGATTCATAATGAAAAATTTAATAGTGCTTTTGTTTTCAGAAACTGATAAAAGCGGAATGTATGAAGTGCTGTCTTTGATCAGTTTAATGCTTATTTTTTTGGCATTCGTTATCTACATTTTCATAAGAAAGTACAAAAAGGAAGAAGTACGCGCTCCTCTGGAAGATGATCATCCGGAAGATGTTTTCCGCATTTCTGATAAGGATTAAGCCTCAGAGATTTCTCTAAATTTTTGTTTCCTTTTGATGAATTAAGACGGGAAATAAAATAGTAAGATTTCAAAATACTACGATATACAGTTTCAGATCAATTTAAATTCTATAATATTTACTCAAAAAAATAAAAAAATGAGTGCAAAACAAAATTTAAATCTCACACTTAAAATATGGAGGCAAAAAAATAACCGTACCAAGGGACATTTTGAAATCTACAAGCTCACGGATATTTCTACAGATTCTTCATTTCTAGAGATGCTAGACGTACTAAATGCGCAACTGATAGAAGCTGATAAAGAGCCGGTAGCGTTTGATCACGACTGCCGCGAGGGCATCTGCGGGATGTGTTCTCTGTACATCAACGGGAGAGCGCATGGTCCGGATACCGGGATCGCAACCTGCCAGCTTCACATGAGAATGTTTACCAACAACCAGACTATCGTCATAGAACCATGGCGAAGTGTAGCGTTTCCTGTCATAAAAGATCTGATCGTAGACCGAAGTTCGTTTGACAGAATCATGGCGGCGGGCGGATTTATTTCTGTAAATACATCCGGGAATACTTTAGACGGAAATGCAATTTTAGTGAATAAAGAAAATGCCGAAAATGCTATGGATGCTGCGGCTTGCATCAGTTGTGGTGCCTGCGTTGCAACCTGTCCCAATGGTGCTGCGATGCTTTTTGTTGGTGCCAAAATTTCGCATCTTGCGTTATTGCCTCAAGGCCAGGTGGAGCGGAAGAGGAGAGTGCTCAATATGGTAAAAGCGATGGATGAGGAAGGATTTGGCAACTGCTCGGTCATAGGAGCATGTGAAGTGGAATGTCCAAAACATATTTCTTTAGACACGATTGCCAGACTAAACCGCGAATATATAAAGGCGTGGGCTAAATAATATTCAGGTCTTTTATTTTTATAATTAAACCTGACATTTAATATTAAATCAAATTTTAAACTTAAATATATATTGTTATGAAATATTTTGTGATTGCTATTGCACTAATTTCTTTAAGCTGCAGAAAATCTGAAACTCAGTACATCAATGATAAGAACGAAAAAGCTACTGTAAACGATCGGCGTTCAGACACCATTAAAACATTGCCGGAAACTACTCCGCCTACAGGACCAGATTCTACGCATCTGAAACCCGAGACACAAAATTAATAATGCTAAAAGATTACTTTTTCAAAAAAAGACTTTAAAAATGCTGTGGTATTAATGACTGTAATGCCATATTTATTTGAGTGGGACTGCCTTCGGGCAGTCTTTTTTGTATTAATTTAGATTTGTGAACAAGCAGGCTTTATTTTTTAGATTAAATAAAAAACGCCCTTTCAGAGAAAGGGCTAAAAACACAAATGATGAAAAAAAATTATTCCGTTTAAAAGCGGATGTTCAAAACTATAAAATCAAAAACTATTATTCTATGTTTCAGATCATAAAATTTTAATTACTAAAGAAATTTATCTTCATTCACAAATTTTTTATGAATAAGAAGACCTTCAGGATAATTTGAAGAGATGTATTTAAAGAAATTAAAAATGATAAGTTTAGATTCTACTGAACAAGAAACACCTCTTATTTAAACACTACATTAAACGAACACAAGTCACCAGCATTACGATGTTTCAGATTTGCGGTAATTTCCGTAATGAAATTTAATTGCCTCGGAAGCAGAATAAAACCGATGTTGCAGAGTGTTTTTGATCTTTTTATTAGAATCATATTGAAAATCTGTGATAAACCTGATATTTTCGTCAGTTAAAAATTTTGCCTTTCGGTCAAAAATCGTCAGGATATTTCTAAAATATTTTACAACTTTTAAAACGGTGACAGGACATAATACTGGTTTTTGTAATCCAACAACTTTTCGCAGGAGAGAAATTAACTCTTTATAGGTCAAGTTTTCAGATGATATGCAGAAGCGTTTTCCGAAGATGTTTTTTTCGATAAGCTCTACCGCAATAGTTGCCACATCACGCACATCTACGCAGGAAGTGCCGCCGGAAAAAATTATTCTGCTGGTAAGGAAAAAATCAAGAAGCTGACTGTTTTTTGTGCGGTTGCCGCTGCCGATAATCATTCCGGGATTGATGATTACTGTATTTAGTCCGTTTTTATAAGCATTCCAGACCAGTTTTTCGCAGATGCATTTCGAAATAACATACGCGGAATAAAATTTTTTCGAAAGCGGATCTTTAATCTGTCTTTCTAGCAAATTTTTATCGACTCGCAATGTAGCCGCAGAACTTACATATAAAAATTTATGCACCGGAAGATACATACACGCACGAAGCAGATTTCTTGTATGTGCTATGCCTGTTTCTAGTACTTCGTCGCGATCCTTTGGGTCAAAACTGATTTTTGCCGCACAGTGATAGACCTCATCAATATCTTGCAAAACTTTATATAAACATTGATGGCTGTTGAAATCAAGATCTACCCACTCAATCATATCAAAATAGAAATTGGCATTTTCTGTATAATTTTGATACGACTTCTGCACGTCAGAAAGATCGCTGTCTGGTCTTTTGCAAGCTCTTACTTTTTTGCCTCTTTTAAGGAGTTCGAGTACTATAACTCTGCCCAATAGTCCTGTCGCCCCGGTAACTAAAACCATATGCTTGTTTTAAATTATTATTTTTATGCCAAATTTCAACCAGGGAAGAATAAGTATACAGGAAATAGTTAATAATAAATTTTCCTGTTTGTGATCTTAAGCATTTTACTTCCCTCCATTTTTTTGATTGCTCTTATCGCGGTTTCCACGCATAAGCCTGTCAATGATGCTAACTGCTGTCTTGTGTGCGGAATCTCAAAAGTATATTTTTCTTTATTCTGCTGAGGTTCTTTCATCAGATCCATAATTTCGGTCAATCTCTCAATGGCATTTTTGCTGGAGATTTTCCGCATAAGAATAAATTTGTTATAGGTTTTTTCGGAAAGCGTATTGCATATATCGAGCGCAATATGAGGATAAATATCTAGCAGAGTCAGAAATTTTTCTCTGCATATTTTGAGTACCGTACAATTACTTAGCGCAACCGCATTCACGGGATATGGCTTCTCCAAAAATAGCATCGATTCTCCGAAGCAGTTGCCGGCAGGAAGTATATTTTGAATAAATTCTTTACCTTCATTGCTGTAATTGTTGAGCTTTACTTCGCCTTCCAGAATTTGATAATAAAATTGTGGCGTACCATCTTCGCGGAAAATATAATCTCCGGCATAAAAGTGCTGTTCAGTTGCCCCTACAGAATGCAGGAGTCTTGGTTTGATAGACATAATATAATTTTTTTAGGTTTATTTTACTTACAAACTCAAATTCTTGAGTTTGTAGAAGATGAATTGAAATATGATCATTGAGATTACAATCTTTCCGAATATTCATGTTAAAATATTCTGATCTGTGACAATTGATCTTCTGGTAATCTTTAGATCAAATAAAGATTAAGGTTTTGAGAATTGCGGATCGCGCAAGTTTTTCTTGAGATGTATTCATAATATTTTCTAATGGTGTACTTCAAAGATAGATAATTCACCATTGAAGAGAATATGATATAGGTCATATTCGTAAAATATTAGAATCATATTTGATAAAAATGAATTTTTATAATCTTTTTAACTAAATATTAGTATACAAATGTCCTAAAATATAATTTTTTTATATCATGATATATCACATGTCAGTTAATTAGTTATTTGTTACTACTCTAAATAGATTGCTAATGTAGGTTTAAATAAAAAAAATCTGCAGCAAAAATGTAGCTGCAGATTTAATTATTTAAAGACTTAGTGCAGTAAATCTAAAATTGTATTTTAAAAGGTCCTTCAAAATAAGTCTCATAACTGTCAAGAAGATTGCCTTCCTGATCGTAAACACCGAGTTCTATATTTTGCTTAGAAAGTTTTATTTGCTTTTCCGGGAAACTTACATTAATTGTTCCTTTGACGATTTTATCTCTTTCTACTTTGATTTTACTAGAAGCGCTGTAAGAAATTTCTCCATTTTGCGGCTCTACTATTTTGATGGTTACGACTTTATTTTCGTTGGTCTTATTTAAAAAAGTGAAATTATAAGTGTTTGTAATCTTGTTTTCCCGAACAAAAAATGTACTTCCTGCCGGCTTTATAAATTTCACTTCCATGTCAGCACGGCTGTAGACTAGATAACCCAAAAGCAGTTGCAGACCTACGAGGAGAATAATAAAACCTTTCATTCTCCCTGTAAACTTGGAGGGTTGTCCGGTTTCAATTTCCTTCTCTGAAGCATATCTGATCAAGCCTTTCGGAAGTCCTACCTTATCCATTACTTCATCACAGGCATCAATGCAGGCGGTGCAGTTTACGCATTCTAATTGTTGACCATCGCGAATATCAATTCCCGTGGGACATACTACGACACATTGATAACAATCGATGCAATCTCCTTTTCCCGCTGCTTTCCTGTCTTCACCTTTTCTCCATTTTGAACGGTTTTCGCCGCGGTTAAAATCATAAAAAACGTTGATGGTCTCTTTATCAATGAGAACTCCCTGAAGCCTTCCGTAAGGACAGACGAGGGTACAAACCTGCTCACGGAACCAAGCAAATACAAAGTAAAATGCTGTAGTGAGAAGAATCATCGCTATAAAATTTGTAGGATGTTCAAAAGGTCCTTCAGAAACTATTCTGAAAACTTCCTTGTAACTTACAACATACATGAACATAAAATGCGTAAAAATGAGTGAAAGAACAGCATAAATTCCCCATTTAAGGCTTCTTTTCCAAATCTTTTCCGAGTTCCATTCCTGGCGGTCTAGTTTCATCTGTTTGTTTCGGTCGCCTTCAATTGCATATTCTATTTTACGGAAGACATTTTCAAGAAATATGGTTTGAGGGCAGATCCAGCCACAAAATATTCTCCCAAAAGCAATTGTAAAAATGATAATGCAAACAAGTGAAACTATAGCTCCTAATGTTAAAATGAAAAAATCCTGTGGATAAAAAGGTTGCCCGGCGATAAAAAACTGACGGTTGATAATATCCAGTAAAAGGGCAGGGTTGCCATTCACTTTAATAAAGGGGAGCACGAAATAAAACGTCAATAAAGTGTATGCCACCAAATTTCTATAATTGGTGTATCTGCCTTTTGGCTTTTTCGGAAATACCCATTTTCTCTTTCCGGATTGCTCCATTGTACCAATAGAGTCGCGATAGGTTTCGGGTTCTACCACTTGATTTTGTCCGCCTCTGAATTCAGAATTGTCTTGATCTTTCATATCATGTTATTTGAATTGATATTCAGATTTCGGTCTGTTTATATATTATTCTTCCTTATTGTCTATTTTTTTCAGACCTGTCATTGCGGGTCCATTAAGCAATTTTCCGTCAATATCGAAACGCGAACCGTGACAAGGGCAATCCCAAGTAACTTCCGAAGGATTCCATGCAACATTACATCCGGTGTGCGGACAGACAGGACTTAGCAGATGAATCTCTGATTTTGAATCCCGATAAGCAGCAAAGGTTTCGCCTTCGTGTTTAATGATTCTGCCTTCCCCATTGTTTAGGTCATTAAGCTCCTCGATTTTATCTGCAGAAAATTTATCTTTTACAAAATGAACTGATGCATTTACAACTTCATCCAAAACATTACCGGCACTTGCGATTGGTTTTATACGGCTTGGTGCAAATAGCTTTGATAATTCGGTTTCTTTTCCTTCAATAAGATCAGGAATCACGACCGATGTCATAGTGCCAAACGTCATTCCGTTTCCTGTGAATCCTGTAGAAATGTAGACATTATCTTCTCCCGGCATTTTCCCGATATACGGCAAACCGTCGGCCGACTGATAATATTGTGATGACCATTTCGCTACAACTTCTTTATATTTAAAATTGTCATCAACGTACTGCATGAGATCTTCAAAATGCTTTTCAGTGTCTTTTTCATCACCTGTTTTATGGTCATAGCCTCCCGCGATTAAAAAATAATCGTTTCCGGATTTGTGATAACGTACATAATGATAAGGATCGTAAAGGTCAGCAGTTTGCGCTAATGTTTTTACAGGATTGGCTAATTTTAAAGTCACAGCGTAGCTTCTGTAAGGAGCAAGAAGTACACTGAAACGATTGTTTCCGGGCGGTATATGTGTAGCCCAGACTAGATTTTTCCCGGTAAACGTTAAATCATTATCGGTTTTAACTGTAATAATTCCATCTTTATTTTCATAATCTAAAACTTGGGTTTCTGTTACGGCAGAACCCCCGTTTTTTACATATTCTTTCAGCAGTTTATTAATATATCTTAGAGGATGGAACTGCGCCTGACCTTTTATTTCTATAGCTTTCTCGAATTCTAATGTAAACGGAATGCTGAAAATAGGTTCTGTATCAATTCCTACTTTTTGATGTGCTTCTAAAATATCTTCAAGTTTTTTTGACTGTTTTTCATCAACACTAAACAGATAATAGTTACATTCGTTAAAATCACAGGAAATGTGGTGTTTTACAATGTTTTGCTTGATATAGCGCACGGTTTCTTTCGCGGCATCGGCCAACAGAATAGCAGATTCTCCACCGAAGTTATTGATGATTTCATCATATGACGAATCAAAAAAATTGTTGATGTGTGCTGTAGTTCCGCCGGTTGTACCAAATCCGGGATTTTCTTTTTCAATTAAAAGACATTGGCGACCGCGGTTTTGTAATTCTTTAGCTAAAGTAACTCCCGTTATTCCGGCACCAACGATAATGGTGTCAAAATCTGTATGACTGTAATTTTTTAATTTTTCATGTTGCGATTGGTTTTCCCAAAAGCTCTGATTTTTTCCGTCTCTGTTCATAATATTGTTTTTGTGATTGGTGTAAAAGGTCATTTCAAAATTTTGATGTGATGTGATTACAATTATTAATACTATTTAAATCTTCTATTCAGATCTAAATCATCCATAAAACAAATAATAGTCCTTGTGCAGTGTTGTAATGCAGAAATGGAAGTTTAAAAAGATGATTTGTGATTAACCAAAAAGGTGAAGAAGTTAAAATTCCCATATTATTAATTTTTATAATAATTGATCGTTCTATGGGTGAATTATCCAAATTTGTACCATTAAAAGAATTTTATGGGTTATTTTCAAGATTGATTTCAAATTAGAGATGAGAATAGAATAAGTATTTCTGATTTTAAAACTAAATTATTTGGAAGTATATTGAAAATATGAGAATAAAAATCAATAAAAAACCTCTGAAAATTAATCTCAGAGGTTTTTAGTACCCGGTACCAGAATCGAACTGGTACATCTTGCGATACTAGAGTTTGAGTCTAGCGCGTCTACCAATTCCGCCAACCGGGCTTGCTTTAAATTGGTGTGCAAATATAAAAACTTTTTTTATATGTTCAAAAGCTTTTTACGAAATTCTTTTAGAATTTTATCTCCAAACCATCGTAGGCAAGGTGTATTCCGTCAGGAAGTAACTTATCTTCAATATCATGCAGACCAAAATGATGACTGATGTGTGTTAGAAATAATTTCTTAGGTTTTAGCTCTTCGTAAAGTTTGATAACATCGGCAAGCACGAAATGGGCAGGATGAGGATCAAATTTACGAATACAGTTTAAAATAAGAACATCCAAATTCTTTAACTTCTCTTTTTCAGTTTCAGAAATAAAACCTGCGTCTGTAATGTATGCTAAGTTTTTGAATTTATATCCAAATACTGTTATTTTATAATGAATGACTTCAATCGGAGTAATTTTAATATCTAAAACTTCAAAAGCTTTATTTTCAATTGTATGCAGATCAAATGCCGGTGCTCCCGGATATCTTTCATCAACGAAGGCATATGCGAAGCGATTCTTAACTTCATTTCCTACTCTTTCGCTGCTGTAAAGTGGCATATTTTTTCCGCTTTTAAAAATAAGCGGCCGCATGTCATCAAGACCAATCACATGATCATTATGCTCATGGGTAAGTAATGCGATATCTATATGACTTTCATTATTAATAAGCATTTGCTGTCTGAAATCTGGTCCGCAATCGATGAGAATTTTTTTATTTTCATCGGTGGTTACCATTGCAGATGATCTGAAACGTTTGTCTTTCGGGTTTTTTGAGATACATACCTCACAAGTACAGCCAATAACGGGAACGCCCTGAGAAGTTCCGGTTCCTAAAAATTTCAACTTCATTTGTTTTGAGGTTGGTTTAATTTTGGTAAATTTACGAAAAATTTAATGTCATAATGTATCAGAAATTAACTCCTAAACAAAAAGCATTAACAATTAATCTAGATCCTACCATTTATGGTA
The DNA here is from genome assembly GCF_027945075.1 of Chryseobacterium sp. CY350. Classification (NCBI taxonomy): domain Bacteria; kingdom Pseudomonadati; phylum Bacteroidota; class Flavobacteriia; order Flavobacteriales; family Weeksellaceae; genus Chryseobacterium; species Chryseobacterium wangxinyae. Next base: position 3,830,472 of record NZ_CP116034.1, read on the forward strand.
CTTTCGCAGAAATTGGAGCAGGGCAGGAAACTGTGCGGCACTTTTTTAGAGCAGGAGGAGCTTCCGGTACAATTGCTAAGGCGATGTCAGCTTATGACAAAGATTTTAGTGATGCGATCTACGGAAAAGAGGTTAAAAACAGATATGTAACCCAAAACAGACTTCGAAAAATGCTTCGCTACGAAGTTTCATTAATTGAAGAAAGAATTTCCAGAGAAAACAGCCCAAACAGAAAGTTTTTTTCTTATGCAAATACCGTTACCACAATAAATTTTGATAAAACCGTAAAAGGTCACGGCTGGGTGGGAATACGTTTTCAGGTCAAAGAAAACGAAGATTATAATGAGGTGGTCATTCACGTTAAATTTAAAGAGAACGATGCTACTTTACAGCAGGAAACTCTTGGAAATTTAGGTGTAAATCTTATTTTTGGAGCATTTACCTATTTTGATAATCCCCGAAGATTGATAGAATCTCTTTATGATGACGTCGCTACAGACAATCTTGAGATTGATATGATCGATTTTAGTGGTCCCGCTTTCGCTTACGTTGATAACAGACTTATGTCTTTACAATTGGTGAAAAACAACATGACCGATGCTGTGATTTTTAATTCCCAGGGAAATAATATGCTTCCTGCAGATGTTTTGTACAAGAAAAACATTTTTGCAGTCAGAGGAAGTTTCAGACCTGTGACAAGGGTGAATATTGATATGCTCAGGAACGGAATGGAAATGTTTCTGAAAGATGCTATTTGTACTCACGAGGAAACCGAAGTTCTGATCGAAATTACCATTTCAAACCTTCGTGCTGACGGTGATATCGACGAAAGAGATTTCTTAGACAGAGTAGATGTTCTTGGGAAATTAGGTTATACGGTAATTATCTCAAACTTCTCAGAATATTACAGATTGATCGATTATTTTTCTCATTATACCAATGGTGACATCGGTGTTGCGATGGGCGTGAATAATATGTTGATGGTATTTGATGAAAAATATTATAAAGATTTATCAGGTGGAATTCTTGAAGCTTTTGGTAAATTTTTCAGAAACGGAATGAGAGTTTATCTATATCCTTACAAAGATCCTGAGACCCACGAATTGCTTGATTCTGAGAATCTTAAGGTGGAAGAAAGCCTGAAAGAATTATATAAATATTTCAAATTAAATAACCGTATTGTAGATATTAAAAATTATGATCCGGAATTTTTGGAAATTTATTCAAGAGAAATACTGAGAAAAATAGCATGCAATGTTAGCGGCTGGGAAAATCAGGTGCCGGAAGGTGTTGCCGAAATGATAAAAGAAAGAGGAATGTTCGGTTACAAACAGGAACTTTCTCTAAAACAATTTTCTTAAAACAAATTAAAATGTCTGAACTAAAAAAAAGACTTTCGTCTATTCTTGAAAGTCCGAAACATAACACGGAAGAGAAACTTGAAAAAGTTTGCCATCTGCTAGACCAAGAAATTTCATATTTTAACTGGACGGGTTTTTACTTCAAAAACGGAGATAAAAACGAGCTAAAATTGGGACCTTACGTTGGTGCAGAGACTGATCATATCATCATTCCGTATGGAAAAGGAATTTGTGGACAGGTTGCAGTTTCAAACGAAACGTTCATCGTTCCTGATGTTCATTTACAGGATAATTATCTAAGCTGTTCGATCGATACAAAAGCAGAAATCGTAGTTCCTATTTTCAAAAACGGTGAAAATATTGGTCAGATCGATATAGATTCTCACACCATCGATCCTTTTACTAAAGAAGATTTAGAATTGCTCGAATGGCTTTGTAATGAAGTTTCGAAGATTTTGTAATCGTCTTTAAATTTAAAATATAAACTCCGACGAAAATCGGAGTTTTTTTCTGCTTAAAATATTCAATAGTTTGAAAATGGAATAACCCTGTGGCTTTAGAAAAAGCTTAATGATTAAATTCAGCAATTAATTTCTTAAAATAATCCTCACACTTCGCAATATGCGTCCCATACCAGGAAAAAGCTTCACCATCAACGATGATTATTTTTTTATCAGGATAAAATTCTTTCAGTTCTGTAATATGTTTTTCTTTAAAAGGAAAAGGTTCTGAAGAAAGCATAATGACGTCTGCCTCAGCTAAATCTTCAACCTGAATTTCCGGATAACGGGTTTGGTTTTTAAAAATGTTTTCGAAACCTATTTCAGATAAAACATTGTGAATGAACGTGTCTGAACCAATCGTCATGTAAGGATTTTTCCAAATTAAATAGGCTGCTTTTATTTTTTTACCAATTTTAGCAAGACTAAGAACTTCATAGATTTTAAGATTAAAAAGCTGTGCTCTTTCTTCTTTATTAAAAAGTAAACCCAAGTTTTTGACCAGATAATAATTATCTTCTATAGTTTCCGTATTATAAACGCTCACCTTGAAATCTTTCATCAAAACTTCCACCTGATCTTTAACGTTTTCTTCTTTGTTGGATAAAATTAAATCAGGTTTTAAAGCTTTAATTTTTTCAAGGTTAAGATTTTTTGTTCCACCGATAATCTCTACATTTCTAACCTTTTCTTCAGGATGTATACAAAATTTTGTCCTGCCGATGACTTCTTTTTCTGTTAAACCCAAATCAAATATGGCTTCCGTAATTGAAGGTACGAGAGAAATAACTTTCATAAGTAAATTTTAGACTTTGCTTAAAATTACAAAAGTTTTCCGGTTAAGAACATTCCGGCAATGGTAAAATAGATAATTAAACCTGTAACGTCAACCAATGTGGCAACAAATGGTGCAGAAGAAGTTGCAGGATCGAGATTGAATTTTTTAAGAATAAAAGGAACCATAGAACCGGATAAAGTTCCCCAAAGTACAATCATAGAAAGCGACATTCCTGCGCTGAGTGCGATGAAAAACCAATAATCGCCATAATTAAACCAGCCCATTTCGTGCCAGATCATAATTCTGAAAAAACCGATTACTCCTAAAAAGGTTCCTAATATTAAGCCTGTGACCAATTCTTTCTTCATCACGATCCACCAGTCTTTAATGGTGATTTCCTGAAGTGCCATTGCTCGGATAATCAAAGTTGCGGCCTGCGAACCAGAATTTCCGCCGCTTGATATAATTAAAGGTATAAAAAGTGCTAAGACTACGGCTTTTTCAATTTCATTCTCGTAATATCCCATCACAGAAGCGGTGATTAATTGCAGAAAAAATAAAACGATCAGCCATAAACCTCTCTTTTTAATCATTTCAAACCAATGCGTCTGAATATAAGGATCATCCAAAGCTTCCACACCTCCAAATTTCTGAATATCTTCTGTGTTTTGAGATTCAATTTGATCTAAAATATCGTCAATTGTTACAATACCTACCAAAACTCCGGCGTCTGTAATAATAGGAAGAGCCGTTCTGTCGTATTTTTCAAAATACTGAACAGCATCTTCTTTTGATGTTGTAGTTTTAATTGCAACAAACTGATTGTCTGTGAGATCAGAAACCAAAGTGTCATCTTCGACTAAGAGTAAACTTCCCAATGCCAAATCGTCAATCAATCGGTTTCTCTCATCAACCACATACAAATGATTGATAGTTTCCACTCTTTTTCCGACTTTTTTGATCTGTTGTAGGCATCTTTTTACCGTCCATTCTTTTCTGATCTGGATGTAGTAAGGTGTCATCAGACGGGCAATAGAATCAGAATCGTAACCCAAAAGTTTTAATGCAATTCGTCTTTCCTGCGGATTAAGGTGATTGATAGAGTATTTTATCAATTCGTCCGGAAAATCTTCAAAAAGAGCTGTCCGGTCGTCTGGAGTCATCGCATTGAGGATTTCCGAAACATCATCGCTGCCGATACTTCGAATAGTTTCTTCCTGAAAATCTGGATCTAAGTGAGAGAAAACATCGGCTTTGTATTCTTTCGGAACTTTCAGAAAAGCCAGTAAACGTTCGTCGGCGTGAAGTTCGCTAAGTCGTTCGGCAATATCGGCTGGATTAAAGGTAAGTTCGTCTATATAATTCAAAACCTGAATTTTTTTGATATGCAAAAATAATTCAAATTTTCAACAAAAGAGAACGATCGGGAAAATTTAAGGATTTATTAAAGCTAAAAACCAGCTTCTGATGAGGGTTTTTGTTTGCGTAGCTCTTTCAGGATACTTTTCATCGCTCCATTTGTTCCAATTTTTATAGAGTTTTCCGTAGAACCCAAAAGACGCATGTTTTTTCGGTAAGTGTCATAATCTGAGGATGCAATGAAATTTCCTTCTGCGTCAAAAAGCTTTAAACTTACGACCACCTGATTTGAGAAAACGTATTTTCCCAGACCCACTTTGAAATATTTTACCTTCGGAACTATAACGAAATCAGCATCATTGTTTTTACTGTACTCAAGAATCGTCTTAGAATCTATACTGTCATAGGAAACCTGAACTTCAGATTTCAGCATTTTATTTTTTCTGAATGAACTTACATTATCCGAAACTGCGCTGAAAAATGCATAATTGGTAGGATCTTTAATTTCCTCTAAATCTGGCTCTACTTCAGGATTAAAGTACAGAATCTTTTTAATTTTGTCATGCGTATTGCTTTTCTGTGCATTCACAGAAGAAATACTGGTGATAAATACAGTGAAAATCAGGATATAGTGTAGAACTTTTTTCATCTTTTTGTCTATGCAAAAGTACTGCCTTTTAATGAAATATTGTAATTTTATTAAGAATTTTTTAACAATCTTGTCTATTTTATTTAATCGTGAGCCTGTAATCTTCTTGTTTAGTATAAAAAATAGTTGTACTTTTGCCGCCGTTACATAATAATCATTAAACAATATTGGAATGTACTTAACAACAGAAAAAAAAGCAGAAATTTTCGCAAAACATGGAAAATCTGCACAAGACACAGGGAGCGCTGAAGGACAGGTAGCTCTTTTCACTTACAGAATCAACCACTTATCTCAGCACTTGAAGGCTAATCGTCATGATTTCAATACTGAAAGATCTTTGGTGAAATTAGTAGGTAAAAGAAAAAGCTTATTAGATTATCTTAAGAAAAAAGATATTACAAGATATAGAGCAATTATTGCTGAACTTGGTTTAAGAAAATAATCTATCCGATTTCCAAAAATAAAAGCAACTTCGAAAGAGGTTGCTTTTTTCGATTAAATAATAGTTGATAATAATTAAGGAGCATTATCCATCTATTTAATAAAAGATATTTAAATTTGCGCTTTTCACCTTCAACATATTAGATTTGAGATACTTTTACCTGTTTTTTCTGGTTTTCACATCTGCTTTTTTGTTTTCGCAGGATTTAGATTCAATTCCAAAATCAAATTTGCAGGGAACAATAAGTTTTCAGGTCGGAAAATTTTTAGGAACAAACGACTACCTGAAAACACTTACTCACAGAGAATTTATCGGTGCTTCGGCAGAACTTACAGTGCAGACAGACGGAAGTCAGGAGTGGCACAGACGATTCGGCAGACCATATTACGGTGGAGGTATAATCGCTTTTAATTACCTCAAAAATAGTGAGATGGGTAAACCTTTCGCTGTATACGGTACATTTGGCGGAACAATGAGCCGGGCAAAAACTCATTCCTGGAATTACGAAACAAGTGCAGGTTTTGCTTTCAACTGGACTCCTTACGACTTGAAAAAAGGGTACAATAATCAGACATTCGGCTCTTCTGTGAGTATCTATATTAATCTAGGAGCTAGCTACAAACGTTACTTGGGGAAACATTTCGACTTAGGTTTAGGCCTGAATTTTAATCATTTCTCAAACGGTGCTTTGAAACTTCCCAATAAAGGAATGAATACTTTTTCTCCTAAACTTTCCTTAACCTATAATTTTAATGAAAGGCTGATTCCTAAAGAAGATTCTCTCTCTGCTTTTGATAAATATTCTACTCTGGATGTCAATGTTTTTGGCGCAGTGAGACATTCTATTTTTTATGGAAAAGATCCGGGATTTGAAGATTTTGATGTTGATATGATCAGAAAATTTGAAGGTAAATATTACCAGAATTGGGGAGTAGAGACCGTTTACCACAGACAACTTACTTATAAGTCGTCTCTTGGCTTGGGAGCAGGTATCATGTATGACGAAGACTATAATCATAGATTTTATCAGGATGAATACGGAGTAATCCAGAGTACAAGAAGATTTAAAAAAGACCATCTTTTACTGCATGTTTTTCCTTCTTACCGTCTTTCGATCTCAAAATTTTCTATTCAGCTGCAGCCGGGATTTTATATCTTTAAAAAAGAAATAGACCGTCGTTACGATAAAACAATTTTTTATCAGCGAGTTGGCTTTCAATACACCATTGGAAGAAATCTTCTGGTGGGAATTGCATTAAGATCTTTCAAATTTCATAAAGCAGATTATATTGAATGGAGACTTGGTTACAGGATTTTTAATAAGAAAAATTTATGATTAAGGTGAAATTAATATGAATATTTCTTCTTATCAACTTTAAATCTTCTATTTAAAACAAAAGCCTTAAATTTGCAAACGAAATTTAGACGAAATATCAATAATTAAAGCGCTCAATACGGAGTGCAACACAAAACAATTTATGAGTATACCTCAAGCAATTACAGAAACGATCATTCTTGCAGACGGCAGAGAGATCACAATCGAAACAGGAAAACTGGCGAAACAAGCTGACGGTTCTGTTGTAGTAAAAATCGGCGGAACAATGCTTTTAGCAACTGTTGTAGCCAGCAAAGAAGCAAAAGATGGTGTAGATTTCTTACCATTAACAGTAGATTACAGAGAAAAATTCTACGCAGGCGGAAAAATCCCCGGAAACTTTTTCAGAAGAGAAGCGAGACCATCTGATCAGGAAATCCTGACGATGCGTTTGGTAGACAGAGTTCTAAGACCATTATTCCCTGAAGATTTCCATGCGGAAGTTCAGGTGATGATTTCATTAATTTCTTATGACGGACTTTCAATTCCAGATGATTTAGCAGGTCTTGCAGCTTCGGCAGCAATTGCGATCACTGATATTCCTTTCAACGGACCAATGTCTGAAGTAAGAGTCGTAAGAATCGATGGAAAATTAGCAGTAAATCCTAATTATGAAGATCTTAAATTGGCTGACCTTGACATCATGGTGGGAGCAACTAAAGATTCTATCGTAATGGTGGAAGGTGAGATGAAAGAAATTTCTGAAGCAGAAATGCTTGAAGCTATTCAATTCGCTCACGTTGAAATTAAAAAACAAGTTGAAGCTCAGGAAAGATTGGCTGAAAAAGTAGGCAAATCTTTACCAAAAAGAGAATACAGCCACGAAAATCACGACGAAGCAATTCGTGAGAAAGTGTGGAAAGAAACATACGATAAAGTATACGAAGTAGCAAAAATTCCTTCAGGAAAAGAGGAGAGAGGTGAGAAATTCAAAGCTGTTTTAGCTGAATTCCTGTCTCAATATGTAGAACATGCTGAAGAATTAGAAAGAGTGACTCCTTTTGCAAAAGTATATTTCCACGATGTGGAAAAAGAAGCGATGCGTCAGATGATTTTGAATGATAAAATACGTCTTGATGGTCGTGATCCTCAAACGATTCGTCCGATCTGGAGCGAAATCGATTATTTACCGGGAGCTCACGGTTCTGCAATCTTCACAAGAGGTGAAACTCAGTCTTTAACTGCTGTAACTTTAGGTTCGGTAAAAGATGCGAACATGGTAGACAGCGTAATGGTAAATTATGACGAAAGATTTTTCTTACATTATAACTTCCCGCCGTTCTCAACAGGTGAAGCTCGTCCTTTGAGAGGAACTTCAAGAAGAGAAGTTGGTCACGGAAACTTAGCTCAGAGAGCTTTGGCAAACATGATCCCGGAAGAAAATCCTTATACAATCCGTATCGTTTCTGATATTTTAGAATCAAACGGTTCATCTTCTATGGCAACTGTTTGTGCAGGAACTTTAGCATTGATGGATGCGGGTGTTCAAATTAAAAAACCGGTTTCAGGTATTGCAATGGGATTGGTAACTGATGTAAAATCAGGGAAATTCACTGTACTTTCTGATATCTTAGGTGATGAAGATCACTTGGGAGATATGGACTTTAAAGTAACCGGAACAGCAGACGGTATCACCGCTTGCCAGATGGATATCAAAGTTCAGGGATTGACTATGGAAATTATGGAAAAAGCGCTTCTACAGGCTAGAGACGGAAGATTACATATTCTTGATAAATTAAACGAAACAATTTCTGCACCAAGAGAAGACGTGAAGCCTCACGCTCCGAAAATGGTGATGTTAGAGATCTCTAAAGATTTCATCGGTGCCGTTATCGGACCTGGTGGAAAAATCATTCAGCAAATGCAGAAAGATACGGATACGGTTATTGCAATCGAGGAAGTTGGAGAAATCGGAAGAATCGAGATTTCTGGTGTTAGCAGAGAGAAAATCAACGAAGCGATCGCAAGAATCAACGAGATTACTTTTGTACCGACTGTAGGTGAAGTTTACCAAGGTAAAGTAGTAAAAGTAATGGATTTCGGAGCATTCGTAGCGATCGCAAAAGGTACAGAAGGTCTTCTTCACATCTCTGAAATCGAGTGGGCTCGTCTGGATAAAGTTCCTTATAAAGAAGGTGACGAAGTTGAGGTGAAATTTATGGGTTATGATGACCGTAAAAAAATGAAACTTTCTAGAAAAGTTTTGTTGCCAAGACCAGAAAGACCGGCTCAAAAACCGAGAAATGAAGGTAACGTAAATCCTGAAGGTAAAGACCAGCCGGGAGAACACAAGCCTTTGAACGAACCACAACAGGACTAATCATCCATATATAATAGAATCCCTCTTTTGAGGGATTTTTTTTGCCTTAAATTTAATTATCTTTAAACTTTAAATTTATTAAATGAAAAAACTATTTACTCTCTCGCTTATTTCTTTATCATCTTTAAGCTTTGCACAGACCGTGAATGATGTTCCCTTAAAAGACATTGATGTAGATTACATTCAGATCATTGGTACGGGTAGATCGCTCAGCACAAAAGTAAATGTGGAGATCGATTTCGGGCAGGAAACAAAATCCATATCATTTAAAAATGGAACCAATATCAAAGACGAAAGAGGGCGAAATGTTAAATTCAATTCGATGATGGATGCTTTAAACTTCATGTCTGCGAACGGATATTCATTTCAGTTTGCTTATACAACCAATAATGAAAAAGATGAAGCAGTGTATTATATTTTAAAAAAGAAAGACAGATAAGAGGTTTTAAATTATAGATTTAAAGTAAACATAAAAGGTGGATTCGTGTTTATAAATAAACTGGAATTCAATTATTTAAATAATAGTCGTCAAAATCCGTGGAATTGTCGTATATTTGTACTATAAATAAGAAGAAGGTTTCTGCTTATCTTAAACTTTTACAGTTTAGAATACTCTTTATCCCTCAGTTTTCTTTATTCTGAATGCCTATTTTAACTTTTATTTCCTGTAAATAAGTCTTACTTACGGCATTACGAATCACCACGACTGACAACGTGCAGAACACTTTTAACTTCTTTTCAGAGCGTTGAAATGATTGTAACAATCAAAAAACTTTCTGGTAACGATCATAAATTCGAAAAAATTTATTATCTTAATGCAGCGAAATCATTATAAGAATTCAAAAGGAATCTTTAATGATGATTAACAATACCCTTTGATGAAATCATAGTGAATCATCAAAATTGAAATTCAGAAAATAACAATTAATATACAATAATATATGGCGGATTCTTTCTCAAAAAAAGAAAACTTTAAGAAAAAATTACAGAAGCAAAAGGAAAAAGCGATACGTCGCGAAGACCGAAAAAATACCAATGACAAAGGAAAAAGTCTTGATGACATGATCATGTATGTAGATGCAAACGGTCAGTTAACAAGTACACCTCCGGATAACTCTAATGCAGAGGCTATCAATTTGGATAACATTCAGTTGGGTGCAGCTCCTATTCAGGAGGAAGATCCAATCAAGTCTGGTATCGTTACATTTTTCAGTGACAAAGGATACGGGTTTATCACAGAAGATAATTCTAAAGAAAATGTATTCTTCCACAGTAACAACTGTATTGATATCATCAAGAAAGGAAACAAGGTGTCTTTCGAAAAAGAAAGATCACCAAAAGGTTTTTCTGCAATTAATATCAAAATCATCAGATAGTTTTTTAAAACTATATATAAAAACAAACCGCTTCAGCAATGAGGCGGTTTTTGTTTTTTGGTCTTTGGGAAACAAGAATATTGTTTCGGGAATCAAGAACATTATTTTGGGAAACAAGAATATTGTTTTGGGAGACAAGAATATTGTTTTGGGAAGCAAGAATATGATTTTGGGAGACAAGAATATTGTTTTGGGAGACAAGAATATTGTTTTGGGAAGCGAGAATATTGTTTTGGGAGACAAGAATATTGTTTTGGGAAGCAAGAATATGATTTTGGGAGGCAAGAATATTGTTTTGGGAGACAAGAATATTGTTTTGGGAAGCGAGAATATTGTTTTGGGAGACAAGAATATTGTTTCGGCATATGAGATTATAAAAACATCCTTACAAAATATTTTGCAAGGATGTATGATGATTAATTGCCGAAGGTACAGATTGTTCTTTTGCACTGTTTGTAAACAGATGCCTGTGCTTGCTTTTGCTATTTCTCGGAAAATTTAATTGCTGAAACGTTTGTGTACTCTGGGGAAGTGGCGCCATAGAGGCTCTTCACATATTTTTTGACGTTTTGAGCGATGGTGTACAATCCGGTTCCTTCTGCGTATAGCATTTTGTCTCTTTCTATCATTCTGGTGTTGAGTTCAGATTCGGTCTGGTCGATCACGAGCGTTGCACTTAATAAGGAAGAATGGTAGGTGTTGAGGTTGTTTAGTTTTAAATCTGCTTCATTGGGTGCATAGTTCGGAATTGTTCCCAACAGCTGCACAAGAAGCCCGAAATTCTCTGTCTGCTGTGTGTAAGACTGGCGTGAAGTGGAAACCGTTCTGGGAGCTTCTTTACCTTCTTCAGGTGGAGTAGTGGTTTTCTTTGAACTGCCCTGCATGGCTCGGTTTAAAGATCTCGCCTGATCTAACGTACCCTGCGGTAAACCTAAAATCTCGAGCAGATTCATGATGCTGGTACAGGTTGATTTTAAATTTTCAAAAGCCGACTGACGGGCAACGATTGCGTTTTTGTTGGCTTGTCTTTTATCGGCCACTTCGTTTAATTTTGCATTAGCATTGTTGTACAATGTCTGAAGGCTGGCTAATGAAATGTTTTCTACGGGAGGATTGTAAAGGCTGTAAGTGTTTACCTGTTGTGTGATTTTTTGAAGGTTGGCTACATTTTTAGCGTGCCCTACTTCGGAGTGGCTTGACATAGTATTTGTGTTTTTAAATTAGAATTCAAATATAAATATTATTTTGAATGAAATTGTTTTTGGAGTGAAATATTTTGGTATTCAGGATATTATGTTAAACTGGGGTTGTTGAAAACCCCGGCGTGGAGGCTGGGGTTTTAGATTAGAAGACCGGATTGTAAATCAGCGCTATCAATATTAGCTGGCAAGAACTATTTATTTATAGAGGTTTTCTCTAATCTCCACTAAAATTTTTGTTGTCTTTTCTAAATTGGGATGTTCAGGAAGAGATGACTTTAAGTGATAATATTCAATCGACCGAATCAATCCTTCAGCTTTTTTCATTACGGCATCATACGACCAGTTTCCGGCTTTTATGTCTAATAATTCATCGCGTTTTTCCACACGAATATTTAAGGAATTGGTTTTAAAAATCTGTTCACAAGACTGCAAAAGACGAATCGTGTGCATCATGTTTTTGCTGTCATAGTTTTGTCCGTGGTTTTGGTTGACGTTGTAGCGATCTTCGTTACGTTCTGAAACCCATTTCCAATATTCACGGTAATCTTTGCAGTAGGTGGAGTAGGCGTCGAGATTACAAAACATAAAAGCTTCCGATTTTTCTCCTTTTGGAATTGATGACAGAGAAACCTGATTAGCTTCTTCATTCTGGATAATTCCTTTATAGTTTAAATCTCCTGATTCGTTGTAGAAAAGTGCAAACATTCCTTTGGTATTGTCGATGCTCACCAATCCGCATCTCTCTGGCGAAAGATCACTTTCTAGAAGCCATTTTTTTAATGGAATCGAACCATTGTTTTCTAAAATATAACAGAAATCCAGGATCGATTTTCTTTCCTTTTCGACAGGATTTAAAATCTTTTTATTGAGTCCTTTTGCTTTTTTGATCTGTGAAATCGCATAACCCGCAAAAGTGTCTTTGCATAATTTCGATAGGAAATCTTCAGATTTCAACAAATCCATCAACGGATTTGTATGTTGAATACAGTCTTCCGGACTTGCCAGAATTTCCAGAATATTAGGATTATTTTTCTGTAATAATTCTACAAATCTCCCGATCTCATAGTATGAAATATCATTCGTTTCATTAGAAATCTGCGGAATATAGTTTAACCCAAAAAAGTCTTCTTTTGGTAAGAAATATACTCCACGGATGTCTGTATCTGAGTTTTCTGTGGCGAGCCCGAAAGAGCGGCTTCCGGAGATAGATTGGAAGAGTATCAATTCACGGGATGTTAGGCTATGGATGGTCATATTACATTATTTAAAATAGCGGGATCTCAGAATTTCGTATTGGGTCAATCCTCTGTGTTTCGGTGAATCTTCTATTTTTTGTTTCCATGAAGAGTCTAATTTGTCTAAAATATATCCCAATGCTGCTCCTTTATCATACGATGCTTGTCTTGCCAGATACTCATGGTAAGGCTTATTTTGAATTATAAGTTCTAAGGCTTGCGAAAAATTTAATGATTTACCTTGTTCATTGGTATTAAAATGTTTGTCTTTGGCAGTAAGATCAGAAAATCTATGTTCTAAGTATTGTGCGGTGCCCTCTATTGCTTCACTGTTCTTTTCAGCGATAAGCTGTGGCCACTTTTTAAACCTGATATCACGAATTTCAACCCATTGCTTCATAATAGAATCAAGTTTTTTAGTATCTGTGGCTTCTAATCCTTCGTCCAGCAGTTTATATTCTTTTCTCAGGAGATCAAAATTTTCTTTATTGTATGGATAATTTTCTATGTAATCTCCTCCATCTTTATCGTAGATCCAATTTTTCTGTACATATAGATGAAAGGCTTCATGTAGAGAAAAATAGTTAAAATCTAGATAAATTTTTTTATCAAATAATTCAGGATAAAATTTAAAAGCCAGCATTTCTTTATTCTGTAATGTTGTATATCTGAAAGCTGCAGGTAATAAATATTTTACAGATTCAATTCCCAAAGATTTTGCTAAGTAAACGTCTTTCAGATAGGGATTGCCTGGAAAATTGATCTTTTTATACTTTTTCGTATCCACCCACTTACTGGTGTTAATTAAGTATATATAGTAAGATATGTATTTGGATTTATTAGACCGAATTAATATTAAAGGCTCCTTATTATATTGATATGCCGACGTCCAAAGCTTATCTGCTGATTGATCAAATGTTTTATATTGTAAGGTTAATTCATCAAACATTTTCTGATCGGTAGGGTCTAACTCGGAATAGCTGTCTGGAGAAGGTTTTAACAAGAAATATGCTAAGATGAGAACTGCGATAGTCAAAAAAAAGATCACGAAGTGTCTTCTTTTGACATTTTTTTTAAAAATTGTCATAACTTTTTTTCATTTGTATTTCCGGCAAATATAAACATTTTTTCTTTTCCTATTTTTTGTCAAAGATTCAGATAAAATGTATTAAAGTTATTTTTTGCTTAAAGTGATAATCCTGCAATATCTTAATGAAAATTTATTGGTTTAATGAAATCAGAAATAGTTGATTTAGTATAAAGCTTTTTCAAAGTTCATTATCAAATTCATAGTAGATATTTCTTAGTTATTATTTAATATCTTCCTGAAAACGTTCTCCATTTCAAGCTTATCCGCATTTCCTCCCTTCAAGTTCTTCGCTCTTTCCTCATTATCCTTCACTATTTCCTCAAAAAAACCAAAAAGTTCCCAATCATTAGAATGGTAATACGATTCTCCTTTTGTGGCTTTTAAGGCAACAAGATTTTCTATCTTGGTTCTTGTAAAATCATCGACTAAAACCAACAATTCACTGAACAAAACTGGCGGTACCGTTCCTTTTTCTAATATCCATTTTCCGGTCAAAGCTGTTCGAAGACAGTAGAAATAAGATTTCAATTTTACTTCATCTGTTCTGCAGGCTTCAAGATATTTTTTGCTCATGCTCAGATAATGGTAAGAAACCGCTATCGGGGAAAAACAGGAATCTGCTAAAGGTTTAAAAAGTTCATAAAACTTTTTATTTTTTACATAAACGATAGGAGAGTAGAACCAACTCAACAAAGCTGCATTGGATTTTAACAGGAGATGAAAAGTCTTTCTCAAATCCCATCCCGAACCATCTAAATCGTCTTCAGTCATAAATTCTATGGTTTCATCTTTATCCCACGGGGAGAGATACCAGTCTTTTTCGTGGCGGTATATGAATCGTATGTCATAATCGCTGTCGGGAGATGCAAAACCCCAAGCCCGGCTTCCAGATTCCACGGCAAGAAGTATTTCTATATTTCTTTCTGTTTCTATTTCTTTTAGTTTTTCTAGTATTTTTGGTGTCATTGTTTTTATTTTATTTTGGTTGTACGCAAAGGCGCAAGGTTTTTAAATCTATTATATTGTAAGGCGCAAGACACTTCGACAAGCTCAGTGTGACAGTGTGTATTTCAAAAGTCTACAGTAAATTGAAAGTTGTAATTTTAATTGAGATGAAATCCTTGCGCCTTAAAAGTATAGTTGTTAAAGAAATTGCGCCTTTGCGATTGACCAACAATTATGCTTTTCTAAATTTTTTCTTTTTCTTCCACGGTGCATTCTTCTGAACGTCTCCCGCCATAATACATCCGTAAGGCATTACTTCATCCAACACTTCACACAATTCGTATTCTTCAATTTGTGCTCTCACGTTTTTGGCACTTTTATAAGCGGTCGGAAGTTCGGAAATATCAATTTCATTCGAGAAAAAACGAATGTCTAATCCTTGGGTTTCTTCTGCGAAAACTTCTTCAATGGTTTTATGAGCCAATGATTTTTTATGTTGCGTTCTGCTGAAATTTCTTCCTGCTCCGTGTGGTGCAAAACCTAAGTTTCTTTCATTGGTTTTTCCCTGAACGATCAAAACAGGTTCCGACATATTCAAAGGAATCAATCTTGGTCCTGTAATATCAGGCATAAATTTATCGTCCAAAGGCGTTGCTCCTTTTGCGTGGTAAAATAAATCACCGTCTTTGAAAACAAAATTATGTTCGTTCCAGTATCTGTTTTGTTTTTCGATATTCATTTTGTTTAAAACGGCATCGTGGATTGAAGTATGGTTTTGTTTCGTCCAAGTTCTGATCAACTGCAAAGCTTCCCAGTAGGATTTTCCTTCCTCGGTTTCATACGGAATCCATGCGTTTTCTTTCAAGGTTTCAGGCGAAATTTCCTGTCTGAAACGGTTGGCGATTTTCATTCCTTTATCATATAAAGCGGCTCCGGGAGCTCTCGATCCGTGGTGAGTGACCATCATTGTGTTCCCGGTATTTTTTGAAATTCCGACAAACAGGAAATGGTTTCCGTCACCCTGAGTTCCCATATGAGAACGGGAGATGCTGATTAATTTCTCGTCATTCAGGAACCAGTTGGCTCTGAAAGCATCCATCAGTTCCTGAGACATTTCCATTTGTTCGCCTCTCGGTCTTCCACCATATCCAAAGTGGGTAATTGAATGGGCTGCATCCAAAACTTCTTTAGGATCAGCTTTTCCAAAATCTGTCAACATCACTGAACAACAGATATCTGCGCTATGAAATCCGGGATGAATGGCATTTTTTGCCACCACAACTCCGCCAACAGGAATCTGACCTTCAGGACCTGTGGGACAGGCATCGGGCATGATCGCACCTGCAACCAAAGTTGGAGTTTTCATCAATACTTTCATGGTGTTGATTACTTTTTCTACGTTGTCGATTTCGCTTTCGTGTTCTGCTCTGATGTTGATGATAAAATCTTTCGCCTTTTCATGAAGCGGAATCGGATCGGGTGATCTGAACTGTTCAAGATATGTTTTCATATTGTTTTCGTCGAGCTGGTTTTCATTGATATATTGTAAAGCTTCGTTAAACCATTTTCCGGGTCTGAAACCTAAGTCGATTAAATCGTTTCCGTTGATTGTACTAAATGTGTTCATGTGTCTGTTATTTGATAATGCAAAGTAATTGTATAAGTGTGCAATGTTTTTGCGCAGATAAAATTATTTTGATTATTTTTGAAATTAAATTAACCACAAAAGTCACAAAAGTTTTTTATCACATCAGTCACATTAGTTTTTAGCTAAAATCATTGAGGATATTTTAGAACACATGAGATTTTAAAAAATCAAAGAATTTTATCAGATGTGATCTTGATGTTTTAAAGTTTAAATCTTAATAATTCTAATGTGTTAAAAAAACTATGAGCCTTAAATTTTAATACTAAAAAATAAAAAAATATGTTATTTGAACAATTAGAAAAATCGGCGCAGGAAATTCAATTTAAAGAAGTCATTGCTTTTATTGATGAGCATTACGATTTTACTCCGACAAAATTTACCAACGGAAATACGGTGAATCAGGCGGATCAAAACAACGGTTCTTGTAAGGTTTTCAGTTTTGCGAAACTGAATGATCTGTCGAAGCAGGAAACATTAAATCTTTTCGGGGAGTTCTACAGAGAAGATGTTTTGAAAAATCCGGAGGGAACGGATCATCAGAATATCAGGAATTTTATGGAGTTTGGCTGGGATGGAATTTCTTTTGAAGGGCAGGCTTTGAAGAGGAAGTAAACTTGTAAAAACAATAGATTCTTGGCAAGAACAACACGCTTAACCACCCCGTCAAAAATTCTTTGAATTTTCGCCACCCCTCCAGAGGAGGGGAATTCTTTGCGCCTTAGTCTTGAACTCAACCTTAATTTAATCATTGCCTTAACCTTAAACTTAACCTTTACCTTAACCTCACTCTATGTCGTCAAATAAAAATGCTTTGATCCGTTACAAAACTTTAGATAAATGTCTGAAGAATAAGTACAAACAATATACTCTGGAAGATTTAATTGAAGAATGTTCTGAGGCTTTATTTGAATTTGAAGGTAAAGAGTCTTTTGTCAGTAAAAGAACAGTGCAGCTTGATCTGCAGAATATGCGGAGTGAAAAATTTGGCTATGAAGCACCGATTGAAGTTTACGACAAAAAATATTACCGCTACAGTGATCCCGATTACAGTATTCATCAGATTTCTGTGAATGAAAATGATCTGAAAGCGATGAATAATGCGGTGCAGATTTTAAAGCAGTTTAAAGATTTTTCGATGTTCAAAGATATGAATGGGGTGATTCAGAAACTGGAAGATTCTATTCATTCGACCAATCAAAAGTCGATTATTCATTTGGATAAAAATGAACAGTTGAAAGGTTTGGAGCATATTGATATTTTGTATGAGGCAATTTTAAATAAGAAAGTTCTCAATATTTTATATAAAAGTTTTACGGCAAAACAATCTAGTAATTTTGTTGTGCATCCGCAATTGCTGAAAGAGTATAACAACCGTTGGTTTCTGATCTGTCTTCACAAAGGAAAAATGTATAATCTCGCTTTGGACAGGATGGAATCTATTGAAGTGGATGAAAAAACTCCTTACATCGACCAAGATCTTGACGGAGACGAATTTTTCAAAGATATTGTGGGTGTAACGGTTTCAGATACGATGAAACCTAGAAATGTGTTTTTTTTTGTAGATGCATCGAATACACCTTACATCAAAACAAAACCTGTGCACAAAAGTCAGGAAGTGGTAAGTGAAGACGAAGACGGAGCAATTTTTAAAATCTGTGTTCAGATCAATTATGAGCTCGAGCGGCTTCTATTGGGCTTTGGAAACTGTCTGATCGTTCATAAGCCAAGAAATCTGAGGTTGAGAATGGAGGAGAAATTTAAAAATGGTCTAAAAAATTATCAGAATCTAATTATTGAAGATGAGGTTTAGCAGATTGAGATTATTTCTTCTCAATTTTTGTGGCGCAGATATTGTAATGTTTTTGAAAAATAAATATTATGAAATCTAGAATATTAAAAGCGGTACTTGCAATGGTGGTACCAATCGTCATTGATTATGTGATCAAAAAATTTACTGAAAAGAAAGATGTGGTGAGCGATCCAAACAGACAGATTCCTTCGCCGCACTAAAAAAATTAACTTTATACTTTCTGAGTCCTGCATTTTGTAGGGCTTTTTTTATATAAAATCATAAACGCCGTTTTTCCAGCCCAAAACTTTTGATGAATCGGCATTGAGCCAGTTTTTGAGAATGGTTGCATATACTTTTCTGAAATCTTCTGTATAGATTAAGTCTCCTTCATTCAGATTCTGTAAATCGGGGAGCGCGTTGAGAATTCCTTTCTTTTTTAAACCACCGCTGATGAAAAACATTTGATTGGCGGTTCCGTGATCAGTTCCTTTGCTTGCATTTTGGGCAACACGACGACCGAATTCTGAAAAAGTCATGAGTAAAATATCGTTAAACAATCCGTTGGCTTTCATATCTGCAACGAAAGATTTTACTGCCTCGTTGATTTCTCCAAAAAGTTTTTGCTGTCTTTCATTTTGATTGACGTGCGTGTCGAAGCTTCCGATTGAAAGATAATAAACCTGCGTGTTGATGTCAGATTTTATCAGTGATGCAACAGTTTTAAAGTCTTTTCCAAGTTTGGAATTCGGGTATTCCTGAGTGGTTTTTTTAGCTTTACTTTTCTCGAAAATATAATCGGCATTGTTTATAGTTGAGCCTAAAGTTTTGTATAAATAAGAAACCGTCTCATCATCATGATGATGATCGCTTTCATAAAGTGATTTGAAATATTTTTCCTGACTTGTCTGATACAGTTTTTTAGGATCTTTAAAGGCAAAAGCTTTGTTATTTTCACCTTTTAAAGCTAAACTCAACATATCGTCAACTTCCAGAGCCTGAGTTGGATGCTCGCATTTATAGCACTCTTCATCCAGGAATCTTCCGAGCCATCCCGTTTCTAAAAATTCGTCGCTTTCACTTGCAGAATGCCAAATATCCATGCTTCGGAAATGCGATTTGTCGGGGTTTGGATAGCCAACATTATTCATCAATGAAAGTTCACCATCATCGAATAATTCTTTAAAATAAGATAGAGCCGGATTAATTCCGGTTTCATCATTTAAAGCTAAAGAATCGTTGATGGCAATGTTGCTTCTTTCTTTAAAGTATATATCATTTTTTGTGGGAATGATCGTGTTCAAACCATCATTTCCACCTGTAAACTGAAGGACAATCAGTATTTTCTGATTCGGGTTTAATGCATTATCCAACGTCATCGACTGTAGGAAATTGGGAATAAACAGTGAAGCTGTTGCCAACGAGCTAATCTTTAAAAAATCTCTTCTTTTGATGATCATAATTTCTTTGCTTTGATGTATTTAAAACTAATTTTCTCCAATTCCCAACTCATCACATCAACTGATATTCTGGCGTTGACATGAGGTTGATGATATTCATTTTGATGCTTTGATCTGAAAATTGTTGAACAGTATTCATATCCAAAGAATCTGAATTGACGATCAGATAGTCTTCTGCTTTTTTCGAGGCTAAAACTTTTTCAACTTTCGCCCAGTCAATCGTGATATTCGGGCTTTTAAAACTTTTATTTAAAGCTTCACGGGATTTCATTCCCATATCCATATCATCATCTTCCTTTGCAGAATATTCCATTGGTCTTAAGCCCGACCATATTTGCGGGATCTGAAGACGAAGCATTAAAGTCGAACTGTCGATCCATGATTTTCCGTTGGGCCAGCCCGCAACATTTGGTGGATAGAGCAACATTTGGCCGAGAAGTTTCTGGTAAACGGTAATGTTTTCAGGATTTTGAATTTCCATAGGAAGCATTCTCATCATTCCGGCGAGAAGTTCGGTGGGTGATTTTATTCGGTTTCCGATATTTTTTTTGTTGTAAAACCATGTGCTTGAAAATATTTCGGTCATTAGTTTTTTGATGTCATATCCCGATTCGTAAAAATTTTTACTGAGAGTTTTAATGATTGCTGAATCAGGTTTTTCGTTTACAAAGAAAGTGTAGATCTTTGTCGTGATAAAATCAGCTGTAGTTTTCTGTTCCAAAATAATATTTAAAACATCATCACCTGTGAAATTTCCGGTTTTTCCGAGGAAGGTTTTTGAGCCTTCATCGTGTTGTTTTTTTCTTTGAATAAAATTGCCTTCTTTATCATAACCCCAACCCGTAAAAGCTCTTGCAGCCTCGCGGATGTCTTTTTCGGTGTAATTTCCTCTTCCCATTGTAAAAAGTTCCATCACTTCGCGGGCAAAATTTTCGTTGGGATGATCTTTTTTATTCTGCTGATTGTTCAGAAACTGTAACATCGAAGGTGAACGACTCACTTCAAAAAGTAAATCTTTGAATGTACTTAAAGATTTTTCTCTGATAACATTCAGAAGCTGTTGATTGAATTTCGGATTGTTGATTCTTGTTGCAAAATGTCCGTGCCAGAAAAAAGCCATTTTCTCGCGAAGCTGTTCGCTGCTGGTGGTCATTTTTTTGAGGAAATTTAGATTAAGCTCGTTATTCTGCTTCTGATTCACTTTTTGGATTTCTCTTCTTTTTACAGCGTTGGCTTTAGGATCATTGTATTCTACTTGCTCAATATCAGGCGTTTGGTAGATAACTGGTGAGAAGGTTTCTTCTTTGAAAACTTGCTTTAAAATTGCCATGATGGGTTCATTTTTCAAATGATCAATCTGCTGAATTCCAGGTCCGAAACCGGCACGCCATAGTAGATGTTTGTTGTGAAGAAAGTTGGTCACCATAATCCTGATTTTATTTTTGATGTTCAAATAGAGAATAGGTTAAACTATATAAACAAATATTAAAGATAATTTATTGTTGTAACCATATAAAGTTAAACAAGTATTTAATTATTAAAAAACATAATATTTTGATTTTTAGTGAATTATGTTTTTCCGGTGTTTAATAATCGTCTTTAGTGAATTATTTTGGCATGATTTTTACATCTCACTTTTCAGTAAAATTTTAAAAAATCAGAGTTATGAAAATGTTTAAACAAACCATAGTAGCAGCTGGAATTCTTACAGCAGGTTTAGTAAGTGCGCAGAGTGCTCAGATGAACAATATGATCAAAGTAGGTGCAACGGCTGGTATTGCTGTTCCTTCAGATAACGTTTCTGCCGCAGTAGGTGTAGATGTGGCATACCAGAATTTGATCACTCCGGGATTCGGTTTAGGTATTGCAACAGGTTATACACACTATTTTGGTAAAGATAATAACGGGTACGATAATAACGATGTAGGTGTAGTTCCTGTGGCTGCATTATTCAGAATTTATCCTAAGCAGACAGGTTTCTATTTTGGTGCCGATCTTGGATACGGATTTTTAGTTGGTGATGAAAAAGTTGCAACCAACTCCGGAACAGACCGACCAGATGGTGGTTTTTATCTAAAACCTGAAATAGGATATCACAACAGAGACTGGAATTTCTTCCTTCAATATCAGAAAGTATTCTCAGGAAGTAACGGCGATGTAGCTGGCCAAGACTATAATGTGGGCAGCATCGGTGCAGGATTTTCTTACAATATTCCTTTAGGGAAATAATATAAAGTTTTATAATTAATTATAAACCAAACCTTTTCTAGTTTTTGAAAAGGTTTTCTGTTACCTAGCGGGAATTACCAAAACAATTATTATATTTGATAAAATTTGCGATTATGAACTTAAATCCTAAATTTCCACTTTTTTTACCGGGAGTGAAAAACAGCAATAACGATAATGTTTCAATCATTGGTGCAAACCTTCGTGAAGATATTACCACGGTCGCTTATTATATCTCCGGAAATGGTGGGATTGAAACTAAAATTCAAAAAAATTACCCTACAAAAGAATATTCTTCTTTTTCTGATATTCTCAAGCAGTTTGTGCAGGAAGAGCAGTTAGAAAACGTGAAACGTTTAGGTATTTCTGTGCCCGGACCAGTGTTGAATGGGAAAAGTAATCCCGCAAGATTAGGCTGGAGTCTTGATATTGAAGAGTTTAAAAATACTTTCGGTGTAGAAGATGTTTGCATGCTGAATGATCAGGAAGCAGCGGCTTATGGTATCGCACTTCTGGAGGACAGTGATCTGGATGCTATCTATAGCAGCGGTCATCTGGAAAAAGGAAATGTTGCCATTTTAGCTCCAGGAAACGGACTCGGTGAAGCAGGATATTTCTTCGACGGAAAATATCTGAGACCTTTTGCTACAGAAGGCGGTCACTCAGAATTTTCACCAAGAACAAATGTTGAGGTTGAATTTTACCAGTTTCTAAATAATATCTACGGAATTGTAAGTTGGGAAAATGTACTTTCTAAAACAGGATTGTTTAATATCTACAGATTTCTGAGAGACGTGAAAAGACATCCTGAACCGGAATGGCTTTCTGAAAAACTGAATAACGGTGACGGAAATTTCACGGAAGAAATTTTTAAGGCTGCTATGGAAGAAGATGTAATGATCTGCAAAATCGCATTAGATACATTCCTGGAGTTTTTGGCGAGAGAGGCGAACAACCTTACATTAAAGTTAAAAGCAACAGGTGGTTTATTGATTGCAGGAGATATTCCACAAATCATCAGACAATATATCGATAAAGATAAATTTTACGAGAAATTTAAGATCAGCGATAAGATGGAAGATATGCTGAAGAATATTCCGATCTATCTCATCAATACCGACAGTACCAGTATTAATGGTGCTGCACTTTACACCGCTTATTATAAAGACTAAAATATTGCTCCGAAGAAATTCGGAGTTTTTTTATGGATTATTTTAGTCATAGAAATTATTTGAGATATTGATGTAGATCAAGATGAAATATTCGATAAGATAATTACATTTGCAGCAATAAATAATTAAATAATTTTATTCATGAAAAAAATATTCTTGGTAGCGGTTTTATCGAGTGGTCTTGCTTTCGGTCAGTCAAAAAAAGTAGTAACATCTGATGTTCACTGGTGGGGTTATAAAGTTGCTAAAACTGAATCAAGCTCTCACGACGGAACGGTAAAAGTAAAATCCGGAAATATGATCATGAAAGGGAACGAGCTTGTAGGCGGAGATTTTGTTTTGGACATGACTTCTATTAATGCTACAGATCTTTCAGGCGAATATCAAGGTAAACTGAATGGTCACCTTAAAAACGGAGATTTCTTTGAAGTTGAAAAATTCCCGAATGCAAGTTTTAAAATTACTTCTGTTAAGAAAAACAGTGATAAAGTTTACAACAAACTGGTAACAGGAAATCTTACCGTAAAAGGAAAAACGAGCCCTGTTTCGTTCCCTGCAAAAGTAAATTACTCAAACGGAGTGGTAAGTTTAGAGTCTAATAAATTCTCTTTTGACAGACAAAAATTTGATGTCGCTTACAAATCTTCTATGAAAGACGTTTTTGTGAAAGATGATATCGATATGCTTGTAAAAGTGACAGCAAAATAATTTAATCAAAAAAATATTATTAAAAGTGTAGAAGTTCTACACTTTTTTTTATTTTTGTTGAATTGTAAATAAAAAAGAATGAAAAGATTATTATTGTTTGTGATGATGTGTGCGAGCATTTCATTTGCATTTGCTCAAAAGAAAGGAGATAAAATTTCAAAAGTCGTTACATCCGAGATCAAATGGTGGGGTCATAAAGTGGTAAAAACCGTTCCGACTTCTCATTACGGAAGCTTGAAGCTGAAAAGCGGAAAATTTACTTTCGATAAAACGGTTTTAGTAGACGGTGAATTCATAATTGACATGAGAAGCCTTACTGTTGCAGATTTATCGGGTGCCGATCAGGAAAAATTAACCAATGATCTGAAAGGATACACTTTTTTTGAGGTTAAAAAATTTCCTACAGCTAAATTTCACCTGAAAAAAATAATTCCTTTGGCAAACAGCGAATACAATTCTACGATTGTGGGCGATATCACTATTAAAGGTATTAGAAAAACAATTTCGTTCCCGGCAAACGCTCATGTTACGCAGTTTACGGTAGAAATAGAGTCTTCAAGATTTTCTCTAAACAGAAAAGACTTCAAAGTATTCTACCAAAGTTCATTGAAAGATTATTTCATCAAAGATGAGATGGATATTCAGTTTAAACTTTCTACTCAGAAAATTGACAACGAAAGACCGAGATAAGGTTAAAATTTTCATAAATCATAATGCATAGCTTTTATCAAGCTGTGCATTTTTTTATTTTAGTACAACGAATCGATTGGTAATAAAAAATATCAGCAATTAGCTCCTTAAAAAACTTTGTTGACTTTGCTAAGTGGAACGACATTGCGAACGAAAAATATGCAGAAAAAATTTAAAGAAAAACTTAATGAACTTTGCGTTTAAAGAAAACAGTTTGATTTAAATTAAAATTTAAAAAGTACAGATGAAAATATATGTAGTAAGTGGTTTGGGAGCAGATTTTAAAGTGTTGGAAAAACTAAAATTTCCTGAGCAACACGAGATCGTTTTTCTGAATTGGCTGATTCCCGAGTTAGATGAAAGCTTTGCAGATTACGTCGCTAGAATGTCTGAGAAAATCGATACCAGTGAGCCTTTTTATCTTTTAGGATATTCTTTCGGCGGAATTATGGTGCAGGAACTGAACGCTCTAAAACCTGCTGAAAAAGTGGTGATCATGGGAAGTATAAAATCTGATAAAGAAAAATCCCGATTGATTAAAATGGGTGAAGTCACTAAAATCCCAAAATATTTGCCGCTTCGTCTTTTTAATGATCAAACTTCTGTTTTCTATACAAGACTGAGAAAGTTTTTTGATCCGAAAAATCCAAAAGTTATTGAATATTTTCAGGTAAGAGATCCGTATTATTTGAAATGGTCTGTTGAAAGAATCTCAGAATGGAAATTTCAAGAAAATCCTAATGTCATTCAGATTTTGGGCGACTGTGATATTGTTTTTCCGATTAAAAACTCAAAACCAAATTATATTATCAAAGGCGGAACTCATCTTTTCCCGGCAACCAAGTACAAAGAAGTTTCCTCGTTGTTAGCTGAAATTTTTATTTAAATTTAATTTTAGTCTAAATTATTAGGGGTAAATTTGTTTTTAGTGTTAATTTATTTAAATTTACATCTAATTTTTTAGGGGTTAAGATTAAATTTAATAAAAATACACATATGAAAGTTGGCTTAAAATGGAAGGTTTCGTTTATTATCATAACTTTAGTAGCAATTGGCGGACTTTTCTGGCAGCCAAGTGTTGACTTTCCAAATACCGGAGATTTTTTAGGTCAGGAAAATATTGTTGGATCTGATGTCGCGTGGATTTTAGCTGCAGCCGGACTTGTACTTTTGATGACTCCCGGACTTTCATTTTTCTATGGCGGTATGGTTGGCAAAAAAAACATGATTTCTACCATGCTGCAAAGCTTTATCGCTTTAGGTGTGATTTCTATTTTGTGGATTGTTGTTGGCTTCTCACTGTCTTTTGGAGATTCTCTAGGTTTTGAAATCGATGGTGAGCATTACGGAATTATCGGGAATCCTTTTACCTATCCTTTTTTTAATCATGTGAGCGTTTATCCTCACAAAACGATGGCCTCTACCATTCCATTCATCTTATTTGCTTTATTTCAGATGAAATTTGCGGTGATTACTCCCGCTTTGATCACGGGTTCATTTGCTGAGAGAGTCCGTTTTATATCTTATCTATTATTTATGGTGCTTTTCAGTCTGTTCATCTATACGCCTCTCTGTCACATGGTTTGGCATCCGGAAGGCCTTTTAAATAAATTTTTCGGGGTTAAAGATTTTGCGGGCGGAACAGTAGTTCACATGAGTGCAGGTTTTGCAGCTCTAGCTGGAGCATTTGTTTTAGGAAACAGAAAAAATCCGCATCACGAACCGTCAAATATTCCATACGTTATTTTAGGAACGGGGATGCTTTGGTTTGGCTGGTTCGGTTTCAACGCAGGATCGGCTTTAAGTGCAAATGCAACGGCGGCAATCGCTTTTGGGACTACAACCATCGCTTCAGCTTCTGCAATGATGACGTGGATCTTTTTCGACCGAATCAACGGCAGGAAAGTTTCTGCTTTGGGAGCCTGTATCGGTGCTGTCGTAGGATTGGTAGCCATCACTCCTGCGTGCGGTTTTGTGTCGATTCAGGAAAGTTTATTTATAGGATTTATTGCTGCGATTGTCTCAAATCTAATGCTCAATTGGAAATCTTTGAAGAAAATAGACGACACTTTAGACGTTTTCGCCTGTCATGGTGTAGGAGGAATTATGGGAATGATTTTAACTGCGATTTTTGCGCACGGAGAAAATGCAAGTCTTCTTCACGGCGGAATTGGAGTTTTTGCACATCACATGATGGCTTTGCTTTTGGTTTCAGTGTTTACATTTTTTGGTTCTTTGCTTTTATACAAAATTACCAACCGAATTATCACGCTCAGAGTTTCCGAAGAATCTGAAAACATTGGACTGGATATGTCTCAACACGAGGAAAGTCTGAAATGGTAGTTTAGTTTTAATTAGAGTAATTTTTATTGTGGCAGCTTTATCCGCCTTCCACTCCCGCTTTTTTGCCTCCGCTTTGCTCCGGCAAAAAGAGCTCCGTTCAAGTCGGGCTGCGAAATTTGTGCATAGTTAAGGAGATGGTTATAAAAAGTAAGATTTGTAGGTATTAGATTTAGTTTTAAACCATTTGTAACAATTCATTTCTTTAGAATTTATCGTGTATATTTGCTTTTCATGAAAATGAAAATCACGTATGGAATCTATATCGGTTTTTGAAATTATAAAAGTAGGAATTGGCCCTTCCAGTTCGCACACAATGGGACCCTGGAATGCTGCGTCGGCATTCATCAGAATTATAAAAAGAGAAAGATCAATTGCTGAAGTAAAAGAAGTTTTTCTGGAATTCTTCGGTTCACTTGCAAAAACAGGGATTGGCCACGGAACAGATATCGCCGGAATGTTGGGTCTGAATGGGGAAGATTTTAAAACCATCAACACTTCAAAGATCGACGAAATCGTGCATCATATTAAAACTTCAGAAATTCTAAATTTAGGCGGAGAAAAAGAAATACCTTTCGTATACGGACATCATTTGGTGCTCAATATGTCTCAGTCTCTTGATTTTCATCCCAACGGAATGATCTTTAAAGCCTTTTTTGAAGACGGAACAGAACTCGTTCAGGATTTTTATTCTGTAGGCGGCGGTTTCATTGCCAGTCAGGAAAAAAATTCGATTGAAAAACAGTGTGTACGAACATTATATCCTTGTCATCACGGTTCAGATATTTTAAAATATTGCGAAAAATTAGGATTTGATAAAATGTCGGATCTTATTTTAATCAACGAAGAAAGCTGGAGAACTCAGGAAGAGACTAGAAAAGAAGCCTTATACATTTGGGAAAATATCAAAGAATGCATTTACAAAGGTGTAAATAAAGAAGGTATTTTACCGGGCGGACTCAATGTTACTAGACGAGCTGCCGGAATCAACAGAAAGCTTCTCGGAGAAAAAATTTATAAAAGTAAAGAACAATGGTTTCAGCAGGTTGTTGACGCCGAAGAAAACTTTACCAATATCAACAAATGGATTTCCTGTTTTGCGCTCGCTGTCAATGAAGAAAATGCCAGTTTTGGTAGAATCATCACTGCACCAACAAACGGAGCAAGCGGAGTAATTCCTGCAGTTTTGATGTATGCACAGGCTTTTACACCGCATACAAGCGACGACGATATTGCGAGATTTTTATTGGTCGCCGGAGAAATCGGGACTTTATTCAAAAAAAATGCAACTATTTCGGCTGCAATGGGCGGCTGTCAGGCAGAAGTCGGAGTTTCATCGGCAATGGCAGCAGCAGGTTTAACCGAAATTCTTGGAGGCAGTGTAGGTCAGGTTTTGATGGCCGCAGAAATTGCTATGGAACATCATTTAGGTTTAACATGCGATCCGATTCGTGGTCTTGTGCAGATTCCTTGTATTGAGAGAAATACAATGGGCGCGATGAAAGCCATTACTGCAGCGAATATTGCATTAGAAAGTGATCCTGCAAAAGCAAAAGTAAGCCTGGATCAGGTAATTCAGACGATGTGGGAGACAGCTCTGTCGATGAATGATCGTTTTAAGGAAACTTCGGAAGGCGGTTTGGCGATCGCAGTAAACGTTCCCGAGTGTTAAAATAAAGTAAAAATATCTTACGATAAAAAAAAGATGTCGACGTTTCAATGAATCGTCGATATCTTTTTAAGTTGATAAATGAGCATATCAATTTTTTAATTGTGACTAATTCATTTTTGCAATTCATAATCTTTTCCATATAAAAAACTAAGAATTGCAATGACGAATTCATTTCCTGCAATGCCGATTCGATCAGCGTTTAGAGAATAGGAAACAGAGATATCGTCTTCGCCATTATAAATCATTAGAGAATTTGTACCGTACGTTCCGCCGCTGTGGCCTACAAAAATTTTATTGTGAAAAGGTACAATCGCGAGACCTTTTCCAAATCTTTTGTCATCGGGCATCATTGATTCTAACGACGTTTCAGAAACTATTTTACGGTCAAAAATTGCGTTAATGATCAGATTTAAATTATATGGCGTCGTGGCTATATCGCCAACGCCAACAATATTGCTGAAGTCAAAATCTGTAACTGGAATCCATTTTTTGTCGTAAGAAAAAGGTTTGTAAACGTTGCGCGGTTTTTTGCTAGCTGTATAAAATTGTTTGATTTGCAGAGGTTTTATAATGTATTGATCTAAATTTTCCTCATAAGATTTTTGGGTAACCTTTTCTAAAATTTTCGTTAAAAGGTAATATCCGGAATTTGAATATTGCTGCGATTTACCAGGTGCAAACTGTAAGCCCTGCTCAATAATTCTGTTGATAATCGCTTGATCTGCAGTCTTTTTTTCGAGCCATCTGGGTTCGGTTTTTCCCTGTATATAGTCACCGAGTCCCGAACTGTGATTGAGCATTTGTGAAATTGTAATTTTATCAGCTTCAGGGATTTGTGGAAAAAATTGGGAAAGTTTATCGCTAAGATTCAGTTTCTTATGATCGATTAGATTGAAAATCATGACGGCGGTCATCGTCTTGGTAATAGAGCCAATCTGAAATGTCTCGTTTGTTTTTTTAAATTCAGGAAGATTTTTTTGACCGAAATTTCTGTTATAAATCTCTTTGCCATTTTTAAATAGAGAGATTTCTCCTGCTTCTGCATTGTTATTCTCTAAATAAGAAAGAAAATAATCAATCTTTTTCAATCTTTCCCCAATATCGGCGAGTTTTAAGAGCTCAGGAGTTTCGTCCTTGTTTTTTGCTTTGTCAAAAGGTTTGAGAATCAAAGGTAAAGTTAGTCCGTTTTGATCAAAGGTTCCGATAATCGCAGAATCTTTCAGTATTCCTTTAAATTTCGCATTCATTGCTGCATTTTCAAACCTTAGCTCGTTGTTGATAAAAGATGTCTGATCGAGGGGAATTCCTTCTGCACCCTGTAGCGGACTGTCTAACGTAGAACTGTAAACATTGTTTTCATGTTTTATATTAATAATTAATGGCAGCTTAGTTCCCTGAATTTCAAGTTCACCCTTCCACGAACCGATAATTTGTTGCGAAAAAACTGAATTAAAGATCAGGAAGCCGAATAGAAGTAAAAATCTGTTTTTCATAATAGATTATAGAATTTGCATGGTAATCATCAAGCTTAAAAGTAAAAGGGCAAAGATCACAATGTGACGCCAGTTTTTCATATTTGTAGCGGTTTTAAAACCGTTATAAAGTATTGCAATTCCATAAGCTGATACCGCTAACGAAAAGAAAGAGTACATAGTGATGATCAAAAGTACGAGAGGCTCAATTTCTAAAGATTGATTTTTTACCGAATTCATAATCTGTTCCTGAGAATCGCTAATAATAGGAATTTCAGCGGTAATCAAAAGAAAAATACTCGTAATCTGTGATATCAAAATTGGGTTTACAATATCGATCAATCTTGTTTTTCTGTTAATTATTTTTCCAAAAATGAAAAATACAGCGACGTTGATCGCATAAACCATCAATGTTGATAAAATAATCTTGGTTAAAGAATCCTCGGAATCAATTAATGCAAAATGGAAAAGGCTGTCTGTCTGAAGTCCGAAATAATAGGCTGTTAAAAAAACAACAATTACGGAAACAATGCCTGTGATAAGCAAAGTTTTATCATCAAATTTAAGAAGCGGATTGAATATAGTTTTCAAAGTCATATTTTGGTTTTTAATTGATTAATCTTTTCAATCAGATCGTCCATTTTATTTCTCATCGTCGGGTAGGAGAGATCGGCCTGTTTTGCCATTTCTTTGATACTTCCGCTGGAAAGAAAGAAATTAAGAATAAAATCCTGCTCATCTCTAGCTAACTTTAACAGTACAGGAAGCTCATAATTTCCGTTGACTTCAGTGGTACATTCCGGGCATTTCATCTGGCTTACCTGAAGTGTATGATCACAGCTCGGACAAATTATTGGTAACTTCATCAATATTTATTTCTGTA
This sequence comes from Chryseobacterium sp. CY350, assembly GCF_027945075.1. Lineage (NCBI taxonomy): Bacteria > Pseudomonadati > Bacteroidota > Flavobacteriia > Flavobacteriales > Weeksellaceae > Chryseobacterium > Chryseobacterium wangxinyae. Next base: position 3,861,164 of record NZ_CP116034.1, read on the forward strand.
AAAGTAATAAATATTTTAATAAAGTTAAAAATATATTTAATAAAGTTAAAAATTATGTTATTTAATAGGTTTAAAAAAAACTTCCCGAAAGAAGTTTAATTTATTTTAAATGAAATTTTATTTATCTAAAATTCCTCTGATCTTATTGGCGTTTTCTATGAGTTCGCTTAAATATTCAAAGTTTTCTTTTTCCAAAGCAGATTTGAATTTTTTTAATTGAGAAATATGTTCATTTAAAACATCCAAGACATTTTCTTTATTTTGTTTAAAAATGGGAACCCACATTTCGGGATGAGATTTTGCCAGACGAACTGTACTCGAAAAACCCGAACTCGCCAGCTGAAAAATCGTTTCTTCTTCTTTTTCTTTCTCCAAAACTGTATTGGCAAGCGCATAAGAAGTGATATGAGAAATATGTGAAATGTACGCAGTGTGAAGGTCATGTGCGTCAGCATTCATGTAAATTAAATGCATATCTAATTTTTCTACAACTTTTTGAACCAAACTCAAAGCATCTTCAGCAGAATCTTCACGATCACAAATTACACCTGCTTTCCCTGAAAAACTTTCGGCAACAGCAGATTTCGGACCTTTATTTTCCGTTCCCCACATCGGATGAAACGCAACAAATCTAGATCGTTTCTGATTGTTTTTCACTGAATTTACAATCCCTGCTTTGGTAGAACCAACATCCATCACGGTTTGCGATTCTGATATTAAATCTAAAACTTTGGGAAGAATTTTTCTTGCCGCGTCCACAGGAATCGCAATGATAATTAAATCTGAGTATTTAATTCCATGTTCAAAATCTGCTTTTTTGTCGATGATGTTTAAAGCCAAAGCTTCTTTTAAATTATCTTCATCATTGTCGATTCCATAAATAAAATCGACCGCTTTTTTTTCTTTTAATTTTAATGCAATTGAACCTCCGATCAATCCTACACCGATAATGCTAATTTTCATTTCCTATATTTTAAAAATAAAAAACCCCGTCCGAGAACGAGGTTTTAAGTTATATAACAAGAATCTCTATCCCAAATCTGAGCTGAAAATTCTATAATAATATGTTCTGTTTTTGTTAATCACAAAGCGAAGATAGGAATTTTTTTTAATTTGAGTTAAAAAGTGAATGATGAATTTTGCTTCGCAACGAATAGTCAATTCTAAAATACAGTGATGAAATTCATTTTCCAAGAAAAATTGATTTGTAAAACAAAATTCATAATTTACAATTTAAGTATTACTAATGATCAATGTTGACGGAATATCTGAAAGCCAAAGACTTTTTGATTCGATCAGTCCGCGCCAGCTTTTTTTGCTGATAAGCATCAGATCCTGTGACTGTAAGAATTCTTTTTCAATCTTCTTATCGTTATATAAAGTAATGTGATTGGGTGCGACCTGTTCAATGCTTCTGATGAGTTCTTTTACTTCAATATTACTTCTGATCTGTCCGGCAACATCCAAAATAATGACCTGAGAATTGTTGTTATTGATCAGTCTTTTAGCAAATTCAAGCAAATAAAAATCACTTAAATTAAATATTGGAACAAACACTTTTTCAGCCGAAGCGAAGCTTTTATCTACTAAAACTCCTACCGGAATATTTGTTTTGTCTAAAATCTGAAGTGTAAAATCATCAAATGGAGAATTGTTGAAAATATTACTTTTACCTTTTACGGTATTCAGTAATTTTTCAGGATTAATGATTTTTGTGGTAAATCCTAAAAGTCTTCCCAATAAACTTCCTTCATACATCGATTTTCCTAACATGATCAAAAGTAAATCGTAATTTCCTTTGTTTGAAATACTTGTGAGATCACTTTCAATATCAGTTGACGCTTTGAAAAGTGTGGTCACTTCCACGCGAAGATCCTTAGAAGTTTCTATAATACTTTTGAACTGCTCATTCTCGTATTCATTGATTTCATACGTATGCATTTCATCTACCGGAGCAATGTTCATTGCGGTTATACTCTTGTTGCCGTTCATTTTATACGTGAAATCATTGGCTAATTTCAAAAGAGTACTTCCGGATTCGGGGTTGTCAAAAGACAGCAGAACCCGATATTTAGAATCATTGTTATCATCATTATTCTGTTCATCATTCTTAGATTTAAAGATATAATTAATTAAATCTAAAGCCGGGCCAGTCATAAATGTAGTAAATAATGCCATAATAACCATCATCGCAAATATTTTAGGACTCAAAACACCAAGATCATACCCAATATTTAAGACAATAAGTTCCATTAAACCTCTGGTATTCATTAAAGCTCCGATCGTTAAACTTTCTTTCCAGTTGATACCGAGAAACTTAGCGGTTAATGCACTTCCTGCGAATTTTCCGACCACCGCAACTAAAATAATCGCACCTGCTGTCAACCACAAATGCCCTTCGTTTAATAATCCGATTTGTGTACGAAGTCCTGTAAACACGAAGAAAAGTGGTAACAAAAGTACGAGAGCAACATCTTCTATTTTATCAATAAACAAAGATCTGAATTTCGCATTTTCGGGCATGATTGCTCCTGCCATAAAAGCCCCGAACAAAGCATGAATTCCGATGACTTCTGTTGCATAAGCTGATAAAATAAGCGTCAGAAAAAAAATAGCAACCATCGGTTTGTTGATCGTATTTTTCTCAGCCTGAAGATCTCCGATTCTTTTTAAGAAAGGTCTTACAATTTTGATCATTAAAAATACGTAACCGATTGCCATCAAGATCACGTAGATCGAACTGGCAAAAGAACCTGCTTTTACAATTGCAATCACCGCCGCCAAAATACACCAAGCTGTAATATCATCTGCTGCGGCACAAGTAATCACGATCGTTCCTAATTTCGTTTTCTGAAGATTTCTCTCCTGAACAATTCTTGCTAAAACAGGAAAAGCTGTAATACTCATTGCGATGGCAATAAATAAGGCAAATGAGGTAAACTGAATTCCTTCCGGAGCAAACTCTTGGTAAATGAAATAAGAAAGACCGATTCCCAATGCAAAAGGAATGATGATACTTGCATGGCTGATGACAACCGCATCGTGCGCTTTTTTTCTTAGAACACTCAAATCAAGCTCCATTCCGACGATGTACATGAAAAGAATTAATCCGATTTGGCTTAAAAACTGCAAATTTCCCAATGATTCTTTTGGGAAAAGAAATGCAGAAAATTCTTGGAAATACATTCCTAAAAGTGAAGGTCCGAGAATAATCCCGGCAATCATTTCACCAATTACGCTGGGCTGTTTTATTTTAATACAAATCCAGCCAAATAATCTTGCCGCCAAAATGATGGTGACGATCTGCGCCAATAATAACGCTAAAGGATGATGAAGATTGGTCTGAAAAGATTCCACAAAATTATCCCAGGTAGAACCATTATGAGATTGAATGATGATATTTTCGCCTGCTTCCAAAGTTTGTCCTTGTATCAAAAACCAATACATCAGACAAGAAAAGACGACGATAGTTACGACATAAAAGATGATATTCCTATATTTTGAAAAACGCATATTCCCAATATTTCTGTACAAATTTGAAAAATATAAAATAATCTACAATACTGGTTTTTTTTAAATGTAATGAATCTTGCGAATAATGTAATAAAACGAGATTATTTGTTTCCAAATACTTCCAGTAAAGCATTTTTATAGGTTTCGCCGACGTGAAGTTTAAGGAAGTTTTCTTGATTTGTCTTAATATTGGTAACTACTTCGGTTGTTGAAAAAATTTTAATTGCCGAGATGGCGATGATTTCTTTTTTGTTGATTTGAGCAAAATCTTTTGCAGGCAACATTTCTAAGAGTGACCTGAAGTTAAGATTTTTTAAAATGATGTTAGAATTGTCTTTAAGGGTAATTTCTTTATCGCGGCTGTCGATTTCAGAAGTTTTAATGTGGGCAATTTGCTCTGTGAAAATAATTGTCTTTCCCATATTGGTATTCCAATCTATAAAGTCTTTTTTCGCGGAATTCGAATTGATTTGTTTCACTTTTTCAAATGCCTGTATCAGCCTTTCTTTTTGGATGGGCTTTCTTACATAATCTACAACATTCAGATCAAAAGCTTCTGCTGCATATTCTTTATAAGCTGTTGTAAAGATTATTTTCTTTGAATCTGAGATGCTTTCTGCCACCTGAAGGCCGTTCATTCCGGGCATTTCAATATCTAAAATGCAAACGGTACAGTCGAGATTATTTATTTCGCTGAAAAAAATTTCAGGATTATTAAAAGCTTTCACTACTTCCACGTTTTCTATTTGTTCGCAAAGAAGTTTCAGATAGCTTATAGCTAAAATTTCATCATCTAATATAACGCACTTTATCGTAGAACTCACCGAGATTTATTTTTAATTCTGCTGTGAAGATACCATTTTTTGAACTTCTGTTGAGCTCATAAAAGTTATTGTAGATCATTTTTAAACGCTGATCAAGAGACTGACTTCCGAAACCGCTGTTTTCTTTTTCCAAAACATTTTTAAGAGATGCTTTGTTGCTTACCTTCATTGTGAAAATTCTGTTTTCCAGCTCGAGCTGAATCGAAATAAAAGAATCCTGAGCCAAAAAATCTGTATGTTTAAAGGCGTTTTCAATTAAATCTACAGAAAGTAAAGGAGCAAAAATTTTTTCTTCGTAAATGGCATCCTGCTGATCGATATTAGATTTTATCCTGAAATCAAAAAGCGGATTGATTTTGATTTTATTAATTTCAATAAGACTTAAAGCAAAACTGAATTCCTCTTTTGGGCTTACAAATTTTTTGTTGCTTTCGTACAGAATATAATCCAGAACATTAGCTAATTTGTCAAGCGACATATACGTCTGATAAGCATGAGATTGTACCGAATTCAGAATGTTTTTAAAAAGGTGAGGATTCAGTTTAGTTCCTATTTGTTCCAGCTGAACTTCGTTTAATCGTTGTTCAATCAGCTTGTTAGTTTCAGAAAGTTTACTATTTTTCTTCCTAAAATTTTGATTTTTACTGAATAAATAAACGCTAACAGATACAAAAAAAAAGATGGCGAAAATTCCGACGAAAATCAGATAATCGTGAATCATGTAATAATCACCGTCCATCGAAGTTCAGTTATTTTATTTTTTTTAAGCTTAGCAATTGGGCTTCCTCAGCACATTTTTCGAATACCACTTCAAATTTTGGATTCTCCTTTGGATAAGAAATCAGATAGTCCGGACATGGTTTTTTCTGTGCATGACTTCTGTCAAAGTCCACTTTTCCCTCAGTAATAATGCTGTCTTTTAAGAATTTTTCATTGACTTTTAGAGCAGCCATCTCAGCTCTGAAATTTTCAGAATATTTAAAATCTTTAGATAAAGTTTCTGCAATGACACGGCTGTTAGGTAAATATCCGCTGCAGCTCACGCCTTTTTTATTTAGAACAAAAAATACAATAATCAATCCGGGAATAAGACCGATTAAAAAGAATTTGATTTTTTTCATACGAAGAATAAATTCTAAAAAATTAAAAGATTGATGTCATGATACGTTAGTCCGAAACGGTCGCAGATTACTTTTTTGGTGTGTCTACCTTTGTACATATAAAGACTTTGCTTCATTTCGTTTTTTCGCAGAAGCATGTTTTCAAAACCACCTTCTATATCGTAATTTAAAATATAAGAAAGGAAAAAATTTGAGATCGCTTTTGTGGTTGTTCTAGGCATTTTTGAAGTTAAATTCGGAAGTCCGCAATGTATAACGCCGTGTTTGATGATGTAAGGATCTTCCATCGTGGTAAGCTCAGAAGTTTCTATAACTTTACCATTGTCGATGGCGATATCAATGATGACGCTGCCTTTTTTCATTTTGCAAACCATTTCTTCTGTTACGATGGGCTGCATATTTAATCTTGGAAGTGCTCCTATCACCACATCTGCACGTCTGAGGCTTTTGCTTAATTCTTTAGGATCAATGATTGAAGTCGGAACTCTGCTGTCGACCAAAGTGTGAAGTCTGCGCAGTTTTGAAAGTGAATTGTCAAAAACTTTCACGCTCGCTCCCAAACCGATTGCAGCTTTAGTTGCAAATTCACCAACGATTCCTGCACCTAAAATAACAACTTCTGCAGGTCTTACCCCTGTAATTCCTCCAAGCATTAAGCCGTTTGATAATGCCAATAATTCTGAAGCATATAAAATAGAAACCGTACCGGCAATTTCGCCGATCAGTCTTACCAAAGCCAATTGTTTGTACTCGTCAGCAATAAATTCGAAAGCAATAGCGTTAATTTTTTTCTCTGCAAGTTTCATAAAATAATCTTTATCTCTAAGATTAATTTGTAATGCAGAAACCAGATAAGTATTTGGTTTAAAGTAATCTATTTCTTCGTCAGTTGGCGGATTAATCTTTAAAATCAAATCCTGACTAAAGGCTTCTTTGGGATCTTTGGTAATAATGGCTCCCGATTCTGAGTACTGAAGATCTGTAAAAAACGAACCTTTTCCCGCACCGGATTCTACGATAATCTCATGACCGTGCTGTATCAAAACCTGCACTGCGTCTGGTGTAATACAAGTACGTCTTTCGTTGAGACATGTTTCTTTGGGAATTCCAATGCTGAATTGTTTGCCCTTTTTGATGACTTCCAACTTTTCCTCCTTTGGCATCAGTTCTTCCTCGGAAAAAGGAGTAAAAATATTTGTAGTACTCATTTTAAATTCAATTATGACTTACAGAAAATTTATAATTCTAGTGATTTATCAGAACAAAGATACATAATATTTAGTCGAAACTGATTTCTCTGCTTTCACCATTGTTATGAATGCTCATGGTATGGAATTTCAGACCGTATAGCTCCTCTTCGTAAATTTCCGGCCATTCTATGATGCATAAAAACGAGTTGTCTAGATATTCTTCAATGCCAATATCAAATACTTCTTCTAAATTTTTCAATCGGTATAAATCAAAATGATAGACTTTTCCTTTCGGCGTATTGTATTCATTTACAATAGAATAAGTAGGAGAGTTTACTTCATCCGTACTTTCTAAATTTTTAAGTAAAAACTGAGTGAATGTAGTTTTTCCGGCACCCAAATTTCCTTTTAATAATAAAATGGGATGTTGAAGTTGAGGAAGGATTTCTTCTACAACTTTTTGCCAGTCTTCTATCTGTTTTATATTAAATTGCATGAGCAAAGATAATTATTTGTGCTAAATTTTTGATTTCCAAAACATGAACTTTTCTTTGAGATTATAAAATGCCGAATATTTTAGTCTTTAAATAATTTGAAGTTGATCGTGGAAATGAGATTTAAATATTATTGATTTACTTTAAACTCAAGATCCACTGATACAGATTGTCTGTCCAGTTTTGAAGATGCCCTTTTCCAATTGCCAAACCAAAACCGTGACCTCCTTCCGGAAAAATATGCATCTCCACCTTTACTTTTTCTTTCTGCAAAGCTTCATAAAAGACGATACTGTTTTTTACGGGTACTGTTTGGTCATCTGAAGAATGTATTAAAAATGTTGGCGGAGTTTTACTGTTCACATGGAGTTCGTTAGAATAATAATTTATCAGCTCTTGACTTGGATTTAGTCCTAATATGTTTTCCCTCGAGCCTTGATGTCCAAATGCTGAATTCATAGTAATCACGGGATATACTAAAATCATAAAGTCTGGTCTTGCGCTGATAGATTCAGTTTCTGATTTTGGCAATTTGTCTTCACTGTCAAAATGAGTTCCCAATGTCGAAGCAAGATGACCTCCCGCTGAAAAGCCCATAATTCCAATCTGGTTTTCAGAAATATTCCATTTTTTGGCATTACTTCTCACAATTCTTATGGCTCTTTTAGCATCTTGCAGCGGAGCTTCGTTCGGAATAATTAATGATTTTGATACCGGAAGTCTATATTTTAAAACAAATGCGGCAATACCTTTAGAATTAAGCCATTTAGCAATATCAGTACCTTCGCCGTCATAAGCTAAACCTTTGTAACCGCCTCCCGGACAAATAACTACCGCTTTGCCAGTTGCTATTTTTTTGGAAGGCAAATAGATTTCTAATGTAGGTTTTTGAACATTTTCGAGCCACAAAATATCTCTTTCAGTTGAAGTTTCTTTTTCCTGAGTGGTTTTTTGATTTGGAATCTGTATGCCCCAAAGTGGAATTATTTCTTGACCGTAAAACATAAAAAATGATGAAAATAATAAGCTGAGCGAAAGAATTTTTTTCATTGCTGAAATTTTTATTTAATTGTTTTCAAATTTAAGGCAAATTAGGATTAATCTGTCACTTTGTAAGATTCTAAATGTTACAAATATAAAATTTCAGAGCATTATAAAATTAGCCCAAACCAATACTGAAATTTGTATTTTTGCCATATGATTTCCAAGCAGACGATAGATAAGATATTCTCAACAATCCGGGTAGAAGAGATTGTTGGAGAATATGTACAGTTGAAGAGAGCGGGATCCAACTTCAAAGGTTTGAGTCCGTTTCATGATGAAAAATCGCCAAGTTTTGTGGTTTCTCCAAGCAAACAGATCTGGAAAGATTTCTCGACAGGAAAAGGTGGAACTGCGATTTCTTTTTTAATGGAAATTGAAAATTTTACTTATCCTGAAGCACTTCGCCACGCCGCAAAAAAATACGGAATCGAAATTGAAGAAGATCAGCGTGAGTTTTCCGAAGAAGCGAAAAATGCTCAGTCTGAAAGAGATATTCTCTACAAAATTCATGAAATTGCCAATGAGTATTTCCAAAATATTTTGTGGGAAAATGAAGAAGGCAGATCGATCGGTTTATCTTATTTCCGGGAACGTGAACTGAAAGATGACATCATCAAAAAGTTTCAGCTAGGATATTCTCCCGAAAAGAAAAACGCATTTACAGAATTTGCTTTAGATAAAGGATATTCCAAAGAAATTTTAGAAAAGTCGGGGCTTTCTATTTTCCCTGAAAATTCTCCCGCAGGAATCGACCGTTTCCGTGAAAGAGTAATGTTCCCGATTCACAGTTTTTCGGGACGAGTTTTAGGTTTTGGAGCTAGAATTCTTCGAAGCAATATTAAAACTGCCAAATATCTCAATTCGCCTGAAACAGAAATCTATCACAAATCAAATGTTTTGTATGGTTTAAACCAAGGTAAACAGGCGATTTCCCGGAAAAATATCTGTCTTTTGGTGGAAGGATATATGGATGTGATTTCGCTTCATCTTTCTGGAATTGAAAATGTGGTGGCGAGTTCCGGAACTTCTTTAACGACCGAACAGATCAAATTAATTAAAAGACTTACTGAAAATGTAACCATTCTTTTTGACGGTGATAATGCCGGAATTAAGGCAAGTTTCAGAAGCATTGATATGTTACTGACAGAAGGAATGAATATTCGTGTTTTGCTTTTTCCGGAAGGTGATGACCCCGATTCTTTTGCCAGAAAACATCCGCAGGATTATGTGGAAAAATTCATCGAAAATGAGGCGATGGATTTCATCGACTTTAAAGCTGAAATTTTATTAAAAGAAGCTGGAAACGATCCTATAAAAAAGGCTGAGGCAATTAGAAATATTGTAAAATCGGTAGGTTTCGTTCAAAATGGCTTGAAAAGAGAGGTTTATTTAAAGGAAGTTTCAAATAAATTTGGTCTTTCTGAACAAAGTCTGTTTAATGAACTTGATATTCAGAAGCAGATTACTCAAAATCAAGCTCCAAAAAGTCAGCCCAAAGAAAATATTCAGCCAAAACTGGAAATTGTTCCCGACAGTATAGAACAAGTTGATCCTATTATGTTCGATTTGTTGAAACAGGAAAATAATCTGGTAAATCTGATGCTTAATTTTGGTGACGTCGTTCTTCACAGAGAAAACGAAGAGAACGAAAACTATGACATTACCGTTATTGAGGAAATTCTTCATCATTTTGAGGAAGAAAACTATGAGTTTCAGGTCGAATTAAATAAAATTATCATCGACAGCATCAAGGAAGGAATTCAAAATGAAGAATTAAGAAAAGGTAACTTTTTTGTCACTTTTATGGATGAGAATATAACTTCGAAAGTTGTAGATGCCATAATGCCGTTAAATGATCTTGAGAATTGGGCTTCGAGAAATATATTTCCGCCCAATTATGGTGACAAAATCAGTACTCAGGTTGAAGGCGATATTTTAATTCATAAATTCAGATATATTGATTATTTAATAAAAAAAATCGGCGAAGATCTCCCAAATCAAGTCAATAATGAAACTCAATATTTTGACTCTATCAAAAAAATCACGTTGCTGAAACAGGCTTCCATGCAGTTGTCTGAAATTTTAGGCTATTCTCCGATCAAAGGAATTTATGTGAAAAGATAGCACATTTGGGATCTGAATAGAGCGGTATTTAAGTTGAAAAATTTGAGATGTAACAATTAGAATTATAAGATAACTGCCAAAAAGTCTTATAAAATTTTAGGAATAAAAGTTGTAAATTACATCTTAGTTAAATTTAAAATATATACCAATAGAAATATGGACATTAAAAAAGAATTCAGAGATTTCTCTGTAAAACATTTAGGAAACAGCGGTCTTGCTACCGATCAGTATATGGGAATGTATGGCCCTACAAACCTTACGCCTTACATTATGGAAGAAAGAAGGATGAACGTTGCACAAATGGACGTTTTTTCTCGTCTGATGATGGACAGGATTATCTTTTTGGGAACAGGAATTGACGATCAGGTTGCGAACATCGTAACCGCTCAGCTTTTATTCTTAGAAAGTGCTGATCCTTCGAAAGATATTCAGATCTACATCAATTCTCCTGGTGGAAGCGTTTACGCTGGTTTAGGAATTTACGACACGATGCAGATCATCAAGCCAGATGTTGCTACGATCTGTACAGGTATTGCCGCTTCAATGGGAGCTGTCTTATTGGTTGCGGGTGAAAAAGGAAAGCGCTCTGCACTGAAACACTCTAGAGTGATGATTCACCAACCTTCAGGTGGCGCACAAGGTGTTGCTTCTGACATGGAAATCAACTTGAGAGAAATGTTGAAGCTGAAAAAAGAATTGTACGACATCATTTCTGAACATTCCGGACAAACTTACGAATGGGTAGAAAAAGCGTCAGACAGAGATTACTGGATGACTTCTACTGAAGCGAAAGAATTTGGAATGGTAGATGAGGTTTTACAGAGATCAAAAAAGGAGAAATAATTTCCACAAATTATAAAAAAACACGTCAATTGACGTGTTTTTTTTATTTCAATAGAAACGGGCTTTAGCCCGTTTGCAGTTTTTAATCAATTCCTATGGCTTTAGCCAAATTTTATTATGGATTAAAACCTTCAATAATCTTTGAGAAATCTTCGAGTTTCAAAGCAGCTCCGCCGATTAATCCACCGTCAATATCTGGTTGAGAGAAAATTTCTTTAGCATTATCCGGTTTTACAGAACCACCGTAAAGAATAGACACTTCGTCAGCAACTTCCTGTCCGTATTTTTCAGCGATAATGCCTCTGATGTGAGCGTGAATTTCCTGCGCCTGTTCCGGACTTGCAGTTTCACCTGTCCCGATTGCCCAAACCGGTTCGTAAGCGATCACCACGTTTTTAATTTCGTCAGCAGAAAGGGTGAAAAGTGCAGTTTCAGTCTGAGTTTTTACAACATCTAAATGTTGTCCTGCTTTTCTTTGTTCAAGCGTTTCACCATTACAGTAAACAGGAATTAAACCTTTATCTAAAGCCAATTTCACTTTTTTATTGCAGCTTTTGTCGTTCTCACCGTGATATTGTCTTCTTTCAGAATGTCCGATTAGAGAACCAGTAACATCGATAGATTCTAACATGTCTGCGGAAAGTTCTCCCGTGTAAGCACCGCTTTCAAATTCGCTCATGTCTTGAGAAAAAACTCCGATTTCATCTTTCTCGAAAATATCTTTTGCCATCATTAAATATAAAGATGGGGGAGCAATCCAAACCTCACAGTTGGTTTTATTTTCATTTTTATAACCTAATAATTGAATCATTAATTGTTGAGCATCAATGACGTTTTTATTCATTTTCCAGTTTCCTGCAACTATTTTTCTTCTCATAGTTTATCTTAAATTATTTATTAATTCCTTCTAATTTAAACATAAAAGCATACACCAAAGCAGTATCTTTCAGATAATCAAATCTTCCTGAAGCACCGCCGTGACCGTAAGCCATATCTGTTTTTAATAACAATACATTTTTATCAGTTTTTAAATCTCTTAATTTTGCAACCCATTTTGCAGGCTCAAAATATTGTACCTGAGAATCGTGCAAACCTGTCGTAACCAAAATATTCGGATAGTTTTTCTTTTCGATATTTTCGTACGGAGAATACGATTTCATATAAAAATAAGATTCTTTATTACTCGGATTTCCCCACTCATCATATTCATTTGTTGTCAACGGAATACTTTCATCCATCATTGTATTCACAACATCTACAAAAGGAACCTGAGAAATAATACCTTTCCACAGTTCAGGTTTAATATTGACAATAGCTCCCATCAAAAGACCACCTGCACTTCCTCCCTGAGCGTACAAATGTTTTGATGAGGTATATTTTTCTTTTACTAAATATTCCCCGGCGTCAATAAAATCAGTAAAAGTATTTTTCTTTTTCATCATTTTACCGTCTTCGTACCATTGTCTTCCCATTTCCTGGCCTCCGCGGATATGCGCAATTGCATACGCAAAACCTCTGTCTAAAAGGCTTAGTCTCGTACTGCTGAATGTCGCATCAATCGAATTTCCGTAAGAACCGTAAGCATAGAGTAGAAGCGGACTGTTTCCATCTTTTTTATAACCTTTTTTATAAACTATAGAAATCGGAATTTTTGTGCCGTCTTTAGCTGTTGCAAAGAGTCTTTCTGTAATATAATCAGCTTTACTGTATCCGCCTAAAATCTCCTGCTCTTTCAGTAAAATTCTTTTTCCTGTTTTTAAATTTTGCTCAAATTGCGAACTCGGTGTAACCATTGAAGTGTAACCAAAACGGAAATTATCGGTATTATATTCAGGATTTCCTGATGGATAAACGGTATAGGCAGGTTCGTCGAATTTCAAAAATTCTTTTTTACCTGTTTTTCTGTCATAGATCACCAATTGCGAAAGTCCGTTTTGTCTTTCATTAAAAACAAGATAGTTTTTAAATTCGCTGATTCCTTCCATCAAAACATCTTTTCTGTGCGGAACAAAATCTTTCCAGTTTTCAATGCCTGTCTTATCTAAAGGTGTTTCGACAACCTTAAAATTTAAAGCATCTTTATTGGTTGTTATTAAAAAACGATCTTCTAAAGGAGTTACATCATACAAAACATCTTTTATTCTTGGTTGGAAAACCTTGAATGTTTCGCTAGGTTTGCTGGCATCTATGTACCTTGTTTCCGAAGATGTTGTTGCTCCGGAATAGATCATGATGAACTTTTCGTTCTTTGATTTTCCTACACCGATATAGTTGGTTTTGTCTTTCTCCTCATAAACCAAAACATCTTTGGAAGCTTCAGTTCCCAAAGAATGCCTGAAAATTTTCTCCGTAAGAAGTGTTTCAGGATTTTTTGAAGTGTAGAAAATAGTTTCGTTATCGTTGGCCCAAGTTGCAGAACCAGTCGTATTTTTTATTCCTAAATCTGTCGTTTTTCCTGTAGAAAGATCTTTCAAAAACAGCTTGTACTGTCTTCTGGAAACGTCATCTACCCCGAAAATCATTTTGGTATTATCCGGACTGATACTGAAACCAGACGCAGAATAATAAGCATGACCTTCCGCCATTTGATCTACATCCAGCAGAATTTCTTCAGGAGCAGTCAGGCTACCTTTTTTTCTGCAATATTTAAAATACTGTTTTCCGGTTTCTGTACGGCTGTAATAATAATAACCACTTTTGAAAGTGGGAACAGATTCATCTTTTTCTTTGATACGCGCTTTCATTTCTTTGAAAAGCTGATCTCTGAAAGGTTCTGTATCTTTCATCATCGCTTCCCAGTAAGAATTTTCTGCTTTCAGATAATCTACCACCTTTGTAGAATCTTTACCTTTTTTAAAGTAATCGATCATCCAATAATAGGGATCGTTTACTTTATCAGAATGTATTTCCCGAATATGTTCCTGCTTTTCTGCAACAGGCGCTTTAAGATCAGGAAATTTCTGTGATTGAAATGTTGTTGAAATACTCATTGCTACAAGTCCTAAATAAATTTTTTTCATCGGTATTTTGTTTCAAGTTTATGCCAGATTCCAAAGGTTTTTAAGCAACTTATAAAAAGTATGTTCTTCATCCGTCACCACATCATCAGCTTTGATCAATGTTTTCGCAAACTGAATAAAACTCTTACGTTCTTTTTCTGTAGAATCTTCTAAGAAACAACGTCCGTGAAATTCAAAATGATCTTTCCATTCTTCGGGTTGGAGTAGCGCGATGGTTTCCAACTCGTTATCTAAATTAATTTTAAAAGGAAACTCGTCAGCCAAATATTGCTGAACCAACATTCCCTCTTCAGGGGCAAATTCGCCATCTACAGACGAGAGAATCATTAATAAGTGATATCCGGCGATTGATTTATTTGATTTTTGCATGTAATGATATTTAAGTTTAAATTCTAGTTTATATGATGCTATTTACTACTGACCAACCATTCACAAGGTTAGTCTATGTAGTTTTTAGCAGGTTGTTTGTCTACTATTTTTCCCTCTTCCAAAATTAGTACAAAAGGATTACTTCTGGCAATCGTTTTGATCGCCGTTCCGTCCATCATTGCATTTTTTATCGTTTTAAAAGTATCGGGCATCGTCGAAATCCCGTAGATAACCGCAGTTTTGTCAGAATTTACTTTTGCTTCAACTTTCTCTAAAAGATCCTTTGAAACATCTTTTGGATGATAAGAAAATACTAAAACAGCTTTTGGTGCGCTGATGATCTGCGGTGTAAGATCAATTCCTGTGGGATCTTCGATCTTAAACTTTGAAATCTCAGATTTGTAGCCTTGCTTTACCAAAACAGATTCGTTTTTCCCTTCTTCAATTTTCCATGGTGAACCGTCTTCCCAATATTTTGTCTGATTGATGTAATCGTCCTGATTTATTTTTAAAACTTCACCTGTTTTTGTATTCTTTAGTGAATAAAATGTCTTGTATTCAGAAGGGCTTTTAGCGATTTTTGCTTTTTCAGCTGCCAGATCGGTTCCTATTTTATAATCGCGGAAATCAATCAGCGGCTCATTCATAATCCCCTGAGCCATTACAAAAATCATAATTCCGGAGAAAATTCCTAATGCTAAAGATTTAGATTTATTATTAGATTTTGACTGATCAATGTTTTCATTAAACTCTTTGCGGTAAAGCAAAACTAAGATGATAAGTCCGGTCAAAAGAATAATGTCTTTCACAAAACTTTCCCAGGGTGTAAATTTAATGGCGTCACCGAAGCATCCACAATCTGTCACAACATTGTAGTACGCTGAATAAAATGTAAGAAATCCAAAGAAAATACACAGTGCAATTAATGCTGAAAGAGTAAATTTAAGTTTTAATTTTAATAAAAGCATCAAACCAAGCAAAAGCTCCAAAACCACAACAATAATTGAAAAAGCTAAGGCAAATTTTACGAAAAACGGCATATTGAAAACAGCAGGTTCAAAATATTCTTCCATTTTAAAAGAAAATCCTACTAAATCAACCGCTTTTACAAATCCTGAAAGGATGAAAATGATAGCGACAACGCAACGTAATAAACCTTTTATCATATTATATAATTTGATTTTCTAAATTATTTTCTTTCTCAGAAAATTTAATCAGACAAAACACGGCATAATTCAGCATGTCAAAATAATTGGCATCCAGACCTTCTGAAACGATGGTAACGCCTTGATTATCTTCTATTTGTTTGGTTCTAAGAACTTTCTGATAAATAAGATCGGTAATTGATGAGATTCTCATATCTCTCCAGGCTTCACCATAATCATGGTTTTTTCTTTCCATTAGCGATTTAGCCTCTTGTGCATATTTGTCGTAAAGTTTTAAAACTTCTTCTTTATCTTCATTAAAATCGTTTGAAAAACCCTTTTCGAGTTGAATTAAACCGATGATAGAATAATTGACTACCGCTACAAATTCACTTTCTTCACTTTCATCAATCATCTTCACATCTGTCATCTGTAACGTGCGGATTCTGTTGACTTTAATGTAAATCTGATCAGTAATTGAGCTTGGTCGCAAAACTCTCCAGGCTGCACCATAATCCTGTAATTTTTTACTGAAAAGATCGCGGCAATCCTTAAGCACTTTGTCAAACTGTAATGAAGTTTTTAGCATAAATTTTCTTAATAGCCCAAATATACAAAATTTTGTTTT
Organism: Chryseobacterium sp. CY350; assembly: GCF_027945075.1. Lineage (NCBI taxonomy): Bacteria > Pseudomonadati > Bacteroidota > Flavobacteriia > Flavobacteriales > Weeksellaceae > Chryseobacterium > Chryseobacterium wangxinyae. The sequence continues at coordinate 3,877,479 of NZ_CP116034.1, forward strand.
TCGGATTCGGTTTTTGAGAAGCGGAGAATGTACCGTCGGAAGAGTTTCTATTTAATTATTCAGCTAATTAATTCTATTAAATTTTTAAAGTTTTAGTTTATTTTTGCAGCAATAAATTCGATGAATCTGAATGTCTGAAAATACTGTAAATCTTTCGCCAGCAAATATTTCTAAGCTCCAGCAGTTCTACTCAATAAACTGTAACGGAACTCTGCTTGATTTAAGTTTGCCAAAAGTAATGGGAATTTTAAATCTTACCCCAGATTCTTTTTCTGATGGCGGGAAATTTAATAATCCTAAATCTGCGCTTGAACATGCCGAAAAGCTCATCAATGATGGTGCAGCGATCATTGATATCGGTCCGCAATCTACAAGACCAAAAGCCGAATTCCTGAGCAGTGAAGAAGAGGTAAGAAGATTAGGAAATACAATATCAGCCATAAAAAAAGAATTTCCTGAAATTTTGATATCGCTGGATACTTTTTTTGCCAAAACAGTGGAATTTGGTTTTAATGAAGGAATTGATCTGGTGAATGATATCTCAGGCGGACAATTTGACGAAAAGATGTTTGATGCCGTTGCAGAAACAAAATTGCCTTACATTTTAATGCATGTGAATTCAACGTACAACACGATGCATGAGAAAGCATCTTTTGCAGACATTACCTTGTCGGTCAATCAGTATTTTTCTAAAAAAACGGATGAATTGCTTAAAAAAGGCATTAAAGACATTATTCTCGACCCTGGTTTTGGTTTTGGAAAAACAGTGGATGATCAGATGAAAATGATTGATGAGGTTGAGTTTTTTGATTTTGGAAATTTTCCGCTGCTGATTGGTATTTCGAGGAAATCTTTTATTTATAAACCTTTAGGGAAATCTGCTTTAGACATTGATGAAGAAACACAGAAACTTCATATCAAAGTTTTAAAGCAAGGCGCAAAAATTTTGCGTGTGCACGATGTTGCTGCAGCAAAAAAAACAATAGACAAGTTTTTAAACAATTAGAATTTGACAAAATAAAAGCCTCTCAAAATCAAAATCTTGAGAGGCTAGTTTTTTTTAAATAATTATTTTGTCGAATTGTAAGTGTTTATTATCACTATTTAAAATCCTAACAATTTCAGTTTAAACTGTATAGCAAAATTATCTTTGAATTTCGGCGTATTGTAATGTCCGACTCTGTAGAAAAAGCCTAAATTAAACTGTGAAGAAAGGAAATTATTCCATTCCAGACCGACTTCATTGTAAAGATGATCTAATTTTTCAAACTCAAACTGATGGAATTCTTTATTTTTCATATCGCCGATCGTTCCTCTGTAAATAAAGTCAAAGCTTGAAACGTTTTTCCCGAAACTCTTGAAATACCACGGAATTCTGTGCGTCAAATAAGCGCCAACAAATTTATCATTATAGTATTTCCCACCTTCCATTGTTGCGAAACCAAGATAAGAAGTCAGGTTAAAATTCAGTCCGCCATGTCCGTTTCCTAATCCATTCATTGTAAAATTTTTCCAGATCGGTGCGTCACCGGTGATTATTCCACCGTAAGCTCTTATCCCTGTAACACCTAATTTAGTTTTAAAATTATGAACGAAAAGCGCATCAAATCTGCTGAAATTAAAATCTCCGTCTAATGTTTTAAAGCCCTGTTCATAATTTAAATATACTTCCGGAAGATTTTGCTCATAGGTGTATTTTCCCGTCGGCGTCATAATGTTTTTAGAATTGGGAGAATATTTCAACGTAATCGTTGAGGAAGCAATGTCAAACTGATTTCCCAAACCTTTAAAATTGTAATTAAATTTAGATTCTTCCTGAGTCTTTTTGGCAGAAACATTTACTGTTAAACCATTGGTAATATCGTTTTCATAACTAACTTTGAAACCTTCGTAACCATAGAAAACTCCATTGTTCAGAGCAACTCCGGAATTCATAATTTTCATCCTGAAATTCCACAAATTCTCAGAAAAACGACCTGCAGCCATCACATCATTAAAATATTCAACACGGAAAAATGAATTTTTATTTAAAGTGGTTCGAATATCAACTCCGGCGCCATATTTAAATTCTTTGTCATAAATTCCGTAGGCAAAATAAGCATCAGGAGAGATGTATTTATTGAACTTTTCATTCAGTTTGGCACCCGCTCCAAAACGGAAATGCTCGTATTTATTGTAGCCTATTAATCTTGCCAGATCAAAATCAACAATTCCCACGCGAATCTTTCCTTTCAGTAAACCTGTTAAAGCTTTTGCTTTTTGATCTAATTTATATTTACTGCTCAGACTGTCTATTTTAGAGTAAGTAGTTACTTCACGATCAGTGAGGTTTTCGGTACGGTATTGCTCGATAAGACTTCCATCAGAGTTTTTCACATCAATTGTATAGCCTTTAAAATCCTGAGGCTTTTCTTCAATAGGTGTTTTAAAATCGAAGTAATCTGCGGTGGCAAAGGCATAACTTCCAAATTTCTTTCTGGCACTATTTTCTGCTTCCTTTTCTTCTTTGGTTTTGTTTTTGTCAGATTTTTCGTCAGTGTCAAAAGAAGTGGAACCCATCTTCAGTTTGTAATTTTCTTTTACCAAAAACCATTTGTTTTCGATCGGTTTCCAAATGCTTGTAATGCTTCCTTCGCTTCTGATCTTGCTGTTGCTTTCAATTTTTTTCAGTGCATAGCTTTCTTTGTCTACATAAAGATAGCCATTGAATTTTCTGCGATTTACAGCTTGTTTGTAATCAACCTGACGGAATCGGATGACGTAATTTTCTCGTCCGTCGATCTCAATAGAATCGGTCAGGAAAAATCGGTATAGATTTCTGTTTTCTTCTTTTATTTCTTTCGGAATTACATTTCTGTTAGAACGGAAAGCCATCAATTCATAAATAGGCTCTTTTAAACCAGCAATTTTATTATCTAATATATTGGTTTTCTCACCATATTTTTTTGAATATAAACTTTGCGATGCTCTTTCCCACAAAAACATTTTACTTTTACCAACAAGTTTCATAAGACCCACAGATTCCAGAGAATCTTTTTTTTCCTGCGCTTTCATAGGCTGTTGCGGAAGTCTTTTGAGAGAATCTATTCGGTTTGCGATGTAATTATTGTATGCCTTAATGCTGTCTTCATCAAAATCCAGTGAGATTTTTTCGTAAGATTTAAATGAATAAGAATCTAAGCTTAGCGGAGAATTCTGTTTGTAATTTTCATTGATTTTCTTTAGGATTTCCAATGCCCTCGGATCACTTTTATCTTCTAGAATGACAGTCTGGATGTTCTTCATTTTAGGATCGGTCTTGCTCAAAAAGACTTCCATCACTTTATCTACAACTGCATCATCTTCATAATAACCTCTTGCAGAAACTTCTACTTTTTTACATTTTGTTTTAAAAGTTAGAGTACCCGAAGCGTCGGTTTTACCAATCGCTTTGTCGTTACACAGAATCGTTGCATTGGGAATTGGTAGCTGATCGCCAGAATTTTTGACGATAATTTTTGACTGTGAAAAAATGCTGATGTAAGCGAACGACAACAGCAGAATATACATTTTTTTCATAAAGGATTTTCCGACTAATAGTTTGTTAATTAGTTTATAATCAGATTTCCTTCACTGTTTTAAAGAAAACGATCTCAAGATATAAACCGAATCAGCTATGGCAAATAAAGTGCCGCAACTGTTAACGATTCTTAAAGTAATACGTATATCAGTTCAGATGAGATTGTTTTTCTGCAAATTCTTTAGAGAATTTTATTCTGTCTTCTTCCAGTTTTTCCTGATTGCTGGGCAGAATATAATTGAATAGAATCTTTTCTTCATTGTCTAAGAAGATCATTTCTTTTTCTTCGCCGTCGATCATTTGAGAAAAAATTGCCCACATCGAAGTGTCTTTTAATTTTAATAATTCAAAAAACTGTTCTGCTTTTATTTCTATTTTTTTCATTGATTTCTTTTTCATTAATTATTAAACTTTACCAATCATTTATTTTAAAATTCCAAGAGTTTTAATTTAAACTGAAAGGCAAAATTCTGTTTAAAACTATATGTTGTATAATATCCGACTCTGTAAAAAATTCCCAGATTAAAATATGATGAAAGGAAATTGTTCCATTCTACACCAACTTCCTGATACAGATGATCAAGCTTTCGAAATCTGAAATCATGATATTCAGGATGTTTCATATCACCAATCGTTCCTCTCAAAACAAAATCGAAGCTCGAAATATTCTGTCCGATACTTTTAAAATACCAGGGAAGTTTATGGGTTACATAATAAGCCACAAATCTGTCGTTGTAAAATTTTCCGCCTTCCAGAGTTGCAAATCCTAAATATGAAGTCAGGTTAAAATTAATATCGCGACTTGGCGATGCGAGGCCATTCATTGTAAAATGCTTCCAGATCGGCGCTTCACCTAAAACCAATCCTCCATATAATCGTAATCCCGTTGTTCCCAAACCGGTTTTGAAATTCTGCACAAATAAAGCATCAAAACGAGTATAATTAAAGTCTCCGCCCAAAGCTTTGAAACTTTGTTCAAAATTAAAATAAAGCTCAGGATATTTCTGATCAATCAGCGATTTTCCCTGCGGCGTCATGATGTTGGTAGAATTCGGAGAGTATTTTAATGTTACCAATGTGTTGAAATTTTCGAAAGCTGCTCCGCTGTTTCTGAAACTGTAGTCGAATTTTGCTTCTTCTGTATTTCTTCGTGCCGCAAAAGCTAAAGTCAAACCGTTGCTCACATCGTTAAGATACGATACAGAAGCACCTTTATATTGGTAATATTTGTCGTTGTTGATGTTATTTCCGTAGTTCATCATTCGCATTCTGAAAGTCCAGAGCCGTCTGTAAAATTCTCCGGAAGAGTTTACGTCGTCATAATATTCTGCGCGGAAAAACGAGTTTTTATCGAGTGTCGTTTTAATGTCAAGACCAATTCCGTATTTGAATTTCTCATCATCAAGGCCATAAGCAAAATAATAATCTGGTGAAAAATAAGGGTTGAAATTTTCATTCAGTTTTGCTTTCAAGCCGAATCTAAAACCTTCATATAGGTTGTAATTTATAATTTCGCCAATATCAAAATCAAAAATACCTGCACGTACCTGTCCGTTTATCAATCCTGTTAAAATTCTGGCTTTGCGGTCTACATTATATTTTTTGCCTAAACTGTCGATGACGAAATAGGTGTTTTTTTCTCTCTCAGAAAGTGGCTCGGTGCGGTATTTTTCTAATGTTTTACCGTCAGCATTTTTAACGGTAAAAGTATATCCTCTAAATTCTTTTGGATCTTCCTCAGACGGCGATTTGTAGTCAAAGTATTTTGAACTTAGATAGGCATAAGTTCCGAAGCTTTTTTTATTTTTTCTTGAATGATTTTCCTCGTCGTCGTCTGTCTTTTCAGGATTGTTCATCTTCATTCTGCTCATTCTCAGCTTTACATTTTCTTCAGCCAGAAACCATTTGTTATTAAATAAAATCCAGGTGCTTGCAATGTTTCCTTCATTCTTATCTTTGCTGATGCTTTCAATCTTTTTTATACCAAAAGTTTCCGTGTCAATATAAAGATATCCGCTGAATTTCCTTCTTTTAACAGACTTCTTGTAGCTCGCTTCACGAAAACGGATCACATAATTTTCTCTGCCGTCAATTTTGATAGAGTCGGTAAGGTAAAATCTGTACAGACCGCGGTTTTCCGGTTTGATCTGATTTGGAATTTTGTCTCTGTTTCCCTGTAAGGCAATCAGTTCGTAGATGGGTTGCTTCAATCCGGAAATTCGGTTATCAAGAATGTTTACTTTTTCACCAAATTTTTTAGAATACAAATATTCCTGAGCTCTTTCCCAGAGAAATAATTTACTTTTAGCGAAAATTCTTCTTGCAGAAACATCACTGATGCTGTCTTTCTCCTTCTGTTTTTTAAAAAGATTAAAATTGTCGTTAAAAACTTCATTAAACTCAGAAATACTGTCCTGATCAATGTCTAAAGATATTTTTTCGTAAGATTTGTAGGTATAAGAATCGAGGCTTTTTGGCGAATTGCTCTTAAATAGCTCATCAACTTTTCGAAGAATCTCTAAAGCTCTGGGATCACTTTTATCTTCTAAAATTACAGTTTCAATAGACTGCGTTTTTGATGAAGTGTTAATAAGCGTGACAATCATTTCATCTTCTACCAGCGCACTTTCTCTAAAATAATTATCGGCCGTTATCTGTATACTTTTGCATTTAGATTTAAATTCAAACAATCCGTTGGCGTCAGTTTTTCCGAGAATATAACCGTTGCAGGAAATAACCGCACTGGGAATAGGAGTTCCTTTAGCTTCATTAATTACTGTGAGTTTTGATTGCGAAAAACCAAAAACAAACATCCACAGAAATAAAAAAATAAAGCCCTTTTTCATCAAAAATAATCTACCACAAAATTACTGATATTTCTTTGGGTAAGAAAGTTTTAAAACGAAGTTTTGCGATTCAATTTGACTGTAAAAAATCATATAAAAAATTCTTATCTGCAAATGAAAGAAAAGATTTTATTTTGATATCAGCTGTTCAAATTCTAGAACCATGAGAAAATCAACGTTCTAGAATTTGTGTGCTTTTGTAATTCTATTTTTATTAATTTTTATAATTATTTCTTTTGAAGCTTTTTCGGTTAAAATGAATTTTATTTATCATTTAATGCACTCATAAAATCAATAATCTCATCAATTTCTTTTTCGGTTAAATTTAATTGTGAATCTGAAAGTGTTTGATTTTCAACTGCTAATCCCAAACCTTTTCCGCCACCTTTATTGTAGAAATTCATCACTTCTTTTAATGTTTTATAACCGCCATTATGCATATAAGGAGCCGTTTTGCTGATATTTCTTAGCGTTGGAGTTTTAAATGAGTTCTGAAGAAACGCCACTGTCTCATGGAATTTTCCTCTGCCTAAATCGCGGTCGATCTTTCTGTTTGAAGCATTTTCGGCAACTCCTAAAACTTCCTGTTCGGTTTTATTGTAAGTGGGAGGAACAGTTCCGTTAAATAAGGGAACAAAATGACAGATCGCACACTGCGCTTTTCCAACAAAAAGATTAAATCCTTTTTTCTGTTTTGCGGTCATGGCAGAATCGTTTCCGCGCATGTAGTCGTCAAAATCTGAAGAAAAAGTAGCCAACGAACGAATGTAACTTGCCAGAACATTCTGTAGCTGCCAAACTTCGGCCTTTTTTGTTTTAAAAATTTTCGCGAAATCTTTTTGGTACTGATTGTCTTTGTTGATTTTAGCAATAATCATATTCATATCGCCGTGCATTTCTTCTTTGTTAGTGATTACATCAGAACTTTGGCCTTCGAGATCATCTTTTCTCATGTCCCAAAACTGTCCGTGCTGAAAAGCGGAATAGTTAAGTGATGGCGTATTTCTTGGCAATGCCACATTATCCAGTGACATCGATTTTTCTAAACCGTCTGTAAATGCTTTTACTGCAATATGACAGGTTGCACAGCTTCTTGAGTTGTTGTTAGAAAGTATTTTGTCACTGAAAAGCTGTTTTCCGAGGGTTACTTTTTCCGGTGACATCTCAAATTCTTTCCCTGGCACAAAAGCGTTGGGATTGAAAGCGTTTTTGGAATAGAAAGTTGATGCATTTCTGTTTAAAGCCGATGTCACATTAACATCCGGAATATTTTCTTCCTTTTTAAACTGAAGAAGCAGAGATGATATTTTATTTAAATGATTGGGAATAAAATCGATATAGTTAAATGTGTTCTTATTTGAGTTTTTCTTTAAAATTCCATTGGCTTTAGCAATTTCGCTTACAATTTGTTTTAAAGATTTCTGTTGAGAATTTTCTGTTGAAATTTGTTCTAAAGTCTTCTTTACGCCATCTAGTGCAAAAGGTATTTCCTCTAAAAATGTTCCAGAAATCGGAGTGTCAAAACCTGCAATTCCCAAACTGGAAATCCTAAAAATCTGCTGTCTCAACGCATCAAAAACCTGATCTTTGCTGATTGTAATTACCAGAAAATTAGCTTTTATCGTGTTGCTTTTGTTGGTGAGTTTTTTTAGAATTCTGGTCAGTTCGTCCTTATTTTGTTTTTCATATGGATAAATCATTTCCTCAATCACCTGAAGACCTTCGGGCTCAATTTCTGTATGTTCTTCCATTTCAATTTCGGGAAGAGCCGGGCCATTCATGAATCTGGCTGTATTTGGCAGAAAATATTCTACCGCCCATTCCATTTTTTTGTAGGTTTTTCTGAGTTGCTGAAATTTCTCCTGCAGTACTTTATTATCAGCATCTTTTGAAACCAACGACATCATTTCTTTGGTCTGTCTTAGAAATTCAGTATTATTTTTAAATATTTCTTTTTTAACATCAGTGAGGTCGTTAACGATCGGTTTTTGATCGGTTTGGCACTGCAAAATTCCAAAAAAAACAAAAGTGAGAATAAGAAATACAGCGAGAGGATATTTAAGAATAAATTTCATTGCTTATAAAAAAGCATCAATAGAGAAAACTCTACTGATACTTTGCTTAATTAATGGTTATAAAAATTATTTTTGAACATTTCTGATCAGGATGATCTGTCCGCCTTCTTTATTGGTATTTACTCCTGCGCCGTCAGCATTTTTGAATGAATCTTTCTGCCATGTATGAGAGTGAATGTTCACCGCAAAAGTGTTTGGAACACCGATGATATCTGAAACATCAATCATTGCTCCGTATTCCCAAGATCCGAATTTATTTAAATTTCCAGATTGATTGTATGCCGTTTGCCACGCTGCATCATTTCTGTTGTGCTTCATGTTTAACCACGGTTTGTACTGCTTGCTGCTGATATTTAATTGCCAGATGTAAGAATCGTGATTTGCAGCCGTATAATAAGAATCTCCATCTTCCTGAATGTATACGTAATTTTCTGTCACACAAAGATTGTCAGGATTGATCAGGTTGTTTCCAGGGTTTGAATCACCTTCCGCTACAACTTCAAGTTTTCCTGTTAACATATTGCTTTCATTTAAAACCAATTTGTACACTCTTCCCCACATCGTTAATCCCGGTTTTGGGTTCACGCCGTCTGAAGATTCTCCGGTTGCTGTGAAGTAAATTTCTCTTCCTTTTCCTGCACCTTTTCTGTAATCTACATCTTCAACTCTAGAAAAACGAATCGCATTGATATCTAAATTTTTCTGATTGATTTGAGCTCCTGTAAGATTTTTAGCATTGGTGATTTCCACAAATTCTACATCATACTGAGAACCTTTGGTCATGTTGGTTTCTGTAGTATTGTTGTTGGTTCTTTTTAAAGAATACAGTTTTCCGTTATCAAGATCTCCCGGCGTGTTGGCAACGTACATAATCAATTGCCCTGCAGACTGATGCGAAGTAGAGTAAGATTGATCTTCACCGATCAAAATATAAGATTTTCCGTTTGAAATATCCTTAGGGAGCGGAACCGCATTTTCCATAGAAGCTTTTCCCAATGCTGGTTTCACTCTGGTTTGGTCAGAAGCCTGCGCGGCTGCAGCCATAGGATTAATTGCGTGAACCATACTTTCTTCACCAGATTCTCCGGCCGTTAAGAAAGCACTGAAACCATGTTCCTGAGGCGTTGCCAAAGTAGCAGAACACAATCTCGTCATTCCTCCGATTCCGTTGAGAATATATTCTCCTTTTACAGGCTTGAATGTCTTATCTAAATAAACTCTTGAAACCGACTGGGTGATCTCATGATTCGTAATCATTAAATACCCGTCTGAAGCAGGATCTTTCATAATTCCCATTCCGTCCGGCTGACCTGCAAATACAAAATTCGGACTTCCCGCAAGTACATCTGAACTTGAAATTAAAGTCGTAATTTTCATATCTTCAAAACCGGGCATTCCGAATGCGAAAGCAGGTTCTTTTGATAAATTTTCAAGTTTAATATTTTCGTTTACAGGATCTTCTGCATTGTCTTTGTCGTCGTTGCAACTGTGAAATACCGCTGCTGATAAAAATAATGCAGCAAGAGAGTGAGAAATTTTCATAATACTTTCTATAGTTTTAGGTTGTGACAAAACTATGAGTCTAGTATGAACTTAAGTTTACGGCGGGAACACAAAAAAATTAACTTTAGTACGCAATTCAGTCTCTACTGTTACGGCAACTTCAATAATTAGAATCGGTCAAAATAAAAAAATCCCGAAAAGTTCGGGATTCTTATGTTTTTAAGAGAAAAGCGGTCTTACATTGCTTCTTCTTTAGTTATCGTAATTTCTTTCAGCACTTTACCGCTTTTATCGGTATAAAGATATTTAATATGATTGATCCCCAAAACGGAGGTCTGAGAAAACACCTGCTTGATCTGTCCGGATTTCAGCATTGCTTCTTTCATTGCTTCTTCTGTTCCCGGGATTGCCAGCGCTGTTTTGAAACTGTCTGGTACTTCGCAAGTATATACCAGATTATTTTCTGCATCTGCTTTTATGCTTGTGATTTTAGTTCCTGTAGAAGGATCTTCAATCGGAAGATTTTTGTTAAATGATTCAAGAATGCTGTTCAGTTGCTGGTTGGAAGGTTTTTCCCCTGCAGCAATTGATTTAAAATCAACGTCTTTTGGCAGATTTTTGTTGTCGATGGTTTTATCTAAAATTACTTTAGAATTTAAGCCATATACTTTAAGATTAAATTTTACTCCTCTGTCAAAAAGTTCTTTCCCCAGTTTTTCACTTCTGATTGCCTGTCCGATAAGATCGGGTAGGGCACTTGTTACAAGATCGCTTTCCATACCGCTGCCTTCGTACTCGGTTTCTACGGAAATATCGACCTGATCGGGATTTGACGTTGTGGCTTTGGTTGATTTGATCTTGTTATTGACGATCATTCCCGAAGAACGGTTGTACATATCAACAAAATCCTGAGTCTTGTCTTTGTCGTTCTTACAAGACATTAACAGCAGCGAGGCCATTACAATTAAAAGTAGTTTTTTCATATAAAAATATTTTAGGAAAAGATAATAACAAAACAGAAACCATTCGACTTTTGTTTAACATTTTTCTAAATATTTTTAATTAGTAATATATTACTTTCTACACTATGCTTGTCATGCCTTAGGAATCTAAATTATGTCATTTGTAGTGTTCTGATATTCCTACCGAATGACAAAACGAAGGTTGATTTTAGGATAATAAATAAAGATCGATACTAAAAACAATTAAAGTGTACTGTATTTCTCTGTTAAGGTTACGCCTTGGCATATCTTAAAAATAAATAGTAGTAAAAACTTTACGAACCTTGTGATAAAAAATTGCACAACAAAAAATCATAATCCGAAAATTTTAATGATAGAGTAGTGTTGCATTGCTATAAACTGTTACAGCAGATTGTGAGGTTTTTAAATTCTCGTGGTGAGGATTAATGGAGATTTCTTTAAGATTTTGAGCATTTGTAGTATTACACAATTCCTAAATATTCGCCCTCCGTCAGTTCGAGTAGAAATTTTTTAAAGAAAAATTTTGTATCGAGAAGATAATTAGACTTCATTGTGTATATTTTGATTTTTACCTTTTTCCTTAATAAAAGTGAAAATTTGTTCAGTCAGTAACTCCACCTCTTGAATCTGCTTAAAATCATCCCAAGTAATTTTTTCTTCCATAGTTTTTTGTAAAATGATTCTGCTCAACTCTGCTTTATCTCTGAATGTTTGGGGATTACTAGCGGAATCTTCCTTCCATATTATATTTAGTTCAGGAATTTTTGTTTTTAACAAAATACCGATATATTCTGTTTTATCCAATGTTAAATTATCAATTTCTGATTCTATTGCGTCTAAAATTTCTTTTTCTTTATTTTTTATTAGTTTCTTATTACAAAATTCTAATAATATTTTTTTCCATATATCTTTTGATAAAAGATTTTCAGATTCTCTGAATCCCCAAATTATTCTACCTTTTAAATTAGCACTTCCAAATTTACTTTCTAAATTTTTTAAACGGTTATACTTTTCAGAATCTTGATTTTGGTCAGACATGTCGGAATCTGCGAAAAGAAAAATTCGATTATTTAGAGCCAAAGTATTAATCTCATCTAAAAAACGAGTCTCTTCTTCATTATTAAACTTTTCATCAAATAAATAATGTATAATATTACCACCTGCATATTCAAAAAAAGCAAAATCAATATCTTCTTTTGGATAATTATGATCATTTGCTTTGCAATAAGCCCAAAGAAAGGCTTTAATGTAGTTTCTATCTGAAATTCCCTCTACCCAAATACTGCAATTGGCGAGAAAAACAGACGAATTATTTACACCAAGTTCTCTTAAAAGATCATTGTTTCCAGCATTTACATTATTAATAATAAATTTTTTATTTCTGTCTTTATCTAATAGTGGTGAAAAGGAATATATAGAAACATCATTACTTTCGAGAGTTAAATCCAACAAGTGATTAGAATGTGTAGTTATGTAAAACGTAAGGTTCTTTTTTGTAATATCTGGATTATAAGTAATCTGTTCAAAAAATAATCGTTGCATTCCTGGGTGGAGATTAAGTTCTGGTTCATCTATAAAAATAACTGTTTTGTCTTCTGCCATGAAAATTTTATACATCAAAATAATAATAGCTTGTATACCATCACCTAAATCGTAAAGTTTTCTTGTTTCATTTTCTCCCTCAATATGAATGATAATATTTTCTTCTTGATTACTTGTACCTTTTTCAAATTTAGCAACAATATCTACATTTTTTCCTTCATAAAAACTTTCGCTTAGAAATCTTTCAAAACTTTCAAAAAGATCCCGGATGGTTTTTTCACTATTTCTGGCTTTTAATATTTCTTGATAAAGAGTTAATCCCGTAAAAATTTCTAATTCGGGAATATTTTGAATACTTTCTTTATAGTTATATGATAACGTAAATTGGAAAATATCATTTTCAATTTTATTATGAGAATCGTCATATAAAGAATGAGCCGTACGAAGTGTAGGAATATAGATTTTATTGGGACTTTTACTTTCTACTAAATTGGATAAGATTTTCTTGATATTTTCAGCTGCTTCTTTTAATGAATCTATTTCAGTTTTTTCAATTCTGGTATCAAATCTCTCCCAATGTGAGTAACGTAAAAGATTGTTTATATTTACTATATTATCTTGATTTCTTTTTTCAACCTCTTCCAGTGTTAAATCTGTAAATTTATTAATATTAATATTTGGAGCATTACCATCTGAGTGCCAAGTACCTGGTTTTTGCCCTGTGGATAAATTGGCATAACTATTAAGGTTGAAATCATTTATCCATATAATTAAGTCTTCATAGTCAACCTTGTTATAGTTTTCAATCTGCATCAAATGTCGCATCATCCAACTCTTACCACTATTATTTGCACCTACAAAAATGTTAATATTTTTTATGTTGGGAAGGTGTGTTATAGGTTTTTCATCGCCAAACAAATGATAACGTTGTACAATTTTGTTATTTAATTTTTCTTGAAGTAATAAATCGTATTTCATTTTTTAGTTTTCTTCTACAAATATAAGAGTTTGTGTAAGAGACTTTAAAGGACATCGAAATTATTTGAAATAAATTTCATTTCAGAAGAATCCCTCTAATACTAGCTTCTCCATAATGATTCTTGAAAAAAGATCTTCCGAAATTAAACCTCTCTCTTTCGCTAAGTACCCCATTAAAAAAAACAACATCCCAATCCCATACTATTCAAAAATATTTTTATATTTGTTTTAAGAACAACAAAAAACAAAATGATGATCTATAAAAATATTCCAGCAGTTTATGCACAGGCTTCCGACACTCCCGGTTCCAGAATCCAACTCAATACTTTCCAACTCATTGCTCATCACAAAAAACGGTAAACCGTTCCGTTGGTTTGTTCAGGCAGTCTGAAGAGCGCTTAAATCCTTTCGAAAGGGCATTCAGACATTCCGTTGAGGTAATCAGCCACTTCGTAACGGCTTTCAACTGCCCCGTAAAGGCAACCAACCACTATGAAGAGTCAATCAACCGTTGCGAAGAGCGAATCAATCATTACGAAGAAGCAATCAACCACTCCGAAGAGGCAATCAAGTACAATTTGTTATATTTCAACACTTTACAATCGTTTCGGAGAAATAAATAGATTCAACAGACAAAATACTATAGTCTACAAACACATTTTCTAAGAACAAAAATTATTTTATTATGAAAAAAGAACAGGTAACACGTGATTTTAAACTGGCAGACTCTGTACTGAAACAAAAGGCAGATGAACTGATTGCTTTAATCGACAGAGATAGCACTGAATTTACAGACCGTGGATACAACGCCGCAAAAAAGACCGAACTGACGGCAGCACGGGACACGGCAGAAAGTTTTCCAAGCGATGAACAGCTTGAAGCTATCAAAATGGATCTCACCGAACAAAAAGATGCCGCCAGAAAAGCTCTGGAAAAATCGATGCGCAGTATTTTTAAGATGGCAGAAAATGTTTTCGGACTCTACAGTGCCAAATACAAGGAATTCGGCAATGCAGGAATCAGTCAGCTCAGCGATGCCGAAGTGGTGCGCATTGCCAAAATGATGAGCGTGACGGTAGAGAAATATCTTCCCCAACTTGCTGACGAAGGTCTTACCTTCGATAAAATTAATACCCTGATCACACAGCGTGAAGCTCTGGATGTTGCCATTGACGCGCAGGCGCAAGGTGTTTCCGACCGTGATGTCGCCGCAGAAGGCCGTATTGAAGCCCTCAACAAACTCTACCAACTGCTCACCAAATACGCAGGCACCGGCAAGGATATTTTCTACGAGACCAACGAAGCCAAATACAACGACTATATCATCTACGACACCCCAAGCGGACTGCCGGAAATGCCACCTACAGATCCGGTGTAAACAAGTCGCCCCCCGTCAGCCGTTCGTCAGTTCGAGTATCCCGATGAAATCGGGATGTATCGAGAACCCGTGAACCGAAGACGACTCGTAATCTGTAAACCAATGACGACTTATACTCTGCGGGCTTCTCGATACGATTTTTTTCAAAAACCTACGCGAAGTGACGGCGTTCCTACAGGACAAAATAAGCCAAGTCAGTCGCATCGTCAGTCGCTCCGTCAGTTCGAGTGTCCCGATGAAATCGGGATGTATCGAGAACCCGTGAACAGAAGACAACCCGCGATCCGCAGGCTTCTCGATACGATTTTTTTCAAAAATCCACTCGAAGTGACGTCGGGTTCAATCTTTACATGATTTTTACCGTCAGTCGCTCCGTCAGTTCGAGTGTTTTTCGCAGCGTAGCGTAGAAAAATGTATCGAGAACCCGTGAACGGAAGACAACCCGCGACCCGCAGGCTTCTTGATACGATTTTCACAAAAACCTACTCGAAGTGACGTCGGGTTCAATCTTTACATGATTTTTACCGTCAGTCGCTCCGTCAGTTCGAGTGTTTTTCGCAGCGTGGCGTAGAAAAATGTATCGAGAACCCGTGAACCGAAGCATCGCTCGTGAATCACAGACTTCTCGATACGGCTTTTTTTCAAAAATCCACTCGAAGTGACGTCGGGTTCAATCTTTACATGATTTTTACCGTCAGTCGCTCCGTCAGTTCGAGTGTTTTTCGCAGCGCAGCATAGAAAAATGTATCGAGAACCCGTGAACCGAATACAACCCGCGATCCACCGGCTTCTCGATACGGCTTTTTTTCAAAAACCTACTCGAAGTGACGTCGGGTTCAATCTTTACATGATTTTTACCGTCAGTTGACCGTCAGTTCGAGTGTTTTTCGCAGCGCAGCGTAGAAAAATGTATCGAGAACCCATGAACCGAAGACAACCCGCTATCCGCAGGCTTCTCGATACGATTTTCACAAAAACCTACTCGAAGTGACGGTCCATCGAATCAATACTTTTTAATACAATTAATCATGCAAACCTCATTTGTCTACATCCTTCTGTGTTCTGACGATACTTATTACAAAGGTATAACCGAAAATGTTTACAAACGTTTTGACGAACATCAAGACGGAAAACACTTCGGTTCTTATACTTTCTCAAGACGACCTTTACAATTAGTCTATTTCTGCCAGTTTATGGACATCGAGCAAGCAATTGTTTTTGAGAAAAAGATTAAGAAATGGTCTCAGGCAAAGAAGTTGGCATTAATTGAAGGAAGATATGAAGACCTTCCTAATCTGGCAAAAAAGAAGTTTTGACAAGTGATATCTATCTGATTCACTCTTTTCGATTACTCGTCAGTTCGAGTGTCCCGATGAAATCGGGATGTATCGAGAACTCGTGAACGGAAGCACAACCCATCAATCACACAATTCTCGATACGATTTTTGTCAAAATCTACTCGAAGTGACGCTGTGTTTACAAGTTACTAAAGCAATTTGCTTTGTCAGTCGTCCGTCAGTTCGAGTGTTTTTCGTAGCGTAGAAAAATGTATCAAGAACCCGTGAACAGAAGACAACCCGCGATCCGCAGGCTTCTCGATACGATTTTCTTTAAAAATCTACTCGAAGTGACGGCGTTCCTTCAGGATACAATAAGCCAAGTCAGTGGCTACGTCAGTTGTCCGTCAGTTCGAGTGCTTTTCGTAGCGCAGCGCAGAAAAATGTATCGAGAACCCGTGAACCGAAGCACCGCTCGTGAATCACAGACTTCTCGATACGATTTTCTTTCAAAAATCGACTCGAAGTGACGAAGGCAGTGACGGTAGGATTAAGGTGTCATTATAATAAACAATCCCTTTCAGAGCTGAAAGGGATTGTTTACTATAAACTGCACAGCGGTACTATTTATTTGAAATTAATTAAAGATTCAAAGCCTTCTGATATGCATTTTCCAAGCCATCAAGATTTTTACCGCCAGCTGTTGCGAAGCCAGGGTTTCCTCCTCCTCCGCCTTGGATTTCTTTTGCTAAATCTTTAATCAACGCTCCAGCTTGATAAATTCCAGCCAGATCATCGGAAACACCAATAGTGATCATCGGTTTTTGATCTGAATCCGATAAAACAATCGTTATGGAAGTCGGGATTTCTTTTTTCAGTTGGAAGACAATATCTTTTACTGAACCAGCATCCAGAGAGGTTTTCTTTACCAAAAGAAGCTTGTCGCCTTTTTGTTCGTAAGCAGTTTTCCAGTCACCGATTTCACTTTTTGCTTTTTCTCTTTTCAGGGATTCAACTTCAGATTTTAATGCTGAATTTTCTTCGATTAATTTCTCAATCGATTTTACAATATCTTTAGATTTCAACAATTGAGAAAGTTCAATAACCTGCTTTTCTAAACTCTTAAAATACTCTTCAGATTTGTCTCCGGAAATTGCTTCAATTCTTCTGATTCCTGCAGCAGCAGAACTTTCAGAATTGATTTTAAAATGACCAATTTCACTTGTATGTTTTACGTGAGTTCCTCCGCACAATTCTTTTGAGCTTCCAAACTGGATCATTCTCACGCTATCGCCGTATTTTTCACCAAACAATGCCATTGCACCTTTGTCAATCGCCTCCTGAATCGGAATATTTCTAAACTCCTGAAGAGCAATATTTTCTTTAATTTTCGCATTGACTTTTTCTTCAATTAAAGTCAATTCTTCTTCAGTCATTTTACTGAAATGCGAGAAGTCGAAACGCAGATAATCAGGACCAACGAATGAACCTTTCTGCTCAACGTGAGTTCCCAAAACTTCTCTCAAAGCTTCGTGCAATAAGTGCGTAACAGAGTGGTTTGCCTGAGAATTTTTTCTTTCGGTTGCATTAACTTTAGCATAGAAAACCGCTCCGGCATCTTTCGGAAGTCCGTTGATTAAAGAAATGATCAATCCGTTTTCCTTTTTAGTTTCAAGAACTTCAAAGCTTTCAACGGCATTTTCAAGAACACCTTTATCACCGATTTGTCCACCACCTTCAGGATAGAAAGGGGAGTTGCTTAGTACGACCTGATAAAATTCGCCGTCTTTATTTTCTACTTTTCTGTATCTTGTGATGTACGTTTCAGATTCAGTCTGATCATAACCAACAAAATTTTCAGGTTTTTCTTCCAAAACTACCCAGTCGTATACTTTGGAAGCTGAGTCTTGCTTGGAACGTTCTTGTTGCTTTTTTCTTTCTTCATTAAATCCTTCTTCGTCGATTGATAAACCTCTTTCTTCCGCAATAATTCTTGTTAAATCATCTGGGAAACCGTACGTGTCGTATAATTCGAAAACTTCTACGCTTGGTAAAACTTTAGAATCTTCAGAAATCGTCTGCTGAATTAATTTTTCTACTCTTAATAAACCGGTTTCAATCGTTTTTAAGAAAGATTCTTCTTCACTTTTAATCACCTCGGTAACTAATTTTGCTTGCTTTTCCAACTCTGGGAAGAATTTTCCCATCTGATTTTGAAGAACAGCGACCAACTCGAAAAGGAAAGGTTCTTTTCTGTCTAAAAATCTATAAGCGTAAGAAATGCCTCTTCTTAAAATTCTTCTGATCACATAACCTGCACCGCCGTTGGAAGGCAACTGTCCGTCTGCAATCGCAAAAGAAACCGCTCTGATGTGATCTACCACAACACGGATCGCAATGTCTTTTTCGTCCGTTAAAATTCCTGTATATTTTTTTCCTGAAAGTTCTTCAACTTTAGCAATTAAAGGAGTGAAAACATCAGTATCGTAATTCGATTCTTTTTGCTGTAAAGCCATGCAAAGCCGCTCGAATCCCATTCCGGTATCGATGTGTTTTGCAGGAAGATTTTCAAGAGAACCATCAGCTTTTCTGTTGAACTGCATGAATACGAGATTCCAGATTTCTACAACCTGAGGATGATCGTTATTCACCAATTCTAAACCGGAAATTTTAGCTTTCTCTTCTGGAGTTCTCAAATCTACATGAATTTCAGAACAAGGACCACAAGGCCCGCTTGCGCCCATTTCCCAGAAATTGTCTTTTTTGTTTCCGTTGATAATTCTGTCTTCCGAAACAAACTGTTTCCACAAATCATAAGCTTCAGTATCTCTTTCAAGGTTTTCTTTAGCGTCACCTTCGAAGATGGTTACATAAAGATTTTCTTTTGGGATTCCATACACTTCCGTCAACAATTCCCAAGCCCAAGAAATTGCTTCTTTTTTGAAATAATCACCAAAAGACCAGTTACCCAACATTTCAAACATGGTGTGGTGATACGTATCACGACCTACATCATCCAAATCGTTGTGCTTTCCGGAAACTCTCAGACATTTTTGTGTATCGGCAATTCTTGAGGCTTTAGGCTCTTTATAACCTAAAAAATAATCTTTAAACTGCGTCATGCCCGAGTTGGAAAACATCAATGTTGGATCATCTTTCAACACAATAGGCGCTGATGGAACGATGAGGTGTTGTTTAGATTGAAAAAAGTCTAAAAACTGTTGTCTTATTTCCTGTGAAGTCATATTTGTTGCTTTTGGCTAAATGCTTTTGGCTTTTAGCTTTTTTTTGATGCGCAAATTTAATATTTTTAAGTGATTGCGAAATACAGTTGTTGTGATTTAATGAAAATTATCGAGTAAAGTTTAGAATTTTTATATTAACTTAAACTTTTTAACCATTAAGAAAATTAATTTTTTAAGGAATTTTAAGAATCAATTAAAATTGATTGAAGCAAGCTGCTGGAAATTGACGTTGTTTTAATTAAACGCAAAGAAAGACTAAGATTTTTTGGCAAAAACAATCTTTGTTTTTAGGTAAAACAAAGGAGTTTCACTTTTTAAAGAAATACAAAGTTTAATCTCACCATTAAGAAAATTAATTTTTTAAGGATGATTAAGAATCAATTAAAATAGATGTAAGCATGCTGCTAAAACATTCACCGTGGTGAATCTTAAAAAAATATAAAGCATTTTATTCTTAAAATTTTAATGTGCTTAATGTTTAAAAATATTCTTAAACCTTTCAAGTCAAACTTTTGTCAAGGATTTTTCGTATATAATACTAAAGAAAATAATCGTTGAAAATTAAACGAAATCCAATTTAATTTTAGCTTGAAATGTGCATCTAATAAAAGTGCTCTAACTAATGACATCAAATAAAAATGATTAAGAATAACAAAGAAAAAATGAAAAATATTTTAGTATTACTCGGAATGTTTCTCGGAATTGCTGTATTTGCAGCAAGTTGCGGAGATTCAAAAAAAATTAAAGGAGGAGGAATTAACAAAGAAAAAGAAAATGAGACTGTTATGGATGGAGCCAATATAAAAGAAGTTTATTTTGCAGGTGGATGTTTTTGGGGAACTGAACATCTTTTTCAACAGGTGAGAGGTGTGGTAAAAACCGAAGTTGGATATGCCAACGGAAAAACTAAAAATCCGACCTATGAGGAAGTGGTGAGTCATACAACAGGATTTACAGAAACAGTAAAAGTGAAATATGACGCCGACGAGGTTGATCTGAAATTGCTGATTGACCTTTATTTTAAATCTATTGATCCTACAACTTTGAACAGACAGGGAAATGATGTGGGAGATAATTACCGTAGCGGAATTTATTTTACAGATAAAAATACCGAAGCAACCGTAAAAGCTGAAGTCGAAAAACTAGCTAAAAATTATTCTAAACCCGTGGTAGTGGAAGTTGAAACTTTAAAAAATTTCTACAGAGCTGAAGATTATCATCAGGATTATCTGAACGCAAACCCTGGAGGTTACTGTCACATAGAACCGGGACTTTTTGAAGAAGCCAGAAATGCAAACCCGCCAAAAGCGAAAAAATAAATTGAAAAGTTGTCGAAAGGCAACTTTTTAGTTTAAAAACCGTTCTTTGATGCTTAACATGGAGAGATTTAGAAAGATTAAAAAGCCGAAGATTATGTAGAACGCTTCTTTGGGAAGTTGCAGTAAGAAAAATCCAAAATCATCGTGTTGGATTATATTCAGTATAGAACGTGTCATTACACAGTAAACAATTATATTCAATTTCTTTTGCATTTGGATCTCTGTAAAAATGCGCTGCAAAAATATGTCCCCTCTTATCTAAATCTAAACCATAGGTATCTTGTTTAGCTATATGGAAATCATTTAAAATTGATGCAAAATCGCCATAATTATTGTTATCGTCTAAAATAAATTCAATTCCGGTTTCTTTTTCATTTCTCTTTTGCAGTTCCTTAAGTTTTGAAACATAAAATTTAGAATTACTTTTTGCGGAATTTGGCTGAACGATTATTTTTTGATACTTCCAATTTCTTAACGGCTCGAAAGTCATCAATTGCTCTTTTAGAGGAATATTAGGATTGTATTTTGCAGGTAAACCCAAAACCATAAAATTTGGAATTGGTTCATTTAGTTTTCTGTTCCCAAAATACCAAAACAAAACAGGAATTAATAATGCACTTATCAATCCCGGAACATAGAATATTTTCTTTCCTGAAATCATTGGTTTAAATTTAAATAAAAAAAGTGACTCAATAATGAATCACTTTCGTAGTTGAATAATTTATAAATGGTAACTAGGAAATTACCAGTCTCTTTTCTTCAAAATCCAGTAAGAACCAATGATAAATATCGCGCACCAAACAAAACACGCGATTAAGCTGTCGATTGGATAAATGAACTCGTATTTCAGCCCAAAGAATTTTGCCATTTGTAATCTCAAAATAGGATTAGGAATTATATTTGACATGCTTTCTAACGGAAAAATATTGTAGAACATAAACGTGTTTTGTAATTTTTCTACTTTTGCCTCTGCAGGTAAGCCTCGTGAAAATGATTTTTCAACTGCCATGAAAATATTTTCTGCCACCCAAATCACAAAAAATGCGAGAAAGACAAACATCGATTTTCTCAACAAAATAGATAAAAACATCAGAAAACAGAAGAATGTAAAAAGTTTAAGAAAGTAGCTTCCTATAAAAAACATTTCTTCATAGATAAGAGCTGTTTCTGTAGTTTTAGAATATTGTAATCCTAAAAATAAAGTGATCACAAATACAATGATCGTTGAAATGATAGTAAAAGTTCCGATTGTAATTAATTTTGAACCAATAAATTCTTCTCTGCTTAAACCATCGATCAAATTTTGTTTGAACATTCTATTGCTAAATTCCTGACAGATCGAAAAGACGATAATAAACCCGAGGAAAATTTTTATTAAACCAACAATCCATGTTGTGAAATTCCATATTTCGGGGAAATTATACATTCCTTGCTCTTTCAAATTGAGCGAACTTCCTAAAATAGTAATATCAACCAAACCGATTAGGAGAAAGACGATCAATATGACAAAGTACATTATTGTAAAAACCTTGAAAGGAGTGTAATTCAGATTTTTGTAATATTCTAGTTTTAATAATTTCAACATGATTAATGAGTGTTTTTTACAAGTTCAAGGAATTGATTTTCAAGCGATTGTTTTTTCTTAGCCAAATGAGACAAGAAAATACTTTTTTCTGCAAGTTTCTGGTTTAAACCTGAAGCAGAAATTGAAGCATCATCACGTACCTGTGCTTTCACAATATCACCGTCAATTTTTACAGAAGTAAACCATTGGAGTTCTTCCAAAGCACTCAAAAGTAAAGTGTTGTTGTCTGCTTTCAACTCAAAATAACCATGATTACTGGTCATTCCGTCAACAGCACCCGAATATATTGCATTCCCATCTTTCAAAACAATGACGTGGCTGCATATTTTTTCAATTTCATCTAAAAGGTGACTTGCAATGATGATTGTAATTCCCTTTTTTGCGATCGTTCCGATAATTTCTCTGATCTGGATAATTCCTTCAGGATCTAAACCATTCGTTGGTTCGTCTAATATTAAAACTTCAGGATTGTTCAGCAAAGACGATGCGATCGCCAAACGTTGTTTCATTCCTAAAGAAAAAGTTTTGAAAGTATCTTTTTTCCTTTCTAAAAGTCCGACCGTACTTAAAACTTCATCAATTCTTGAATAAGGAGTTCCTTTTATTTCGGCAACAATTTTAAGATTTGTTTCTGCACTTAGATAAGGATAAAAGTTGGGCTGCTCGATGATGGCGCCTATTTTTTTTAATGTTTCAGCATCAGTTCCCTTTTTTCCAAACCAAAACCAGTCTCCGCTTGTGGGATTTATTGTTGAAAGAAGCATTCCGAAAGTTGTTGATTTTCCGCTTCCGTTTGGCCCAAGAAGTCCGTAGACGTTGCCTCTTTCGACATCAAAAGAAATGTTGTTGACAACAACTCTTCTGAATTTTTTAGTCAGATTTTTGACCGATAAAACTTTTTCCATGTACTTTGTTTATGCCAGATAAGTTTCTCTTTTTCGTGAAATGTTACAGTTTCATCATAAATTAAATAATTTTTTAATATTAAAATATTAAATTTGATAGAACTAACAGATACTTTATGAAGCTTACAGAACTTGCAAAGGAACTCCACATATCACCGGAAAGCATTAAATTTTTTATTCAGGATTTTGATCTGGATTTGTCAGACTGTATCTCAACGACTTTCGAGGTAAAAAAAGATTTTGAAAAATTTGCACGCGAAAATGCCGATTTTCTTAGGGATTATGAAAAAGATTTAGACAAAAACAAATCGGTCGACCATATTGCTGAAACGATCAATCAGCCAAAAGAAAAAATAGAAAAAGCAATAAAAGACTCACATCCTAATATTTTTGAAAACGGGTTTTTCCGCTCTTCGATTTCTAGTTATGGAATTGATCAGAAATTGGGTGGCAATTATCAGTTTGTCTATGATTATTTCGGATATAAAACGAGTCTTCAGAAACGTGATTTTATAGGTTACCGAGATTTATTTTTCTATATTTCTACCGTTCTGGAACCTTTTTTAAATGAAAAACAAATTAAAGACTGGGGAATTCATAAGCCAGCGGGAATTATTTTGTACGGACCACCGGGAAGCGGAAAGATTTTCTGGGCTAATAAAATTGCTGAGATTATCAATTACAATTTTAAAGAAGTAAAGAAAAATTATTTGGGGACTTCGTACGTAGACGGAAATAAGACAGATTTTAATGATTTCCTAGTAAAAACGATGAATGCCGATAAAGTTTTGCTTTTTATGGATGATTTTGATGAAATTATGATGGAAAAAAAAGCCGACAATAATATCGAGTCGTGCAATCTGGAGGCTCAGGAAATTATACTTCATTACATCAGTAAATTTGAAAAAGAAGATCTTCTGATGGTAGGTTCTGCCAAATCTGTTTCGGAAATAGATAAGGAAATGATGGCGCCGGGAAGATTTGATGTTCTGGTTCCCGTGTTTCCGCCCAATGCTGCAGAAAGGTCAGAAATTATTTTGTACATGATGACAAAAGGTCTTGAGGAAGATTCACTTTTATACAAAATTTTAAAAAATAACAAGGCCGATAAAATTCCGTTCTGGAATGATATTGCATCAAAAATGAAAGTTTTCAGCAATACCATGCTTATCGATTTTACTCAGAGTCTTAAAAAAAGAATTAAAAATCTTTATCAGAAAACGAAGGATGAAAAATTGGTAATCGATCAGAAAATCCTTAATTCAGCTCTGCGTGATGCAGGAAGTAAACTGACCGAAGAATATCTTGGACAGATCGCCAGATTTTTGGCAGACGTTCTCACCAATAATCCTGAAGATTTTCAACAAAGGATTAAAGCCTTAAAAACTGAGCTTGAAACGTACCGAATAGTCGAAGAACCGAGACGAGAGATTGGTTTTCAGCATAATGAGGAAGATAAAGGATGATTTTATCTAAACTCATACAAATTATAAACTCTCAACTTTAAATCTTATTTTTGCAAAAAGAAATATTCGTGATCAACAACGACCAGATAAAAGAAATTCAGTCAAGAATTGAAGACCTTCATAAATACCTTCAAATCGATAAAAAGAAGATAGAAATCTCCAATGATGATGAAAAAACTGCCGCTCCGGAATTTTGGGACAATCCTAAAACAGCTGAGGTTTTCCTAAAGCAGCTCCGTTCAAAGAAAAAGTGGGTAGAAGATTATGAGAGCATCAATACTCAATTTGAAGATCTTCAGGTTTTATTGGAATTTGCAAAAGAAGATCCGGATTCTGAAAAAGAACTCGATGAAAGCTTTCCGCTTCTGATGGAGAAAATTGAGAACATCGAGTTTAAAAACATGCTTTCCAATGAAGGTGACGAACTTTCTGCAGTGCTACAAATTACAGCAGGAGCAGGAGGAACAGAAAGCTGCGACTGGGCTGCCATGCTGATGAGAATGTACACGATGTGGGCAGAAAAACAAGGCTATAAAATTAAAGAACTCAATTATCAGGAAGGGGAAGTTGCCGGCGTGAAAACGGTTACTCTGGAAATTGAAGGAGAATTTGCTTTCGGATATTTAAAAGGTGAAAATGGTGTTCACAGGCTGGTAAGAATTTCACCTTTTGATTCTAATGCAAAGCGTCACACGAGTTTTGTTTCGGTATATGTTTATCCGTTGGTTGATGATACGATTGAAATTAACATTAATCCTGCTGATATTTCATTTGAAACGATGAGGAGTTCCGGAGCGGGCGGACAAAACGTAAACAAAGTAGAAACGGCAGTTCGCCTTCGTCATGCACCAACAGGAATTATCATTGAAAACTCAGAATCGCGTTCCCAGCTTCAGAATAAAGAAAAAGCGATGCAACTTTTGAAGTCCAGATTATACGAAATGGAACTGGAAGAGCGTCTAAAAGCCAGAACAGAAATTGAAGCCGGAAAGATGAAAATAGAGTGGGGAAGCCAGATCAGAAACTATGTGATGCATCCTTACAAATTGATAAAAGACGTTCGATCCGGTCACGAAACTTCTGATGTTGATGCGGTAATGAACGGAAATCTTACGCCTTTCTTAAAAGCCTTTCTGATGGCTGACGGGACGGCAGTTTCAGATGATGATCTTGACCTTTAGAAATATCATGTTGACATTTCTGTTAAAATATGCTAATATATTTTCAGCATAATTTTATTAAGCTTATTTTTGTTCATCATCATTACTTATGGAAGATTTCAATAGCTGGAGAGATTTATTAAACCCCGAATTTTATATTAAAATGGGTGGGTTTTGGCTTATTTTGTTTATCATTTTTGCAGAGACAGGCTTGTTTGTCGGGTTTTTCCTTCCAGGCGACTCATTGCTGTTTGTTTCGGGAATCTATGCAGTAGAAATCATCAAAGAGACTTTCGGGTCTACGGGAAGTGATTTTCTGGATACTACGATTCTTGCTTCTGCCGTTGCTGTTGCAGCAATTATTGGTAATCAGGTAGGTTACTGGTTTGGAAACAAAACAGGGCCGGCTTTGTATAAGAAAAAAGATACATTCTTATTTAAGAAGAAATACCTTTATCAGGCTCATGATTTTTTCGAAAAAAACGGAGCTTTAGCAATCATAATGGCGAGATTCTTACCTGTTGTAAGAACTTTTACGCCGATTATTGCAGGAATTGTAAAGATGGATAAGAAAGATTTTCTAAGAGACAACGTTATCGGTGGTGTTCTATGGTCATTCCTTTTGATTTTTGCAGGACATTATCTTAATGAGCTTTTTGCAATGCAATTCGGGATTAATTTGAAAGAAAAATTAGAATATATCATCATCGTAATTGTTTTGATCACCACGCTGCCTGTGGTTCTTAAATTCATGTTGGGAGCACCAAAAGAAAATCCGAAACTGGAAGATGAAACTCTTGACGAATTGATCGATAAAGAAAAATAATCAATTTAAAATATACAAAATAACCTGCTTTTCTAAGCGGGTTATTTTTTTATCCATTCTAGAATATTGGGGTAAATAATGCTGTCTCTTTTCTTTTTACTGAAGAACCTGGGAGCGTGACCTGTATTTTTCATAAAAATAAATTTGTGAGGAATATTCATCGCGGTTAATGCAGAATCTAAAGCCAATCCCTGTTTCTGATTCACCAGAAAATCCTGATTTCCCTGAAACAAGAGCGTCGGAACATTAGTTATATTAGCAATCGGACTTGCTTTTTGAAATTCTTCAGACAAAATCTTCCTGTTAAATTTGCTCCCCACCATTTTTTGTACCGTTCCAGAAGTATATTTTGAATAAAATGAATTCAGATATTCTTGTGAATAAAAATCTGTCGGTCCACTTAATGAAATGATTTTCTTGATTTTATCTGAATTTTGATAACCGTAAAGTAAGGCTAAATGTCCGCCTGCACTTTCGCCGAGAAGAATATAATTATTAGGTAAAAGTTCAGCTTTTTCCGATAGAGCATTAAACTTTTCAATCACTGAATTAATATCTTCAAGCTGTTCTTTATAAGTTAAATGTTTAGAAACCAAACGATAATTCATGTTGATACTAGGAATGTTATTTTCAAAAAGCATTTTTTGGATTTTAATCATATGCTCTTTTCGTCCGTATTTCCACGCTCCTCCATGAAGAATTAAAACTACAGGTGCATCATTTTTGTATTCTGCAGGGAGAAAAACATCCATCTTCTGACGTTTGTGTTCCCCGTATTTGAGATTATAAATTTTCTGACTGTCTTTTCCCACCCAAACACGAAATTTAGAATTACATGAATTTAATACCAAGCCAACTAATCCTAAAACAAAGAAATGGTAATTGAGAATCAGCTTTTTCATAAAGTAAAGGTAAGGAGAAAATATATTTTATTTGGTTCTTATAAAATGACTTTTATGATCTTCGAGATATTATTTTGAGAATGAGATCAGTATATTATTTTTGTCAGTATTTTAGCTTTATATTTAAAATTATATAGAAAAAAATAAAATGCCTTTAAGATTACGTCTTCCGCCAAGATGTAATTTAAAAATCAAATTAAAACATTATTTTTGTCTGGATTTTAACGACTATTAAAAAAATATTAAAACATTATGGCTTCAGGATTTTTTGCAATTTTAGATGATATCGCTGCTTTGATGGATGATGTTGCAGTTACGAGTAAAATTGCAACACAGAAAACTGCGGGAATTTTAGGTGACGATTTGGCGGTAAATGCTGAGAAAGCAACGGGTTTCCTTTCTTCAAGAGAAATACCGGTCTTAATGAAAATTATGAAAGGTTCTTTTGTCAATAAATTGATCATCGTACCTTTCGTTTTTCTACTCGAGTGGCTGTATTCGCCTGCTATTAAAATTATTTTAATTATTGGTGGGTTTTACCTTGCGTATGAAGGAGTGGAAAAAATTGTGGAGTTTTTATTTCATAGAGAAAAAAAGGGTCATGAGGTGATAGAAGAATCTGATGATGTGGTGGAAGATGGTGAAGCTGCAGAGAAAGCGAAAGTGAAATCTGCTGTGACTACCGATTTTATTTTGTCTCTGGAGATCGTAATTATTGCACTTGCCGCTGCTAAAGATGGCTATGACGCGTTAAAATCGCAGTTTAATCCTTTGCTTGTAGAGATTGTTACGGTTTCTATCGTTTCGATTATTGCTACCGTTGGTGTTTACGGAATTGTTGCTTTAATCGTTAGAATGGATGATGCGGGTTTTAAACTGATTAAAAAAAGTAATGACAAAGGCTTAATCGGCAAACTGGGCCATCTTCTTGTAAAAGCGCTTCCCTTTGTGATTAAAGCTTTGGGAATAATCGGAACTATCGCTTTGATTTTGGTTGCTGGTGGAATTTTTGATCATAATATCGATTATCTTCATCATGCGTTGCCAACGTGGCACGACACTATAAAGCAGGTTGTTTTTGGTATTGTAGGCGGATTAATTGCATTTTTTTTAATTTCAGGTGGAAAAAAAATATATTCATTAGTTTCTAAAAAATAATTTTAAAATTTATAAAAGATCCTGTTTCACATTTTTGAAGCAGGATTTTTTTATTTTTAAGATTAAATTTAATTTATATTTGCAAACTGTAAAATATACCGAAAATATTCATTAAAATACTGATGGGCAGAAACTTAACGATTGATATTTTAAAAATTGTACTGGCTTTTTTTGTTGTTTTTCTGCACATGAATTTTCTAAAGGAGACAAATTCGCTCTTAAGTTATTTGCTGGTAAACGGATTATTTAGAATTGCTGTTCCTGTTTTTTTAGTCATTACCGGATTTTATTTCTTTCATATTGATAATATAAAAAAACTCAAAAAATGGCTTTTGAGAACTTTTCTGCTTTATGCAATCTGGATGATAATCTACATTTCTTATTGGAAAAATAATGATCAGATTTTATTGACCATAATTTTCGGATATCACCATTTATGGTATTTAATTGGAACTTTTTTTTCTGGAATTATTCTTTTTTCTCTGAGGAAAATGAGTTCTCATTCAATGATTTTTCTTGCAGTTTTTTTATTTCTAATCGGTTACATCATACAAATTCTGGGAAATCTGCATTATTTTGAAAAAGAACAGGATTCGGTTCTGAATATGTATCTTCTTTACAGGAATTTCATTTTTGTATGTTTTCCTTTCCTGGCAATTGGTTTTTTAATGAACAAACATTTGCCAAAATTGTCTGAATTTAAAAATTTTAAGGCTATTTTGATTCTTTCGCTGATCGGTGTTGTTGCTGAAGCATTTTTTAATTACAACTTCATAAGCGCAGAAAGCACGGATATATTATTATCGCTTTTTGTTGTAAGTCCTGCAGTCTTTTTATATTTTAAAACGATTTATGTTAAAACCAATTCAAAGATTTTAGCGAATCTTTCGACGGCGATTTATGTAGTTCATCCTTTGATTATGAAGTCAAATTTCTATGAAGAACTTCAATCATTTAAAATTTATATTTTTTTAGGGATATTAATTTCTGTCAGTTTTGCCTTGGTTTTTCTAAATAATAGACTCAAATATCTTCTATAAATTACTTCTGACAATCTTCATTGGAGCTAAAACTTGTTCCCAATATTTTTAGATTTCTTAGAATTTGTTCTTATAAATACAAATCTCATTTATAAATAAAACCATATCAGCAAATTTATTTAATTTGCTGATATGGTTTTGATATCGTCGATTTCGCAGTCGTTGCAAACTTTAATTTAAAATAAAAGCTTGCCTGTAAAGCAAAAAAAAGCATTTAATTGGTTGATATTACCGAAAAAGAGATAAATTTAATTTAAATTATAATTCATAATCACCATTCTCAAAATAAAATGTACAAAATCCTGTTGTGCATCATTTCGGCTGATGAGTTTATTTTTATATTCGTAAGTACCAAAAACTTTGATTAATGTTTTGTAAGTATTGTAATCTTCGTCCTTAATTCTCAGTTTTACATGTCCGTCTTTTCTTTTGATCAGTTGATCATCCAAAGTTCTCACTTTGAATAAAACATCACAAGATTTTGGCACAAGACCATAATATCTTTCTACAATATTTACCTTGAAAGCATCAAAAATAATTGTATTGAATACTAGATTACCATTAGAATCCGGCGTGCGAAGATGAAGTTGATAGTTCATATTGAGTTTCTACCCTTAAAGGTATAAAATTAAATATTTATATTGACGTGAAAAAAGAGACTTTTTCAAGTCTCTCTCCTATATTTTTTTTTAGTTGAATAAATCCTTGACTTTGTCGAAGAAAGTTTTTTCTTTGCCTGAAGGCTCTGCCACCATATCTCCGCTAGACATCTGCTTTTCAAAGAAATCTCTTTGCTCTTTGTTAAGCGTTTGAGGCGTCCATACATTGATGTGGATAAACATGTCACCTTTTCCATAACTGTCGATGCTTGGTAAACCTTTACCTGCCAATCTTAGGATTTTTCCGGACTGTGTACCAGGGTCGACCGTAATTTTTACCTTTCCTCCAACAGTAGGGATTTCTTTTTTTGTTCCCAAAGCAGCTTCAGCAAATGAAACGTACAATTCCTGATGAAGATTATCACCTTCTCTCTTGATTGTTTTATCTACTTCTTCTTCTACGATTACCAAAAGATCTCCAGGAATTCCACCAAATGGAGCATCATTTCCTTTCCCTCTCACATTTAGTTGGATACCGTCTCTTGCACCAGCTGGTATATTAATTGAGATTTCCTCTTCATCTTTTATTAAACCCTGCGCGTTGGCTCCTGCAGGAATTTTATCAGCAACCTTTCCGATTCCCTGGCAAGTTCCGCAAGTTGTCTGCGTCTGCATCTGTCCGAACATGGTATTCATCACCTTCATCTGAACACCGGCACCATTACAGGTAGGGCAGGTTTTTGAAGTGGCACCTTCTGCCATCTTCATTTTCTTAACTTTAAGAGTCTTGTGGGTACCGTTGACCATTTCTTCGAGATTCAGCTTGATTCTTATTCTTAAATTAGAACCTTTTACCTGTTGACGACCGCCGCCACCACCGCCGAATCCTCCGAAACCACCGCCTCCGAAGATATCTCCGAACTGACTGAAGATGTCTTCCATATTCATGCCACCACCGAAGCCGCCACCGCCGAATCCTCCGGCTCCGCCAACTCCGGCGTGACCGTATTGGTCATAACGTGCTTTTTTGTTATCGTCACTTAATACTTCGTACGCTTCAGCAGCTTCTTTAAATTTGTCTTCGGCTTCCTTATCTCCCGGATTTTTATCTGGGTGATATTTGATCGCCATTTTTCGGTATGCTTTCTTTATTTCGTCGGCACTCGCAGATTTGCTGACCTCAAGAACCTCGTAATAATCTCTCTTTGACATATATTTGTAAGTAATGAGCAATGGGTAATGAGCAACCGTTGATTACTTATTACCCATTACTGATAATTAATTTCCTGTTACCACTTTTGCAAAACGAATTACTTTGTCACCTAAAGTATATCCTGTTTCGATCACATCTACAATTTTACCTTTCAGGTCTTCTGACGGCGAAGGAATTTGTGTAATAGCCTCATGGAAATCTACATTAAAAGTATCTCCGGCTCTTACCTCCATTATTTTTAAACCTTTTTCGGTAAGTTTGTTTTTAAATTTGTTGTAAATTAACTCAACTCCCTGAAGATCTGCTTCGTTACCGTTCTTGGCGATTTCCTTTAAAGCTCTTTCAAAATCATCTAAAACACCGAGCATAGAAACCATCATTTCCTGGTTTGCATAGGTGAAGAATTCCATTTTTTCTTTTGAAGTTCTCTTTTTATAGTTTTCGAACTCTGCGTATAATCTGATATAACGGTCTTTTTCTTCTGCCAAAAGTTCTTCTGCTGTTGGCTTTTCTGTCACATTTTCTTGTGTAGTTTCTTCAGTTTGAGCTGTATTTTCTTGCTGATTATTGATATTTTCTTCGTTGATATCCTGATTTTCCATGTTTCAATAACTTTTTATATTGCATGTTTGTCAAAGATTTTGCCAAAGAACAAATATGGACATTTAGGCAGAGTGTATTTGTGTCTAATCGTGAATTATTGACCGAAGCCATAACCCCGATTGCAGTGGAAATCCTTTTTTGAAGAAAAAGATTGTAGCGGAAAGCGGGAAAAAGCTCCTGAAAAATATTAACGTGATTAGTTCATTAACCTTTCTGTCAGTTTTTTCATCTTGGCAGTACCAATCTATTTTTAAAGAATTATTCTCCAAAAAATGTCTGATATAAAAGATAAAGATTTAGAATAATGATGATTCCGGTGATAATCCAGACACAGATTTTCAGGAATGATTTGTTGACAAATTCGCCCATTTTTCCTTTGTCACTCGTAAACATTACTAACGGAACGACGGCAAAGCTCAACTGCATCGATAAAATTACCTGACTTAAAACCAAAAGATCTGTGGTTCCTTTTTCGCCATAAATAATCGTAACAATCAATGCAGGAATTACCGCAATTAGTCTGGTAATCAATCGTCGCAACCACGGTTTTAGTCTTATATTTAGAAAACCTTCCATCACGATTTGTCCGGCAAGAGTTCCTGTAAGTGTAGAGTTTTGTCCGGAAGCTAAAAGTGCTATCGCAAACGCAATACTTGCCATCGAAGCTCCTAAAATAGGTGTAAGCATTTTGTAAGCGTCATGAATATCAGCAACATGTTGATTTCCTGTTGTGTGAAAAGTCGCCGCAGCTAAAATTAATATGGCCGCATTAATGAAAAAAGCCAATAATAAGGAGACTGTACTGTCTATAGTTGCAAATTTGATCGCTTCTTTTTTTCCCTCTTTATCTCTTGTATAATCTCTTGTCTGAACGATGCTGCTGTGAAGGTACAGATTGTGGGGCATTACGGTTGCTCCGAGAATTCCGATACCAATGTAGAGCATGGCAGGATTGGTAATGATTTCTTTTTGTGGAACCAATCCTCCCAAAATAGCATTGATCTCAGGTTTTGAGATAATGATTTCGTATCCGAAACAGATTAAAATGATAAACATTAATCCTGCAACAATACTTTCGATCCACCGAAAACCTTTTGCCTGAAGAAGCAGAATGATGAGTACGTCAATCGTTGTGATCACAATTCCCCAGGTGAGAGGAATGCCAAAAAGTAGATTTAATGCAATTGCAGAGCCGATCACTTCCGCCAGATCACAGGCAGCAATCGCAATTTCACAAAATATCCATAAAATAAAATTGGTGGTTGGTTTAAAATGATCTCTACATGCCTGAGCGAGATCTCTTTCTGCAACAACACCAAGTTTCACAGAAAGATGTTGCAAAACCATCGCAAAAATATTTGAGATTAAAACTACAGAAAGTAATGTGTAGCCAAATTGTGAACCACCGGCAATATCGGTTGCCCAGTTTCCGGGATCCATATAGCCGACAGCTACCATCAATCCGGGACCGGCAAAGGCGAGGTATTTTCTCCAGAATCCTGATCCTTTAGGAATGGAAATAGAAGAAAATACTTCTGGTAGTGAATTGGATATCTTGTCTTTTCGCCAGGCATTTTTCATACTGAAGGTGCATTTGTTAGAAATGGCTAACAAATTTAATTAAATAAATGAAATGAAGATGAAATTCACACAAAAAATCCTGAAAAATTATTTTTCAGGATTCATTTTATAGTGGAAGTAATTTATTTTGTAAATCTTACTGCCATTTTTCTGTCGGCTGCTCTTTCTGCATCAGATGCACTGGCATCAACGGTTGCAAATTCACTTCCATAACCGTCTGCTCCTGTCACTTGTGAAGCAACACCTTGTTTTGCCAACCAGTCTTTGATGTACGTTGCTCTTTCTCCGGAAAGTTTTACGTTTGCAGCTTCGTTACCTACTTTGTCAGTATATCCGCCAATTTTAATTTTAGCTTCAGGATATGCTTTTAAGATTGCAACTAAATTTTCTAACTGTCCTTGTGAACCTGCTTCAAGTTCAGTTGAACTTCCCATTTTGAAGTTTACATGATCAAAATTGTACCAGTTATCTTTCAAAGCTGCATCATTAGCCGCACTTGCGTAAGATCCGCTTTTAAGGAAAGTAATCATATTGTCTTCCATTCCGCCTTTGTAACCTTTTAGCATTGTTCCGTTCAGATCAATATTTTCGTCAGTTTTGGTGGTGGACATTGTATTGGCTGTATCCATCGGCATTGATGAAGTATCTGCCGTCGTTGAAAGAGAATCGCCTGCAACTGTCGTGGTGGTTGTCGTCTCCTTTTTCTCGCATTGCTTCCATAAAAAATATGAGGCAGCAATCAATAAAAGTAGAGGTAAAAGCCATTTCCAGATTGATCCGCCTTCATTTGTTGTAGGTCTGTCGGGGAAAGTGCCACCATCAGCAACATCTCTTGTTATTTCGATTTTTGGCTCTGCGTTCGCAACAGGTGTTGGGATTGGATTGGGTGTAGATATTGGACCATTTTTGATGGCATCATTATCATTGTCAAACTTGTACCCTTTGGCCCAATCGCCGACATTTAATGAAGCAAGTGAAAGGCCTGCAGGTAGTAATGATGATACGATCCCTTTCTGATCATTTAATAAGTTAGAAATTCCTGCCTGATCAAGATTATTATCGGCAGCATATTTTCCTACCGAGCCTATCGTAGCTCCTGTAACCAAATTAAGTAATGAAGCCGAAGAATTATTGCTGATTCCTGCATATGTAGCAATTGAATTAACCAAGCCGCTCAGTTTATCACCAAAGATCGACGCCAGTAGATCTTGTACCCACGTATTATTGGTGGCAAGACCAAGCAGGTTTCCTAAGATACCTTGAGAAGGAGCGTTCGAGATTGCATCTAAAACAGCAGGATTATTAGAATTGTTTGCCAAACCTCCTACAACTGCAGGCAATAAGCCACCAATAGCTTTTGAAATTCCAGATTCACTTTCGCCTAATTGCGATGACGCTTGCGTTACTAATGCAGAACCAAGCTGTCCTTTAATAAGATCAATAATGTTTAATGACATAATATATTATTTGAATGTTAGTATAGAATTTAATCAAAAATCTATCCAAATGTTAATTTCAAAAAAAAATCTTTAAAAATCGTGAAGATTTTTAAAGATTTCATAATTTATTATGTTAAATCTAATAAGCTTTCGCAAACAAAACTCTCCTTGCAGAAGGTTTTTGTGAGATCAGAGAAACTCCTTCCTCAATATCATCATCTAAAGGAATACAACGGATTGTTGCTTTGGTTTCTTCCTTAATCTGCGCTTCTTCTTCGTCAGTTCCGTCCCAATGTGCGTAGATAAAACCTCCTTTTTCTTCTAAAACTTTTTTAAACTCTTCGTAAGAATCTACTTTTGTAATATTGTTTTTTCTGAAATTAAGCGCTTTGTTGTACATATCCTCCTGAATAGTTTTCAATAAATCTTCGATATAAGAATCTAAACCTTCCAACGGTTTAGTTTCTTTAGTAAGATTGTCTCTTCTGGCGATTTCTACAGATTTGTTTTCTAAATCTCTCGGTCCCATTGCGATT
This sequence comes from Chryseobacterium sp. CY350, assembly GCF_027945075.1. Lineage (NCBI taxonomy): Bacteria > Pseudomonadati > Bacteroidota > Flavobacteriia > Flavobacteriales > Weeksellaceae > Chryseobacterium > Chryseobacterium wangxinyae. The sequence goes on from NZ_CP116034.1 coordinate 3,913,197, forward strand.
CTTAAAGGCACACCTTTTAATTCGTATTCAGCAAACTTCCATCCGGGTTTGTTTTGGGTGTCATCATCAAATTTTACTGAAATTCCTTTTAATTTTAATTTATTCTGAATTTCCAATGCAACTTCACTGATTTGATTTAATTGCTCTTCTCCTTTAAAAATAGGAACAATAACCACCTGAATCGGCGCCAAAGTCGGCGGCAAAACCAAACCTAAATCATCCGAATGCGTCATGATCAAAGCTCCCATCAGACGTGTTGAAGTTCCCCAAGACGTTGCCCATGCGTGTTCTATTTTTCCTTCTTTGTTGGTGAATTTTACGTCAAATGCTTTTGCGAAATTCTGTCCCAAAAAGTGAGAAGTCCCGGCCTGAAGCGCTTTACCATCCTGCATCAATGCTTCGATACAATACGTATCATCTGCTCCGGCAAACCTTTCAGAAGGAGTTTTTACACCCATCACAACAGGCATTGCCATAAATTTTTCGGCAAAATCTGCATAGACATTATTCATTTTTTCAGCTTCTTCCAAAGCTTCATCTTTTGTAGCGTGAGCAGTATGACCTTCCTGCCACAAAAATTCGGAAGTTCTCAAAAACAAACGAGTTCTCATTTCCCAACGAACAACATTTGCCCATTGATTGATCAAAATTGGTAAATCTCTGTAAGACTGAATCCATCCTTTATAAGTATTCCAGATAATTGCTTCAGAAGTAGGTCTTACGATCAGTTCTTCTTCTAATTTGGCATCCGGATCTACGATTAGTTTTCCGGGATTATCAGGGTCGTTTTTTAGACGGTAATGAGTAACAATAGCACATTCTTTGGCAAAACCTTCCGCGTTTTTTTCTTCAGCTTCAAATAAACTTTTGGGTACGAATAGTGGGAAATATGCATTTACGTGACCTGTTTCCTTGAATCTTTTGTCCATCTCGTCACGCATTTTCTCCCAGATCGCATATCCGTACGGTTTTATAACCATAGATCCTCTTACTCCGGAGTTTTCAGCCAAATCTGCTTTTACAACCAATTCATTATACCACTTGCTGTAATCTTCGCTTCTTGAGGTTAATTTTGCCATTAATTTTATTTTAATATTTTAACTTTTCTCTTTTATTGTAATCTAAAAATAAAAATCTATTTTTGATAGATCTTTCTTACCAATTATTTGGTATATTTTTGGTACAGATTGCAAATATAATTTAAATTAAAAATTTTTACATTATCATGAAAAGAAATATACATAAAAATTTACTTGGGACGCTAAAATCTAAAGGGATTTTAGGAATTTCAAGTGGTTTGCTATTAATGTCTTGCGGAGCTCAGGTAGGAGGTTATAGCGAGACCGATGGAGTATATTATGATCCCAATAGAGATACGCTTCCTGAAGGCGTAATCATCAACGGTGATCAAGGAAACAGAGTAGGAGATTATTATGACTATTATCCCGAAACGAATATCGTAGAGAATGCACAGATCAACTCAGCAGAATACGATAACCGATATGATTCTTGGGTAAATTCTAACAACAGCAATGCAACAGATTCTGACTGGGGCAACTTTGCAGGAAATGAAACCAACATCTACGACAACTCTTGGGGTTGGGGAATGGGTTTTGGTTCACCTTGGGGATGGTATGGCGGTTATAGTCCTTATTGGGGATCTGGCTGGGGAATGGGAATGTCATTCGGCTTGGGTAATTCTTGGGGCTGGGGCGGTTACAACCCATATTGGGGTATGGGATGGAATTCTCCTTACTGGGGAGCGTACAATCCTTACTGGGGATATGGCGGATACGGTGGCTGGTACGGTGGTGCAGGATATTGGGGTAACAGTTATTACGCACCCGTTTACAGAAGAAGCGGAGCAAATGGAAGAGGATTTACAAACAAAACTGTAGGTATTAATAAATATAACGGTACAAGCTCAGGTTTCAGAAATGGAAATAACAACTCCGGAATTAGAAACGGACAAGGCGGTTTCAGAAACAACAATGGAGGTTTCAGACAGGGATCCGGAAACGGAGGTTTTAGACAGGGAAGCTCAACAGGCGGCTTTAGAAATCAATCTGGTACTAGAAATCCTAACTACAATACAAGACCGAATTATAATACAAGACCAAATTATAATACGAGACCAAATTACAATCAACAATCGCAGCCAAGATCAAATGATAATGGTGGCTTCAGATCAGGAGGATTCAATTCAGGAAGCAGCGGTGGAGGCTTCAGATCAGGAGGTTCTTCTGGCGGTGGAGGCATGAGATCCGGCGGCGGAGGCGGCGGTTTCAGATCTGGTGGTAGATAATTATTTAAAACTCAATAACTGTAAAGAATATAATGTTAAAAAAATCTTTAGTCATAATGAGTATTTCTGCAGCATTTTTTGTGCAGGCTCAGGATATTTCAGTAATTAGAAACTCTATTGATGTATACTCAAATACTCCAATGGTAGGATCTTCAAAATTTAATGCAATGGTAGGCTCAAATGGAGCTCTCGGTGGCGATGCTACCTCGTTGCTTACAAACCCTGCAGGTATAGGAGTTGCTATTGCTGGCGATGTTTCGGGTACTCTATCTGTTGTGAACAATAAGAATACATCGTCACTTGCAGGTTCGTCAATTAATTATAATATCAACAAAACAAATGTTGGTAATGTAAATGGTGTAGCAACCTTCCAGTTGATGACAGAAACACCGTGGAAATTTATTAATGTTGCTGCGAATATTTCCACAACATCAATTGAAGATTATATAGAATCGCCAGGAAATTCTAACATCACGATCGCCAAAAGTTTAGTCGATCAGGGAGGAAATAATGTTGTTGGTAATCTCTCTTATTTGGGTCACGCTTACAATAGATACGGAACTCAGACGAAATTCAACGTTGGTGTAGGTGCAAATTATAACAATACCTGGTATTTTGGAGCCAGCTTGAATATGCACGGTGTTGATATGGAACAATATGACAGTGCTGTTTTAGGTCTGGATTTAGATAAATCTGTAACCACTTTCGATAAACAATATACTCCTTACTCGGAAAACTCAAGCGGTTTTTCAGGAAGTATAGGTGTTATTGGGAAAATGAGCAATCAATTCAGGTTGGGTGCATCGATCGAAACACCAACTTGGTGGACAATTGACAGAGCCTATAGAGATTACTATGACGGTGGAGACGGAATTTACTATGACAATTTTGTTGAAGACAGATCATTTAGATCTCCTATGAAAGCTACTATAAGCGGTGCTTTTGTTCCGAATAAGAATTTCGCGATCAATGTAGACTATACTCTTGGATTAACGAAGCCAAGATATCAGGTGCAAGGTGATGCAGAAACAGAATTAAATTCTTTTTTCAACGATAATTATAAAAATTTATCAGAAGTAAAGGTTGGAGCCGAGTACAGAATAAAGGCTTTACGTTTAAGAGGAGGTTATTCATATGCTTCAAGTCCGTTTGATTCTACTACAATAAGTGCGTTTTCAAATACAGGAACCGTTGCAGACAGTAACTACAGCAATTTTATTTTAGGAGACAGAAGTACGATTGGTGCAGGTATAGGATATGATTTCGGATCTTTCTATATCGATGCTGCTTATCAGAATATGACGTCCGAGTATAAAAATCCGTTCCTTGCAGGATATGAATTTACAAATTATAATACAGGATATTATTCAGGAGATTTTGATGTAACAACTCCATCTTCAGTTGTATCTGACGTAAAGAATATTAGAAATAATTTCTTCGTTACATTGGGCTGGAAATTCTAATTAGAAATTTTATTTAAACATAAGAAAGGCTTCGAATTATTTTCGAAGCCTTTTTGTTTTACTCTTGTATAAATTGAATAAATATTTTCAATGATGCTTAGCAGAATATGACTTCCAAGTGTTTTACAATAATTGATATATTTTCTAGTTTAAATAAAATCAATTAATGATGATGACCGTGATCATGAGAATGAAACAAATGCATCAACAAAGCCAAAGAAACACCCAAAATTACCAATCCGATTTTTGACCAGTTGATATTATGATTTTTATTACTTTCAAAAATGATTACAGACGAAATATGTAAGAAAATTCCGCCAACAATGGCTAAGAAATAAGGCTGTAAATTTGGATTGAAATAATTTCCCAACAACATTCCCATGGGTGAAGCCAACGCAAAAAGTGCTACAATTAATAATGAAGGATAGGATGCTTTCGATCCAGATCTGTTAAATAAAAACGCACCCAGAATAAACGAAATCGGAAGATTGTGAAACAAAATTCCTAAAAGATAAGGTGACAGCGGATTTGTTTCATTTGCCAAAGGTATTCCTTCAATAAAAGCGTGAATGAAAAGACCAACCATTAATGCAGCCGGCAAAATATTGCTGCTTTCATTATGATGATGAAAATGCCCGTGCTCAAAACCTTTGGTAAGTGCTTCGAGAATCATTTGAAGCAAAACCCCGCCAATCACGAAAATCCCTAAGTTACCACTTACTTCTGAAGCGTAAACCTGTGGAAAAACTTCGTTTAAACAGATCGTAATCAGAAAACCTGCACTTAGAATCAATAAATTTTTGGCAAATTGCTCTTTCTTACCAAAGAATTTTCCAAGAAAAACTCCTGCTATTACGCTTAATATTAATAGAATGAAAATCATTACTTTTTCTTAAATAAATTGATGCAACGAGGCGAAATTTCTTTCTGAAAATCGTTCAGCTGATAATCTCCCCAAATTTTTATCCTTTCAAAACCACATTCTTCAGCGTAGTTTTTTATCGTATCCAAAGTGTGAAGTTTTACCTTTTCAAAAAAATGATAAGGCTTTCCTTCAGATTCAAAACGAATATCTTTTATAATATGTCTGTTTTCGATCTTTTTAGAAATATGAAAATCAATTTCTTCTCTCTGAACGGTCGTTTCCGGAACAATCATTCGTCTTACATATTCTTCGTTAAGATAGTCTAAAACAAAATATCCGTTAGATTTTAAGACATTATAAACCGATTTGAATACATTTTTATCATCTGCTTCATTATCAAAATATCCGAAACTTGTAAACAAATTAAATACAGCATCTACAGGTTCTGAATCAATAGGATTTCGCATATCGTGAACCTTAAATTTCAGACTTTCATTTTGAAATTGCTTATCGAAGTCAATGCTTTGATGTGAAAGATCCAAACCTAGAACATCATAGCCCATTTTATTCAGAAAAACAGAATGTCGCCCTTTTCCGCAGGCAAGGTCTATAATCTTTGAAGATTGTGGAAGCTCAAGTTCCTGTGTCAGTTTTGTAATAAAATTTTCTGCCTCTGTATAATCTCTGTTATTGTAAAGCAAATGATAATAAGGCGTATCAAACCAAGATTCAAACCATTCCATAATGCAAAAATAACTAAATTTGTGCGGTTAAAAGAAATGTATTTTTAACATTGCCGGATTGAAAGATTCAATTATAATAAAAATTGACTTTCTAATCTTTTGATTTTTAAATAATTAAATCTTTTAATGATAACTTATGGATACAGAAAATATAAAAATTCAGATAAAAACATTCTTCGGATTAGAACAGGTTTTAGGTGAAGAAATCAAAAAACTGGGTGGAAAAAATGTAGAATTGAAAAATCGTGCAGTAAATTGCGAAGGCGACCTTGGTTTTCTTTACAAAATTAATTATTCTGCAAGAACGGCATTGAAAATCCTGGTTCCGATTGAAGAATTTAAAGCTTACAACGAAACAAAATTCTACGAAAAGCTTTTCAAATTTGAGTGGGATGATTTTATGAGTGTTGATCAAACATTTGCGATCGATTCTACGGTGAATTCTGAAAGATTCAGTCATTCTCAGTTTATGACCTTTAAAATGAAGGATGCGATCGTTGATTTTTTCCAGAACAGATACGGAAGAAGACCAAGTATCGAAACAAAATCTCCGGATATCAAATTCCACCTTCACATCGATAGAGAACTGGTGACGATCTCTCTGGATTCTTCGGGCGATGCTTTATTTAAAAGAGGGTACAGAAAAGAACAGGGTGAAGCGCCAATTAATGAGGTTTTGGCAAGCGGAATGCTTCAGTTAGCTGGTTGGGACGGGAAAGGAAACTTTCTTGATCCAATGTGTGGTTCCGGAACGATTTTGATTGAGGCTGCGATGATGGCGATGGATCTTCCTGCACAGCTTTTCAGAAAAAGATTCGGTTTCCAAAACTGGAAAAATTATGATGAAGCTTTATTTACTAAAATTAAAGAATTCAGAATCGAAAGAATAAGAGAATTTCACGGGAAAATCGTTGGGTATGACATCGATGGAAGAACGCTGGATGCTGCAAGAGATAATATAGAATCGGCAGAAATGGAGGATGTGATCGAGGTAAGAAGAGAAAATTTCTTCGATACCAAAAAAGATATGTTTCCATTGTTGATGGTTTTCAATCCGCCTTATGACGAGAGAATTTCAATTAACGATGACGATTTCTACAAGAAAATAGGAGATACTTTCAAAACGAGTTATCCTAATACTTTGGCGTGGCTTATTTCTTCGGATCTTGATGCACCAAAGAAAATCGGGTTGCGACCTTCAAGAAAAATCAAACTTTTCAACGGAAAACTGGAAACCAGATTTTTACAGTATGAAATGTATGAGGGAACAAAGAAGTTGCACAAGATTGAAAATAAAGAAGATTAAAAATATGCCTTTTGATTTTTTTGATGGCTTAGGATTTATTGGGGACTTAATTAGTTTTTTAGGAAGTTCTTCTGACTCAAAATCCTTAACCGACAAAGAGGCACAGAATAAAAAATCAAAATATATTGTAGAATGGTGGAGTGGAAGTCTACTTCTAATATCTGCCATTCTACTTTTTCTCGTATTTAAAAATTTCTTGCCAGCAGAAAATCTTGTACAGAATTTGATTGTTTGTTCAATTATCGGATTGATTATTTCTTTTGTTTTGTTTTTTGCACTCTATCATTTGGGACTTTATTATTTTAAAAGTCTTTTTAAATTGCTTTTACTGAGTTGTTCAGTTATTCTATTTTCAATTTCGATCGTTTTATGTATTTATTTTAAATCAAATTTATTTATCAAAACTCCGTCATCTCTGGAAAACAGTTTATATAAGTAAGGAATTATCTTGCTGTGTCGGAAAATGATCTGTACATGCCAGAACACGATCTGTCAATACCAGAAAGAGATCTGCGTTGGTCGGAATGTTATCTTGTTGTCTTAGAAAATCATCTGTATATATCGGAATGTCATCTGTCTAAGTCGGAATGCGATCTGTCTGCGTAGAAAAGTAATCTTGCTATCTTAGAAAACAATCCGTTCGATTCAGAATGTAATCTTACTGTCTCGGAATACTATCGATCTGCCTCAAAAAGCTATCTATGTATTTAATAATGGCATCTTACTGCTTGAAAAGTGATCTATACATCGATGAATACTATCTTGTATCTCCTGAAGAGAATCTGTAGGTTTTTGGAAATCATCATTACATTACTAGAAGTCATGTTGATTCATTGCAAAGCAATTTGTTATGAACGTTCTTATTAAACTGCATAAATTCTGGTTTTATATTTTAATTAACGATAAACTGTTTGTAAGTTCTTTCACGAATAATTAATTTTGAAAAAAATTCCATTTGAATCCAACTATTTCTATCGTTGTTGCCATATTTAACCGAAAAGATGAGCTTTTTGAGCTTTTAAATTCTTTAGTTTCTCAAACTGATAAAGCATTTGAAATCATTATTGTTGACGATGGTTCTTTGATCGATTTGAAACCGACCATCAATAATTTTGAGGGAATTCTGGATATTAAATATTTCAGAAAAGATAATTCTGGTCCCGGTTTGTCAAGGAATTACGGTTCAAAAAGAGCTTCCAACGAATGGCTCGTTTTTGTAGACAGCGATGTAATTGTGGAGAAAGATTACATTCAAAACATCAAAAAAGATATTCTCACAATTTCCTGTGATGCTTTTGGAGGAGCAGATAAGGCACACAAAGGTTTTAATCTGATGCAGAAGGCGATTTCCTACTCTATGACGTCGGTTTTTACAACCGGCGGAATCAGAGGAAACAAGAACGCGGTTTCAAAATTTCAGCCGAGAAGTTTTAATATGGGAGTGAAAAAAGAAGTTTTCGAAAAAGTCGGAGGTTTTTCAGAGATGAGAATTGGCGAAGATCCGGATCTGTCGATGACGCTTTGGGAAAATGGCTTTACAACAGCTTTTTTTGATGACATTGCGGTGTATCATAAACGTCGTGTCGATTTTGGAAAGTTCTCAAAACAGGTGTATCAGTTTGGCTGTGCAAGACCAATTTTAAATCAAAGACATCCGAAATATGTAAAAATCTCTTTTGCTTTTCCCACTTTGTTTTTGCTGGGTTATCTTTTGGGATTTATAGAATATTTTATTCTCGGGAGAGGAATTATTTTAGCGTTTTACGGATTGTATACTTTCATGGTTTTAATTCATGCCATGATTGTGACTAAAAACATTGCTATCGCCGGAATGGCGGTTATTTCGACCTACATTCAAATGTTTTCCTACGGTTACGGTTTTTTGAAATCGTGGATTTTACTCAACGTTTTTAGAATGAAACCAGAAGAAGCTTTTCCTAAACATTTTCATAAGAATTAATAGAATTTATTTTGTTTTCTAACGCAAAGACAAACTAAGGTTTTCTGACAAAAACGATTATAAATTTTACGATAAACAAAGGCGTTTCACTTATATAAAGAAAGATAAAATTCCTATCTTATGGCAGGGTAAAGGATATTTTTTATTTGTTTTGAGTTTATAGAATCGTAGTTTAATCATTGGTATTTCCTTGCTAAACGAAGTGGCGTTGTTTATCCTTAAAATAAGTCGATTTTTCATCCTTTTGTCTAACCTTGCATTTAATCTAAAGGCAAACTAATTTTTTTCACAAAGACTCATCTTATTTTACTAAAACCAAAAGCATTTCGTATGAAAAGAATAAAAAATCTTCTTTAAAATAGATTTGATGACAAATTTTACAAAAATAAATGCTGTTGAAGGTTCAACAGCATTTTTTAATTAAGATGTAAAAATAGTTTCATGGTGTAGAACGCCTGTTTTGATCATGCATTCTTTCATTTTTTTATAAGTTCGCTCGATGTCATGATCGAGACCTATTGAAAATCTTATGAGTCCGTCTGAAATTCCCATTGCTTCACGTTCCTCTTCGGGTATTTCAGATGAGGTAGAACTTCCTGAGCATGAGAATAATGTTTTGTAAAAGCCTAAACTTACTGCAAGATATCCGAGATTTTCGTGCTGCATCATTTCCATCAGCTCGTTTGCTTTTTCAGTCGTTCCGGCGTCCACAGTGAGAAGACCACCAAAACCATATTCTTTCTGCATCATACTTTTCATCAGCTCATGGTTTTTATGAGATGGTAAACCTGGATAAGAAACTTTTAAACCATCATTTTCAAATCTATCAGCAAGATACATTGCGTTGTAGCTGTGCTGTTTCATTCGAATGTGAAGCGTTCTCAGGTTTTTAAGAATACTTGCAGACCTGAAGCTGTCCATCGTAGGACCAAGAAGCATGCAGGCTCCGTTGTTTACATTTTTTGTATCATTAATAAATTCTTGGGTACCACAATAAACTCCGCCAACCGTATCACTGCTACCATTAATAAATTTAGTTAAACTGTGAATGACAATATCAGCACCTAAAAGACGCGGTGATATGGAAAGCGGAGAAAAAGTATTGTCTACGATAAGTTTTAAGTTGTGTTTTTTGCAGATTGCAGAAAGTTTTTTAAGGTCAGCAACCTCTAGAAGCGGATTGCTCACACTTTCGCAATAAATTATTTTTGTGTTTGGCTGAATTGCATTCTCAATCGATTCAAAATTATTAATATCTATGAAGGTTGTTTCGATATTAAAAGGAGGAAGAAAGTTTTTAAGAAAAGCATACGTTCCGCCATAGATGGTTCTGCTGGAAATAATGTGGTCGCCACTTTTACAAATCTGCATAAGCACCGAAGTGATGGCGCCCATTCCTGAAGCGGTCACATTTGCCGTTTCTGTGTTTTCCATTTTTGCCAATGCCTCAGAGAGATAAAGGTTCATTGGGGAAGAATGTCTCGAATAAAGATAGCATCCATCAGCATTCCCTTCAAAAGTATCAAACATGGTTTTTGCAGAAAGAAAAGTGTACGTGGAGCTATCTGAAATAGAAGGGTTTACTCCGCCGAATTCTCCAAAATATTGCAAATCCTGTATTTCGTTTGCTGCATTAAAATGATCCATATTTTTTTTGTTTAAAAGTGAATCATTTTATTTTTTATTACAACATAATAACTAATATTTAGATTTTAAATCTATAAAAATTAAAATTTGATGATATAAAGTTGGTTAATTTAAATTTTAATAAATTTAGCCAAAAATTTTTCTATGCAATTTGACGAAACCGACAAAAAACTGCTCCTTTTTTTACAACAAGACTGTAAGCAAACCACCAAAGAGTTGTCTTACAAACTAGGTCTGTCGATAACGGCAGTTTATGAGCGCATCAGAAAGCTGGAAAACAATGGCGTGATTTCTAAATATGTGGCCATTTTAGATAAAACAAAAATTGATAAAAATTTTATTATTCTCTGTCATGTAAAACTGACTCAGCACAAAAAAGAATTTGTATTGCGCTTCGAAAAAGAGGTAATGACTTTGGATGAAGTCACAGAGTGCTTCCATGTAAGTGGTGATTACGATTATATTTTAAAAATCTGTGTGAAAGATATGGAAGATTACCGAAGTTTTATGTTGACAAAGCTTACAACAATTGAGCATATTGCAAGTACACAAAGTTCTTTCACGATTTCTGAAGTGAAAAACACCACTGAATTAGTATTGCCGTAATTTAAACCAAAACACCATTTTTAGAAGCAATCGGCTCCGGAAGGTCGTCGTGTTCGCCTGTTATCTGAAGAAGATCGATTTCTATACTTCTGCAAATGGATAACATCGGAATATCGAACATTAATCCTTCGAAAGGGTTTTCGGAGTAGTCTCCTACCAATTCCATAATGATATAAATCCAGCCAATTGTAATGCAAAAAGGAACCGATACCCAGATTCCCCAGTCACCGAGTTTTGAAAATTCGCTCACCAAGCCTAAAGGAAGCAGCATAATAAAGATTATATTGAAGACAAAAGCGGTACTTGCAAACTGTCTGGGAAGCGGGAATTTTTTAATTCTTTCTGCCTGACCCTGTAATGTATAAAATTCTGTAAGACAATCCTGAAGTTGCATTTGATTAAAATCTGAGATTGCCTTCATGTTTTTTAATTCGTTCACGTCTTTCGCCTGTTGTGAAACTAGAAAAGTTGCAAAATTATTGTAAGAAGATTGCAGCTCACATTCTTCTTCAGATAAATATTTTTTCAGGAATATTGGTGTCCTACCATAATCTGGAAATCCGGCTCTGATGATTCTGTGTCTCTTTTTATCCGTATTCTTTAATTTATCTTCTTCAAATTTTATATGTTCCCATTCTACAGGAACCAAACTTTGCTCGCGGAATGCATACAACCATGCAATGTGTCGATAAACAATTTTTTTTCTGCGTTCATCAAGTTCAGATTTTTCTGTCTCACTGTTATCAGTTTCGAAAGCATAAACCATCGCAGCAAATGAACGGCTTGCATTCACGATGCCACCCCAGATTTTTCTTGCTTCCCATAATCTCTCATAAGCCTGGTTATTTTTAAAACCAACCAAAAAGGCTTCTGCGGTACCAATCAGCGCCACAGGAACCCACGGAATGATCATCCAGTCCCAATGGAAAACGTGAAAAAGTACAGCGATAAGCGTACACCAAAAAGAAATGACGAGTAAATGGAATCCGGATAAGTTAAGAACCTTTTTATAATTGACGTATTTTGTCGTGATCATTTGTATATAAACATTTGTAGAACCAAGTTAACAAAAACCGTACAAAAAAACCTCTAAAAGTTTTTTAGAGGTTTTTATTTTTAATATTTCAACATTTCGTCGATTTTCTTCGAGAGCTTTTCAGCGTTTGGAAGCATTTCTTTTTCTAAAATTAAATTAATCGGAACTGCGGGAGTATCTAGAGATCCCATGGTTTCAACAGGAGCGTCAAGGTATTTAAAGCAATTCTTCGAAATTCTGTGTGCGAAGGCTTCAGCAAATGAATTGTTCAATTGTTCTTCTGTCAGAACAATACATTTTCCGTGAGCTTTTACTCTTTCAAAAACCAATTCTTCATCTAATGGAATGATGGTTCTTAAATCGATTACTTCTACTTTTCCGCCGAAGTTTTTCACGGCTTCTTTTGCCCAGTAAACTCCCATTCCGTAAGTGATTACGACCACTGTATTTCCTTTTTTGATTTCGTTTTCGTCAGCTTCGATAACGATTTTTCCTTTTCCGAAAGGTAAAATATAATCTTCTGCAGGCTCGATGGTTTTTGCATCTTCAGTTCCAGGAACTTTACTCCAGTACAAACCTTTATGCTCCAACATGACAACAGGATTCGGGTCGTAATAAGCTGCTTTCAGCAAACCTTTAAAATCTGCTGCGTTGCTTGGATAAGCGATTTTAATTCCTTTGATATTGGCTAAAATACTTTCAACACTTCCGCTGTGATATGGTCCGCCGCCGCCATAAGCTCCAATCGGAACTCTGATGATATTGCTTACAGGAAATTTCCCGTTGCTTAAATAATTTGATTTTGAAATCTCCGTAATCAACTGATTGATTCCCGGATAAATATAATCTGCAAATTGAACTTCAACAATTGGTTTCAGACCAACCGCACTCATTCCTGTTGTAGAACCGATGATATATGCTTCTTGAATCGCTGTGTTAAAAACTCTTTTACTTCCGAATTTCTTCCCTAAAGTCACCGTCTCACGGAACACTCCGCCGATTCTTTCACCAACATCTTGTCCGTACAATAAAGCTTCAGGATGTTTCCACATAATCTCCTGAATGGCATGAATCGCTGCATCAACCATTACGATTTTCTCGCCACCTTCAGGCTCACGCGTTCCCACTTCTTCCGTAATAGGAGTAGGAGCAAAAATATGTTGCATCACGGTTTCAGGTTTCGGATCTTCGGCTTTTTGTGCTCTTTCGAAAGCTTCTTCTGCTTCCAGTCTTGCTTTTTTCGTGATTTGTTTTAATAATTCTTCGTCTGTCCCAGATTCAAGCAACTGTTTTCTAAGGATTTCTCCCGGATCTTTTGCTCTGTGTTTGGTTAAGTCTTCCTCATCTCGATAAAATTCTCTTCTTACTCCTGAAGTGTGGTGACCAATAAGAACTGTTTTTGCACAGACAACCAAAGGTTTTCTTTCTTCACGTACAAAATCAACAGCCTTTTTCATTACGTCAAAACTTTCTGCGAAATTGGTTCCGTCAACTCTCATTCTTCCTAAACCTTCAAAACCTGCAACAAAATCGTATGCATCCACAGTTCTTGCTTCTTCTTTGGTTACAGAAATTCCCCATTCGTTATCCTGAACCAGAAAAATAATTGGTAACTGGTGTAAAGCTGCAAACTGAAGTGCTTCACTCACTTCACCTTCGGTTACAGAATTGTCACCCAGACTACAAATGACTACAGGATTATTTTCAAATTTTTCTAATTCAAAATCTTCAATATATTTGATTCCCTGTGCAACACCTGTTGTAGGAATGGTCTGCATTCCTGTCGCTGAGCTCTGGTGAATCATCTTCGGCATATTTTCGTTTCTGCTCGAAGGGTGAGAATAATACGATCTTCCGCCAGAAAAAGGATCATCAGCTTTTGCCAATAATTGAAGCATCAACTGATAAGGCTCAAAGCCAATTCCCAACAAAATACTTTCGTCTCTGTAATAGGGAGAAACCCAGTCTTCTTTTTTTAACTGATAAGCTGTCGCCAACTGAATCGCTTCGTGTCCTCTTGAAGTGCTGTGTACATATTTGCAAACATTTCTGTTTTCCTCATAGATATCTGCCATCGCTTTGGCAAGCATCATGTGGTTGTAAGCTTTAAGTAAAATATCCTGTGAAACTTTTTCGTGAAGTGTATTTTCCATAGAAAGCAAAGATAAACATATTTTGGATTTTTAAAAATAATTGCCTAACAATTGATAGGCGATCTTTTAATTGTTTAATTATTAAATTTTTAATTGATAGTTTGATTGTTTATTCGCTGAATACTTATAAAAAATTCATACTTTTTATAGTTAATTTCAATGTCGAAATGTTCATGAAAAACAATAAAAATGCAGTAACTTTACAGACTATTTTGTTACAAAAAGTTAAAAAAATACATGTATTTAGTTTTTGACACAGAAACCACAGGTTTACCAAAAAATTTCAACGCACCGCTTTCAGATTCAGACAACTGGCCAAGAATGGTTCAGATTGCATGGCAATTACATGATGATGATGGCAATTTGCTTGAAAATCAAGATTATATAATTAAGCCGGAAGGTTACGATATACCATTTAACGCCGCAAGAATTCACGGTATTACAACTAAAATTGCCAATGAAGAAGGCCACGATTTGCAGAAAATTTTAGAAGAATTTTCTGAAGTTCTGGAAAGAGTACGGGTTGTTTCCGGCCACAATGTTGAGTTTGATTATAACATTGTTGGTGCAGAGTTTTTCAGAAAAAATATTCAGAACAATCTTCAGGAAAAGCCCAAAGCAGATACGATGATTCTGGGAACAGATTACTGTCAGCTTGGAGGTGGAAGAGGAGGAAAATACAAGTCTCCAAAGCTGGAAGAATTGTACGAAAAATTATACGGTCATAAATTTGATGAAGCGCACAACGCTGCAGCCGACGTAAATGCAACCGCTCAGGTTTTCTTTGAAATGATGCGTATCGGAATTATTCCAACTGAGGTTTTGAAGACTTCAGAAGATCAGTTGGCATATTTTAAAACGCTGCATCCGGACCCGATCAAGCCTTTTGGAATTATCATCAGAAGACAGGTTGCAGATTTTAATAATAAGAAAAAGCAATCTGATGTCGGCAGCATTGATGATATTGATTTAGGAAGATATTTCAATTTTGATAATAAAAGTGTCTTTTCAACATTGACGGCGACTTCCAGCATCAATGATTTGATTAAAAAAGCTACAGACGAAAATTTCCCGGCAGTCGGAATGGTCGATTTAGGAAATATGATGGGAGCTTTCAAATTTGTTTCTGCTGTTGAATCTACCAATTCGGACCGTTCAAAAAAACACAAGGAATTTTTAGCTAAAAAACAGGAAACGGAAGAAAACGGAACGGAGTTTACGGAAAGCGAACCAATTTCCGAGCCTTTGATTCCGGTTGTGGGTTGTGAATTCTACATCTCAGACCGTTACGAGCAAAAACAATTTACAAAAGATGATCCCGACAGAAGAACTCAGGTTGTTTTGTTGGCGAAAGATTTTAATGGATATAAAAATTTAGCGAAATTATCAAGTATAGGATTTTTAAAAGGTTTCTATTTTGGAGTTCCGAGGATTAGCCGTGAATTGATTGCTGAATACAAAGAAGGATTGATCGCTTTAACTTCAGGTATTAACGGAGATATACCTGATGCGATTTTAAATACGGGTGAACAAAAAGGGGAGGAGCTTTTCAAATGGTGGAAGGAAACTTTTGAAGATGATTTTTATGTTCAGATCCAAAATCATAAACTACCTGAGGAAGAGCATTTAAATGACGTACTATTGCATTTTGCAGACAAATATAACGTTAAAATTTTAGCTCAAAATCAAACTTATTATACGGATAAAGACGATTCTAATATCCAGGATATTGTGAGTTGTATTAAGGATGGTGAGAAGCTGACGACGCCTGTAGGTAAGGGTTTTGGTAAAAGACGCGGTTTAGCTAGCGGAGAATATTATATTAAAAATGCCCGCGAGATCAAGGAAACTTTTCTGAATTATCCTGATGCGTTCGATGCCTACGAAGAATTTACGGCAAAGTTTAGTCCTTACACTTTAAAAAGAGATGTTTTATTGCCTAAGTTTGATATTCCTGAAGAATTTATTCACGCTGAAGACGAAATAGATGGTGGAAAACGCGGGGAAATGGCTTACTTGACGCATTTGACTTATGAGGGAGCAAAAAAAAGATACGTAGAAACTGGTATCACAGATGAAATAAGAGAACGTCTGGATTTTGAACTTGAAGTTGTTGCAAATACCGGTTATCCCGGATACTTTTTGATCGTACAGGATTTTTGTAACGAAGCCCGTAAAATGGGAGTCTGGGTGGGTCCCGGCCGTGGTTCAGCAGCAGGTTCGACGGTCGCTTATTGCACCGGAATTACCAATGTAGACCCCATTAAATATGATTTACTATTTGAGAGATTTCTGAATCCGGAAAGGATCTCGATGCCCGATATTGATATTGATTTTGATGATGAAGGTCGTGATAAAATTATCAAATGGGTGGTAGAGAAATATGGTAAAAATCAGGTAGCACAGATTATAACTTACTCAGTTTTGGGTGGAAAATCTGCGATAAAAGATGCCGGAAGAGTTTTAGACTTACCAATTCCTGATACCAATAATATTGCAAAACTGATTCCTCCAAGTCCAGGGATGAATATTGCCAAAGCTTTGTCAAAATATGATAAACTGAAGCCTGAAGATCAGCAGCTTGTAGACGAAATGAAATATGTTCTGAATACTCCTGATGATCCTCGTCATGATGTTTTGGGAAGCGCCAAAAAGATGGAAGGCTGTATCAGAAATACAGGAATTCATGCTTGTGGAGTAATTATTACACCAGAAGATGTAAGTAATCTGGTTCCGGTAACAATTGCAGCAAAAGATGCTGATATTTTGGTTTCTCAGTTTGATAATTCCGTTGCCGAAAGTGCAGGTTTGCTGAAAATGGATTTCCTGGGTCTTCGAACTTTGACGATTATTAAAGATGCCTTAAAATTAATAAAGCAGAGATATAATGTAGATATAGATCCGGATAATATTCCGCTGGATGATACGAAAACTTATCAATTATTTAAAGAAGGAAGAACGGTCGGGATTTTCCAATATGAAAGTCCGGGCATGCAAAAGTATATGCGAGAACTGAAACCAACGGTTTTTGCCGATTTGATTGCCATGAATGCATTGTATCGTCCGGGACCGATTAAATATATTCCGAACTTTATCAATAGAAAACACGGTATCGAAGAGATTATTTATGATTTACCGGAAACTGAAGAATATTTAAAAGAAACCTACGGAATTACTGTTTATCAGGAGCAGGTAATGCTTTTATCTCAAAAGTTGGCCAATTTTACAAAAGGTGAAGCCGATACTTTGAGAAAAGCGATGGGTAAAAAGCAGATTGAGGTTCTGAATAAAATGTACCCGAAATTCATCGAAGGCGGAAGAAAAAATAATCTTGACGAAGGGCCATTAGAAAAAATCTGGAATGACTGGAAAGCGTTTGCGGAATATGCTTTCAACAAATCTCACTCTACCTGTTATGCTTTAATTGCTTATCAGACAGCGTATTTGAAGGCGAATTATCCCGCTGAATATATGGCAAGTGTAATGAGTAACAACATTAATAATACAGACTCGATTACCATGTTCATGGAAGATTGTAAGAGTATTGGTGTGGATGTTTTAGGACCAGATGTGAATGAATCTCAATACAAGTTTTCGGTAAACGAAAAAGGGCAGATTCGTTTTGGTTTAGGAGCAATAAAAGGAATAGGAGAGGGACCAAGTGAAGCAATTACGAAAGAAAGAGCCAACGGAAGATTTAAAAACATTTATGATTTTTTTGAAAGAATCTTGCCATCTCAAATGAATAAGAGAGTCGCAGAAAGTTTAGTACTGGCGGGAGCTTTTGATGAATTCAGCGTATATCACAGAGGTCAGTATTTTGATATTGATATGGCTGGGAGAACCAATCTTGAACGACTTATAAGATACGGACAAAGTTTTCAGGAAAGTAAAAACGAGATGGAAAATTCGCTTTTTGCAGATTTTGCAGATGAAGTTCAGATCGAACAACCCAAATTAGCACCATGTCCGGAGTGGCCAAATATGCATAAATTGAATAAGGAAAAAGAAATTATCGGTTTCTACCTTTCGGCGCATCCTTTGGATGAATTTAAATATCATTATCAGTTTATGCAGGGTAAGCTTTCAAAGAAAGCGGTTTTAGAAAAAGAAGATGAGGTAAAAATAGTTATTGATGAGGTTCCGATTCTTGAAGCTGATGATAAAGATGAAACTGTGGATATTGCAGAAATAGTTTCTGACGATATTGTAGCCGGAGAGGAAGAAATCATTGAAGAGGCTGTGAAAAAAGCAGAACCGAAAGGTAATTTCGGATTTCTAAATCTCGATGAGGTTGATGCCTATAAAGAACAGGCTTTTGCCAATAAGCCTGCTGAACTTTTTGAAGAAAAAAAGAAAGACTGGAAGACGCTTCAGAAAGAACGAGAGAACGGCGGCGGCGGAAAAGAATATACTGTAGCCGGCTTAATTACCGAATATGTTGTAAAAGATGGTTTTAAAAGCGGTGAAAAAGTGGCTTTTTTAACATTGGAAGATTACTCAGGTTCGTACTCTTTTAGACTTGGTGACCGTGATTATATGAGGTTGAAAGAGAGGCTGGAAGTTCAGCGTTTTGTTATATTAAAAATAAAATTTGCCCAGGTGAAGGACGGGAGAGTTTTCGTGAATGTAGTTGATGTTATTGAGCTTCAGGAGGCATTTGAAAAATTCGCGAAAAGTATTTCTTTGGTAATGGATATTATGGATTTCAGGAAAGAAGATCTTGAATTTTTCCGAAACGTTCTTGATCAGAATAAAGGCGATCAGAAGTTTAGATTTTTGATAAAGAATTCTGAAGAAGACTCGTTTGTAGAACTACAATCAACCAAATATTCTGTTGACCTTAATGGTGATTTAATAAAAGAGATACAATTATTGAACAAGTATGAATTTTATCTCAATTAATTAAAAAAAATATAAATTAAAAAAGTGGCTTTAAGGGTCACTTTTTTTGTTTATAATTAATCTAAACTAAAATAATAAATAAATAATTCAATTATCATGGAAGATTGTACTGATCTTGTAACGTATTGACATTTAAATATTTATAGTTTTAAGTTAATTTAAGTTTGATAAATAATTAAATGATTGTTTAAAAAATATTTAATATTTTGTAAATTTTGTTATGATATATACAATAATTTAAGATAATTTTTGATTGTGTGGTAAATATTTAGTAATTTCACCCCCTAATTTTAATTTAACTAAGTATGAAAAACCTTTACAAAAAACCGTGGCAAATAAGTCGCGGCTTGCAGAGAGCGGGAATTACCGTTCTAACGCTTTTCGGAGCTATGCAATGTTTGGATGCGCAGGTGAGCACTTACACTTTTGCTCAAACCTCCAGCACATTCAATAGTATTGCTTCTACGGGAACTTTGGTTACTGGAAGTGATGCTACGACGGCAACGACCAATGATACAACAGGCTGGTCTGTTGCGATACCATTTACCTTTACTTTTAACCAGATTGGTTATACATCAATGTATGTAAATTCGAATGGTGGTGTCACTTTTGGAACTACAACAGGTAATGATGTTACAGTTATCTCGGGAACGTCTGCATATGCAGGATCAGTAGGGGTAATGAATAGGGACTTGTGGGGTGTGTTTATAACTTCAGGGGTAACCACGAGTGGATCAAATGTAATCACCAATGTTGCGTCCTTCAAGGGTATTGCAATTGGAAAAACTTTAAATAATGTAAATGGAATCCCTTCTGGAGCTACCGTTACAGCGTTTGATGAAACAGCAGGTACTATTACGATGTCTGCAGCTGCCACTTCTAGCTCTGCAACAGCTGTAATAAGATATGGAACTGGTAGAGTTTTGACATCTGTTGAAGGAACAGCTCCAAACAGAGTATTTGTAGTTGAGTGGATTGGTTACAACGATTACTCTACTACAGCTGCAGGAAGTAATTATTTGAATTTTCAACTTAAATTAGCTGAAAGTACTAATAAAATTTCAACTGTTTACGGACCTCAGTATAATGTAAGTACAACATCTAGAACAAACGAAATAGGTTTGAGAGGAGCTTCAACATCTGATTATAATAACAGATCTGCTGCTGCGGGTGTCTCATGGGCTAGTACAACTGCAGGAACTACAAGTTCTGCTTCTGTTGCCAGAGATAATGCTGTTTTTCCTGCAACAGGATTAACATTTACCTGGTCTCCACCAACATGTGTTCAGCCTTCAGGAATCGCTGCATCTGGTATTACAACTACAACAGCTTCAATTTCTTGGGTAGCATCTTCTACTGGAGCGGCAAATGGATATGAATATTATTATGGTACTACTAATACTGCTCCAACTTCATCTACAGTTCCTACTGGAACAAGTCCGAGTACGTCTGTCTCACTGAGCACTTTAACTCCGGCGACTAATTATTATGTATGGGTAAGGTCTGTGTGTAGTTCTACGGATAAGAGTATTTGGTCTACATCTGGTACTTTTACGACTGCATGTAGTCCTTTTACTACATTAAGCGAAAATTTTGATTCTTTTACAACTGGAAGTATTGTACCAACTTGTTGGGGAAGAATTGTGACAGGCTCAGCTTCGCAGACGATTACGTCTACTACGCCTGCTTCCGGAACAAGAAATATTTTTCAGGCTAATAGTACGGCGGGTAATATTAGTATAGTTCTTTTGCCAGAATTAAGTACTGTGAATGCAGGATACCAGTTGAGATTTAAAGTAAGAGCAACTGCAGCTGCAACATTAGATATTGGTTATTTGACCAATCCTACAGATGCAACAACTTTTGTAAATGTACAGACATTAAGTATTGCAAATACTACTTATGGTGCTGAAAGTAAAATACCTTTCCCAACATCAGTGCCTGCAACTGCCAGAGTTGCCGTTAGAATGCCAGTTCAGGCAAGCGCACCATCTATTTATTGGGATGATGTAAATTGGGAGATTGCTCCTTCATGTGTAGAGCCGAATACGGTTACAGTATCGGCAATTACTCCCACTAGCGCAACATTAGCTTGGGTTGCTCCTTCTACGGTTCCTGCGAACGGATACGAATATTATTATTCTACATCTAATACTGCACCTACTGCAACAACAATAGCTACAGGTTCTAGTACAACAACTACTGCTCCGCTAACGGGCTTGGCTCCTGCAACTACATATTATGTTTGGGTGCGTTCTGTTTGCTCAACTACAAGTAAAAGTTTATGGACGGCAGTTACAACTTTCGCAAGTTCTTGTAATCCGGTTACTACTTTCCCTTGGAGTGAGAATTTTGATGCAATGACAACGATTGGTAATGGTATTTTACCAAATTGTTGGTCAACAACAGGTGGTTTGAGTGCTTCTTATTTTTTCACCACTCAAAATGCAGCATCTCAAACATATAATGATCCTAGATCTGCACCTAACTATGTAACAATTTATTACCCTACAACAGCGGCTTACCTTTGGGCTCCTGCAATGACTTTAACTGCGGGACAATCATATGATTTCTCTTTTTATTGGGCAGGTGATGCTACAGCTGGTTGGGTTGGAGATGTATTGGTTAACAATGCTGCTTCTGCAACTGGTGCGACCAATCTTTCAAATTTTGTTAGTCAAACTACAACTACTTCGAATGCATACACTAAAGTAACTGTTACTTTTGTGCCAACAACGACAGGAATTTATTATTTTGGAGTAAAAGCTTTTTCTGCTACAAGTGCTCCATACTATATGGGATTTGATGACTTTAGTGTACAATTAACGCCTAGTTGTGCAGAGCCTACAGCTGCTTCTGTTTCTGCAATTACTTCTACAACTGCTACATTGTCATGGACGGCTCCGGTAGCTGCTCCAGCAAATGGATATCAGTATTTTTACTCAACAACAAATACGACTCCAACAACTGGTACTGCTATAACAGGAACTACCATAAATATTCCAGCATTGACACCGGCTACAACTTACTATTATTGGGTAAGATCAGTGTGTTCAGGTAGTTCAACAAGTACTTGGGTAACAGGATCGTTCACTACGCTTGCTGTACCGCCTACAAATGATGCTTGTTCTGGTGCAACTGCATTGACGCCTGGTGCTACTTTTAGCCAGAATGCAGTAACATCAACAAATGCTGGTGCGACTACTGATATTTCCGCTTCTTGTGCAGCTTCAAGTGCAGTAAATAATATTTGGTTTAGTGTTGTTGTTCCTGCTTCGGGAAGTATTACTGTTGAAACTGGCGCTGCAGCTGGATCACCATTTACTGATTCTGTTTTAACTTTGTTTAGCGGTGCATGTGGATCATTAACTGCAATTGACTGTAATGATGATATTGCATCTGGATCTAATATATTTTCGAGAGTAACTCTTACAGGAAGAACTCCTGGTGAAGTGATTTATGCAAGTGTTTACAGATATTCAACTGCGGGATCTAACGGGCAGATTCAGATTTCTGCATATGATGCAAGTTTATCAACTGCCGAAGTTTCTCAAGTGAAAAACAACCTTAATGTATATCCAAACCCATTTGCAGATGTATTAAATATCTCAGATGTGAAGAATGTAAAATCTGTATCAGTAGTTGATATTGCTGGAAGATTAGTAAAAACTATAGATAAACCAAGTTCTGCTCTTCAATTAGGAGATCTAAAATCTGGGATGTATGTAGTTGTTCTTAATATGAATGATGGTTCTAAACAAACTATCAAAGCGATTAAGAAATAAATTTAAAATTAAACAAGTTCACAGAGGTAGCCAATTTTGGCTACCTCTTTTTTTTTACTTAAATAATTACGTTGTGACTTATATTTAATAATTATAAACATTTATTAATATTATTATAATAAAAATATTTTTGTGTTGGTAATTCGGAAACTTTAGTTAATTTTATTTCACAATTTCGAAAAAATAAATATTAATGAAAAAAGCTTACTTATTGGCTCTTATCCTATCCGTAATAGGGGTAAGTGCGCAAACCTACTGTGCTCCGAATTATGCGAGCGGATGCAGCGGAGGTGATCAAATTGACGATTTTACAATTGCTTCGGCAGGTTTTAGTCATCTTGGAACTGGTTGTTCAACCGGAACTTACGGTAATTTTTATGCCACTCACACAATCACGTTGGCTCCTACCATCAATTATGCTTTTTCTGCAACTCATAATTTTTCTAGTCAAATAATGAAAGTATGGGCAGATTTTAATAACGATGGCACGTTTGACGCGTCCACCGAATTAATCGGTTCGGGATCCAGTGGTTCTACAATGACTACTAATGGTACGATTTCTTTACCAGCGAATGTTGCGGCAGGAACATATAGAATGAGGGTTTCAGATCGTTATGCTAATGACCCTGTTCCTTGTGATGTTGCAGGTTACGGTGAAGCACATGATTATAAGCTTGTCGTTACTGCACCACCAACGTGTATTGCTCCAACAGCTTTAACTAATTCTGCAATTACAGCAACAAGTGTTAATGTTTCCTGGACCGCGCCGGCTACCGCGCCAGCTTCAGGGTATGATATTTTTTACAGCAGTACAGGAGTTGTTCCAAATGCTTCAACAGTTCCCACAATGTCTTCTTCGCTTACAACCGTAACGATTAACGGATTGACACCGGCAACTAATTACTGTATTTGGGTACGGTCAAAATGTACGACTACTGACGCCAGTGTTTGGATAAACAGTTGTTTTCTAACCTCTTGTGTTGCGGCGAACGTTCCGTATTTCTTAGATTTTGAAAGCGTTACAGCACCGGCATTACCTTTGTGTACAGCTGTCACTAATCCAGGTGCAGGTAATAGCTGGATGATTAGTTTCGATCCTGGAAATGGTTTTACTAATAATACTTTGGCTTATAACTATAATTATCAGAACGCTGCAAATTCATGGTTTTTTACGCAGGGAATAAATTTAGTTGCCGGTACAACGTATAGAATTAAATATAACTACGGAAATAACAGCTCAAGTTATTCTGAAAAGATGAAAGTTACTTATGGTGACGCACCAACTCCTGCGGCACAGACAAACGTTTTGCATGATTACACCAATATTATTGATGTTATAAGCCCGGTTTCAGACTTTTACACGCTGACACCTACGACAAGTGGTGTTTATTACTTTGCGTTTAATGTTTATTCAGATGCCAATATGTATAACTTGTATGTAGATGATATTCTTGTAGAAGTAAATCCTTCTTGCATTGAGCCAAATGCTTTAGCAGTATCTGCAGTTACAGCATTTACAGCGACAGCTACCTGGGCGGCTCCTGCTACAGCACCAGCTGGCGGTTACGAATATTATTTATCTACCTCTAATACAGCACCTGTTTCTACAACTGTAGCGACCGGAACATCTGCAAGTGCTACATTGAATTTAACATCGCTTCTTTCCTCATCAACGTATTACTTATGGGTACGCGCGGTGTGTACTGCTACAGATAAAAGCGCATGGTCTTCTGTTGTAACATTTGCTACAGAATCTTTCTGCCCGGTTGTCACTGGTCCTGCAGATGCGATTACAAACTTGTCTCTTACTCCTACGATTACGTGGGATCCTATGGCGGGAGCTGATGGTTATAAAATCACAGTAGGAACCACTTCAGGAGGTACGGATATTCTTAATGATGTAGACTTAGGAAATGTTACATCATATACATTTACCACTCCTTTGGCTAACAGTATTGAGTATTTCTATACGATCAATGCTTACGCGTCAGGGGTTTCATCAAATTCTTGTTCTATAAGAAGTTTCACTACGGCATGTGCGGCAATCAGTCCGAGTTATACGAATGATTTCTCAAACATCGATGCTGCATGTTGGGGTCAGGCTTCCGGAGGTTCTGCATCTGGAGGTTCAACAGGAACTAACAGTGAATGGGTAGAAGATGGATTCCTTAATAATGGCTCAACCGGAGCTGCTAAAATTAATTTATATTCTAATTCAAAAAGTGGTTGGTTGATTTCACCTACTTTCAATTTGACAGGTGCGTCTTATGATGTGAAATTTGATTATGGAATGACTGAATGGAATAATACAACTTCAGCAACTTTAGGATCAGATGACAAGGTACAGGTTCTGATGTCAAATGATAATGGAGTAACGTGGACTACAATTCAGACTTGGAGTGCAGGAACGCAAATCTCTAATACTTCAACTCAGTTTTCATACACTGTAACTGGTGGAACAAATCAGATGAAATTTGCAATCTACGCAACTGAAGGTGCTAATGATGATCCCGAAGACAATGATTTCTTCGTTGATAATTTCACGGTTACACAGTCTCTACTGTCGACTGCAGAAAATACTTTAACAAAAAACAACATCAAGGTATATCCTAATCCGTTCTCGGATGTTCTGAATATTTCAGATGTAAAAGATGTTAAATCTATAGCTGTAGTGGATATTGCTGGAAGAATAGTGAAAACGTTCGAAAAAGCAAGTTCAGATCTTCAACTTCGCGACTTGAATGCAGGAATTTATGTAGTAATACTTAATATGAATGACGGCACAAAACAATCAATTAAGGTTATTAAAAAATAAATTGTAAGAAATTACAGATAATGGCGGCCAAATGGTCGCCATTTTTTTTTGTAACAATTTATTATTAAAAAATTCAAACTATAAATCGTTAAAATTTCTTAAATTCGTATCAATAATGTTATATGTATTTGATTATGAAAAGATTTTTACTTTTATGCTTTATTATTTTTAATATTGCGTCAAATGCCCAAATTACTTTGGGCGCAGGAAGCGCATCAGTAGGTGTTGCGCCGATAAGTACATACTACGGTTACTCGTATGTTCAGCAGATTTTTACAAAAAATGAAATCAATGCCAATGCTGCGGGAAATATTACCGGGCTTAAATTTTATCTCAGTCCGGGATCAAGCATAGCCAACTCGTCAAACTGGAAAATTTATTTGGGTACAACTTCAAAAACCACCTTTACATCAAACTCAAATTGGATTCCTCTCTCTCAGCTTACACAGGTTTTCTCGGGAACAGTTTCCAGCGTAAGCGGAGTTGTTACCATTACTTTTCCTGTGCCTTACAACTATAATAATTTAAGTAATTTAGTAATAGCTGCAGAAGAAAATTCTGCCGGATATGACGAGAATGGTTTTGATGATGCGTTTTTTGGTTACAATTCTACCGCAAGTTCAGTTCTTTATTTTCAGGATGATACCATTAATCCTAATCCTTTGTCTCCGCCAACTGGATCTCTCGGTAATAAAAAATCAGCTGTTACCTTTAGTGGTTTAAATTCCAGTTCCACAATTGCTTGTCCGGATGTTACTTATCCTCAAAATAATGCACTATTTATCCCTTTATTACCCACAATCACATGGAATGCAGTTTCTGGTGCGACAGGTTATAAAGTGACAATCGGGACTCTTCCTGGTGGTTCAGACATTGTCAATCAGCAAACTGTATCTACAAACAGCTTTCTGGTTCCTGCAAGTTTAGCTGCAAATTCTATGTACTATCTAAAGGTAGTTGCAGTTAATGCTTCTGGAGAATCACAGGGTTGCTCAACAGGGATGTTCAGAACGACGCCGGGACAACCTGGTAATGACGAATGTGCTAATGCGATTACATTAACTGTAAATCCTAATGCAACTTGCACATCTTCTGTACAAGGTTACACTTTGGGAGCGACAAATTCAGGATCGGCGGTATCGCCTTGTTACGGAAATGCAGATGATGATGTTTGGTTTAAATTTATTGCAACTGCAACTTCGCACAAGATTTCCCTAAACAATGTTGAATCTATTGGTACTGTTGATAGCGATGATATTTATTTTCAGGTTTTTAGCGGATCATGCGGAAGCTTGTCAAGTGTGTTATGTTCAGATCCTTCAGCATCTCTGGTAACTGGTCTTACTGTCGGAAGTACTTATTACGTAAGGGTTTACAGTTACGATGGTGCGGGTAGCAATCAAAGTTTTAACATTTGTATTGGTACAATTCCGCCACCGCCTGCCAATGATGTTTGCTCCGCAGCTGTTTCAGCGAATATTTTCCCTTTTTCGTACACTCAGAATGACGCTTTGGGAGCAACCAACAGTTCAGGGTTTTTAAACGCCTGTACCGACGGAATGAATGACGGTACATGGTTCAGCTTCGTTGGCAACGGCGGAAATGTTGATGTTATTGTAACGATGCCTGCCGGTAGTTCTTTTGATCCTCAAGTTGGCGTTTTTACAGGAAACTGTGGCTCATTAGTATGTTTCGAAACGGAAGATACAGGTGGAGATGGCGAAGCTGAAATCATTACTTTATCAACAGTTGCCGGAACAATATATTACATCAACGTTGGTCATTATGATGAGATTAATGATGATTTTGAAGATACTTTTACCATCAATATTTCTTCAAATTTTCTTTTGGCTACAGAAGTTTCGCCAGTAAAAGATAAAGTAAGAGTTTATCCAAATCCGTTTTCAGAAATGATTAATATTTCAGATGCTGAAAACGTAAAATCGATGTTTGTGAGTGATATGGCTGGTAGAACTTTGAGAAATATAGAAAATCCGGCTTCAGTTATTCTGTTAAATGAATTAAAATCCGGAATGTATATTGTAACATTAATGATGAAAGATGGATCTAAACAATCTCTGAAAATCATTAAAAAATAAATTTCAATACTAGAAAATAACAAAAAAAGGATGCAGTTAATTTTAGCTGCATCCATTTTATATTTTTATGATCATCTTATTCTGATGGTGGTACCGGTTTTATGTCTCCCGTATTCATAAGGTCGAATACTGTCGGGAAAAACATCACCAGTATAAAATAGATAATGATCATTAAAACGATCATAGCGAATAAGATAATCACTAAACTATTGGGTTTATTTTTCTTTTGTGGTTCCATGATTTTTTAGATATTAGATGAATAGATTATTTGATAAAAAATACTATGCTAATTTCTTGCCACACTGCTTGCAGTACCTAGCATCATCATCAATATCTTCATTTCCGCACCGCTCACAGATCAATTCCAGGTTTTGTCTTTTGTTTCGCATCTCCGCAGTTACAATTCCTGTAGGAACTGCAATGATAGAATATCCGGCCAGCATTAGGATTACAGCAAAGAATTTCCCCATCGGTGTAATAGGAGAAACATCTCCGTAACCTACGGTAGTTACCGTTACTACAGCCCAATAGATCGATTGAGGAATGGTCTCAAAACCTGGTCTTCCACCTTCTACCATAAACATCAGGGAACCTACAATGACAGAAAATATAATTAAAAATAATAGGAAAATATAGATTTTTCGTGAACTGTTTTTTAGTGCTCTCACAATGACAAAACCGTCATTCATAAAATCCAAAAGATTAAAAATTCTGAAAATTCTCAGCATTCGCAACATTCTGAAAATCAGAAAATACTTGGTGATAGGGAAAAAGAAACTCAAATAAAAAGGAACGAGCGAGAGAAAATCTATGATTCCAAAAAAACTGAAAATGTAATTTTTTTTGCTTTTTAAAACTGCAATTCGCATCCAGTATTCAGCGGTAAAAATTACAGAAATGATCCACTCGCTGATGATAAAATAAACATGAAATTTTTTATCTAGTTTTGGTATGCTTTCCATCATAATGATAGAAGTACTTATAAGAATGAGAACGAGTAATGCAACGTCAAACAGCTTTCCAAGCTTCGTGTCAGAACGGTATATTACGCGGTACAGAAATCTTTTCCAGAGTTTGTCTCCCGGAACAAGATCGTGCTCTCTTTCCATGATCAGAGTTTTTTTTAAATTTAGCAAATTATCCCTATTTTCGTAACAAACATACAGAATAAAATGACAATACAAAAAGTAATTGCCGAGATAGAAAAACACATAGCCATTTCACAGGCTGAAGATTTTGATAATGTAGGACTTCTCTGTGGTTTGCCGGAACGCAATGTTTCCGGGATTCTGGTTTGTCACGACGCGTTAGAAAATGTTGTGGATGAAGCAATACACAGAAACTGTAATTTAATTGTCTGCTTCCATCCGATCATTTTTTCTGGTTTAAAATCTTTAACGGGAAAAAATTATGTGGAAAGAGCAGTTTTAAAAGCCATTGAAAATAGAGTCGCAATTTATGCCATTCACACCGCTTTCGATAATGATTTTTATGGAGTGAATGCCGGAATTTGCAATCTTTTAGATTTGAAAAATTTAAAAATCCTTCAACCTAAAAAAAATAATCTAAAGCAATTAAATGTTTATGTTCCAAAAGATCATTCTGAAAATGTAAAAGAAGCTCTTTTATCTGCGGGAGCCGGAAATATTGGTTTTTACGACGAGTGTAGTTTTACCACAGAAGGAAAAGGAACATTCCGACCGATCGAAGGTTCGAATCCGTTTTCCGGTGAGCAAAATATCCGTGAAAACGCTATTGAAAACATGATCTCGGTGATTTTTGAATCGTTTAAACAAAATCAAATTATTAACGCCATGAAATCTGCTCATCCGTATGAAGAAGTTGCGCATCAAATTTATAGTCTTGAAAATGAAAATCATTATTCAGGTTTAGGAATTTATGGTGAATTTGAAACCGAAATCGACGAAAATTATTTCCTCAATTTTGTAAAAGAAAAATTTAATTTAAATGTTATTAAACATTCAGATTTAAATAATAAAAAAATAAAGAGGGTAGGAGTTTTAGGCGGTTCGGGAGCTAGCGGAATAAAAGCGGCACTTTCAAATAAATGTGATGCCTATCTTACCGGAGATCTGAAATACCACGACTATTTTCTGGCGGAATCTAAAATGCTGATCTGCGATATCGGACATTACGAATCTGAGCAATTGGTAAGTCAACAATTATTTGAAATTTTGTCACAAAAATTTAGTACATTTGCAGTCTTAAAATCTAGTGAAAAAACAAACCCAGTAAATTATTTCCTATAGATATGGCAAAAATCACCGAAATTTCAGTTGAAGAAAAATTAAGAGCTTTATACGATTTGCAAATCATCGATTCAAGATTGGATGAGATCCGAAATACAAGAGGAGAATTGCCAATCGAGGTTGAAGATCTTGAAATCGAGATTGAAGGCCTGGAAAAGAGAGCGGAAAAATTTCACGCAGAGATTAAAGAGCAGAATGATCAAATCAGCAATAAAAATGAAGTGATCAACCATGCAAAAACTTTAATCGACAAATATAAGTCTCAACAGGATAACGTACGAAACAATAAAGAATTTGAAGCTTTAGGAAAAGAGATTGAATATCAGGAACTTGAAATTCAGCTTTCTGATAAAAGAATCAAAGAATTCGGAGCTAAAATCGGTCATAAAGAAGAAACTTTAAACGAGTTAAATACAAAAATCGAAGATCTTAAAAATCACCTTAAATTCAAAAAAGAAGAATTGGAAGGTCTGATCTCCGAAACTCAGAAAGAAGAAGATTATCTGATCACAAAATCTGAAGAATTTGCTTCGAAAATCGATGAAAGATTATTGGCATCTTACCACAGAATCAGAGCTAACTCATCTACTGGTCTTGCAGTTGTAGGTCTTGAAAGAGGTGCTCCGAAAGGATCTTTCTTTACAATCCCACCTCAAAAGCAAATGGAAATCGCTCAGAGAAAGAAAATCATTATTGATGAGCATTCAGGAAAAATTCTAGTTGACGATGAATTGGTCAACGAAGAAACTGAAAAAATGAATGCTGTAATTAAATTTTAATACAGACTTTTTATAAAATAGAAACGGCCTCAAATTTTTGAAGCCGTTTTTTTTGTTTAAACTTTTCAAATGAAATAATAAAATTCCCCTCCTTTGGAGGGGTGGCAAAAATTCGCAGAATTTTTGACGGGGTGGTTTATTATTTTATCTAAAAAGCTTTTTCATTTTTATTAATGATTGATCACTTTCAGAAAAAAAACCGCTTCAAAAGTGAAACGGTTTATTATTTTTAATCGTGGTGATCATACATTTTGTCATAAAGATCTTTGAATTTCTCCTTTACCGCCTTTCTCTTCAATTTTAAGGTAGGAGTCAGAAGTCCGCTCTCAATACTCCATACTTCAGGAGTAAGCTCTATTTTTTTGATCTGTTCCCAGTTTCCAAGATGTTCGTTGATATCGTGAATTTCTTTCTCTATCCTCTCTTTCAGCTGAGGGCTTTTTGCAATTTCCTGTGGAGTAGAGCCGATGTTTAGGTTGTTTCTCATTGCCCAATTTTTAGCAAACTCAAAGTCTGGCTGTACAAATGCGCAGGGCATTTTTTCTCCGTCACCAACAACCATTACCTGCTCGATAAATTTCGAGGCTTTGGCTAAATTTTCAATTGTTTGAGGAGCTATATATTTTCCGCCGGAAGTTTTAAACATTTCTTTTTTACGATCGGTGATCTGCAAAAATCCTTCGCTGTCGATATGTCCGATATCTCCGGTTTTAAAAAATCCGTCTTCTGTAAAAGTTTCTTTGGTCTGTTCTTCATTTTTAAAATAACTTTTAAATACAGAAGGACCTTTCACGGTAATCTCACCGTCTTCCTGAATTTTAACAATTAAATTATCTAAAGGATGTCCCACGGTTCCAACCTTCATTTTTCCGAAAGAGTTTACGGAGATTACAGGTGAGGTTTCTGTTAAACCATATCCTTCTAGAATTGGAATTCCTGCGTTCTGGAACATTAGATTTAATCTTGTTGATAAAGCAGCAGAACCCGAAACTAAAGTGATGATTTCACCTCCCAAACCTTCTCTCCATTTTTTGAAAACCAATTTGTCGGCAATGATTTCAGAAAGACCTGACGGTTTTGAAACCTCTTTTTTCTTTTGAATTAAATTTAAAGCCCAGAAAAATATTTTTTGCTTCAAACCGCCTGCGGATGATCCTGTATTGTAGATTTTATCATACACTTTCTCCACCAGTCTTGGCACCACACTCATATAATGTGGCTTTACTTCTTTTACGTTTTCGCCCATCTTTTCTATGCTTTCGGCGAAATAAATTGAAAAACCGTTATACTGAAAAAGGTAATAAAGCATTCTTTCAAAAATATGACAGATCGGCAAAAAGCTTAACACTCTTGTATCTTTATAATCTAAGCTTTTCTTTTTCGGAATTCGAGGAAAAGAACCTAAAACATTGGAAACAATATTTTCATGGGTTAACATTACGCCTTTCGGTTTTCCCGTAGTTCCCGAAGTATATATTAAAGTTGCTAAATCCTGTGTGTTGATGGCTTTAGAAAGATCTTCCACCTCAATTTGTGTAGAATCATCTTCTCCTAAATCTAAGATCTCTTTCCAGTTGGCAGCACCTGTAATGTTGTCAAACGTAAAAACTCCCTGAAGCGAAGGTACATTATGTTTGATCTTCATCACTTTCGCTAAAAGCTCTTTGTCTGAAACAAAACAGTATTTAATTTCGGCATTATTAAAGATAAATTCATAATCTTCAGGCGAAATACTTGGGTAAACGGGCACGGAAACAACTCCGATCTGCGAAATTCCCAGATCCATAATTGCCCACTCGGTTCGTGAGCTGGTAGTGATTAAAGCTATTTTATCTCCAGGCTTTATACCCAGCTTCAAAAGACCTCTCGAGATCTTGTTTCCCTGATTGATAAATTTCTGAGTTGAGGTTTTTTCCCATTCTCCCTGATGTTTTGTGGCAAACATGACATCATTTGGAAATTTTTCTAAAGCAAGATGAGGAATATCGAATAATCTTTTGATTGACATAATTTGTTATTTATTTAATAAAGAATTTAAATATAAGCATTTTTTTTAATTATAAATTCAGATTTTTCAAATAAAAAACCAAGTATTAGAATTTTGAATGTACAGATTGTTTTTTGCCTTTGATTTTAAAGCTAAAACCTTATGGATGCTGATAAAATTGTAGGCAAGCACACTAAATTGTAAATGTATTTTCAGATTTGGTTAAAAAGTGTAAATTTACGACCACTAATAATAATTTTTATGGACTTTAATTTATCAGAAGAACAGCTGATGATTCAGCAGGCAGCTAGAGATTTTGCACAAAACGAGCTATTACAAGAAGTAATAGAAAGAGACCGTGACCAGAAATTTCCTACTGAGCAGGTGAAAAAAATGGGAGAAATGGGACTTTTGGGAATGATGGTTGATCCTAAATACGGCGGTGCCGGGATGGATAGCATTTCTTATGTTTTGGCGATGGAAGAGATTGCAAAAATTGATGCTTCTGCAGCAGTTGTGATGTCTGTAAATAACTCTTTGGTTTGTGCAGGTCTTGAAAAATACGCTTCTGAGGAACAAAAAATAAAATATCTTACACCATTGGCAAGCGGTCAGGTAATCGGAGCATTTGCTCTGTCTGAGCCGGAAGCAGGTTCTGATGCTACTTCACAGAAAACAACAGCTGAAGATAAAGGTGATTATTACCTTCTAAATGGTGTGAAAAACTGGATCACCAATGGTGGAACAGCATCTTATTACATCGTGATCGCGCAGACTGATCCGGAGAAAAAACATAAAGGAATCAATGCTTTCATCGTAGAAAGAGGTTGGGAAGGTTTTGAGATCGGGCCAAAAGAAGATAAACTGGGAATCAGAGGAAGTGATACGCATTCTTTGCTTTTCAACAATGTAAAAGTTCCTAAGGAAAACAGAATTGGTGAAGACGGGTTCGGATTCAATTTTGCAATGGCTGTTTTGAATGGCGGTAGAATAGGGATTGCTTCTCAGGCTTTAGGAATTGCTTCCGGAGCTTACGAAATGGCGCTGAAATATGCTAAAACCAGAAAAGCATTTAAAACTGAGATCATCAATCATCAGGCAATTGCATTCAAATTGGCAGACATGGCGACTCAGATCACTGCCGCAAGAATGCTTTGTTTTAAAGCTGCGGTAGAAAAAGATGCAGGAAAAGATATTTCTGAGATCGGTGCAATGGCTAAATTATATTCTTCTCAGGTTGCGATGGATACGACGATTGAAGCAGTGCAAATTCACGGTGGATATGGTTATGTAAAAGAATATCACGTGGAAAGACTCATGAGAGATGCAAAAATCACTCAGATCTATGAAGGAACTTCTGAGATTCAGAAAATTGTAATTTCAAGAAGTATTTCAAAATAAAAAGACAAAAAACACTATTATGAAAAAATCTTGGTTGATCACTTTGGGAGTTGTTTTACTTCTTGTCGGAGTTTTTATCTGGTATAAATTTTTCTTCGTTTTCGGAGAAGGTGTGAAATCCGGATATTTGAATTATGCCATCAATAAAGGCTACGTTTTTAAAACCTATGAAGGCAAAATTATTCAGGAAGGTTTTGGAAAAGGTAAAACCGGAACGATTACGAGTTACGAGTTTGAATTTTCAGTCACCGACCCTGAAATTTTTAAGCAACTGGAACTCAATAGTGGTAAAACCTTTGATCTTCATTACAAAGAATACAACGGAACATTGCCTTGGCGAGGAAATACAAAGTATGTTGTAGATAAAATAGTGAATATGAAATAATCGTAAAAGGCTCTCTTCCGAGAGCCTTTTACTTTACACCAAATCACAAAATATTAATATGAAATATTAATTTCTACACTATATGATTACAAATCGCCAGTCAGGTTAAATATAATCAGAGATTTTATCAAAACTTTAACAGTTTCGTAATACAAATGTAAGAGGAATTTCAATTCAAAAATGCGTTGTACTAAAAATTTTAGTAATTTTTATTTAGAATCAATTTCCAGGAAGATTGTTCTTCTTCTTTTTGTAAAAATAATAGGCGGCTCCGGCGATTAGAAAAATAGGCCAAAGCGGAAGAAAGAATAAAAATATAGAAGTAATAACATCCCATCCTGAAGAAACTGCTGCAAATGATCTGTCACCAAAACTCTTTGGTTGCTCACTTAGCGCCACATCTGAATCAGTGCTATACAAAGTGATTTCAACATCGCACAAAATATTATTTATAAAATCCTGACCGGAAGCATCAATGCTTTTGTTCTCAACTTCTCCAATGTTGTAACTGAGATCATCCATCAGATAATCAAACTTTTGAATCGGAACTTTCACTCTAAGATAAGCGGTTTTTGTATCATTATTGTTGAGAGAGACATTTTCACTGCTGATAAAACCGTCATATTTCTTCACCTGCTCTTTTACAATTTCCTTAGCTGTTTCTGCATTATTTACATTAATCTCCAAAACGCCGGTTTTCTGCATCTTGTTTTTTGAAATGGGCAAGTTTTCAGAGCTGCTTTTCGGTTTGTCTTTATAAATAATTTTTGTTTCCTTGATAATTTTTGGGGCAGGAACATTTACTACAATCCGTTCATTTTTTTTGTCTGAAGAATCTTTATGCGAATTGATTTTAGATTCCAGTTTCATATTGGCAATCTTGTCTGATAAAGAATCAATACTTTTTGAAGTAGATTCTATCTTTTGATCGGCTTCACTTTTAGTGTTTTCAAAGTCCTTAATTTTTATACTCGCAGAATCAAAAATTGCGGTGGCATCTTCATTTGCGGAATTTATCGTTTCAGAAACGTTTGCTACTGTACTGTCTGCGGATGATACTGCATTTTTAATTTGAGATGTAGCAGCTTCACTTTTTTTACACATAATAAAAGTGCTACTCATAATTACTAATAAGATAAACTTTTTCATAAGATTTTTTTTGTTGATGTAAAATTAGAGGCTTATTGGCGTGAGGCTTTGTAAAAGAAATGTATCATTCTGGTAAATTTATAAGTTGTTGATATTTATGGTTTTGTAAAATAATTTGAGCTATTATACAAGAAGATGAAAACTTTATAATTGAAGATTTTGGCTCTATTAACCTTATTAATTTCTGCAATCTTAAAGTTTTTAGCGATCTAATGTTGAAATTCCTACATAGATTTTAAACAATCTTCATAAACTTTAGACGAGATCTTGTCTGTTGCTTTTACCAGGTAATAATGAAAAGTATAATTATTATGAAAAGTTTCTTAAAAATTCTAAAAGTTTCTTAAATAATTTTGTTTTTTGTGTTGTAATTTTTCATTAATTTTGTCATTTCGTAATTAAAATTAAATCTACATGAGAAAACAATTACTTGTGATGGGAGTGCTACTGATCTCCAATATATTTTTAGCACAAACAAACCGGGCTTGGAAGGAAGTCTCAGCAAAAACTTCTTCAGAAATATTAGAAAATAAAACCAATATTCTTCATCCTAAAACGTATCATCTTGACATAGATGCTCTGAAGAATGTACTGGTAAACGCACCTCAAACTTTTGGAAAAAACAGGAAATCTGATATTATTGTGTCATTTCCTAATTCTGAAGGTATTATGGAAAATTTTAGAGTGAGAGAAAATTCTAATTTTGATCCCGCTTTGGCAGCAAAATATCCTGATATTAAATCTTATTTGGGCGAAAATCTCGAAGATTCCGGGTCTACCGTGTATTTTAGCGTATCACAGTTAGGCTTGTCTTCAATGGAATTGTACAGTAATAAATCTGCTGTTTTTATTGAGCCGTATACAAAGGATCTTTCGACTTACGTAGTTTATAAAAAATCTGACAAAACAGCGAGTTTAGATAAATTCGAGTGTACAGTAATTGATGTTGCTCAAAAGGGAGTAGACCATTCAGACCTTACGGCAAGACCAAATGCTGATGACGGAAAATTACGAACTTTCAGATTAGCATTATCTTGTACAGGAGAATACACTACCTATTTTGGAGGAACAGTTGCAGGAGCTTTAGCTGCGATGAACACAACAATGACTCGTGTAAACGGAGTTTTTGAGAAAGATTTTTCTGCAAGAATGATTCTTATTCCAAATAATAATACAATCATTTATACTAATGCGGCAACAGATCCTTACTCAGGAGCTACAGCCGGAACCGGCGGTGCGTGGAATGGCGAGTTACAGACAAACCTAACAGCGGTAATAGGTGAAGCCAACTACGATGTAGGTCATTTATTCGGTGCAACAGGTGGTGGTGGTAATGCTGGGTGTATCGGATGTGTCTGCAACAACGGTACAAAAGGAAGAGGTTATACATCTCCAGCAAATGGAGTTCCATCGGGAGATACTTTTGATATTGACTATGTAGCTCACGAGCTAGGTCATCAATTTGGTGGAAATCATACTTTCTCAATGAATAATGAAGGATCAGGAGTCAATATGGAACCAGGCTCTGGTTCTACCATTATGGCTTATGCAGGAATTACCAATCAGAATGTACAGATGAATTCCGATGCATATTTTCATGCAGTAAGCATTCAGCAGATTACCAACAATATTAAAACAAAAACTTGTCCGGTAACTACAAATACAGGAAATGCTATTCCTACTGCTGATGCAGGATTAGATTATATCATTCCAAAAGGTACTCCTTTTGTGCTTACGGGAGCGGGTACTGACGCAAATAGCGATCCTCTTACTTATGTTTGGGAGCAAATGGATAACGCTACTGCTGCTCAAACCGGAGCTAATTCTGCAGCAAGTGCAACAAAAGCAACAGGACCTACATTTAGATCTTACACTCCGCAAACTGTACCATATAGATATTTCCCGGCATTACCGAGGATAGTTGCTGGTGCGACAACCACATCCAGCCCTGTGGGTACTACTTCAGGTATTGTTGTAGAAGCTCTGTCAAATGTTGCGAGAACATATAATTTCAGATTTACAACTCGAGATAACAGAGCGGGAGGCTCAGGAAACAATTCTGATGATGCGGTTATCACAGTAAACGCTACTGCAGGACCGTTCATTGTGACTTCTCAAAATACCGCAGGAGTTGTCTGGACAGAAGGCCAAACACAAACGATCACTTGGAATGTTGCAGGAACAACAGCTGCACCTGTAAGTACTCCGAATGTAACTATTTTATTGTCAAAAGACGGTGGTCTTACTTTCCCGACTGTATTGGTGGCAAGTACTCCGAATAGTGGTACATATACATATACTGTTCCGGGTGGTTTGGGAACTATTACCAACAATGCAAGAATTATGGTAAAAGGAGTTAATAATATCTTTTTGAATGTAAATTCACAAAACTTTACAATTAATTCTTCAGCAGTTGTAATTCCTCCAGGAGGTGGTGGAAATCCAGGAGGTGGCGGAAACCCAGGAAGTCCGGGAAATCCCCAATCTCCGATCTTTCAGGGAATGATGATTTATCCGGTTCCTGCAAATGACGGTTTTGTTTATATTAAGACAGATTTCCCTCCAAAATTTGATGATAACAGACTTCCTGCTCCATATAAAGTAACTTACGAAATTTACTCTATGGACGGAAAACTAATTGTACCAAAGAAAACCAGACATATTTTCTCTAGAACTGTTGATAACAGAGCAGATGAAAAGATTGATCTTAGAACTCTTCCTACAGAAGCGTACATGATTCATGTAACGGTAGATGATGAGAAAATTGTGAAAAAACTATTAATGCTCAATAAATAGTATTATTGATAAAGCAA
The DNA here is from genome assembly GCF_027945075.1 of Chryseobacterium sp. CY350. Taxonomy (NCBI): domain Bacteria; kingdom Pseudomonadati; phylum Bacteroidota; class Flavobacteriia; order Flavobacteriales; family Weeksellaceae; genus Chryseobacterium; species Chryseobacterium wangxinyae. Next base: position 3,951,669 of record NZ_CP116034.1, read on the forward strand.
AAAAAACCGTTCATCTGAGCGGTTTTTTTTATTTTAAATAAGAATTAATTTTGTCTGAATTCACTAATGAAATGCAGCTTCACATTTGGGAACTTCTCCTGAGTCATGTGAATTGTAAATGATGAATCAGCTAAGAATACCAGTTGATTGTATTTGTCTCTGGCGAGAAATCTTTGCTTTAATCTTGCAAATTCTTTATACTCATCAGATTTTTCATCAGCTTCTACCCAACATGCTTTGTGCATAGAAAGTGGTTCGTAAGTACATTTTGCTCCGTACTCGTGTTCAAGACGGTATTGAATTACCTCGTATTGAAGAGCCCCCACGGTTCCGATGATCTTTCTGTTGTTCATTTCAAGTGTAAATAACTGAGCAACACCTTCATCCATCAACTGATCAATACCTTTTGCTAATTGTTTAGCCTTTAAAGGATCATTATTATTGATATATCTGAAATGTTCAGGAGAGAAACTTGGGATTCCCTTAAAGCTAATCTTTTCGCCACCTGTCAAAGTATCACCAATTCTGAAACTTCCGGTATCATGCAGCCCAACAATGTCTCCGGGGAAACTTTCGTCCACAACTTCTTTTTTATCTGCAAAAAATGCATTCGGAGAAGAGAATTTCATCTTTTTGCCTTCTCTTACCAATAGATAATTTTCATTTCTTTTAAATGTTCCTGAAACAATTTTCACAAAAGCCAAACGGTCTCTGTGCTTGGGATCCATATTTGCGTGGATTTTAAAAACAAACCCTGTAAATGCAGACTCTTCAGGTTTTACCATGCGAGTTTCGCTTTCTTTTGGCTGCGGCATCGGAGCGATTTCAATAAATGCATCCAACAATTCACGAACTCCAAAATTATTTAAAGCAGAACCGAAAAAAACGGGTTGCAAATCACCATTCATGTAATCCTCACGGCTGAATTCAGGATAAACAGACTGAATTAATTCTAATTCTTCCCTTAAATTCTTGGCAGCTTTTTCACCAATAATTTCGTCGATTGTAGAATCATTAATGTCATCAAATTTGATGGCTTCACCCACTTTCTGTTTCTTTTCTTCTAAAAATAGCTGAATATTATTTTCCCAGATATTATAAATTCCCTGAAAATCTGCTCCCATTCCGATCGGAAGAGAAAGCGGAACAACTCTTAAACCTAATTTCTGCTCAACTTCATCCAACAAATCGAATGCATCTTTTCCCTCACGATCCAATTTATTAATGAAAACAAGCATCGGGATGTTTCTCATTCTGCAGACTTTCACCAATTTTTCTGTCTGTTCCTCAACACCTTTTGCAACGTCAATGACAACGATTACAGAATCTACAGCAGTTAAAGTTCTGTAAGTATCTTCAGCAAAATCTTTGTGACCCGGCGTATCTAGAATGTTGATTTTGTAACCTTTATATTCAAATGCTAAAACGGAAGTCGCAACTGAGATTCCTCTCTGTCTTTCGATTTCCATAAAGTCGGAGGTTGCTCCTTTTTTAATTTTGTTTGATTTTACCGCTCCGGCCTCCTGAATTGCTCCTCCAAAAAGAAGTAATTTCTCAGTAAGCGTAGTTTTTCCGGCATCGGGGTGAGAAATAATTCCGAATGTTTTTCTTTTCTCTATTTCTTTGATTAAGTCTGACATAGTGTATTTTGAATTTGCAAAAATCGGGATTTTTATCGGATTCTGAAAATCGTATTTTAAGACTTTTTGAAACTCAATTTTGTTTTAAGAAAATAAGCGACTCCCAAACCTATCAAAACCATTAATGCACTAAACGGAAAGATATATTTCATTCCCCAAATATCTGCAACACCGCCAATAAGCGGACCTGCAACACCAAGTGAAAGATCAATAAAAAGTCCGTAACCTGCCAAAGCAGAACCCTGACTTGACGGCGAAACACTTTTGATAGCAACGACTCCAAGCGCAGGAAAAATTAGAGAAAATCCTAATCCGGTAACTCCGGCTCCAAAAAGAGCCATTTCAGCATTAGTAGCAAGTGAAATAATTGAAAGACCGATCGCTTCTACTAAAAGACAGGCAATGGCAACTTTAATTCCACCATAATTGTTGATCACATTGCTGAAAACCAATCTTCCTGCTACGAATAATCCGCCGAAAACGCTGAGACAAAGCGCACCGTTATTCCAATGGAAATAGTTGTAGTACAATGTGATAAAGGTAGAAATGCTTGCAAAACCGATTCCGCCCAAAGCAAGACAAATTCCGAAAGGGGAAACTTTTCCTAAAACTTTCCAGAATGATTGTGAATCCTGAGTGTGTGAATTGGTATAGTTTGTTTTTGTTTTGGCAAGAAGAAAACCTAAAATTCCAATTAAAATAGAAAGAATTCCTATGCCGTAGAGTCCAAATCGATGTTCGATAACAACTCCTAGTGATGCACCAATTGCTAAAGCTCCGTAACACGCAACACCATTGTAGGAAATGATTTTTGCTGTATGTTTTTCGCCAATCGCCATAATTGCCCAGTTAATAGGACTTGCACCGATCATTCCTTCTCCGCAACCTGTCAGAAGGCGTGTGATGATTAAAAATCCTAAACTCAATAAAGGGGATAATTTAAAATAGTACGCGATAATAAGGAAAATTCCGGTTAAAGAAAAGCTCAACATACTGAATAAAACGGCCGGTTTTGGACCTTTTCCGTCAATGATTTTGCCTGAATATGCTCTCAGAAAAAATGTTGCAACATATTGTAAACTGATCACCAATCCGGCAATCACCAAACTGAAACCTAAATTTTTACTGATGAAAATAGGAAGTACGGAAAGAGATAAGCCTATAATAAAATATCCTAAAAAAGTGAAACCAACGTATGTTAATAAAGGTAAATTAACGTTTTCGGGACGTTTGACTGCATGATCCATATTCATAAAAAATTAAGGTGCAAAGATACTTCAGAAAATAATTTAAAACAGATTATAAGTTTTAAATAGATAAGATAAATCGTTTTAGAAAGGGAAAGATATTTCAAAATAGGTTTGTACGACAGATTTTGTGCAAAATCAATTATCTTTGTTTTAAATAAAAAAAATATGGAAAACAGCAGATACCCAAAATTTACATTCACCTGGATTGGAGGTCTTGTCCTTTTAGCAGGTCTGTTTTTGGGGACAATTGCTACATCGTTTATCAATGTTTTCTCTATGTTCGTTTTTAAGACTAACTTACAATACAAAGATTGGTTTTTCATGTTTGCAAATGCAGCGGGATTTCTTACTGCTATTGCTTTTTTTGATTTTTTTGTTGTAAGGCCGACAACGAAAAAAAAGCTCAATTTCAACTTTTCACCAACAAATTTTTACACCTATTTATTGATATTTCCGATGATGTTGGGAATGATGTTTATTGGTGAATTTGTCACTTCCCAAATTCCGATCACCGGACCATTTTTTGGTAAATACTATGATTTTTTCACGAAATTGATGGAGCAGCTGACCGATGATCCTGTTATAATGATCATCACGGCGGTGATTATGGCGCCGATTTTTGAGGAGATTATTTTTAGGGGAATTATTCAGAAAGGATTGATCAATAATGGAATGCAACCGTGGAAAGCAATCGTTTTTGCCTCAATTATTTTCGGTATGGTACATGCAAATCCGTGGCAGTTTGTTGGTGCGGTTTTGTTGGGCTGCGTTTTAGGTTTGGTGTATTATAAGACGAAATCTTTGCTGTTGCCCATGTTGCTGCATGGTTTTAATAATCTTTGTTCAGCAATTTTAATTTTTTACACAAAAAATGAAAGTTTTTCAGAAGCATTCAAAGTTTCTGAATGGATAATATTAGGAATTGGGATTGTATTGTTTTCACTTTTCTATTATTTATTCATAAAAAAGTATAAAGTGCATTATTCGGAAATTTAATTTTAATTGAAATACAGATTACAAAAATCTTTTCAACAAATTTTAGAGATTATCGATTTTATTGGAGAAAGTTATTGATTAATGTTTAAAAATAAAAAGTTATCATGGAATTATTAGTTGCTACCCACAACATACACAAAAAAGAAGAAATTCAGCAGATTTTGGGAAACGGATTTGTCGTTAAAAGTCTGACAGACTACAATATACACGAAGAAATTGTAGAAGATGGAGATTCGTTCAATGCAAATGCATTAATCAAAGCTAAATATTGCTTCGAAAAAACCGGAATTCCAAGTTTAGGAGACGACAGCGGTTTGGTTGTAGAAGCTCTAGACGGAAGACCCGGAATTTTCTCAGCGCGTTACGCAGGAGATCATGATTTCGCCAAAAATATTGAAAAAGTTTTAGTCGAAATGGAAGATATAGCAAATAGAAAAGCTTACTTCATTACGGTTTTATGTTACTATGACGAAAACGGAGCGCAATATTTTGATGGCAGAGCACACGGAAATTTACTGACAGAAAATAAAGGTCACAAAGGTTTCGGATACGATCCTATTTTTGTTCCGGAAGGTTACGAAATGACTTTTGCAGAAATGAATACTGAAGATAAAAACCAGATCAGCCACAGAAAGCAGGCTTTGGATTTGTTTCTGGATTTTTTGAAGGAGAAAAGTTAGAAATTAGATGAGTTGAGGGGTAAATTAATTAGAAAAATTAGTGTTTTTTTAACTCAACCCCAGCCTTCTTCTAAACCTTCTCCTCAAACTTTTATCGTACATTTGCTCGTAATAAACTATTGATTTGAGTACTTATTTAACTATTTTAGGCTTTAATTCGGCGATTCCGACTGTAAATACATCGCCCACCGCTCAGCTTCTGGAAATGGAAGAAAGATGTTTCCTGATCGACTGTGGTGAGGGAACGCAAGTGCAGCTGAGAAAAGCAAAAGCAAGATTTTCAAAAATCAATCATATATTTATTTCCCATCTTCATGGCGATCATTGTTTTGGTTTGCCGGGACTCATTGCTTCATTTCGTCTGCTTGGAAGGGACGTTCCTTTGCATGTTTACGGTCCGAAAGGCATCAAAAAAATGTTGGAGACTATTTTTACGATTACAGAAACCCATCGTGGTTTTGAGGTCGTTTATCATGAGCTGGATAAAGATTATTCCGAAAAAATATATGAAGATAATAGAGTAGAGGTCTTTACGATTCCTTTGGATCACAGGATTTATTGCAACGGATATCTTTTTAAAGAAAAGCAAAAAGATAGACATCTTAATATGCAGGAAATTTCTAAATATAAAGAAATTGAAACCTGCGATTATCATAATCTGAAAGCCGGAAAAGATTTTGAACTAAGCGACGGATACATACTTAAAAATGAAGTTTTGACCACAGAACCGGCGCATCCTGTTTCTTACGCGTTTTGCAGCGACACCAGATATTTGGAATCTGTAATCCCGATCATCAAAAATGTCACTGTTTTATATCACGAATCTACTTTTTTGCACGATTTGAAAGAAATGGCAGATTATACAGGTCACACCACTGCTTTGGAAGCTGCAAGAATTGCGAGACAGGCTGAAGTCGGAAAGCTTATTTTAGGTCATTTTTCTAACAGATATGGTGATTTGACGGTGTTTACAGACGAAGCGCGAACTGTTTTTCCAAACACATTTTTACCAAAAGCATTGGAAGTTGTGAAAATTTAAGCTGATATGAATTTTGAAGAGTTAAAAGATTTTCTTAACGAAAAAGCTGACATTTATAACAGTTCTGAATTTATACAGGATGATCCCATACAGATTCCGCACCGCTTTTCTTTAAAACAGGATATTGAAATAGCAGGATTTCTTGCAGCTACAATTTCTTGGGGAAACAGAAAAGCAATCATAAAATCTGCAGAAAAGATGCTTGACATTATGGGGAATTCTCCATATGATTTTATTAAAAATTTTTCTGAAAAAGATTTGAAATTACTTGAAGGCAAAAGTATTCACAGAACATTTAATGGTGAAGATTTTTCATATTTTATCAGACAGTTTAATAGAATTTATGCTGAAAAGGAAAGTCTCGAAAATTTATTTATAATTAAAGATTCCGAAACCAATTTTTACCACGCGATCGAAAGATTCCGAAGTAAATTTTTAAATATCGAAAAACACAGAAGTCATAAACATGTAAGCTCGCCATACAAAAATTCTTCTTCAAAAAGAATCATAATGTTTCTGCGTTGGATGGTGCGAAATGATCAACGTGGCGTAGATTTTGGAATTTGGAAAAATATTGATACAAAACATTTATCCATACCTTTAGACGTTCATACCGGAAATATTTCAAGAAAATTAGGTTTGATTTCAAGAACACAAAATGACTGGAAAACTGTTGTAGAACTTGATGACGTAATCAGGAAATTTGATGCAAAAGATCCCGCAAAATATGATTTTGCACTGTTTGGTTTGGGAGTCACAAAAGAATTGTTTTAAAAGATATTAATGAAAACACCGCACGAAAAACTAGAGTTTCTGGAGAAAATGGCAGATGGAATTACCTCATGGATAGGTTCCATACCTTCCCTTATTATTCATACTTTGCTTTTTCTCACAGCATTTCTGCTGCCAAGTTTTGGCGTGGTCGATTTTGATAAGATGCTTTTAGTGCTTACGACAGTTTTATCATTGGAGGCAATTTATCTGTCTATATTGATCCAAATGTCGGTGAATAAAAGTCACGAAAAAATTGAAGATATTCAGGAGGATATTGAGGAGATTAGTGAAGATATTGAAGACATTCAGGAAGATCTGGAAGAGATCAGCGAGGATATTGAAGAAATAACGGAAGATATTGAGGATATTCAGGAAGATATCGAAGAAATAAATGAAGATGAAGATGAAGATGATCATACAGAAAGAGCAAAAAATGCAATTTTAAAGAGCAATGTAAGCTCAAACAAAAATGAGATTAAAGTTTTAAAGGATAAAATTAATGAGCTGCAAAGCATGATCGATCTTCTTAAAAAAGACTGATTTTACCAGAGAATTATCTGCATTATATAATCTCATATAAAAATAATATTATCAATATCGCAACGTACAGATAAATAATCAAGCTTTTACGAAAATTTTTTCTATTTTTGAACAAACAATTATAAAATGTTAAATTATAGATTGAAAAACTACTTTAGGCTTAGTTTTATTTTGTTATTCTGTTTCAGCATATTCTCTTATGCACAGAAAAACAGGCCGCCGGCAAAAAAAACTATTCCCCTCAATGCTAAAGCCGGAGCTTATATAGATGTAAATGTAGCGCCTTATCCCCAGACAAATTTTACAGCCACACAGCTTGTTACTGATGTTTTGGTGGGAAGTTCTGCCGGATGTGGAACGCCAAATATTTCTAATGTAACAGTGAGTCCAAATCAGCTAGTCACCAATAATGACCGATTTTGGGGTTATTTCAACAAAACTACATCAGCTTTCCCTTTTGACGAGGGCATTGTTTTAACAACAGGATTTGCAAGAAAAGCTGGAAATATTGCTGAAACGGGTATCTTAAGCGATGGCAATGGTGGTGGAAGTGATGCGGATCTTATTGCGGCCATCGGAGTGACAACACAGATTAACAATGCTGCGGTTTTAGAATTTGACTTTGTACCTACAAGTTCTCAGATGAAGTTCAGATATATCTTTGCTTCTGAAGAATATACAGGCAGCTTTCCTTGCCCACCGACACAATATGATGACGCATTTGCTTTGTTGTTGAAGCCAAATACTCCTGGTTCCACGTATACTAATTTGGCTGTACTTCCTGGAGGCGCAGGTCCGGTTTCGGTTCCTAATATTCTTCCTTCAAGTTTCGCATGTGGACCTATCAATGCACAGTATTTTGGATCTTTAGCACCTAATGCAACCAATTATAATGGTACTACTGCACCACTTACCGCTGAAGCGACTGTTATTCCTGGGCAGTCTTACCATATTAAAATGGTCGTTGCTGACGCCAGAGACTCCAGTTATGGATCTGCGGTTTTCTTAGAGGCGGGTTCATTTGATATTGGAATCAGCATTGTAGACAGCGCAGGGAATTTAATTCCAAGCGTTTTAAATGTCTGTGACAATGTGCCGCAGGTTTTAAATGCTCAGGTTGTAGCAACTCCGGGAATGACTTTTCAATGGTTTAAAGACGACGTTGCAATTGCAGGTGCTACCAATATTTCATATACTGCAACTTCACCGGGCGTTTATAGTGTAAAGGTTACTATACCTGGAGGTAATTGTCCGGGCGAGGCGAAAGTAACCATCGTGGGTGGTACAACTCCTACTGCTCAGAATGCCACTTTAAAACTTTGTACTACACCAAGTACTTTAAATTTTGATTTAAATTTAGCTAAACCATCAATAAGTACAACTCCGGGAGCTATTTTCCGTTTTTATGTAAATCAAGCAGATGCAATTGCACAAAATGGTAGCTTCATTGCTGCTCCAGAATCATTTAACGGAAATGATGGTCAGGTTTTGCATGTTGTTGTTTCAAATGGTGCTTTTTGCAGTAAATTAGTTACTTTAACTTTAAATAAGGAAGCAACTCCTATAGCAGCTCTTGCAGCGACAAAATTAAAAATTTGTTCAGGTGAATCTGTTACTTTAACCGCTTCCGGCGGAGTAACTTACCAGTGGAATAATTTCACAGGAACTGGCGCAGTTCGTACGGTTTCGCCAACTCAGAACACAACATACACGGTTTATGCAATTGGTGCGCAAGGTTGTAAATCATTGCAGCCGGCTACTGTGATCGTAGAAGTTGTTCCTGCAATCACTTCTAATCTTTCAGGAGGGTTTATTTGTTTAGGAGACAGAATCACTTTAGATGCAGGAACTGGTCCAAATTACACCTATCAGTGGAATAACGGTGAAACTTCTCAGACCGTAGCAGCAGAATTGCCGGGACTGTATTCTGTAACTATCAGCAATGGCGTTTGTTCTAAAGTATATTCAACGCAAGTTATCTTGGCGATTATTCCTCAGATTATCAAAGTTGATTATGATGAAAACGGAACGTTAGTGGTTACTGCAAGTAATCCTAGTAACGGACAGTTAGAATATTCTAATGACAACGGAGTAACGTGGCAATCCTCTAATGTATTTACAAATGTCGCGAACAACACCCTTGTTCCTATCAGAGTAAAGGTGAAAAATACAAGTTGTGTAGGTTTCTTAGAATATTTCACATTTATTATGAAAAATGTAATTACACCGAATGGTGATAATGTGAATGATATGATTGATTTCAGAGGAATTAGTGATCTTAAAGATTTCCAGGCTGTAATTTCTGACCGTTACGGTAAAGCAGTTTTCAAAGCTGAAAAAACACGACCTTTCTGGGATGGTTTCTTCCAGGGAAAAAAATTACCGACATCATCTTACTGGTATCAGGTAACATTTGAAGATCCTGCAACGAAAAAGCTAACTGTGAAGACAGGATGGATTTTACTTAAAAATTTCGAATAATATTTTATTCAAAGTAATAATAGAAAAGACCGATTTTATCGGTCTTTTTTTTATTGATCATTTTTAAAATGAAATTACTATATGAAGAGTCCAGAATTTATGTTAATAATAATATAAATATTTTGGAATTAAATTTAAATCAAAAAAAATAGTATTTTTGTTAAAAATAATACAAAATGTTAAATAAAAGTGCAGGAAGTTTATTTTTGGCTTTATTTTTAGTTCTACTTGGAAATTTTACATTTTCTCAGACTAGAGAAAGAGGTAAAACTACACAGAAAGCTTCATCTCAAACCATGAAAGTGGGTTCATTCATAGACGTAAATGCCGCAGGATATCCTGAAACGTCCTTCAATATAACTCAATTGGTAAAAGATGTTCTTATTGCCGGAGGATCTACATGTTCTACCGCAAACGTGAGCAATGTTGTTGTTTCCCCAAATCTGTCTACAGGTGATGCCACAAGAACATGGGGTTTTTTCAACAGAGGAACTACCAATTTTCCTTTTGCAAAAGGAATAATTTTAACTACAGGTCACGCCAGAAAAGCGGGTAACACTTTTTTAGCAGGTCAATTGGGCGACGGGGTTATTACTCAGGGGGATGCTGATCTCGCTGCTGCACTCAACATACCAAACAGTGATTTAAGAGATGCTACATTTATAGAATTTGATTTTGTTCCTACTTCAACCCAGGTTACTTTCAGATATTTATTTGCTTCAGAAGAATATGATAATGATTTCCCATGTCAGTTTGTAGATGGTTTTGCACTACTGCTCAAAAAAGTCGGAGATCCTTACACCAATTTAGCTGTTTTGCCAGGAGGCGCAGGACCCGTAAGTGTTAAAAACATCCGTCCTTCAACAGAATTTGATGGTACACCGCTTAGTTGTGGTGCACTCAACCCTTCGTTTTTCGGAGGATATAATACCTCTGCTATAGAAACAAATTTTAACGGACGTACAATACCACTTACAGCACAAGCTACAGTAATTCCTGGTCAGACGTATCATTTTAAGATGGTTTTGGCTGATTCTGGTGACCCATCACACGATTCGGGAGTTTTTTTAGAAGCAGGTTCTTTTGATATAGGTGTTCAGATTTTAGGTTCAAATGGTGTTCAGCTTCCCGCTTCAATTAATGTTTGCGACAATGCACCACAGACGTTTACGGCATCTGCTCAGATTCCGGGTGCTACATATCAATGGTTTTTAGGTACTACTCCGATTACAGGAGCAACCGGACCATCTTATACAGCAACGCAACCAGGTGTATATTCTATAGAAGTTACTCTTCCTGGAAATTCTTGTCCGGGAAAAGCGACCGTGACGATAGTTGGCGGAACATCACCAACCGTACAGAATGCAACGCTTACAAGTTGTTTTGCACCCGGAAATGCTATTTTTAATTTAACATCTGCTCAGCCTTCAATCAGTACAACGCCGGGAGTAACTTTTGCATATTATCTGAATCAGACCGATGCAAATGCAGGAAATTCGTCCACAATTTCTACACCTACTACATTTTCTAGCGCAGGTAATCAAACGATTTATGTTCTTGTTAAAAGCGGTTTCTGTTCGAAAGTGGCACAGCTTCAGTTAGTAAAAGCTGCGGAAATAGTACCTACAATTGCTGCGCCTGCAGCATTAACTTGCGCCAATAATCAGGTTACGCTTAATGCCTCGGCATCAGTTTACCCTACAGGATCTACTTTTGCATGGACAACTACTGGTGGAAATATTGTTTCCGGAGGTACTACTTTAAATCCTGTTGTAAATGCAGCCGGAACTTACACTCTTACTATTTCAAATACTTTTGCAGGAAATGTAACCTGTACCGGAACGGCAAATGTGACGGTAATTGGTGACAGCTCACCACCCGCAACAGGAGTTACAGCAAGTAAACTAATTATCTGTTCCGGAGAATCTGTAGTCCTTACAGCAACTGGAGGAGCAACATATAACTGGACGGGTCTTACAGGAAATGGAGCTACCCAAACAGTTTCTCCTACAGCAACGACAACCTACAGCGTTACAGCAGTCGGCGCAAACGGATGCGTTTCAACATCTCCCGCTACAATAACTATACAGGTTTCTCAACCGTTTACGGCTCAGAATGCAAGTCTTATAAAATGTTTTCAGCAAGGAAATATAATCTACGATCTTACTTCAGCTCAAAGTCAGATTACGACATCACCGGCAGGTATCACATTTACCTATTATGTTAATCAGGCAGATGCAATCGCCGGAAATACAAGCAATATTACAACTCCCACAACGTTCCCAAGTGCAGGAAATCAAACAATTTATGTGTTGGTAAGCAATGGCGGATGTAAATATGTAGTGACATTGCAGTTGCTGACAACAGCACCAACGACATTAACTATTGCCGCACCTCAGACCATCACTTGTACTACAACTCAGGTGACGCTTAATGCGGGCGCATCAACTTTTCCTGCAGGATCAATAATCAACTGGACGACTACAGGAGGAAATATTGTATCTGGTGCTAATACACTCAGTCCCATTGTAAATGCGGCAGGTACTTATACATTAACGATAAGCAATACAACGCAGCCTGCTAACTTAACTTGTACTTTTACTGCAACTGTAACCGTTATTCAGGATAAAGTTTTACCGGTTGCTAATTTGACATCAACCTTCCAGCAGATATGTCCAGGAGAATCAGTTACTCTTACAGCTTCGGGAGGTGTTACCTACAATTGGGGCGGAGGTCTTACCGGAAACGGTGCAACACAAGTAGTTTCTCCTACTAATAATACAATATATACTGTTTTTGCAGTGGGAGCAAATGGTTGCGTTTCTGCAAATCCGGCATCAATCACCATTGTTGTGGGACCGCCAACAGCTCTTGTTGTTGCCTCAAAAATTAAAATTTGTGCCGGAGAATCTGTCACATTGACGGCGAGCGGCGGATTTACATATAATTGGGTGGGATTACCTGGAACTGGAAATACTCAAATTGTAACGCCTGCTGTAACCACTACTTATTCTGTATTTGCATTGGGTGGAAATGGTTGTGTTTCTAATACTCCGGCTACGATTACCATAGAAGTTGTTCCGGCAATTGTCTCTACTTTGCAGGATGTTTACGCTTGTGCGGGAGATAACGGAACTTTGGATGCAGGTGCAGGACCAAACTATACTTATCTGTGGAGTAATGGTGCAACAACACAGACTATCACGACAAATGTACCCGGATCTTATTCTGTAACGATCAGCAATGGTACTTGTTCAAAATTGTTTACGGCACAGCTCATCAACCCTGATCTACCACAATTTACAAATGTAGTTTATGAAAATAATGTCCTTACTATTTCTGCGACAAATCCTACCACAGGGTCACTGGAATATTCTATTGACGGAGGTAACACTTGGCAGTCTTCAAACATATTCTATAATGTTTTAGACAATACAAATTATTCAATATCAGTAAGAGTAAAAGATGCAAAATGCGGTAATACGCTTAGTTTCTTCACTTTCATTATTTCCAACGCCATTACCCCAAATAGTGACGGTATCAATGACTATATCGATTTCACAGGAATAAGCAGTTATAAGAACTTTGCGGCATCAATATTTGACCGATATGGTGCAGAACTCTTTAAGGCCGACAAATCAAACGTCAGATGGGATGGTTCTCTGAAAGGTATCAATTTACCGACAGCGACTTATTGGTTCAGAGTGCAATGGGAAAACCCTGCAAGCAAAAAACTGGAATTAAGATCCGGATGGATATTACTTAAAAATAGAAATTAAATAAAATTTAAAGTCTTCCTTCCGGAAGACTTTTTTATGTTAAAAACTTGAGTTATTAATGGCATTTTTGTAAAAAAAAACTAAATTTGTTGAAACAAAAATTATTATGAAGAGATATCTACTGTTGTTTTTATTATTTCTCGTCAGTACATTTTCTAATGCACAAACAGCAAAACAAAAAAGAATACAATCTGCAAAAAATTCAGTTCCGTCATCATCAGCAAAAGCCGGTGATTTGATCGACGTTAATGTTCCTCCTTATCCTGCGTCAAATTATACCCCGTCACAGTTGGTTATTGACGTACTTGTAGGAACTACCTCTAATTGCGGAACTCCAAATATTACGAATGTCACCGTTTCACCAAATCAACCTGTTACCGATACAGAAAGATTTTGGGGATATTTCAATAAAGGTACTTCGAATTTCCCTTTTGCTGAAGGTATCGTACTAACAACGGGTACGGCAAGATTGGCAGGAAATACTCCGGAGGGACAGCTCGGAGTGAATTTAACTACCGGCACTGATCCAGATCTTGAAGCTGCCTTAGTTGGCAGTTTATTAAATCTGGAAGATGCAGTAATACTGGAATTTGATTTCGTTCCTACTAGCACCCAGATGAAGTTTAATTATATTTTTGCTTCTGAAGAATACGATGGTGGATTTCCTTGCTCAGGTTATGAGGATGCTTTTGCTCTTCTTTTAAAACCAAATACACCGGGAAGCACATATACCAATCTTGCGGTATTACCCGGAGGTGCAGGTCTTGTTACCGCTACCAACATCGTACCAGCAAGTTTTACTTGTGGGCCCATCAATGCACAATATTACGAAACATCATCACCAACCAATCAAACAAACCTTTATGGGAGAACAGTTCCTTTAACAGCTTCTGCGACGGTGATTCCTGGTCAGTCTTATCATATTAAAATGGTAATGGCTGATGATAATGATGGTACTCATGATTCAGCGGTGTTCTTAGAAGCCGGATCTTTCGATATCGGAGTGAATTTATTAGATCCTTCGGGAGCGGTTTTACCTGCTGAAATTAATGTTTGTGACAGTGTTCCCCAAGTAATCACTGCTTCTACAAGTGGACCCAACTTGGTGTATCAATGGTTTTTAAACGGAACTTTAATTCCGGGAGCCAATACCAATACCATTACAGCAATTCAGCCGGGAACTTACAAAATTGAAGTAAGTGTTCCGGGAAATCCTTGTCCGGGTTCGGCCTCAATTAAAATTAATGGTGGTACAACGCCTGTAGCGCAGGATGCATCATTCCGTTTATGCTCGACTCCAGATATTACTACATTTGACTTAAATAGTGCAAAACCGCTGATAAGCCCAACTCCTAACGCAGTTTTTAGATTTTACGAAGTTCAGGCAGATGCAATTGCTCAGAATGGTAATTTTATTCAGGCTCCGGCTAATTTCAACGGAACTGACGGTCAGATTCTTTATGTTGTGGTTTCGGATGGTGGTTTCTGTAGCAAAACTGTGAAATTAAATCTTATAAGAGAGGTTACACCGATTGCAGGAATTACGTCAACAAGAATCAGAGTTTGCCCGGGAGAATCTGTTACACTTACTGCAACAGGTGGTGTTACGTATTTATGGGATAATTTTCCAGGTAACGGAAATACACAAACTGTGACTGTACAACAGACTACAACATTTACCGTTTATGCAATAGGTGCGAAAGGTTGTAAATCTCTTTTGCCTGCAAAAATTGTTGTAGAAACAGTTCCTTCCATCACATCTCCTTTGATGGATGTAGAAATGTGTATTGGTGATTCTATGGTTTTGGATGCAGGAGCTGGCAATAATTATTCTTATGTATGGAATACCGGAGCAGAAACACAGACGATCACTGTGAATCAATTGGGTATTTATTCTGTAGTTATTAGCAACGGTATCTGTCAGGAAGAATTTATCGTAAAAGTTCATGGAGCTTCTTCGCCGTTCTTCACAAATCTTAGCTACGAAAATAACACATTAACCGCTGTCGCAACTAATCCTTCAATTAACAATATTTACGGAGTTCTTGAGTATTCGATAGATGATGGCGCGCACTGGCAAGATTCAAACATATTCAATAATCTTACAGATAATACAACCTATAATCTTTTAGTAAGAATAAAAGGGACAAGTTGTGTAGGTACAATAGAATTCTTTACTTTAGAGATCAACAACGTGATTACTCCAAATCAGGATGGTGTAAATGATGTATTAAATCTTTCTGGACTGACAGGTTTCAATAACTTCACAGGATCAGTTTACGACAGATATGGAGTTGAGGTATTCAGATTCTCAAAAGAAAGACCTATTTGGGACGGAACGGTTTCCGGAAAAAGATTACCAACTGCAACGTATTGGTATAAATTTAATTTTGAATACAACAAATCAAAAGTGCAGATGAGCAGATCTGGATGGATTATGTTGAAAAACAGAGAGTAATCTTAGAAATTATACATAAAAATAGCCTTTCAGTTTTGAAAGGCTATTTTTTTATGAGGTTGAATGATTTATATATTTTCTTTCCAAAGTTGCGTAAAGCTGATAAAATCTGATACACTTAGTTCTTCAGCTCTTTTATCCATAAATTCATGGGTTTTTAAAACTTCTGGAATATTCAGAACTTTCCACGAATTAGAAAGCTTTTTTCGTCTCTGTCCGAATCCGGCTTTTACGATCTGTTTAAAAAGTACCTCATTACCAGCCAATCCTTCTTTTGGATTTCTAGTAAGCCTTATAACTCCGGATTTTACTTTCGGGGGCGGATTAAAAACATTTTCATGAACTGTAAAAAGATAAGTAACATCGTAATAAGCCTGTACCAAAACAGAAAGTATTCCGTAATCTTTCGTACGCGGAACCGCAGCAGTACGTTCGGCAACTTCTTTCTGGAACATCCCTACCATCTCCGGAACCTGCTCATAATAGTCAATGATTTTAAACAAAATCTGAGACGAAATATTGTAAGGGAAGTTTCCGATGATAGCGATCTGTTCTCCGTTTAAAAAACTAAAATCCTGTTTCAGAAAATCTCCTACAAAAGTGTCATCAGTAGCTTTGTCGTAGTTTTTTTTGAGATAATCTATAGACTCTGTATCGATTTCAGCAAGATAGATTTGCTGTTCTTTTTTTAGAAGATATTTGGTAAGCACACCCATTCCGGGACCCACTTCCATGATGTTGCTGTAGTTTTCAAAGCTCAGGCCTTCTACTATATTTTCTGCGATATTCTCATCTGTCAGAAAGTGCTGACCGAGATGTTTTTTTGCTCTTACACTCAAAGTTTATTTATGATTTCGTTAACAATGATTTTCTCTTATTCGTTCCAAATTTCGGTAGAATTTTTCTATTTTAGCCAAAAATTTTAATATTAATGGCGAAATCTGTAGAAGAGTTTAATAAGAAAAGGCTTCGGTCTAGCAATATTACGGTCGTAATAAGTATTGCCCTTGTGTTATTTTTGTTGGGATTAATGGGTTTGATTTTAATTAATGCACAAAAATATTCAGACTATCTTAAGGAGCAACTCGTTGTAAATGCGTATTTTGACGAGAATTATGATCAAAAAGATTCTGCGAAAATAGTAAAATTAGAGTCAGATGCAGTCCTGCAGATCCAGAAACTAGAATCTGTAAAGAGAACGACTTATATTTCAAAAAAAATGGCTTCAGCTGAAGCTAAAAAAAGTTTGGGAGTAAACAGTGAAGCTTTATTTGAAGACGATATTTTTCCGGCTTCAGTAGAAATTGCTCTTAAACCGGAATACACAGACTCTACAAAGATTGGCGCAGTTTTGACGCAGATAAAATCAGTTCCGGGAATTGTAGATGTTAAAAATGATTCAGATTCGCAAAAAATTTATGACAAATTAAACAAGATTCTAAAATGGATTTTAGCTTTCTGTGTATTATTTTTAGTTCTTGCGATCGTATTAATTAACAACTCAATCAGGCTAAAAGTATTTTCTAAAAGATTTATTATCAAGACAATGCAGCTTGTAGGTGCAAAGAGAAGATTTATTTTAACTCCTTTCATCAGAGAAGCACTTATTCTCGGTTTATTAGGAGCCGTTTTAGCACTTATTGCGCTGTCGGGTCTTTGGTATTATTTTACAACAACTATAAAAACTCCATTCGTACAAGATACCAATCAGTATTTCTGGTTAGTACTTCTAATTTTCGGAGTTGGTATTTTTATTACAATATTAAGTACAATCGTTGCAACATGGAGGTTTTTAAGATCAAATGTTGACGACTTATATTACTCTTAAAAAATGGGCAAAAAAACACATAAATTTTCCGCATCAGACTTTGGAACGGATAAAGAAGTTTCAGAAAATAAGTCTTTCTACTTCGGACAGCAAAATTATAAATGGATGCTGATTGGCCTCGCTTGTATCGTTGTCGGTTTCCTTCTCATGATGGGACCTGATGCAAATACAGTAGATGGAAAATTAGATCCGAACTCATGGAATGACGATATATTTTCGATCAGAAGAATCAGAATTGCACCTCTGTTAATTGTAACAGGTTTCGTTATTGAGATATACGCAATTCTAAAAAGGAAATAAAATTACTTTGTATAAAGATTAAATAAGTTAAAAGATTTGAATATTAATTTGAATCTTTTAATTTTTTTATCTGTAAATTTTTAATTATTTAAAATGGATTTAATTCAGGCAATTATCATTGCTATCGTAGAAGGACTTACAGAATATCTGCCGATTTCGTCAACTGCTCACATGGGTTTTGCTGCCAATCTGATGGGATTGAAGGATGACGAGTTTCTAAAAATGTTTCAGGTTTCTATCCAGTTTGGCGCAATACTCTCCGTGGTTGTAGCGTACTGGAAGAAGTTTTTTGATCTGAAAAATCTCCAGTTTTATTTTAAATTGGGTTTTGCAGTGATTCCGGCATTGGTCTTAGGATATATTTTTGATGATAAGATTGAAGCGGTTTTAGGAAATCAGATCGCCATTTCATCAGTTTTAGTTATAGGCGGTATTATTCTTTTGTTTGCAGATGAATGGTTTAAAAATGCTGTTATTCAAGACGAAAAAGAATTATCAATAAAAAAAGCAGTGATCATCGGTTTTTGGCAATGTCTTGCGATGATGCCCGGAACAAGTAGGAGTGCGGCCTCAATCATTGGAGGAATGACTCAGGGCCTTACAAGAAAAGCTGCTGCAGAATTTTCATTTTTCCTTGCGGTTCCTACCATGTTGGCTGTGACAGTTTATTCAGTTTTTGTGAAAACATGGGGAAAAGAAACGGCAAACCCAATGAAAGGTTACGAGATGATTTTATCTTCACAAGAACATATCACGATTTTTATCATTGGAAATGTTGTGGCGTTTATTGTGGCATTGATCGCCATAAAAGCATTTATTGGTGTTTTGAATAAATACGGTTTCAAGCCTTGGGGATGGTACAGAATTATTGTCGGAATTGCTTTGTTGGTCTATTTTAATTGGTTTAAATAATTTTTAGGGCAGTTAGGAAAACTTCGTTTGTAAACTTCGATAAAGTCTTGTTTTTCCTTATTTTTGCTTTGTACTTCGCTTTGCTCCGGCTACAGAGCTACGTTCAAACCTTTTGATTTGGTTCGATAAGTCAAATTAAAAAAAATCGCATATCATCATGTCGGGCAGCGAGAGATTCAGTGTAAATAAATATTGCCAATTATTCATTACTTATCATTTATCAACTTTATGACAGCAGAACAACTTTTGGAAGGACACGTTTTTCTTTTGGATAAACCTCTGGACTGGACTTCATTTCAGGCGGTGAATAAAATGAAGTACAAACTCAAAAGCGAGTTTGGACTGCCGAAGAAATTCAAAATCGGTCATGCCGGAACTTTAGATCCCCGAGCAACAGGTCTTCTGATTGTGTGTACAGGGAAATTCACCAAAAAAATTCCTGAAATACAAGATGCTCCAAAAGAATATTGGACTGAAATTAAAATTGGTGTACAAACCGAGTCTTACGATACAGAAAAACCGGAAATTCTTCAGCAGGATATTTCTCATATTACAGAAGGAAACGTAAAAGAAGCTTTGGAAAAATTTTTGGGTGAAATTGAACAAAAACCACCTATTTTTTCAGCGATCAAAATTGATGGGAAAAGAGCTTACGATATGGCCAGAGCAGGGCAGGAGGTTGAGATGAAATCCAGAAAAACAACAATTACTTATATAAACGATGTGATAATCAATTTTCCTTTTGTCAGTTTTACAGTAGGTTGTTCAAAAGGTACTTATATTCGCAGTCTGGCGCACGATATTGGTCAGGAACTAGGAGTCGGCGCATATCTCACACAGCTCAGACGAACGAAAATCGGGCATTATAAGATAGAAGATGGTACTTCCGATTTTTTAGAAAATGATTTTAAATTTGAGAATCTTTAGACAAAACAATTATGCAAGAGAAAACACGTATCAATAAATATCTTTCTGAGGTTGGTTTTTGCTCAAGACGTGCGGCCGACAAGCTTTTGGAGGAAGGAAGAATTACAGTGAATGGCAGCGTGCCCGAACTGGGAACCAAGATCTCCGATGAAGATATTATCGAAGTGGACGGGAAGCCCATCCGAGAATCAGAAGAAACTCCTATTTATATAGCGTTCAACAAACCTGTTGGTATCGTTTGTACCACAGATACTAAGAGAGAAAGAGATAATATCATAGAATATATTAACCACCCAAAAAGAATTTTCCCGATCGGAAGGCTCGATAAACCGAGTGAAGGACTGATCTTGCTTACCAACGATGGTGATATTGTCAATAAAATTCTAAGGGCAAAAAATGATAATGAGAAAGAATATCTCGTAAGAGTTGATAAACCTCTCAATACAAAATTTCTTGAGAAAATGCGAAATGGTGTTCCTATTTTAGATACCGTAACAAAGAAATGTGAAGTGGAAAGAATTGATGATATGACATTCCGTATCGTATTGACCCAAGGTCTGAACAGACAAATCAGAAGAATGTGCGAATTCTTAGGTTACGAGGTTAAAAAGCTTAAAAGAATTAGAATCATGAACATTAAGCTTGATCTTGCGCCGGGAAAATGGAGAGATCTTACTTCTAATGAACTTGGCGAGCTTAATAATCTACTAGATGGTTCTTCTAAGACATTTGAATAATTTATAAAATTATATCTTCTTTCATAACTGTTTGATATACAGATCTCTCATTAATTGATCACTGAAATAAAAAGGTATTGTCATTATTAAAAATTTCCGTACTTTTGCACTCACTTTTGTGAACGTACTTTCGGCGAAGTAATATATTATCAATTAACAACTTCCATATTTTTCAGGATTCACAGCAAAGCCGAGGTCTGTAAGAATTGGAATACAAATTTTATTAGAAAATGTCAAAAGAGACAAATTCAGCAGAGGTTATTCTTAACCAAAACGTAGCACCAGAACAATTTGACTGGGATTCTTTCGAATCTGGTCTTGATGCAGATGCTAGAAAAGAAAAAAGCGATCTTGAAGAAATCTATAACGGATCTCTTAGCAGCTTAAATGATAACGACGTTATCACTGGTAAAGTTGTAAGATTGACTGACAAAGAAGCTATCGTAGACATCGATTTCAAATCTGAAGGTGTTATTTCTCTTAACGAATTCCGTTACAACCCAGGCCTTAAAGTAGGTGATGATGTTGAAGTAATGGTAGACAGAAGAGAAGACAAAACTGGTCAATTACAATTATCTCACAGAAAAGCTAGAACGCTAAAAGCTTGGGATAGAGTAAACGAACTTCACGAAACTGGAGAAATCGTAAACGGTTTTGTAAAATCTAGAACTAAAGGAGGTATGATCGTTGACGTACACGGTATCGAAGCATTCTTACCAGGTTCGCAAATCGACGTTAAGCCAATTAAAGATTACGATCAGTTCGTAGGAAAAACTATGGAGTTCAAAGTGGTGAAAATCAACCCTGAGTTCAAAAACGTAGTAGTATCTCACAAAGCATTGATCGAAGCAGATATCGAGGGTCAGAAAAAAGAAATCATCGCACAGCTTGAAAAAGGTCAGGTTCTTGAAGGTACTGTTAAGAATATTACTTCTTACGGTGTATTCGTAGACCTTGGTGGTGTTGACGGATTGATCCACATTACAGACCTTTCTTGGTCTAGAGTGAACCATCCATCTGAAATCTTAGAAGACGGACAAACTGTGAAAGTGGTTATCCTTGACTTTGATGACGAGAAAACAAGAATCCAATTGGGTATGAAGCAATTAGAAGCTCATCCTTGGGATGCTCTTTCTGCTGACATGAAAGTTGGTGATAAAGTAAAAGGAAAAGTAGTAGTTCTTGCTGACTATGGTGCATTCGTAGAGATCGCTCCAGGTGTAGAAGGATTAATTCACGTTTCTGAAATGTCTTGGTCTACTCATTTGAGAAGTGCAGGAGATTTCGTAAAAGTAGGTGACGAAGTGGAAGCTGAAGTACTTACTTTAGATAGAGAAGACAGAAAAATCTCTCTAGGTATGAAACAATTATCTAAAGATCCTTGGGAAAATATCGAAGCTAAATATCCGGTAGGTTCTGAGCACGTTGGAACGGTAAGAAACTTTACAAACTTCGGTGTATTCGTAGAATTGGAAGAAGGTATCGACGGATTGATCTATATTTCAGACCTTTCTTGGACTAAGAAAATCAAGCATCCATCAGAATTCTGTGCAGTTGGTGATAAATTGAATGTTATTGTTCTTGAACTAGACATCCAGGCTAGAAGATTATCTCTAGGTCACAAACAATTGACAGAAAACCCTTGGGATAAATTTGAAACTAAATATGCTGAAGGAACTGTACACGCTGGTAAAGCTGTAGAAGTACACGATAAAGGTGCTTCTGTACAATTCGAAGATGCTGAAGTAGAAGCTTTCTGCCCTTCAAGATTATTAGAGAAAGAAGACGGATCTAAAATCAAAAAAGGTGAAGATGCTCAATTCAAAGTAATCGAATTCAACAAAGAATTCAAAAGAGTAGTTGTTTCTCACACAGGTATCTTCAGAGACGAAGAGAAAAAGAATGCAAGAGAAGCTTCTAACAACAGATCAAATAACAACAATAACAATTCTTCTTCAAACAATGAAGAAAGATCAACTCTTGGTGATATTGATGTGTTAGCAGAACTTAAGAAAAAAATGGAAGGAGGTAAATAATCTCTGATCATTTTTTATAATACGAAGCCACTCGCAAGAGTGGCTTTTTTTATGGAAAAATTTATTGAAATATGATTTATATATGCGTAAATGAATGTTTCTAGGAGAAAAATATTATCACAATAATGTGAAAATTGTGATATTGGTTAAAATAGATTATAGTTTTTAATTATTTTTTAAAATAAATTAATATTAAATATAAATATTTCATAAATTTGCGCCTTTAATAATATAAATGAAAAAAGTAACACTTCCGCTTTTATTCGCAATATTCACTATATTGCCTTCATCAAATTTATTTTCTCAGGAAAACCAAAAACTTATTAAAGATTATATAACGGCAAAACAATTGCGTGATTATAAAAAGTCTGACTTGGCAGCTTTCGTCATTGATAATGTTGATGTTTCAAATTCTTTAAAAGGAAATGTTGTAAAATTCCAGCAGACGTATAAAGGATATCCAGTCTATAATTCGGTCGGAACGGCGCTTGTAAAAGAAAATAAAATCGTATATTATTCTGATAGTTTTGTAAAAGATTATACACAATCTGCAAACAATACAGCAAGTATAACTTCGTATGTAGCGCTAAAGAAAATTTCTGACGAGCTAAATAAAGACGAAATTTCTAATTTTATTATTTTAGATTCTTCAGCGAAAGAGCCAAATCATAAAAAATATGCAAAACAAAGATTGGTATATGTTGAAGATCAAGGTGTACTGAGATTTGCCTATGAGTTTACTTTGCGTGAGCCTAAGTGTCCGAATCTGTGGGATATCTTGGTAGATGCCAATTCCGGCGAGATAATCAGAAAGGAAAACCTTAATTTATCATGTAGTTTTCATCCCGGAGCATTTGGTCATGATCATTCCAGCGATAATTTTGTAGGACCATTAAATAACGTCAGCAGTAAATCTTCGTTATTGCTTCCGGACAACTCATCTTATAATGTGTTTGCGCTTCCTCTCGAAGCGCCTACCTTTGGCTCCAGATCTGTGATCACCAATCCTTGGTTGCCTTCATCGTCGCCTCAGGGTTGGCATTTTGACGGAACCGATCATTATACCATTACAAGAGGGAATAATGTATATGCTTACGAAGATATTGCTAATATAGATGCTCCAGGATATTCGCCTGATGGCGGTACTGCCAGAGATTTTAATTTCCCTTTCAGCCTGGCCGGTGATCCTTATAATAATTTGGATGCATCAATTACCAATTTATTTTACTTGAATAACAGAATTCATGACATTTTTTATAAATTCGGATTTACAGAATCGGCAAGAAACTTTCAGCAAAGTAATTTCGGAAATGGCGGTTTAGGAAATGATTACGTAGAAGCCGAAGGTCTTGATGGTGGTGGCATAAACAATGCTAATTTCGGAACGCCGTCCGATGGTAACAAGCCTTATATGCAAATGTATCTTTGGTCACCAGCGAACCGAAATTTCTTTTATAATGCTCCATCAGCAGCAGTTTCCAGAGAGCCTGTAGTCGCTAAAGCAGAATTCGGTCCTGCCCTTACTGCCACAGGTGTTACGGCAAATATTCAATTAGCAAATGTAATAACAGGATGTACAGCTTTAACTGCCGGATCATTAAATGGAAAAATCGGGTTGATTGAGCGAGGTGGATCTTCCAGTTGTACATTTAACGTAAAAGTTAAAAATGCTCAGAATGCCGGTGCAGTTGCTGCAATAGTTTACAACAACATTACTGCAACAAATTTTCCTTCCGTTATGGGAGGCGTTGATGGTGCAATTTCAATTCCTTCGGTCTTAATAAGTAATGCTGAGGGCGAATATATTAAGGGCCAGCTTTCTGCAAATATAGTAGTTAATGTAACTTTAAAAGATGATCCTGCAACAATGATAACTCCGGATGGAAGTTTTGATAACGGAATTGTTACTCACGAATATGGTCACGGGATCTCAACAAGATTAACTGGTAACGGTTCCACTTGTCTTCAGACTTCTCAAAGTAGGGAGCAAATGGGCGAAGGATGGTCAGATTTTTTTGCCTTAATGCTTACTAATAAACCTGGCGATAATGCTTCAGTCGCAAGAGGTATGGGAACTTATGCAAATGGACAGGCTATCACAGGAGGAGGAATAAGACCCGCAAAATATTCACCAAATTTCTCAATTAATGCCTTCACATACGACGATACCAACCTTATGCAGTACAACAACGGTTCTGCTCTGGTACCGGATGTACATTCAATAGGCTTCGTGTGGGCAACAATGCTTTGGGATTTAAATTGGGATTATGTAGCCAAGTATGGATATTCTTCCGATGTTACTACAAGTACAACCAGTGGAAGTTCCCGTATTTTGCAGCTGGTGACTGACGCTCTAAAAATTCAGATATGCAATCCCACTTTTATTGACGGTAGAAATGCAATTTTAACTGCCGAACTAAATACTACAGGTGGCGCAGACAGATGTATGATTTGGAGAGCTTTTGCAAAAAGAGGTTTAGGTTTCAATGCTTCTGCCGGACTAAAGACAAGTATTACAGATCAAGTTGAAGATTATACCGTTCCTGCAGATTGCGTATTGTCGACCAACGAAACTGCTTCGGTGAAAGATAATGCGATTTCAATTTATCCTAATCCTGCGAAAAACGAATTTTTTATTAGTTTTCCAAAAAATACTTTAGGAAAAGTGAATGTCGAGATCTATGACATGTCAGGAAAAATAGTTTCTACCGAGAGTAAAATCTCACCGGATGCGAAAAAAGCAATTTCTACAAGCAGTCTTACAAACGGAACCTATCTTGTAAAAGTAAACGGTATCGGCATAAACACAGCGTCAAAGGTTATTATCAATAAATAATTTTCATTTAGTACACTAAAAAAGGCTGTTTCATAGACGAAACAGCCTTTTTTAGTGATATGTTTTTTACGGACTTTTGTTTAAATGATTTTCAATCTTCTATGATAATTGCTTTTGTTTCAATTATTAGGTGTCTTTTCATAAAATGTTTATATTTTTATAATGCATTAATAACTAAAGTCATGAATTGCTTTTCTACTCATATTTCCCAAATAAAATCTACCAAATTTTATTTTAAACTCTTATTTTTTCTTCCTGTATTCATGTTTTCTCAACAACGAGAAAGTGTAATCACAAATTATTTACAGACTAATCATATTAAGGATTTTAAAAAAGCCGATCTGTCTGATTTCGATATTGACAATATAGACGAGTCAAAGTCATTAAGAGGAGAAGTTATTAAAATTCAGCAAAAATTTAAAGGTTATCCGATTTATAATGCAGTAAGTACTATTTTTTTAAAAGATAAAAAAATTGAATATTTTTCAGATTTATTCATTAAAAACTACAACAGTGCAGCTTCAATTATACCATCTTTAAGTAAAGATGAAGCATTTGAAAAGATAGTTTCCGTTCTGCGAAACAAAGATCTCGAAGATTATACAGTTCTTGAAAATTCTTCTCCGGAACCTGGTCATAAGAAATTTGCCAGACAGAAATTAGTTTTTGTAGAAGTCAATTTAAATTTAAAACTTGCTTACCAATTTTTTCTTATTGAGCCAAACTCTTCAAATACTTGGAATATTTTAGTCGATGCAAATACCGGAGAAATTTTAAATAAAGACAATCTTACCTTATCATGCAGTTTTCATCCCGGAGCTTACGGGCACGATCATTCCGCTGAAAATTTCACCACGTCTCAGGAAAAAATAATCTCACCAAAGATTTTGGCACCCGATAATGCTTCCTACAATGTTTTTCAGCTGCCGATTGAAGCACCGACTTTTGGAAGCAGATCGATCGTTGCCAATCCCTGGAATTTAAATGCATCTCCGGAAGGTTGGCATTCTGATGGCTCAGACAAATATACAATCACGAGAGGAAATAATGTTTTTGCTTACGCAGACTTGTCAAACGCAAACCAACCCGGATTTTCGCCGGATGGCGGCTCGAGCAGGAACTTTAATTTTCCTTTTTCAACCAATGGAACTCCTGCGTTCAATCAAAATGCTGCGATCACAAATTTATTTTACATTAATAATAAAGTTCATGATGTTTTCTATCAGTTTGGTTTTACAGAATCAGCAAGAAATTTTCAACAAAATAATTTCGGAAAAGGTGGATTGGGGAACGATTATGTCATTGCAGAAAGTCAGGATTCCGGTGATTTTAATAATGCCAATTTCACAACACCTTCAGATGGTAACAAACCTGTAATGCAAATGTATCTTTGGTCGACTGCCAACAGGTACTTTTTTTATAATGCTCCTTTATCGGCAATTCCGCGGGTTCCGCAGTCTAGTCCGGCTCAGTTTGGGCCTTCACTAAACGGCACCGGAGTTACAGGTGAGGTGGTTTTAGCAACAGTAATTAACGGTTGTACAGCTTTACCTTCAGGGTCATTATCCGGAAAAATAGGTCTTATGGAACGGGGCGGTAATTCTTCGTGTACATTTGCCGTGAAAGTAAAAAATGCACAAAATGCAGGAGCAATTGCTGCGATTATTTATAACAATGTTTCTGCTTCAAATTTTCCCTCCTCAATGGGTGGAACAGATTCGAGCATCAATATCCCATCAGTTTTAATTACTAATAATGAAGGTGAATACATTAAAAATCAATTGAATAGCGGAATCTCAGTCAATGTAACATTGAAAAGCGATCCTCTGACGGCAATTACTCCTGACGGTAGTTTTGATAACGGAATTATCACACACGAATATGGTCACGGAATATCCAACAGACTTACCGGAAACGGATATACATGCCTTTTAAAATCTCAAAGTAAAGAGCAAATGGGTGAAGGCTGGTCAGATTTTTTTTCACTAATGCTCACTAACAGTCCAAATGACAATGCAAATGTACCAAGAAGCGTAGGAACATATGCAAGTGGCCAATCAACAAGTGGTGCAGGATTGAGACCTGTTAAATATTCGCCGGATTTCTCTGTAAATAATTATACTTATGGCAGAACCAACGGAATGGAATTCGAAGAAGATTCTGAAATCGTTCCTGATGTGCACAGAATAGGATTTGTCTGGGCGACAATGCTTTGGGATCTACATTGGCAATACGCAGCAAAATATGGATACTCATCTGATGTCACTGCAAATAAGAACAACGGGAGTTCGCGCGTGTTGCAACTCGTAACTGATGCTCTGAAATTGCAGGCCTGCAACCCGACATTTATAGACGGCCGTAATGCAATTCTTTCTGCAGAGATGTTGACTACAAAAGGAGAAAACCGATGCATGATCTGGAAAACCTTTGCCAGGAGAGGTTTAGGCATTAATGCGCTACCAGGAAATAAAATGAATATCAATGACCAGATAGAAGATTTTTCGATTCCGAAAGATTGTACTGAAGGAAATTCCGGCATTCCGATAGACAGAAGCCAGATTGCAATTTATCCAAATCCGGCAAAAGATGAATTTTTTATTTACTTAAAAGATTTTCCGATCGGAAATTTGATCGTTCAGGTGTACGATATGACGGGAAAACTGGTTTTATCAGAAAACAGAACATCGCAGGATTCAAGAATTCCTGTTTCCACTAAAGATTTTGAAAACGGTGTTTATGTTGTAAAATTGCAGGGAGTAGGAGTCGATATTACATCAAAAATTATTATTAAAAAATAACCTTAAAGTTTTATTACTGATCACCTCAGAATTTCCTGAGGTGTTTTTATTTAATATAGAATCTGGTTTTAATAGATTTTTATGTCGTAAATTTGCCGGCTGTAAAAATCGGTTATGGAGAAGAAAAATATTTTTAAAGGAGTTGTTTTTGTAGGCATTGGAGCGAGTATTTATGGGATGTTAGCGACCTTCGTAAAACTGTCTTACAAAGATGGTTTCACAACTTCCGAAGTTACTACTGCTCAGTTTGTGATGGGGTTTTTAGGATTATTGATTCTAAATTTCATTCAGACCATCACTTCAAAAAAAACGCTGGCTTCGCCAAGTTCTAAGGATTTTAAAATGCTGATGTTAGCAGGAACTTCACTAGGCTGTACAAGTCTTTTTTACTATATCTCAGTGCAATACATAAATGTGTCAATTGCAATTGTGTTGTTGATGCAGTCGGTTTGGTTCAGCGTTGTAGTCGAAAGTTTTCTTACGAAAAAGTTTCCGAATCTTAAGAAGATTGTCGCAACGCTCATTGTTTTGGTTGGAACAGTTTTGGCTACAAATCTAATCAATCTTAATATAAATATTGACTGGCACGGTATGTTTTGGGGACTGTTGGCGGCGGCTTCATTTACCATGACCATGTTTACTTCCAATACTTTAGCAACCAATTTACCGGTTCTCAGAAAAAGTATCATCATGCTTTCCGGAGGTTCCGTAATTGTACTTTTATTTATGTTTTTTGCTCAGATCGGACCACTTTATTTTCCAGAACTGAAATCTTTTTACTTAAACTTCACCGAAAATACGCAATATATCCGAGCTTTTGACTACTCGATATTCTGGACTTATGGTTTTATTCTGGCACTTTTCGGAACCATTATTCCTCCAATTTTATTTAACCTCGGCTTCCCCAATACCGGTTTAGGTTTGGGAAGTATTATATCGTCCTTAGAGCTTCCGGTTTCTGTTACGATGGCATTCGTTTTACTAGGGGAGCAGGTTCTTCTGATTCAATGGTTCGGGATTATATTAATTCTGTCGGCAGTGGTTCTAATGAATTTACCATCTAAAAATGAATTTAAAGAAGCAGAAATATCATAAAAAGTATTAATTCAACTAAAAATAACATTCCAAACCGTTTCTTTTGAAGCGGTTTTTTTAATTTTAATATCTAAAATAAATTTTTATGAAATATTTTAAAAATGCTGTAGTAATAATGTTGTTTTCAATTGCATCTGTTCCTCTATTTTCACAGATAAAACCTTTAGATGCTACACTTTCAAATTATCAGTATCCTTTCGAAGTTCATTTTAAAGATTTAAAATCACAAAATCAGACCTTGAAAATGGCTTATATGGATGTAAAACCAAAAACATCCAACGGAAAAACCATTATGCTTCTCCACGGTAAAAATTTTAACGGTGCGTATTGGCAAAAAACGGCAAAAGATCTGTCTGAAAAAGGTTTCAGAGTCATTATTCCCGATCAGATCGGTTTTGGGAAATCTTCAAAACCTCAAAATTACCAGTTTTCGTTTGCACAATTGGCGAGTAATACCAAAGCGATTCTGGATAATTTGAAAATCGAAAAACTGATTGTTTTGGGACATTCAATGGGCGGAATGGTTGCTACAAGATTTACCTTGATGTATCCCGAAACTGTAGAAAAATTAATACTCGAAAATCCTATCGGGTTGGAAGATTATAAATCTTTGGCAAAATATCAAACTGTTGATGAGGCATATCAGTCAGAATTAAAAAACACTGCTGAAAGCTATAAAAATTATCAGTTAAAATTTTATTACGATAACAAATGGAAGGCCGAATATCAACCATGGCTCGATCTCATCGCCGGTTGGACATTGCACAAAGATTATCCGCAAGTTGCGTGGAATGCTGCTTTAACGAGTGATATGATTTTTAATCAGCCTGTAGTTTACGAATTTAAAGATATCAAAACGCCAACCTTACTGATTATCGGGACGAGAGATCGCACTGCTATCGGAAAAGATCGTGCTCCAAAAGAAATTCAGCCTACAATGGGGCAGTATCAGGAATTGGGAAAGAAAACGCAAAAAAAAATCGAAGGATCAAAACTTATTGAACTTGAAAACGTAGGACATCTTCCTCATATCGAAGTTTACGATAAATTCTGGAATGCACTGTACGATTTTATTAAGTAGAATATGAGCAGTAAGCAGTAAGCAGGATGCTGAAAGTTTGCAAAATTGAGAATAAACTTGAAAATGAAGTAATGAAAATTCCCCTCCTTTGGAGGGGTGGATAAATTTTCAAAGAAAATTTAGACGGGGTGGTTTAAAAACACGAATCTCTTTCTACATCAATTAATAATTCCCTCAAAATAAAAAGAGACCACTAAAAATTAGCGGTCTCTCTTCGTATGTGTTGTTGTCTGAATTACTTCTTTTTGTAAGCAGCGTCTTTAATTCTCGCTTTTTTACCTCTAAGATCTCTGAAGTAGTAGATTCTAGATCTTCTAACTCTACCTCTTCTGTCAACTTCGATTTTTTGAAGAGCCGGCATATTGATAGGGAAAACTCTTTCTACACCTACATCACCACTCATTTTTCTGATGGTAAAAGTCTTTGTAGAACCTGTTCCTCTCAATTGAATTACAGTTCCTTTGAAGAACTGAGTTCTTGTTTTTTGACCTTCTTTAATCTCGTAATACACAGTGATTGTATCACCAGCTTTGAATTCAGGGAATTCTTTTTTTGTAATGTACTTGTCTTGTACGTACTTTAATAAATCCATTATTAATAAAATAAAATGTGTAAAGCTAAGCAACTTTCACGGACTTCGTCAGAGGTTGAATAACAGGTTGCAAATATATAAAATGTTTTCAAATCTCCCAAATAATTTTATGTTATTAAATGACAGTATTTCAACATTTTTCAGACTAAAAAATTAATGCTGTATTCATATATCCATCAGCTTGAGTTTATATGGGATTTCTACTTTTGCCCGAACAAAAAAAACGAATTTTTTTAATGTAAAAAGATTCAGTTTAAACCTGAAAATACTATTCAAAACCATTTTTTATGAAACAGCTTTTATTATTTTTACTGGTATCGGTGCAGATGACTTTTGGTCAGGCTCTGTATCCTTATCTTCAGAATCCTACGCCCAATTCTATGATTGTCAATTGGAAAACGGCATCAAACAACGAAACTACCGTGATCTATGGCACAAGTGCCACTAATCTTAATGTTACTTTTACCGGAACTACAAATATTTTTTCGGATACAGGGTACAATAACAATTATTATTATCATACTGCAAAGATTTCTAATTTGCAGCCCAATACAAAGTATTATTACAAAATAAAAACGGGAACCGATGAGTCGGCGGTTTACAGTTTTAAAACACTTCCTTTACCTGGACAAGCCGCTACTGCAGACGGTAAAATCAGATTTCTAATTATGGGTGACAATCAGATCAAGGCTGAGCCAAGATATGATAGTCTTAACCTGAATGCCTACAAAAAAATAAAGCAAAAATATGGTCTTATAGCAGATCCTTCCGATAATATTGCGCTTACTTTCATGGTGGGAGATCAGGTAGATGTGGGAACTTTGGATCATTACGAAAATGTTCACTTCAAAAAAAATATAACGCTGTCTCCCTATCTTCCGATTCAGACAACCGTTGGAAATCATGAAACCTATGGAACGCTGGGTATGAATTCCTACTATGCTCACTTTTATATCAATGAAATTTCCTACAAAAACATTTCTTCGGGTAATGAAAATTACTATGCGCAACAGGCGGGCAACGTTTTGTTTGTCAGCTTAAGTTCCGAACATACCGGTGCTGCTCAAATGACCTGGTTGCAACAGGTATTGAATGCTGCCAACACAGATAATACGGTAGACTGGGTGATTTCTCTCAGTCACAGACCGTATCAGGCAGAGCAGTATGTAGGAGATATTTCTACGTGGGTGAGAAACAATGCTGTTCCGCTTTTAACTACTTCAGAAAAATATTTGATGCATGTAGGTGCTCATCATCATTTGTACCACAGAGGACAATTAAAAAATACGCCAAATTACCAGATTATTTCTGGAGGAACTGCATGGGATCAATATTGGGGAATGTCGAACGAGCAAGATTTTGATGACGTTCAGAAAACACTTACAGATTGGACGTACCAGATCATCGAAGTAGATATTCCGACAGGAAAAGTCGATATAGAGTCTTACTCAATAGGCGGTGTTCACCACAGAAAATATAATGAATTGGTCGATACTTTTCATAGATACAAAAATCAACCAAAACCGGCAAAGCCATCGATTACAAATACTTTCACAGGCGCGATAACTTTACCGCTGACCTTAAACGGAAGTACATTCTCAACCACAAGCTCAGATCTATTAAATACGACTCAGTTTTTGATCAGTAAAGCGGCCGATTTCTCTGTTATTGAAAAAGAATTTTACAGAGATTTTGAAAACTGGTTTGGGAAAGAAGGAAACGGAACTCCGGATTTTACGAAAAACCAAAATGCAGGGATCGATATAACCAAAGCTACCATCGCAGCAAACTCAATTACAAACGGTATTTATTATGTTAAAGTTAGATACAGGGATCGTAATTTAGAGTGGAGTGAATGGAGCGATATAAAACAATTTCAGGTGACAGGAAGTGTTGTTTCGAATCCTTCATTCAATTTAAATAAAACTGAATATCTTCAAAACGAAGCCATAACTGCAACATTTACAGATGGCCCCGGGAACAATCAGGATTGGATAGGAATCTACAAAAAGGGTCAGAATCCAGCAACGGTAACTTCCCAGTCGTTCGTTTACACCAATGGGCAAACTTCAGGAACTACCACGTTTGCTAGTGGTTTAGCGACAAAAGGTCAGTACTTTGCAGGTTTTTTTGCAAATAATGGTTATACAGATATTGCCCCAAGAAAGAGTTTTTATGTAGGTCCGCAGGTTGTATTGCAGACAACAGCAGATACTTACCCCGTGGGCGGAACAGTAACTGTTAATTTCAGCAACGGACCCAACCTTTTAAAAGACTGGATCGGAATTTATAAAATGGGTCAGGTTCCGGGACCTACACCTTCCATTAAATGGAGTTACGTAACAACCGCAGCAGGAACTCTGAACTTTACAGGACTTCCAAAAGGTTATTATTATGCTCAGTATTTTCTTGAAGACGGATATTTTACCGTTGGGGAAAAGGTATTCTTTAAAGTTGGTGATATTGTAACAGAACTTTGGACTAACAAACCGGTTTATACTTTAGGTGAAAATATTACGGCTTCATGGACGGATTCTCCGGGAATCATCAAAGACTGGCTAGGTATTTATCCGCAGAATATTTCAATTCCTGACGATAATTTTGTCTCTTATACCTATTTCGACGGCATTACTCAGGGTACAAAAACAATTCAGGGTACAGCAGTTCCCGCAACACCCGGAAATTACTACATGGTCATGTTTACAAATGATTCTTATACCGAAGTTTCCAATAGAGTTCAGTTTCAGGTTTCCGGTCCTACTTTGGGAACTGAAGAAGTGAAAAGTACAGAAAAAAATGTAGTTTTATATCCTAATCCTACAAAACCTGGTGAACCGACATTTATAAAAAGCGATTATCCGATTAAGAAAATCGAATTAATTTCAGCAAACGGAGATCTTCTATATCAATCTAAAAACATCAACAATCAAAGATTTTCTATGGTCAATGAAAATCTGCCGAAAGGAGTTTATTTTGTTAAAGTTTATACCAGAAAATTATTTACTTTAAAACTGATCATTCAGTAACAGATATTTTTATATAGAAAAGCGGGAAATTTTTTCCGCTTTTTTTTGTCCGAATTTTCTCTATTTTTCAGAGTTAAATTCATCAAAAATAAGCGGCTGAATCTATTTTTATTTAAATTTTGCTTAAAACGTTCTCAAATTATTCTTCCGTAGCTTGAATACAAGAAAAATTATTAAATTTAGCCAATACAAAATCTAATATTTAAATGATAGATAAAAGAGTAAATAGCGCACAGGAAGCCATTGAAGGAATTCAGGATGGTATGACATTAATGTTGGGCGGCTTCGGTCTTTGCGGAATTCCGGAAAATTCAATCAATGCATTGGTAGATAGTGATGTAAGAGATCTCACGTGTATTTCAAACAATGCCGGAGTTGATGATTTCGGATTGGGATTGCTGTTGCAGAAAAAGCAGATCAAAAAAATGATATCTTCTTATGTAGGAGAAAATGCAGAATTTGAAAGACAGATGTTGTCGGGAGAATTAGACGTAGAATTAACGCCACAGGGAACTTTAGCAGAAAAATGCAGAGCTGCACAGGCAGGAATTCCAGCATTTTACACGCCTGCAGGTTTCGGAACTGAAGTCGCAGAAGGAAAAGAGGTGAAAGAATTCAAAGGAAAACCCCATATTTTAGAACATGCTTATGAAGCAGATTATTCCATTGTAAAAGCCTGGAAAGGTGATCACGCAGGGAACTTGGTTTTTAAAGGTTCGGCTAGAAATTTCAATCATCCGATGGCAGGAGCGGGAAAAATCACCATTGCTGAGGTTGAAGAATTAGTTGCGCCAGGAGAATTAGATCCCAACCAGATTCACATTCCGGGAATTATGATCCAAAGAATCTTTCAGGGAGAAAAATTCGAAAAAAGAATCGAACAAAGAACTGTAAGAAAGAATAATAATTAAATATATTCAAGCACTTCAATAGTTAAAATTTGTTTGACTTTGCTAACTAGAACGCTTTTGCGAAATTAAAAGCAACGTCAATCTTAAAAAAAAACTTTGCGCTCTTTGCGTTAAAAAAAATCAAATTAAAAATGTTAAGTAAAGAAGATATAGCAAAACGAATTTCCAAAGAAGTAAAAGACGGTTACTACGTCAACTTAGGAATCGGAATCCCGACATTAGTGGCAAACTATGTTCCGGACAATCTTTCTGTAGAATTCCAAAGTGAAAATGGGGTTTTAGGAATGGGACCATTTCCTTTTGAGGGTGAAGAAGATGCAGATATTATCAACGCGGGAAAACAGACGATTACGATTTTAGAAGGCGGTTCATTCTTTGATTCTGCTTTCAGTTTTGGGATGATCAGAAGCCAGAAGGTTGATTTAACCATTCTCGGAGCTATGGAAGTTTCAGAAAACGGAGACATAGCCAACTGGAAAATCCCCGGTAAAATGGTCAAAGGAATGGGCGGCGCAATGGATCTCGTAGCTTCAGCTGAAAACATTATTGTCGCAATGATGCACGTAAATAAAGCCGGAGAAAGCAAAATCCTCAAAAAATGCACGCTTCCACTTACAGGAATCAACTGTGTGAAAAAAGTAGTCACAGAATTGGCGGTTTTAGATGTAACGCCAGCCGGATTCAAACTAGTAGAAAGAGCTCCCGGAGTTTCCGTAGAACACATTATCAA
Source organism: Chryseobacterium sp. CY350 (assembly GCF_027945075.1). Classification (NCBI taxonomy): domain Bacteria; kingdom Pseudomonadati; phylum Bacteroidota; class Flavobacteriia; order Flavobacteriales; family Weeksellaceae; genus Chryseobacterium; species Chryseobacterium wangxinyae. The sequence continues at coordinate 3,987,115 of NZ_CP116034.1, forward strand.
ATCTACAGAAGCAGATTTAATCATCGAAGGAGAAATTCCTGAAATGCAGTTTTAATAAAGCAAAAACCTTGTCAATTGACAAGGTTTTTTATTGTAAAAAATTAAACTCAAATTTCTACTGTTTGAAGCGCGAGAAAAATCTAAAAATTGAAAAACCAACGTTGAATTCGCGCAAGTTTAGAATTTTTAGCTTACACATTTTATTTTTAGCGAAGAGTTCTAAGTCTTGAATTTTTGTTTTTTTTGTTTCAAGATAAAAGAAAAGTTAATTGAATTTCACTTTACAAAAAAACTATTTTCCGTCCTGCGCTCCAAAAACCTTTTGCAAAATACTTGTCGTTCTCATCGCCGGCGAATTTCTTATTCCGCTTTCTTTATCAGCAACCATTTTAAAAACCCCGTTAATTGTTTCATTGGTAACGTATTCGTTTAAGTCGGTCGATACAGCATTTCCGGTTAAAGTATTGTACTTTGAAATTAATTGAGTCCAGACTTTATCAGCACCCACTTTTCCAAGAGAAGCCTTCACTTTTGGCTGAAAAGCGGTAAACAATTGGCTTTGGGTTTTTCCCTGAAGATAATTTGTTGCAGAATTATCACCTCCAAGCAAAATATTTTTTGCATCCGTAATCGTCATCGACGTAATTGCTTTCGTAAAGATCGGGGCAGATTCTGTCACTGCATCTTCGGCGGCTCTGTTGAGTAATTTTACACCCTGATCAGCAAGACTACCCAACCCGAATGCACGAAGTTTGGTGTCAATCACTCTTAATTTTTCGGGCATTAATATTTTTACGGCTTCATTTTTCAGGAAACCATCGGTTACACCCAATTTTTTTACGCCTTCTGTTACGCCAAGACTTAAAGCTTCTTTCAATCCTGACGAGATCTGAGCTGAATTCAGACTGTTGATATTTACAGAAGGTGATTTTGGAGCAGTTGATGTTGTCGTAGTTGTACTTGTAGAGGTTTTGGTTTTCACCGGATTGTTCAGATCGATGCCGGTCTGGTTTTTAACAGTAGATTTTATTACATCTAAAATCTGTGCTTGTGCAGAAACCGAGAACAATATTCCGGTTGCTAAGAGAAAAGTTTTTTTCATCGTTTATTATTTATACAAAATTAGATGTTTTGAAGCTGAAATAGTTAAACAATAGACCAAATTTTTCAGAAAAGAATTATATTCGCTAAAATCTAAAACCAAATCAATGCTTCGATTTCTATTGATCTTTTCTTTATTATTTTCCGGTTTGTTTTATTCCCAAAGCAAATTAAATTTAATTCCATTTCCGCAGAAAGTTGAATATCTGAAAGGCGAATTTGTCTTTCCGGAAGTATTAATTTTAGATGAAAATCTGCCAAAACAGGAAACCGAATATTTAAAGAAGAAACTAAAAGGAAATTTTAAATTTCAGAATTCCGGTAAGTCGGAATCTCATTTGATGTATATTTTATTGCAGGAATCTGCAAATTCGGAACAAAATAAGGAGTTTTATACGCTTGAAATTTCTCCAAAACAAATTTTAATTAAATCTTACACCAAACAAGGCTATTTTTTAGCAGTTCAAACGCTGATTCAGTTATTTGAAGAATTTGGTAACAATAAAAAGATACCGTCATTAAAAATTGAAGATCAGCCTAAATTTTCATGGCGCGGAATGCATCTTGATGTTTGCCGTCATTTTTTCACAGTAGACGAAGTAAAACAGTACATCGATTATCTGGCCATGTACAAATTGAATACTTTTCACTGGCATTTGACGGACGATCAGGGTTGGAGAATTGAGATTAAAAAATATCCTAAACTAACCCAAATCGGTTCAAAACGTAAAGAATCAATGATTGGAGCTTACGTTGATAATAAATTTGACGGAAAACCTTACGGACCTTATTTTTATACTCAAGAACAAATAAAAGGAGTGGTAAAATATGCTCAGGATCGGCATATCACAGTAGTTCCGGAAATTGAAATGCCGGGCCACGCTTTGGCGGCTTTGTCTGCTTATCCCGAATTGGCGTGTACAAAAGGACCTTTCGAGCCAGCAACAAAATGGGGAGTTTTTGATGATGTTTTTTGTCCGAAAGAGGAAACTTTTACCTTTTTAGAAAATGTTTTGGATGAAGTGATGACACTTTTTCCGTCACAATATATTCACATCGGTGGTGACGAATGTCCCAAGACAAGATGGAAGGAATGCGCTCATTGTCAGGATTTAATCAGAAAAAATAATTTAAAGGATGAACATGGTCTGCAAAGCTATTTTATTCACAGAATTGAAAAATATGTAAATTCTAAAGGACGAAAAATCATCGGCTGGGATGAGATTTTAGAAGGTGGATTAGCTCCAAACGCAGCTGTGATGAGCTGGACTGGCGTAAATGGCGGAATTGAAGCCGCAAAATCAAAACATTTTGCAGTAATGACTCCCGGTTCGTATTGCTATTTTGATCATTATCAGGGAGATCCTGCAACAGAACCTAATGCGTTTGGCGGTTTTACACCGTTGGATAAAGTCTACTCATACAATCCGATTCCGGGTGAATTAAATGAGGAACAGGCACAATATATTTTGGGAGTTCAGGCAAATTTGTGGACAGAATATATACTTGATTTTAAACAGGTTCAGTATATGATTTTCCCAAGATTATTTGCGCTGTCAGAAGTCGGTTGGGGAACTTCAGAACCCAAAAATTATAAAGAATTTGAAAGCAGAGTAATTAATGAGTTCAAAGTTTTAGATAGATTAAACGTGAACTATGCCAAAAGTATTTATAACGTTTCCGGAAAAGTAATTCCTGATAAAAACGGAGCTTCTTATGAACTTTCAACTTCACAAAATCCAGACGGAATACGATATACTTTAGATGGAACAGAACCTGCAATGAATTCTCAAATCTATCAAAATCCGATTCCGGTTTCAAAATCAATGACCATAAAATCGGCTTATTTTGAAAACAGACAATTAAAAAGTGCCGTTTCTTCTCAACAATTTACAACTTCAAAAACTACAGGGAAAAGTATCAGTTTAGAGCAGCAACCCAGTGAAAACTATTCCTTTGGCGGTGCTTTTACTTTAGTTGACGGGATCGTTGGAAATGTAAAACAGTTGGGAAAAACTTGGCTCGGTTTTCAGGGAAAAGATGTTGTTGCAACGATTGATTTAGGCGAAAAAACGAAATTCTCAGAAGTATATTTTAATACTTTAGAAAATAAAGGAAGCTGGATCCATCTTGCAAAATCTGCGCAGATTTTTATTTCTGATGACAATAAAAATTTTAAATTGATCAAAGAAATCGGGAAAGAAGAAATTCAGAATGCAAAAGGTAAAATAAAAATAAATGTAGGAAATCAAAGTGCAAAATACATCAAAGTAAAAATAGAAAACGCTGGAATTATTCCCGCAGGAAATCCCGGTGCAGACTCTAAGGCGTGGCTCTTTGTTGATGAAATTGGTGCGCTTTAATTCAAATTAAATATTTAAAATTTATTATTACATTTAAATTAGCTTCAACTGACAGATATGAATTCAAGAAGAAAATTTTTAAAAACTACAGGAATATTATCTTCCGCTTTATTGCTGAATCCTTTAGATTTAATTGCTAAAGAAATTCCTGAAAATGATAATACGTTGGTCAATAAGCCAATTGTGCTTTCAACCTGGAATTTTGGTTTAAAAGCCAACGAAGAAGCCTGGAAGATTTTAAGTAAAAACGGAAGAGCTTTGGATGCAGTCGAAAAAGGCGTTCGTCTGGTAGAAAATGACCCCACAGAAAGAAGTGTTGGTTATGGAGGCCGTCCAGACAGAGATGGTAGAGTGACTTTGGATGCCTGTATTATGGATGAAAATTATAACATCGGATCGGTTGCAGCTTTAGAAAATATTAAAAATCCTATTTCTGTTGCAAGAGCAGTGATGGAAAAAACACCACACGTCATGTTGGTCGGTAGCGGAGCGTTACAATTTGCAGTTTCACAGGGTTTTAAGAAAGAAAATATTCTTACGGCAGAATCTGAAAAAGAATGGAAAGATTGGTTAAAAGACAGCAAATATCAGCCGATTGTTAATATTGAAAATCACGATACCATCGGAATGATTGCGTTGGATGCGCAGGGAAATCTCTCAGGAGCATGTACAACCAGCGGAATGGCTTTCAAAATGCATGGAAGAGTAGGAGATTCTCCAATCATTGGTGCGGGTTTATTCGTTGATAATGAGGTTGGTGCAGCGACGGCGACTGGTCACGGAGAAGAAGTCATCAGAACAGTAGGAACGCATTTGGTAGTTGAACTGATGAGACAGGGGAGAAATCCGCAACAGGCTTGTAAAGAAGCGGTTGAGAGAATTGTAAAGATTACCAAAAAAAGAAATAAAAATTTAAAAGATATTCAGGTCGGTTTTATTGCTTTAAATAAAAAAGGAGAATACGGTTCGTATTGTATTCAGGACGGATTTAGTTTTGCGGTGTATGACCAAAAAGGAAATCGTCTTGAAAAACCAGATTTTGCTTTGAAATAAGATTTAAAAAATTGATATAATAAGATAAATGTTTTTAGAAATAGCCACTTTTGACATCACTTCCGCCGAAATAGCCTTAAATTCTGTTGCCGATAGAATTGAATTCTGTGCCGACATCAACGCTGGTGGAATCACGCCCGATCTCGAAGAACTGAGATATTTAAAAGAAAAATATTCGAAACCGATTCATGTGATGATCCGTCCGGTCGGCGGAGGTTTTCTTTATTCAGATTCAGAATTTATGCAGATGCAGAGAGATATTGTTGAATTTTCAAAAGCTAAGGCAGACGGTTTTGTTTTTGGGATTTTAGACGAAAATCAGGAAATCGATTATGAAAAGAACCGACTTTTAGTTGATTTGGCAAACGGCAAAACCTGCGTTTTTCACCGGGCTATCGACAGAACTAAAGATATTTTTGATTCGACAGAAAAATTAATCGACTTAGGTTTTAAAGAAATCCTGACTTCCGCCGGCGAAAATTCAGCAATGGAAGGAAAAGAGAACTTGAAGAAGCTTGTTCAAAAGTATTCTGATGACATCAAAATCCTGATTGGTGGTGGAGTTCGTTCCAATAATATTTCGGAACTGAAAAATGCAACCAATGGGAAATATTTTCATTCTTCGGCGGTTTTATCATATGAATCGTTTGCCAATGCAGAAGAAATTAAAAGATTGAAAGTTAATTTGTAAGATAGATGTAAAATTAGTAGTTGAAAAGCTTTAGAAGAAGTTTTAACGCAAAGATTTATTTTCAACATGGAGGTGCCGCTTTAGAAGTCCACAAAACAATAGGAGTCGGCTTACTCGAAATTGTCTACGAAGTTACTCTGGCTTATGAATTAAAAGAGCTTGGATTTAAAGTTAAAAATCAATCAATACTTCCTTTAAAATATAAAAATGAAATAATTGATAATGCTTACAGAAAAGATTTGATAGTCGAAGATAAAGTAATTATTGAGATAGAATCAGTTTTAGAATTACATCCAGTATTTATTCGCAGGTTTTGACTTATTTAAAATTAACCACTATCAAATTAGGTCTATTGATCAATTTTAATGCACTATTAATTAAGGACGGAATTCACAGAATTGTAAACAAATTATAGATGAGTAAAATTTTCCTTTTTGCTTTCATTTTTATCCAAAATCTAATTTTTTCTCAAAATTCGGAACGCAATTTATCGTCTGAAAAATGGCAGTTTAAAAATTCGAAAGATAATGAGTGGCTTTCTGCCACAGTTCCGGGAACTGTTCATTTAGATTTGATGAACAATAAAATTATTCCCGATCCTTATAAAGATGAAAACGAAAAGAAAGTTCAGTGGATTGAAAATGAAGATTGGGATTATCAGACATCATTTATCGTTTCAGAAAACGAATTAAAAAATCAGAATATTGATCTAATTTTTAACGGATTAGATACGTTTTCCGAAATTTATCTCAACGGAAAACTGTTGAAGAAGACAGATAATATGTTCAGGAAATGGGAAATTCCGGTAAAGGCAAATTTAAAAGCCGGAGAAAATATTTTGCAGATCAAATTCAGATCTGCGGTGAATATCGGAAAAGAACTGGCAAAAAAAGTTCCTTTTACCATGCCCGAATCACCACGAAGTTTTGTGCGAAAAGCGCAGTATCAGTTTGGTTGGGATTGGGGACCAAGATTGGTAACCGCAGGAATCTGGAAGGATGTTAAGTTGAATTTCTGGAATAATGCCAAGCTTAAAAATGTCAAAATCGAGCAGAAAAATATATCGGAACAACTTGCAAACTTAATTTTCTACACAGAAGTTTTTGTTGAAAAAGAAGGGAAATATCATGTGGGCATTAACAGTAATTTCAAAGATTATAATTTAACAAAAGGCAAAAATGTAATAGAAATTCCGTTTGATATTAAATATCCAAAATTATGGCAACCTAATGGTTTTGGAGCAGCTTATACGTATCAATTTGCAGTTTCTATTTTTCAGAATGATACAATTCTTGATCAGAAACTTCTTGAAACTGGTCTGCGAACTGTAGAATTAATTCAGGAAAAAGACGAGAAAGGAAAATCTTTCTATTTTAAGGTCAATGGAAATCCTATGTATGCAAAAGGAACCAATTGGATTCCCGGTGATAGTTTTTCGCCAAGAATGACCAAAGAAAAGTATCAGAAACTCATCAAAGACTGCAAAGATGCCAATATGAATATGATTCGCGTTTGGGGTGGTGGAATTTATGAAGACGATGAGTTTTATAAAGCCTGCGACGAAAACGGAATTTTGGTGTGGCAGGATTTTATGTTTGCCGGCAGTTTTTATCCGTCAGACGACGATTTTTTAAATAATGTGAGAGAAGAGGTCAAAGATCAGGTCAACCGACTTCAAAATCATCCGTCGATTGCTTTGTGGTGTGGAAATAATGAAATTGATGAAGCTATCGTCAATTGGGGTTATCAGAAACAATTTAACTATACAAAAGACGATTCTTTACAGGTTTGGAAAGATTATAAGAAGCTTTTTCATGCCGTAATTCCGGATGCTTTAGAGAAAAATTTAACTTCAGAAAAAAACATTTACTGGCCAACTTCACCATCAATTGGTTGGGGTCACAAAGAAAGTTTAACGGAGGGCGATTCTCATTATTGGGGTGTTTGGTGGGGCGAATTTCCTTTTGAAATCTACAATGAAAAAGTTCCGAGATTTGCTTCTGAATACGGTTTTCAGGGAATGCCGAGTTTAGAAACAGTAAAATCAATGTTTTCACAAAACCCTGATTTAAGTTTAGAAAATTCTGTCATTAAAGCTCATGAAAAAAATGCCCGCGGTTTTCATATTATTGATGAATACATGAAGCGTGATTATATTGTTCCGGTAGATTTTGTGAAATATAATTATGTTTCTCAGTTGCTTCAAGCACGCGGAATGCAGATTGCGATTGAAGCGCATCGTCGTGCAAAACCTTACAATATGGGAACCTTATATTGGCAACTCAACGATTGCTGGCCGGTAATTTCTTGGTCTTCAATTGATTATCTGGGAAATTGGAAGGCTTTACATTATCAGGTGAAACGAAGTTTTGAAAACCAGGTGATTTTAACGGAAGAAAAAGACGGAGATTTGAACTTTTTTGCCGTTAATGACGGAATAGAAAACTTTGAAGATGTGTCTGTTAATATTCAGGTTGTAAGGTTTGACGGTAAAATATTAAAAGAAATTTCAACCGTTCCCGTTGGAAAAAAATTAGAAGAAATTGTACAATTTGACCCGATTAAAATTGAAAGTTTAACCCATGATTCGGATAAAAATGAAGTTTTTTTGAAATTAACTTTAAAAGATAAAAATGAAAATAGTATTGCCGAAAACCATCATTTCTTTTCCAAACCGAAAGATTTAAAACTCGCAAAACCAAACATTAAAGTCAGAAAAGTGTCGTCAACAGAAATCGAAATTTCTACCGATCTTTTGGCAAAAGATGTTTATTTAATGGGCGAAAAACATTTCAGTGATAACTTTTTTGATCTGCTACCGAAAACTTCAAAAAGAATTAAGCTTTCAAAACCTTCAGAAAATGTGGAAGTGATGAGTTTGTGGGATACAATGAAATAAATAAAATATTGCAGTTCTCTTCAGAAACAATTAATTTTACATTTTAATTTTCCCTTTGCAGTACGCTCAGATTATTTTACCATTAAATTTAAAAGGAACTTTCACTTACAAAGTACCCGAAGAACTGGATTCTAAAATTACAGAAGGAATGCGTGTTTTAGTGCCTTTTGGAGGAAAAAAAATCTATACCGGAATTGTTTTTGAATTGCACGATTTAGCTCCCGAAGATTTTGTAGCAAAAGAGGTGATCAGCATTTTAGACGATTATCCTATCTTGCCGTCTGAGCAGATAAAATTCTGGAACTGGCTTTCAAATTATTATCTATGTAATTTGGGTGAAATCTACCGTTTTGCTTTCCCTTCTTCTTTAAAGCTTGAAAGTGAAACCTATTTAAAACTGAAACCAAATGCCGTCATTCAGTTTGAAAATCTGGATGTTAACGAAATGTATCTCATTCAGGCTCTCGAAGTGCGTCAGCTCATAAATCTAACTGATATTGAGGCATTTATTCCGAAAAAAGAAATTATTAAAACCATCAATTCTCTTATTGATTTGCAATATATTGAGATTGATGAAAAAGTTGCCGAAAAATATAAAGCCAAAGAAGTCGCATATGTAAAAGTAAAAGATGAGGTTTTGGCAAATCAAAATCTTACAGAGATTCTTTTGCAACTGAACAGAGCCAAAAAACAGAAAGAACTTTTTCTGAATATCATTGAAAAGCAGACCGAAAATCCTGATTTACACCTCAGAAAATCTGATTTATTTGAAGACGGATATTTTGGAAGTTCTCATTTTAAAGCTTTGGCAGATAAAAATCTGATTGTAGAATATTATCTTCAAAAAGACAGAATAGAAAGTTACGAAGGCGAAATTGAAGAAATAGAAGAGCTTTCTGAAGCACAAAAAGAAGCACGAGCAGAGGTTGATGAAGCTTTTGAAGAAAAGAAAAATGTTCTTCTTCATGGCGTGACTTCATCGGGCAAAACACATATTTATTTAGAGAAAATTGATGAATGTGTGACTGAAGGAAAAAATGTTTTGTTTTTGCTTCCCGAAATTTCCTTAACCAAACAAATCACGCAAAGATTAGAAAAAAAATACGGTAGACAACTTGGCTTTTATCATCAAAAACTCACTGATTTTGAAAAAGTTGAGGTATGGAGAAGAATAAAAAATAATGATATTAAAATTCTCATTGCGACCAGAAATGCGCTTTTTTTACCTTATCAGAATTTAGGGTTGATTGTCGTAGATGAAGAGCATGATTCTGCGTACAGACCTCGGGAGGTTTCTCCATTTTTTAATGCTAAAGATGCAGCTTTGGTTTTGGCGGGATTTTATGATGCAAGAGTTATTTTAGGCTCTGCCACGCCTTCTGTGGAAAGTTATTATTTGGCCAGAAAGGAAAAATTACAATACGTCTTCTTAAATGAAAGATTCGGTAATGTAAAATTGCCGGAATTTGAATTGATTAATTTCAAAGAAGCTCAGGATTCTAAAAAAGTTTCCGGTAATTTTTCTTTGCAGTTAATTGATGAAATTAAGAAAACTTTAGACGAAAAAAATCAGACTATCATTCTTCACAACCGTCGCGGTTATGCAAGTGTCATAGAATGTGAGACTTGTGGTTACGTCAATTACTGTTCAAACTGTGATGTTGTATTGACTTATCATAAAGCCGCCAACGAAATGAAATGTCATTACTGTGGCCAGAGAGCTTCGAAACCAAAAGCCTGCCCCAAGTGTCATTCTGAAAATTTAAATGAAAGAGGAGTTGGAGTAGAACAGATTCATGAAGAAATTTCGAAGATTTTTCCCGAAAATGAAGTCGATAGGATGGATGTAGATTCGATGCGGAAAAAATTTGCCTACGAAAAATTATACGAGAAAATAGAAGACCGCGAAACTGATATCGTAGTTGGTACACAGATGATTTCTAAAGGTTTAGACTTTGATCATATCGAATTGGTTGCAATACCAAAGGCTGATTCTATGTTGTACGTTCAGGATTTCAGAGCAGAAGAACGTGCTTATCAATTGATCACTCAGGTTTCAGGAAGAGCTGGAAGGGTTTCCGGACAAGGTAAAATTTTAATTCAGACTTACAATCCGGATCATTCTGTTTTTCAGTTGATTAAAATGAATAATGTGGCAAAAATTTATAAATATTTTCTCACCGAACGACAGAAATTTCATTATCCGCCTTTCACCAAATTAATCATGATTGAATTAAAGCATATTAAGGATGATAAAGTCAATCGCGCTTCCCAGTTTTTAGGCTCAATTTTAAGGAAATATCTTCCGGAAGATTGCATTTTGGGTCCTGAAAGAGCGCAGATTGCAAGACTTAATAATTTGTATCAGTTTCAAATTTTGCTGAAGCTTCCGCGTGGTAAAAATTATGATAAATATAAAAGTCTCGTATTATTGAGTCTTAAAGAATTTGGTGAAATCACTGCGTATCAAAGCATTAAAAAGGAGGTTTTTGTAGATTTTTAACAATTTTTAACAAACTTTATGCACATTTATTAACCTTTTGTAGGCTCGGTTCTAACAATAATATCTAAATTTGAACGTTCATTATGTGTTTGGATTGCGTCTAATTGGTTTAACTTATCATATTTTATGCCATCCAAAATATAATAAAAAGAAAAATTGATGATAAATTACAGAAAGTATATTTCAGGTATGACGGTTTTGGCTACTGGTTTTTTCCTTGCTCAATCTACCGTATCTACAGTTCTTTATTCTCCTAATTTTGACAGTCAGACAAAAAACTTGAATTTACCATCGCCTGTAGCGGCGATTGAGAAAGCTTTTTTGTCACCTAAAGAACTTGTAGATGTAAGTGTAAACACAATGATGGCAGATCCCGTGCTGAAAAATGCAACCTGGGGATTTGTAGTTTACGATCCGAAAACGAAGAAAATTATCTCTTCGTATAACGAAAATACTCCACTTGTTCCTGCTTCAACGACAAAACTTTTGACCACAGAAACAGCTTTGAATCTGTTGGGTGAAAATTACCGTTGGATGACACAGCTCGAATATTCTGGAGAAGTTGACGAAAATGGAGTGTTGAACGGTAATCTTTACCTTGTAGGAAGCGGCGATCCGTCGTTGGGAACCAACAAAGCAGGAGCTTGGTCTTACAAAGAGATCGTTTCAGACTTCGTAAGTGGTATGTCTCGTGAGGGAATCAAAAAGGTAAATGGTGATATTATTATTCAGACAGCGCTTTTCAAAGGTAACATTTCGAGACTTCCGGAAAATGTTGTTTGGCTAGAAAACAATAATTACTATCTGCCGGTTGGTACTACCAGAGAAATTAATCCCGCAAACGAGAAATTGATTGTGAAGAAAGGAAACACTTTAGCCTCAGATAAAAAATATTTTTATGTGTCACCTTATGCCAATCAAATGGTTTATGCTGAAAAATATGAGGGTGAAGGTATTTTAACAACTAAACTTCCGGATGCTCCGGCCTTTTTAGCAAACACTTTCAGAGCAACCTTAGTGAAAAGTGGAGTAGGCGTTACAGGAAAAGTGACTCCACGAACAACAGATGGAACTCCGGAAGTCAGAAAAATGATTTCTGTTTACAAGTCACCAACGTTATCAGACATTATTTATTACACCAACCAGCGAAGTGATAATGGTTTGGCCGAAGCTTTACTTAAGACCGTTGGTTTTCAGAAAAAAGGCGATCAGACTTCAGAATCTGGAAGAATTGTGGTCAACGAGCATTTAAAAGATGTAGCATTTGATATAGAAGGTTTAAACTATATGGATGGAAGCGGTTTGTCAAGAAGCAACCATGTTACACCTATTTCTCAGGTTAAGTTTTTGACTTCGTTAATGAATCAGAAATACTACAAAACTTATTTCGATTCTTTACCAATTGGGGGACAGTCTGGCACTCTGAAAGGTATGTTTAAAACCGACGGAAACGGACAGATTTTTGCAAAAACAGGAACATTAAATAAAGTAAAAGCTTTGGCTGGCTACATTAAAACAAATACAGGAAGAACATTGGTTTTCTCGCTGCTTGTAAATAATTACGCCGGTTCTGTAGCTCAGGTGAAAAGCAAAATGGAGAAAATCCTGCAGCCTGCTTTAGATCTCTAGAATTTTAAAATTGCTATATAAACCTTTTAATCTCAGATTGAAAGGTTTTTTTATCTTTAACGTCAACTTATTGATAACGGATTTGTTTTGTATTTAAATTAAAACCAATGTGTTAAGACAATCGTATATTTAGTAATATGAAAAAAAATTATCTTTTTATTTTTAGCATTTTAATATCTCAAATCTTTTTTGCTCAGGAAAATCTTGAGAAGAAGGGTTTGATGGCTAAAGAAATGAAGTCTTTTACTTCAAAAATGAATGTCGGAAATACAAATCCGAATACTTTAAACTACGATCTTCAATATCAAAGGATGGATGTAAGCATCAATCCGTCGGTGGCTCAGATATCGGGTTCTGTAACTTCTCATTTTAAGCCTACACAGGCAATGAGCAGTATTTATTTTGATCTGAGTAATCAACTTACAGTTTCTCAGGTTACTTTCCATGGTCAGCCTCTTGCTTTTCAGCAGTTGGCTACAAAAGAAGTGAAAATTAACTTTACATCTTCTGTTCCTGCCAATGTCTTAGATTCTTTGACGATACAGTATAGCGGTGTTCCACCAACGACAAACAATGCTTTCTTTACCAATATTCAGGGTGGAAATCCGGTTCTTTCTACTTTAAATGAACCTTACGGCGCACAAGATTGGTTTCCTACGAAGCAAAGTTTAAATGATAAGATCGATCGGTTCGATATTAAAGTGACTACGCCATCTCAATATAGTGTAGCTTCAAACGGCAGATTGATGAGCGAAACAATTTTAGGAAGCGGACAAAAAGTAACGTTCTGGAGAACCCAATATCCTACAGCAGCGTATTTGGTAGCTTTGTCAATTACAAATTTTGTTAAACTTAATGACACGATTGGTAATCCGCCATTTCCTTTTGTGAACTATATCTATCCGTCCACATCAACAAATACGGCAAGTATGACTAATATTGAGTGGACGAAAACAGTTATGAATACATTTGAAACATATTTCGGTCCGTATCCTTTCAGAAATGAGAAATACGGTCATATGGAATTCACAGCAGGCGGCGGGATGGAACATCAGACGATGTCTTCTATGGGAGCGTGGAGCAAACAGCTTGTTGCGCATGAGCTGGCGCATCAATGGTTTGGAGATAAAGTGACCTGCGGAGCATGGAATGATATTTGGCTAAATGAAGGTTTTGCGACATTTGGAGAACATGTTGCCAACGAAAAATTATTGATGACCAATACTCAGTTTTTAAGCTATCTTTTAGATCAGAAAAATTTTATTACCAATGCTAATGGTGGAAGTGTATATGTTTCCGATGCAAATTTAGGTAATATAGGAACTATTTTTGACGGCAGATTAACCTACGCAAAGGGTGGATATGTTGTAAGAATGATCAAATGGATTTTAGGTGAAACCGTTTTTTATCAGGCTCTTAAAGATTATCATGCAAGACCGAATTTGGCATATAACTATGTGAAAACTTCAGATTTCAACACATCTTTATTACAATCAACGGGAAAAGATTTTACAGGTTTTTTCGCAGATTGGATCTACGGTCAAGGTCAGCCAACTTATGATATTCGTTGGAAGCAGGCCGGGAACGCCCTTACTTTCAAAGCTTCGCAAACGCAGAGTCACTCATCGGTAAGTTTTTTCGATATGCCTTTGCCTATAAAAGTTAACGGAACTGGCGGTCAGGTTGCTTATTTTGCTCTTGATAATACCTCAAACAATCAGTACTTTACAGAAACAGTAGCATTTCCGGTTGCGAGTGTAGAATTTAATTACGAATACCACATTTTGGAGAAAAACTCTACAGTGATACAAGATAATACTTTGAGCACTGCAGAAATCAAACTTTCAGAATTTACAATTTATCCAAATCCCGCAAAAGATGAATTATTTGTTTCAGGTTTAAAAAGACCTACAGATTTTTCAATATATACGGCCGACGGCAGATTGGTTAGAAAAGGAATTACCGACAAAAAGATTGATATTTCTTTATTATCTAAAGGAGTTTATTTGATCAACATTGGAAATACTAATTTTAAATTTGTAAAAGAGTAAATTCACCAGTTTCAAAAAATAATATAAAAATAGTAAAGCCTTCAATGTGAAGGCTTTGTCATTTTAAGTATAATTCCATAGTATAAGGAATGACTTCTCTTTTGTATATCTAAATTTAATTAAAAAATTATCACATCACATAATAATATAATGTTGGGGAAAAAGAAGATACTTTCCAGCCTTTTTGTTAAATTAGCAAACCTAAAATATTATTATAATGATCTCTGAAAAGTATCTTGAAAATCTACAGAACGAACTGACAAATATTGAAAACGACGGTCTTTTTAAAAAAGAAAGAATCATCACGTCGCAGCAAAGTGCAGAAATAGAAGCCAATGGAAAAAGGCTGCTGAATTTTTGTGCCAACAATTATCTCGGACTTTCGAATCATCCTGAAGTGATGAAAGCTTCTCAAGATATGATTGAATCTCATGGTTACGGGATGTCTTCGGTACGTTTTATCTGCGGAACTCAGGATATTCACAAACAATTAGAAGAGAAAATTGCTAAGTTCTTAGGCCTTGAAGACACCATTTTGTACGCAGCTTGTTTTGATGCAAACGGAGGAGTTTTCGAACCTTTATTTACAGATGAAGATGCGATTATTTCTGATGAGCTGAATCACGCTTCGATTATTGATGGAGTTCGTCTTTGTAAAGCGGCAAGATACCGTTATAAAAACAATAATATGGAAGATCTTGAAGCGCAGTTAATTGCCGCTTCAGAGAAAAATCACAGATTCAAAATCATCGTTACCGACGGCGTTTTCTCGATGGATGGAATTGTTGCAGACTTGAAAGGAGTTTGCGATCTGGCAGATAAATATGATGCTTTGGTCATGGTAGACGATTCTCACGCAACAGGTTTTATAGGAAAAACAGGTCGTGGTACGCACGAGGCAAACGAAGTGATGGGTAGAGTAGATATTATTACTTCAACTCTTGGAAAGGCTTTGGGTGGTGCTTTAGGAGGATTTACTTCGGGTAAAAAAGAAATCATTGATATGCTGAGACAGCGTTCTCGTCCGTATTTATTTTCAAACTCATTAGCTCCCGGAATTGTTGGGGCAGCTTTGAAAGTAATAGACATGATTTCTGATGATACAACACTTAGAGATCAGGTGATGGAAAATGCAGAATATTTCAGAAAAGAAATGAAAGCTAAAGGTTTTGATATTCCTGAAGGTGATGCGGCGATTGTTCCTGTGATGCTGTACGATGCAAAATTGGCTCAGAAAATGGCTGAAAAGTTGATGGATGAAGGCATTTATGTGATAGGATTCTTCTACCCGGTTGTTCCTAAGGAAAAAGCGAGAATCAGAGTACAGCTTTCTGCAGCTCACACAAGAGAACATTTGGACAAAGCAATTGCCGGTTTTGAAAAAGTAGGGAAAGAATTGGGAGTGATTTCTTAGAAGATAAAACTCATAAAATATAATCGATTCTACAATTGTAGAATAAAAACAGAATTTCTATATTTACAGAAATTCTGTTTTTTTTATGATGAAAAATATTGTACTTACACTGCTCTCAATTTTTGTTTTTGTTTCCTGCAAAACAAAGGAAATTAATCAATACAAAAAATTCCCGGATAAAAGCCAAAAACGACATGGCAATTGGCGGGAAGAATATTCTTCAGATCAGGGAACTCTTATTGCGCTTGGTAAATATAAAAACGGAGAAAAAGTAGGAGTCTGGAAAACAACTTTTGAAGATAAACTGTATCAAAAAGATAAAATCAGAAAAAATTTAACGAAGACTAAATTGTATCATTCGAATGGTAAAATAATGGAGAAAGGTCAGTCTAGATTAGATATTTCTGACGTTCAGAGACATTGGTATTATTTCGGTGACTGGACATACTATGATGAAAACGGAAAGTTGAAGTATGTAAAAAAATATTCCGACGGCAAAAAAGTCGACAGTATTTCTTTTCTAAGGTGATTTTTTTAAAACTGAAATTACTTTGTTCCCGAATGTGGAATTTTGTTATTTTTAGGATATTATTTTTTGAATCAATCTATGAAAAAATTTCTACTTCTGATTTTTATTTGCCTTTTGTCAAGTCCGTTTTCTGCACAGTCTGAAGAGTATAAATCAATCATTTCGGTAAGTTCATTTTCTCCGTTTCGTGATCAGCGATATAATGTCGGCTATATGCGAAAGGTATCAGAGAGATGGTGGATTGGTACTGAAGTAGCTTATGGAGCTAACGGAATGACTCCAATAAATATTGGTAATTTCGAGGGTAAAAACAGGATTTTTGAGATCAGGCCTGAAGTATTTTACAGCTTGGCACCACAATCAAGGTTAAAACATTTTGTCTCAGCAGAAGCATTTTATCTAAATCAGATCGGAAAAGGTGTTACAGGGAATTACTATGACAGAAATGAGGATTACTATTCTTTCAGTTCATCAGATTATAAGAGAATAAAGTACGGTCTCAATATTAACTACAGTATCTTGCTTCATAAAGAGACATCATGGTTTGGTTTTATGCCCAAAATCGGTTTTGGATTGCGGCATAGGGATATTTCTTACACGAATACGATTGATAAAATACCTGCCGATCCTCCGATAGATGGTTTACCTTTTGACTATCACTTAAATCGCGAAGGTTCAGATCTGCTTTTTAATTTTAATATTGACATGAAACTGATTTTTAAATTTTAAAATCATTCAATTATTGTTATTTAGTCATCATTTCCTCACATTAAATTCACTTTTTTTCTGAAATAAACTATCTTTGCACACAAATTTTTAAGATGCTGTATACCATCATCAAGGCGTTGCATATTATTTTTATGGTCAGTTATTTTGCGGGAATATTTTATCTCGTGAGAATTTTTGTGTACTATAAAGATACCGACGATTTTGCAGAAGAAAAAAAGAAAATTCTTAGAGAACAATATATCTTCATGGCACGCAGATTATGGAATATCATCACGGTTCCCGCAGGTGTCATTATGGCGGTTTGTGGTCTTATCATGATTATTTTGAATACCGGCTTAATGAAAATGCCGTGGTTTCATCTTAAACTAACTTTTCTGGTTGGTTTGGCGGTCTTCCACTATTGGGCTTGGCGAAAACTTAATGTAATTAAGAATCTAAACGGTGACACGCTTTCTACTTCTAATGTGAAACTGAGACAGATCAACGAGATTGCAACATTCATATTATTTCTTGTTGTCTTTACAGTCATTCTTAAATCTTCTGTCATTGAATATTGGTGGCAATTAATCACCGGCTTTTTCATTCTTGTATTTTTAATTATGATGACGGTGAAACTAGTGAATAAGAGTAAAAAAAATAAATAAAATTATCAGTTAAGAGTGATGGAACCGCAAGTTCAATCATTGCTCGTAACGTATAATTTATAACCCATAACTAAAAAACATGATTGCAATTTTTAAAAAAGAACTTTGGAGTTACTTTGGAAACTGGAGCGCATGGATGATTATTGCGGCTTTCAGTCTGATAATGACTCTGTTTCTCTTTTTCTTCGAGAACGATTCTAATATTTTTGATATTGGGCTGGCTTCTTTACAAAGCTATTTCGTTTTGGTTCCGTGGTTGTTGATGTTTATAATTCCGGCACTGTCGATGAAAACATTTGCAGAAGAACAGCAAACCGGAACATTGAACTGGCTTTTTTCTCAGCCTTTAAAGGTTTCAGAATTGGTTTTTGGTAAATTTCTCTCAGTTTGGGTAGTTGGAATTTTGTGTCTCATTCCTTCACTCATTTATCTCTATACCGTTTACGTTTTGGGAGTTCCGGAAGGAAATATCGATTTAGGAATGACATTCGGAAGTTATTTCGGATTAATTATTCTGATCGCAGCATTTGCGGGAGTTGGAATTTTAGCTTCTTCGCTATCTCAAAATCAGATCATGGCTTATTTGCTTGGAATTTTTATGTGTTTCATCATGTATTTCGGTATTGAGCAGTTGGCGAGTTACAAATTGTTGGGCGGAGCAGATTTCATCTTGCAGAATATCGGTTTTTATCAGCATTTTTTAGGCTTTACGAGAGGTTTGATTGATTTTAAAGATGTAGCCTATTTTGTGTTTGTCATCGGTCTTACGTTGGCATTGTCTAATCATTTTATCACTAAAAAGAAGTAAAAACATGAAGAAGATATCCTTAAAATCTCCATTTGGCATTTTACTGTTTGTAATTTTACCTTTAAGCATCATTTTGATGTTTTCCGGAATTCGGTTAGATTTAACTAAAGAAAAAAGATACACACTTTCTGAGAGCACAATTAAAGTTTTAGAATCGATCAAAAAACCTGTAACGGTAGATGTTTATCTTGAAGGAGATTTCCCGGCAAGCTTCAAGCAGTTGCAGAGTGAGACAAGATTTATGTTGGAGGAATTCAGAAAGATCAATCCGAAAATTGATTTTAAATTTATTGATCCCATTAAAACAAAAATGTCTCAGGATACTTTGATGGCTATGGGAATGCAGCCTTCTATTCTTCCGGACAATAAAGATGGGAAAATTACCCAGATTTACCTTTTTCCATATGCGGTCGTAAAGCAGGGGCGAAACGGCGCGTCGATTCCTTTGGTTGTACAGCAGGCTAATATTAATGCGGATGACCAACTGAGAAAATCAATTGAAAATTTAGAATATAATTTAGTTTCAAATATTAAATCGGTTGCAACTAATAAAAGAAAAAAAGTCGGCATTTTAGTCAATCAGGATGAGTTGAGGCCCGAAGAATTTCAGGGCTTTATGAATCTCGCTTTAGAAAGTTATGATGCAGGTCCCGTAATCCCGAAAAATAATGTGGAACTGACTTTAGCCGATCTACCGCTTCTGAAGCAAATGAGTGCTTTGGTCATTGCAAAACCTAGAAAAGCATTTACAGATGGCGAAAAAGTAATTTTAGATCAATACATCATGAACGGCGGAAAAACCCTTTGGATGATTGATGCCGTAAACGCTGAAATGGATACGCTAACGAGGTCTAAAAAAGTAATGCCATTTCCTGTTGATATCAATATGACCGATTTTTTCTTCAATTATGGCTTAAGAATAAATCCGGCATTGGTAAAAGATGTGAAAAAATTTGCTTTACTTAAATTGGTTACAGGCGAGGTAGGAGGGAATCCTCAATACACAAGTCTTCCGTGGCCGTATTTTCCTTTGGGAATTGCTGAAAACAACAATCCGATTACTAAAAATATAAATCCTGTAAAATTTGAATTTCCAACGTCCATCGATACTTTGGGAGGAAAAAAATTCAAAACAAAGGTTCTTTTTGAATCTAGTGAAAGAACATTGCTAAAACAGGTTCCAAATTATGTCGAACTGAGCGAAATCGCAAGTGTCGACAGCCTCGGACAAATGGAAAAACCAAGCACACCGAAGATTTTTGCAGTTGCTCTTGAAGGAAAGTTTTCTTCTGCATATGCATCAAGAATCGAAAGACAATCATATCCGGGATTTAAAGCAACAAGTCCGGAAAATAAAATGATTGTGATCGCAGATGGTGATGTTGGCAGAAATAAAACGCACAAAGGTGAGCCTTTACCTCTTGGTGTTGACCGCCTTACTGATGAACAGTTTGGAAACGAGCAGTTTTTGAGAAATGCTTTAGATTACCTTCTTGACGACAGCAATCTGATGGAACTCAGAAACCGAAACATCGAAGAACGACTTCTGGATCGTCACAGAATCAGTGAAGAAAAAGCAAACTGGCAATGGTTTAATTTGCTACTTCCTTTAGTGATAATTGGTCTTTTAGGAGGATTATTCTTCTATTTAAGGAAAAAGAAATTCGGATAAAAAAATACGATCCGTCTCAACAGTGAGACGGATCGTATTTTTTAAAAACTTAGCTTAAATTTCTTATTATAATTTAACTGAAAGAGAAATTGCTGTCAAAATTTTTTCTTGTTTTCGTTTCTAAATTAATAACATCAAACCTTCTGATCTCAGTGAATGATCCCATATCGCTGTCACTGTTGATAAGAATGGCTCCTGCGAGAATTACATATTTGCAGTTGTAATTTGTCTTTTCTACCAATTCGTTAATGCGTTTATCTATAGCTTCGTAAATAACTTCTGTAGCTTCGAAAAGTGGTGCCTCCGCATCAAGTACTCTTTCTTTATTATGAAAAAGAATCTGTTCCAGCGTATTCATCTGATAATCAATTTCACTGATGTTACCTTCCACAATCTGGTTGCTGCTCAGTTTTGCCAAAGCACCTTTTGCCGCACCACAACAGCCACTGTTTTTACTTTGTCCGAGACGGTGAATTTCGCCGATTGTTCCGTTTTTAGTAATGCCAATATGTGGACCGTAATAGATAAAAACTGCGCCGTCATCGGGGACATGGCTTGCAAAAGCTGCCATACCTGTAAGACCCGTAAAAGGAAAACCATCTAAACCACCCATTTTAAATGGTCCTAAAAACTCCTGTGTTCTTGCAGGATATTGAATGCTGTTTACATCATCACTGCAAAGACTGTCTGCAAGCATCACCTTTTGTGGTTCCAGATCAAGCTCATTTTCCACAAAATCGATTAGTGTATTCACACTGTCAATCGTTGTAATGGCATTTGGATACCATTTTCTAATGATTTCTAATTTTTCTCTTTTTTTCATTTGTATTAAATTTAAAGTATAATATTATTTTTCGGTTGTAAAGCAGGCGGCAAATCGGTCTCACCCAGCATCTCTCTCATATCTATTTCTATTGTGCGGCTCATTTGTGAAATAGGAACGTCATTGGCGCTTCCCTCGAACGGATTTTCGGTACTTTCTCCCACTTGCTCCAGTGAAGTGTAAACCCATGAAATCAAAACACTGAACGGGATAACAAGCCACACCATATGGCCTTTCATTATTCCTTCAATGCTGTCATTCAGCTTATCAAATTCGTTAAGCATACCGAAAGGCAGCAGAATACAGAATAATTTGATGAAAAATGAATTGATAGAAGCAAACTGTCTTGGATAAGGAAAGTTCTTGATGCGCTCACTTTTCCCCTGATGGTCATAAAATTCTTTTACCATTCTGTGCATTTCTACAAATTGATGGCTGTCTATATCTTTATTGACAAAAATTTCTTTTATTGTTTTTGATTGTAAACTCAGCAGTTGCGCCGCCTTGTTCTTTGTAGACAAAATATATTTCAATTCATCGGGCGAAATATATTTTTCCAGTTCAGATTCTATACTTTTTTCTCTTTCCGGTATGTCATAAAACGCCTGATATTCTTTATTATAAGTTTTAGATGACGTTTCCCATGCTCTGCTGTCTCTCATCGCATATCGTAATGCAGTGAGCCAAGCAAAATGACGGTACACCAACTCTTTTGTGACCTCAGAATTATCAATAAAATCTCTGCTCATTGTACCAAATGTGCGGCTGCTGTTGAGAATCGCGCCCCAAATTTGTCTCGCTTCCCAAGTTCGGTTATAAGTCTGCGTATTTTTGAACCCTACAATAAATGCAGTTGCAGTTCCTAGCAGAGACACAACTGTCCACGGTATGGCGATCCAGGTAAAGCCCGCCAATTGATATAAGAGAACTGGTACAATGCTGATGATTAATGTGATGTAAATATTTCTCCTTGTCCAAAGAAGAAATTCTGAAATTTTATACGATTTTCCTGAATGCATTTTATAATTTTTTTTGTTTGTGTTAAATTTTATGAATGTCGGTTTGACCTTAAATACAAAAGTCAGAACTGATTACTGATTTTCATAGTTTTTGAGCTCTAATATTATGAATCGGATTTACTGGAAAACTTGCTGATTAAAATACCTACCAGAACTACTGAGTAAAACTGTCCGGCAATACCAAATAATGATGCAATGAGTTTTGTATTATAAGAATTGGGAGTAATATCGCCAAAACCAATGCTTGTAAGCGTGATAGAACTGAAATAAACCAAATCTATATAAGTCTTGGCAGGACTTGAAAAATCAATTCCCTTGAAAGATTGTGCATTTTGATAAACAAAAAATTGGAATAGGAATGTGCTGATCTCAATTAATAAAAAATAACCGCACGCCGACGCAGAGATAATGTCTTTGTTTATATAGCCTGGCTTAATTAGAAATTTAAAAATCTCCCAAAAGATGAATAAAAAGAAAATAACGTACCCAATATTGAGAAAAGCAAAATATGTAGGGTTTTTTCCCCAGAATGTAAGACCCAGCGGTAAAAGAAGTACAAGCAGAAAAAGAAACTGTTGCATGAGGTTTTTCCAGCGGCCTTTTTCTATAAAAACACAAACACTTGCAGTGCCTAAAATAAGCATGTTTACAGGCCAGATTATCTTGGTATAAAAAGACAGATCATTTAAAAAGATTCCGATAAAAAGATGTTGAATAAGTGCTAAAAGCAATAATTCGTACTTTTTATCTTGCAGATACTTTCTGAATTTCATCATTTATTTTGATATAAAAGTTGTGTTTTCTCTGAGCTTTCCAGTCTGTGAATATTAAAGATTATCAATTAAAAAGTAGTGGATAAAACCAAAAACGGCAGAGCCAAGTTCATAGATCACTTGAACCTTTAGTTTTTTCTATCGTTTTTATTTTGCGAAAAATAATTGTGAGTTGCTTATAAAAAATATTGACAAGAAAAACAGATGTTAAAATATCCAAATCTCTATACGTTTATAAAAATAAACTGAAAAAAAATCTGTTGGATGTGTCTGATTCAATTGATGAGTAAAGCAAAAAGGATAGAGCCTGGGAAAAATAATTTTTAAAATCATGGTGTGTGTTTTTTGTTTGGAATCAATTAAAAAAACATCATCCATTTTAGTTTGCTAATTTATTAAAAAAACTTAGTTCACAAAATTCTTTTTTTAGTAAAGATTTGCATCACTTTTCAATAACTCGCTGTGTATGACATAAAAAAAATAAAAAAATTTAACTTCTTATCCTATGTTAATGATTCAAATCATAAATTTTCCCGAGTTTTGCAATAATTAAAAAACAAAAACAGTATTTTTGCCCGAATAGAGCAGAACTTAATCAATAATAATATTAAATTTTAAAAAAATGAAAAAAATCAGTGTAATCGCTTTAGCAGCTATGGGTCTTTTATTGGCTTCATGTGGAGATAAAAAAACAGAAGCTACAGCTGCAGGTCAGGAGCAAACCGTTGCTAAAAAAAAAGGTGATGTATTAGCGGTAGATGTTGCAGCATCAAAAGTAGAATGGAAGGCTTTCCACAAAGGTGGTATGGCTCCACGTTGGGGAACTCTTGCGATCACTTCTGGCGAATTATCTGTTGCTGACAACCAGTTGGCTTCCGGTGAATTTGTTATTGATATGAAATCAATCAAAGTGAATCCTGCTTCTGTAACAGAAAAAGATAAAAAATATACAGATCTTGAAGGACATTTGAAAAATGAAGATTTCTTCAATGTTGAAAAATTCCCGACAGCTGATTTTAAAATCACTAAAGTAGAAGATTTGGCAACTGCTGGAGCTGATGCGGTGGCGGGAGCAAACAAAACGGTAAGCGGAAATCTTACTTTGATGGGTAAAACAATGAATGTTACTTTCCCGGCTAAAGTTGATGTAACAGATAAATCAGCTAATGTTGCTGCTAAATTTACAGTAAACCGTGCAGATTGGGGAATTAAATTCGGAACTTCTGAGGCAGATCCTGCAGAATGGATGATCAGCAAAGACATCGAAATTGCTATTGATGTGAAAGCTGCACAAAAATAATTTTTTCTTAAAATATTTGAAAAGACATCCGCATTTTTGTGGATGTCTTTTTTTTATAACAAAAATTTAATTATTTAAAAATTGAGATCTTTCTTCAGTGAAACGCTTGGTCTGACTTAAATGCATCTAGTAAATAAAAAAAACTTTGTGAACTTTACGTTTAAATAAAGCAACCAAAATTTAATGAGAAGTGAAAAATTCCAGCATCATATTTAATGAATCAGCGGAATGCATTTTCTCGCCATTTTCAAGTGATTCCTTCGCTGCATTTGCAGCTCTCATGCACATTTTTGTTTCATAATCTGAAATTGCTTCCTGTAAAGAATTGTATTCATCAGAAGTCAGAACTTCACTCAACTCCAAGGCGTCAAGCATCGCCATATTTGCGCCTTCTCCTGCGAATGGCGGCATTACATGAGCTGCATCACCAATAATGGTAAGGTTCGGAAGAGTTTTCCATGTCTGATCCAACGGAGCGCAATAGATAGGACGAGGAATAAGTGGAGTAGCTGCTTTCTCAAATAATTCATCCCAGAAAATGCTCCATTCTGAATATTCTTTTTTAAACCAATCGAGAACTTCTGTGCGATCTGAGAAATCAATTCCGCTTTCTTTTGACCACTTTTCATGAGTTTTAAAACTTACATAAAATCCGAGATCGCCACCACCTTTTTGTCCCAGCAGAATATTTCTTTCGTTTCCAAAAGCCATAATTTTTCCTCCTTTGAGCAATGAATGCATTTGAGGAAATGCTTTTTCGGAATTATAAACGTTGCCTTCCAACATCGTAATTCCAGAATAAAAAGGCTTAAAATCTGTCAGGTAAGAACGAATTTTTGAATTGGCACCATCAGAACCAATGACCAAATCTGCATAAACAGACAAACCATCTTTAAAATGTAGTATCCAACCTTCATTTTGTGGTTCCATAGAAACAAAATGACTATTCCAAACAACAGTTTCGGGCTCTAAAGAATCTAATAATATTTTTCTTAATACGCCGCGATCAATCTCAGGACGAAAATGTTCGTTTCCGAAATCTTCCTCAATATTGCTTTCGTGATCACTGAAAAAGATTTCTGCCTGATCGTTTAAGATGAGCGTTTTATCTGCACCCGGCATAAAATTATTCTTAAACTCGGTCAGTAAATCAGCTTTTATTAAAGCTGCCAATCCCGATTCTTCGTGCATATCGAGAGGTGCGCCTTGTACGCGTGCATCTTTGTTGATGTCTCTTTCGTACACTTTTACATCGGCTCCTTTAAGCTGTAAAAGTCTTGCTAAAGTTAATCCACCGGGACCGCCTCCGATAATTGCGATTTTTTTATTGTTGATTTGCATTTTCTTTATTGTTTTGAATGATGCAAATTTATTCTGTCTTGAAAGAGGATAATAGTATAAATCGGTCGTTTTTATTTTTAAATAATTCTTTGGGCACTGCTCCGGAATATTTTTTCATTTCTTTAATGAAATGAGTCTGGTCTGCAAAATTAAGTTCAGGGAAAAGTTTTCCCTTTGCAATATGTTCTAATGATGTTCTGAAACGTAAAATGCTGCAAAATGATTTTAACGAAATTCCAAATTGCTGATTAAAATAGCGGTTGATCTGTCGGCTGCTCCAACCCACATTTTCTGAAAGTTCTTTTACTGTAACAGAACCGTGAGTA
The DNA here is from genome assembly GCF_027945075.1 of Chryseobacterium sp. CY350. Classification (NCBI taxonomy): domain Bacteria; kingdom Pseudomonadati; phylum Bacteroidota; class Flavobacteriia; order Flavobacteriales; family Weeksellaceae; genus Chryseobacterium; species Chryseobacterium wangxinyae. The sequence goes on from NZ_CP116034.1 coordinate 4,012,783, forward strand.
TTATAAATAAGATCAAATAATTTCTTTTTTCGCGGATCAATTTCTTTGATAAGAAGAGATTTTATTTTCTCTGATGCCTTTTTGCAAAAATCATCAAAATTATTAAGGTCTTCAGATTTAAAATTCCAGAAATCAGCAGATAATATTTTTCCTTTATCTACAATATCGGAAATGGTTTCATGAAAAATATATTCAACTGCGAGTAGCTTAAAACTGACCGCAAATCTCAGACTTTTGGCAGGAATAATTCCTTCTTCATGATGCTGCGTTCCCAAACCGAGAAGCACAATCCTAAAAGGTTCGTTTTCTGATTTTATCAAAAACAAATCAATGCGGCCATCTGGTAATCCGATTGTTTCTTTGCCATTTTCCGAACGATTGTGCAACACCCAAAAACTTTCCACAAAGTCTGAAATAGACTCGTTGGGTTTTATATTTTTGTAATAAATATCGGTGTTCATATTTTTTTTCTGAAATGAAATCAAATCTAATGATATTACGGAAAACAAAAAAGAGAAACCCGAAAGTCTCTCTTTATATAAATCCTAAATTTTTCTACCACGGACTGATACCCGATTCGTCTTCGATATCATTGCTGAAAAATTGTCCGGAAGGTGCATTTTCCTCTGTCAGAGTGTGTTTAACGATAAATGAAGCTGCACTTTCCACAGAACCCGGACCACTGTGATGATTAAAATCTGTCGCTGTATACCCAGGATCAATCACGTTTACTTTGAACGGAAGATCTCTAAGTTCGTAAGCCAAAACAATCGTATAAGCATTCAAAGCTGATTTTGAAGAACCGTAAGCTGCGGTTTTTACAGGATAATACTTCCATGTAGGATCACTGTGCAAAGTTAATGAACCTAGTCCTGAAGTAATATTGCTGATTCTCGGGCTGTCAGATTTTTTAAGTAAATCTAAAAAAGCCTGAGTAACATTAATTACTCCGAAAAAATTGGTCTCAAAAACTTCTTTAATATCATCGACTGCAGTTTCTGCTGCTGTTTGAGGATTAACGCCTAAAATACCTGCATTGTTGATGAGAATGTCAAGCTTCCCTTGCTCTTTTTCTACTGTAGTTTTCGCAGCCGAGATTGATTCCGGATTGGTCACATCAATTTCGATTGCTTTGATGTTTTGATATCCTTTTTCGTTTAATTTTTTTACAATTGTTTCACCTTTTGCAAGATCTCGGCTTCCTAAATAGACGAATAATCCTTTTTGTGAAAACTGTTTTGCGGTTTCAAGGCCAATGCTTCTGTTAGCTCCTGTTATTAATGCTGTTGTCATTTTTTTAATTTTAATTGATGATGTAAAATTCCGTCAATTAATCAGCATAACATTTGTCATTTGGCAAAAAATATATTTTAATTATAAATATTATCAGTTTTAAATTTCTAAGATATTTAATCTAATGTGATGTTTTTCCTGATGCGACTTAGTGAAGACTGCGTAACTCCCAAATAAGAAGCAACGTACGAAAGCGGAATTCTATTGACAGCCGTCGGGTAAATTTCTAAAAACTTCAGGTACCTTGTTGTCGCATCTTCAGAAACAAGCGGACTTCTTCTTTCCACTTTTTGCATCAACGCTCTGGAGATGATTTTATGAACAATGTTATCAAATCCTACAATCGTCTGCAAAAGTTCAAGCCAGTCTTTTCTTTGAAAAACAATCATTTTACAATCTGTAACAGCCTGAACATATGCACTCGAACAAATTTGATTATCAAAACTTTCTAAATCTACAACCAGATTGTTTTCTTCAATAAAATATTTTGTAATTTCTTCACTTTTATTGTTATAGTAGCAAACACGAAGAATTCCGTCGACAATAAATCCGATTTGCTTTGCTATTTTTCCGGCTTCAGAAAAGTATTCTTCTTTTGGAATAGTAACTTCTACAGCTTTGCTTGCAATGAAATCGATCTGTTGCTGGTTGAGATTACCAAATCTTAGTATAAAATCAAAAAGTTCTTTCATGCGGGAAAGTTAAGAAAACTATGTTTTTTAAGATTTGTCATTTGGTAAAAAAATGATTAGCTAGATTTGTCTTTTGTTACCACATTTTGGACAAAAAGTCGCAGTTTCTGTTCTGTAAGGTTTTTCACAATTTTCACAATCAGGACCATACATATCAATGAAATGATGCATGATTGCAATATGATTTGTTTCTTCAAAGCCTGTTACATCATTATAATAATTGAGTAATTTGCTGAAGTTTGGAGCCTTCATCAATTTTTTAGCGTCTTGATATCCTTCAGATAATAATTTTAAAGCAATTTTTCCTTCTTCAGAATTCAACATAGGAACATCCATTTTGCATCTTCAACAATATCTGACTTTCATATTTTAAACATCTTTTATAAAATCCTCATACTCATAATAAAACCTTTCGAAGCCATCCATTTTCTCTACAAAAAACTCGAAAATTTGTTGCCAGGTATTTTTATTCAAAACAGAAACTCCCTCTTTTTCTACCCAAATTCTGCTGATGACTTTGCCGTTTTCTAAAGTGTAAAATTCTTCTTTGTGAAAATCGCCAATATAGTCTTTCAGAATATCTTCAAGTGACCAGATCTTGTTATAATAGGCATCTCTGAAAACTTCATCTTTCATTTCTATATCTAGAGAAACCTCTGCTTTTTTGTTTTCAGCATTAAATTTAAATGAAAAATCTTTGACTTTGGTACCGTACAAAAGCCATTTTCTCGGAAACGACTTTCCAAAAGCCGTCCAGAATTCTTTTTTTAATTGCTGTGCTTCCTGTTTACTGAACATAGAAACAAATTTAGGAAATTTGCACGGAAGATTAATGATAGAAAAGTTTATCGGTAACCTCATTCCCTTACTTCCAACACCTGATTTTCGGCTTCCATTAAAGATTGACGGATTTAAAACAATTTTCATACTTTTGTTCTAATGCTGTCAAAAAAATCTCAATATGCGTTTAAGGCACTTTCATATCTTGTAGAAAAAAGAAATGAAGGTCCTGTTCTTATTTCCGAAATTGCAGAGCATAAAAAAATTCCATTAAAGTTTCTTGAAAATATTCTTCTGCAGCTGAAAAAATCTGATGTTCTCGACAGTAAAAAAGGAAAAGGCGGAGGTTATTTTTTAAAAGATCTTCCCGAAAAAGTAACGCTTTCGAAAATTATTCGTCTGGTAAACGGACCGATCGCTATGCTTCCGTGTGTAAGTTTAAATTTTTATGAAAAGTGTGATGACTGCAATGAAGATCATTGCGGTCTGCACGACGTTTTGATCGAAGTGCGGGACGCTTCACTGAAAATTTTAGACGAAAAAACACTGTTGGATCTGATCGACTGATTAGATTCACTTTTTTTAAATTATTAGTCGACTGATTTGGTAGGATAGTAATTTTATCTGATATTTGCATGACTTCAATCAATAAACTATGATTTCAAAAGAAGATGCAGAGATACTGAAACAGCTTTCAGCAGAGCACGGATTAAAATTTATCTCAGGAAAATTCTCTCAAGGAGTTGTTTTTTCCACTTCGCTTGGGCAGGAAGATCAAGTTGTTACCGATATGATTTTCAGGAATCAACTGCCTATAAAAGTTTTCACTTTAGATACCGGAAGACTTTTTTATGAGCATTACGATCTACTTTCTAAAAACAATTCGAGATATAAAACCAAAACGGAAGTTTATTTTCCGGAAGCTTCTGATGTTGAGCAATATGTGAATGAAAAAGGCATCAATGCTTTTTATCATTCCGTAGAAAACAGAAAAGAATGTTGCTTCATCAGAAAGGTAAAACCTCTAAACCGAGCTTTGGAAAATGCGCAAATCTGGATCACAGGACTTCGTTCTGATCAATCGGAAAACCGCGAAAATATGCCGATCATCGAGTGGGATGAAGACCGAAAACTTTTTAAATACAATCCCTTGATCAATTGGTCTTATCAGGAAGTTCTCAATTATCTGGAACAAAATAACGTTCAGGAATTGGCTTTACACAAAAAAGGATTTATAAGCGTTGGTTGTCAGCCCTGCACAAGAGCAATCGAAGAAGGCGAAAATCCTCGCGCAGGACGTTGGTGGTGGGAAAGTTCACAAAAAGAATGCGGGCTGCATTCACATTAATTCAAATTTTTCAGAAATAAAATGAGTACACATAAATTAGATTATCTGGAACAGCTGGAAGCCGAGAGCATTTATATCATGCGCGAAATTGCAGCACAATTCGAGAAACCGGCTTTACTTTTCAGTGGCGGAAAAGATTCAATTACACTGGTACATTTGGCTAAAAAAGCTTTTGCTCCGATGAAAATTCCGTTTCCTTTGGTACATATTGATACAGGACACAATTTCCCTGAAGCCTTGCAGTTCAGAGATTATTACGCTGAAAGTATTGGCGCAGAGCTGATTGTCAGAAAAGTGGAAGATACTATTAAAGCTAAAAATTTAACTGAACCGAAAGGAAAATTTGCCTCAAGAAACTGGTTGCAAACGCATACTTTATTAGATACAATTGAAGAATTTCAGTTTGATGCGTGCATTGGCGGTGCAAGAAGAGATGAGGAAAAAGCCAGAGCGAAAGAACGTTTTTTCTCAGTTCGTGATGAGTTTGGTCAGTGGGATCCGAAGTTACAGCGTCCGGAATTGTGGAATATTTACAACGGAAGAATCAATAAAGGTGAAAATGTGAGGGTTTTCCCGATTTCAAACTGGACGGAGCTCGATGTCTGGAATTATATTAAAAAAGAGAATATCCAGTTGCCTTCCATTTATTTTGCTCACGATCGTGATGTAATTGAATTTGAAGGACAGTTAATTGCGGTCTCAGATTTTATTCAGATTGATGAAAATGACGAGATTTTAAATAAAAAAGTGCGTTACAGAACTGTTGGAGATATGACTTGTACCGCAGCAGTAGAAAGTTTTGCTGAAACGTTGGATGAGGTCGTCACAGAAATTACCGCTTCAAAAATTTCAGAAAGAGGAGAAACCCGAATTGATGATAAAGTGACAGAAGCAGCAATGGAAGATAGAAAAAAAGGAGGGTATTTTTAAGCAATGAATAGTAAGCCTTCACAACTCATCATTTAACATTCACAACTTATAACTAAAATTAACGTGGACATATTAAGATTTATCACTGCCGGAAGTGTAGACGACGGGAAAAGTACTCTGATCGGAAGACTTTTGTATGACAGTAAAAATATATTGATTGATCAGCTTGAAGCTTTAGAAAAACAGTCAAAAAATAAAAACGAAAATGGTGTCGACCTTGCAATTCTTACCGATGGTTTGAGAGCAGAAAGAGAGCAAGGAATAACGATTGACGTTGCTTACAGATATTTTTCTACCCCAAAGAGGAAATTTATTATTGCAGATGCTCCGGGACATATTCAGTACACGAGAAATATGATTACGGGTGCTTCAAATTCACAATTGATTGTTATTCTGATTGATGCAAGACAGGGGGTGATCGAACAAACCAGAAGACATTCAATTATCGCGTCATTGTTGAGGATGAAAAATGTTGTTGTAGCGATCAATAAAATGGATTTGGTTGATTATTCTGAGAAGGTTTATAACGATATTAAAACTCAATATGAATTAGTTGCACAAAAATTAGGTTTGGAAAACGTAAGTTATTTCCCGATTTCGGCCTTTCATGGGGACAATATTGTAGATAAATCTTCGAAAACCGATTGGTATAAAGGTTCTACACTTTTAGACTTTCTTGAAACTGTAGAAATTGCTGAAAATAAAGATGTTGACCAGCCAAGATTTCAGGTGCAATATGTGATTCGCCCGCAAACCGATAAATTGCATGATTACAGAGGCTACGCAGGTGAAGTTATTTCAGGAGTTTACAAAAAAGGAGATGAGGTAACCATTCTTCCGCAAAATATTCAGACCAAAATTTCAAAGATAGAAACCGGCGGAAAAGAAGTTGATTTTGTTTTTACCAATCAGCCCGCAGTTTTACATATTGAAGATGATATTGACATCAGTCGCGGAGATTTTATCGTTAAAACTGAAAGTCAGCCTCAAGTTGAAAACGAGTTTGAAGCCGTTGTTTGCTGGCTTGATAAGAAAGAACTGAATGAAGGAAATAAATATTTTATTCAGCATAAAAGCAAAACTTTGAAAGCAATCGTCAAAGAAATTGAATACAAAATTGATGTGAATACTTTAGAGAAAACGCCCATTACAGAAAGTGTTAAACTGAATGAAGTTGTGAAAGTTCGTTTAAAAACTGCTTCGCCTTTAGTTTTTGATAGTTTTGAAAAGAGTAAATCTACAGGAAATGCAATATTGGTTGACGAAACAAGTAATTCTACAGTGGGAGCTGTAATGATTTTATAATATGGTGATTACGAGGAAAGTTCAGATAAGATTAAACATTTTATTAATCACGGTTGCCTTATTATTTATTGTGGTATTCTCGATGTATGAAATGGGCTATCTTGATGAGCTTTTAACGATATTAGCAAAAGACAATTATATTTTTTACTGGATGATGCTGGTAGGATTTTTGGCAGAAATCGTAGCCGGATCAATGGGAATGGGTTACGGTGTAATTTGTACAACAACCCTTTTATTGCTGAATATTCCGCCGCATATTGTGAGTGCAAGTATTCATTCGGCAGAAAGTTTTACAACGGCGGCAGGAAGCATCAGTCATATTCAACTGAAGAATGTTAGTAAAAGTTTAGTTAAAAAACTTGCAATTCCGGCAGTTATCGGAGCGATCATTGGAGCTTTATGTCTTACTTACGTTGGAGAATATTATTCAAAAATTACGAAAACTGTTATTGCTTTTTATACTTTATATCTCGGTTTTCAGATTTTGTCGAATGCTTTTAAACCTAAACAGAATAAATCTTTAAAAAAGAAAACAAATCTTACAAGGCTCGGCGTAATCGGTGGTTTTATCGATTCTTTTGCCGGTGGAGGATGGGGCCCTTTAGTAACGGGAACTTTAATTAAAAACAGTTTTACCCCAAGATTTGCGGTAGGAAGTTCTACGGTTGCAAAATTTATCCTTACGCTTACCGCTGCAATTACCTTTATTTTCACATTAGGAATTCAGCATTGGAATATTATTTTAGGACTTTTATTTGGAGGAATCATCACCGCGCCTTTTTCGGCAATGCTTACCACAAAACTTCCTATGAAAAAAATGTTTATCGTGATCGGAACTTTGGTGATTGTGATGAGTTCGATCACGATCTTTAAATCTATTTTTTAATCTGATTTATTTAAATTTGAAATACGAGGTGATTTTGAATCGCTAAATGATCTACATTTGCATCCTAAAAATATATCATGAATTTACACATTGTTGCGCTTTTCAGGTTTAATGAAAGTTATCTGATGGAAGCCGTAGAACTTTTTCAGACTTTGGTGAGAGAAACGAGAAAGGAAGACGGATGTCTTCAGTATGATTTAATTGAAGATAACGAGCAGAAAGGAACTTTTTTCATAATTGAGCTTTGGGAAAGTGCGGAACACCACAATCATCACAACGGAGCAGATCATCTGTTGAATTTCAGAAAAGATGCTTCAAAAATTCTGACAGAAAACATTCAGGTTTATAAAGGTTTCAAAGTGTATTAATTTTAACTTGAACTTTAATAATAAAATGCAAAGGCAGTTTCATCATTTTTGAAACTGCCTTTTATAGAAAAAATAGAAAGTATTAATTTTTAAGTTAAATGTTAAAATGTCCATTTGCTTTGCAGTGAATTTTAAATTTCACCATTAAAAAAATAATGCTAATTCACGATTCACTTTTTCTTATTTTACAATTAATTTTTTAGTCTCTGTGCTTCCGCCATAGGTAATTTTTACAATATAATTTCCTGATGGAAGATGAGATAAATTTAAATCTTGCTTGTAGAAACCTGCTTGATTCGTCAATTCTGCAGTATAAACTTTTTTTCCTGTAAGATCATAAACTTCTACATTTCCTTTATAATTAGATTTTTCTTTTACATCAAATAACACAGTCACTTTTTTATCAGCAGTCGTGGGATTCGGATAAAGACCGAAAGAAGCTTTTTTGCCGACTTCTGTTACATCTAAGATGGAAGTGATATTTTTATATTTAAAATACATATTACCTGTTGTAGCTCCACCATTTTGTGTGAAAAACATTCTGTAATACGTGTTTCCCTGTTTTACGTAATAAACGATGTCACTGTAAACTCCTTGAGTTGGTTTCCAACTGTGCCCTATTGTTGTAATATTACTTGAAAATGCTGTCGTTGCAGGTAAATTTGCAATTGAACTATCCTGAATTTCGGGTTGCACTTTTGCAATCGTAACGTTTGGGCTTTGGATTACACCAGACAATCTGTACATCATAATATTCGCGTAGAACGACCAATATCTTGTAAACATAAGATCCCAGTCTGTTTTTGGCGGTTCCATATTGGCAACTTTATCTCCTGTTGCAAATGAGAAATAATTAAAAAATGCGTCGTCAGTTCCGTTTGCTATTGTTTTAGTTTGAGTGGCATCCCAGACAGAAGAAGTAGCATTCCATTTAGAATATTTGAAAGTATAGCCACCATAATAATCCTGAATCATGAATTTATAGTATTCTCCAGTCGTTGCATATTTTAAGACAAAAATTACATTTCCTTCAACATGATGATTTGCGACGTTGTAAGATCCCCAACCGTAAGGTGCAGATCCTTGTTCGAAAGCGCCATCCTGAAGTGTCGTCGTTACATCCGGATTGTAAAGCGGAGCGCCCCAGGAAGTTATATTTGAAATGCTGATATTATCCCAATTTGCTGCAACATTTGAAGCTTCATAAACTTCGATGTTTTGAGCATCATTAATTCTAGTTCCGAAGCTCATTGTAGAATTTCTGTAGAAGGCAACGTCCCATGTATTTGCGGGTTGCGAAACAATATTATTTGAGCTGAAATCAAAAAATACACGGTTTTGATAATTTGCTCCCGTTGTTAAATTTACAGAAGTATATCCGTTTGCATCTGCCTGAGCCCACGTAGTTTGCTGCACGGTGAAAGCAAATAATGAAGCTAAAAGTAATTTTGTTTTCATAGCTGATTTTCTTATTTAGAATTATTCTACAAAACTAAGTAATTATTTTTAATCAGTCTAAATAAAAATATGACATTTATCTTTTGGTGATTATTTAGGTACGAAACTTAGTTGATAATATATTGATATTTATATATATAAGTAAAAAAAGCTGACCACAATTTGTAGTCAGCTTTAAAATTATTATAAAAAGAATTTTATTTTTTAATAAATTTTGATTTTACAGCTTTACCATCTGTAGTTTCCACAAGAAAAAAATAAACTCCTGCCTGAAGTGTAGAAATATCAAAAAGGCCGTTTTCGACTTTTCCTGAAGATGCTTTTTGCCCAACAGCCGAATATATTTCAACATTTTTTGGCTGCGTTTTTCCAACAAACTGTAACGCGGAGTTTTCTTCATTTAAAGCAAATTTTAAGTTGTCTTCTGAAGAAAATAAATCAGACGTTCCTAAAGTAGCAGAATTGTATACCACATTATCAATCTGTATTGCTACGTGATTAGATGAAGGAGTAAATTTAAAAACAATATAGGATGCATTTGAAGCTGGAATATTTACGCTAATATTTTGCACTGCTCCTATGGTTGTTACATTTATTACACTTCCAATGGGAACAAATGTTGACATATCTGTCGGGTTAGATGCCAATCCAATTTGCAGTGTACCCGGACCAGGCGATGGAGATACCAATGTAGTGGCAAAAGATAAGGTTTTATCTCCTGTAGGAGCTACAATTTGTGGTGCTATTAAATACGATGATGCTACTGCATTATTACCGGCATATGATTGTATGGTTTTATCTGTGTCACCTACCACAAGCATTCTCGGAGATACAGGAGGCATCGCTCCGGTCATCGGTGCAACTATTGCTGACCATCCGTTTTGAGGAAAAGTCGTATTTCCCGGTGTAAAATTATTGAAGTTCTCGTTGATGGTTGATAGCTGTGCATTTGCTGATATTGCTGAGATCACCAATCCTGTAAAAAGTAATTTTAATTTCATTTTTCTTATTTCTAATTATGTCGCAAAATTAAACATTAGTTTTTAATTGTTCTAAATAAAACAATGATATTTGTTTCGTTTTTTTACATTTAACACAAAAAATACATGCGGTTTTCAATTAATATTTTCTGAAATTATTATTAATACTCATGTAATGTGATTGTTATGCGGCTTAAAAAAATCTTATAACAAATTTTTAATTATTTTTAATTGTTCTAAATAAAGCACTATATTTGTCGAAAATTTTGAGTTTATGAAGAAGAACATGCTTTCACTTGTGTCATTATCTGCCATTTTTTTGGTTAGTGCACAGGAAAAAGATTCTCTTAGCCAGAAGAAGATAGAAGAAGTTGTCATCACAGGACAGTATATGCAGCAGTCGATTAATAAATCTATCTATAAAGTTGAGGTAATTGATGCTCAGCAGATTAAAAATATGGCGGTAACTTCTGCGGCTGAAGTTCTCAATCAAAATCTTAATATTTTAATAGAACCTAATAGCGGCACCGGTGATTCTAATGCAAGAATAATGGGTCTTGGTGGCGCTTACACGAAAGTTTTGATCGATAACATTCCTGTTGTGAGCGATCAGGGAATGGGAAATCAGGTCGATTTAAGCAAAATAAACGTTAATAATATTGAACGCATCGAGATTGTAAAAGGTGCAATGGGCGTAGAATATGGCAATAATGCCGTTGCGGGAGTTATTAATATTATCACAAAAAAAAATTACGGCAAAAAAGTAACTGCCTTGCTTTCTTTACAGGAAGAGACTGTGGGGAAAGATTACGACTGGTTCAAAAAAGGAAATGGCCGTCACTTACAGGCTTTGAATTTAGGATTTAGAGTTTCTGAAAACTGGTCGATTACGGCAGATATTAACCACAATGATTTTCAGGGATACAAGGGAAATCTAAACGGATATACCTATTTTAACCCAAATAACGATAAAAAAAGAGGGTATGAGTGGCTTCCAAAAGATCAGATTACTGCAAATGCAGCCGTACGATATTCAAAAAATAATACTTCATTTTTTTATAAGGTTAATTTTCTGAACGAAGACGTCAATTTCTACAATCCGGTGATAGAAGATTTACCTTTGGGTGGCGGTAACAGAACCTACACCTCAGATGACAGAAATTATTTTACCAAAAGATGGATCCATCAGTTTAATATTCAGACAAAATTAGGTTCCAGAATCAATTATCATGGTGATTTCTCTTACCAGACGCAACAAAGAAAATCGCAGGATTACGTCTATGATATCCCAAACAGACAAAAAATTTCTGAAGGAGAAAAAAATACTTTTTACGATTCCAAAGTCTTTTACTCACGGGGAATGTTCAGTAATTTCTTAGACAACGACAAAATAAATTTTCAGCTGGGATATGAATTAGATCACACCAGTGGATTTGCAGGTTCGTCTACTTTCCAGTTTAATAATAACGGGATCAATATAGAAAGAAGCATCTTCAATTATGCTAATTTTCTCTCTGCGGAATGGAAAATTAATAACGAGTTCTCTTTGCGACCGGGCGTTAGATTAGCGCTGAGTGATAAATTTGATTCTCAGTACAATTATTCATTAACTGCAAGATACAGTACGTCAGAAAATTCAGATCTGAGAGCAGTTTTCGGGTCATCCAACAGATTTCCTACATACGACGAATTATATACTTACGTGGTAGATAACAACCATGATATCCGCGGAAATGAAAATTTAAATCCGGAAACAGGATATTCTCTGGGGCTGTTCTGGGATTACAGCATGACTACGAATAATCTGTGGAAATTTAATCTGAGTGCATCGGGAATGTATCTTGATGTGAAAGACAGAATAGAAAGTGTGATTGTAAGCAACAGTCCTTTGAAATATACATACTTGAATGTTGATAATTACAAATCGCTCTTATTTGGAGCAGGTTTGAATGTAAGAAAAGGCGACTTATCACTAAATGCCGGAGTTTCTGTGATGGGAATTTCACAGGTTTTGAATGCAGGAACGGTCGTTTCACCAAATGATTATAATTTCTATACTGAAGCCAATTTTTCGGCCAATTATACTTTGCCACAAGTAAAAACTTTATTTGCACTGTACTACAAATACAGCGGAACACAAAGACAGTTTACACAAAAAGCAACTCAGAATCCAGGTGAAATTCCGGAATATGTATTGGGAGAATTGGGTGAGTTTAATATGATGAATTTTACCGTTACCCAGCCTTTTTTTAAAAACCATCTCGAACTTACATTGGGAATCAAAAACATCCTTGATGTTTCCACGGTGAGAAATACAATACTTTCAGGAGGCGCTCACAATGCAGGACCGGATACCCAAAATCTTTTTTACGGAAGAAGCTATTTTGCTCGTTTAAATTATAATTTTTAAATAAATTAAAATGAAAAAATTACTATTCACTTTATTAATAAGTACAGCATTTATCTCGCAATCTTGTATCCGTGATAACGAAGATCCTGTAGCTGTCGCGCCTGTAGAAGGTGCAATTGGAGACCCGATAGTTGGTGGTGCAACTCAGCCAAATCAGGTTTGGATTGATTTGAGCGAAGTAGATCCACTTTCAAAAAAACCTAGACAGACTTTGACGAAAAGAACAGATTGGGATCTTGCATTGTATTCAGGAAATGAGTTTAAAGTAATTGTAAATTCTTCAATAATGATGGCAGCGGCTAAAATACCGAATGTCACAGAATTATCAGAAGTCAACCAATCTACAGTTGCTACACTGAAAACGCAGGTGCAGGTTGCTAATTTTAACGAAGCAAACACAGTGTATATTGATGATGTGAAAGGTGATTTTCCCGCAGGTTATACTGCAATATCAGAGATAAAAGCCACCAGTACAGAAAATGGAATATATCTGATAAATATGGGTAAAGACATTTACAAAGGAAACGTTCCTGTTGGCTCTGTGACTACAGGTGGAGGCGAAAGAGGCTGGAAAAAAGTACAGATTACCAGAGCAGGAGAAGGTTACAAAGTGAAATCTGCCAATATTGACGGTTCAGATTATTATGAAGTTACGGTTTCTAAAAATGCTGCCTACAATTACAGTTTTTTAAGCTTAGCCAATAAAAAAGAAGTCTTCATTCAGCCAGAGAAAAACAAATGGGATATCTGTTTCACTGTTTTCACAAATACAATTGCAGGTGCAGGAAGTTACATTTATGCAGATTTTGTAAACAATAATAATGTCGGTGGTGTTGGTGTATATGAAGTCATTGTTCCGGGTACAGCTTCAGGTCTTGATGCTTACAATAATTTTAAAATTTCAGATGTTCAGCAATCAAAATTTGTATATAATGACCATCGGGTGATTGGCGGAAACTGGAGAAATCCTGTAGGAACCAATGGACCAGAAGTGTACGGCGACCGCTTTTATATATTGAAAGATTCTGATGGATATACTTTTAAATTAAAATTCACAAGACTTACAAAAAGTACTACAGACGATATGGGTGTAGCCGGTGAAAGAGGTTTTCCTCAGTTTGAGTATGCTCCTTTGTAAAAAGAAATAATCTAAAATAATTAGTAAAAAATGAAAAAATTAATTCTTGCAGTATCCGTACTTGCGGCTGTATCTTCTTGTAAAAAAGAAACTTCGAAACCCACAGAAAATAAAGCCGAAGTATCATCTGAAGCTCCGAAGACCAACAATAAAATTGTCACTCTGAATGGCGGAATTACAGAAATTGTAAGCGCTTTGGGTCACGACAGCGAGATCGTTGCCACGGACGTTACAAGCACATATCCGGAATCTTTAAAAGCTACGGCTAAAGATTTAGGTCACGTAAGATCAATGACTATCGAGCCGATCATGGCGGTGAGTCCTACATTGATTTTAGCTTCAGACAAAGACATCAATCCGGATTTAGTAGGGAAAATAAAAGCTTCAGGAATCAAAACCGAGTTATTCAAGCAGGAATTTACCGTTGGCGGAACCAAAAAACTGATCGCCGACGTTGCAAAAGCAATCGGAAACACAGATTATCAAAAATTAAACGATAAAATTGATGCAGATCTGAAGCAGGTTCAGCCCATTGCTAAAAAACCGAAAGTATTGTTCATCTACGCAAGAGGAAATATGATGATGGTTTCCGGTAAAAATACGCCGATGGCAGCCTTGATTAATCTTGCAGGAGGTGAAAATGCAATCAATGATTTTGAAGATTTTAAACCTTTAACTCCGGAAGCCGTGGTAAAAGCAAATCCTGATGTACTGTTCTTTTTCACAAGCGGGTTGCAAGGTTCCGGAGGAAATGAAGGTGCTCTAAAAATGCCGGGAGTTTCACAAACCAATGCCGGAAAAAATAAAAAAATTATTGCGATGGATGGAGGCTTGGTTTCAGGTTTCGGACCAAGATTAGGAGAAGCCGCAGTTGCATTAAACAAGCTTTTAGTTGAGAACACAAAGTAAATTATATTTTTATATTGCATTAAGTGCCATACTGCTTTTTATCATTGCAGTATGGTCGCTTAATACCGGAGTTTACGACTTCGGCGGACGTTCTGCGTTCGAAGTTTTAGGAAAATTAATTCGCGAAGATTCTGGTGTTTCAGTAAGTGATAAATACATTGTCTGGGATGTAAGAGCTTCCAGAATTATAATGGCAATTTTGATCGGAAGCATGCTTTCGGTTTCAGGAACGAGTTTGCAGGGATTGTTCAAAAATCCTCTGGCTACGGGAGACTTGATAGGTCTTACCTCTGGTGCAACATTGATGGCTGCCATCACCATTGTTTTAGGAAGACATTTCAGAGAGTTTTTTCCGGAGGCAGTACAGTTTTCATTGGTAGGCATTGCCGCATTTATCGGTTCACTTCTCGCTATGCTTTTGGTGTACAGAATTTCTACAAGTGGCGGTAAAACCAATGTTGTCATGATGCTCTTAACCGGAGTTGCCATCTCAGCAATCGGATTTTCCATTGTAGGTTTTCTGATTTATATCTCAAAAGATGATCAGTTACGAGATCTCACGTTTTGGAATATGGGAAGTCTTGCAGCTGCGACATGGACGAAGAATGCGATCTTAGCCGTAGTTCTAGTTTTTTCATTCAGTATTTTAATGCCGAAAGGAAAAGCCTTAAATGCCATGATGCTTGGTGAAAAAGATGCCCAACATCTGGGGATTAATGTAGAAAAACTGAAAAAAGAAGTCATCATCATCACCGCATTGATGGTAGGATCGTGTGTTGCATTTTCCGGAACCATCGGCTTTGTAGGGTTGATTGTTCCGTATATTTTAAGGCTATTGTTTAAATCAAATTATGCATTCATATTACCATTGTCTGCAATCTGCGGAAGCATATTATTGTTAACTGCAGATACCTTCAGCAGAAGTATTGTAGAGCCTTCGGAACTTCCTATCGGGATTCTTACGGCGATGATGGGCGCACCTATTTTTATTGCAATTTTAATCAAATTTAAAAAATCAATGTAATGATCAGGGCACAGCAAATCAATTACAGACACAAAGATTTTTACATTCTGAATGACGTAGATGTCACGCTGGGTTTTGGCGAGTTTTTGGCCATTGTAGGTCCCAACGGTGCAGGAAAATCTAGTCTTCTGAGTGTTTTAGCCAATGAAGTAAAGACAAAACAGGAGATTTTATTTAAAGATAAAAATATCACCGATTGGAAAGTGACGGAAATTTCTAAGCACAAAGCGAAATTCTCTCAGCACAATTCAAACGATATTCCTCTCAAGGTGAAAGATATTGTGATGATGGGGCGTTACCCATATTTTGATGCTCAGCCAAAAGCAGAAGATCATCAGGCAACCCACGAAATGATGTTTGAAACCGATGTTTACCATCTGAAAAACAGAGAATATAATACATTGTCGGGAGGTGAAAAACAGCGCGTACATCTATCCAGAGTTTTGGCACAGTTAAAAAACGAAATCATCCAAAAACTTCTTTTTTTAGATGAGCCATTGAATAATTTAGATATTAAACATCAGTATAAAGCTTTAGAAATTATAAAGAATTTCACGAAAAAAGAAAA
Source organism: Chryseobacterium sp. CY350 (assembly GCF_027945075.1). Lineage (NCBI taxonomy): Bacteria > Pseudomonadati > Bacteroidota > Flavobacteriia > Flavobacteriales > Weeksellaceae > Chryseobacterium > Chryseobacterium wangxinyae. Next base: position 4,028,872 of record NZ_CP116034.1, read on the forward strand.
TTCTGCCGTGGTCGTTCTTCATGATCTCAATCTTGCGGCTCAGTATGCAGACAAAATTTTGCTGATGAAAAACGGTAAAGTTGCAGCTTACGGAACTCCGCAAGAGGTTTTTACTGCTGAGAATATCAGCGAAGCGTACAATTTTCCGTGTACGATTTGCGACCACCCGATCACCAGTAACCCGATGATTATTTTTGGCTGAATATGGAAAAATATCAAAAAAAAATGCGGTCACCAAATCTTGCATATCCCTAGGTGAAAGGTTTTGAGATGGGTGAAATTTAAAAATAAAGATCTCCGAAAAAGAAGAAGAAACAAAAAGCAAACCCGGAGAAAAAATTAATAACAACAAATTATACAGTTTTTAACCATAAAAAAGTAAAATAATGAGCACATTAGTAAACGAACTGAAAGAAAAATGGGAAGCTCTGAAAGCAGAAAACCCACATTTAAGAATAAGAAATGCTGCAGAACAGTTAGGCGTAAGTGAAGCAGAATTATTATCAACGAACGTAGGAGAAGGAGTTACTGTCTTGAAACCTGAATTTGCAAACATCTTAACAGAAGTTGAAAAATTAGGAAAAGTAATGGCTCTCACAAGAAACGATGAATGCGTACATGAGCGAAAAGGAACGTACCAGAATGGTGATTTCAGCAGCCCGCATGCACAGCTTTTTGTAGGAGAAGAGATCGATTTGAGAATCTTCCAGAATCACTGGAAATTTGCTTTCGCAGTCGTAGAAGGCGACAGAAGAAGTCTTCAGTTCTTCGGGAAAGACGGTTTGGCACTTCATAAAATATATTTAACGAAAGACAGCATTGAAGAAGCTTTCGATCCTATGGTAGCTCAGTTTAAGGCTGAAAATCAGAATGAAATATTTGAATTTCAAGCAATTGCTCCAAAAGCTCCCGAAAAAGCAGATTCTGAAATTGATGCTGAAGGGTTTAAAAAAGCGTGGACAGAATTGAAAGATACTCACGATTTCTTTATGATGACCAGAAAATTCGGAGTATCAAGAACTCAGGCGTTAAGACTGGCTCCTGAAGGATACGCTAAAAAAATTGAAACTTCAAAAGTGGTCAATGTACTTGAAGATGCATCTGAAAAGAACCTGCCGATCATGATTTTCGTTGGAAACAGAGGCATTATCCAGATTCACACCGGTGAAGTAAAGAAAACAATGTGGCACCAACAGTGGTTCAACGTGATGGATCCTGATTTCAACCTGCATTTAGATGTGACAAAAATCGCTGAAGCATGGATCGTGAAAAAACCAACGGAAGATGGCGAAGTAACAGCGATTGAAGTATTCAACAAAGAAGGTGATTTTATCGTTCAGTTTTTTGGAAAAAGAAAACCGGGAATCCCTGAACTACAGGAATGGAAAGACCTTGTAGCAGATCTAGAAAAGTAATAATTAGATAATTTGATTCAGGCCGTTTTGTTTTTTTTTAAAATCTCAAAACGGTCTTTTCTGTTTTTAATTAAATATCAATTACATAAATGTCTTTTCACGGATACCACGAATTTTAATTTGAAAAAGATTTTTATCATTGCCATCACTGAAAGTCGTGAGTGCCATTTGTGTTTAAAAACAAGTAGTTTCAAAATAAAAAGAGATTGTAACCAAGATAGAAAGAACCTCCTTAAATTTAATGTATACATTTGAAAAGAATATTCTTTCTTCCCAAAGCAATATTTTAGTATCCCAAAGTAATATTCTCGCTTCCCAAAGTAATATTCTTGTAACCTAAAGTAATATTCTTATGTCCCAAAGTAATATTTTAGAATCTCAAAGTAATATTCTTGTAACCCAAAAGAATATTGTTGCTTCCCAAAATAATATTCTTGTTTCCCAAAGTAATATTGTTGCTTCCCAAAGTAATATTCTTGTAACCCAAAAGAATATTCTTGCAACCCAAAGTAATATTCTTGCAACCCAAAGTAATATTTTTGCATCCCAAAGTAATATTCTTGTAACCCAAAAGAATATTGTTGCTTCCCAAAATAATATTGTTGCTTCCCAAAACTAAAATGAGACATCTTTACATTAAATAGTTAAAATAATAGTAAATTAAAACGATAAAATAATTAAGAATGAAAAACACTTTCATCATCCTGTTGCTGATAGGATTTTCAATTTTGAAAGCACAAGAAATAAAACCATATCAGTTCTACGACAAAAAAGGAAAAGAGATAAAAACCGATAAGCTCGTTAAAGAATTAGCCGATTATGATGTTGTTTTCTTTGGTGAAAACCACAATAATTCCATTAATCACTGGCTTCAACTGAAAATCACCGAAGCTTTATTTGAAAAGAAAAACGGACAGTTAATTCTGGGAGCAGAAATGTTTGAAAGAGACAATCAATCCCAACTGAATAATTATTTAAATGGAATATACGATGCTAAAACATTGAAAGACTCAGCCCGTCTTTGGAATAATTATGCAACAGATTACAAACCGTTGGTTGATTTTGCCAAAGACAAAAAACTAAAATTTATCGCGACCAATGTTCCCAGAAAATATGCTTCTCAAACTGCAAAAGAAGGTTTGGAATCATTAAATAAATTAAGCGAAAAAGATAAAACTTATATTGCGCAACTCCCAATCAAAGTGACCTTAGAAACTCCCGGTTATCCTGAAATGAAAAAAATGATGGGCGATCATGCCGAAGGTACCAAAGTGATGAACTTTATCTCTGCGCAAGCCATTAAAGACGCAACGATGGCAGAATCTATCCTGAAAAATTATGAACCCGGAAAGACATTCATTCATTACAACGGAAATTTCCACAGCAAAGAATTTGGCGGAATTTACTGGTACATCAAACAGAAAAATCCTAATCTGAAAATGGCGGTCATCTCCGTATTCGAATCTGAAGATCCTGAATTAAAAATTCCAGAGAAAGAATATATCCCGACAGATTTTAATCTGATCATTCCGGCAGATATGACAAAAACTTATTGAATTCTTTTCCACAGATTTCACAGATCATTATGTGAAAAAGATCAGCTATATCAGCAAAATCTACGAGAAAAAACTCATGATGCAATCAATAGGAACGGGCTTTAGCCCGTTTTAGTGAAAATAAATTCAATCGGCTTTAGCCAAAACATAAAAACATTCTATATTTGTTCAACATTCCAGCAAAAATGAAAAAATTCCCTCTTTTCTTCGTCTTCTTTATCGTTTTTATTAACGCTCAAAAACTGACTACAGCTGAGATTTCCTTAATTAATCAAGGTGATGTCAAAACGCTAATACCGATATATCAAACAGCAGATTCTCATCAACACGCCGTTTTATTGGATCAGTCAACAGAAATTGATCCTACCGATCCGAATACCGCAACATTAGTTTCTAGAATGAAACAATCTCTTCTTTCCACAGATGGTGGAGTAGGAATTGCCGCGCCGCAGGTCGGTATCAATAGAAAAGTAATTTGGGTTCAGCGGTTTGACAAGCCGGATGAACCATTAGAATACTTTATTAATCCGGTAATCACGTGGAAATCGCAACTCCAGAATCTCGGTAGGGAAGGAGATCTTTCGATTGCTGATTTTAACGGACAATTTTACAGAAGTCAGGTTATTCAGTTGGAATATTTAGATTTGAAAGGGCAAAAATATTCAGAGATTGTAGAAGGTTTTACCGCTGTTATTTTCCAGCACGAGATCGACCATCTTTTCGGAATCTTAATTTCAGATAAAAAAGAAAAAGAACTGACTGATGAGTATATAAAGGTGGATGCTTATAAGAAGAGTGATGCTGTGGGGAGGTAAGTATTTTGGCTTTTATACTAGACGTTTAGGTAATAAATGTGTTTGTAATCTCTTTTATGATCCAACTTCCATCTTTTTGCTTTTCAAGTAAATATCCAAAACCAATTCCAAATACTGAGTCACGATATATGCTTTCGATATAAACAAAATTATCATTAAAATATACCGGATTTGAAAATTGATATAGTTGTACTCGTTTATCAATCTCTTGTTTATTTGCTATTTGAATGTTTGAATTTATCTTAGTATCAATATATAAGGAATTAAAGATATAGATGTTCTGTTTTAATAAATTTATTGAATCAGATTTTCTGTTTTTAAATTTACTCCCTTTTAAATCTAATAGACGAATAATATTTCTATTGAAAAATGGAGGAGGTCCTGGTTCTTCACCTAAAATCTCTTTCTGACTTGGAACATAAATTTTTAATTTTTGAAATTCCGGATTTATTAAAAATTTGTAATTTGCATTAAAGCTATTTCGTTTGGATTCATATTTCAAAATAGTATTTAATATCTTGTTTACTTCTATTTTTTCTTTCATTTCACTCTTAGTGCAACTAATTAATAAAGTCAAAGAAATAATTAGCAAAAATATTTTATTCATATCGAAAAGCTTTATAATTAAAAGTACATATAAAACTTGAAAAACATTAAACTTATTTAATTTAAACAAAAAAAATCCGCCTCCAAAGGAAGCAGATTTATATAATTTAAAAGAAAAAATCTTAGTTATTCGTTACCGAAAGTTTCACCTCAATATTATTTCTAGTCGCATTAGAGTACGGACAAATCTGATGAGCTTTTTCAGTCAGTTCCTGAGCTTTTTCAAGAGAAACTCCGGGAATGTTAACGTCTAATTCAGCGGCCAGACCAAATCCACCGTTATCTATCTGTCCGATGCTTACTTTTGCAGCAACCGAAGTTTCTCCTGTTTCGATTTTAGATTTACTGATGATCAAATTCAATGCACTGTCAAAACAAGCCGCATATCCTGCTGCGAAAAGCATTTCGGGATTGGTAAAATCGTCATTTGCTCCGCCTAATCCTTTTGGCATTCTTACCTCAAGATCCAAAACTCCGTTTTCGCTTTTTACCTGTCCGTTTCTTCCGCCTTTTGCGGTAACGCTGGTTGTATATAATGTTTTCATTTATTTTATTTTTGAATTTTATTTAAAATTTTGTCGACTGTTTCTTTCAGTTCCAGAAGATCTTCTGTTGAAAGATTCAGTTTTTCCTGCATTTTTGCCGGAATTTCGCAGGCTTTTTGTTGTAAATTTTTTCCTATTTCACTTAAAAAAACTTGTACAACTCTTTCATCTTCCTTTTTTCTTTTTCGGAGGATAAAACCTTTAGATTCCAGTCTTTTAAGAAGTGGTGTTATAGTTCCGCTGTCGAGATAGAGTTTTTCACCAATCTGATTGACCGTCAATCCGTCTTTTTCCCAAAGCACCATCATCACAAGATATTGCGAATAGGTAATGTCTATTTCATCAAGAAACGGACGGTGCAAACCGGTAATTTCTTTTGCGATGACGTATAGCGGAAAGCATAGCTGATTTCCCAATTTGAGTGACTCGTGATTTTCCATGATCAACAGCGATTTTGAAACTAAATATTATTTTCTGATAATAAATTCCTCCATCGGAATTCTTACCTTCTTCATGTGAGAAAGATAGTCGTTTTCCAGATCTCTGTAACCGAGATATAAAAGACTTACACTTTTGAGACCCAATTCTCTCAAACCTAAAATTTCATCTACCACTTCATTGCTGAAACCTTCCGCTGGAGTAGAATCTATCTTCAACTCTGCAGCCTGAGCCATTGCTAAACCTAATGCAATATAAGTTTGTCTTGCAGTGTGCGCGAAATATTGATCAGGAGTTTGTGCACCATACATTTCTTTGATTTTATCGGTATAACTGCTGAATCGACCTCTCGGTAAATCTCTTACATCTGTGTGATGATCATAAACTTTGTCAATTTTTTCATCAGAATAACTGTCCCATGCAGCAAAAACCAAAACGTGCGAACAGTCGCTCATCACCTCAGGATTTAGTGCGCCTTTCACCATTTTCTCTTTCAATTCCTGGTTTTCAACTACAATCACGCGGAATGGTTGCAAACCTGATGAGGTAGGTGCCAATCTTGCAGCTTCTAAAATTTTATTTAAATGTTCTTCTGATACTTTTTTTGTTGAGTCGTATGCTTTTACAGCGTGTCTCCAGTTTAAATCTTCTATTAACGACATTTGTTTTATTATTTTATTATTTGTTAAATTTTGACTTGAATAATTAAATATTCAATTTTGATAAATCAAAGGTAGTAAACAATTAAATTGTGTGCAATTTAATTTTGGAATTTAAATTGTAGATGAAATCTATTTTCTGTATTATGAATTTTTGTAAAAAGAAAATCCATTGCAATAACAATGGATTTATATGATCTAATAATGTGTTTACGGTTAAATATTGTTTTTAACCAATTCCGCTCCAAAAACATCTGCAAAATGCTTTTTGATCTTCAGTTTAATATTTTCAACTTCTTCGGATGTCAATTCTCTTTCCAATTCTCTTTTCAACGAAGTGACTTGCTTATCTTTAATTCCACATGGAACAATGTATTCAAAGTAGCGCATATCAGTGTTGACATTGAAAGCAAAACCATGCAAAGTAACCCAGCGCGAAGCTTTTACACCCATCGCACAGATTTTTCTGGCGTAAGGTTTTCCGACATCAAGCCAAACTCCGGTTTCTCCTGGTGAACGTTCACCTTTTAAACCAAGTTCTGCCATCGTTCGGATAATCACTTCTTCAAGATTTCGCATATATAAATGAATATCAGTAAAGAAGTTCTCAAGATCAAGAATCGGATAACCTACAATCTGTCCGAAACCGTGATAGGTAATATCTCCGCCGCGGTTTACCTTTACAAATGTGGCTTCGATTTCTTTTAATTTATCAATTCCAGCCAACATATTTTCTTCATGACCACTTTTCCCTAAAGTATATACATGAGGATGCTCTACCAAAAGAAAGTGGTTTGAAGTTGTCTGGCGTTCTTCCTCTGGTAAGTCACGATTTTTGACTTTGGTGTCGATGATGTCTTTCATCAGTTTTTCCTGATATTCCCAGGAAGACTGATACTCTTTTACACCAAGATCTTCAAATGCTACGACTTTATTTTGATATGTGTTCATGCCTTTAATTAACAGGCAAATTTAGTGATTTTTAATTTTTTATTGAATGAATAAAATCTATGGCATTTATCTTCCAATCTTTATCGTTCAGCAAAATATTGACGAAGGCAGTTCCTATGATTCCGCCGTCTGCTTTTTCGGTAACGTTTTCAAAATCTTCTTTAGATTTAATCCCAAAACCGATCATAACTGGATTTTTCAGTGGGAGAGAAGCAATTCTTGAAAGATAATCTTCGTTTTTTAAAACTGCATTTTCATTTCCTGTGGTGGAAGACGAACTTACCGCATACAAAAATCCCGAACTTAGAGAATCAAGATATAAAATTCTTTCGTCAGAAGTTTCAGGTGTAATTAAAAAAGTAAAATTCAGATGATATATTTGTAAAATTTTCTGATAATTTTTTTCAAATTCAATCGGCGGAAGATCTGGAATTATTAAACCTGAAACTCCGCTGTCCGAACATTCCCGACAAAAATTTTCAAAACCAAAACTTAAAACAGGATTAATATATCCCATCAAAATAATTGGAATTTTGATTTCGTTTTTAATATTTTTTAATTGGGATAAAAGTTTTTCGATCGTCATTCCGTTTTTTAAGGCCAATTCATGCGCTTTTTGAATGACCGGCCCATCAGCAACAGGATCAGAATAAGGCATTCCGATTTCCAGCATATCGGCTCCGGAATTTTGTATGAGTCTTATAATGTCAGCAGTATCTTCCAATTCTGGAACTCCTGCTGTGAAATATATATTTAGTTTTTTCATTTTTTAAAATTTACGATTTAAAGTTAAAAGCTAGATAAAAGAGCTTTGAAAGATAAATTTCTAATTGATAACTTCTAATTTTTTCAAATACGTTTCCATATCCTTATCGCCACGGCCGCTCAAGCAGATCACGACAACATCATTTTCATTAAATTTCTTTTTATTAAGAACGGCCAGCGCATGAGCACTTTCCAAAGCAGGAATTATTCCTTCCAATTTTGTAAGTTCAAAAGCACATTCTAAAGCTTCGCCATCATTAATGCTGAAAAATTCAGCACGATTTTCCGTGAACAAATTGGCATGAAAAGGCCCGATTCCCGGATAATCCAGACCCGCGGAGATTGAGTGAGGTTCAATAACCTGTCCGTCATCTGTCTGCATAACAAGACTTTTGCTTCCATGCAAAACGCCCAAAGTTCCCAGAAAAGTAGTTGCAGCAGATTTTCCTGATTCGACGCCGAAACCTCCTGCTTCCGCAGCGATAATTTTCACATTTTCTTCATTTACAAAATGATAAAAAGTTCCTGCCGCATTGCTTCCTCCACCAACGCAGGCAATTACGTAATCAGGATTTTTCCTTCCTATTTGCTCGTGAAGCTGCTCCTTAATTTCTTCCGAAATCACACTTTGAAATCTCGCCACGAGATCAGGAAAAGGATGCGGACCAACCACACTTCCGATCACGTAATGTGTTGTGGTAGAGTTGTTAATCCAATCCCGTAAAGCTTCATTTACAGCATCTTTCAAAGTTTTTGAACCAGAAGTGGCAGGAATTACGGTTGCTCCCAACATTTTCATTCTCCCAACATTCGGCGCTTGTCTTGCGATGTCAACTTCTCCCATGTAAACGATACATTCTAAACCTAGCAAAGCGCACGCTGTAGCGGTGGCAACGCCGTGTTGTCCGGCTCCGGTTTCTGCGATAATTCTGTGTTTTCCAAGTCGTTTTGCCAGTAAAACCTGTCCGAGAGCATTGTTGATTTTATGCGCGCCTGTATGATTAAGATCTTCTCGTTTGAGATAAATTTTCGTTTTGTATTTTTCACTTAAATTTCTCGCAAAATATAGCGGAGTAGCACGACCGACATAATTCTTCAGCAAATCCTGATATTCAACCTGAAATTCTTCCGATTCTATGATATTTAAATAATTATTTTGAAGTTCTTCCACATTTGGATACAACATTTCAGGGACAAAAGCTCCGCCAAATTCGCCGTAATATCCGTTTTGATCTGGGTTTTTATAATTCATTTTTTACTTTTTTATAATTGCAGTCCCAACGGGACGATTTAACAAAGAATAGGAATTCATTCCTATTAATTTTTTTGGAATTAAAATCAAACATCAATCCCAAAGATATTTTTCATCATAGACAATTTTGTATTTTTTATAGTAGTTCATCATCTCGTGTTTAAAATCATATTCCTTATGATACTGTCTTTGGTTTTTAATATATTCAGTCACTGCAAAATATTATGAGGACTTACAGAAAATGCTCCATAACCATTCTGCCAAAAAAAATCTTCATATTTTATTCCTCTTGTTTTCAACCATTTTGATGAAATTGCTTTTACTTCCCGAACAAATTTCATCAACGCTTTTTAAAGGATATAAAACTTTTTTTATTTTCTCTACATCTTTATTTCCCGGCGAGATTTCAAATTTTGAATTGATATCTACTGAAAATGGTTTTTGATGTAGAAGATTACTGTTTTCGATATTTTCTAAAGAAACTCCGCCGCTTAAAAAATAAGGACGCTGAATTTCACATTCGTTTAAAATTTTCCAGTTAAATGTTTCTCCGGTTCCGCCGAATGATTTTGAATCGGTGTCGAAAAGAAGATAATCGATGATCGAAGGTTGTCTGTTTATGATCGCCTGCAAGACATTTGAATTCTGATTCCCGATTCTTATAACTTTAATGATTCCGATTTTAGAGTTCAGTTTTCGCCTTAATTCTAGTATAAATTCCTCATTTTCATCACCGTGAAGTTGTATGAAATTTAAATTTGCTTTTTTAGAAATCTCAACAATGTTTTCTACCGTTTCATTCACAAAAACTCCGACTTTTCCGAAATGATTTATTTTTGAAATATCATTCAGATTTAGTACATCTAGAACATATCTTGGAGATTTTTTATAAAAGATAAAACCAAGAAAATCTATATTTTCAGAAATCAATTCCTGAATCTGAATTAAATTGGTTAAACCACAAACTTTGACTTTCATGATATTTTGTTTATAAATTCTTCGAAAGATTTGCCCGGATTTTCATTTTTCATGAAATATTCTCCCATTAAAAATCCGTCAAAACCTTTCTCTTTGAGATAGCTGAAGTCTTCAGTATTATAAATTCCGCTTTCTGCTATTGCTAAAACGCTTTTTGGGAGCTTATTTTTAAGATTGACAGAATGCTGCAGATCAACCTGAAAATCCTTTAAATTTCTATTGTTAATTCCGACAAAGTCAATTTTTTTATGATAATGCTGAAGTTCGTCTTCTGTATGAATTTCCAATAAAACTTCAAGACCCAATTGATGAGACAATTCTGTGAAATCCATAACCTGAGAAGGACTTAGACATGCTGCAATCAACAAAATAACATCTGCACCAATGCTTTTTGCTTCATAAAACTGATACTCGTCGATCATAAAATCTTTTCTCAAAATCGGAATATTGATTTCTTTTCTAACACTTAAAATATCATCAAAAGAACCTCCGAAAAAATCATGATCTGTCAGAATAGAAATTGCGCTTGCTCCGAAATTTTCATAATCAGAGACCACTTCTACTGGAGAAACTTTGTTATTAATTATTCCTTTTGATGGAGATTGTCTTTTAAATTCGGCGATAACTCCGGATTTTGATTTTAAAGTTTCTTTTAAGGATAATGATTTTCTGTTGAAAAATTCTGAATCTTTCAACTGCTGTACAGAAATTTTTGATTTTGAATCTTTAATTTCCTGTTTTTTCCTTTCTATTATTTTGTCTAAAATCGTCATTTTTGTTGATCAGTTTCTATTTCGTGCATATTGCGACCCGGCTTGAACGGAACTCCTTTTGCAAAGCAAAAGAGTGGGAGTGGTAGACGGAATTTGTCGCCCTAAAAATCAGCTAAGCAGGCTGTTCAGACTTCTTAAAGCTTTTCCGCTCACCAGACTTTCCTGCGCCATGAGAAGGCATTCCTGGTAATTTCCAAATTTCTGTGTGTGATGCAAAGCTACGGCAGCATTGGCGACCACAACGGCATTTTGCTCAGAACTTCCGTTTCCTTCCAGTATGTTTCTGAATATCTTAGCAGATTCTGAAGCAGTAGTTCCTGCAGCAATACTTTTTGGATCTAAAGTGTTGAAGCCCAGATCTTTTGTTGAGAGAATTTCTTCACTGTTTTTTGTGATGATTTTACTATCGCTCGTGAGGCTTATTTCGTCGTAACCGTCTAATCCATGCACGATTGTAAACTCGCGCTCGTCTTTTTGAAGTAAATATTGATAGATTCTTGCAATTTCCAGATTATAAACTCCTATAACCGAGAATTTGGGTTTTGCAGGGTTTACAAGCGGACCCAGCAGATTAAAAAAAGTACGCAAACCCAGTGAACTCCGCAAAGCAACCACAGATTGCAACGCAGGATGAAAATGTGGAGCATGCAGAAAGCAGATGTTTGCTTTTTCTAAATCTTCATTAAGTTTTTCTGAATTATTATGAAACTGATAACCAAGTTTTTCTAAAACATTAGATGAACCAGTAATTGTTGATGCTCCGTAATTGCCGTGTTTGGTTACCTTTTGCCCTGCTCCTGCAATGACAAAGCTTGCCAAAGTAGAAATATTGATGGTATTTTTTCCGTCACCGCCGGTTCCTACGATATCGAGAGTGTCGTCACAATCAATATTTGCAGGAACTGCCATTTGCAACAGAGCTCTGCGGAAACCTTCGAGTTCGTCTAAGGTGATATTCCGCATCAGGAAAACGGTAATAAATGCTGTAATTTCTGCGGTGTTAAATTTATTTTGGGCAATCTCAATCATAATCGCTTTTGCTTCAGATTTTGACAAAGTGTGATGATTGAAAAGGTATTGTAATATTTCTTTCATAATCGTGAGATTTGAATTAATTTAAAAGAAAATTTCTTATAATGACTTCGCCTTCAGGTGTTAATATACTTTCTGGGTGAAACTGAACGCCATGTACATCATAAGTTTTATGTTGTAAAGCCATGATCATTCCGTCATTATCTATTGCAGTGATTTCTAACTCTTCCGGAAAATTTTCACTATTTACAGCCCAGCTGTGATATCTGCCGACCTCGATTTCTTCGGGTAAATTCTGAAAGAGTTTTGAATCCTTTTTAATTGTTTTCGAGCTCGTTGCTACACCATGGAAAATCTCAGAAAGATTGATCAGATTTCCTCCAAAAGCTTCTGCAATCGCCTGCTGACCGAGACATACTCCCAAAATACTTTTTGTGGGTGCATACTTTTTAATTAAATCTAGCAAAATTCCGGCTTCTTCGGGAATTCCGGGACCTGGAGAAAGAATGATTTTGTCATACATTGCGATTTCTTCTAATGAAATTTCATCATTACGGTAAACATCTACTTTTTGATCTGTAATTCTTTCAATCATCTGTACAAGATTGTAGGTGAAACTGTCGTAGTTGTCGAACACCAAAATTTTTGTTGTATTTAATATATTGCTTTTCATTTTCTTAGATCTATTTAACTAATTTTTCCGCTTTCTCGACGGCTTTTTTTAAGGCATTAAGTTTATTGTTTACCTCTTGCAATTCATTTTCGGGAATCGATTTTGCCACCAAACCGGCACCTGCCTGATAAAAAAGTGTATTATTTTTGCTTAAAAATGTTCTGATCATAATTGCCTGGTTACAATCGCCATTCAGCCCGATCATTCCTATACAGCCGCCGTAATAACCGCGCGAATCTTTTTCGTATTCATTGATCAATTCGAGAGCTTTGTATTTTGGCGCTCCGCTGAGGGTTCCCTGCGGAAATGTGCTCGCGACAACTTCAAAAGGATTGGTGTTTTCTTCTAATTCTGCAGTGACCTCACTTACCATATGAATGACGTGGGAAAAAAACTGAATTTCTTTAAGTTTGGTCACGGTAACGTTTTTTCCCATTTTTCCTAAGTCATTTCGTGCTAAATCAACCAACATGGTATGTTCCGCATTTTCTTTAGGATCTTCTTTTAACGCTTCGGCAGAAAGTAAGTCGGTGTGAATATCGCCACTTCTTTTAAAAGTTCCGGCAATGGGATGGATGGTTGCTTTATTATCATTAATAAGTAACTGACTTTCAGGACTGGAGCCGAATAGTTTGTAATTTCCGTAATCAAAAAAGAAAAGATAAGGTGATGGATTGATATTTCGTAACGCACGATAAACATTAAACTCATCGCCTTTAAATTTCTGCTCAAACCTTCTGCTGAGAACAAGTTGGAAGACATCGCCCCTTTTACAATGTTTTTGGGCAACTTTTACCAAATCCAGATATTCTTCGTCGGTAAGATTAGATGTTTCTTCATCTATTTTCTCAAAAGGAAAAACAACAGAATTTTTATTTTTAATTAAATTTTCCAAAGTGTATGCTTCAGATTTTACGCCTTCGATTTCATTTTCTATCAAATGCATCTGGTCATTATAATGATTGATCGCAATCACATACTGATACAATCTGTAACGAAGAATAGGAATTTCTACTTCTTCACTTTGAGGTTTAAAATCAATCTTCTCAAAAAGCGGAACTGCATCAAAACTCGTGTATCCAAAAAGACTTTGAGCCGTCTGTTCAATTTTTTCATTGGTTTTTTCACAAGCGAAAACTTTCGAAAAATCATTGAGTAAATCTGTGATTTTAATATTTTCCAGTGTTCTTTTTTCGGGATTTTCATTGGGGAATTTTATTTCAAATTCGTGATGATTTTTGATTTCAATTCCGGCAATGGCGTTAATAGCAATAAACGAAAAATTATTGTCGGTGCTTTTGATGTCAGAACTTTCCAGTAAAATGGTGTCTCTGAATTTGTCACGAATCTGCAGGTAAATATTCATCGGAGTTTGCAGGTCTCCGAGTGACGTTCGTGATGTGGTTTTTATATTGATTTTTTTAGTAAACATTTTGGGCATTTTAAATTTTTAGACAAAAAAAAGACTTCAACGCATTCGTCAAAGTCTCTGTATGTTTTTCTATAATATTCTTGCTGTAAAATTAACAACACGATAATAGCATCAGACCCGACGAAGAGTTTGAGTGCCACCACCAATTTTTGTTAACTGAATTAATCATGGGACAAATGTAGAACTTTTTTTTATATCAAAAACAAAAATCAGGGAAAATTTAATTGTGATTTAAAAAACGCACATAGTCTCTCTTTATAAAACTTTATTTTTATATTTTTGTGATCGAATTTAGAAATCAAAGGAATCATCAAAGGTTCCATTGAAATTATCAAAAATAAAAAGAAATTTAACTATGAAAAAAGTAATAGCGATCGCATTTATCGGAAGTTTAGTGGCAGTTAGCTGCTCGAAAAAAACAGACAAATCTTTACAAGACAGCAATATTATGCTAGAAGAGCCTGCTGCTGCCACTGTACCTGCAGATTCTACAGCTAAAACTGACAGTACACCTGCTGCAATACCTGCACCGTCGCCTTCTACAGATTCTACGGCAACAAAATAATGAAAAAATTGTTTTTTACAGGAGCAATAAGTTTGCTGGCGTTTTCCTGTTCTAAAAAAGAAAATTCAGAAATAAAGCCATCTTCAGAAGGTTCAGCGCCGATTGCAACCAGTGTTTCCGGGAAGAGTCTTATCGAAGCTTCTGACTGTATGTCTTGTCATAATACTAGCGAGAGAATGATAGGTCCTTCTTATCAGGATATTGCAGGTAAGTATTCTGATAAAGATATCGAAATGCTGGCATCAAAAATCATTGATGGTGGAAGCGGAGTTTGGGGAAGCGTTCCTATGCAACCTCATCCGCAAGTGTCTAAAGCAGATGCAAAAAAAATGGTGGAGTATATTTTGAAACAGAAAAAATAATTCATGGTCGAAAAATCAGGACTGCACACAAGAAATCTTCATAAAAATCCCTACGATTTTGAAGAGTTGATTTCCTGTGTGCCGGAACTGAAGCATTATGTTTTTAAAAATACTTACGGAAGTTTAACCATCAATTTCAGTATTCCGAAAGCTGTAAAATTGCTTAATAAAGCTTTGCTGGAACATTTTTATAATGTTAAAAATTGGGATATTCCTGACGAAAATCTTTGTCCGCCAATCCCGGGACGTGCAGATTATATTCATAATATTGCAGATTTATTAGCAGAAAATTTACGTGAAATTCCGGTAGGTTTATCGGTAAAAGGTTTAGATATTGGAACGGGGGCTAATTTGGTTTATCCTTTAATTGCACATCAATCTTACGGTTGGCAAATGCTGGGAACAGATATCAATCAAAAATCTTTAGATAATGCTCATAAGATTTTAGTTGGAAATTCTGATCTTCTAAAAGATATTCAACTTAAATTTCAGCCGGATTCAAATTTTATATTTAAAAATATTCTCAACTCTGAAGATAGATTCACGTTTTCCATGTGCAATCCGCCTTTCCATGATTCCGAAGAATCTGCAATGAAAGGCAATCTCAGAAAAACAAAAAATCTAAAAAAATCTAAGACTCAAAAACCTAATCTCAATTTCAGCGGACAACAATCTGAGTTGTGGTGTGAGGGTGGTGAATTGGCATTTATTTCAAAAATGATTGAAGAAAGTGCATCGTATTCTTCTCAAATTCTTTGGTTTACCTGTCTGGTTTCAAAAAAAGAAAATTTATTTAAACTCAATTCGCTTTTAAAGAAATTTAAAGCTTTTGAAGTGAAAACAATTGATATGGCGCAAGGTCAGAAGGTCAGTAGAATTTTAGCTTGGAGTTTTGTGCCTCCACAAGAAAGAAGAATTTGGTTTAAGTAATTTTGGATTTTTAACCATTAAGATTTTTTAAAAAGTTTAGAATGGTTAAGAATTCGCAAGCGAATTTTAGGGATATGTCTTAATAATATCTTCAGATATTTCGCTTAAATAATCTTAAAACATTAAATTCCTTGATGGTTTAAAATTAAATATTGTTTTATCGATTTTAAATAAATTTAAGTGTAAAAATTTAACTTCCATAAACACTTAAATTTCCTTATTTTTGCAATTCGAAAAAATTGAATTATAATGCAATTATCAGAACAGGAAATCATTAGAAGAGAAAAGCTGACTAAGCTTGTTGAAATGGGAATCAACGCATTCCCGGCGGAAGAATACACGGTTACAGATACTACAGAATCTATAAAACAGAATTTTTCTGAAAGTAAACAGGTGAAGATTGCGGGCAGATTGATGTCTCGCCGTATTCAGGGGAAGGCTTCTTTCGCTGAATTGCAGGATTCTACAGGTAAAATTCAGGTGTACTTCAACAGAGACGAAATCTGCACGGGAGAAGATAAAACTTTATACAACGATGTTTATAAACATCTTTTAGATATTGGTGATATTATCGGTATTGAAGGAGAATTGTTCACGACTCAGGTTGGTGAAATGACGGTTTTGGTAAAAAACTTTACGCTTTTAACGAAAACTTTAAGACCGCTTCCTCAGGCAAAGACTGATGAAAATGGAGTCGTACATGATGCTTTCAATGATCCTGAGATGAGATACAGACAGCGTTACGTAGATTTAATTGTGAATCCTCAGGTAAAGGAAACTTTCGTGAAGAGAACAAAAATGTACACGGCAATGCGTCAGTTTTTCAATGAAGCAGGTTATATTGAGGTTGAAACTCCGGTTTTACAGGCGATTCCAGGTGGTGCAGCAGCAAGACCTTTTATCACACATCACAATGCTTTAGATATTCCTTTATATATGAGAATTGCTAATGAATTATATCTGAAAAGATTGATCGTTGGTGGTTTTGACGGTGTGTATGAATTTTCAAAAAACTTCAGAAATGAAGGGATGGACAGAACGCACAATCCGGAATTTACGGTGATGGAAATCTACGTTGCCTACAAAGACTATTATTGGATGATGGATTTCACAGAAAAAATGATAGAACATTGTGCTATCGCAGTGAACGGAACTACGAAAGCGAAATTTGGTGATCAGGAAATTGATTTCAAAGCACCTTACGCAAGAGTTTCTATGACGGAAGCGATCATAAAATATACAGGTTTTGATATTACAGGAAAATCTGAGCAGGAATTGTTCGACTTTGCAAAATCTATCGGAATCGAGGCAAACGAAACGATGGGTAAAGGAAAATTAATCGACGAAATTTTTGGTGAAAAATGTGAAGGAAACTTTATTCAGCCGACTTTCATCACAGATTATCCTGTAGAAATGTCGCCTCTTACCAAGAAACACAGAAGTCAGGAAGGTCTTACTGAGCGTTTTGAATTGATGGTTTGTGGTAAAGAAATTGCCAATGCTTATTCGGAATTAAATGATCCGATTGATCAGAGAGAACGTTTTGAAGATCAGTTAAAATTAGCTGAAAAGGGTGATGATGAAGCAGGACAATTTATTGATGAAGATTTCTTGAGAGCACTGGAATACGGAATGCCGCCAACTTCAGGAATGGGAATCGGGATGGACAGATTGATTATGTTCTTAACAAATAATCCATCAATTCAGGAAGTATTGTTTTTCCCACAAATGAAGCCGGAGAAAACTGTTCCTCAAGTTGAATTAGGTGAAGACGAGAAAGTGATTCTGGAGATTTTAAATTCTCGTGAAGAAGCGTTCTCTTTAGCTGACATAAAAGAAAGAAGTCAATTATCCGGTAAAAAATGGGATAAAGCTTCTAAAACTTTGACGAAAGGAGGTTTGGTGAAAGTTGAGAAGATTGATGAGAATGTTTTGATGAAGTTGGTTTAATATTGATCATCATTTAATTATAAAAGAGATTCCTGAAATTATTTTCAGGAATTTTTTTATGGATACAAACTATAAATTATTATTTCTCGTTCTAAAGAAAAACTAATGAAAGTCTATCTTTGTATTCTCTTACTTTTCTTTTTAGCAGAGATAAATTCTCAAACGCTTACATCTGTTTATTTTAAAAATAACAGTTACGAACTCAGTCAAAATTCTAAAACAAAGCTGGATAGTTTGTCTCAATTAAAAAGTAATCTCGCATTCAGGATTTTTGGGAATTGCGATCCTTCCGGGAATATAGAACTTAATAAAAAGTTATCAGAAAACCGTGCATATGCAGTCAGTCAATATTTAAAAAATAAAATTGGAAGTAATATAAAATTAGGAAGTGCCATAGGTTTAGGAATAGAAAAACAGATCAACGATAACAGTACCGAAAAATTACGCAACAAAAACAGAAGAGTAGATATCTTTATTGAAAAAACATTTGCGCAGGGAGAAAAAATTTCACGGAAAATGTTACCAAGCTTTCTTGATTCAAATATTGAAATGATGAAAGTGAAAGATACATTTTCTCTTCCTGACGTTAATTTTATCGGAGCTAAACATGTCTGGCTTCCAAATGGAAATACAAACCTCTTCAAATTGTATAAAGTATTAAAACTAAATCCGACTTTTGAGGTAGAGTTGCAAGGTCACATCTGTTGCGACTACGAAAATTTTGATGGTGAAGATGAAGATTTAGGTACATTTAATCTTTCCTGGACGAGAGCCAATGCCATGAAAGAATATCTGCTGAAACAAGGCATAGAGTCCAAGAGAATAAAAGTTGTTGGGTTGGGGCATCTTAATCCGTTGGTCTACCCTGAAATTACAGAAGCAGACCGTGTTAAGAACAGAAGAGTGGAAATTGTTTTACTTAAAAAATAATTTTACAATTTCCCTTTTGCCTTTGTAAATGAAAACATCAGATAAAATAAAAACGGAAGTATAAATAACGATCCCAATATCAAAGCCCATCCTAAAGCTACGATTGTTTTCTCAGCTGCAATATGTTTTAGTAATGAAAGATGTTCGCCGTTTCCTAATAATATAATGTTCGGATTGTGCTGATAAGTTGCAGCTACCAGAATCATAATGATCTGAAATCCTGCCAAAGCCCGCACGGGAAGTAGCTTTTTAATATGCATTGCTCGTAAAATCAAACCTAAAGAAACAGTTGCGAATGAGACTGCCATTACGCCTAAAGGTTTGGAAAATACCCATTTCAACAAAGGAATACCTGAAAAATAAGCAGTTGCAAAAACCAAAATCCCAGTGATAACGACAAAAATCATGGTCTGATGAGATTTTTTAATCATTAAATTGAGTTCTAATTTGTCGCTTGCTTCTCTTAGCGAAAAGATAGATGCCAAATAAGCACAGAGCGCCACAACAAAGAGTCCAACAGAAATTCCAAACCAATTGAGCCAACTGTAGATATACAGGTCTAAAAAAGTTTTTGCATCTGGATTAATTGATTGTGAAACGGTTGCCCCAGCAATTAAACCTAAAAAAAATGGTGTTAAAAGACTCGCGTAATAGAAAATTTGAGTGTAAATAATTTGCCAACGATCTTCCACAGCATCGTAATGCCTGAAAGTAAATGCCGTGCCTCTCGCGATAATACCTAAAAGCATCAAAACCAATGGAATATGAAGATAGGTTGACATCGTGGTATAAATTTCGGGAAAGCCTACAAAGAGAATTACAATGGCAATAATCAGCCACATATGATTGGCTTCCCATACGGGTGCAATCGACTCGTACATTAATTTTTCTGTGTACTTTCTGTTTTTCTTTTTGGTCATTAATTCTACAATTCCTGCTCCGAAATCTGCTCCGCCCAAAATCACATAAAGACAAACGGAAAGCCATAAGAAACCTATTACAACGTAGATCATGATTTTTTGTTTTTAGAGTTAAATTGTGCGTCTGTCGGGTCATAAAGCTTCGGAACCATCTGTATTTGTCTTTTCAAAAGAAAAATAATAATGAGTGACAGAGAAATAAAAATTGCAGTAAAGAAGTAAAATGAATACTGAATTCCCGGCATTGGTGTCACTGCGTCTGCTGTTCTCATGATACCGTAAATGATCCAGGGTTGTCTGCCGACTTCAGTAACTGTCCAGCCGGCTTCCAACGCAATATATCCGAAAGGTGTGGCAAAAAGAAAGGTTTTCAATAACCAGTTTTTAGTTAGCCAATCTTTTTTGAAAAAGAATGCGTATAGATAAAGACTTCCGATGGAGATCATGACTACCCCAAAAAAGATCATAATCTGAAAAGCGTAATGTACAACGGCAACGGGCGGCCATTCATCTTTCGGGAAATCATTTAAACCTTTTATTTCTGCATTAAAATTATTGGTTGCCAAAAAACTTAAAAGCTTCGGAATTTTTATGGCATAATTAAGTTCGCCTTTTTCTTCGTCAGGAATTCCGCCAATCACGAAAGCTGCACCTTTTTCAGTTTCAAAATGAGCTTCCATGGCAGCTAATTTTATCGGTTGCCTTTCTGCAACAGATTTTGCCGCAACATCGCCACTTAATGGAGCTCCAAACGCACCAATCATTGCAAAAGCAGCAGAAATTCTGAAGGCTTTTGTGTGAAATTCCACATTCTTTTTTTTCATAATTAAAAAAGCATGAACACCCGCAACTGCAAATCCTGTCGCACAAAAAGCGGCAACCGTCATATGCAAAGCCTGAGGAAACCAAGCCTCATTAAACATTGCTTTAATTGGATCGATATTCACATATTCTCCATTAATATAATCAAAACCCGCCGGGGAATTCATCCATGCGTTTGCGGCAACTACTAAAATTCCTGAAGCCAGACCGCTTAAACCAACTAAAAATCCGCAAAACCAATGAAACCATTTATTGAATTTATCCCAACCATAAAGAAAAAATCCTATAGCAATGGCTTCAATAAAAAATGCCGTTCCCTCGAGTGAAAATGGCATTCCGAAAATAGGACCTGCGTGCTTCATAAATCCCGGCCAAAGAAGTCCTAATTCGAAAGACAGCATCGTTCCGGAAACGGCTCCAGTTGCAAAAAGAATAGCAACACCTTTACTCCAGGCTTTTGTGAGACCTTTGTAAATTTCGTTTCCTGTTTTAAGATATTTCCAGTGTGCAAAAGCCATCAAAAACGGCATCACCATTCCGACACAGGCAAAAATGATGTGGAAACCGAGGGAAAGCGCCATTTGGGCACGTGCAGCTATGAAATCGTCCATATGATTTATTTTCAACATTAAAGTTAAGGATAAATTTCTGTGTTAAAATATGATATAAAACATTCAATTGTTTCCGGTATTTCAGCTTAACTTTGATGTTTTTTTACGCCTGTAAAAATCATAAATTTTGATGTTTGGAAGACTGTTTTTTTGACATATTTTAACTTTGATAAGTCGAAAAAAATCACGATATTTGTGGGTCTTTGCATTAAGCAAATATTTCAATTTTATATGAGTCAAAAACAATATACAGCTAGTAGTATCCAGGCATTAGAAGGCATGGAGCACGTTCGATTAAGACCATCTATGTACATTGGTGATGTAGGAGTAAGAGGTCTTCATCATTTGGTTTATGAGGTAGTAGATAACTCGATTGATGAGGCTCTTGCCGGTCATTGTGATACGATTTTAGTTACAATACATAAAGGAGAAAGTATCTCTGTAAAAGATAATGGTAGAGGGATTCCTGTTGATTTTCATGAAAAAGAACAGAAATCTGCTTTAGAGGTTGTAATGACCAAGATCGGAGCGGGCGGGAAATTTGATAAAGATTCTTACAAGGTTTCCGGAGGTTTGCACGGTGTCGGTGTTTCTTGTGTGAATGCACTTTCAACTTTATTGGTAGCAACAGTTAGCCGTGACGGAAAATTATATCAACAAAAATATTCTGAAGGAAAAGCATTGGCTGATGTAGCTGAAATTGGTACGACTGACGAAAGAGGAACAGAAGTTTTCTTTCAGCCAGACGGAACTATTTTTCAGGAATTGGTTTACAATTATGATACTCTTGCTGCAAGGTTGAGAGAATTATCTTTTTTAAATAAAGGAATTACCATCACTTTGGTTGATGAAAGAGAGCCAAACGAAGACGGATCTTTTGCGTTTGAGGTTTTCCATTCTCAAGGTGGTTTAAAAGAATTTGTAGAATTTATTGACGGAAACCGTGAAGCGATCATGGAAAACGTTATTTTCATGGAAGGCGAAAGAGACGATATTCCTGTGGAAGTGGCGATGCGTTACAACACATCTTTTAGCGAAAATCTTCACTCTTATGTTAACAATATCAATACCCATGAAGGTGGAACTCACTTAGCAGGTTTCAGACGTGCTTTGACAAGAACTTTGAAAAAATATGCTGATGACTTAGGAATTCCTGCTAAAGAAAAAGTGGAAATTACCGGAGACGATTTCCGTGAAGGTTTGACTGCCGTGATTTCTGTAAAAGTAATGGAACCTCAGTTTGAAGGGCAAACTAAAACTAAATTAGGAAATTCTGAAGTTTCCGGTGCGGTTGATAAAATTGTTGGTGAAATGTTGACCAACTTTTTAGAAGAAAATCCAAACGAGGCTAAAATTATCGTTCAGAAAGTTGTTTTGGCTGCAAAAGCTAGACAGGCTGCGAAAAAAGCCCGTGAAATGGTTCAGAGAAAATCTCCGATGGGAGGTTCTGGTTTGCCAGGGAAATTATCTGACTGTTCATCAAAAGATCCTGCAGAATCTGAATTGTTCTTAGTAGAGGGAGATTCGGCAGGTGGAACTGCTAAACAGGGTAGAGACAGACATTTTCAGGCGATTCTTCCGTTGAGAGGTAAGATTTTGAATGTTGAGAAATCTATGCTTCATAAAGTTTATGACAACGAAGAGATCAAAAATATATATACCGCTTTAGGAGTTTCCGTAGGAACTGAAGAAGATAGTAAAGCCTTGAACATGGCTAAACTAAGATACCATAAAGTAGTGATCATGACCGATGCTGATATTGACGGTTCTCACATTTCCACTTTGATTCTAACTTTCTTCTTCCGTTTTATGAAAGAAATGATTGAGAACGGGTATATTTATATTGCTCAACCTCCTTTGTATCTATTAAAAAAGGGAAACAAAAAAGTATATGCTTACAACGAAAAAGAACGTGAAGAGATTACTTTAGAGATGGCTCCGGACGGGAAAGGTGTTGAGGTACAGCGTTATAAGGGTCTTGGGGAAATGAACCCTGAGCAGCTCTGGGAAACAACCTTAAATCCTGATCACAGAATTTTAAAACAGGTAACCATTGATAACGCGGTAGAGGCAGACAACGTTTTCTCTATGTTGATGGGTGACGAGGTTCCGCCAAGAAGAGAATTTATAGAAAAGAATGCAAAATATGCTAAGATTGATGTTTAATCATCTTTAAAAATAATACAGTAAAGACTCCATTGAAAAATGGAGTCTTTTTTTTATCTTGAAACTAATAAATCTCATATTAATGATAATTATTTAACATTTTCTTAAGAATTTTTATATTTTTGGGAAAATTAAAAAACCATGATTAAATTTCTTTGCCTTGGTGCTTTTTCTTTAGCATCAATGTACTATTCGCAAAGTTATCCGATCTCTGAAATCAGTGAAAATCTGAAGAAAAATGCAAGTGTTGTCATCAGAAATGAAAGCACAATTGTTGAGATCAATAAAGTCGACGAAATTGTTTATAAAAATCTTTCTGTTGTTACCATTCTGAATCGTGAGGCTATTTCTTATTCGGTTCCAAAGATCTATTACGAGAAAGGTGATGTGATCTCGAATATAAAAGTTACTGTGTTTGATGAGAAAGGCACGAAAATTAAAAGCTTTTCTAAAGGCGATTTTTCAGATGTGGCAGCCAATTCTCAGGGAACATTCTATTCGGATAACAGAATAATGGTTTTACCTTTTACACCAACATCATTTCCCTACACGGTTGAGTTTAGCTATGATCAAAAAGATCAAAACACGATCTTTATTCCAGATTTTACACCTTTTTACAATTACAATATTTCATTAGAAAAAAGTAATTTTAAAATCATTAATAAATCAGGAATTAATCTGCGCTCAAAAACGTATGATTCTCCGTTTAAATATGCATCGGTTCAAATTCAGGATAATGGTAACGAAAAGTTGTACACGTATCAGAACGTTCCGGCAATTGATAATGCAGAATTGGCTCCTAATCCGCAGAAAATTTTACCGAAAGTAAGCTTTTCGTTAGACCAGTTTAATTTAGTTGGTAAAAAAGGAAATATCACTTCATGGAAAGATTTTGGAGTTTGGTACAATAACAATCTTTTGACTCCGGTTTCTGTCTCAACGCCACAGATAAAATCTGAAATTGCGGCACTTAATCTTTCCGGAAGTACAGAAGATAAAGTGAAGAAAGTCTTTCAGTATATGCAGAGTAAAACAAGATATATTTTTGTAGCTCTGGGAATTGGCGGTTGGCAACCTATGACGCCCGATGAGGTTCAGAAAAAAGGTTATGGCGACTGTAAAGGTCTCAGTAATTACATGAAAACTCTTCTCGATGAGGCCGGAATTCCGTCTTATTACTGTAAAATAAATATGAATGAATCGCCAATTTCTTTCGATAAAGATTTCCCAAAGATGGGCGGCAATCATATTATTCTAATGGTTCCTACAGAGAAAGGAAATATCTGGCTTGAAAATACGTCACAAGATATCGCTTTCAATCATTTAAGTTATCATACAACCGACAGAAATGTTCTGGCGGTAATGCCTACGGGAATTGAAGTGATGGAAACGCCGAGCTACACATCGAGCCAAAATAAAGAGAAGCAGATACTGAATATTCAGGTAAATCCGGATAAAACGATTACCGGTAAAGGTAAATTTTCTTATACCGGAAACCAATATGACTTTAATATGAGTTACATCGCGCTTTCTCAGAAAGAAAAGAATGAGGCGGTGAAGTCTAAATTTTCGACTTTAAATTTTGAAAATGTTGAGATGGTAAATTTCAGCAATAATAAAGATTTGGCGTCTATAGATTTTGATTTGAATTTTAAAGCATCAAATTATTCTAAAATGATGGGTGACAGTTTTATTTTCCGTGCCGTACCTATTTATTCTAATGGTTTTTATCATCAGGACGAAAACAGAGAATTGCCTTTTGAAAATAAATTTTCTTTTGAAGACGAGTACGAAATCGTTTATCAGATTCCGGCAAATTATGCCATAGAAGAAATGCCACAGAACGGAATTCTGACTTCAGATTTTGGAACTTATATCCTCACATTTGAGAAAAAACAGGATCAAATTGTGGTAAAAAGAATTGTTACAATCAAAAAAGGGATTTATTCTAAAGAAAAATTTAACGATTACGTCAACTTTAGAAAGAAAATAATGAATGCCGATAACTCAAAAATTTTAATAACCAAAAAATCATAAGATGAAAAAACTTTTAATGATCTGTGTAATCCTGATGACTTCATCAATAGTTGCGCAGAAGCATGAGTTTCTGAAAATGCCAAAATTCACAATAGAAGATTTAAAAAAATCAAAATCTAATATTGACGAAAAAGCTCCCGCTGAGATTCTTTACCGATCGATACATTACCGTATTGATCCTTACAACGGTCAATTAATAAAAAACTTCGCTTACAGAGTAAAGATTTACGATAAAGATAAATCTGAAGACTGGCTGAATCTCGAAATTTCTTTACGAGAGAATAAATCGGGAAGCAGAGAAACTCTAAACTCTATAAAAGCTTTGGTCTACAATCTCGAAAATGATCAGATTGCTGAGACAAAAGTTGATAAAAGTTCGAAATTTAAATCGAAAGAAAATAAATATACCACAGTAAGTAAATACGCGTTCCCAAATATAAAAAACGGTTCGGTGCTTGAGTATCAGTACGAGGTGATTTCTCCTTTTCTGTATGAAATTCCTGTAATTTATATGGAACTTGATACTCCGTCGATGTATTCTGAATATATTTTAGATTCGCCTACCAACATGTCTTATCACATCGATTTCACGGGCGGTCTGAAGCCCAAACATCAAAAAGTGGGCGAAGAGTTTCTGTATGGTACAGATTCTAAAACATACCGATTTGCTTACGAAAATGTAAAGCCTTTTAAGGAAGAAAAATTCGTGAGAAACAGTGATAATTACAGAACTAAAATCCGGGCAGAGCTGCATTCTACATTTTTTAATAACGGACTGAAAACTTATACCTCTACCTGGGAAGACATCAGAAAAAGTCTTTGGGAAGATGAAGAGTTTGGTCAGCAATACAAAAGAGAACGATTGGTAAAGGATTTAATTCCCATTACGATCTCTCAGGAAAAAGATGAACTTAAGAAAGCTAATGCAATTTTCGACCATGTTAAAAATTCTTACACATGGAATCAGACCACAGGATTTTATACCGAAAATGGAATTAAAGAACTGGCAAAAACCAAAACAGGAAATACGGGAGATCTAAACCTTATGTTGATCAATATGTTGCGTGCTGAAAAGCTGAAAGCATATCCGATTTTAATTTCGACAATTAAAAATGGTTTTGTAAATCTTACGTTCCCAAATATCGGAAACTTTAATTACGTCATCGCAGCAGTAGAAATTGATAAAAATGTTTATCTCTACGATGCAACATCGAAGCAGGCGAAAGAAGGTGTTCTCCCAGGTCGGGTTTGGAACAGCAATGGGCTTTTGCTGAGAGACGAAAAAGCTGAGGTAATCTCGCTAAATAATATAAAAGTAAGCTATACAACGCATACATTAAAAGCGAAGATAAATCCCGACGGAACACTAACCGGGCAATATCAGGATGAAGACGAAGGTTTGCTTGCTCTTAACGCTAAAGAAAATTTTGATGAAAACCCCGATCGGTACAGAAAACAGTACAAAGAAAATTTCTCAGTTGATTTTTCTAATATCAGTTCTCGGGTTTTAGATAATGGCGAATTCAGATCTACGATGAGTTTTACAGCAAATAACTTAGTCGATAATCTTGGCAAGAGAAAAATTATCAATCCGCTTTTATTTTTGCATCAGACGACAAACGATTTTGATCAGCAGGAAGAAAGAAAATATATGATCGATTTTATTTCGCCGATGACCAAAACAAAAATTGTAGAAATAGAAATTCCTGAAGGATATGACATTACGGAATTACCGAAAAGTAAGAAAATCGTTACTCAGGATAAGGAGATCAGCTATTCTTATACCGTAGAAAAAAAGGAAAATAAAATTTTAACGATTTCTAAATTTGAAATTGCAAGTGCAGATTATCCTAAAGAATATTATCCTGCCTTTAAACAAATCTGGAAAGTAATCTCCGATAGCGAGAATCAGGTGATGAGTCTGATCAAAAAATAAATTCAGATATAATAAACTAAAAACTGTAAGAACCATTCAACTTTTGAATGGTTTTTGCATTGCTAAGAAAAATAATAAATTATGAAAAATATCATTGCTGTTTTAGCAGTTTCTACAATTTTTGCCGTTTCGTCATGTAAAAAGACGGATTCTAAAAATACTGTTGCAGCAGAAACAGGTGAAAAGATTGAAACTACCGAACAATTTACAGTCGATTCTGTTAAATTGAGTGATTCTACGAAAGTAAATAATTTACTGTCACTAAAATACGAGGCGAAAATGCTTGTATTTCCTACGATCAAGGACAAGTCGCTTCTAGACAGTATTTACTATGATAAAAAAGGAATTATCGATTTTTCCAAGCAAGGTTTACAAACATTTCTTAATAAAGATAAGGATGAATACTTTGCATCTGTAAAAGAAAAAGACAACAGTTGGATCAACGATATCGCAAGACCTCAAAGCTGGGATACAGGTTCGTTTATGAAACTGAAGTCAAACACAAATGATTTTTTACAGATTGAATACATGTATTCTTCATATGAAGGAGGAGCGCATGGAAATTATGGTTTTGCTGAAAGAGTTTTTGATCTTAAGAATAAGAAAAGAGTTTTATTAAAAGATATTACAACAATGCCGAAAGCGAGATTAGAGGCGCTTCTTACTAAAAATATCAATAACATCCCAAGTGGAACTACAGATTCTCAAGGTGCTGTAAAAAATTCGGAAATGCTGTTGATTGATGCAATACCAGCGAACGATAATTTTTATTTTGACGACAAAAATCTGTACTTCCATTACAGTCCGTATGAGATTGCAGCTTTTGCAGCCGGAGATATTGTAATTCCTGTTTCGTGGGAAGATCTTAAAGGAACGCTTAATCCGCAGTTTAAAGAAAGAATGAAAATTAATTAATATTAATGCTTCCAAATCAGGAAGCATTTTTTATTTTTGTGTCAATGGAAAAAGTAGCTTTTATTATCAATCCTTTTTCAGCGAAAAAGAATTATCAGCCCTTTCTGGATGAGCTAAAAACCAAAGCTGAAAATCCGTTATACTACATTTCAGAATCAATCTTGGGAACCGACGAGTTTATTCAGAAACATTTTCCAGATACAGATATCTTTGTGGCAATCGGCGGTGACGGTACGATCTCTACTGTTGCGAAAAACCTTATCAATACAGAAAAAGTCTTAGCTATTTTTCCTGCCGGCTCGGGAAATGGTTTTTCCAACGAAACTCAGTTCAGTAAAAATTTAGATGAGCTTTTAACAAAATTAAAGCAGAGAAAATCAAGAAAAATAGATACTTTTACGGTCAACGGAAGATTATCCATCAATGTTTCAGGAACCGGTTTTGACGGAAAAGTGGTAAAAGAATTCGAAAAGACCAGCCGAGGATTTAAAAATTACATTAAAGTATCACTCAAGACTTTTTTCAGTTACAAACCCATTAAGCTCAAATTTTTAGACGAAAAATACAAACAGCACAACGGAAAATATTTGATGGTGAATATTGCCAACACCCGCCAATTTGGTAACAATGCATACATTGCTCCAATGGCGAGCAAGAGTGACGGTTTGGTAGATATGGTTTTGGTTAAAAAATTTCCGCTGACATATTCGCCTTTATTTGCTTTCAGAATGTTTACGAAAAAACTGAAAGAAGATGATTACATTACCTATTTGCCCGTTTCTGAAGTAGAATTCAAAGTGAATACCAAAAATTGGCATCTCGATGGAGAATTTAATAAGATAAAATCTCCGATTCATATTAAAGTGCAGCCTGCGAGTTTGACGATTTTGATATAATTTATTTTTTTTGGAGCTTAATCCCGCTTTCCGTTGCAAACCTAACGAAGTGGTTCGACGAAGTCAATCTTTTTTTGTTGTCTTCGGCTTCGCTCAGACATCAAAAAAAGGATTTCCTCTCCAATCGGGGCTAGGATTTTCGTCTTCGTTAAATAAGTTATCCGTTTTAGAAAGAATTATTTGATACTTATTTAAGAGAAATATCAAACTTCCAACTTCTTTTCGACTTCATTTGGATGAGCCAAAGCATATCGCAACTGACCCTTATCCAACTGTTTTTCCCAGTTTGCAACCACTACAGTAGCCACAGAATTTCCAATAACATTGGTTAAAGCGCGACATTCACTCATAAATTTATCTATTCCCAGAATCAAAGTCATTCCGGCAATCGGAATTTCCGGAACTACTGCCAATGTTGCAGCTAAAGTAACAAATCCAGCTCCGGTAACTCCGGCAGCACCTTTTGAACTCAGCATTGCAACTAAAAGTAACATCAATTGTTTTTCAAGGGAAAGATCAATATTCAAAGCCTGTGCGATAAATAATGAAGCCAAAGTCATGTAAATATTGGTTCCATCGAGGTTAAAAGAATAGCCTGTGGGAACTACTAATCCTACAATTGCTTTGGAACAGCCTGCTTTTTCCAGCTTTTCCATAATTCCCGGAAGTGCAGATTCTGAGGAACTTGTTCCTAAAACCAGAAGAAGTTCTTCCTTCAGATAATACATCAGTTTGAAAATATTAAAACCATTGTACAACGCAACTGCTCCTAAAACAAGAACGACAAACAGGGCAGAAGTGATGTAGAATGTTCCTACGAGGAAAATTAAATTTAATACAGAAGCCAATCCGTATTTTCCGATCGTGAAAGCCATCGCCCCGAAAGCACCGATGGGAGCAAGCTTCATCAGCATATGTACAATTTTGAAAATAGGTGTTGCCAGATCCTGCAAAAAATCTGTGACCTTTCGGCTTTTTTCTTTGGTTAAAACCAATGCAACACCCATAAGTATTGCAACCAAGAGAACCTGAAGAATATTATCACCAACCAACGGACTAAATAAAGTTTCGGGAATAATATTCATCATAAACCCCGTAAGAGTAGTGTCATGAGCTTTCTGCTGATATTGGGAAACGTCGCCCGACAAACTTGCGGGATCAATATTGAGTCCGGATCCGGGATGTAAAAGATTTCCCACAATTAATCCGATGATCAAAGCCAGAGTAGAAAATGTAAAAAAGTAGATCATTGCTTTCACGGCAATTCTTCCTACTTTTTTCAGATCGGTCATGTGAGCAATTCCTAAAGTCAGGGTGATGAAAATGACCGGAGCAATGATCATTTTTACTAATTTAATGAATCCGTCACCAAGAGGTTTCATTTTTTCACCTATTTCGGGATAAAATTTTCCTAAGAGAATTCCTGCAATAATGGCAATAATTACCTGAAAGTAAAGTTGCTGATAGAATTTTTTTGCTTTCAAAACGTATTTATTTAAAGTGTGAAAAGTAAGAAAATTACTTGGGAAAACAGGAGTGATGATTTTATAAAATATTGTGTTTACTATGCAAGAATATTGTTTCGGGACGCGAGAATATTGTTTCGGGACGCGAGAATATTGTTTAGGGAAGCTAGAATATTGTTTTGGGATGCGAGAATATTGTTTTGGGATGCAAGAATATGGTTTCGGGACGCAAGAATATAGTTTCGGGACGAAAGAATATGGTTTCGGGACGCGAGAATATTGTTTTGGGATGCAAGAATATTGCTTCCGGATGTGAGAATATTCTTTTAGGGTGTAGGAAGAGAGATTTGAGGTGAATAATTGTAATTTTTTGTAGAAGATATTGCTTTATGAAGCTTTAAATTTGAAAAGAATCTTAAATGTTTTATTACGATCAGTAGCGACATGTAAAATCATTCTACTGCCACAGAATCGTCACCACGACCGTCTGCAACGGCATGAATGTTTCCGTTATCATCAATTAAAATCATTTCGGTTCTCCCAAGCTGTCCCCATCTTTCGCCTTTATAGCCGAGTTTTTCAAGATCCATAATGGTAGTTTCGGGGAAGTTTTTTTCAAATGCTACGGTTTCGGGCAACCACTGATGGTGAAATTTCGGAGAATTTACCGAAGTATTGGCATTGAGTTTAAAATCTACCACATCTACAATCGACTGATACACAGAAGTCGGGATCGTGGTGCCACCCGGAGTTCCTACGATCATATACGGTTTTCTGTTTTTCATAACGATTGTGGGAGTCATTGAAGAAAGCATTCTTTTATGTGGCTGAATAGCATTTGCCTCACCGCCTACCGCCCCAAACATATTCGGAACGCCAGGTTTTACAGAGAAATCATCCATTTCGTTATTCAGAAAGAAACCGGCACCCGAAACGACAACTTTGCTTCCGTACAAACCATTTAAAGTTGTGGTCACTGCTGCTGCATTTCCTTCTTTGTCGATCACCGAAATATGAGTGGTTTCTTTAGATTCTTTCGGTTGCTGAATGATTTTTCCTACTTCCGAACTTAGAGTAGCTTTGTTAAAACTAAAAGTTTTCCATCTGTTCTTTAAGTATTCTTCGGAAGTCAGGTAAGAAGTTTTATCCTGAATAAAATCCGGATCGCCCATGTATTCTGCTCTGTCTGCGAAAGCTCTTCTTTCGGCTTCCACCATAATCTGAACTGCCGGAGTAGAGTTGTGCTGATATTTTTCTAAATTTTCAAAACCCGACATTTTCAGCATTTGAGCTAAAAGAATTCCGCCGCTTGACGGTAAAGGCATTGAGACGATCTGGTTTCCTTTATAATCAAATTCGAGAGCTTTTCTTTCGGCAACCTTGTAGTTTTTAAGGTCTTCCAAAGTGATGATTCCGTTTCCTTTTTTCATTTCGGCAACCAAAAGTTCTGCCGTTTTCCCTTCATAAAATCCTTTTAAACCTGCTTTTTGAATCAGTTTTAAAGTTTCAGCCAATTCTTTTTGGATCAAAATATCTCCTGATTTCCAGCTTTCATTTTTCACAAAAGCATTTGACGTTTTATTATGTTTTTGGAAATATTCTTTGCTTGAATTGAGTAAATTGGCTTCCTGCTCGGTAATTGCAAAACCCTTTTCTGCCAACTCAATTGCAGGCTGAATCAATTGATTCATAGGAAGTTTACAATATTTTAAAGTAGCAAAAAAACCTGCCACACTTCCGGGGATTCCAACGGCTAGACGACCGTTTTGAGATAAATCTGTATTTGCATTTCCTTTTTTGTCGAGATACATATCTCTTGAAGCCTTTCTGGGAGCCGTTTCGCGATAATCTATGGTAAATGCTTCACCGTTATTTTGTACTCCAACCAAAAAACCACCACCACCGATGTTTCCCGCTTGTGGATAAACTACAGCTAGGGCGTACTGTGTTGCGACAATTGCGTCATAAGCATTTCCTCCCATTTTTAGAATTTTTGCACCAGCTTCACTGGCGAGAGGATGTGCAGAAACCACCACGCCTTTGTTTTTAACTTTGACTTCTTTCACAATATTGAACGACACAAATTGGCTAAAATAGGTTCCGTACGTTGTCAGTAAAGTGATTGCTATAAGTATTTTTTTCATATCAATTGTATAGTGTGCTTTATAACACATTATTAAATTCATTAGTAAATAACAAGAATTAATATTTTTCTTTAAGATTACCCTTTTTTAATTAAAAAATATACTAAAATAAATTCAATATGTCAATAATTTTTTCCGAATGATTAATCATATCTGCCGGATGAAATAAGAAAACGATAAAACTTTATCAATAATGATTTAATCTGTCTTCAAAAAACTAATATTCAAATATTATATTGATAAAGATTTGTTATTTATTTTAACTTTTTTATTTTTAATTAACTTTTTTATTACTATGTTTGAAAGATTAAATATAACAAAATTTTGATTATCTGTAAAAAAAATTAATTTTATATATTTTCGTTATTCTACTTATGAGGGAGATATATACTCAGTAAAAAAATAAAACATAAATATGAAAAAAAACTACCAGAAAATTATTTCTTTAGGTGTGCTATTGTCTATTTCAGTAGGATTAAGCGCTCAAACAAATGATTCTTTAAGAGTCAAGACAGTAGAAGAGGTTAAAATTACTGTCGGCTCCAGAAATAAAAACAGAGTTGCAACCGACACAGCAGTTCCTGTAGATGTTATTAATATTTCTGCACAAGGAGTTTTGAGTCCGCAAACAGATTTAAATCAGATTTTAAATTTTGCAGCTCCCTCTTTCACCTCTAATACAGCTACTGTTGCTGATGGGACTGATCATATCGATCCTGCACAATTACGAGGTTTAGGTCCAGATCAGGTTTTGGTTTTATTAAACGGAAAAAGAAGACATACTTCTTCTTTAGTAAATATTAATGGAACGCCAGGAAGAGGATCTGTAGGAACAGACTTAAATGCAATTCCTGCTTTTGCAATTGATAGATTAGAGGTTTTACGAGATGGTGCTTCAGCACAGTATGGTTCTGATGCTATTGCAGGAGTAATAAATGTTGCCATGAAAAGAGCAACCAATCAATTAACTGCTGCAATTACGGCCGGAAGTTTTAATTCCCAAGGAGCAAATGATCACATCGGAGGTTGGGACGGTGGCAAGTATCAAGTCGATTTAAATTATGGAGCAAAATTGGGTGAGAAAGGCTTTATTAATTTTACAGGAAGCCTAATGACTCGTGACGATACCCAACGTGCTAAACCTAGAACAGGTACTATTTTTAATGCTTATAATTCTATAGAACAGCGTGCATTAGAAAATGGCGTCAATATTTCTTCGCTTTTTTCTAATATTGGAAATACCCCAAACACGACTCAAATTGTAGATTATATTCATCAATATGCAACGGGTGTTAATTATTTTAGTAGCGCACAGCAAACGGCTATACAATCTGCAAATACAATTGCAGGTTTGCAAACTGCCCTTAATTTTGATGTAACAGATAACGAATTGGCTTACAGAGGTCTGAATCGTGAAGATTTTAACATGAGAGTTGGCCAATCTAAATTAAAATCCGGACAGTTGTATGTAAATTCAGAATTTGACTTGGGGAGTAATATAACAGGTTATGCTTTTGGTGGTTACTCATACAGAAACGGAAATGCCGCGGGATTTTACAGATTGCCAAACCAGAGTAGAACGGCAACCTCTATCTATCCAAATGGGTTTTTACCGGAAATTGGTTCGGATGTGATTGATCTTTCTTTTGCCTCAGGATTAAAAGGGAAATTAGGAAGATTCAACTATGATGTAAGCAATACATTTGGGAAGAATTCTTTTGATTACGCAATAAAAAATACGGCCAATGCAAGTATGCCTTATCCTAGCAAAACAGAGTTTGATGCAGGGGCTTTAGCTTTTTCGCAGAATACAATCAATGCGGATTTTGATACTAAAATTGATGTTTTAAAAGGTTTAAACTTAGCGTTTGGAGGAGAAGGAAGATTTGAGAATTTTAAAATTTCCGCAGGAGAAGAAGCATCGTATGCGTTGTATGATATAAACGGCAATATCCAAACTCCATTAAGTCCAGCAGACCTGAAACCTACTGATTTTTATGGCGCAACAAGACCAGGAGGTTCACAAGTCTTCCCGGGTTTCAGGCCAGAAAATGCAATTAACAAAGGCAGGAATTCTTTCGCACTGTATTCTGATAATGAATTG
This sequence comes from Chryseobacterium sp. CY350, assembly GCF_027945075.1. Classification (NCBI taxonomy): domain Bacteria; kingdom Pseudomonadati; phylum Bacteroidota; class Flavobacteriia; order Flavobacteriales; family Weeksellaceae; genus Chryseobacterium; species Chryseobacterium wangxinyae. Next base: position 4,063,516 of record NZ_CP116034.1, read on the forward strand.
GATGTTACAGACAAATGGTTGCTAAGTGTTGCATTGAGGTTCGAAAATTATTCAGATTTTGGCTCGACCTTTAATTACAAATTCGCTACACGCTACAAAATTACAGACAATATTAACGTGAGAGGTGCATTATCCACAGGTTTCAGAGCGCCTTCTTTACACCAAATTTATTTTAATTCTACTTCTACACAATTTGTGGGTGGCAGTGCTTTTGAGGTGGGTACATTTTCTAATGATTCTAAGATTGCGGACATGTTAGGAATCGATAAATTAAAACAAGAAAAATCTTCTAGTTATTCTGCGGGATTTGCTGCAAAAATTCCTAGTGCGAAATTAGCTATAACAGTTGATGGATATTATATCAGAATTAATGATCGTATCGTTCTTACCGATCAATTTTCCAGACCGGGAGGTACTCCTTCTTCAGGAAGCCCGAATGCTGTTTTGAATGGATTATTTGATCAGGCAAACGCAAACGCGGCAACGTTTTTTGCCAATGCTATTGATACCCAAACTAAAGGAATTGAAGCGGTGATTTCTCATAAAGCCAGTTTTTCTGATGTAAAGTTGAATAGTGATTTTTCTCTTACTGTTTCAAAAACAAATAGTGTAGGAGAAATTCATTCGTCTGATGTTTTACAAAATGCAGGACAGGTAAATAGATATTATTCAGAAGCAAGCCGGGTTTATTTAGAAGAAGCAATACCAAGATTCAAATCATCATTAATCAATACTTTAGAATTTTCTAAATTGAGTTTTATGATGAAAAATGTATATTTCGGAAAAGTGACAGACCCAAATACGGTAGATGTAAATGGAAACGGGCAAATAGATGCTATCGTAGTAAACGGGCAGGCTGTAGAAAATGAACACCCGGTTTGGGGTGCTAAAGTGATAACAGATTTTTCTATTGCCTACAAATTTACTAAGCAGGTCAGTTTGACAATTGGTGCAAATAATATATTTGATATTTATCCCGATCTAAACTATGGTCCTGTAGCTGCTAAAAGACCTACCGGTATAGATGCAAACGGCAATGTAGTTTATGGCACAGCAACTTCAACTGTAGATTTATCAAATGCCAATCAATTTGTGTATTCTAGAAATGTTTCTCAGTTTGGGATGAATGGCAGGTTTCTTTTTGCAAGAATAAATATGAATTTTTAAATGTTTTATTGAAATATGATCGAAAAGGTGTGTTTTGCGCACCTTTTTTATTTTTGTTGGTTTGATTTTTTTACTTTTGCGACATCTAATAAAATAGTAAAAAAATATACTATGGAAAAAATTCTCATTACAGGAGCTTTGGGGCAAATTGGCACAGAGCTTACCAACAGACTTGTAGAAATTCACGGAGCCGAAAATGTAGTTGCTTCAGGACTCGACAGATGGCAAAAAGACCTTACTTCTGCAGGATATTACGAAAGAATGGATGTTACCAACACACAATTGGTAAGACAGGTCATTAAAGATTACGATATCACAACAGTTTATCATTTGGCTTCATTATTGTCCGGAACTTCTGAAAAGCAACCGGTTTTTGCATGGAAACTAAATCTGGAGCCGCTTCTTCATTTCTGTGAAATGGCGAAAGAAGGTTTGCTTAAAAAGATTTTCTGGCCCAGCTCGATCGCTGTTTTCGGAAAAGGAATTCCTAAAAATGATGTTGCTCAGGATGTTGTTTTGAATCCTACGACAGTGTACGGAATTTCAAAAATGGCAGGTGAAAAATGGTGCGAATATTATTTTGATAAATATGGTGTTGATGTAAGAAGTATCAGATATCCCGGTTTGATTTCATGGAAAACTCCGGCAGGTGGAGGAACCACAGATTATGCAGTTGAGATTTTTTATGAAGCAGTAGAAGAGGGGAAATATACAAGTTTTATTTCCGAAGATACGGCAATGCCGATGTTGTATATGGATGATGCAATCAACGCAACGCTGAAATTAATGGAAGCTCCTAAAGAAAATCTGACGGTTCGTTCTTCGTATAATTTAGGAGGAATGTCTTTTACTCCAAAAGAATTGGCTGCTGAAATTAAGAGGGAAATTCCGGAATTTGAGATTGATTATAAACCAGATTTCAGACAGGCAATTGCTGATTCCTGGCCATCATCAATCGATGACTCTATCGCTAAAAAAGATTGGAATCTTTCTTATGATTTCGGAATTTCTGAAATGTCTCAAGATATGATTAAGAATCTTAAAGTAAAATTGGACAAAAAGAATCAAGGTTAAATTAACTTTAACTGAAATGTTATTTAACTACTGAAAAATAATAACTTATACTATTTATCTAAACTTTAATTTAAATGATTTTACTGACCTTTAATTTAATCAATATAGAATCTGAAACTAAAAATGAACTTCAGATTTCTGATGTTGAAAGGTTAGCAATCACAGAGGCCAATACTAAATCGGTCTTAAGAATTTTAGATATTCACGAAGTTAAAGCAAGTTTCTTTATTGAAATTTCAATCGCAGAAAAACTAAAAAATTTGATAAAAGCAATTTCTGCTCAAGGGCATGAAATTGCTTTTTACAATAAAAACTCATCATCTTCACAAATTGAGTTTACCAAGAAATGGGCTGAAGATTTTCTTGAAAAACAGATTCGTGGTATTCGTCAAAAGGAATTTAAGATCGGCGAAACAGAATTGAAATTGATGGGATTTAATTATATCTCAAACATCGATCACGCAGATATTCTGTTTCCTTTCAAACGTCTGAAAAGAGATTCGGAGATCACTGAAGAAAACGGAATCAGCATTGTCCCGGAAAGTATCTCGCCTTACAGTCAGCTTCCTTATAATGATTTTGTGTTTCAGGTTTTGCCAATGAAATATTATCAGAATATGCTTTTTGAAACTTTAAAAAAGGACGATTTTGTTTTGGTCTATCTTGATACATGGCAGTTTACCGATGTTAAAAAATACAATTTTAAAGTTCCATTCCACAGAAGTTTTAACTGTGGAAAAAAGATGGAAGACAAACTTGAAGATTTTCTAGTTTGGATTAACGAAAAAGAATTGGCGACTTCGAGAATGAAGGATTATATTTTTTGATGTTCTATAACTTTCTGCTACTATTTTCCTGTAGAAATTTGATGATAGCGTCGTTTGCTAATCGTTCTACATCTCCTTTTATATTACGGTCTTTAAATTTAGAAAGCGCATACTGTTGGATCTCCATTACCAAAGAATTTAGATAGTTTCGTCCACTATTTTCATATTCCTTCAGTTCAGATTCATTTAATTGAATAAGCATGTTAAAATTGATAAATGAATGACTGCAGTTAACGTCAATGTAGCAGTCGTTTTCATGACTGAGGAAGAACCATGATTTAGATTCAAAATCAATTATTTTCATAATAAGTTTTTAATGAAGAACTACGAAAGTACCAGTAAGGTAATCTCTGGCAAAACCCCAACTCTTCCCGGATATCCCAATACTCCGAAACCGCGGTTTACATAAAGCATTTTGCCTTCACTTTCATACAAATCTGCCCATTTCGGATAACGGTATTGTACAGGCGACCATTTGATGTTTTTTAAATCTAAACCAAACTGCATTCCGTGTGTGTGACCGGAAAGTGTCAAGCTAATGTCTGCAGGGTGTTTTTTAACAACGTAATCAAAATGAGTAGGGTCATGGCTCATTAAAATTTTAGCAGCATTTTGGGGAACGTTTTCTAACGCTTTATCGATTTTTCCAAATTGCGGAAAAGGCTTCAGTCCCCAGTTTTCGACTCCTAGAATGTATAATTTTTCTCCATTTCTGTCGATTGCGCGGTTTTCGTTCATCAGCATTTCAAAACCGGCCTGTTTCTCGTATTCAATGAGCATTGCAAGATTCGCGTCTTTTGCTTTGGGCGATTCCCACGTCACATAATCACCGTAATCATGGTTTCCTAAAACCGCAAACTTTCCGTCTTTTGCTTTAATTTTAGAGAAAAGAGGGATGAAAGGTTTGAATTCTTCAGATACATTATTTACCATATCTCCGGTAAATAGAACCAAATCAGCTTCTTGTTCATTAATCAAATCAATTGCGTGTTGCAATTTGCTTGGATCAGAAAAACTTCCGCTGTGAACGTCTGAAATCTGAATGATTTTGTATCCTTTAAAACTACTTGGAAGATTTTTAATTTTAACTTTTACTCTTCTTACTTTGTGTCTGTATTTTCCGAAAGTAATGCCGTCAATAAATAGTGCAGAAAGAACTCCGCCCAAACCTAATCCTACGATGCTTAAAAATTTTCTTCTTTCCGGAAAAAAGTTTTCGTCTGGCTTTAAAAAACCTACAAAATATGCACCTGCTCTGAAAATATCGTCTATCAATAAGAATAAAACAATAAAAATTTTAGGTAAAATAAAGACCAAAAACAAGGAGATCATAATTTGTGCTCTCATCGTACTTCTGTCTGATTTCTGAAAATGAGAAACTTCGTAAGCAAAGAATCCGTAGATGGCCAGAGACAAGACGCAATAACCGATTTTGATCCACGAATTATCAGTTAATGTTCTTATTGCCTGATAGATATAGACTTCGAGAAACAGGAAGATAGCAGTTATAAATAAAAAATTTTTTTGCATAATTGAGTTTTAAAAAAGCACAAAAGAAATTTCCTCTGTGCTTTTCAATATTTTTTAAATTAAATTTTAAGTCTTAGGGAAATTTGTAAACGATCGCGTTAATATTCATTCCGGCACCTACAGAAGTCATCACGACGTTTCCTTTTTCTTTAAACGTTTGACCTTGCATTTTTCCTTTAATTATTAAATCAAACATGGTAGGAATGGTTGCAACAGAAGAATTTCCAAACTCCTGAATTGTCATTGGTGAAATTGAATGGTCGTAATCTTTGATGTCATACAATTTGTGAAGTCTTTCGATCATGGCATAATCCATCTTTGCATTAGCCTGATGAATTAATATTTTGTCGATATCTTCGATAGAAAGACCGGCGTTATCAATGGTTTCTTTAATTGCAGACGGTACGTTTTTAAGTGCGTATTCGTAGATTTTTCTGCCCATCATTCTGATATACAGTTTCTGATCGTCAAAATCTCTGTTGATGGAAGGGCCATTTCGTAAGTATTCTAATTCCGGGCCGTTATCGCAGATTGTATTGTGAGAAATAATCCCGACATTTTCTTCATCTGTAGCTTTTACAACAACTGCTCCTGCTCCGTCGGCAAATATCATTTTGTTTCTGTCGTACGGGTCTGTCACGCGGCTTAAAGTTTCTGCGCCAACAACCAAAATAGTTTTTGCAACACCTGCTTTGATAAGATTATTTGCCAAAATCATTGCTTCGACCCATCCCGGGCAACCAAAAATCATATCGTAAGTGATACATTTTTTATTTTTTATACCCAGATGATTCTTCACTCTTCCTGCCATATTCGGCATAAAATTGGCAGCGCCATTGGTACCTACTTCACCAAAATTGCTGGCGTATATAATGTAGTCTAAATCTTCGCCGTCAACTTTTGCATCTTCTAAAGCAATTTTCGAAGCTTCATAACCAATTTTTGAGTTTGAGGTGTCATCGCCAATATATCTTCTGTTTTCAATTTCTGTAATTTCTACAAATTTTGAGATGATTTCTTCAGTTGGCTTTTCTATTTTTTCGCCTTCATCGGTATAGAATTCAGAATTAAGAAAATGATTTCTACCAATAACTCTGCTAGGAATGTAAGATCCAGAACCAATTATGATCGTATTCGGCATTCGTTTAAATAATTTTAAAGATGCAAAGTTAATAATTAATATTAATAAGAAAGAATTAAAAATATTATTAAATTTGCAAAAATTGTGCATTACAATACTATGAAAAACAATCCGTCACTCAAAGGTTTACTCATTGCCGCTGTAGTTTTTATTCTTGCTTTCGGAGTCTACTTCTTCTTCCTTGCCAAGAAAAATTATTATTTGGTAGATAATCCGACGCCTGAAACTTACTATTTTAAGATCAATAACGGTTCTGAAGGCATTATTTCGGCAGGACAATTTGTAAATGTTGACCTTAAAAAGGGTAAAAATTCAATTAAAGTTTTTGATCAGAATAAGAAATTACTGTATGATTCTGCCTTTGAGGTGAATAAAATTAGAGGTCTTATTAATATTGCTCACAAGGATTATTATATTAATCGTCAATATTATGGGTACAATCTTAAAAAAGATTCATTACTTTTGGCGTTGGATAAAACGATTATAGACGGGAAACCGTATTTTGGAGGGGCAAAACACTTCAATAAACTTTATACAGAAGATTTTTATTACAATGTTGATGAAGATTATGATAAGCTGATTAAGAATATTGATAAAGTCGAAAGCCGGTCAAAGATTTTTAGAAAAGAAGATTACCTTAACTATTATAAAGAATATTACAAGTTTTGACAAACGATATTAATAAAGTAACTCCCTACAATTCTGAGGCTACCAAAAAAAGCCAGGTAGAGGATATGTTCGACAATATAGCGCCGAAATACGATTTGCTAAACCATGCGTTATCTATGAAAATAGATGTTCTGTGGAGAAATAAAATGGTGAAGATGATGAAGGAAGATGCTCCTCAGGAAGTACTAGATGTGGCTACCGGAACAGGAGATCTTGCGATAGCGGTGGAAAAAGGAACCAATGCTAAAGTAGTTGGTCTCGATCTATCGCAACAAATGTTAAATGTTGGCGTTATTAAAATAAAAAAACTTAAATTAGACGGCAAAATTTCTATGCAGAAAGGTGATGCAGAAAATTTACCTTTCGAGGACAATAGATTCGATGCTGTTTCCGTTGCATTTGGAGTGAGAAATTTTGAAAACCTTACCAAAGGTTTGGCAGAGCTGAGAAGAGTAGTGAAAGAAAACAAGAGCGTGTATATTCTGGAGTTTTCAAAAGTGGAAGGTTTTTTAGGACCGTTTTATATGTTTTATTTTAAAAATATATTACCGGCAATCGGCAGATTGGTTTCTAAAGATAACAGGGCGTATACTTATTTACCAGATTCTGTAAATGCTTTTCCATTCGGAGAAAAAATGAGACAAATCCTGCTAGATACAGGATTTAAAAAAGTAGAATATAAAAAATTAAGTTTAGGTATAGCCACAATTTATAAAGCAACAAAATAACCTATGAATAAATTTCTATTAAAAGCTCTGGTTTTAGCATCAGTTAGCATAGCAACTTTTGCAGATGCGCAATTTAGAACTCGCAACAGGATGGATAAGCTGGAAGATTTTGACCAGCAAAAATTCAGTTGGGGTTTCTTTCTAAACGGAAATAGACTAGACTACCGCATCGTACTTAATCCTAGATATGGGATGAATGCTAATCAAAATCTTGTAACGTCAAAAGAAAGTTACAGTTTTGGAGCTGGTCTTATCACAAAATTCAGATTAAATGATTACTTAGACGTAAGAGTAGAGCCAGGTTTACAGTTTGCGCAAAGACAATTGATTTTCAATACACAATCTAACGATATATATCAGAACGGAAACCCTCAAAACCCTCCGTTTACACCTATTGCACTTACTGAAAAAGACAGAGTAAGAGAGATAAAATCTACTTTGGTAGACGTTCCGGTATTATTGGAACTTCACGGGGAAAGATGGTATAACTCAAGACCTTATGTTGCTGCAGGGGTTAATTATATTGTGAATCTGCAATCAAACTCAGATTCTGAAGATGATAACCAACAGCAGGTTTTCAGATCTACAACGCATAATTTTGCATGGTCTGCGGAAATGGGAATTCAGTTTTACTTTAATAAATTTAAATTGACACCAGCAATCAGAGGAACATTTTTCATGAATAACGAAATGGTATCAGATAATGCTACAACACCACCTTACTGGTCTGCGGCAGTTTCTACGTTGCAGACAAGAGCAGTAATGTTTGTATTGAAATTTGAATAAAATAACACAAAATTAATAGAGAAAGGAGGTGCTTTGGCATCTCCTTTCCTGTTTTTAGTCAAAATATAGAGACTTTTATTTTTGTTAGTCTTTTTATTTTCATATTTTTGCTTTTAGTTAGAATATTTAGAAACCTGAAATGCTTCAAGAACTAGAAAACAATTTTTCAGAACTGGAAAAAAAGATTTTGAATCTTCATAAAAGTCATCAAAGTCTTTCTGAAAAGTTGTCAGAATTGAATAAAGAGCATGAAGAACTGAAGATGAGATATGATGAAGAGCGAAAGAAAAATCAGGTATTAGCAGAAGAACAGAAAAATATAAAATTGTATTCGGCAATATCAGGAAATCCTGAACACAACAGACTCATGAAAAACCATATCAACAGATTGGTAAAAGAAGTAGACTTTTGTATTGCACAGCTTCAAAACAGTGGACTATAATGGAGGTAAGGAGAATAACCATCAATATTGCAGGAAGAGTATATCCGCTGAACGTACCCGCAGCTGAAGAAGAAACTTTACGCAAAGTGGGGAAGCAGATTGAAAATATGATTAAAGATTTTGAACAGAATTTCGATGTAAGAGACAAACAAGATGCTTTGGCAATGTGTGCCCTAAAATTGGGAACCAATGCTGAAGTAGTGTCTATGAACTACGAAAAAAATATAAATTCTACCAACGAAAGATTAGCCAAAATTAATCAGACGTTGAATGAAGTTGGGAAATAATATTCCCAAAAAGCTGCCTACAGTAATTCTAACACATTAAGGTAAACTCAACACTAAACAATTAATGTTCGAAAGTCTTTTCAATGGCGTGCTGCTTTACGCAGATTACAGAGAGAAGAAATCAGATCAAATCGTGGAGATCGGGAGTTTACTCTAAATCACTGGATTATTGTAGGCTTTTTTATTTTTAAATTTAGACAATTAAAACTCAATATATATGACAACAGCCATAATAGTCGGCGTTATTTGTTTGGTAATAGGTGCTGTTTTAGGAATGGTATTTTCTAAAAGCTCCCTGAATGCTAAAGGCAAATTTATTATAGACGATGCAACAAAAAATGCCGAAAATCTTATAGAAAAAGCCACGGTGCAGGCTGAATCGATAAAAAAAGAAAAAAATCTTCAGGCTAAGGAAAAATTTCTTGAATTAAAATCTCAGCACGATGCAGATATTCAGATTCGTGAAAAGAAAATGCAGGAGGCAGAAAAAAGAATCAAAGACAAGGAAAACAAACTTAATGACGAACTTAGTAAAGCTGGGAAGCTAGAAAAAGATCTAGACAGACAGATCGCTGATTATGCAAGGAAAACTGAAGTTTTAGAGAAAAAACAACAAGAACTTGACTCTGCAACAGCTAAGAAAGTTGAAATGCTCGAAAAAATTTCAAATTATACGGCTGAAGAGGCGAAAGCAGAATTGGTAGAAACAATGAAAGCTGAAGCAAAAACAAGAGCTCAGGCACACGTTCAGAGCATCATGGAAGAAGCTCAGTTGAACGCCAAGAGTGAAGCTAGAAAAATTGTTATTCAAACTATTCAGAGAATTGGTACAGAACAGGCGATCGAAAATTCAGTTTCAGTATTTAATATAGAATCAGACGAAGTAAAAGGTAGAATTATTGGTAGAGAAGGTCGAAATATTCGCGCATTGGAAGCAATGACAGGTGTTGAGATCATTGTGGATGATACTCCGGAAGCCATTCTCCTTTCGTGTTTTGATCCTGTAAGAAGAGAAATTGCCAGATTATCACTGCACAGATTGGTTACGGATGGTAGAATTCACCCAGCGAGAATCGAGGAAGTTGTAGAAAAAACTAAAAAAATGATCGAAGAAGAGATCATTGAAGTAGGTAAAAGAACGATCATCGATCTTGGAATTCATGGTTTACACCCAGAATTGGTGAAAATTGTAGGTAGAATGAAATACCGTTCATCTTATGGACAAAATCTTCTTCAGCACTCAAGAGAAGTAGCAAATATTGCGGCAACAATGGCTGCTGAATTAGGATTAAATGTAAAAATGGCTAAAAGAGCTGGTCTTTTACACGATATTGGTAAAGTTCCTGAGCAGGAATCTGAGCTCCCTCACGCTTTATTGGGAATGCAATGGGCAGAGAAATATGGTGAAAATCCTGAAGTAATCAACGCAATTGGAGCTCACCACGACGAGGTAGAAATGACTTCATTATTATCTCCGATTATTCAGGTTGCCGATGCTATTTCGGGAGCAAGACCTGGTGCAAGACGTCAGGTTTTAGAATCTTACATCCAGAGATTGAAAGATCTTGAAGCGGCTGCATTAAGTTTCGAAGGTGTTTCAAGTGCTTACGCAATTCAGGCGGGAAGAGAACTTCGTGTGATGGTAGAAAGTGGGAAAGTAAATGACGAAATTGCGTCTCAGCTTTCGTATGACATTTCAGAGAAAATTCAGAACGAGTTGACTTATCCTGGTCAGGTGAGAGTTACCGTAATTAGAGAAACAAGAGCTGTGAATATCGCAAGATAATTGATATAAACACTTTACATAAAAAAAACCTCTCAAAGCAATTTGTGAGGTTTTTTGTTGCAGTTAATTTAGCATTAGGAATTATGAAGGGTTATTAAGAAACTTTAGTTATTTGTTAAAGTTTAATAGAAATTATTTATTAATATAAATTAGATAAGATAATTATGGTTGTAGTGAAATAAAATTATTAAATTTGATTATCAACTTAAAACCAAATTATTATGTTAAATGAAATTTTAAAAAATGCTAAGAAATTAAAAACTGCAGATCTAAAAGAGATTGTTGGTGGTGCTGGAAAAATCGGAACTCCTGATTTATCACTATGCGGATGCAGTTGCTCTGGTTCTGTGACTGGACCGAAATATTGTGCCGCTTATATTGGCTGCCCGCAGGTTTACACTTGTAATGATGCAGTATAAAACATTGAAATTTACATAAACCCTTAAAACAAAATAGTATGTTAAACGAGATTTTAAAAAACGCTAAGAAGCTGAAAAGTTCTGAATTGAAAGATATCGTAGGAGGTGTTGGAAAAATCGGAACCCCGGATTTATCGCTATGCAAATGTAGTTGTACAGGTGCAGTAACAGGGCCAAAATATTGCAGTCAATATATGAATTGTCCGCAAATAATTACTTGTTAATAATAATTTAAAAATTAAAATAGAAAGTCTTCCATAAAGGAAGACTTTTGTTTTTATATATATTTTGAGCTTGCTTTATTTTAAGAAAAAGCTGTTATTATCGATATATTTCTTGCTCATATTCACACTTTCAAAAATATCTTTATCACTAGAATCTTGCTCCACAAACCAGTATTTTAAACCGGCCTTTTTTCTAAATTCAAATATTTTTTTAAAATCTATACTTCCGTTTCCAACTTCTTCAAAATGTTTGGTTTTACTATGCATGTCTTTCACATGCCACAGAGGAAATCTTCCGGGGTATTTGTCGAAATAATGCAAGGGATCAAATCCTGCTTTTGTGATCCAATAAAGATCCAGCTCCATTTTCACAAGATCTGACGGCGTGTTTTCTAATAGAAAATCATAGATCAGTTGATCATCAGTTAATTTTTCAAACTCAAAATCGTGATTATGATAACAAAATTGGATTCCTGCCTGCTGCGTTATCTCTGCTGATTGACTCAGTATGACAGGGAGATTTTTATAATTTTCGATCGTTCTTTCTTTAGGAACCAGGTAAGAACAAACCATATATTCTGAGCCGATAAATTTTAAATCTTCAACAGATTTTTTCCAATTATTACGCAAAGTTCCTTTTCCTTCACCAATGACTCCGGTTTGATGATGAGAACTTACAACCTTCAAACCTGTATTGTTTAAAATAGATTGAAATTCATTTCTGTTTTTACCAAAGAAATTTCCGTCATAGCCATAGATTTCCAGATCTGTAAAACCAAGTGATGCAATTTTTTCTAATGCTCTTTCCGGATTTTTAGAAACTGCTTCTCTTATGGTATAAAGTTGTATTCCCAGTCGCCTCTTTTTTGTCGTTGAACCTGCAATTCCACAGGAATAAAGTCCTAAGAATCCTAAAGATGACAACTTTAAAAAATCGCTTCTTTCCATGATTTACTATAGAAAAGGTTTCATTTCATCCTCAATCTGAGTTCTGAGTTCCATCAGCCGTTTCGCATACATTTCCTGTTGTTTCTCCTCACTGGTTTCAGGAATCCATTTAGGAACTGGTAATTTTATACCATTTTCGTCTACGGCCACAAAAACGATAATACAATGCGTTTTCTTATCAAAAATAGGTTGTTTAAGATTTCTTGAGAATACATTAATTGAAATATGCATACTCGAAGAACCTGTGTAAATAACCTGAGCTTCCACTTTTACAATTTCGCCTATTTTTATCGGATCATAAAAACGGATTCCGCCTACGTACACAGTTACCGAATAATTGCCACTCCACGTTGTAGCACAGGCATATCCCGCTTGGTCAATCCATTTCATTACGCTACCTCCATGCACATTTCCTCCATAATTGACATCTGAAGGCTCTGAAATAAACTGAAAAGTAACAGGTTTGTTATCCATTTTTTCTAAATATTTTACTAAAGATATTTAAATATTTTCACAAAGTCGAATAAAATTCGTATTTTAAGATATTAAAGTGTTATATTGTCAAAATGTTCAATTTTGAACTTAAATAATAAAAATTATAAATTATAATATAGATGAAAAAAGTATTTTATCTTAATAGTTGCGACACTTGCAGAAAAATCTTAGCAAAATTTGATCTGAGAGATTGGGAAATGCGTGAAATAAAAAAAGAGCCTATTACACAGGAGGAAGTTGAAGCAATGCACAAGATTACCAATTCTTACGAAGATCTTTTTAGTAAAAAATCTACCCAGATCAAATTGAGAGAACTTGATTTGAAAACAATGGGCGAAGATGATTTTAAAGAGTTGCTTTTAGATCATTATACATTCCTGAAACGTCCGGTTTTCCTTACAGATACAGAGATTTTCATAGGAAATGATAAGAAAAACATTGAGAACTTAAGAGCTCACTTCAACGGAAATAATTAAGTATTACTTTCTGATTAAAAAGGTAAAACCACAGAGCGATCTGTGGTTTTTTATGTTTAGAAGCATCAATAAAAAGCCCGCTTCAAATGGTTAATTTTTACACGAAAGGCATTTTCACCACTTTCGCAGGAATATTTTTATTTCTTACCTGAATAAAAATTTCTGTCCCTAATTTAAAGTGAGGCTTATCGACATATGCGATTCCCAAACCAATCTTCTTCATCGGAGACTGTGTTCCGGAAGTTACTTTTCCGATTACGTTTCCTTCTGCATCTACAACAGGATAATCGTGTCTTGGAACTCCTTTATCAGTTAATTCAAAACCAACAAGTTTTCTGGTTACTCCTTCTTCTTTTTGTTTTGCAAAAATTTCTTTAGATACAAAATCTTTATCAAATTTTGTGATCCAGCCAAGTCCAGCTTCGATCGGAGAAGTAGTATCGTCAATGTCCATTCCGTAAAGACAGAAGCCTTTTTCTAATCTCAAGGTATCTCTTGCAGCCAATCCGCATGGGACTATTCCTTCGCTTTCGCCAGCTTTTAGAATTTCATCCCAAAGCTTTTCAGCATCATCATTTTTAAAATAAATTTCAAAGCCTCCGCTTCCGGTATAGCCTGTATTTGAGATAATGACATCACTTACTCCGGCAACCGAACCTACTGTAAAATGGTAGTAAGGAATTTCAGAGAGATTGGTTTCAGTTAATTTCTGAAGAATTTCTGCTGCTTTCGGACCCTGAACTGCCAATAAAGACATTTCATCTGAAGCATTCGTCATCTTTGCTCCGAAAGTATTGTATTTTGAAATGTGATTCCAGTCTTTTTCGATGTTTGAAGCGTTTACGACAACAAAATATTTATCATCTTCCATTTTGTAAACGATAAGATCATCTACAATTCCTCCATCTTCGTTAGGAAGACAAGAATATTGAGCTTTTCCGTTTTCCAGAGCATCAAGATTATTGGTCGTCACAAACTGCAAAAGATCCTTAGATCCTGCGCCTTCAATGAAAAACTGTCCCATATGAGATACGTCAAATAATCCTGCTTTTTCTCTTACCGCAAAATGTTCTTCCGTTACCCCGGAATATTGTACAGGCATATCAAATCCTGCAAAAGGTACAATTTTCGCTCCCAGAGAAACGTGTTTGTCGTACAAGGCTGTTTTTTTCATAGTAGATTGATTACTTTTTATTTCTTTATTTTAAAACTTTCAAAAGTTTCGTTAAAAACCTTCATATAATTTCCGTTCCAGTATTTATTTTCGCAATTGATGCTGATAATATAAAGATCCTTATTTTTTTGAAAAACTTTAGTGATCCACAAAAGTTGATCTTTTTCATCGAGATATTCATAGAAATACTCGGTGTAGCCCTTCTTTCCTCCGCTGCTTTTTATTTTTTTCTCATCTTCTGAAGAATTGTATAGTGCGAGAATAAATTTTTTAGTTTCGGCTTTTGGAAGTTCAAGATCATGATATTCTGATATCGTCACTGCGCCGATTTGATTTGTCGGAAAAATGTTTACGATACCATCATCATTGGTAATTTTCCAGGTATCGGGCATTACAATCGAATAATTTTCACTTTCAAAAACTTCTGTATCTGTTTTCTGGGCGAAGACCGTCAAGTGGAATAGAACCGAAAAAATTAATAATGTTTTTTTCATTGTGTGTTTTTTTAAAAATTGTGTTTATATTCTTCAAGAATGATCTTGAACCATTCTGTGAAATTTTTGGGATGCTGCGAAATCTCATAATCAAGATCAGCCATGGAAATGTAACGCACTTCTCCCACCTCATTTTCATTTAAATTAAAGCCAGAATTGTATGTTCCTGTAAAAACATAATCTAACTCATGCTCCCAAAGTCCGCCGCCAACATCTGCTTTATAGATAAATTTAAATTTTTCTGAAAGTTCAGTTTCAATTCCAAGTTCTTCTTTTAACCTTCTGTTTGCGCCTTCAATATAGCTTTCGCCATCTCGGGGATGCGAGCAAACAGCATTGGTCCATTGATTGGGAGAATGGTATTTTCCTGACGCACGCTTCTGCAAGAGCATTTCACCTTTGTCGTTAAATAAAAAAACAGAAAATGCACGATGAAGAAGACCGTTAATGTGAGCCTGCTGTTTTTCCATCAAACCTAGAGTTTCATCCTGAGCATTTACTAAAACTACAAATTCTTCCATTCCTACAAATTTAAGTTTAAATAGCGATTTCGTAAAATATTTATTGGAAATTTTTATTTTTTATGAAATTTTGGCTTTTTTATAAACAAGGTAAAGAGTTCAATTTTATGAATAATGCAAAAGATGGATCGTTTTCTCTTTTATAAATTAAATTTTAAGTTAAAATTTTAACATATACTAAGTTTAATATCTCTGTTAATCGGATAATGTGTAACTTTGCGCTTTAAAAAAATTAAAGATGGAACTAGATTATATTGAGCATATAAGTCCGATTTTGAAGGACGGAGTTAAGAATTATCTTATTGATATTGACGGAACAATTACTGATGATGTTCCCAATGAAGAGCCGGAAAGAATGACAACTTGCTTACCATATCCCGATGCGCTGGAAACGGTAAACAAATGGTATGACGAAGGCCATCAGATTTGTTTTTTTACATCACGAACAGAAAATCTTAAACAGATTACTATCGATTGGTTAGACAAACACGGTTTTAAGTATCACAGCGTATTATGCGGAAAACCGAGAGGCGGAAACTATCATTGGATCGATAATCATTTGGTACGCGCCACAAGATACAAAGGTAAATTTACCGATCTTGTGGAAAAACAGGTAACGATAGAAGTTTTTAAAGATTAAAATCTAAATAAAGGATTTAAAAATTAAATAAAAAAGTTTAAAAAGACTCCATTTTATTAATTTTTAAATCTTTCATTTTTAATATAAAAAAGATATGAAAGTTTTAGCAAATGACGGATTAGATCAATCAGGAATTGATGCGTTGACGGAGAAAGGTTTTGACGTAATTACTAAAAAAGTTCCACAGGAATTTTTGGTTGATTATATCAATGAGCACAAGATCAAAACAATCCTGGTAAGGAGTGCAACACAGGTTAGAAAAGATATTATCGACAATTGCCCGTCTATAGAGATTATAGGAAGAGGTGGGGTAGGAATGGATAATATTGATGTAGATTACGCAAGAGAAAAGGGGATTCATGTAATCAATACACCTTCAGCCTCATCAGAATCTGTTGCAGAATTGGTTTTTGCACATTTATTCTCGGGAGCGAGATTCTTGCAAGATTCAAACAGAAAAATGCCTGTGGTTGGCGATACAGAATTTGCCTCACTTAAAAAAGCTTACGCGGCGGGAATAGAATTGAAAGGTAAAACCATCGGAATCGTCGGCATGGGAAGAATCGGTCAGGAAGTAGCAAAAATAGCTTTAGGACTTGGTATGAGAGTGATCGCAGCTGATAATATGATTGGTAAAGCAAGCATTAAAGTGACATTTTACAATAAACAATTCATCAACGTTGACATAGAAACTGAGCCATTACAGGAAGTTTTAAAACATTCAGACTTCATTACGCTTCACGTTCCGGCACAGAAAGAAGGTTTCATGATCGGTAAAAACGAGTTTTCAATGATGAAAGATGGCGTTGCAATCGTAAACTGCTCAAGAGGCGGTGTGATCGACGAAGCTGCATTACTTGAAGCTTTAGATTCTGGGAAAGTGAAATTTGCAGGTTTAGATGTTTTCATTAATGAACCTACACCTTCAAAAGAAATTTTGAATCATTCTAAAATTTCTCTTACGCCTCATACAGGCGCGGCAACTTTAGAGGCTCAGGACAGAATTGGTCTCTCTTTGGCCGAGCAGATCTCGAGTATTTTGCAGATTCATTAAGATTGAATTCTTAACAAAAAAGAACCGCCGCAAATTTATTTGCGGCGGTTCTTTCTATATATTGTTTTTGCTTTTTAGTAAATCTCTGATTTCCATAAGTAATTTCTGATCTTCGGTAGGTCCCGCCGGAGCTTCTACTACTGCATCTTCTTTTTTGCTTAAACTTGCGATTCCTTTAATTAGAAAGAATAAAACAAGAGCTACAATTAGAAAACTGATGACTGAGGATAAGAAATTCCCATATTTTACGCCGTTCCAGGAAAGTTCTGCAATATTTTTTACATTTGCCTTTTCAAGTGCAGGGTTCAATAATAAGGGTGTGATAATATCATCAACGAATGATTTTACAATTGCACTGAAAGCCGCTCCGATGATAACACCGACCGCCAGATCGACAACATTTCCTTTAAAGGCAAAATCTTTAAAATCTTTAATAAATCCCATAATTTATATTTTTTTGATTGTTTAAAACAAAATTATAATTTAAAAACAGGAATCGTGCATAGTTTGATAGTTTTTTAAGATAATAATCAGATTATTTTTAAAAATTAATCATTAAATTTATGTAAAACATTATTCTATGAAAATTTTCACAGCAGAAAAAATAAAGGCTGGAGATCAATTTACTATTAAAAATGAACCCATAACTTCGATCGCATTGATGGAAAGAGCAGCGCAGAAATGTGTTGACTGGATCCTTACTTATTGTAAAAACCATCACAAGTTTGCAGTGTTTTGTGGAAACGGTAATAATGGTGGTGATGGTTTTGCCATTGCAAGAATGCTTTATCTAAAAGGTTTTGATGTTGATGTTTTTATCGATTCATCAAACGAAAAATTTTCTGATGATGCTCATTTCAATTACGAAAAGGTTAAGGAAATTTCAGGTATTTCTATTTATGATTTTAGTGCGATCGATAAATTTAAATTTGATAATGATACAGTGATTGTCGATGCACTTTTTGGAACAGGATTATCTAGGAAATTAGAGGGGAAATTTGTTTGGTTAATCAATGCGCTCAATGATTTAAAACAAGTTAAGATTTCTATTGACGTTCCTTCCGGACTGTTTTCTGATCAGATTTCGGAAGAAAATCAGACAATTTTAAAAGCTGATTACACATTAAGTTTTCAATTCTGGAAACGTACTTTTCTTCACCCTGAAACAGGTAAATTTACTGGAAAGGTTATCGTTTTAGATATAGATTTAAATAAAGAATATATCGACGAAACGTCAACCGATTATTTTGTAATTGATGATGAAATTATCAAAGAAATCTTCAGACCACGAAGCGATTTTGCACACAAAGGAACTTATGGAAGAGCCGCCATTGTTGCCGGAAGTTTCGGTAAAATGGGAGCAGCAGTTTTGGCAACTAAATCAACTTTAAAAACAGGAACGGGTTTAACATTTACAGTTGCACCAAACTGCGGATATGAAATTCTGCAGACCAGCTGCCCCGAAGCGATGTTTGTTTCTGGCGGAGAAAAATGTATAGAAAATATTGAAATTCAGAAAGAAACGGTTTACGGAATCGGGCCAGGTTTGGGAACAGATATTTTAACAAAGAAAGCCCTTATAGAATTTTTAAACGACGTTAAAGAACCCTTGCTGTTAGATGCTGATGCTTTAAATATTATTTCCGAAAGTCGGGAAACTATCAATTTAATTCCCAAAAATTCTGTTATCACGCCACATCCGAAAGAGTTTGAAAGACTTTTTGGAAAAACTGAAAATTCTTTTAAAAGAGTAGAACTGGGGATACGAAAAGCAAAAGAATTACAAATTTTCATTGTCTTGAAAGATCATCATACGCAGATCATCACTCCTGAAGGAAAAGTATTTTACAATATTACCGGAAATTCTGGTCTCGCAAAAGGTGGAAGCGGCGATATTTTAACAGGAATTATTACATCACTTTTAGCCCAAAAATACTCACCCGAAACGGCCTGTATATTAGGAGTCTGGCTTCATGGGAAAGCTGCTGATCTTACTGCTGAAAAAATTTCGAAAGAATCAATGCTTCCTACCGATGTGATTGGCGAGTTGGGAAATGTTTTCCTTGATCTAAACAAAAAAGTCACAACTCTGTTGTGACTTTTCAATAATATTTTATATTTTTTTAAACTGTTTTTTCTGTTTCAGGAAGAGCTTTGTTATTTTTAGAATAGACCATGATGACCAAACCTGCGATCATAAATGGTATTGATAAAATCTGTCCTGTATTTAATCCCGCAAATGAAATAACTTCATCACCTTGAGGCATTTTAAGAAATTCTACAGAAAATCTAATTGCCCAAAGAAGGAAAAAGAATAATCCGAATAACCATCCTTGTTGAAATTTTTTGTCAGTTTTTCTGTATAAAACCCAAAGAATTATAAATAGCGTTACGTATCCTGCAGCTTCAAACAATTGCGTAGGATAGCGCGTTACAGTGATTCCGTACTCGCTGCTCTGTTGCGGGAAAAATAAAGCAAATGGTGAAGAAGAATCAACAGGTTTTCCGATAATTTCAGAGTTGAAAAAGTTCCCCATTCTTACAAAAGCACCTCCAATTGCTACAACGATTCCTAATCTGTCGAAAACCCAAAGCGGATTTTTTTTCACTATTTTATATGAATAATACAGCGTTGTTACAATTACGGCAAGTGTTGCTCCGTGACTTGCTAAACCTGCAAATCCTGTAAATTTTATTCCGTTTTTGGTACTGATCGGTAAAAATACACTCCAGAAATCTTCTTTAAATAATTCCGGCTGGTAAAAAATAACGTGACCTAATCTCGCTCCCAGAATGGTTCCTATCAACGTCCACGTGAAAAATGGTTCTACATATTTTGTGTCAACACCATCGATGGAATACATTTTTGTCATCAGGAAATATCCGATTCCAAAAGCGAAAATGAACATTAAACTGTAAAAATGTAACGTAACCGGACCTAAATGAATTCCGGTTGAAGGATCCCAGATTTTAAAAGGTGTATCAAGTTCAACTTTATCGTTTGCTTTAACAGGACTTGAAGATTTTACTGCATATTTGAGAGTTTCAATGTTATTTTCATTAATACTTACATTTTCCACAAGTCTAAAATCTTTGTCAAAAAACTGATAATGATCTGCTTTAAATTTGCCCAAAATCATTGAACTGCTCATGAAATGCGAAGTTTCAAGATTCGATTTGTTCAGAATTACCACCATATTTTTATTGGTGTTTAAACTAGCAAAAGAATCAAGTTCTGCAAGCTCTGAAGTTGCGAAAATTTTGACAGGAATTTCTGCGGAATTAACTTTTAAAGTTCCTTGCGATAAGCCGGAAGGAGTGTTTTGTGCAAAAAATGCCTGTGCCGTGATTGCAAATATGAAAAGGTAAATTCTGAAAAAAATATTGCTCATTTCTATTTTTTTAAAGTTCTTATCGTTATAATTATTTTTTTGGAGGAACAGGATCAAAACCGCTTCCGCCCCAGGGATGACACTTTGCAATTCTTTTTACACCGAGCCAAAATCCTTTAAAAATGCCGTGAACCTGAAGAGATTCTACCATGTAATGCGAACAAGTAGGTTCGTATCTGCAATTTTTCGGAAGTAATGGCGAGATAAACCATTGGTAGAATCTGATTAAAATTACCAAAGGTGCTGTAACTATTTTATTGATTGAAAGTTTCAAAACACTGCAAAAATAGGCTAAAAAATTGAAAATTAGTTTAAATTGGTAGAAGTTTGAGAATCATAGATAGGTTTTTGTCGGATTATTTGATGTGTTTATAGATTTCAGATATAGACTTAGAAAAAAAACAAAAACTCGTATAAGATAAACGAGTTTTTATATTAAACTTAACAAAAGTTTTAATAAGATATTGTGTAAGAAAAACTTATAAGATTTATATCATTTGATAATATTTTCCAGTCTTTTAAATATTGATTGTAAAAATAAATATTTCCTTTTTCTTTTGAATTATAAAATTGAATTGAAGGTTCTTTAAGATTTTTATCTGTTAGCCCTGTTTCATCAATAATTCTTATGCTAATTAGAATATTTCCAATGATTGGAATATTGTATTTATGTAAATCAATTACATTGTTTTTTTTTGTAGTTAAATCATTTACGTTTATAAATATACTCTCATTATTCAGAATCTCTTTATCTATCACGTCGTTTTCAAAGTTGTAAAAATCAATTTTTAATAATGTATTATTAGCATAAATTCTTTTGACAGGAATTGAAATTTTTTGCAATTTTCCACTTATATTTTCCTTGCCTTTTATTTTGAATCCAATTGTTAAATCATTAGGTAGTTTTGTAGTATTTTTATTTATAGATTTCGATGCAAACTCTACATTTTTTTTATTTTTAATTATTACTTCTTCAATATCTTTAATAATAGGTTTCAAATATATGATTCGATTATAATTTGCTTTCTTTTGTTCCTCATATCCATTTTTTTTTAAAAATATTGGCTGTTCATTTTTCTTTGTTAATTCAATAGTTCCCAACGAATCAGAAAAATAAGAATTACCGTCGACAATAAACTCTACATAGGAAATAGTTTTATGATCTATGCTATCTAAAACGGTTATTTTTTGTGAATAATAATAGAGTGTTGAAAATATAAAAAAGAAACTAAAATATGTTTTCATAAAGAAAATTTTAAAGTGACTGGTTTTTTACCAGTCACTGAAGTTAGTTACTCAAGGCTTGTTGATTGCTGTAGTGAAGTTTGGCAATCAACGAAAGTTGTTGTTGTACTAATTGGTATTCCAAATAAATAAAAAGTTTCTGTCTTAGACTGTACTCCTCTTCCACCTTGTCCGTTATAAGAATTACAAGTTCCATATGTCGTTTCAGTACCTATGAATTTTCCTGTTGAGCTTTCTGGTCCAAATGATGTAATAGAAAGTAAACCTACTGATAATAATCCTACGGTTAAAATTTTTTTCATTGTTTAAGATATTAAAGTTAAAAAATTAAAAAAAAACAATCTGTGCACTTATGTTTTACAAATACAATATTATTGCAATTGCAAAATCTCTACAATTACTTTTAGTAAAATTAATTTTACTTTTAATGAATTATTTTATACTTTTGATATCTAACACGATCTGAAGATGGAAAAAATTCTTAAAAAAATTACCACCTGTAGAAGAGAAAGAGGATTTACATTTGAAAATATGGGCCATGAGCTTGATATTACCATGGCAGCGTACAGGAAGATTGAGATTGGAAAGACTAGACTTACTGTAGATAGACTTTTTAAAATATCAAATATCTTAAATTTACATATTAGAGATCTAATTTCTTTGCATTCAGAATTTACGGAATATGTAAATGAAGAGTATTCTGTAAATAATATTGATTTTTTCAAAAAGCTTTTGGAAGCTAAAGATGAACAAATATTTTTACTGAAAGAAAGAGAGAAGATAAAATATAAAAAATAGAATCATAAAATTTTGAGTCAGAATACTCCTTTAGCCGAAAGAATGAGACCGAAAAACCTGGATGAAGTTTTGGGACAGGAACATCTTACCGGCGAAAAAGGAACCATAAGGAAAATGCTGGAGAATGATACTTTAAATTCTTTGATTCTCTGGGGACCGCCTGGAACAGGTAAAACAACTCTTGCGGAAATTATTTCTGAGAAATCAGGTCGGAAGTTTTTTAAGCTTTCAGCGGTTTCTTCCGGAGTGAAAGATGTACGGGACGTAATTGAAGAAGCCAAAAAGCAAAATCTTTTTTCCGGAAAATCACCCATTCTTTTTATTGATGAAATTCACAGATTCAACAAATCTCAACAGGATTCTCTGCTTCATGCGGTAGAAAAAGGCTGGATCGTTTTAATTGGCGCGACTACAGAAAATCCTAGTTTTGAGGTAGTTTCGGCTTTGCTTTCCAGAAGTCAGGTCTATGTTTTAAAAGCTTTAACTCACGAAAAACTTGAGGAATTAATCGATATCGCTCTTGAAAGATTTAATAAAGATGAAAAAACAGATTTTAAAATCAACGAAAAACAGGCTTTTATACAATATTCGGGTGGTGACGGAAGAAAACTGATCAATTCTGTAGAACTGGTTCTCAGCCAGTTTATTAACTCAGATACTACAGAAATTTCGAATAATGAAGTGTTAGAAGTGCTTCAGGAGACGATGGCGCTGTATGATAAAAATGGCGAACAACATTATGATATCATTTCGGCTTTCATAAAATCGATGCGCGGCGGCGATCCGAATGGTGCAGTGTACTGGCTGGCAAGAATGATCGCAGGAGGTGAAGATATAAAATTTATCGCCAGGAGAATGCTTATTTTGGCATCTGAAGATATTGGTTTGGCAAATCCGAATGCGCTTGTGATTGCCAACAGTTGCTTTCAGGCTGTTAATGTTATAGGAAATCCGGAAGCTAGAATTTTGCTTAGTGAAACGGCGGTTTATCTGGCAGTTTCTCCAAAAAGCAACTCTACTTATATGGCAATTAATGAAGCTTTGGCTTTTGTAAAAAAAACAGGAAATTTACCTGTGCCACTGCATTTGAGGAACGCCCCGACAAAGTTGATGAAAGATCTGGATTATGGTAAGGAGTACAAATATGCCCATTCTTATGAGGGCAATTTTGTAAATCAGGATTTTTTGCCTGAAGAAATAAAAGATCAGAAATTTTACGAACCCGGAAATAATGCCACCGAAAAGAAAATTTACGAAGAACTCAAGAAAAAATGGAACGATAAATATTAAAGAAAAAAACGGATACTCAATTGAATATCCGTTTTTTAGTATTTATTTAGTGAAAATTATTTTTTTACGGTTGTGATAACCAAAGCTTTTTTACCTTCTACAGTTTCCACTTTTGCATCTGCAATCATGTCTGCAAAGATTTTAGTATCAGGATTTTTAAATTCGTATCCTTCGATGAAAACAGAAGCGTCTTGTGGAAGGCCGCTCTGAGCATTGTAGCTTCCTAAGGTCATGAAATCTAATGTTCCGACATCTTTCTTAAATTTTACTTCAGCCAAACCATTGTCAGCTAAAAAATCAAATTTCTTAAGATTTTGTGGAAGATTTGATTTTGTTTTAAAAACATTTACGCTTTGAACAAAATCTTTCTTCAAATCAAACATTGCTACAGTTCCCACAGCATCATTACAAATTGCAAATTTTACGTTAGGATTTTTTTGAGCAAATAATGTTGCTGAAGCAAAGATTAATAGAGAATATAGAAGTTTTTTCATATGTAGATAATTTTTTTTGGAGAAATTGCCAACTTAAAAAAGTAATCTCTAACTTGGAAACACCATTTTTGAGATCTAAATTTTAAGTATTAAAAACGTGATAAATATAGTTATTTTTTGTAAATCGTCAACAAAAATTTAATTTAAATTAATAATTAATTACAAATATTCGATTTAACCTTATAATTTAGAATGTTTTCTGATCAGAATCTTCTTTCTTGTCAACCAGGTTTTTTATCAGGTTTTTAAGTCGCTGAAACATGAAAGAACTTAATAATAAGATGATTCCTAAAATAATGAAGGCAATGATTCTGGAGACATTATCCATCTGCCAGATATCAACAGCGTATAATTTAATGATCATAATTCCGAGTAATGTAAACCCTATTTTATTGAGTTCAGGCAATTCTTTTTTAAGGCCAAAATAAATAAACAGGCACGCTAAAACTGCCCAGATAATTGGCAGATATAACCTGCTGAAGTGATTTTGAAGCGCATAAATTTGATTTGGATTTTCAGCATTCATTAATATGTAAAAACGATATGACTCGAAACTGAAAGCTAAAATAACAAGTAGCGAAATTGCCCAATATGAAATGTGAACTTTGATAAAATCTGAATTCGGAATTATTTTACAAATTAAATGTAAAAAAGGCAAGATATACAGCAAGTGTATAAAGTAGAAACCGGTAAAAATTTTGTTACTGATTATCTCTGTTGCAACCTGCGAAGTTAAAATATGCATGAAAAGGAAAAGCAGAAATAAATAGATCATTCCGGTCTGGAAGCTCTTGCTGATTTTTAGTTTTCGTCCGAGAATGATTAAGACAAATAGATAATAGATCGTGAAAAGGAAACCGATGATAAATATAAAAACCAAACTTTCATCGGAAATATGATAAATGATTTCAAATAAAATGGAAAAATAAATTACAATAAAAGATAAAGTTTTAAAGAGATTTTCATAATAGGTGTTCTCAGATTTTTCTACATCAGAACTGTCCTGTAGCAAAATCAGATTCGCAAAACAGCTTCCGATAACAACTATACTCGTAATAAAAACAGGATTTACGATCACTTGCAAAGAATCTACATGTAAATATTGCGTCCAGGTCAACATTTGAGAGACAATGACCATAGGAAACAAAATATAGAAGAAAACCTTGAAGAGCTTGTGGTTGGTTTTTTTCCAAATATATAGCAACAGACTTGCTTCGATTGCCCAAATGCTTGTGATGAGATGTGTTTTTAGCTCAAGTGCAAAAGCCAGCGTTATTAAACTTATTGTGATGCTTGTAAATACTGAATAATTGATTCCAAAATCTTTTTTCTGATATTCTCTATAAAAGCCAATAGCATTAATAACGGCAAAAATGATAGGAAATACTGATGCCGGAAAAAGCTGTAATTGGTTGAAGATGAAAACAAGTCCTGCGATGGAAGAAAAATTGATTAAAATCAACATTAAAATATCAAATTCCTTCAAAACATTATTTCTGAAATAATTCTGAAGCGCAAACGCATAGAAAATAATATAAGTGATGACGTAAAACAGAATTGCAGAAAATTCCGCTTTCTCCATGGTCCAGAAAAAAAGATAAAAAGCTGTGAGTACGAAGGCAATCCAGCCGATGCTTTTCCATTGTTTAAGGTAGGAAATAAAGAGCATTCCAATATTCAAAACAGATAGATAAGTAAAGAGGAAAATGTAATTGCTTTGTCCGGTACTGATCATTAATGGAGCTAAAAATCCACCAAATAAGGAAAATATGATTAGCGTTTCGCTTTTGTA
This sequence comes from Chryseobacterium sp. CY350, assembly GCF_027945075.1. NCBI lineage: Bacteria > Pseudomonadati > Bacteroidota > Flavobacteriia > Flavobacteriales > Weeksellaceae > Chryseobacterium > Chryseobacterium wangxinyae. The sequence goes on from NZ_CP116034.1 coordinate 4,089,409, forward strand.
ATAATAGGATAGTCCTACGGAGGCGAGGGTAATCAGGCAAGTGATGAGAAAACCAGTATTCTGCGAGAAAATATGGTATTCTCTGAAAGCGATTGTCGTCGTAAAATAAAGCACAGCAACACCGCCACCTGTAATTATAGATGAGAAAACGGCGTAGTTCTTTCTAAGAAAATGCCCGACTGCGATGATAGAAATGCCTGCAATAAATCCTATCCCGGCTCTTGAAGTTTCGCCGATCCAATTTTTATCGATTGCATATTTAACGAAATATCCGATCCCCAGAACAAGAGTGAAAATACCAATAATCGTAAGCGCATTTTGTTTTAAAAAATCAAATACTGGTGATAGCCAGTCTTTTTTGGGTTCTGTTTCCTCAATCTCATCTGAAACTTTGTGGTGTTGAGATCTTATTTCGGTTTTAAATTGCGCAATCGGAAGATCATCAATATTGTCTTCGGAAACTTTTTCTACTTCACGGGAATCACTCTTGGTAAGTTCAGAAATCTGTTTCTCCAGAAGATCGATTCTTCTGCTTAGTTTGTGGTAAACCAATATGAGAAGCACAATCAGTATGACAACAATAGTAAAAACAGAAATCATAAGTAAGAATTATTTTCAAATATAGGAATTTGAAAATAAGCTCTGAAAAAAACTCAGTACATCAGAAACTGAAAAAAAAATTAATTTTCTTTCCAATTATTTTCAATCAATTTCATTAAAAAATCCGGACATTTTATGACTTTGTTGGTTTCTGCATGTAAAAAGAAAAGGGTAGTGCGGGCTTCTGTTATTTTTATTTTTTCCTCATTATAAATTTCGTATTCAAATTCTATTCGCACCCCCGGAATTTTTTTTACATAGGTATGAATTTCTAATTTTTGATCGTACAAAGCTGGTTTTAAATACTTAATATTGTAATCGGAAACCGGAAGCCAGATTCCTAGTTTTTCGATCTCATCATAGGATATTCCTATGCTTCTGAAAAGTTCGACTCTACCCAATTCAAAATAAGCGGCGTAGTTGCCGTAATATACATATTTCATAGGGTCTGTTTCTGCGTAACGTACTCGTAATGAGTGTGTTGTGTGTATCATGTAAACGGTTGAATTATACATACAAATATATTTTTTAATAATCAATACCTGCAATATTTTTTTTTAAAATTAAAATATGAGACCTTTGTCTTCCTAATAAAAACAAGTACCACAAAATTAATCAGGGCATAAAAT